>CAVSSY010000008.1:0-505703 GCA_963730675.1 uncultured delta proteobacterium | reverse complement strand
ACCCATCGCCTGGCGCGTTCTCGACGGCCTGGTGTGCGCCACTATGTGGACCATCGCCGGTTCATTGATCATGCACGGGGCCGACGTTTGAATTCAATCCGGACCCACCGCCTCTGGTGAGGGATAAAGAGAGGTTCTATGATCCTGAAGGGAGAAACAAGCGGAAAATAGAATGTCCCTATCTGGTTCCCTGATCTATCTCATGTTTTCCCGAAAGGGAGGCATGATGGGTTGCGGTGGGGGACACAATCATAATTCATCCCAGTACGCCAGTCACCCGAATGGCGACAGCGGTCATTCGATGGAATCTCAAGGAGAAAATATATATTTAAAAAAGGAAGACTATCATGTCAAAAACGAAGCATAGAGAGAATCAAAGCGGCATCCTCTTGATTGGCCCCCTTCTGGTCCTCCTGCTATTGGCGGGCGGCGCCTGGGCATCCGGCTATCGGACGGTGACGCCGGAGCAATTGAAAACGATGTTGGCGCACAAGGACTTTTTCCTCCTCGATGTCCATGTTCCCGAGCAGAAACACATACCGGGTACGGATGCCTTCATCGATTATCGGACCATCAAACAACATACCGATTTGTTGCCCCGCGATAAAAACACGAAAATCGTGGTGTACTGTCTGGGCGACACGATGAGCCGCGACGCAGCATCGGATTTAGACGAGCTGGGCTATACGCAGGTATACGATCTGTTGGGCGGAACATGGGCGTTCAGGCAATTGCCAAAATAAAGGCATCGTTAACTTCCATTATCCGCCGTCACATCTATCGAGAGGCAACACCACCATATCCGATGCCGACGGGTCTGTAGATATGACAGCAGCCCCTTCCACTGCCGGTGCCTCCGATAAGATGTCTGCCGCTCGGCAGGTTTGGCCCAGTGCTGCAACATTGGGTTTCATTCAGATAGCGGCTTCGATCCACCAAACGATATCCCCAGACAAGGGTTGGGCGACTTCGATTTTCCATCCTGCCTGCGCGATGTTTGCCATGGTCCTGCGGTTGATGTTGGCCCCGGTCATGCGAACCATCAGAGGGTTCAGGGCATCGAACAGCAGCCCCAACCAGAAGTTCCCCGGTCGCATATGCTCCAGGAGCAGCAGGCGTCCGCCGGGCTTGCAGACCCGCTTCAATTCGGTCAGGCCTGAAACAGGGTCGGGCACGGAGCAAAAGACAAAGGTCGCAAAAACGGTGTCAAAGGAATGAGCGGGCAGGTCCAAGCGCTGGACGTTCATCTCCTGAAAATCAATCCGCATGCTGCGGCGGCGAGCTTCGGCTCTCGCACGGGCCAGCATGCGGGGGCTGAAATCGATTGCCGTAACCGCCACGCCGGCCGGATAATAGGGAAGGTTCTTGCCGGTGCCGACGCCGACTTCCAGTGCCCTCGGCCCGGCGATCCTGTCCAGCAGGCGGCTGCGCCACGCAGCAAAACGCAAGCGCTCCATGGGCGACTCCATTAAATCGTACAAAAAGGCGATGCGGTTGTATCGCCTGCGAATTGCATCCGTCGCTTTCTTTTCTGAATCGGTCATTAGAAACTCCTTACCAAAACACTCTACGCTGGGCATTAAGGGAGTGCCCATGACTTTCAGCCCTTTTTAAAGGTGCGCATTACGCAGCCAACACTCCGACAGTGATATCGCGAACCTCTTTTTCGCAAAATATACCTTTTATCTTATGGGGCATCTATTCATTATGGATCAAGCGCTTTAAAGATTCGACGAACTGGGCCTCATTGAATCGACCGTCGATCGGGGAAGACGCCGACGTCAAGCCCTGCAGGCGCTGGAAGTGTCATTTGCTGCACAGTTGCGCCCACCTGCGGATGATATCGCCAAGCCGTCGATGGGCGCTATCGGATTCGTCCCCTGTCTTGTTTTTTTTGGGAAGTAACATCGAAACTCCGATCTGGCGTACTTATAGATTGACGCGACGCAGCCGCAGCGCATTGCCCACGACCGACACGGAACTGAAGCTCATCGCCGCCGCAGCGATCATGGGCGAGAGCAGCAGTCCGAAAACAGGGTAAAGGACGCCGGCGGCGATGGGAACCCCCACGGCATTGTAGACGAATGCGAAGAACAGGTTCTGCTTGATGTTGCGCATGGTCGCCTTGGAAAGCAGGCGGGCGCGGACGATGCCGCGCAGGTCCCCTTTCACCAGGGTGACGCGGGCGCTTTCCATGGCCACGTCGGTGCCGGTGCCCATGGCGATCCCCACTTCCGCTTGGGCCAGGGCCGGCGCATCGTTGATGCCGTCTCCGGCCATGGCCACGACCTGACCTTCTTCCTGAAAGCGCTTGACGGCATCAGCCTTGTCCGCGGGCAGAACATCGGCAATGACGTCATCGATGCCCAATTTGGAGGCCACGGCTTCGGCGGTGGTCCGGTTGTCGCCGGTCAGCATGACAATGCGGATGCCCTCCTCGTGCAGCTTTTCAATCGCTTCAGGCGTGGTCTCCTTGATGGGGTCGGCCACGCTGACCAGACCAACGGCTTTACCGTCTACCGCGAGATACATGGCCGTCTGACCGCCCGCGCGCATCTCTTCTGCTTGTGAATCCAAGGCATCCGTCGATACGTCGTTGTCCTGTAGCAATTGTGCATTGCCCAGTAGCACCTTGCGCCCATCGATAAGGCCTGAAACACCACGTCCCGTATGGGAATTGAAATCGGTAACCTCGCGAAGTTCGAGGCCGCGCTCTTGGGCGCCCGCCACGATGGCGGCCGCCAAGGGATGTTCACTGGCGTTTTCGAGGCGGGCCGCCAACTGCAGGACTTGGTTCTCATCGCCGCCTTCATCGACGGACAGGACCTTGGACAGTTTAGGCTTGCCTTCGGTCAACGTGCCCGTCTTATCCACGACAAGGGTGGTCACCTTGCGCAGTGTTTCGATCGCTTCGGCGTCCTTGAACAAGACCCCGAAGGTGGCCCCCTTGCCCGTCGCCACCATGATGGACATGGGCGTGGCCAGACCCAGCGCGCAGGGGCAGGCGATGATGAGAACGGAAACGGCCACGATTAAAGCGTACGCCATACGAGGCTCCGGACCGACCAGGGCCCAGACGATAAAGGCCGTGATGGCCGCCGCGATCACCGTCGGCACGAAATAGCCCGCCACCACATCGGCCAACTTCTGGATCGGCGCCCGGCTGCGCTGGGCTTCGGCCACCATGTGGACGATCTGCGCAAGCACCGTGTCGGCCCCGATTTTCTCGGCCTGGATCACCAGCGACCCCGTTGAATTGACGGTGGCGCCGATCACCTTCTCGCCGGCCTTCTTTTCCACCGGCACGGGCTCCCCGGTGATCATCGATTCATCCACGTTGCTGGTGCCGTCCAGGACCTTGCCGTCCACGGGGACTTTTTCGCCTGGCCGCACCCGCAATTTGTCGCCCACCTGCACGTCATCCAGGGGGACATCCCGTTCCGACCCGTCCTCCCCGATGCGCCGGGCCGTCTTGGGGGCCAACCCCAGGAGAGCTTTGATGGCCGCTCCCGTGCGGCTGCGGGCGCGCTGTTCGAGCATCTGACCCAAGAGCACCAGGGTCACGATGACCGCCGCGGCTTCGAAGTAGACGCCCACCGTGCCTTCCGCCCTCCGAAACGAAGCCGGAAAAATCTGGGGGAAGAGCAGCGCCACCACGCTGTAGACATAGGCGACCGTGGTCCCCAGCCCGATCAGGGTGAACATGTTGAGATTCCAGGTGACCACCGATTTCCAGGCCCGTACGTAAAAAATCCATCCGCACCAGAGCACCACCGGCGTGGCCAGGGCGAATTCGGTCCAGTGCAGGATCTTCGGCCCCGCCATGGCTTCTATGAAACCGAGACCGAGCATGTCGCGCATGGCGATCAGCACCAGGGGCAGACTCAAGACGGCGCCCAGCCAGAAGCGGTTGCGCATGAAGACGTATTCCTGGTTTTCTCCCTCGTCGGCGGCGACGGTGCGCGGCTCCAATGCCATGCCGCACTTGGGGCAGTCCCCCGGCTCGCTGCGGACCACTTCGGGATGCATGGGGCAGGTCCATTCGACCGCCTCTTGCTCCGCCACAGGCGAACTCGGCTCGAGCGCCATACCGCACTTGGGACAGTCGCCCGGTCCGTCCTGGCGGATTTCCGGGTGCATGGGGCAGGTGTAAATGGTTTGCCCGGACGATGCCGCACCTTCTTCTTCGTATTTTTCGGGGGAGGCAGGATCGATGTACTGTTCGGGATGCTCCTGGAATTTTTCCAGGCAGTTCCGGCTGCAAAAGTAGTACGGCCGCCCTTCATGTTCATAGGAAAGGGTTTCGGAAGATTTTTCGACCACCATTCCGCAGACAGGGTCCTTGATTTCCTCATTCTCCGTGACTGTGGCGGCGTGTTTTTTCATGCTGTCCTCCGTTATGCGCTTCCTATCGCCCTGCGGATTCGTAACACTGGCGACCGGTTAACGGCCGGTGTTTTGCTTCCTTTAGATTCGGTGCAGCAAAATCGATGCCGTTATAAGCCTGCATCCCGTTTTTTCCAGGCACTTACAAGGAGTGCGGATATTGGTGTTCCGGTCGTCATTCATTTCTAATTGTTCGTGAAATATCCGTATATTGAAATCGGGTAACTGTTACGCACCCTTCGAAGCACATTATTCGGAACATCGTGTAATAATGACACGATTGCCGCCGCGGACGGCAACAGACGATTGGTCCCCATCGGTGATGCGCCGTGTTTAAGGCGCGACCGTGAAAACCACCAGCCACCCCGCGGCTGCCACCAAAGACCCAATACCCCAGAAGAGAATCCGGGGCCAAAGCGGGATACCGCCATACCAGGCACGATACGCGGCAGGCGCTTCCAGGATCATGAGGCTCTCGGACAGGATTTCCCACAAGGCCTGAATGCCGGCCAGGAGAATAAGGATTTCCGCAAAACCGTGGCGGTTTCTCAGAAAGGCAAGGGTGAACAGGGCGGTCATACAAGCCAGGACGACCGGTGCGGTCTGAAAATGGGCAAATTCGTGGATGAAGCTGAGCTTGCGCTGCAAATCACCCGGCATTCCTTGCCGCAGCAGCCAATTGGCCGCGGGAGGATGGGGGATCGCTATACGGCCGATCCCTGCCCGGTGCATGAATCCTGGACCGATCGTCACGCGCGCGGTGACGCCAAACCACGTCTTTCGGTGGTGCGTCTCCGGGGGATTGTTGCTCATGGCTCACTGCCTCGGAGGATAGCTGGTCATGCTTCCTGGACGGCGGTCTTGAGTTTTTCTCCGATGGTCCTGGCGATTTCGGCCAAGGTGGGGTTGTCCACGGCCGCCATCGAGGCGGCCGGATCGATGGCGGCGATCTCCACCCCACCGTCGTCCGTTGCCTGCACGATGACGTTGCAGGGCAGCATGGTCCCGATCTTGTCCTCCGCCTGCAGCGCCTTGTAGGCAAAGGGCGGATTGCAGGCCCCCAATATCTTGTAGGGCCTGAAATCGACGTCGAGCTTTTTCTTCAGGGTGGCCCCCACGTCGACTTCGGTCAGAATGCCGAATCCCTGGTTTTTCAGGGCTTCGGTCACCCGTGAAACCACCTCCTCGAATCCAGCCTCTATCTTCCTGCTAAAATAATACGCCATAGTTTTCTCCTTCGGGCCCCTAAGGGGCGCTTCAACTCCCGTTCAACCTTCGAGATCCTGTTTGAGCCGCTCGAATTCTTCCTTTGAGATCTCCCCCTTGGCGTAGCGCGTTTTCAGAATATCCAGAGGGCTTTCACGACGCCCCCCCAAAGACCCGCCGGCGCCGATATTCCGATTGTAGACAAGGTAGACGATGACTGCGATCACGATAATAATGATCAGCCACATAAACCCTCCTCCATAACCGCCATAGCCCATCATGCCGCCCCCGCCCCCCATGAAACCACGTCCCTGGTAAGGGGTACAGCCCCAAAGGAGCGACAACAAAGCCAGCAGCGGGAAAATAGGAAACAACCTCATTTTCTTCATGATTCTTCTCCCCCATTTGCGGGTCAACGCCATCGGGGCCTGACCCTCAGGAAAAACGCCAATATAGATGAAGGCCCACTCCGGCGGCCAGCACGACCGCGGTCAGGCGCGCCATGATCTTCTTGAACAGGCCCCCGCCCATGTCCATGGCCATGGCGTCGTTGTGCCGATGCCAAGCCCGGTTCAGCCCCAACAATCCGGCCGTCAAGGCCACCGCCGCCAAGTTCATCCAGAAGGTGTAGTCCAGCTTGAACTGGGCCACCTCCTTGACGGCTCGGGCGCTCTCGGGCGTGATGCCGATAACGGCAAAGGCGTAGTGCAGGATCAAGGCCGTGGCCACGATGCTGACGTACATGATCCCAGCGATGTAGAGCGCCGTGCGCCAGCCGTAGTAGCGCGCATTCACCGCCACCAGGGGCGGCACCATGAGGTCGGAGTAAATGAAGCCCATGATGCCGGCAAACAAAACCCCGCTCGCGTTGAGCACCGTGGCCAGGGGGATGTTGCCCATGGAGCCGATGAAGGTGGCCGCCGCCACGAAGGGGGCCAGGAGGGCGTTTTCCAGCACCACCGGGAAATACATCGGGTTGGCGGCCGCCGCGTCGGCCAGGAAGATGGTTTTCCACACGGCAGCGGGCACCAGCACGGCCACGAAACCGGCCACCGTAAACCCGATGGCGATTTCCTCCCAGACCATGGCCCATTCGCTGGCGAACTTGTGCCCCACCAGGCGCCACCCCTCGGCGCTGCGGATGCGCTGCCGCCAGTCGAAATCCTCCTCCTCCTCTTCGGATTCCGCTTCGACTTTCTCCCGGGCGTCTTCCAGCCAGGCCGAGGGATAGGTCCACTTCACCAGAATGCGGCTGATGGCGATCAGCACCAGCCCCCCCACGATCTCGGCCGCCAGAAACTGCCACCCCAGAAAGATGAGGATCAGGATGCCCAGTTCGATGACCAGGTTGGTGGAGGCGAACATGAAGGCGATGGCGGCCACGAAGTGGGCCCCTTTCATGACCAATGCCCTGGCCGTGGCCAGCGCGGCGAACGAGCACGAAGAGCTGATGGTGCCAAATAGGGTCGACAGTCCGACGCTCTTAATACCGGCGTCGCCGAGATAAGGGGTCAGCCGGCCCTTGGGCACAAAGGCCTGAATCATGGCGCTGATGAAATACCCCAGGACGAACGCCCACCCCGATTTCCAGAAGAATCCAACGGCGGTTTTGGCCGCCTCTCCGTAAGGAACAAGGAAATCCGATAGGGTCACTTAATAAAGTCCTTTCTTCTCGCTGTTTTGCGATTATAGGTTGCCTTTATAATATTGAATGGCGTATCCGTGCCATGGGGCCGATTGCTAATATCGGTAACCTGAGACTAGTATACAATTTAGCGATTGGACGTGCAGGGATTCAATCAGTTGCTTGCCGCCACCGGATTAGCGGCGTTCCGATGCGTCGTGCCGGTCGAAAAGAGGGAACCTTGAGGGGGAGAACGTGGGCGAAAAGGCTCTGGAATTGGCGGTACTCCTGATTCTGGTATTCGTTTTTGCTTTTCCGCGCAACTTCCTGTGGGAAGCATTGCACCCAGTCTATTTGTACCAGCGGCACGATTTCGAAGCGGTGACCTATGTGCCCATGCTCCTCCACCGTATCGCCGGGGTTCAATTGGAGGGCATCCACCGCTTTCCGTCGGTAGGCCGATTCCCGTAAGCCAATCAAATAATAGGAATTGGCGCTGAGATCATACCCATCCGCCCGTCTGCGGTAGAGACCGGCAATGACTTCTTTGCTCAGTGCCATCATTGTTGATCTCTCCGGTTAGGTCCATCGTGTCCCGTCTAAGGCGGGTCCTGAGGGGCGCCGCCGTCAGTTGCTTGGGTAGCGGTCTTCACCATAGCGCCCGCCCCCTCCCTGCTGGTACTGGTCGAAGCGGCCTTCGGTGTGGTCCAGTTGATTCCGTAATTGGCTGAGGTCGTGATTGAGCTCTTTGACCTTGGCCATGTCGGGGTTCGTGCGGTCCAACTCACGATCGAGGGCATTCTGCTGGGCATCGATCTCCCGGCGCAGGCGGTGGTTTTCTTCATCATTATACTGACGTTGACGATCTTGCCCTTGGTAGCGGTCCGTGTTCCAGGACTGGCGACCACCCCATTGATCACCGCCCATCATGCCACCACCCATACCGCCGCCCATGCCACCACCCATACCGCCGGCCCAGGCAGTAGGCGAAACAAACAATAGTGCTGCGAAAAATGCGACCATCAACAACCGTTTCATGACGTTCCTCCTTTTTCGATCCATAGGGTTAAGTAATTCCACGGGGATTCGCTTCAAGCCGGGGGGTAACCTGCAACTCTCTCACGTATGTCTGCAAATCCTTATGATCCAATGCGTTGATGAAAACCTACTTTTCTCCTGTTGCAATGAAAGTAGAGCAATCCGTATGCCAAGTGATCGACTGTATGATTTCTATGATTAAAAACAGTAAGTTATATTTTCGAGCAGACTTAGGCGATAGGGTAATAAAGTTACATCGCGAAGAAGCGACTTGGTGAACTGTGTAATTGTTACCCGTTTAAGGCGGAAAATTATTTACGGCTGGCCCTGCAGCAAGTATTGCCTGGGAGCGAAGGGTGAGGTTTCGTCAATCCGTCGGTGCCGGGCGCCAACCGCAAGCACAGGCATCATAGGCCTTCGCTTTGGGTCGGCAGGGCCGGCCGGGTTATGGGCGGGTGCGTCTCACGCCCCCAACACCAGCCCGGATCGATGATCGTGCCCGGCGTATCGATAGTGTAAAGCGCTTCGAAAGCCCGGTCGAGAACCGCCCTCTGCTGGGCGATGTGACCCGGTTCACCCAGGGGATGCCCGAAGGGCCAATCCAGGTTCCGCAATGGCAAGCGGATTGATTGAAGACCGGCACACGACGGCGAGAAAGCCGGTGCCTTTGGGACGGACCGTACATACGGCCGCTTCCCTCCAGCGGCCCTATCGGTTTCGGTTCGATCGCGGTAATCAATGGCATGACATGGCTTTGCCGCCGGTGGCCTTTTCCATGCGGGCCAGGTAGCGCCGCCAGAACCCCTTGTGCTTGGGCTTGGTGTAGCGTTTCGGATTGGCCAGAAAGGCATCGCGGCACCCTTCCGCACAGAAGAAGATTTTGATCCCGTCATGGCAGATTTGGGCCGCGGCGGTGGCCGGATCGACCTCCATGCCGCAAACCGGATCGATCATTTTGGTGGTCGCTGCTTGGGCGCTCATTTTTGCACCTCCTTGTGTTCAAGGTCGCGACGCATGGCATCGTAGCGTGCCTTGTCGATTTCACCCCGGGCGTAGCGCCTTTTTAAAATTTCCAGGGCGTTTTGGGTTTCTGCTGCTGGGCGTCGGCCGGAAATGAGCGCCGAAACGAGCATGACCAGAGCAACGATGGCGACCACCCAGAAGAGAATCATGAGGAACCCCAGGCCGGCGCTGCCGATCAGCATCCCTTGCGCATGCGGCATCTGCCCGTAGCCTGAAGCCCACATGTTTCGGTGATGATTGAACAGGAACCAGATCGCAGCGGCCACGAGGGCGGCCGATAGGCCGATGCTCAGAAATGTGCTTGTTTTGCGGTCCATCATTGTGTTCCCAGGTCAGGAACCGGTTTATCTCGGCCGCCTGCCTGTTTAGGTCGTATGGTCCGGGACCGCCGTCAAGAGGCGGTCCCGGACGAGCGGCAGTTTGCGGTTTACCAGCCGTAGCCGCCGCGGTATCCGTTTCCGTATGCCTGGCCACGGGCCGCATCGGGCAGGATCTTATGAACTGCCAGATTGTAGTCCAGCGTGTCCTTATCGTACTGGGCCCTCAATGCAGATAGATTCTTCTGGAGGGATTCGAGCTTGGCCCGGTCGGGGTTCGGCTTGTTCAATTCTTCCTGGATGGCATATTGTTTTTGATCCATTTTTTCCTGCAGTCCGCGGGTCTGATCGTAGAACTTCTCCCGGGCGTTATCCAACTTGTTGTATTGGTCCTGGGACAAGTTGCCGTAGGCCGGTCCATAGCCCGGCCCCATCATGGGACCATAGCCGGGCCCCATCATATGGCCGCCGTAGCCGCCGTAACCCATCATGGGGCCGTAGCCGCCGTTACCCATCATACCGCCGTAGCCCCCGTAGCCCATCATGCCGCCATAGCCGCCATAGCCGCCATGGGCCCAGACAATACCGGCACCGGTGAGCAAAAGGATTGCGCTGATAATGAGTGCGTTGCGAAAGTATGTCCTGTACATCTTGCCATCTCCTTTAGAGTTGTTGATTGAAACTGTAGTATAGGTTACCGCAAAACACGTGCCAGCCAAAGCAAGCGTCCAGGCATATATTGTCAACTATATGAATTAAAAGGGGATATGCAATATTGATCGGTTGTGAAACATCGCAACGATTATTCCTCATGGGTAGAAGTGACACGCATCAAGTGGTGAGGGAAGGACCACCTGTAACCTATTTACACAGCAAATCACGATCTCGTTAAAATCTGTGTCCCCATGACCGTGCTCAAGAAGTCTACACCTTTGAGCGAACAAGAGCGGCAGCAGTTGAGTCATCATGTCGCCGCCGGCTGTGTGCTGCTGAGCTATTATTTACAAGATCCTGGTCATCCTGCGGCCATCACGGCACGGGATCATCATGAAAGGCGGGACGGCAGCGGCTATCCGCGCGGGATTCAGCTGGAAAACAAACTTGTTGAGATCGTCGGCGTAAGTGATGTGTTTGATGCCCTCATCACAAGATGTCCTAACAGAGCCCAGTCCTATGAGTTACGGACGGCGCTGGAAACGCTGAGCCAACAGGCCGACAGGGGAGAGCTGAGTAAGGACATCGTGCCTGCCCTCATCAGGCTTAACCGAAAGGACCCGCTGAGTCTCGATGACTGCCGGTTCTCCAAGGAGCTACGTGGTACCCTTCCGGCCGGCAATCAGTATAAAGGGGCTTTGCATCGAAGGTTCCATAAAGCGGTTGCCTATTTCGCAAAGATTACCTTGCCCCTCCATACGCAAAAGCGGCTCACCGGCAGAATTCTATCTCAAATGGCGTGTTTCAGTGCCTCACCCGCTTGACAAACAACGAAGCAGCCGGTAATGGTTCGCATACGAAGGGAATCGTGAATGTTGAATACCCGTAAACCGCTGCCGGATTGCACTATTTTCCTGTTGGCCAAAGCCTACCAGAAAGCCCACGGGCGTTTTAAGGACGTGTTGAAGCCTTACGGGCTGACGAATTTACAGCATCTCGTGCTGGAGGGCCTCTGGCATGAAGCCGGGCAGACTGCGGCTGAGCTGGGCAAGCTGCTGGTGATGGACAAGGCCACCTTATCCGGTGTGCTGGACCGCATGGCCGAGGCCGGTTGGATCGAGAAGCGGCCCGATCCCGACGACCGGCGGGTGGTGCGGCTGTTTACAGCACCTAAGGCCGATGAGCAGAAAACGGAGCTGATCGTCTTGCGGCAGAAAGCCAACGAGGAGCTTCTGGCCCGCTTCAGCCTGGAGGAGCAGGTGTTGCTTAAACGGTTGCTGTGGGATTTGATGACGCCGGAAGAAGGCTAAAAAAATTTCGGGTAAAGGTTCGTATACGAATAAAAATGATGTGAACATCATTTTTATAAGCAAAAGATCAGGCGGATCTTTGTGGAAATGCATGACGATCCCGTGCAAGTGGGAATCCGTACGAACTCGCGATGGAATAAATGGATGCCCGCTTGCGCGGGCATGACGAAAAAGTCCCTCCGATGCCCTGTGTCTTGATTCTTATCTGACGTCAGGTCTGGAGAACAACACAATTTCTATACAGTCTACCCCGAAGGAGGTAACCCAATGCTTTTCAACCCCCGCAATGAGAGTTTCGAACACCTGGACGCCCGGTCCAGGGAGATCATGGCCAAGACCATCGCGTTCTTCGAGACCAAAGGCAAGGCCCAGCTCAAGGAGGACGACCACGACCGGCGCTGGTACGCGGATTTCCTGGAGTTCGTCAAGGAAAACCAGGTGTTTGCTACCCTGCTGACGCCGCCCGAATTCGCGGGGGACAACCCGGATGCGCGCTGGGACACCTACCGCAACTGCGACTTCAACGAGATCCTGGGCTTTTACGGCCTGGCCTACTGGTACACCTGGCAGGTGACCATCCTGGGGCTGGGTCCCATCTGGATGAGCCCCAATAATGGATTCGGGAGAAGACCGGGCAGCTCCTCGCAGAAGGGGGCATCTTCGCCTTCGGGCTGTCCGAGAAGGCCCACGGGGCGGACCTCTACTCCATCGGAAATGACGCTGACGCCGCTGGGCGACGGAAGTTACGTGGCCGACGGCGGCAAGTACTACATCGGCAACGGCAACGAGGCGGCCCTGCGTCTCCACCTTCGGCAAGAACTCCGAAACCGGACGACTATGTCTTGTTTGCCGTCAAAACCAAGGACGACCATTTCGAGCTGGTGAAGAACATCGTCAACTCCCAGATGTTCGTGGCCGAATACGCCCTGCAGCGGCTATCCCATCACCGACGACGAGATCCTCTCCAGCGGGCAGGGCGCCTGGGATGCGGCCCTGAATACGGTCAACGTGGGCAAGTTCAACCTGGGCTGGGCCTCCATCGGCATCTGCACCCACGCCTTCTACGAGGCCATCAACCACGCCGCCCACCGCAACCTGTACGGCAAGTTCGTCACCGAATTCCCCCACGTCCAGCAGATGTTCGTCGACGCCTACGCCCGCCTGACGGCCATGCGGCTGTTCGCCGTCCCGGTCCATCGACTACATGCGCTCGGCGTCCCGGGAAGACCGGCGCTACCTGCTCTTCAACCCCATGGTGAAGATGAAGGTCACCACCCAGGGCGAGGAAGTGATCAATCTCCTGTGGGACGTCATCGCGGCCCGGGGCTTTGAGAAGGACACCTATTTCGAGATGGCGGCCCGCGACATCCGGGCCCTGCCCAAGCTCGAGGGGACGGTGCATGTCAACATGGCCCTGATCGTGAAGTTCATGGCCAACTACTTCTTCAATCCGGGCACCTTCCCGGACATCCCCGTCCGCACGGATGCCGCCCACGACGCCTTTCTCTTCGACCAGGGACCCACCCGGGGGCTGGGCAAGATCCAGTTCCACGACTTCATGGCGGCTTACGGCAGCGTGTCGTCGCCCAACGTGACCATCTTCAAGGAGCAGATCGAAGCCCTCAAGACCCTGCTGATGACGGCGCCGCCCAGCAAGGAACAGGCCCGGGACATCGACTTCCTGCTGTGCCTGGGCGAGCTGTTCACCCTGGTGGCCTACGGCCAGCTCATCATCGAGAAATGGAACCTGGACGGACTGGGGGAGGACCTGCTGGAGCAGATCTTTGATTTCATGGTGCGGGATTTCGCCAAGTTCGCCCTGCAGCTCTATTCCAAGACCAGCAGCACAGACGCCCAGATGGAGGGCTGTCTCAAGATGATCCGCAAACCGGTGGTGGATGAGGCGCGCTTCCAGCGGGTGTGGCAAAACGAAGTGCTGAAGCTGGCGGATTCCTTCGAGATGAATCCCTAACGAAAGTCTTGTCGTCCTTCCCCCTGATCCCCCTGCGTGCCAGTTTGAATGCGAGGGGAATTGTTTTAGCTGGGTTTTTTGCCTTGGTTTTGATCTTAGCCCTTCACCTTTGGTTGAAGACCCGGAGAGGGCTTATCGTGCGGGGTGTTTTTCCGAAATACGTCTTCATTTTCTTTCGCGTGAAAGAAAACGGAAGCAAAAGAAAACGCCCGTGTCCCGCTTAACCCTGCGCGTCGTCGACGACGGCCGGAGCACGCGGAAACTCACCCGCCTTCGCTTTGGCTGCGGCGGGGCTCAGACAGTCCGCGCGCTCTATTCCGTCCGTATCCGTCGATGCTCGGCGCGGGACAAAGGGGAAATTAAAACAAGATCGTAAATGTTTAAGCCTCTTTAGGGAATTCCGATCGGTCAGCGGGAGGAGACTCTTTTTTACTTCCCATTTCGAAGATTGTATCAAATTCCTTCTTGGTGACCGGCATGACCGAGAGGCGGTTGCCGCGGCGCAGGAGAATCATGTCCTTCAGGGCCGGGACCTCCCGCAGCGCTTTAAGGGGGAGGGGCGTTTTGAATTCCGATTCGAATTGGATGTCCACCATGTACCAGATGGGGTTTCCCGGCGAACTCTTGGGATCGTAGTGGTTGTTCTTGGGGTCCCAGGCCGTGTGGTCGGGATAGCCGGTCTTGACGATGCGGGCCGTGCCCACGGCTTCGGGTTTCTTGCCGCTGTGGTAGAAGATCACCCGGTCGCCCTTCTGCATGTCGTCGCGCATGAAGTTGCGGGCCTGGTAGTTGCGCACCCCGTCCCAGTGTTCGGTCTGTTGGGGTTCGTTCTTCAGATCTTCCAGGGAATACTCCCCGGGTTCGGATTTCATGAGCCAGTAGCGAGTGACCATGGCAAGGTTCCTTTCGATTGATGACGTTTCAAATCTGTTATCATAATCCACGGTAGGAGGTATTAGGGTCCAAGGATTCAAGGGGCCGAGGGGCCGAGTGAAAAGCAAAAGAACAGTAACAAGACGCACTCTCTCAAGTCAAAACCGTTGCTTCATCTATCCTCTTTTTTACCCTTGAATCCTTGACCCCTCGGATCCTTGAACCCTTACTTCAGGACCTGTTCGTACACCCGCATAAAATTCCCTCCCAGCACCTTCAGGATGTCCTCGTCGCTGTAACCCCGCTGAACCATACCGGCGGTGAAGTCTTTCAAATGATGGTGGCCGGGGAGCACGTCGTAGGTGCTCAGGGCATGGGGCAGGGAGAGGTAATCCTTGAAGCCGCTGCAGAAATCCAGGCCGACGCCCATGTGGTCGATGCCCACGAGCTTGACGATGTGATCCACATGGTCGAGCAGGTCGTCCGCGTTGCGTTTGCGGGAGGTGTCGCCCACGAAGGCGCTGATGGCGTTCATCCCCATGACCCCGCCGGCCGCGGCCAGGGCTTTGATCTGGTCGTCGGTCAGGTTGCGGGGGGTGTCGACCAGGGCCCGGCAGTTGGAGTGGGAGGCGATGATGGGTTTGGTGGCGGTTTTAAGGACATCCCAGAACCCGGCCTCGTTCAAGTGGCTCACATCCACCAGCATGCCCAGTTGTTCGGCTTTTTGAACCAGGGCGCGGCCGAAGTCGGTCAAGCCGCAGGGGCGGGCTTCGGCCTCGGGGGTGAAAGCGCACCCGTCGGCGGCGTAGTTGCGCCGGCTCCAGGTGAGGCCCAGCCCGCGAACGCCCAGATCGTAGAAGATGCGCAGCAGATTTAAATCGTTCTGCAGGGGATCGGCGCCCTCCAGGGAGAGCAGCAGGCCGATGCAACCGGCCGCCCTGGCAGCGTGGATATCGCCCAGGCTGCGGCAGAGGGAAAGGGTATCGGAGAGATCGTCCAGCTCTTCGGACAGGTGGCTGATCTGGCCCAAAGCCCGGCGCAGGCCCATTTCCGGCAGGAAGAAATTTTCAATAAAAATGGCCGACACGATCAGGTCGAAGCCGCCCTCCCGGAAACGCTCCAGATACTGGGAGGCGATGACCTGCTTGGCACCCCGCTCCCGCTGGTTGGCCACATCCCAGGGGAGGTCGAAATGGGCGTCCACGATAAAGGCCTGCCGGTGAAGGGTTTCGACGTGGTGGGCCAGTTTTTTATCCATGAGAGGGCCTCCTGCGATTCTTTACTTCTTAACCGGTAGTAATTGATAAAGGTTCAAGGGGTCCAAGGGCTCGAGTGAAGGGCGAAAAACATGCAAGAAACCGCCTGGCCTAAAATGAAACCGGCCCTCGCCCTCTTTTGGTATCATTCCCCTCGAACCCTAAGAAACATTCGGATCGAATTCTTCCAACATGTCGGCCGCCCCACGATCGTACCCCCGGCTGGCGCTGAGCAGCTGGCGGGTATAGGGATGCGCGGGGGATTGTTCGCGCAGGGTTTCGACGCCCAGCTCCTCCACGATAATACCGCGATTCATGACGGCAATCCGGCGGCACATGTGGGCCACAACGGCCAGGTTGTGGCTGACCAAGATATAGGTCAGGTTGCGCCGCCGTTGCAGCCCGGTCAGAAGGTTGAGCACCTCGGCCTGGACCGAGACATCCAGGGCCGAGGTGGGCTCGTCCAGCAGAAGGATGCGCGGTTCCAGGATCAGGGCCCGGGCCACGGCCACCCGCTGGCGCTGTCCGCCGGAGAGCTGGTGCGGGTAGCGGAAGCGGAAGGTCGGTCCCAGCCCGACTTCTTCGAGGGCCTGCAGAATACGGGCTTCGGTCCGACCCAGCCCGTGGATGGCCACGGGTTCGGACAGGATGCGGTCCACCGTGTGGCGGGGATGAAGCGAGCCGTAGGGGTCCTGAAACACCATCTGGACCTTTTTGTGAAAGGCGCGGCTGCGCTGGGGGGTTTGGTCTTCGCCATCGATGGCCACCGCACCGGTCCACTTATGGTTCAAGCCGCTGAGAACGTTCAGCACCGTCGACTTGCCGGACCCCGATTCACCCACGATGCCGAACACCTCACCGGCCCCGACCTCGAAGGAGATGCCCTGCACGGCGCGCACGGCGCGTCGCCCGCGGCCGAAGGTGACATCCAGATCACGCACCCGGATCATGAGGCCCTTTCCTCCCAGGACGAATCCCGCTGGAGCACCGGGAGTTCACCGGGCGGGGTGTCCATACGCGGCAGGCAATCGAGCAGTCCCCGGGTGTAGGGGTGCCGGGCCTGATGGAGATCGGCCGCATCGCAGATTTCCATGATGCGCCCGGCATACATGATGATGATGCGGTCGCAGAAGGAGGCCACCAGATTGAGGTCGTGGCTGATAAAGACGAGTCCCATGCCGCGCTCCTGCACCAGATCGTCCATGATGGCCAGGAGCTGCAGCTGGACCGTGACATCCAGGGCGGAGGTGGGCTCGTCGGCGATGAGCAGGTCCGGGTCGGGAATCAGCATCATGGCGATCATGATGCGCTGTCCCATGCCGCCGGAGACCTGGTGGGGATAGGCGTCGTACACCTGTTCCGGATGACGGATACGCACGGCCTCCAGCATTTCGAGGGTCTTGCGGCGCGCAACCGAACGGGAGGCGCGGGCGTGAATGCGGTAGGCTTCGGCAATCTGCGCCCCCACCGTCATTACCGGGTTCAGGGAATACTTGGGATCCTGCATGACCATGGCGATGCGCCGGCCCCGGATGTGCCGCATCTGGCGGGAATCGATCTTGAGGAGATCCAAGCCGTCGAAGCGCAGATGATCGGCGGCGATTCGTCCGGGCGGTCGGATCAGACCCAGGAGGGCGCGGCAGGTCACGGACTTGCCGGAGCCCGATTCCCCCACGATACCGAGCTTTTCCCGGCCCATGGCGAAACTCACCCCGCGGACGGCTTCGATGGTCTCCTTCGGGGTCTTGAAGCTCACCCGGAGATTGCGGACCTCCAGCAGGTCTCCCATTCAGCGGCCCTCCCGCTTGGGGTCCAGGACGTCCCGCAGCCCGTCGCCCAGCAGGTTGAACCCCAGGCTGACCAAGAAGATGGCGATGCCGGGCATGGCGGCCACCCACCATTGGTCCAGCATGAATTTGCGTCCGCTGGATATCATGGCGCCCCATTCGGGCAGGGGCGGCTGGGCCCCCAGCCCCAGAAAGCCCAGGCCGGCCGCGGTGAGGATGATGCCGGCCATGTCCAGCGTCACCCGGACCACAAGGGAGGAGAGACAGAGGGGGACGATATGGCCCCAGACGAGCCGGGTCGGGGAGGCGCCCTGGAGACGGGCGGCCTTGATAAAATCGGCCTTGCGGATGGTGATGGTCTCCGCCCGGGCGATGCGGGCATAGGGGGGCCAGGACGTGATGGCAATGGCGATGATGGCGTTTTCGATGCCCGGCCCCAGGGCCGCGACAAAGGCCAGGGCCAGGATGAGTTTGGGAAAGGCCAGGAAAATGTCCGTGATCCGCATCAGGACGGTGTCCAGCCATCCGCCGGCGTAGCCGGCCACGGTGCCGATCAGAAGGCCCACGGGGGCGGCGATGACGGCCACCAGCACGATGACGTACAGGGTCAGCCGCGACCCGAAGATGATGCGGGAGAGAATGTCCCGTCCCAGTTCGTCCGTCCCCAGCCAGTGGGCGGCCGACATGGGGAGCAATCGTTCGGCCAGGTTGGCGGCATTGGGCCGGTAGGGGGCGATCAGCGGCGCCAGGGCGGCCGTGGCGATCAGCAGTAAAATGATGGTCAGGCCGACCACGGCCAGACGGTTTTCCGAAAAATTCAGCCAGGCCAGGTAGGCACGCCCCAGACGGGCCTGACGGCGGGAACGGGGCGCTGTGGACATGAGCCACTGGCGAAGCCCGGACCGTCGGCCGACAGGAATGCTATCGGTGGGAGAGGTCGTCATCGTGCGCGGGGGTCCATGAGCCGGTAAAGGGCGTCCGAGAGCAGGTTGATGCCGATGAAAACCGAACCGACGACAATGGTGCCGCCCAGCACGGCGTTCATATCCGCACTGAGCAGGGACTGGGTCAGATAGAATCCCAGCCCCGGCCAGGCGAAAACCGTTTCCGTGAGCACCGAGCCCTCCAGCAGATTGCCGTAGCTCAGGGCAATCACGGTGACCAGGGGGATGCGCACATTGCCCAGGGCGTGGCGCCAGATGACGGCCCGCTCGCTGACGCCCTTGACCCGGGCCGTGGTGATATACTCCTGGTTGAGCTGTTCCAGCATAAAGCTGCGGGTCATGCGGCTGATGTAGGCCAGGCTGTAATAGCCCAGGATGGAGGCCGGCAAAACGATATGGGCCAGGGCATTGCGGAAGATGGCCCAATCGCCGGCCAAAGCGCTGTCGATGAGCAGGACGCCCGTCTTGGCCGGCAGCAGTCCCTCGTAGAAGACATCCAGCCGACCGGGACCCGGCACCCAGTCCAGACGGCCGTAGAAGAGCAGCAGCCCCATCAGGCCCAGCCAGAAGACCGGTACGGAATAGCCGAAGAGCCCCACCACCCGGAGCATCTGGTCCGGCCAGCGTCCCTGGTGCACGGCCGCCATGACCCCCATGGGAATCCCCAGAAGGACGCCGATCACAGTGGCCGCCGTGGCCAGTTCCAGGGTGGCCGGAAAAACCCGCAGGATGTCGGTGGTGACGGGGTTGGCGGTCAGGACCGAGCGACCCAGATCGCCCTGGAGAACCTTGCCGATGTAGATGAAAAACTGCTGGTAGAGGGGCAGGTTCAAGCCCAGCTCGATGCGCACCCGTTCGTAGACTTCAGCCGGGGCCCGGTCGCCCACCGCCGCGAGCACGGGATCGATGGGCACCACCCGGCCGATCAGGAACGTCACGAACAGCAGACCCAAGAACGTCAGGGCCACCGAGGCCACCAGGGCCGCCACCTTGCGGCTGTAACGCCGCAGGCGGCGGTCCCGGCCGGGTGTCTGGGAGCCTGGCCCCCATGGGCTATTTGGTGACGGTGCGGTAGAAGTTGCTGTCAAAGCTGGGACCGAGCACGAATCCCTTCACATTGGTGCGTTCGGCCGCCACCTCGATGTCCTGGAACATGATCACGAAGGGCGAGGTCTGCTGATGCTCGCGCTGCAGATCCAGGTACATCTGGGCCCGTTTCTGGGGATCGCTTTCGCGCACCGCGGCGTCCGTTATTTTGCTCATTTCCGGGATGTCCCAGGCGTTGCGCCAGGCCAGGGGTTTGGCCTTGGCGTCGTCGGAATTGTCCAGGTTCTTGGCAAAGGTGTCGGCATTGGTGTGGGGATCCTGGTAGTCCGGTCCCCAGCGGCCGATGTAGATTTCGTGGTTGCGGGCCCGGTATTTGGTCAGGGCCTGCTTGCCGTCCATGGGGATGATCTCCAGCTTGACGCCCCCCAGGGCGAAGGTGGACTGGATGGCCTGGGCCATGTCCAGGGTGGGGAAATTGTTGCGGGTATCCATGGAAATGGAAAAGCCGTCGGGATAGCCCGCTTCAGCCAGCAGTTGCTTGGCCTTTTCCGGATCGAGCTTGAAAGGCTTGTCTTCGAGCGCGCCGAGGAACCCTTTGGGCAAAAAAGCCTGGTGGGGCACCATGCTGCCCTTGAGGATGGTGTTGGCGATGCCGTCGTAGTCCACCAGATATTTCAGGGCCTGGCGCACCTGGGGCTTGCTCAGGATTTCGTTTTTCTGGTTGAGGCCGAGGTAGAAGATGCCGCCCTTGGGGGAGGAGTGAATTTTAACGTCCGGGTTGCCCTCCAGCCCCTGTATCTGATCGGGACCGAGATTGCGGGCGATGTCGATATCTCCCTTTTCCAGGAGCAGGCGCTGGGTGGCCGGTTCCGCGATCTGGCGGATGATGATCCGCTTCATGGTGGGTGCGCCGTCCCAGTAGGCCGCGTTGGCATCCAGCATCAGCAGCTCGCTGGCTTTCCACTGATTCAGCTTGAAGGGGCCCGACCCGGCATAATTCGTCCGCAGCCAGGCGTGGCCCAGATCGCCGTCTTTCTCATGGGCCATGACTTCCTTCTTGTCCACCACGGAGCCCACCGTGGCCGTGAGG
Source organism: uncultured delta proteobacterium (assembly GCA_963730675.1). Lineage (GTDB taxonomy): Bacteria > Desulfobacterota > Desulfobacteria > Desulfobacterales > UBA5852 > JABZFP01. The sequence continues at coordinate 485,176 of CAVSSY010000008.1, read as the reverse complement.
CAGTAGAGGACGAAGGTCGGCGCGTATTTCTGGTCCGTCTCGATCGTCACGGTATGGGCATCCACGGCCTTGATCCGGTCGCGCACATTGTCGGCCGTGAAGCCGAACTGCCCCAGGATGAAGGCCGGGGACTTGTCCAGGATAACGGTGCGCTGGAGGGAGAAGGCCACATCCTCAGCGGTCAGGGGGTTGCCCGAGGCGAATTTGATGCCGTCACGAATCTTGAAGGTGAAGGTCTTGCCGTCCGGGGAGACCGTCCAACTTTCCGCCGCCACGCCGTAGATCTTGCTGACATCTTCCACGTCGTAGCCGATCAGGCGGTCATAGGTATTGCCGGCATACTCGGCCCCTGAAAATTCGAAGATTTCGGCCGGATCAAGGGTGATGATGTCATCGAACTGCCAGGCCATCACCAGGGTGTCGGCGGGGGTGGCGGCGAAGGCCGAGGCGATGGGAACCGCAATCACCAAAGCCAATGCGAGTGCAAACCATTTTTTCATGGTAAACCTCCTGCAACGTTAGAGTTGTGGGCTTCGTCCACCGGACCCGCCGGGCGGGCGAGGCGGAGCGGGGCAAAATCGCGGTGAGTGTCTTCCTATACACCCCGCGTGCCCCGCGCTGTCAAGAGGGATCAATGATGACGGCCGGGAACGGCGCTCCATAAAAATAAAACTAACCTATTGATTTCATGTTATGTTTGACTATTATAGAAAGAGAGACGGAAGGACCGTTTCCTTGTCGGGGTGGTTTTCCAGGTGAGAGCCGCCAATGATGGTGCCGTCCGGTTGGTGAAAAACCGCGTGCGGGACCTGTCGCCGGAGGACGAGATCATGAACGATGCGCCAGACGATTCAGCAGACAGCCATTCGGAACAAGGCAGCCGGAAAACGCGTGATCAGGGTGGTCGGCGCAAAAAAGCGGACCGGCGGGGCCGGACGACGGCCGAAACGTTTCCCGAGCGACGTTGGCTGCGGCATCGACGCGACGGGGGGGATCGCCGCAGCTCGCCTTTCTTCAATTCCCGTGAGGACGACGAGCGCCGGGAGGTCTTCAAGGACGAGGATGCCGAAGTAGAAAAATGATGGTGAACGGCGCCGGCGGCATTTCCCGATTCAGATCCGCACCGCCATACACAGGCCGTCCTTTTCCGGCGAGTGCTGCGGTAGTAAAGCGTATAGATTGGCGCTGCGCCAGGACGGGCTCTCATATACGGCCCGGTTGAAGGGATCGGCATCGGCAAACCCCACGTTGTCCGCCAGCAGCAAACCGCCCGGCTTCACGATGCGCGTGCAGTGGGGCAGCATCGTGAGGTAGTCTTCCTTTTCGATATCCATGAACACGAAGTCGAAGACTTCCCGGGTGTGCGCCATTTCCTCTTTCGCATTGACGCACCTGACCTCGGCCCATTTTGAAAGACCGGCCTGCTCGATATTCTCCGTCGCCCGCCGGGCCAGGGAGGCTTCCCATTCCAGGGCTGTCAGCCGGCTGTCGGTTTCCGAACAGGCCTGGGCCAGGAAAATGGCCGAATACCCCGTGGCCGTGCCCAGTTCCAGAATCCGGGCGGCGCCCGTGGCACGGGCCAGGATGTAGAGGAGCTCTCCCACCAGGGGGCCCACAATGGGAATGTCTTCCCGCCGGGCCTCGTCTTCCATGGTTTTCAGAAGGTCGCTGCGCGCGGGCAGGAGCTTACGGAAATAGCGTTCGGGATCGGGGATCATCACGGACATGGTGTTTCCTTTCACGTCTGGCAGATGGGGCAAATGTGGGTGCTGCGCTGCCCCACCACCATCCGGACAATGGCCGTGCGGCACCGGGGGCAGGGCGCCCCTGTTTGCCGGAAGACCCTGAGTTCATCCCGGTTGCGGCCGCGGTTGCCCGCCACGGAATAAAACGTGGTTTCACCGGTTCCCAGGGTAGTGCCCATGTTGCGCAGGCCGCGACGCAGAACCTGGCGGATGGACCGGTGCAGCCGCAATGTCTCGTCCCCTGTCAAGGAATTCGACAATCGCATGGGATGCAGGCCCGCCGCCCACAGGGCTTCATCCACATAGATATTGCCAAGTCCGGCTAAAAAGTGCTGGTCCAGCAGCAGCGGTTTGAGCTGGCGCCGGTGGGCCGCCAAACGAACGCCCAGAAGGCGGGCGCTGAACTGCCGTTCGAGGGGCTCCGGCCCTAATCGATCCAGGATCGCCCTGCAATTCGCAAGATAGAAGCGGCCGAATTTGCGCGTGTCCTGAAAGCGGAGCTGCCGCCGCGAGGCGAGCATGAAGGACAGGTGGTCGTGCTTGCCGTAAGCCGCACCGGGCCGCTTCAGGCCGAAGCGGCCGGTCATGCGCAGATGGGTGAGCATGGTCCGGTGGCCATCCAACTGCCAGACAATAAATTTGGCCCTTCGACTGATGCGGGTGATACGGCGACCGGACAACTCCCGCCGAAACGCTTCGGCTGTCAGGTCGGCAATGCTGCCCGGCCAGCGGACACGGACACGTGTAATGGTCTCCCCAACCAGGTCGGCGGCATTCAAATCGTTGACGACGGTTTGGACTTCAGGCAGTTCCGGCACACCATTCGCCTTGGGTGGTTTTCGAAAGGGTGGGATGGGGGGAGGGGGTTCCGGCCTTACCGGCCGTCGCCTTCCCGCTTTAACCATATGCCGGTTATGGTAAGACCGTGTTTGGTGGGGTCAAGGCCGCCATCATCAGGGAGGGCCGGCGCTTGGTCAAAAACCCGGGTCAAGGCGATTAGCCAACGGCAACCCGGATCAGGGAAATGACGGCGATGGTCAGGCCAACGAGATCGAAATTGTCAAAAGCGCCCCGCATTGTACAGCCTCCTCCTTTTGGATCATCGTTCGTTTCATCTCGCGAATGGTTCAAAGCAATTCCCGTGCCCTATACGGAAAAATTTTATAACATATTGAAAAAAAGGTGATAATTGTCTAAAGAAGGTCCTCGGGGTGGCTATCAATTCGGGGGGCTTTTACTTACCATTAGGTAAATTTTTACCTAATCGATTTCTGCCGCACGCTAATGCTGCTCAAGGCCGATCGCACCAAAAAGTAACCCCGCCTGTCAAAGCCGGCAGATGACAGGCGGGGTAGAAGAATACGCGGAGAGGTTTGGGCGTATCCTTCAGGAGGGCTGGTAAAAGCGACGACCTGTTTTGCACGTTCACTTTCGGGCCATGCCTCAATTCATGTTGGTTGTTGAGGGGAATTGCATAATCGATGCCAGTTGAATTCCGTTTGCGGGGAGTGTTGATCGGCGTCATTGCAACGGCTTTGTAACCATTTTTCAGGAGGTTATGATGAGAGGTGAATTTCTGACGATAGCGTCGCGCATGATTGCATGTAAAGACGGTTGATATGGATTCAGGTTTGCTGTAAACGTGATTTACATTCCCTCCAACCTCAACCGGCTTCCTTAAGGACCCATATGGAATCCACGCTCACCGATGAATCCTTTACCGGTCAGGAACTCGAACTCCTGCGTGACGTGTCGTTTTCGATTCAAGCCTTTTCCGACCTGAATGAACTGCTGCGCTATATTCTGGGAAAAATCAAAGCGGCCTACGGCATCGAGGGCGCGTCCATCGCGCTCCACGACCCTGAACGGCAGGAATTTTTCTTTATTCGAACCGTTGAGGAAGAAGACCGCAAAGATGGGGGCGATGCCCAGCAAATGCGCTTTCCCGATCATTACGGTGTCGCCGGGTGGGTTTTTCGTGAAAACCGCTCCGTCATCATACCCGATGTCGCCAAGGATGAGCGCTTTGCCAATACGCTGAATCTGCAACAGCATTTCAAGACGCGTTCCATGATCTGCATCCCGCTCAATACCCGCAAGGAGCGCATCGGGGTTCTCTATGCGTTAAACAAGCGCGAGGGGACCTTCACGGAGCACGAGACGCGCCTGCTGGAAGTCGTGGCGGGTCCCATTGCCATCACCATTGAGAATGCCCGCCTTTTCGGTGAACTGAAGCAGCACGCCGATCTTCTGGCTTCCGAAAACGTCCGCTTGAAGGCCGAAGTCCAGGACCGCTTCAATCTGCAGGGCGTGATCGGATCCTGTGCGGCGATGAAAAAGGTTTTCAACCTTGTGGAGAAAGTCATCGACAACACCACTTCGGTGCTGATCCAGGGCGAGACCGGCACCGGCAAGGAGATGATCGCGCGCGTCATCCACTACAGCGGGCCGTTGCGGGACAAACCGTTTGTGGCCGAAAACTGCGGCGCCTTGTCCGAGAATCTTCTGGAAAGTGAATTGTTCGGCCATGTCAAAGGGGCCTTTACAGGCGCCGTCTGCGATAAGAAAGGCCTATTCGAGATGGCCGACGGCGGCACCGTCTTCCTGGATGAAATTGCCGATATGCCGCCGTCCATGCAGATTAAATTGCTGCGGGTGCTCCAGGAAGGACAGATACGCCCCGTCGGCGGGTCGGAAATTCGCAACGTCAAATTTCGTCTGATCGCCTCTTCCAACCGGGATTTGTACCAGGAAGTGGCCAAGGGGCGCTTCCGAGACGATCTTTTCTACCGTATTCAAGTCTTTCCCATCGTTTTGCCGCCGCTGAAGGAACGCTGTGAGGATATCCCCCGCCTGGTGGCGCATTTTCTCGACAAATGCGCCCAGAAATTTGGCATAACCGTGGGGCGCGTGAACCCGACGGCCATGGAAATGCTGGCCCGCTTTGACTGGCCGGGCAATATCCGGGAACTGGAGAACGAAATCGAGCGGGCGGTATGCCTGGCCGGGCCCGACAAGGATATCGGCATCGAGTGCCTATCGGAAAAAATTACCGCCGTTTCCCAAAACGAACCTATCGAAACACTTGCCGATGCGACCCTGCAGCAGACCGTGGCACGGCTGGAGAAGAAAATGATCATCGATGCCCTGCGCAAGTCGGGGGGCAACCGCTCACAGGCGTCGCGTGCGCTGGGGCTGACACGGCAGGGACTTTTGAATAAGATCGGACGCTACCAGATCGATCTATAGCGGCGGCGGTGGCTTGCGGTTGGCGAGAACGCCTTCACCGATAAAGGCCGCCGGCCGAAACCCTGCTTGCGGTTTTACGCGCCAGGCAGATGAACACCGCAACGAAATGAGGATATCATGTCAGAAAGGCTGACGGTCGGCGATGCCACCGCCGTAGCGGGTACGATTCAATACGGCCGCTGGGAAGCGCTGGCCCACCCGACCGGCAATATGGAATTTTTCCCCGTTATTCTGGCACAGGGAGCGTCTCCGGGGCCATGCCTGTGGCTGATCGCCGGTGTGCACGGGTCCGAGCAGGCCGGTCCGTTGGCCATCTACCGTTTGATCAACGAAGATCTTCTGCGGCGCCTGCGCGGCACCATCGTCGCACTGCCTGCCATGAATCCCGCCGGGCTGCGCACGATGCAGCGCAAACCCTACCACGCCGCCGACGATCCCAACCGGATCTGGCCGGAGATAAAAACCCTCCCGGCCGGCGACCCCGACCGCGACCCCCCCTCTTCCCTGGAAAAGGCCTATGCCCGCCTGTACGAGGAGATCGTGGCCTCCGCTGACTATTTCATTGACTTTCACAACGACTGGATCGGCTCCCTGTCCTTCGCGCTGCGGGATCGCATCCTCTACCAGGAAGACGATCCGGCCGACCGCAAACGGGCCCTGGAACTGGCCGACCGGCTGGATCAGATGGTGAACGCTTACGGTCATACCGTTGTGAACGAATACCCGGCGGATACTTACATCCGCGAAAACCTCCATCGCACAGCCTCCGGGTCGGTGCTGCAGAAAAGCCGCATCCCGGCTTTTACCGCCGAATTGGGCACCGGGCTGGTGCCGGACCCCGTGATCATTCAGGCGGCCTGCGCCGGGACGCGCAATGTCATGCGGTGGGCCGGCATGCTCGATGACGAGTCGGAGGCGATCGAAGACATCCGGGTTATCCGACCGGGCTATCCGGTGTGCCGCGCGCGGACTCCACGGGTTCAGGAGGCCTGCATCGTCCACCACCTCGTGGACGCCGGCATGCGTGTGGGCAAGGGGGATGTGGTGGCCGAGATGCGAGACGTATGGGGCCGCCCGGTGGGCAACGGGGTCATCCGATCTTCCCACGAGGGGATCGTTCTGGGCCGCACCCACGGGGTTTATTACTACCCCGGCCAGCCCATTTTGACGATGGCCGTGCGGGACAGCGGCTCTCTTACGGCACCCTATCCGCAGACGGCGTCCAAGCCTGCCTCGCAATGACAGCGGCGCCGACTGGCAAGGCACCTGTCAGGGATACCCTGGCCGCCGATTAACCCGCGACAATGTGGGTGCCGGCCGATCCCAGGACCGCCGCTTCGATGTCCCCCAAGGATGTGATGACCGCTTCCCGGCCGCCGTGGCGGACAAACGCCGTGGCGGCCTCGATTTTGGGCTGCATGGAACCGGGCGGGAAATGGCCGTCCCGCCGATAGGCGTCTGCCTCGTCAACGGTGATGCGCTGCAGGAACTGCTGCCGGGGCGTACCGAAATGGATGGCGGCCCCGGCAACGTCGGTGGCGATGACAAACCGGTCGGCCTCGATCTCTTCGGCCAGCTTCGCACTGACCAGATCCTTGTCGATGACCGCATCCACGCCGTTGAAGGAGCGCCCCTCTCGCGTGACGGGAATCCCGCCCCCGCCGCAGCAGATCACGATAAACCCCATGTCCACCAATTGGCGGATTTCCCGCTTTTCCACTACGCTGACCGGCCGCGGCGAGGCCACCACGCGCCGGTAGCCCTTGGCGGTTTGGCGCGTCGCAAAAGGACTGTCGGCGGCCTGTGCTTCCGTCAGAACCGGGCCGATGGGTTTGGTGGGCTTCTTGAAAGCCGGGTCTTTTTCACTGACCACCACATACGTGATGACCGTAATAAACGGTTGCTTGAAATGCACACCCAACTCCATGAGCGCGGTATCCAGGGTGGATTCGATCATGTAGCCGATCTGGCCCTGGGTCTGGGCCACGAGGATTTCCAGGGGCAGGCGGGGGACCGCATCGCAGCATTCCTGCTGCAGGAGCAGATTGCCCACCTGGGGACCGTTGCCGTGGGTAATGATCACCCGGTAACGGCGTGAGAGCTTCGCGATCTGACGGATAGGATCCTGCAGATTAACGAACTGCTCGCGAATGGTGCCGACCTGACCTTTGCGGATGAGGGCATTGCCCCCCAGGGCGATCAGCAGTGTTTTATAGGGCCGGGAACGGGGCATGGGATGGGGGCCTTTCGCGGGCGCTCAAATTCCCAGGCGCCGCGTGAGGACGTCTTCCAGCCGGGGGCCCTGGGAGGGGGCGTCCTGGTATTCATACCGCACGCGCAGCGTGGGCTTGTCGATTTTGAGCAGCCGCGGCAGATCGATGGGGGTGGCGCACAGGACCAGGTCGCAGTCCGCCCTGTGAATGGTTTCCTCGAGATCCCGGACCTGCTGACGATCGTAGCCCATGGCCGGGAGTACCTGGCGCGTTAGAGGGTATTTGGCATAGGTGTCGCGGATGCTGCCCACGGCAAACCGGGCGGCCTCTACAATTTCCGCCGCGCCGTAGCGCCGGGCGGCAATCGTGCCGGCCCCGAAGGACATCTCCCCATGGGTCAGGGTGGGGCCGTCCTCCACCACCAGCACCCGCCGGCCCTTGATCTGTTCGGGGTCCTCGACCAGGATGGCGGACTCCGCCAGCACGATGTCGGCCTCGGGCGCATGATCGACAATGTTTTTTCGCACGATCTCGATCTGTCGGGGATCGGCGCTGTCCACCTTGTTGATGACCGCGATATGGGCCATGATCATATTGGTCTCGCCCGGGTAGTAGCGGCACTCATGGCCGGCCCGGTGGGGATCGAAGACCACGATGTGGACATCGGGATGATAAAAGGGGGTATCGTTGTTGCCGCCGTCCCAGACGATGATGTCGGCTTCCTTTTCGGCTTCCGCCAGGATGGCTTGATAATCGATACCGGCGTAAACGACGATCCCCTGATCCACCAGGGGCTCATACTCCTCCCGTTCCTCGATGGTGCATTGGTGGCGGTCGAAGTCGTCGAGGCCGGCAAAACGCTGAACCACCTGCTGGGTCAGGTCGCCGTAGGGCATGGGGTGGCGGACCGCCACCACGCGTCTGCCCCGGCTTTTGACGATGTGGCAGACCTTGCGGGTCGTCTGGGACTTGCCGCAGCCGGTGCGTACGGCGCATACCGCCACGACGGGCTTGCGGGACCGCAGCATGGTGTAGGTGGCGCCGATCAGGATGAAATCGGCCCCTTCGGCCATGGCCAGGGAGGCCTTGTGCATGACGTCCACATGGGGCACGTCGCTGTAGGAAAAGGCCACCAGATCCACCTTGTGCTTGCGGATCAGGGGGGCCAGTTCTTTCTCATCATAGATGGGAACGCCCCCCGGGTAGAGTTCCCCGGCCAGGGCCGGCGGATAGAGGCGGTCGTCGATATCGGGGATCTGGGTGGCCGTGAAAGCGACCACCCGGTAGCGCGGATTGTTTTTGAAATAGATGTTGAAATTGTGGAAATCCCGGCCGGCGGCCCCCATGATGATGACGTTTTCGACCATCCTCGACACCCTCCTTTTTTATTTTCGGGTCTGATAGCGGCCTGTCAGGAACAGCATGATGGCGTTCTGGACATGCATGCGGTTTTCCGCCTCATCGAAGACGACGGAAGCGGGGGATTCCATGACGGCGTCGGTGACCTCGATGCCCCGCTGGGCCGGCAGACAATGCATGAAATAGGCGTTCGGACCGGCGGCCGCCATCAGGGCTTCGTTGATCTGAAAACCGGCAAAATGCCGTTTGCGCTCCTCGAACTCATGCTTTTTCCCCATAGAGGCCCATACATCCGTATACACCACGTCGGCCTTCCGTACGGCCCGCAGGGGGTCGTGCTCGATGGCGATGCGGGAGCCGCCGGCCTGCCGGGCCAGGTCGACGGTGGCGCTGTCCGGCGAATAGATTTCCGGGCAGGCGCACACGAATTCCATGGGGAGGCGGGTCGCCAGGCGCAGCCAGGAGTGGACGATGTTGTTGCCGTCCCCGACGTAGACGACCTTCAGATCGTCGAGATGGCCGCGCTTCTCCCAGATAGTGAAGATATCGGCCATGATCTGGCAGGGGTGGTTGTAGTCGGTCAAGGCGTTGATGACCGGCACCGATGCGTATTCGGCCAGCTCCAGGATGTGGGCGTGCTCGAAGAGGCGCGCCATGATCAGGTCGTTGTAGCGGCTGAACACCCGGGCGATGTCCTTGACGGCCTCCCGCTTGCCGAGGTCGATGTCCTGGGGCGTCAGATAGACGGCATGGCCGCCCATCCGGTAGAACCCGGTTTCGAATGAGACACGTGTGCGCGCCGAAGGCTTGGCAAAGATCATGGCCAGGGAGTGGTCCCGGAAGGGTTTGAAATCTTCCCGTCGTCCGAACTTGGCCTTGATGTCGCGCGTCAGTTCGAGCACCTGCCAGATTTCTTCGGTGCTCAGATCGTCCACATGCAGAAAATCGCGTTTCACGGTCGCCTCTCTCTTGCTTTAAACGGGTTGGCAAAATCGGCCGTTGCGCGGCGGGTTGCCCCGGCCCTTGATGCGCATGCGGTCCATGGGTTCTGTCCCCGTTTCTAATCGGCCCGCAGCACTTTTGCAATCCTTTCCATGGCCCAGTCGATGTCTTCCCGGGTAATCACCAGGGGCGGGGCGAAGCGGAGAATATGCTCGTGGGTCTCCTTGCAGAGGATGCCTTCGGCCATCAGCTTTTCGCTGTACTGCCGGGCGCCCCCGGCATCCGGGGTCAATTCGACGCCGATCATCAGCCCCTTGCCGCGGATCTCCCTGATCTTGGGCGAACCGAGGGACTGGAGGGCTTCCAGGAAGTAGGCCCCCATTTGGGCGGCATTTTCGATCATACCGTCTTCCACCAGCACCCGCAGAGCCGTGCGGGCCACGGCACAGGCCAGGGGATTGCCCCCAAAGGTGCTGCCGTGTTCGCCCGGGCGCAAGACATCCATGACCTCCTTGTTGGACAGGACGGCCGAGACCGGATAGTAGCCGCCGGACAGCGCCTTGCCCACCAGGGTCAGATCCGCTTCGATGCCGTCGTGCTCCTCGGCCAGCAGTTTGCCCGTGCGGCCCAGACCGGTTTGAATTTCATCCAGGATCAGAACGACATTATGCTCTTCGCAGAGCTGTTTGGCTTTGCGCAGGTATCCCTCCGGAGGAATGATGACCCCGGCCTCCCCCTGAATGGGCTCCACCAGAAAACCGACGGTGCGGGGCGTGATGGCGTTTGCCAAAGCCTCGGCGTCGCCGAAGGGAACGGTCTTGAACCCGGGCGTAAACGGGCCGAAGCCGTCCCGGGAGCCCGGGTCCGAACTGAAGCCCACGATGGTGATCGTACGGCCGTGAAAATTGTTGCGGCACACGATGATTTCCGCCTGGTCGTCCGGCACCCCTTTGACCTTGTAGCCCCACTTGCGAACCGCTTTGATCACTGTTTCGACGGCTTCCGCCCCGCTGTTCATGGGGAGCATTTTATGGGAGCGGGTCAGCTCGCAAACATCCCTGTAGAAGAGGCCCAGTTGGTCATTGCGAAACGCCCGTGAGGTGAGCGTCAACAACCGGGCCTGATCCGTCATGGTCTGCATGATGGCCGGGTGGCAGTGTCCCTGGTTGACGGCGGAATAGGCCGAGAGGCAGTCCATATAGCGTTTGCCTTCCACATCCCAGACCCAGATGCCCTGGCCCCGCGTCAGCACGACATCCAGGGGTTTGTAGTTGTGGGCGCCATAACGATTTTCAAGATCGATGTAGTCCTGAGTGTTCATGATTCCTCCTGCCATTGATAGTGTTCAATCGGTTATCCGCCAACCGGTCGGGCTTAAATAGAACCACCTTCGGCCTGTGCGCCTTTTGGGCGCTGATTTGCCGGGGGCAATGGGTCGGGCGAGGTTTGGTCAGCTGTTTGCATGTGCTGGCTGAATCGCCGCACGTGCTGCAAAGCGAGGCGGCGGGCTTTTTCGGGCTGCCCCTTTTGGACGGCGGCGACCAGGGCGCCGAGATCGCGATAATTTTCTTCCAGTACGGCACGACTTCGCAAGGTGAATCGGTCGTACAATCCGAGAATGGTCTCGTGCACCATTTTGGTTACCGCCACGAAGATCGGATTGCCGGAAATCTCGGCCAGGGCGATGTGCAGATGAATGTCCGTGCGAAGAAAGTCCTGGGGCAGGGCTTCCGCATCTTCGAGGCAAGCCCCGGCCTGTGCCAGAATAGCCTCCAGTCGCTGGATTTCGGCAGTTCCCGCCCGACGTGCAGCGTGGGCGGCGACATCGCCTTCGATGCTCTCCCTGAACGCCGCCAGATGCTCCATGGAAACCTGGTTTTGGTGCAGCAACAGCTTCAGGGATTCCGTAATGGGCCCGGTGCCCGCGTTCCTGACGACCGCCCCGCCACTGACGCCCAGCTTAACCTCGATAAGCCCCTTTTGTTCCAGAACACGCAGGGCTTCGCGAATGGACGCCCGGCTGGTCTGAAACATGGCGACCAATTCCCGCTGGGACGGCAGCTTGTCGCCGGGCTGCAAGCGGCCGTCCAGAATCGCTTCCTGGATTTGTCCGACCAGATCCTGAAAAATGCGGTTGTGCTGTGTTTTGCGGAACATGAAGCTTCTCTCGTGCGGCAGTCGCCGAATCGTCCTTACATCAAAAGCTCAGGGGGTAGTAAAACGCATAACCCTATATTTGCAAATGGGTGACCCATTCATACAAACTGCTGGCATGATTGTCAATGGCCGCCATCTAGTGTCCATCCATAAATGGCATCTTTTGGCCCAGTCCAGCGTTCACGCTCTTCTGAAATCCTCGCCGTAGCCCACTACGCCTGTGGTTTCAAAATCGCTGCAGCCTTGGCCTGAACCAAAATCTACCACTCCTGGATGGGCACCATCTAACGCGGGGGATCCTCATCATTTCGTCGACCCAACGCTTGCGTCCGCTGTTTCCCGATATAGTCTCTCAATGAGAAACTGAATTTATACCCGCGCGGTGCCGGGTTATCCTAAAGGTGGTCAAGTAGACGCGAAGCGACTCAGCGACCATGCAATTTCGTCAAAAACCTGACGTCCAGAGCACAAAATTGTGGGGTCAGCAACGTCGATCCGCTTTCAGCCTCTGGCAATCAGACTTCGGGAAAAATCTAACAACCTGAAAAGGTACGATATAATTAATGTTTAAAGAAAACGGATGAATTTGGCACAAGTTTTGAAATTTATCTCCGCAACCTGTGATAGCTGGTGTGAGTGTCACCATATGCAAGGAATTTTGAGACCCATGATGTACGAAAAGCCTTTCAAACCAGACCTCCCGCGGTCGGTTGACGAAGTTGCCGATTTGTTGATTGCCGATCTTCCGCCCAATGAAATGGTAACCCTATCGAGCATGGACGAACGCGATTTCCTGCGGCTCTACGATTCGGTTGCCCAATATGTGCTGGATGAATTCAAAATCTGGACCGGTAACGAGGATTTATTGGAATCCTGTATGGCCAGTGTTTCCGACGTTGGGCAAGATACCGACCCCGCCATGATCATCCTGCGGCGTGTATGGCAGAAACTGAATGATCTTCCCGAGATTTTGATCATTACCTGAATTCGGCAAGTGTTTGAATGACCACCGCCGGGCGCCGTCTGCAACAAACGGACGGGTCCTCGGCGCTCTATGGGGTATCCCCGCCCCATTGTTCGGGACCGCAATGAGTCCGCCCCAACGGAAGGGCTGACCGTCAGGCCGAGACGGAGTGTCCGTTTCGATTTCGGCCCCGCAACGGCTTCGCGCGCCATGCGGCACCCGCATCCTGCGCCTTCAGGGGGTTTTTGAAAGCCCGGTTCCCTACCGGTAATCGACGCCTCTGGTAAAATCATCCCTGCTGTAATATGAGAAAGATTGGAGATGTGCCCCGGCGGCAGCGGGATACGCCGTCGATGGATATATGACGATCTCACGGAACGCATAATGCGCCTCTCGGCAGATCGAACGGCCGCGCGCCATTCGGGCTTAGGCACAATTCGCTGCGGATCCCACAATCTAAGGGAAAGGAACGGACCATGACGGAACTCATGAAAACCGTATTGCATGACCTTCATCAGGAGTTGGGGGCTACGATGGTGGATTTCGGCGGCTGGCACATGCCGGTGCAGTACCGTGAGGGCATCCTGCACGAGCACTTGATGACCCGCAGGACCGCCGGCATCTTCGACGTTTCCCACATGGGGCGCTTTGCCGTGGGCGGGGCTTCGGCCCTGCCGTTTCTGCAGAAGGTTCTGACCAACAATGCCGCGGCCCTCGATGAAGGGCAGAGCCAGTACACCATGATACCGGATGAAGACGGTGGCGCCGTCGATGATGCCTATCTCTACCGCTTCCAGGAGGACACCTATATGCTGGTGGTCAATGCCGCCAATCGTGAGAAGGACTGGAAGCATTTGCAGCGCGCCGGTGCCGGGTTCAACGATCTGAAGATGACGGATCGCTCCGAGGCGCTGGCCATGGTCAGTTTGCAGGGGCCCCAAGCCAAAGCTGTCCTGCAAGCGCTGATAACCGCGGGAGGGGTGCCGGAGCCTGAAAAAAATGCCCTCAGCCTGGCGCGCATCGGCGAGGCGGAGGTCTGGCTGGCGCGCACGGGCTACACCGGAGAGCCGCTGGGATTCGAGCTGTTTTTGCCGGCCGGGCATGCCGTTTCGCTCTGGCGGGCCCTGATGACACAAGGGGCCGTACCGGTCGGGCTCGGCGCCCGCGACACCCTGCGCCTGGAAGCCGGTCTGCCCCTTTATGGGCATGAACTCGGCCCGGATAAGGACGGCCGCCCGATTCCCATCTTCGCCTGCGGGCTGGCCCGTTTTGCGGTCAGCTTTGCCCCTTTGAAGGGAGACTATATCGGCCGGGAAGCCCTTGCCCGGCAGTTTTCCGCCTGGAAGCGCATCCAACGGCAGGATTACGCCCGAAAAGAAAATCTGCCTCAGATGGTGATGCCGATCGCGATTGCCGGAAAGGGGATCGCCCGGGCCGGGACTTTGGTTTACCGCGGCAGCGTACAGGTGGGCTATGTCACCAGCGGGACCATGGTCCCCTACTGGCACTACCAGGGGGAAGGGATCGATGCCCGTATGACCGAAGAAAAAGGACGGCGCGCCATCGGCCTGGCCCTGCTCGACAGCGATCTGCGGGAAGGGGATGAACTGGAGGTGGACATCCGCGGCAAGCGTCATCGCGCGCTTGTGGTTCCCTATCACCTGAGGACCGAGGCGCCGCCTCTGGCGCGTCCCATCCTCTACGACCAGCTGCACCCCGATATGAAAAAGCGCTATGATGAAGCCGAAGGACGGCAAAAGGCGCGTTTACTGGTGGAGAAAGCGATGGCCAACACGGCCTGGCGGCAGGAGGAATGCATCAACCTGATCCCCTCGGAGCAAACCATGTCGCGGTTGACGCGGCTGCTCTCCATCATGGACCCGGTGGGCCGCTATGCCGAACACAAAACCGTGGCCGCCCTGGAAGACCGCGACGTGTTCTACTACCAGGGAACCGAATTCATTGCCGAAACAGAGGCTCTCCTGGCAGCCGAAATGCGCGCCTTTCTGGGCTGCAGCGAGGTGGAAACCCGGTTGATCTCCGGCCAGATGGCCAACACGGCGGTTTTCAGCGCCATGGTCGATTACCTGAACCGCACGGATCGCCGGCGCGAACCGCGTCGCATGCGCGCCATCATGAACCATCACATTATCAAGGGGGGCCACCTCAGCGCCCAGCCCATGGGCGCCCTGCGGGACTTCGTGGCGCGGGATCCCCGCACCGAAAAGCCGGCCGTGGTGAATTTTCCGGTCTTGGCCGACAATCCCTATCAGGTGGACGTGGCCGCCTGTCGGGATCTGCTCGAAAAATACCGCCCGGAACTGGTCATCTTCGGACGGAGTATGACGCTCCACAAGGAGCCCGTAAGGGCGATCCGGAACCTGGTGGATGAAATGGGACTAAAAACCGTTCTCATGTACGATATGGCCCATGTGCTGGGGTTGGCGGGCCCCCACTTTCAGGAACCGTTTAAAGAAGGGGCCGATTTGGTGACGGGATCCACCCACAAGACCTTTTTCGGCACCCAGCGCGGGATCGTGGGCGCGAATGTTCAATTGGAAGATGAAACGTGGGCCCTGTGGCAGGCCGTCCAGCGGCGCGCCTTCCCCGGCAGTGTCAGCAACCACCACCTGGGGACCCTCCTGGGGCTTCTGATGGCGGCCTATGAGATGAACGCCTTCAAGGATGCCTACCAGCGCCAGGTTCTCGCCAATGCCAGGGCGCTGGCGGCGGCCCTCCATGACACGGGGTTGGACGTGGCCGGCGATGCGGCCATGGGCTTTACGGAAACCCACCAGGTGATCGTGCAGGTGGGCTACGCCCGGGGTCCTGAAATCGCCCGGCGTCTGGAGGACAACAACATCATCGTCAACTACCAGGCCGGCCCCACCGAGGAAGGGTTTACCGCTTCAGGCGCCCTGCGCATGGGCGTGGCGGAGATGACCCGCTTCGGCATGGGGGAGGATGATATGCGGGAGGTGGCCCAGCTGATTCACGACGTGGTGGCCGAACAGCGCCGGGTCAAAGACGAGGTCGCCGCCTTGCGGAAAAAGTTTCAGGCGATGCACTTCTGTTTTTCCGAAAAGGATACCCGCGACCTGCTGGAAGGCCTGATCCGGCATATCTGACCCTTTTTTGAGGCGATTTGCAAAGGATGCCGCCCAGCCGTAAGGGTTTCAACCGGATTATAGATTTGGGATGGGAGCGGGGGATTGCGGTTTTCCTGCCCCGGTGGGGCGGTTATTTTTCCGATGGTGCCTGGTTCTGTTTGTCGTGGGCTGCGAGGCCGGCTTTCCGAATGACATCACTGCCAAAGCGCTCGTTGATGGCATCCACGGCATGATCGACCTTCTCCCATTTGACCGGCGGCTTCCCCTGCTCTGCGAAAAGATCCGCTTGCACGGGGACTTCAAAGGGGACAAAGTTCGATGCCCCGACACCGATCAGGCGCACTTTGCGGGTCAGGGGGTAGCGCCCCAGCAAGGCGTCGGCCTCCTTTAAAATCGCTTCCGAAGACTGGATCGGGCGTTTGAGGGTGCGGCTGCGGGTGATCTGCTGAAAATCAGCGTGTTTGATTTTGAGGGTAATGGTGCGGGCCTTGAGCCGCAGCCGCCGCAGCTGCCGGCCGACATCTTCGGCATGGTGCAGCAGGAGGCCGTGCAGGACAGACCGGTCATCGGTATCCCGGGGCAGGGTATTTTCGGAGCTCACGGATTTAGCCGGTGTGTGAGGGGTTACCGGGGTGGGGTCCTCCCCCCGGGAGAGCGCCATGAGCCGATGGCCGAATTTCCCCAGACGGGCGATCAGCATGTCGCGTGGATAGCGTCGAACATCCCCGAGGGTCTTGAGCTGCATCCGGGCCAGCTGCTCCTGGGTGACCTTGCCTACGCCCGGGATTTTATGGACCGGAAGGTGTTCGATGAACGGCGCTACCTCATGGGGCGCGAGGAGGGTCAGGCCGTCGGGTTTGTTCATGGCGGAGGCGATTTTGGCTAAAAAACGCAGGGGGGCACCGCCCACGGAACAGGTCAGTCCGGTGCCGTGCAGGATGGTGCTTTTGATGCGGCGGGCCACTTCCTCGGGCGGACCGAAAAGACGTTCGCTCCCGCTGATATCAAGGTAGGCTTCGTCGATGGACACCGGTTCCACGAGAGGCGTAAACGCCTGCAGCAAGCCCATGATCTGACGGGAGACGGCCTTGTAGCAGGCCATGCGTCCGGGAACGATGACGGCGTGCGGGCAGCGCCGGCGGGCCTCGAACATGGGCATGGCCGAGCGCACGCCATAACGGCGGGCTTCGTAGCTGGCGGTGGTCACGACACCCCGCTCCGAGCGTCCCCCGACAATGACGCATCGGCCTTGCAGTTCGGGATTATCGCGCTGCTCCACCGAAGCGAAAAAGGCGTCCATATCGATATGGAGGATCATCGTCATAAGATTTTCTCGATCTGCCGGCTGCTGCTGATGGTGACACACCCGCAACAGCGCCGCGGGCCTGCCTCCCCCGATACGGGCGGCGCTGCGAACGGGCTCGTGACGGAAGGGCGCCAGCCGTTTTTATTCCTCTGCCGTGCAGCTCCGGCTGGCCTGCCGATCTTGCCGAACCTTAACGGATTTGCAGCGCCGAAGCAATCGCCAGGCGCACGTTCGGAAGCATAAGCCCACGCGCAATGAACCGCGCGTCGGCAGCACCCGTGGGACCCGGATGGACGCGAGGCGGCGGGCTTGGTTGCCGTTCGATCGATCATGGTTATGGTTGTTCATGACCCGACGGTTGACTCGTATGCGGGCCCCACAATCGGCGCGATTGAAGGCGCCCGCCACCTCCGGAGCATATGTGCTATGATTTTATTCGATGTCAAACCTGCCGCCGCCGGCAGCCCCACTAGGATGATGCGTCTCAAAGTGATCATCTCTATGATACCGATCCTGTTGGCTGTGGGTATCCCTTCGGCGAAAGCGGTTCCCTTGTTCTGTTCGGATGTGGTCCATTACGCAGAGCGTCTATTGACCGGATGTGGCCCTGATAGCGATCCGTCATTAACGGGCATGGGAGCGTACCTTCCCCGGGAGGCATCGACCGGGGCCTCCCACGAGATCGATGCACTCCTATCCCGGACACGGCCGAATCCGCTGGTGCAGGTGGGGCCCAACGGCCTCACCGATGAGCCGCTTGCGGGAAAGGCGACGGATGATGAACGGCACGATGGAGAGGCGCTAAAGGGGATTCCCGCCCAAGCTGACGAGAACGCTGAGAAATCTTTCCAGAGCACCATCAGCAAAGATGAAAACTGGTATTACATGAATGTCGACCGGGATGGGACCTATCTTTTCTTCGGCGATCCGGAGCGGTTGGCCCAACTGGACCAGTTGGGCGAATGGCCCACAGCTGAAACGCCTGATGATGGGCTTCCGAAGGGGATCGGCATCGGCAAAAGATGGCGCTTTTAACCGCGTTCCTGCAACCAGCACGATATGCCCTCGCCTAAATAGACAGCTTGGTGGCGGCCCATTCGCACTCTCGCCCGAGTTTCCGATCTATCCGCCTGCGGTTTGAGCGGCCAATCGTTCAAGATGGGCCTCGAGTTCCCGATAGTTCCGTTCCAGATCGTGATGCCGGGCCACGTGGCGGGCCGCTGCGGCGCCCATTTGGCGTCGCAGGGCGCCATCCGTGATCAGACGCACGAGATGATTTTCGAACTGTTTCCCGTCGTCCGGGGCACTCAACAAACCGGTTTGATTGTGACGAACCACCTCGGACGCGCCCCATCCTGTGCAGGCCACCACCGGAAGCCCCATCGCCTGGGCCTCGAGATACACCATACCCAATCCTTCCTCTATACCGGGAAAGGCAAACACATCGGCACTGTGATAAATATTGGGCATCTGATCCCGCGGTGTTTGGCCCGTAAAATGAACGCGGCCCTCCAGCCGTTCTTCGACGGCGAGCCGCTCCAAAGAATCTCTCCGGGCACCGTCGCCGCAGACGACCAGCCGAAAACGGCACCCCCTGCGGGCCGCTCCACCACAGGCGCGAATAACGCGTGCGATGCCGTCGGCTTTTACGCCGGGTCGGAACATGGCCACCGTGAGGATGACGGGCGTGCCGTCGTCTTGCGATCGCGCCTCTTGTCGTAAGTCTTCGGCCGGTGCGGATTGAAAACGGTCCAGAACAATTCCCGGGGCAATATAGTGCAATCGATCTCTGGGCAGCAGACGCCGCAGGTTGATTTCATCACGCCGTTTGTTGGTGAAAACAGCGTCCGCGCGTTGAAGTATATAGCGGTTGATGTAAAAACCGGGCCTGGTCTTCAGGTTTCGGCGTCGCTTTGTGGCGTATACCCCCTGGAAAATCGCGTAAGGTAGGTGACCGGACGGTGCGCAGGCCGCTCCCAGTAGATCGGGTGCCTTGTAATAGGAATGATAGCTCAGCCAGACATGGGGTCGGAACCGGTGCATCAAGCGACGGGCACGGGCGATTTCCAGTGGTACGCGAACCCATTGCCAGGGCTTCCAGTAAATCCACCGCGTTCGCAGACGGCTGACAAGACGCACGTCGTGGCCGCGTCGCCGCAGGAATTGGAATAGTTCGGTGCCGATGATCAGGTCGCCGGAAGGGTGGGGGTGACCGAGAGGTTTAAACGGCATATAAAAGCAGATCCGCAAGATGGATCCCGCCTCCCGTTGGATGGACATGGCTGCCCGCCTTGTCCGTTTATCTAAAATGGGCGCATCCTGGTCCGGTCGTAGAGCCTCATGGCTCCGAATGCCACATCCTCCCCGGCAACCGGTCTGGGAAAGACCCCTGGGCGCCTCATCCGTTCCAGCCCTATTCCTCCCGGCCGGAGGCGGGTTCGAAAGGGGTGAGAACGGATGCTATTGCTATTTAGGGCATCCCCATTTAAAAGTAAACTGCCGGTCTACCTGAGGGGTTGCCCTATCATGCTCCCAAATAGCCGAATGAAACGCTTGGATCTTCTCATTTACGCCCATGATGGCCGTGGTCTGGGGCATGCCAGCCGCAGTGCCGCCATCGGACTGGCGGTGCGACGGCTGTTTCCCGAGCTGCGGACGCTGTTCGTAACGGGCATGCCGAAAACGGCCGACCTCATCGGGGAAGGGAAGTTGGACTGGATCAAGCTGCCGTCCTATGAGACCCGTGTTGTTGACGGCGTCTCCCATGGTTGCCGCGGCTCCAGCAATTTTTCCGATCGGGAACTGGGGAGGCTTCGCGCCGGCATCTTGCGGGATCTGGTGGTCCGCCTGGGCCCCCGCTGCGTCTTAAGCGACCATATGCCCCAGGGCAAACATCGCGAGTTGCTTCCTGCTCTGACAGCGTCGGCATCAGATGGGGCTACGCGCTGGATGCTGGGACTGCGGGGCGTGATCGGGAATGTGAAAGGGATTTGGTCGGAAACCGCCACCGAGACCGTCCATAAATTCTATACGGATATCTTGTGGTATGGGGACCCTGTGGTGCTGGGGGATGACATGGCAGAGCAAATTGCACGGCAATTCGGTCAAACTCCCACGGCAATGGGTTATGTTTCCCGCCTGGCGGAATGGTGTCAGGTGAACACTTCACCGCAACCCACTCATGCCCCTTTGCTGGCGGGGACGGTTTCAATGCCCTGGATCGGTGAACACAGCGTCGGTTTTCTTGAAGCCCTGGTTATAGCGATTGAAAGGATTGGATCCGCGGTCGGCCACTGGCATTTTTTTTTAGGGCGTTCCGGTGCAAGCGTTGCGATGAACAAGGTGGTAGACAAACTTCGCCGCCTACCGTATTGCCGCGTGTTCGATCCCGGGGAGGCTTACCTTCATGCCTTGATGCGATCCCGCATGGCGGTTGTTTATGGCGGCTACAACAGCTTGACCGATTTGTTGTACCTGAGGCGACCCGGTCTGGTCGTTTTGCGCGGAATGCACGATCAGGAGCAGCAAATCCATGTCCGCCGCCTCAGGACCCTGCTCGCAGATCAACTTCAGACGGTCAATGAAACAGAGGCGAGTCCGGACAGCGTGGAGATTTTGCTGCGCCGGCAACTGGCATCATCATCTCAAACCCATCCGGGCATAAAGATGGATGGCGCCCAAACGGCGGCGCACTATATCGGGCAGTCCATCGAAGGCGGTGGTCGCGGTTGGCGCTAATCTTGAGGACGGTTTTGGGATAGGGTCCGCCGACCGTAGGCGCCTAAAGCGACCATGGCGACACCCAACCCGATTAGGGCGGTGTGCTCGGAAAGAAGAGATTTGGCAGGTGTTGTCACAGAGAACCAATCGGCGGAAGCCGAGCCCATCAGGATCAGCATAAAGAGCAGCATGCATATCACAAGGAAACATTTACGCATTTTCAAATCTCCTGCAAAAAGGTTCAGGCCTTGTCATTATCCCACTGTGCAAACGCCTGGCGTGTGCAATTCGCTGAAATTCTATGGCTATGATTAGCAAAGAGTGTGCCATGGTGTGTTATGATTATTTTAATGCAAATAAAACAATAGGTTGATGCATTTTTGAGGGGCTTCCCGATAGGCTGGGTGATGCATTAGGCGGCTAAATGATAGGTAAATGTTTTCATAGTGAGCATGCAATTCCCTAAGTTCCCATCCCGAAACAGGTAAATTGGGTTGAGATCAAGGCGTGCGAAAAATTTAGCCCCAGGCATATGATTGATATCCTGAGGATTCAATTTTTGACACAACACCGCTATCGGGTAAATTGGCCATTTTTGGATGGACAACGAATAAGAATGGATCCCTGGTGCGCTGTGGAGTTTCGGCGGCATCGGGCCATCGGTGCAAAGAACGTGGGAAGACAAGGGGGCACATTGAATTGCGGATCGATGTTTCCTGAAATCAGGAATGATCCGGCGGCTGCCTTCTGAGGATGGGAAGCGCCCGGCAAAAGGGGGGGCTTGCCCAGGGAGCGGATGGTTATGGCAACCTTGAGGAGGTTGGGATGGCGATTAAAACAATTCTGCTGATGGCGCAGACGCTGGACGGAAAAATTGCGCGGCATGCCGACCATTTTCCTGACTGGACGGGCCGGGCCGACAAGCAGCTTTTCGTGCGCGAAACACGTTGTGCCGGCGTCGTTATCATGGGATCCAAAACCTTCGATACCATCGGCCGACCGCTGCCGGGGCGACGCAATGTCGTTATGACGCGCGATCCCACGCGGGTCTCGCAATGGGAAAATCTCGTATACACCAGCCTTTCCCCCGCGGATATTCTGAGAGATCTTGAACGAGAAGGGTTTGAGCGGGTCGTTCTGGCGGGAGGCGCGCGCATCAACACCCTTTTTGCCCAGGCCGGTTTGATCGATGAAATTCTGGTAACCATCACCCCTATGGTTTTCGGCAATGGGATTGCCATGTTTGAAGACGGCATCCATGCTGATCTGGCGCTCTATCGGGCAATCCAGATTGACGCCGAGCGGGTATGTCTCCATTATCGCGTCCTGAAAATGAAGAAAGAATCATAGGCCTGTCAGGTCCTCGGAGGGTATCCGGTCATCCCCCCTGCACGGGTCCCAATTGTCGTTTCGCTTTGTCCCCCCTCGTGTTTGCCTTGTGGAAGGCCAGGTAGACATTGGCCATGAAAATGAGAAGGGCGCCCAACCAGCCCCTTGTGGTGAGGGCCGGATCGATGGCGATCAGGGGTCCGACGAAAGCCGCAATCAGAATCCTGGTGGAGGAAATGATGCTGCCCTCCACAGCCGAAATATAGCGGAAACCAAGGGTTATGAGGTACTGCCCCGCAATGCCGAATGCGCCGCAGGTGAGCAGGTACACCACGTCGCCTGCTCGATGGATGACCATATGCTGGTGGAACCCGGCATATATCATCAGTGAACCGATGCCGAACATGTAGAACAGAACGGTCTCCGAGTCGTGCACTTTGCGGCTGAGGTTGAGACACACGATCGCCAGCGCGGCGCTGATGCCGGAACCCAACCCCCAGAGGTAGTTGTGGTTGAAGGTCATCTCCGCGGGATAGAGGATGAGTACGATCCCTGCAAAAGCCGCCAAGAGGGCGATCATCATGCGTCCATCACGCTGCTCGGGCAAAAACCCCCACGTGATCAGCGCCACGAAGATCGGATACGTCATGTTGAGGATGTTGGCGTGGGACACCGTCGTGGTCTGGACAGCCTGGTAAAAGCAATAGACCGCCACGCTGTTGGCCACGGCGCGGCCGATCAGCAACCTATAGTTTTTAGGGCGCGGGGAGCGCCTTTGAAAGCCGAGCAGCGCGGTGACGATCACAAAGCCGAGCAGCAGTCGCGTCAAAACATAGAAGGAGGGGGCCGGATGAATGCCCCGCATTTGCGCCCAGCGGATGGTGGCCGTCGAGAGGTAGAAACAGATGGCCGACAGCAACACCGCTAGACAGCCGCCCGCAACGCGCCAGCTGGCCATCGCTATTGTCGCACCCCTTAATTTCACTGAATTTGGACTCCGGAAGCGAAGCGGTTTGCAATGATCAGCAGCTGCTGGAGAAGCGTGCTGTCAGATAAGAGCGCTCGGCCGGTGAGAAACCGTTGCCATGAATGTACGAAGCCGACCGTCAATCGCCAATGGTTTTTTTCAGATTGGGAAGAGTTTCGGGCTTGTCCCGCAGGACGTAGCGACTGTCGCCGCCCCGGGCGGTGACATTTTCATAGACGCCGTCATCACGTTTCACGAGCTTGGTGAACCCCATATCTTTCAACTCCGCATTGGAGCGGGGCGTGCTGATGTTCGAACGCGAGATCAGCTTTTTAACCGCCTGTCCGCATTCCGGGCACGACGTCAGGGGCGTGTCGTGAATCGACTGCTGGACCTCGAAAATCGTTCCCAGTCGGCAAGGCTGTTGGGTATGTTGGTATTCGTAAACGGGCATGATTGAACTCGTTTATGTCTCCCGTTTGAAATTTGACCGCCGTCATAAATGCCACGGTCATCGGAATGAAAATTTACCCGGGCCGAGAAGGGAAATTCAACCCCTTTTTTCATCTTTTTCCCGGCCTCCGGGTGGATTCTGGAAATCCATTCATCGCCAAGAAGCACTTAGGGCCGACCCTTGCGGGTCGGCCCTAATAGAAGTGGTGGGCGGTACTGGGATTGAACCAGTGACTTCTACCGTGTGAAGGTAGCACTCTCCCGCTGAGTTAACCGCCCGCTATCATGGGGTGTCGACCATTTCCTTCAATTCTTTGCCCACTTTGAAAAAGGGCAACCTTTTGGCCGGAACCCGAATTTTTTGTCCGGTTTTGGGGTTGCGGCCGACATAGGACCTGTATCCGTTGACCGTGAAGCTGCCGAATCCCCTGATTTCAACCCGGCCCCCATCACCAAGCGAATCTTCGATGGACTGAAAAAAAACATTGACGATATTTTCGGCTTCCTGGCGGCTTAGGTTGATGTTTTCCTTGAGAGCCATCATCAGATCGGATTTGTTCATTGAGACTCCTTTGGTTTTCCGAACCCGCGCTGTTTGAAAGCGAAAGCCATTCTATAAACTTGCCCCTGTTTCGAAGTCAAGATTTTTTTCCATCGTCCGGAGGAAGCACTGCGTCGTATGTCGTGCTGGCCGGGGTCTGCCGTGGCTCAGGGGCTTCGTTTTCCGGGGAGGGCACCGCTTCCGGCCGTTGTTCAAGCGCCGGATCGGATTCCAAGGACGGTTCGTCAGCCTCAACCGCTTCGGCGTCCTGGAACGCCACCTCGATCTCCGCTCCCAATGCTTCAATCTCCTTGGGAGAAGGCAGATCCCGCAAGTCCCTAAGGTTGAAAACCTCTAGAAATTGCCGCGTCGTACCGTAAATCATCGGGCGGCCGGGGATATCTTTCCGACCCATGACGCGAATAAGTTTTTTTTCCAGCAGCATCCGAAGGACACCCCCGCAGTCGACGCCTCGGATGTGTTCCACGTCGGCGCGGATGATGGGCTGCTTATAGGCGATAATCGCGAGCGTCTCCAAGGCTGCCCGGCTCAGTCGGGCAGGGGAGGGTTTCAACAGCTTCTTGACCCATTCGCTGTATTCGGAGCGCGTGCGAAACTGATACCCTCCCGCAATCTGCCGCAGTTCGAACCCGCCGCCGCGGCGATCGTATTCCTCGCCCAACTCCTCAAGAGCGGATCGAATCGCATCGGGCGCCTCGATTTCCAGAATGGCTTTGAACTGCTGGACGGAGAGGGGCTCTTCCGCAACGAACAACAGGCTCTCAAGAATATATTTTAACGGCTGCGTCATTGATAGAATATCCGGATTACACCTGTCGGGATATGCTGGGTAACTCTGAGGAGACTGAGTTTGACCATTTCCAGGATGGCCAGGAAGGTGACGATCACATCCGCGCGCGTACGGCTTCCCTCAAATAGCTCATCAAAGGCGAGAGAGCCTTTTTCCTCGAGGATATCGACGAGCTGGTTGATGCGCTCCTTTACCGAAACCCGTTCGGTGTAAAGCTCCACACGGTGTTCGCCCGACATGTCGTCCAGAATTTTGCGGAACGCATCGATCAGCTCAAAGAGACCCACCTGGATCTCTTTTTCCTCAACCGCAAAGGCGGCCGTTTGAGATGACGTTGCACGAATAAAGATTTTATCGCCGAGCAGGTCGCGGCCGGCCAGCTGTTGCGCCGCACTTTTCATTTGCAGGTATTCGATCAGCGGCCGGGAGATGGCACTCCGCGGGTCTTCCTCATTCTCGTCTTCATTCTCATAGGCCGGCAGCAGCATGCGGGATTTGATATGGGTGAGCGTCGCCGCCATTACGATAAACTCGCCGGCGAACTCGATATTCATGGATTCCATCCATCCGAGATATTCCAAATACTGCCGGGTGATCAGGGCGATGGGGATGTCGTAGATGTCCACCTCGTTTTTTTTGATAAGATGGACCAGGAGGTCCATGGGACCTTCAAAGACATCCTCCAAATGGATCTGATAAACATCTGTCATGGATGCGGGCATTCCGGACCAGAGGGTTTCGGTACCGACAGGAACGATGTTATCCAAGCGCTGCGATGCCGACGGCACGGCGAATTCGCGCTAAAAACGGTCGGCTGTATTCGCGGGCTTTGCGGGCCCCCTCCTGGAGCACGTGCTCGATTTGCTCCGGGTGCTCGAGAAGCTCGAGGTAGCGTGCCCGCGGGCCTTGGAGGTGGTTGTTCAAATACTCGAAAAGGTATTGTTTCATATCTCCCCAGGCAATGCCCCGAGCATACCGGTCCCGCAGGGCGAGGGTTTCATCGGGTTCGGCAAAGGCTTGAAAAATTTGAAAAAGAGTGCAGCTGTCCGGATCCTTGGGTTCCTCCGGAGCCTGGGAGTTGGTTTTGATTTTCATGATCAGCTTGCGCAACTTTTTTTCGGGTACGAAGAGCGGTATCGTGTTGTTATAGCTTTTGCTCATTTTCCGGCCATCCAGCCCCTGCAGGACAGCCGTCTTATCGTCGGTGACCGCCTCCGGCAGGACAAAGGTCGTTCCATAGGTGTGATTGAACCGCATGGCGATGTCGCGGGCCATTTCCAGATGTTGAATCTGGTCCTTGCCCACGGGCACCCGGGAAGCCTCGAACATCAAAATATCGGCGGCCATCAGGATCGGATAGCTGAAAAGGCCCATGCTGATCCCCTTGTCGGGGTCTTGGGCCTTGATCGCCTCATTTTCCTGCACGGCGGCTTTATAGGCATGGGCCCGATTCATCAGTCCCTTGGCGGTCATGCAGGTAATAATCCAGGTGAGCTCTGGAATTTCAGGAATATCGGACTGCCGATAGAACAGGCATCGATCGGTGTCCAGTCCGCATGCCAGCCAGGTGGCGGCCACTTCAAGGGTGGACTGGCGTAAAACGACGGGGTCATGGCACTTTACAAGCGCATGATAATCGGCCAGAAAATAAAATGAGAGGGCCTCGGAATTACAGCTGGCTTCGATGGCGGGTCGAATGGCGCCCACGTAGTTGCCGATATGGGGGGTTCCCGTGGTGGTGATGCCGGTCAGAACGACAGTTTTGCTCATAAACGCCTTCCATTTCCGTTGACAACAGGATCAGTTAACAACAGGACGGATCGATCAGGCGCCGGGCAAAATCCAATTCATCTTTGCGGGTCTCAAGATGGCCATTCAGCTTGTGGTCGAGAAGGGCATCCAAAATTTCCCGGTAACGGGGGCCCGGGCGAAGCCCCATATCACGCAGGTCTTTTCCCTTCAAAAAGGGATGTACAAACCGCAGATGAACACAATAATGTGAAATCGCCTTCCGTACCCGTTCCGTTCGAGCAGCGGCCATCATATAGAGTACCAGTTCAATCCGGAAGGGTGACAGCCGGCGATATAGCTGACTGTTATCCGTATGCCGGTCGCGCTCCAGGATGACCAGGGTCTTTTCGGCCCCCAATCGCTCCTTGCCGAATATGGCCTGCAACCGTGGCGCCAGTTCGAACCGCCGGCAAATCTCCATAGTGGTCGCCGCGTCGCACGGCTGGATCAATCCCATAAAATAAACGGCCCACTTCTTATAGGATTCTTCCAGAAAAAGCAAATCATACCACGACACGACCTTTTTGATGGAAGTGAACAGCCGGGCCATGTCATCCGTGAGTTCAATGGAAGGATGGACCACTTTCAACAGGTCAAAATCCCTGAGTCGGACAACGGCCGGAGCGGGATTCTCTTCGGCCAGGATTTGTCGCAATTCCGAGAAGACCCGTTTGCCGCTCAGCCGTTGAAAGAAATCCATACGAACGGCATTGCGAATCAGATTTGCCGTTAATTTGCCGATCGTGAAACCGAAGCGCTGTTCGAACCGGATGGCCCGGAAAGCACGCGTGGGATCTTCAACAAAGCTCAGGTTATGAAGGACGCGGATGGTTTTTTCTTTGAGGTCTTTCTGGGCTGTGAAAAAGTCGATAAGCGTGCCGAACTTCCCCGGGTTCAGGTGGATGCAAAGGGTGTTGATCGTGAAATCCCGCCGAAAAAGGTCCAATTTAAGGGAGCTCATCTCCACGGTGGGAAGGGCGGCTGGAAATTTGTAATACTCCATTCGGGCGGAAGCGATATCGACTTTAAAACCATCCGGGAAAATTACGACCGCCGTGCCGAATTTGGCATGCGTATGAATGCGCGCCTTCATGTCATGGGCAAATTGTCGGGCAAAGGCGATGCCGTCGCCCTCGATGACGATATCGACGTCTTCATTGGTACGATAGAGAAACAGGTCCCGGACGAAGCCTCCAATGGCATAGGCACTGAAATCGAGTGCGGCGGCGGTTTTCCCGATGTTCTGCAGCAGGGTGACCAATCGATCGTCCAGGCGTTCCCGCATGAATTTGGCGATCACGCGCGTCCGGGCGTGCACGGTGAAGGAGCCCGTCCCGTCCGACCCGTCGCTTTGGCGACCCTGGTTTCTGACGAGGAGATTGAGAAGGTCGGTTCGGGTGATAACCCCCACAACCCCCGAGGGACCCACCACAGGAAGAATGCGCTGTTTGTTTTCAATGATTTTTTCCTGGATTTCGTCGAGATCGGCATCCGGACCGACCTGAGCGATATCGGTGGTCATATACTCGACCACCTTGACATCGTCCAGGTGATGGTAGAGTGCTTTTTCAATAACCTGTCGGGTGATATACCCCAGCAGCTCATTCTCCCCCCGGTTGGTTCGGCTTACGAGCAGGGCATTGATATTGTAGCGGTTCAAAAATTCGGCCGCCTGGCCACAGGTCAAATCGGCATCCACCGTGATGGGGGGCGCCGACATGACGTCAGCCGCCTTGCGGCGGGGCTGAACCCGGGAATAAAGCGTATCCACCAACTCGTGCTCGGTCTGCGCCAGGGTTTTTTTCTTTACCGAGGCCGCCGCGGCATAGGCATGGCCGCCCCCGCCAAAATCCGCCAATACCAGGGCAACGTTCACCTCGTCAACGCGACTGCGCGCAACGATATGAATTTTGTTGTCCATGCGGGCGATGGCAAAAATGGCATCGATGTTTTCCATACGCATCATTTTATGAACCAGAAAGGCAAAGTCGGGAACATAGTGGCGTGTCGTTACGCTGGTGACCACGATTTCAATACCATGGATTAGGTGGTGGACGGCTCTTTGCAAAAGGTCGTTGAGGATGCCGACTTGTTCGGGCGTGATCTCACGGGTTATGAGGTTGTTGATGATATTTAGATTGGCCCCTTTGGAGAGCAGCCAAGCCGCTGCTTTCAAATCACGCGCGGTCGTGGATGGAAAGGTAAAGGCGCCGGTGTCTTCATAAATGCCGAGCCCCATAATGGTTGCCTCGTCGGCTGAAATGACCAGGTCCTTTTCCTGGATTTTTTCCACCAGCAAAGTAACGCAGGCGCCGGTGTTTTCATGGACGACGAATTGCCCCTCAATATCATCCGGGGCGTGGGGATGATGATCGAAGATGTGGATTTCCACGGCCGCATCTTTCAGGAGACGCGCCATTTCCCCAATGCGCTTGGTCTGCCGGGTGTCAACCAGGACGAGGGTTTTAACCTGCGTAAAATCAATATCTTTGATATCGGCCATGTTGAACAGGTAGACCATTGATTTAACAAAGAAATTTCTCAGATTGGTTTCTTGTGAGCCGGGGAAGACGACCACCGCATCGGCGTACAGTTTTTGGGCGGCCAACAATGAGGCCACCGCATCAAAGTCAGCGTTGATGTGGGTGGTGATAACGGTCAGATGCCGGTTTAAATGCTTACGGTCATTGCTCACGGGGTTACCCGAAGTGATCTGTGCGAGTGGTGTCGCCTTCACAATGGATCGGCGTTTGAATGCGATGGGTTGACTGACAGACATGTGACACAGAAAGGATGCTGAATCAAGTTTTGATGGAAGAATTGACAAACCCTATAAAATTTTACTATTTTAAGAACTTATGGTGGTGGTCGGTGCGCCCCACGTAGTTATCGCCATATGATACCCGGCAGAGGGGAGTGCCGACACCGACTATCGTGATTGCCCGGACCTGGATGGTATAGGAGCGTCAGCCAATTTGATTCACAGCGAAAGCGATAGGCGTCATCGATTTTTCCCCAATGCTATGAGGAGGATATAGGAATGCCGGTCTACCTTTGGACGGGAAAGAACAGAAAAGGCGAAACCCAGAAGGGGGAGATGGAAGCAGCCAATGAAAACGCTGTCCGGAACCATCTGACCCGTTTAAAGATCACACCGGTCAGAATCAAGAAGAAGCCCAAAGACCTTCTGGAAAATGTTTCCTTTCTGCAACCGAAAGTCAAGCAGAATGACGTCATCTTGTTCTGCCGGCAGTTTTCGACGATGATCGATGCCGGCCTCCCTATTATTCAATGCCTCGATATCTTGCACAGCCAGCAAGAAAATCCAACGTTCAAGAAGATGCTGAAGAACATCAAGGACAATGTGGAGAGCGGCAGCACCCTGGCCGAGGCATTGAAGGCCTATCCCAGACAATTCGACGACCTGTTCGTCAACATGATACACGCCGGAGAGATGGGGGGCATTCTGGATACCATTCTCAGGCGATTGTCCACCTACATGGAAAAGGCGGCCAATTTAAAACGCAAAGTCAAGGGCGCAATGACCTATCCTATTGTGACCCTCCTGATCGCCATCGTGGTGTTGGCGGTCATTCTCATTTTCGTCATCCCCGTATTCCAGGAGATGTTTGCCGATTTCGGGTCCGAATTGCCGGTTCCGACCCAAATCGTGGTGGCCATGAGTGATTTCGCCAAGGCCAATTTCCTTTATGTTTTGGTCGCTTTGATATTGTTCGGGTTTGCCTTCCGGCGGTTCTATCGCACGGAAAAGGGACGCGCCGTTGTCGATCGGGCCGTTCTTCGGCTGCCGGTCTTCGGTGATCTATTGCGGAAAGTGGCCGTGGCCAAATTCACAAGAACCATGGGAACCATGCTCACAAGCGGCGTGGCCATCCTGGAGGCCCTCGATATTGTCGGTAAAACCGCCGGCAATAAAACCATCGAAGAAGCCATCATGAAAACACGCAGCGGCATCTCCGAGGGCCGCACCATGGCGGACCCTCTGACCGAGAGCGGCGTTTTCCCGTCGATGGTCTGCCAGATGATATCCGTGGGAGAGGCAACCGGCGCGCTGGATGCCATGTTGGGCAAAATCGCCGATTTCTATGATGAAGAAGTCGATCAGGCCGTCGAGAACCTTACAGCCCTGATCGAGCCGTTCATGTTGGTGTTCCTCGGGGTGACCATCGGCGGCCTGGTGGTGGCCATGTATCTGCCTATTTTCAAAATGGCCGGGGCCATTTCTTAAGAAATCCTCATCGCTCCGTGGTCCGCATTTTTGTCGAAACGGGTTTGGCGGGTTTACGATCCGGGGTAGGGGCGCGCATAGGGGCCTTGAGCCGATGAATAGATGGGAGGCCACACCAACGCTTTTTTGAAGGCGGAAATGTGGCTTCCATTATCCGAAACCCAGTTCCAACGGGTCGGTTGATACATTGTCCTTTTATCGCCATTGATTCCCCACCCCCAGCCCTGATCGCTATCGGCAAGAGGTGCGTGTTCGCATGGCAAGACCATGCTGAAATAAGGCTCCATGAATCTTTCCCAGGAAGCCCACCAGGGGCTGAGGCAAAAGCTGCGCTGGCTGATCCTTTCGAGAGTTATCTTCACGACGCTTTTGCTGGGATCGACCCTGTTTATCCATATCAATCAGTCCATTCCGGCTGTCGAGCCCTCCCTTTATACGCTTTACGGTATCATATTCGCTCTGTTCGGGCTGTCCCTTTTCTATGCGCTTATCCGCTCGCATCTTCAACGGGATGAGCTCTTTGCCTATGTCCAGGTTTCCATCGACAGCGTTGTGGTCACCCTTGTCATTTTTGTGACAGGCAGTTTGGATAGTGTTTTCTCTTTCCTTTATCTGGTCGTTATTATTTATACCAGCATGTTGCTTTATCGAAAAGGCAGCATGATTATCGCTTCTCTATGCAGTTTGCTGTATCTCCTCCTGGTGCAGGCGGAATATCTGGGCTGGGTTCACCCCTTTGATTTTCGCAACACCGCAGCCACTTCGCACTATGATTGGCAGTATATTCTCTACAAAGTCATCATAACGGCCGTCGCCTGTTTCGCCGTCGCGTTTCTTAGCAGTCTTCTGGCAGAGCAGGCGCGACGAACACGCAAAGAACTCTTCGCCATGAGCGCTCGTGTTCAGCGGGTCGAGAAAATGGCCGCCGTTGGTGAAATGGGGGCCGGGCTGGCGCATGAAATTAAAAACCCCTTGGCATCCATCACCGGGTGTATCCAACTTTTGCGAGATGAAATGCCCTATGACGCAGGGCGTGATAAATTGATGCGAATCGTCCTCCGGGAAGCGGATCGGTTGAGTGCACTGGTAGGCAACTTTCTGCTGTTTGCACGCCCGCCTTCAGGCAAGAGCAGTCCCATTTCACTCGATCAAGCCATACCCGAAACGATCAGCCTGTTTGAAAAGGATGAGCGCTGTCGCGAGCGCATTGCGATTCGGCAAAGCGGACAAAAAGGGTTGTGGGTGGCGATGGACCCGGACCATTTCCGACAGGTATTGTGGAATCTATTGCTGAATGCCGTCGAAGCCATCGAGGGAAGCGGTTGGATCGATGTGCGGGTTGATTCCGCGAAGGCCAAACAGGTCAGCATCTGCATCACGGATAGCGGTTGTGGCATCCCCCGAGAGAATATCAGCCATATTTTTGACCCCTTTTTTACCAGTAAACCCGACGGCACGGGGTTGGGGCTTTCCATCGTTCATACGATCCTCGAATCCCATGACGGATGGCTGGAAGTGGAGAGCGAGGATGGCCAGGGGACGACATTTACCATTAAGCTGACGCGTTTGGCACTACCGCCCGTTGCTTGACTCTTCCGTGAAAATGGTTTACTTAGCCCGCTCCTACCCATTCTTATGATGAGGCATAACTCTCTGTAAGAATGGGATTTTTTTGTCTCAAGGAATCATAAAAGATCGTGCGGTCGGATGCAGGAAAATGCTGATAGGGAGTGACTGGTTGCTTTCTCAAACGGATTTTCACTCGGTTGTGAACGGATTCGAATACCGCTCGATTGACCCCGGCGCCTGAATTGCATATAAGCCTTCCATACGGCATGGCTATTCTAAGGCCGTCATGAATACCGCGAATTTCCAGCTATTCGGATGGCAACCCTGCGGCTCTTGTGAGGGTTGCGCGGCGAAGCGCTCTGATGTGAGCGGCGACAGGTGATGTGATCTGAATGGGATTTGAATATTATATCGGGAAACGCTATCTCCGGGCGCGACGAACACAAGGCTTTATTTCCCTTATCAGTATTCTTTCCACGGCCGGGGTGACCGTCGGGGTGATGGCCCTCATCGTCGTTATCGCGGTCATGACAGGTGCCCAGGCGGAATTCCGTTCCCGTATTCTAGGGGTCGATGCCCACGCCATCGTCATGCGCTATGGGGGTGATATCGCCGATTACCGCAGTCTGATTGATCAAATTAAGCACGAAAAGGGGGTCGTATCGGCGCGTCCCTTCATTTACACCCAGTCCATGCTGCGTTCTGCCACGGGTTCTTCAGGTGCCGTATTGAAAGGGGTCGATCCCCCCTCGAAGACGGAAGCCGCCATCGACGGCATAGGCGAGGCCTTGCGAAAATTATACGCCACCCGGCAGGGCGAATCGAATCCCCAGGGGGGGATGCCCATCGTGCTTGGCAAGGAACTGGGACGAAAACTCGGCGTTACGGAGGGGGACACAGTTTACGTCATTTCTTTTCGCGGCATGGTTTCCCCGATCGGACATGTCCCCACCATGACCAGGTTTCGGGTCGTAGGATTTTTTGCCTCAGGCATGTATCAGTTCGATGAAGCCTATGCCTTCATACGGCTGGCTGATGCGCAGCACATTCTGAAAATGGGCGATGCGGTCAGCGGTATCGAGATCAGGGTCAAAGATATTTATCAGGCCGATAAAATAGCAGCGCGGATCAAAGAAAAATTAGGATTCCCTTACTGGACCAAAGATTGGATGCAGATGAACGCCAACCTCTTTTTCGCCCTCAAGCTCGAAAAAACGGCCATGTTCGTCATACTGACCTTGATTGTGCTGGTCGCAGCGTTCAATATCGCCAGTACGCTTATCATGATGGTCATGAAAAAAACCAAGGATATTGCCATTCTGAAGGCCATGGGCGCCACCGACGGAAGCATCATGCGCATTTTTGTCATCAAGGGGATGGTCATCGGCGGATTCGGCACACTCTTAGGCGTTCTTTTGGGAATCGCCATTTGTTATGTATTGAAACATTATCCCTTCATCAAGTTGCCCGGCAATATTTATTATTTTACGACTCTGCCGGTTCAGCTGCAGTTTTTCGATGTCCTGACCATTGCGTTGGCCGCGATGGGGATTTGTTTTCTGGCAACATTATACCCGGCGAAGCAGGCGGCGCGCTTGAATCCTGTCGATGCCATTCGTTATGGTTAAGGGGATGAAACATTGACGGGGCAACCTATTGTCACGATCGAAGGTCTGTCAAAACGTTATCCGATGGCGGCCGGCCGGGAGATCGAAATTCTCAAGAAGGTCGATCTCGTGCTCCATCGAGGCGATTCATTGGCTGTGGTCGGCGCTTCGGGGATCGGCAAATCCACTCTCCTACAAATTCTTGGTACCCTCGATCGTCCCAACAGCGGTCGCATGTTCTTTCAAGGGGTCGATGTGTTTCGGTTGAATAAAGACCGATTGGCCCGGTTACGGAATCAGTCCATAGGATTTGTGTTTCAGTTTCATCACCTGCTGCCGGAATTTACCGCGGTTGAAAATGTGATGATGCCGGTGCTCATCGGAGGCCGCAAACGGCAGCAGGCCTATCGCGAGTCCCGGCATATACTTGAACGCGTGGGACTTGGTGAGCGTATCGATCATCGCGTGACGGACTTATCAGGGGGCGAGCAACAGCGTGTGGCCTTGGCACGGGCGCTGATCCTACGCCCTGCCCTGCTGCTGGCCGATGAACCAACGGGCAATCTTGACAAAAAGACTGGAAAGCAGATTCATGAACTGCTCATGGAGCTGAATCGCGAAATGCAGATGACGATGGTGGTCGTCACGCATAATCCCGATCTCGCAGCCCTTTTATCCAGAAGCGTTACGATTGTGGACGGTGAATTGATCGAATTGAATTGAGGAGTCTGGATAGTGAGACGTTTCCCCTGGTTAGTCTTTCTCCTTTTCTGGCTTATTGCGTTGCCATGCCGGGCACGCGGTGAAATCCGGGTGATGGTATTGCCGTTTGAAGTCAACGCCCTGCAGGATTTTGGTTATCTTCAAACCGAAGTGCCTAAAATTATAGCTAAAAATTTATCGGCGGAAGGTGCCACGATCATTGAAGCGCCGATCCAATCCGTTCTGATGGATCCCGTCCAGATACGGGAGATCGGGGAGGCACATGGCGTCGACTACATCATATGGGGCAGCCTGACCTGGATCGATCAGCAGTTTAGCATCGATGTCCGGTTATTGGCGCCATTGGAGGAGGCGCCCGTCGAGACGTTTACGGCGGTTGGACAGGGGATTGAAACGCTTTCCGGCAAAATCGCCGAGTTGTCCCAGGAAATAAATGTCAAACTCTTTGGTTTGGAAACGGTGGTCGCTATCAAGGTCGAAGGCAACGAACGTATCGAAACAGCGGCCATCCTTCCCAAGATCAGCACAAAAGTCGGCGATACATTCGTGCCCAAGATCATTTCCGAAGATCTCAGAGCCGTCTACCAGTTGGGCTATTTTGACGACGTGCGTGTGCGGACCGTCGATGTCGATGGCGGCAAAGAAGTCATTTTCCAGGTCAAGGAAAAGCCCACCATCGCAGGCATCGGCTTCAGCGGGAATACGGTTTTCGATGACGATGAAATCCGCGAGAATATCACGATTAAATCCGGTGCCGTTCTGAACCTGGTGCGCGTCCAAACCAATGCCAAAGTGATTGAAGATCTCTACAAGGATAAGAATTACCATAACGCCCAGGTTAACTATACCGTCAATGCGATCGACAATAACCAGGTCAATGTGGAGTTCGTCATCACGGAAGGCGAACAAATCAGTATCGAAAGCATCCAATTCATAGGCAATACGACTTTTGATGCCGATGACCTCAAAGACATTATGCGTACCAAGGAAAAGGATTGGCTCTCCTGGATTACGGGATCCGGAGAGCTGGATATGGAAAAGCTCAACCAGGATGTTATTTCCATTTCATCCTTTTACCAGGATAACGGGTTCATCAACGTCAAAGTTTCCGACCCGGCCGTGGTTTTCAAGGAGGATGAAATCGAAATCACGATTAAAATCTCCGAAGGCGATCGCTATCATCTGGGGCAGGTGGATATTCAGGGGGATCTGATCAAACCCAAAGAGGCCTTGCTCGAACAGTTGACGATCACCAAAGAATCCTATTTCAACCGCAGCCTGCTCGAGAAGGATGTCCTTCATCTGACCGACATGTACGGAGATGAAGGCTATGCTTACGCCGGCGTAACGCCCCGCACCATCCCGGATCCCAAAGCGTTAACGATCGATGTGACCTATGATATCGAAAAACGACAGCTCGTCTATATCGACGAGATTATTATCGGCGGGAATACCACCACCCGTGACAAGGTCATCCGACGCGAGCTGAAGGTGGTCGAACAGGGGCTCTACAACGGAACCGAGCTCCGCAATAGTATTAAGAGGGTACAAGGTCTGGGGTATTTCGAGGATGTCAAAGTCAACACCTTGCAAGGCGATAATGAGGATGAGATGATCGTCAAGATCGACGTCACCGAAAAACCCACGGGCGAGCTGACGTTTGGCGGTGGCTTCGGCAGTGAAGATGGCCTTTTTGGTGTGATTTCAGTGGATGAAAAAAATCTCTGGGGGTTGGGCCATAAAATCAAAGCCGCGGTAAATCTCGGCGGCCAATCCACGCGCTATGACATCGTTTATACGGATCCCTGGCTATTCGATATACCCTTGACGGGCTGGATCAATCCCTACAAGTATGACAGGGAATGGGACGACTACGGATACGATCGGAGTAGCCTCGGATTCCAAGTGGGACTGAGCTATCCCATTTTACCGCGCACCCGGCTTACGGGCGTTTATCTTTACGATGTGTCCGATATTACGATTACCGACTATCTGGAGGCTTCCACCAACATTATTGAACTGAGGGGGACGAACACCACAAGCAGCATTACCACATCGTTGCGCTATGATTCGCGCGATCGGGGGTTCAACACCACCAAAGGATCGACGCATCTCATTGAGGTCGAATACGCCGGTCTGGGGGGCGATTTCGATTTTACCAAATATCGCGCGGAAACGGCTTGGTATTGGCCCCTCTTATGGAAGCTGGTGGGCATGACCCGCGCCCAGGGCGGCTATATTACAGGAGATAATATCCCCGATTATGAGTTGTTCTATATCGGCGGCATCAACACCATCCGGGGCGTTGACAAGGATCAAGTCAGCCCGCGGGAGTTTCCCAACGACCCGAATTCCCCCCTGGTCGGCGGTACGCGCTACACGGTTTTCAATTTCGAGATAAGTTTCCCCATCGGTGAGGAAATGGGGCTTTACGGCGTTACCTTCTACGATACCGGCAATGAATGGCAAGAAGGCGAATCCGTGGATTTCGGCAATCTCATCAGTACGGCCGGGGGTGGTTTACGGTGGCTGTCCCCCTTCGGTGCGTTGCGCCTGGAATACGGGTTTGTTATTAACGCGGCTGATACGGAAGCCTCCGGCGGCAAGCTCGAATTCACCATGGGAACAACGTTCTGAGCGCGGCTGGACGATGAACCACGGGGTCTTCCATGACACCAAGGCTGCGCTATGCACACTACCAACGATCGTAACAACAGGAAAAGAGAGGCCATAATGCAATTGAACAAAGCCGTTTATATCATTCTGATGATGTTCGTCATGGGGATCGGCGTCAACCTGCAAGCCGCCGAACTGAAAATCGGTATGGTCGATTTTCAGCAGGTCGTTGAAAAATCCCAACCTGGGCAGCGCGTGGAGGCCGGCCTGAAAAAAGAGGGCGAGCGCATGGAGGCGGAACTCAAGAAGGACAAGGAAGAGCTTCAATCCCTGAAGGACAAGATGGAACGGGAGGCCATGGTGATGAGTCGCGAAGCCCGTGAAGAAAAAGAAATTGAATTCAGGGTCAAGGCCAGGAATCTGCAAGAAAAAGACCAGCGCTACCGGCAGGAATTTGTGGGTAAGCAGCGCGAGGAGATCGACAAACTGCGAAAAGTCGTTCTTGAAATCGCTCAGGAAATCGGCAAAAAAGAAGATTTTACCATGATTGTCAGCAAAGTCGGGGTGCTCTACAATGACCCGGCGGTCGATTTGACGGACAAAGTGGTTCAATTGTTCAACAAACGTAAGGACGTTCAAGGCGCCCAATAGAAATCACCCATAGGCAGAACCGGCAAAGCACTTCACGGTCGCCTGATTGATTTTGGTAAGGACGAACAGCGGGGAAACCCGGGGGGATAATCCGGTAATGGAAAAAACACTGGGCGAATTGGCGGACTATGTCGGGGGACGTGTTTTTGGCAACCGAGATCAGCTAATCACAGCCGCGGCGCCCTTCGAAGAAGCCAACCGGCAATCCATCACACTGGCGCGAACGGCCAAATATTTGGACCGGATCGATCGCATCCAGGCGGGGGCGGTCATTGTCCCGGAAGGGTTCGAAAAGGACGATTTCAACCTGTTGCAATCGCCGAACCCGTATGCCGCCTTTGCGCGCATTCTGGCCCTCTTCCATCCCGCCGAAGTGCTGCCTGGCGGCATCCACCCTTCGGTCGTTATGGGCGCGTACAGCGCATGCGGGCAAGACGCGGCCATCGGTCCGATGACCGTTATCGGCGAGCATGTGCAGATCGGACAGCGCGCCCGTATTTATCCCGGCGTCGTTATAGGGAACCGCGTCACCATTGGTGATGATGTCCGGCTCTATCCCAATGTATCGATCCTCGCGAACTGCCGACTCGGGGACCGTGTTACGATCCATGCCGGATCGGTCATCGGCAGCGATGGATTCGGCTTTGCCCCGGATGGCGAGGTGTACCGCAAAATTCCCCATACCGGTATCGTTCAAATTGACAATGATGTTGAAATCGGAGCCGGCAACACCATCGATCGGGGCACTTTCGGGAAGACGCACATCAAAAGCGGGGTCAAAACAGACAACCTCGTCCATGTGGCCCACAATGTCACGGTTGGCGAGAATACCGTTTTGGTAGCCCAGGTCGGCATTTCCGGCAGTACCACCATCGGGCGTCACGTTGTTATGGCCGGTCAGGTCGGGGTCGCGGGGCACATTCATATCGGTGACTATGTGATGGTCGGTGGCCAATCCGGCATCGCCAACGATGTGCCGGCCGGGGAGATCATATCCGGGTCGGTGGCCATGCCGCACAAGACATGGCTCAAGGTGCAGCGTATCATGCCGCGCCTCCCGGAATTAAAAAAACAGGTGGCGGCATTGGAGAAACGGCTTCGCCGACTGGAAGAAGGCGGTCCGTAATCGATTCCCCAGGTGTGTGGCACATCAATGCACGCGGGTCGTTATGCCGGCGGGAATCACGATAAACGATAAGGAGCGGAGCGGGGGACATGACTATGGATGTCGTCTACCAAATCAAAGAGATCATGAAACATCTACCCCACCGCTATCCCTTTGTCATGGTGGACCGGGTCCTACACCTGGAGCCCGGAGAGCGCATTGTGACGCTGAAAAACGTTACGATCAATGAACCCTTTTTCCAAGGCCATTTCCCGGGAAATCCCATCATGCCCGGCGTCTTGATTCTTGAGGCCATGGCGCAGTCCGCCGGCGTCCTTACCTTTGAATCGCTTCCTCCTGAAAAACGCAATATTCTTGTCTATTTCATGGGAATCGACCAGGCGCGTTTTCGTAAAATGGTTGTGCCGGGCGATCAATTGATTATGGAAATACGACTTAAAAAGTTAAAAACCAGAGCTGTCAAAGCCACCGGTCAGGCCCGCGTGGACGGAAATTTAGTCGCTGAGGCGGAATTGATGGCATCGATTGGAGAAAAAGAATGATTCACCCCACGGCGCTTGTCAGCCCCGAGGCCGAAATTGAAAAGAGGTCGAAATCGGCCCTTACACGATCATCGGCGATCACGTGATTATACGATCCGGCACGGTGATCGGTTCCCATGTCACGATTGACCCTTTCGTGGAAATTGGACCGGAATGCCATATTTTCCAATTTGCCTCGATTGGTGCCCTGCCCCAGGCGATTAAGTTTAAAGGCGAAGAAACGCATGTCAAAATAGGCCGCAAAACGATTATTCGCGAGTTCGCCACCATCAATCGGGGGACCGGTTTCGGCGGCGGCATCACCGAAGTCGGTGAAGAGAATTTATTGATGGCCTATACCCACGTGGCTCACGACTGTAAGACAGGACGGGGCGTTATCCTGGCCAACAACGCCACCCTGGCGGGGCATATTACCGTTGAAGACTATGTCACCATCGGCGGATTGACGGCGCTGCACCAATTCGTTCGCGTCGGAAAACACGCTTATATCGGCGGCAAATCCGCTGTGGTCAAGGATGTCCCTCCCTATGTCATTGCGGCCGGAGACCGCGCCAAGTTGCATGGTTTGAACCGGGTGGGGTTGAAACGCTATGGTTTTTCAGATGACGCCCTGGCCGCTTTGAAAAAAACCTATCGCCTGATCTTTCGCATCGGTCTGACCCTCAATGAAGCCATTGCGAGGGTGCGTGCGGAGGTCGATCAGACGCCGGAAGTCGACTATTTCCTATCTTTCATTCAATCCTCCGAGCGGGGAATGACGCGCTAACCTTGCAGCAGCGACCGGATGTCTCCTTAACCCGGCATCATAGCCCGTCGGAACGGGCAATGGGACAGGATGGTGCCGAGGCGGGCGGCACTTGTGATATCTGCGATCGTGAAAGACTACAGCCTATGCCAGCAAATAATTGTCTGAAAACCGTGCGTGTCGGTGTGATCGGGGCCGGATATCTGGGACGATATCATGCTGAAAAATATCGTGCGATGGATTCCGCGGACCTCGTCGGCGTCGTCGATATCGACACCGACCGTGCGAAAGATATTGCGATACGCAACCAGACGACGGCTTTTACTGATTTCAAGGCCCTGATCGGCAAGGTGGATGCCGTCAGCATCGTGACACCGACCCCGCTCCATTTTGAAATCGGCCAAACGATGTTGGACGCCGGGATTCATGTCCTGATCGAAAAACCGATCACCACCACGTTGGAAGAGGCCCGTGCGCTGATCGATCTGGCGGAAGCCAAAGGGATGGTCTTGCAGGTGGGACACCTCGAACGGTTTAACCCGGCCGTGGTGGCGGTTCAGGATATGATCAATAGGCCCATGTTTATCGAGTCGCACCGCCTCAGTATCTATCAGGGGCGCTCCACGGACGTGAGCGTCGTGCTCGACCTGATGATTCATGATATCGATATCATTCTCCATTTCGTAAAATCTGAAATTGAGAGCATCCACGCCTCCGGTGCCGCGGTGGTATCGGAGCATTGCGATATCGCCAATGCCCGCATCGCCTTCAAGACGGGGTGTGTGGCCAATATCACCGCCAGCCGGATATCCACCAAGAGTCAGCGCAAAATCCGCTTGTTTCAGAAGAACAGCTACATTGCCGTGGATTTTGCCAAACGCGAAATCATGCATATCCAACAAACCAACCGGCCCAATGATGCGCTCATTCCAGGCATGGAGGTTCAGCAGTCATGCTTTCCGGAAGGGGATGCCTTGGAAAGTGAATTGCGCTCCTTCGTAGCGGCGGTGGGCGCTTGCGGTCGACCGGTGGTCACGGGGCGTATGGGGTATCAGGCCCTCGAGGTGGCCCTCAACGTGATGGCCCAGATCGATGACGCCACACGCCGTTTTGGTGTCCAGTAGGATGCGGACGCGCCCCCAAATGATGATCGTAGCGGGGGAGGCTTCGGGTGACATGCACGGCGCCAAATTGGCGGAGGCGCTCATCACCCGCAACAGCCAGGTGGACCTTTTTGGTATCGGCGGTGACCGGATGCGCTCGGCTGGGGTGCGCATTGAAGTCGACGCCCATCGCCTGGCCGTCGTGGGCATTACGGAAGTCATTGCCAAACTGCCCCAGATCATCGACGGGATGCGGACCGCGAAACGGTTGATTGCCGAACACAAACCGGATCTGCTTATTCTGATCGATTTCCCCGATTTCAACCTCCGTCTGGCGGCGTTTGCCAGAAAACATGGCGTTCCGGTACTGTACTATATCAGTCCCCAAATTTGGGCCTGGCGTCAGGGACGCGTCCGGCGGATTCGGCAAATTGTCGATCATATGGCCGTCATCCTCCCTTTTGAAGAAACCTTTTATCGCCGCCACGGGGTTCCGGTCACTTTCGTGGGACATCCGCTCATGGATCACTATCATGGCCTTGTCCCACGGCCTTCGTCACCCGAGGGCGTGGAAGAACTTCCCATCGGACTGATGCCCGGTTCGCGGGATAGTGAAGTGCGGAAGTTGCTGCCGTTGATGCTTGCGGCGGCCCGGTTGATCGGGCAACGCAAGCGGGTGC
Organism: uncultured delta proteobacterium; assembly: GCA_963730675.1. Classification (GTDB taxonomy): domain Bacteria; phylum Desulfobacterota; class Desulfobacteria; order Desulfobacterales; family UBA5852; genus JABZFP01. Next base: position 442,908 of record CAVSSY010000008.1, on the reverse strand, counting down.
GGTTTCTTCTGTCCCAGGCCCCGAGTGTGTCACCCAACCTGGTGCAGCGCATGGCGGATGACGCGGATGTGGAGGTTACCCTCTTCAGGGGGAATACCGGACGCCTGCTTCAGGAGGCGGCCTTGGTTATCGTGGCCTCCGGCACAAGTACCCTCGAAGCGGCCCTCCACGAAACCCCCATGATTATTGTCTACAAAGTATCACCGCTGAGCTACCGGCTGGGCAAGGCGCTGATTCGTGTGCCGCATATCGGTCTGGTGAATCTCATTGCCGGCAAACGCCTTGCGCCGGAGCTCATCCAGCATGAGGCGACACCGGAGGCGATCGCCGGGCAGGCACTCACGCTTTTGAACGATGCGACACGATTGGGGACAATGAAAACCGAGCTTGCCGAAGTCGCCCGTCGTTTGGGCGCCGCCGGGGCTTCGGCCGAGGTTGCCAAAATCGCCTACGAACTGCTTGCGAAACGGTCACCCGGCCCGCTCGGAATTTCGCCCGTAAAGGATTCACATGAGGCCTAAAATAGCATTCGAGCTCAGCCCGCGGCATCGCCAACTGCTGGCCATGATCAAACCCCACTGGCCTGTCCTTCTGCTGGCAGGCGTCTGTATGCTGGTCATGGCAGGGGGTGAGGCGGCCACGGCCTGGTTGATGAAACCCGCTGTGGACGACGTCATTATCAAGCGTGATCACAAGATGCTAGTCCTGATTCCCATCGTCATCCTGATCGTCTACGCGGTTAAAGGGGTGGCCATGTATTTTCAGGGTTATCTCATGAACCGGGTAGGGCGGCTCATCATACGCCAGTTTCGCAACCAGCTCTATGATCATATCCACGACCTGCCCCTCAGTTTTTTCCATCGTGAAAAAACCGGGACCTTGATGTCGCGCCTTATTCACGATGTTACGATCATCAAAACCATGGTTTCCAATGCCGTGACCGGATCCCTGCGGGATGCCTGTTCGGTTCTGGCGTTGACGGTGACCACCTTTATGCTGGACTGGAAGATGGCGTCCTTCACCTTTCTGGTATTACCGGCGGCCTTTTATCCTCTCCATGAATTCGGACGACGCATCCGAAAAATCAGTACCCGCAGTCAGGTTGCCATGGCTGAACTCAGCACGTTCCTGCACGAAACATTCGCCGGTGCTAAAATTATCAAGGCCTTCGGCATGGAACCCTATGAGAAAAAGCGATTTTTCCAAAAGACGAAAAACCTTTACGAGATCGAAATGAAGGAAGTTAAGGTCGATGAATTGTCTTCGCCCGTCATGGAAATCATCGGCGGGATCGGCATTGCGGTGGGCATCTACTATGGCGGGTATCGCATTTTTCATAATACCCTTTCGCCCGGCACCTTTTTCGCCTTCATCTCGGCAACGGCGATGCTTTACCGACCGGTCCGCAAACTCAATAAGCTCAATATCCATATCCAGCGCGGCCTGGCTGCCACGGACCGCATCTACGATATTTTGGATTATGAATCGGAGATCATCGAACAGCAGGATCCGGTCGTTATCCCGTCCGGTCCCCACCGGGTGATGTTCGATCATGTCTCTTTTCGATACGATTCGGAAAACGCTGACCATGCCTTGGTATTGGACAATATCAGTTTTGCGGCCAATCCCGGCGAGGTCGTTGCCCTGGTGGGCATGAGCGGCGGTGGCAAGACAACCCTGGTCAATTTGGTGCCGCGCTTTTATGACGTTACGGCGGGTGCAATTCGTATCGACGGGATTGATATCAAGGATGCCGAAATTGTTTCCCTCAGGCGCCAGATTGCCATTGTCACCCAGGAGCCCATCCTTTTCAACGAATCGGTGCGTGACAATATCGCTTATGGCAACTCGAATGCTCCCGACGAGGCGATCGAGAAAGCCGCACGGGACGCTTTTGCCCACGATTTTATTGAGAACTTCCCCGATGGCTACCATACCCCCATCGGGGAGTTAGGCAGCCGCCTGTCCGGCGGAGAAAAACAGCGGATCTGCATTGCCCGTGCCTTATTGAAAGACGCCCCTATTCTCATTTTGGACGAGGCCACCTCGGCGCTGGACTCAGAAGCGGAAATCGTCGTTCAGAAAGCCCTCGAAAACCTGATGAAAGGGCGAACGACATTTGTCATTGCCCATCGCTTGTCGACCATTACGCATGCCGATCGCATCATCGTGCTGGTCAAGGGCCGCATCGTGGAAGAAGGCACCCATGCCGATTTGCTGGCACGCGAGGGCGCTTATCACCGACTTTATCAAATGCAATTCTGTCATCAAATCGACACCGGAAAGGTCGGCGCTACCATTAGCCGGGGGGGCAGCCTTTCGGACGCCGACCAATTCAACCACAATCGCCAATAGGATCGATCTGCCTATCCCGATATCCTGATGCTGATACTTCATCGCTACATAATGAAGGGTTTAATCCCCCCCCTGCTGATCAATCTGCTTTTTCTCACCGCGATTTTTCTGATGACCAGGATGCTTCAGATCACCAAGCTGATTGTCAACTACAATGTCAGCCTGGCCAGCATTGGCCTCATATTGCTTTATTCCATCCCCCATTTTCTGGTCTTCGTTCTGCCCATGTCCGTCATGCTGGGTATTTTGCTGACCCTGATGCGGATGTCCTCGGACAATGAAATTGTCGCGCTGAAATCCGGCGGTGTCAGCATCTACCGATTGCTGCCGCCCATTCTTATTTTTGCCGTGGCCGGTTTTCTGGCAACGCTTTTCATGACGCTATATGGTATGCCGCGCGGCAAAGCAGCCATCACCCGGCTGACCTATGCCATGTTGACCTCGAATACCGATGTCGGGCTCAAGGCGCGCACCTTCAATACCCGTTTCAAAGGGGTCACTCTCTATGTCAACGAAGTGGATCTCCACGATAGGACGATGAAGGATGTCTTTATCGAAGACCGCCGCAATCCTAAAGCCGTCAATACGATCGTAGCACCCCGGGGGCGTTTTATCAAAGATGCCAAAGGGCGCTCCATTCGGCTGCGCTTGTTCAACGGCATGATCAACCAGACCTCAAGAGAGAAGCGGACAGCCAATACGATTTATTTTTCGACGTATGATATCAATCTCGACATGCGGCAGCTTACCCGTGCGAGGAACTTGGCCGAAAAAGATGCGGATGCGATGGGACTCGCGGAGTTGCTCCGGCATATTCAGTCTGTCCGAACGTCACCGGAAGATTATCACAAGGCCTTGATCGCCTTGCATGAAAAATTTTCCATCCCGGCGGCATGCCTGGCCTTGGCCGTCCTGGCGATTCCTTTAGGCATCGAGCTGAAATCCTCCCGGCGTTCGGCCGGGTTGGGGATGGGGCTGTTCATTTTTATCGTGTACTATGTCTTGATGACGGCGGGGCGCGTATTGGGGGAAATCGGTATCATTCCCCCCGCCATAGGCCTCTGGGCACCGAATGTGATTGTCGGTGCCGGGGGCGTGGTCATGTTGATCCGCGCTGCCAATGAAAAGCCCACGTATCTCATCCCGTTCATCCGGTTTCTGGGAAGCTGGATCCGGCAGCATGCCACGGTGTGGCTGCGTCGACTGGCGCGCCGGAGATGAAGCGGCGAAGATGCCGCGCGGAAGGCCGAAAGTCCATACGATGACGATCCTGGATCGCTATATTGCCCGGCAAATCCTGCGCTTTTTCGGAGCGACCCTCGCGCTGGTCTCAGTGATCTACGTCATCGCTGATTTCTTCGAAAAAGTGAACAAATTGATCGAGTCCGGCCTGCCTTTCCAGAAAGCGGCCTTTTATTTTCTGACACACATACCGATCGAGCAGCTCATCCCGGCCAGCACCCTGTTGTCCGTAATGCTCGTCTTCGGTTTGATGAACAAGCACAACGAAATCATCGCCCTCAAGGCGGGTGGGGTCAGCATCTACCGTCTGCTGAAAGTCCCCTTCATCATAGGGATGATTTTCAGCCTTGTGCTTTTAATCCTTTCGGAAATTCTGCTGCCCATCGTAAGATCCGATGCCAACCGCATGTGGATGGAACAGGTTAAAAAATTATGGGTGGAATACCAACAAAGCAATATCTGGCTGAAGGGCCATCATGCCATTTACCACATTGCCCGTTTCGACGCCGCCCGGAACCGCATGGTTGATGTCAGCCTGACTTTTTTTGATGCCGATTTCAGGATGATGCGCCGTATCGATGCCCGCGAGGGCGACTACACCAAGAATGAATGGGTGTTGCATGACGTCATGGAACAGGTTCGCAACCCGGAGGACGGGTCCTTTGCTGTCCAACAACTTGACCAACTGACGCTGCAGCTTGATATCACACCCGCGGACCTGAGGCGGGTGATCAAAGAATCAGATGAAATGAGCCTGCTGGAGTTGGGGGATTATATTCGCACCACGGAGTCGGAAGGCTATGATGCCACCCCGTATCGGGTGGACTGGCATGCCAAACTATCCTACCCACTGGTCTGCATCATTCTGTCCGTCCTGGCGGTCACCATCGCCGGCCGGGGACGGCGAGGCGAAAACCTTGCCATTGTGGTGGTCACCGGTATCGGTTTGGCCTTCTGCTTCTGGGTACTTTACGGCTTCAGTCTATCTCTGGGATATGCCGGTATGCTGCCGCCGATGGTGGCGGCCTGGCTGCCCGATATGATTTTTTTCTTTGTGGCGGCCGCCCTGCTCCTGAGGGCCGAATAATGGGAACAGATTAGCGTGGACCGTGATTGTCAGTGCCGCAACCGTTTGAAGGGGGCCATCGAGGCGGTCATGTTCGATTCCCAGGACGCTCCTCGCAGCCTGGCCGCCCTGCTGCAGGGCGCAGCTTACCTATACGGTGCTGCGATGCGAGTCCGGGCCCGCCTGTTTGCTAAAGGATGCCTTGCCGCGCATCGTTTGCCCTGCAAGGTGGTATCGGTGGGGAACATCACTTTGGGAGGGACCGGCAAGACCCCGGCAAGCCTTTATATGGCGCAGTCTGATCCACGAAGCTGGCTTCCGGGTGGCCGTCGTCAGCCGTGGATACAAGGGGCGGGCGGAACATCAGGGTGGGATCGTAAGCGACGGGCATACGTTGCGGATGAATCCCGCCGATGCGGGCGATGAACCCTATTTAATGGCCCGGCATTTATTGCCGCTCGGCGTACCGGTTATCGTGGGACGGGATCGCGTCCGTTCGGGATGGCTGGCCACCGAGCGCTTTGCCACCGAAGTCCTGGTTCTTGATGACGGGTTCCAGCACATGCGGCTGCGGCGCGATCTCAACCTGGTATTGTTGGATGCCGGACAACCCTTCGGCAACGGCTATCTGCTGCCCCGCGGAACCTTGAGGGAGCCCCTGTCCGCCCTGGCACGGGCCGATGCCTGCCTGTTGACACGGTGTCCGCGGATGATGGTCGAAGGAATTTCCAACGCTAACGACGGAAGGCAAGGCGGGCGGTCCCCCCACGACCGCCGGCATCCGGTTTTTCCCGCTTCCCATACGCCCTTTGCGGCCGAATGGATTGCAGCGGGACAAATCGGATCCCCGGCAGGAGATGCCGTCCATGAACGGCATGTTGCGTTGTCCGATCTTTGCGTTTTCGGGTATTGCCCGCAACGACGATTTCCAGGCCTCCCTGCGTGAGATGGGATTCGATTTACGGGGATGGCAGGCATTTGGGGATCACCACCCCTATTCCCGGGAGGATCTGGCCGCCATTGAAACACGCGCCGCCCGGCAGGGCGCGGAACTTATGGTCACGACGGAAAAGGACCGCGTTAAGATCGATGCGGCCTGGATTCGGAGGCTGCCGCTGCTCGTAATGAGCGTCCGCATCGACCTCGGTGCCTACGCAGCGGATTTCCAACGGTTTGTGATCCGCAAACTTGCGGCGGGGACCCCAACCCAGGAGGTCTGAGGCGGGACGCAAGACCCGCTGCACTTGCATTCTGGACGGGTATTGCATAGAGAAGCACGTCGGCCAGCAATGACCGCAGTCGCCCGGGAGCGGTTCATGCCGACGGGCAGGCGCCGACAGACGGCAATCGATCGGGGGCGCCGCTGACCCCGTGCATGAATGCGCAACCGATCCCGACCCAAACCGAGAGAGAAGAAAAACCATGATCGTACTTGGATTATCAGGATCCCTAACCCATGATCCTTCGGCCGCGCTTTTTGTGGACGGCCGTCTTGTGGCCGCTGCGGAGGAAGAACGTTTTCTGCGCGACAAACACGCCAAACGCCAATGGCCCTACCATTCCGCCCGGTATTGTCTCGAGGCCGCCGGCGTTGCGCCACATGCTATCGACGCGGTGGCCTTCCCCTTTGCGCCTTTCGGTTTCACCTATCCCGGGCGCTGGCATTTTGCCCGACGCTATTGGTATGCCCCGGATCGGGCTTTGAACGCCTTGTTCAACGGCAACCGGCTTTTCCGTCGCAACCGCAAAGCCATATTGAAGCTGATGCATCAGCTATCCATCGATCCGGCCCGAACGCCATTCGTACCGGTGGCCCATCATCTCACCCATGCCAGCAGCGCCTATCATCTCAGCGGTTTTGAGGGTAAAACGGCCATTTTAGGGATTGACGGCAAGGGTGAGTATGCCACGACCTTTTTCGGCTATGGTGAAAAGGGCCGCATTCATTGCCTCAAGGAGTTTTACGATCCCGATTCCCTGGGGGGGGTCTATGGCGCCCTGACCCAGTACCTGGGCTTTGAAATGCTGGATGGGGAATTTAAAGTCATGGGCATGGCCCCATACGGCGACCCGGACAAATACGATCTGGGGCGGCTGATTCAAAGCGACGGCCGGACCTTCACCGTCGACACCCGACTGGTCAATACGGTTGGCTTGCGGCGCTACAAGCAGGACGGCCTGGGGTTTTATTTCAGCCCTAAACTCGTGGAATGGCTCGGTCCCAAACGGGAGGGCGATGAAATCGACGATCCTTACGTGGACTATGCCGCCAGCATGCAGAAGTTGCTGGAGGACGTGTCCCTGGAGCTCATCGAGACCTATCTGGGGGATATCCTGCGGGAAACCGGCCGCCTGTGCTTCGCGGGCGGCGTGGCGTTGAACGTCAAACTGAACCAACGCATCATCGATTTGCCGTATGTCAATGAATTGTTCGTTCAGCCGGCGGCCAGCGATGCCGGAACGGCGGTGGGCGCGGCCTCTTATGTCGCCCACCAGATGGGGGATGCGGTCCACAAGCAGGAGCACGTCTACCTGGGGCCGTCTTTTTCCACGGATGACTGCCGGCAGGCCTGTGAAGCGCATCCGGAAAAGCCCTGTTTCGAACAGGTCGACGACGCGCCGCGGGCGGCGGCCCGTCTTTTGGCCGAAGGGCATCCGGTGGCCTGGTTTCAGGGACGCATGGAATTCGGACCGCGCGCCCTGGGCAACCGCAGCATCCTCGGTGACCCGAGCCGCACGGGCATTGCCGACCGCATCAACGCCCAGATCAAGTACCGGGAGCGCTGGCGGCCCTTCTGCCCCAGTATCCTGGACCGGGCGGCCGAAGATATTTTGCAGACCCGCCACCCAGCCCCTTACATGACCTTTGCCTTCACGGTGGCGGAACATTGGAAGGAACGCATTCCGGAGGTGGTCCACATGGACGGTACCGCCCGCGCCCAGGTGGTGACCCGGGCCACCAATCCCCGGTATTACACCCTGATCGAAGAACTGGAAAAGCTGCGCGGCGTTCCGGTGGTGCTCAACACATCTCTCAACCGGCGGGGGGAGCCCATCGTGTGCACCCCTATCCGACGCCTTGAACATGTTTTACGGATCAGATCTGCAATTTCTCTTTCTGGAGGATCTCCTGGTACGCAAAAAACCGTGAATCAGACCGCCCCTTCTCATCCGCTTAGAACAAGCGGCCGGCGGCCAGGGCCTGGTCCAATTTGGCCATGACCATGGCGGGGGTAATGGCGGCCATACAGTCGGTGTCTCCGCGACGGCAGGCCTTGCGGTAGCATCCCATGCAGGTGCCGCCGGAGCGAACCACCAGGTCATGGCAGCGATAAGGCGCCACCCGGTCCGGGTTGGTAGGACCGAAAAGGGCCACATAAGGTGTCCCCACAGCGGCCGATATATGCCCCGGACCGGAATCCGGGCCAGCGGCAGCGGCGGCCCTGCGGAGGATGGCGGTCAGCTCGGTCAGGGAGGTTTTTGCGGTAAGGTTCAGCACGCGGTCTGATCCGATTGACGCCGCGAGACGTTCGGCGGGTCCGGTTTGCGACCCGTCTCCCACCAGGACGACCCCATAATCCCCGCGCGCCAGGATGCCTTGCGTGAGCCCCTGATAGCCTTCATAGGTCCAGTCCTTCGATATCCAGGAAGACCCCATGACGATGACGATATAGGGCGCCGGCCGTCTTGACGTCAATCCGTTCGGTAAATGGTCGTCACCGAGGGTGGACAACCCGAAGTCGGGGCGCTCGGAGAGCGATCCGCCCAAATAAGAGATAAAATGGAGGTAATGCTCCAGTTTGGGTCGATTCGGGCTGAAATAGGGGAGATGATGGTTGTTGAACAGCCAGTTGAATTCCTTGGCGTTGCGGGGATGGACACCGATGCGATGCGGTGCGCCGGATAGAAGGGAGAAAAGACCGCTTTTAAAATGGCGCTGCAAATCCAGCGTAATATCGAAGCGGCGCTTGTTCAAAGTGCGTCTGAGATCCGCAACGGCCGCCGCTTTGCGGGGGCGGTCGAAAACAATGACGTCGTCGATCAGCGGGTGGCGGTCCACGAGGGGCTTCCACTTGGGTTCCACAAGCCAGGTGAGGGTTGTCGCGGGCCAGTTGCGTTTAATTTCACCGGGAATGCACAAGCCCCTCACCAGGTCTCCCAGGGCGCCCATCAAGACCACCAGGATGGCGCTGTTGCAGGAAACCGGCGGGGGAAATGCTCGCTGTCGTATGTCGTCCATGGGCAAAGCGTTTCTGAACTGGCGGTGGTCGGTCGTGGCCGGCATGGTGCAGGGCATGGTCGTAATCGATAACCTCGTTCAGGTGTTCATGGATCGGCCGCCGCCAGGGTCATGATCCGCATCAATTCACGCGGCAGGTCATGCTTGACAATGGCCCGGTTCCAGCGTTTGCGATAACGTCTCTTCAGCAGGCGACGGTTGTTGGCATAGCACGCTTTGTCGAAGTCGATAATACGGGGATTGTTCTGCTTGTCCAACAAAACGTTGCCCGGATGCAGATCCCGGTGCCAGATGCCATGCCCCATCAAGATCCGGATCTGACCCGCGACCTGTGCGCACACCGTATCGTCCAGGCTACCTTGTTGAGCAGCCTGGATCAAGGAGCGATGTCCCGCAAGGGCTTTCATGATCAGCCAGCACTGCCCGATGACCCGGCCCCGGACCGCAAACGCGATGGGCCGGGGTGCGGCAATGCCGACCCGGCGGACGGCCTCCAACCAGCGGAATTCCCGTTCGCTCCGGCTTCGGGGCCAATGGATATAGCGATCCCGGTTGAAGTGCCGGAGCGCCCCCCCTCGGGCAAATTGTTTGACGGCCACCGGGCCGATGTCCTCCAATTCCACGATGGCAACGCTCTGGCGGCCGGCAAGGACACCTTGGGCCTGCACCGGCCGGTGGTCGAATGCCTCTTGCAGCTGCTGAAGCTGCCGGGAGGTGAGGCTCTGACAGGCCCCCAGGCGGATGCCGTGATAGTCATGGCGGTGCAAAGCGTTCACGGCAGCTCCAAAACCTTTTCGGCGGCGGCGATTACCTCTTCGGGTCGCACCTCTTCCATGCAGGACCGGGTCCCTGTGGGGCAGGTTTTGCCGCCATGGCGGGCGCAGGGTTTGCAGGACAGCCCTTTTTTTTCCACGACCATGGCGCGGGGGTTTTGCCAGGGACCGAATCCGAAGGAAGGGCAGGTAGCGCAGAAAATCGCGACGCAGGGAGTGGTAAACGCCGATGCCATATGAAGGGCCATGCTGTCGTTGCAGATTATGAGGCGGGCTTTTTGAACGATGGCCATGGCATCCCCTACGGAGGTCCGGCCGGCCAGATCGATGACGTCCATCTGGTCGGCCACCTTGCAATTGACCTCACGGTCGTCCGGTCCGCCCAAGAGCGCAACCGCGCAATCCTGTTTCAGGAAATGAGCCGCTACCGTTCGAAAATGTTGCCAATACCACATTTTGGTGGGCCAGGCGCTGCCCGGAACCAGCAGCGCGAGAGGCCTGCCTTCAGCCAGCAGGCGCTTGGTTGCAGGTCCGAGATGCTCCTGGGATGGCGGGAAAAGCCTCAGGCGGGTGTCAAAGCTGTTCAGCGGGGCCTCACCGGTCAGTAGACTCAGATTCCGCAGGACATCATGGTCGGACGATTTGCGGGCCTGCCGGGTGTGGAAGATAAAGGGCAGTTTGGCGTTCTGAAAACCCGTGCGGTGGGCAATGCCGCTGACGAGTAAGGTCAGGGCCGTCCGGTAGGATCGCTGCAGGGCATAGACCCGGTCAAAACGCCTCCGGCGCAGATCCAAACCGGTGCGGAGGAGGCCGGTGAGGCCGGCGGCCTGTTTGCGCTTGTCAAAGGCCAGGACGCCTTCCAGAAGCGGGTCGTTCCGAACGAGACCGGTGCCGGCCGGAGTGGTCAGCATCCAGAGTTCCGCCTCCGGGTAGAGTCGATGGATGCCGGCAATGACCGGTGTCGACAGGATGGTGTCGCCCAAATAGCTGGTCTGTAGGATCAAAATGCGCATGGGGTTTCCGGTGGCGGTCAGCGGCTTCGGTATTGGCGGTTCTGCTTGCACGGCATCATCGGCCGCCGATGGGCTAAAAGGGCCTCGATGGCGGTTGCCGAGTGAGCGGTGCCGCCCTGGTGATCTTGGAGATAGGCTTCGAGGGCCTCTCTTACCGCCTTTCTTGATGGGGGCGATGCCATCGTTTCCAGAAGAATTTCAGCGGCGCTGCGCCAATCCGCCGCCACCCGGACCAGACCCTTGGCAAAAAGCTCCTCGCCCACCCAATCAAACGTTTCCCATGAAGGGCCGATGACGGGCACAAGCCCGCAGGTCAGGGGTTCTAAAAAGTTTTGCCCTCCCAGAGGCGCCAGAGTTCCCCCCACGAAAGTCCCGCGTGCGGCGGCATAAGCCTTGGACAACTCCCCGAAGACATCCCATAGAATGACGCTCCCCGGGGCGACTGCCGTGGTTGTCCGGGATCGCAGCTGACAGGGGATGCCCGCGGATGCGAGGCGGTCCTGCCACGGCCCGATGCGGTGCATGTGGCGTGGGAAAAGACCGATCGCCAGGGTCGGTTGATGGTCGCGCAGATAGCCGATCATCCGGCCGACGGCCTCTTCCTCCTCGCGACGCACGGATCCCAGGACCACCAAGGCGCCGTCGGTCGGAATCAAATGGGCCACCGGATTGGCAGGGTCGGTTCGCAGGTCGGCGCGAAGGCGGTCGAATTTCATGTTGGGCACGACGGACACGCGCTCCGGGCTGTAAAGACGGGCATAGCGCTCCGCATCGGCAAGGCTGACCGCCAGAATGCGCTCGGGTGCCAGGGACCGCCATAGATTCGGCCAGATTAGATACTGCCGCAGGCTTCGGGAGCGCATGCGGCCGTTGACAATGACGCAGGGAATCCCGTTGCTTTTAAGGGCCTTCAGCAAGCCCGGCCAGATCTCCGTCTCAAGCAGGACCACGACACGCGGCTGGATGGCGTCCACGGCGGCGGCCATCAGAGAAGGGCGGTCGAAAGGGAAGTAGGCCGTTAGACAACGTGTCCCGTCGGCCTGGTTAGAGTGGTTGGCGATGGCGGCATCGATGATGTCCTTGCCCTGGCGGGTATTGGTGGTCACCAGGATGCGATGGGCGCCTGTTGCCGCCAGATGGTCCAGAAGCATGCCGGCCAGATAGGCTTCACCGGCCGAAGCGGCCTGAATCCAGATGTCGAAGGGCCCCATCGGGAAAGGCGTTCCGATGCGTTGGGGAAACCCTTCCATCAGGCGTTGATTACGACTCAGGAGCGGGGTTGCCGCCCGCCAAAGCCATTCGTATAATACCAGGGCCCCTCTTACGGACCGTGCAAAATTCACCGTGGTCATCTTTCCGGAACCCCCAGCGAGGGGAGATCCAAACGTTATGGCATGCCATCCGTCCCATAGGGCGGTATTGAAACGGCGATCCTATTTTAACCGTTATGGACTGTCAAATTAAAAGGACACAACGATTTCCAGTGTCCTGGCGATCCTGTGGGGTCTTTGTTGAAGATGGAAGGGTTTTGTGCTATGCACGATTGGTTTAAGTGCCAAGCGATTAAGGGGGCGCCGCCTGGACGTTCTTTCGCCCTTTGAGAGATGCGGTTGGCACCCCATCTCCAGTGGGACGGGATATCTGACAAACGGCAGGAAAGGAATTTCATGACGACGCAACACCAGGTTTCGGTGGGTCCGGTAATTTGTGGTTCCGACGCGTTATTTTTGATTTCAGGGCCCTGTGTCATCGAAGACGAATCTATCATGATGCAGACAGCGGAGCGATTGAAAACCCTGTCCCAGCGTCTGAAGCTTCCCCTGATCTTCAAGTCGTCCTTTATGAAGGACAATCGCAGCGCCATGGAGCATTTCCACGGCCCCGGGCTGAACAAAGGGTTGGCTCTGCTGGCGAAAATCAAAGAGACCTTCGATGTCCCTATCATCACCGATGTGCATTTCCCCGAACAGATCGGACCGACAGCCGAAGTTGCCGACGTGATCCAGATCCCTGCTTATCTTTGCATGCAAACCGAACTGGTCGTTACGGCCGCCCGGACAGGGCGCGCCATCAACATCAAGCATGGGCAATTTCTGGCACCCGCCAACATGATAAAGCCGGTCCAAAAAATCGAAAGCGTCGGGTATCGGGACATCCTGCTGACGGAACGGGGCTATACCTTCGGCTACAACGACCTGGTGGTCGATCCCCGGAGCTTCTATGAATTGCGCCAGATCGGGTATCCTGTCGTTTTCGACATCACCCACAGTATCCGTCGCTACGGAATACCCAGCAAGGATCCCAGGGGCAGCAGCCGTGAGTATCTCACGACCATCGCCCGGGCCGGTGTCGCCGCCGGCGTCGACGGCGTCTTTATCGAAGCCCACCCGAATCCGCCGGAGGCTCTGTGCGATGCAGCCAGTCAACTGGCGCTCGATCAGATGGAAGAATTTATCAAACCGTTGATCGATATTCACAACCTTGTCAAGGAACAGCGCGACTAGACAAACCGTTTAAAGACCTTGCGGTGGCGTTCGTTGGGCGCGATCAACCACGAGCGTTTGGCCGCCTGTGAGACGGCGCTTGGATAAGAGAAAGGATAGATTATGGATTTATATCTTGATTCGGCCGATTTCAAGGAAATTGAAGACGCTTTCCAACTGGGGTTTATTAAAGGGCTGACCACAACCCCCACTTTCATGCACCGGCACGGGATCACCGACATCGATGGGGCCATTGTCAAACTCTCCGGTATGGTGCCGGAGCTTCAGGTGGAAGCCCTGGGTGAAACCTACGATGAAATCGTCTCCGAGGCCCATCGTCTGCTGGATTTGCCCCTGGTCAAAGCCCCCGTCTTCAAGGTCCCCGTATCCCTGGAGGGACTGCGGGCCTGTAAGACCCTGACGGACGAGGGCCACCGCGTCAATGTCCACCTGATCTATACCTTGAATCAGGCCTACATGGCGATGGCGGCCGGGGCCGCTTTTGTCTGCCCTCTGGCGGGACGGTTGCAGGACCAGGGGCATGAAGCGATTCTCCTCTATGAACAATGCGTCGACCTGGTGGATCGTTATGACTATCCGACCAAAATCATGTTTTCTTCGGTGCGCTATCCGGATCACGTCCGTCAGGCCGCCTTGGCGGGCGTGCATGTTTGTACCGTTCCCTGGGGCGTCATGAAACGGCTATGCGATAATGCCCTGACCAAGGTCGGCACCGAGCAATTCTTCGAGCACACCCGGTTGATGACGATCAAAGTGAAGGACGTGATCCGGGAAAGCAATCCTACCTGCCGCCTTGCGGACACGGTGAAAGATGCCCTGGTCAAAATGACGGCCTCCCGCATCGGTGCGGTGACGCTCGTCAACGATGCCGGACAATTGGCCGGTATTTTTACCGATGGCGACATCCGCCGCCGCTTGCAGGAAGACGGCGACGGGATCCTTGACCGCGGGATGGGGGAGGCGGGCTATACTTCCGATCCTGTTTCCATCAATGCGGATGCCCTGCTTTATGAAGCGGTCAATGTCTTCAATGCCCGTCAGATCGATAATATCGTGGTCCTGGAAGATAATCTCCCCATCGGGATATTGGATATCCAAGACCTCGTCAAAATGGGACTTTTGGGGTAACCATCATGGCTGCCGATGCTGCCGTAAACCCGGATTGGCTGAAGGCTTTCCAGAGCCTGGGGGGACGATTCGTAACACCACCTTCGCAACTGCAAAAGAAGCTCGCCCGCATCCGGGCCCTGATCTTCGATTGGGACGGCGTCTTCAATACGGGCGAAAAGGGGGACCAGCAAACCAGTTCCTACACCGAACCCGACTCCATGGGCAGCAACATGCTGCGTTTCGGTCTGTGGCTGCCCCACGGGACTATGCCGGTGGTGGCGGTCATCACCGGGGTCGAAAACCGGTCTGCCATGCACCTGGCACGCCGCGAACATTTTCAGGACGTTTATTTCAGCATCCGCAACAAGAGTCTTGCCGTAACGCATCTTTGTTCGGCCCATGGTATCAGGCCCGATCAGGTGGCCTGTCTCTTCGACGATATCAACGATCTCGAGATGGCCCAGGCCTGTGGTGTGCGGTGCCTGGTGGCCCGCACCGCCAGCCCCATGTTCACCCGCTATGTCGTTCGCCGGGGTTTGACGGATTATGTCACCGGTTGCGGGCCCCATCGGCACGGCGTAAGAGAGTTCTGCGAGCTGGCGCTGGCGGTCATGGATCGCTACGATCAGGTCATTGCGGCTAGAATGTCATGGAATGGGCAATACCAAACCTATTTTACCCAGCGCCAGGCGATTTTGACCAACTTCTATACCCAGAGGGCGGGCCAGATCAAACCGGCCACCAATGTTGCCTGAAACGTCTGCCCATGGGCACGCTCGGGTCAATCGAGACGCATGGCAGGTTATCATGCTGCTGAAAAGACTGGCTGGCTGTATCGGCCGGATGCCGCAGGCCACGCTGGAAACACTGGGCCGCGGTATCGGCCATGTGGCCTACATGGTGGATATCCGGCATCGCCGCATTGTATTGCAGAACCTCGCCTTTATCTATCCCCACATGGATCTCCACCAGATGCGCCGGATGGCCCGGCGCATTTTCCAACACTTTGGAATTGTTCTGCTCGAGATCCTTCAGGCCCCTTTCCTCGACCCCATGGTGTTGATGGAGAGGGTGCGTGTGGAAGGGTTGGAGCAGCTTGCGGAGGTCATGAACAATCCGCGGGGCTGTCTGCTGTATTCAGCCCATCTGGGCAACTGGGAACTGGGATTTCTGGCGCTTTCCGCCCGGCTAAACCGCCCGGTGACAACGGTGGCCAAACCCATCAAACTACAGATGGCCCATGCCTGGCTGACCGCACTGCGCGCCCGGTTTGGGAACCGGGTGGTTTTCAAGGACGGCGCCCTGCCGTTCATGATACGCGCCCTGCGCAAGGGAGAGACCGTCGGCCTGCTCATCGACCAGGGGGTCCGTCGCAAAGAAGCCGTGGAGGTAGCCTTTTTCGGGAAACACTCCTTGGCAACGCCGGCGGCGGCTTTGCTGGGATTGCGCTGCCGGGTGCCGGTGGTCCCCCTTTTTTGTGTGCGGGGTGACGATGGGCGCTACACGGTCAAAGTTTATCCTCCCGTAGCGTTTGAACGCTCGGCCTCTTTGCGCCGTGACATCGCCGCCTTCACGCAGAAGCTTCTTAACATCCTGGAGGATGTAATCAAGGAATACCCCGAACAATGGTTTTGGTTTCACAAACGCTGGAAACGAACTCATCCCGCGCTTTACCCCGAGTATCGTGAACAGCGGCGCAAAAAACGCCTCCGGAAGGGGCTGGGCGATTGACGGCCGAGGCCGCAATGACGAACGGTCCGTGGCGAATGTCATTGATCGAACCGTGATATCTTCGGAAGTCTTTCGATCGCCGGATTCAGGTTTCACAATGGGATTGGGCGGCACACGTCATGCAGTCCTCCATTCAATAGCCGTCCTCACGCCTGGGATGGATCTATCCCGGGGCGTTCCCCCGCCTCCTCAAAGGTGTCTCATCGTCTTGAATGCCCGCGGAGGATGGCTGCCATTGATGTCCGTGATCGGACCCTGAAAATTGCTCGCCGACATTCTAAAGGCTTGTCGGATTGCCGCTCGCATTGGCCGCGATTCTGCGAGGCGGCCCCGGATGCTTGCTGTGGTTTGGGCGGTATCTGGCCGCCGTGGGGTTGTCAGGGCAACGGCCTTTTCAGACTTTGGCAGACGATCGGCGGTGGCCTGAACTGAAGTATTCTTCAAAGCGACGCCGCAGGGCCTTTTCGCAGCCGGGTTGCAGACGGGAAGAGGCGCAATAGGCGTCCATAAAACTGCACCGGACGGGTGCCAGACAGTCGATGTCAACAATATAGCGAAAGAGATGCCGCAGGTTCCGCTTGCGCAGACGCTTGCTGAGAGGACCGCGTCGAAAGCGCATGTCTAGGACGTCAATGAGCCCGATGCTATTATCCGGCGTCAACACCATATTGCCGAAATGGATCGATCGGAAATAGATGCCCTTCTGGTGAAGAGACGCCAAGAATGTGCCCAAGCGTTGGGCCAATAGAGGCGGAAAGGCGTCTTTTTCGCAGAACTCACGCAACGTCATGCCCGCCAGATAGTGATAGTGCACGGCGGTTCGCGCAATGGACGGAATTTTGTAGACGGCTTTCAACCCTATCGTCGGTATGCCACAAGACTGAAGACGTTCTACATTGCGCTGGAAGCGCTTCGCCCGGGGGATAATCCGGGCCGAGCTCAGCAGCCTCTTGATGCGGAAGAACTTCATGATGCTCCTGTCCGGCAATTGCAGTACCTTATGGCAAATTTGACCGTCGACGATCTCGATGGACAGGGGTGTTGCTTGGCAAATGAGATGTTTGTATTCTAAAGGGGAAAGTTCTTGCATCGATGGTGGCCCAAACGCGTAATCTGCCCTATGGATGGATCTGCCCGGAATGACTTCAGCTTTCAGGTGAGGCGCCGGAAACGTATTTCCATTCAGGAAAATACGTGGTTGTTATTATCATATTTTGGTCATATATGCGAAATGGTTCTGGGGTCCGTGGCCGCTTCTGCCGTCCGACGCACAAAGCGCAGCGCCTTGCCAGGACAGAATTGTTAGCAGCGGCCTGCCGCTGATCGATAATCAGTGCCCATCCGGAAACGGTATATTTTGGGTTCTGGCAAGACTGCCGCCGACTGGCACCGGACGGCATAGCCGTGAGAGCGGCGGCATTGCGTCAGCTCGGCTACGCCGAGGACCGGCAGGCGGCGGGAACGCCGCCAGGGGCCAAAGGATGCCATTTATGGATGGGCCTAACGACCCATAGGTCCCCCAATCAATGCCCAAAAAGGGATTTCAGCGTTTGTTTTCCAGAAAAAAGCGGAGCCTGCAGGAACGCTACCCCCAGTACCGAATTGGCAAATGGACTTACGGGAATCCCAGGATTCGGAGTTGGGGCGAAGGGGCCACGCTACAGATAGGGGCCTTTTGTTCGATTGCCGAAGGCGTAAAAATCTTTCTTGGAGGAGAACATCGGATTGAATGGGCAACGACCTTCCCGTTCAGTGTTCTCTGGGAATCCGCTCGCCACATAAAGGGGCATCCCAAAACCAAAGGCGATGTCATCATTGGCAATGATGTCTGGTTAGGCGCCGATTCCGTCATTTTATCCGGTGTCACCATTGGGGATGGCGCCGTGGTCGGGGCCCGATCGGTCATAACGAACGATATCCCCCCTTACGCCATTGTTGCCGGGAACCCGGCCCGGATGGTCAAGAAGCGATTCGATGACCCTACGATTGGCCGACTCCTTGACGTCCGATGGTGGGAATGGGAGGATTCCAGAATCGAAAAGGCGCTGCCATTGCTTTTGAACGCCGATATCCGCGTCTTTTTGGAATTCGCCGAAACCGCAGGCTGACAGCACCGAAGCCTCTCGGTCAGCAACACGCGCCGACTCTGCACAAAGGCGGGCCCGACCGGTTGACTTTTCACGCGGGGTATGAAACGAAATCAAATTTTCAATTTTCGCATAGCCTATTTCCCCGGCGGCATCATTTCGATCGATGCTATCGAGAAGGCTTCCCTGCAGAGATATCGGGAGGATGATCATTTCAGTCATCATGGGCTGAAGTCGCCATTCCCCCCTGCAGTACAGGATGATATGAAACCCATCGAAAATGATAGCGACCCATGTCCGGTATGCGGCACGCCGGGTATCTTTTCCTTCCAGAGCCGGGATTTGATGTTCGATAAAACCGAAGAATACCGCTATCTATCCTGTTGCCACTGCCATTCGGAATTCCAGTCGCCGATGCCTGGACCATCCCAGATTGCCTCCTTTTACCCCGATTCATATGAGCAATACGCACCTCTTGATCAATTGAAGCCGTTCAGTCATGCCAAAACCGCAGTTCTGAAATATCATTACGGCTATACCCACCTGCCGGCACCACCCATGCCATACCGTTTGATTTCCCGCCTATTAGCTTCTTTTTTTTACAAAGATACGCTGCCTTATATCGAGAACGGCCGGGTGTTGGATGTGGGGTGCGGGAATGGCCGCTATATCCGGCGGATGAATTCCCTTGGCTGGCGGTGTGAGGGGGTCGAATTCAATGAAACCGCGGTAAATGTTTGCCGCCAGGCCGGTTTGAAGGTGTTCCACGGCGAGCTAAAAAACGCTCATTTTGCCGATGATTTTTTCGACCTGGTTACCGCCCGTCAATTAATTGAACACTTGCCCGACCCGATCGGCTTTGTACAGGAGATAACCCGTATTCTCAAGCCCGGAGGGCGTTTCGTTGTTATCACGCCGAACAACCTCTCTTTGGGAAAGAAATTGTTCGGGAAGCGGTGGTTTGCCAATGAAGTTCCCCGCCATCTGGTATTGTTCAATGCCGATAGCCTCTCTATGCTGCTGACAAAATACGGGTACCGGTTGGTTAGCCGCCAAACGTCGTCGTCACCCAAAATGCTGCTCAACAGTTGGGATTATCTTGTCGACAATCAGAGGCCGCCCTTCGCGCAGGAAAAAGATCAAACGCTTTTTGGCACGCCCGGTTGCATTCCTCGCAGCACGTTTCAACAGGGGTGACATTCTCTATATGGCATTTAAAAAAAATTCGGATCCATCCTCCAAATGACCACCCCCTATCGGCCTCTCCCTCATGAAGACCATCCTATTTATTTCCAAGGGCGAAGCGGCACCCTCCACCCGTTACCGCGCAATGGCCTATTTCAACAGACTCCGATCGGATGGCTGGACCCCTGTCCACTTGACGGCCCAACGTTCTTTGGTTCCGCGATTGCGGATTCTGAAGATGGCCGCCGCAGCGGATGTGGTGGTCGTGTTGCGAAAGACGTTTGGCCTGTATTATATTAATTTGCTGCGCAAATTCTCCCGGCGCCTGTTCTTCGATTTTGATGATGCCATCTACTGCCAAAGCGACGGCCGCCCTTCATCATCCAAAATGAGGCGTTTCCGAAATGCCGTCCGCCTTTGCGACGGCGTATGGGCCGGCAACCATTTTTTAGGCCGGGCGGCCCAGGTCTACCAACCGCATGTGTGGGTATTGCCGACCGCCTTGGACCCGTTAAAATACGAGCGCGCGGCGGATAAACCCGACAATCGACTCGTTTTTGTATGGATCGGCAGCAAATCAACCCGCAAATATCTCCAAGCCGAATTGCCGACCCTCGAGAGACTTGCGCAGCGGTTGATGCCGATGGAATTGAAAATCGTCGCCGATTTTTCACTCGCTTCCGATCGCTTGCCGATCTCGGCTGTTCCCTGGAGCGAAGCTACGGAAGCCGAAGAGCTGCTGACCTCCCACATCGGCATCGCGCCCATGCCGGATAACGAAAGGACCCGGGGCAAGTGCGGCCTTAAGGTCCTCCAATACATGGCGGCGGCGCTGCCCGTTATCTCGTCACCAGCGGGTGTCAATGCGGAAATCATCGAGGATGGGAAAACCGGGTTCCTGCCGCACAATGATCAGGAATGGTATCAAGCCGCGAAGCAATTGAATGAAAACCCGGCGCTTCGTGAACGGATCGGCCAGGCGGGGCGAAGCAAAGTGCGCCGCGAATACAGTGTCGATGCCGTATATCAGAAGATGAAGCGTTGCCTCGATGGAATTGGCCCCCGCCATTCATAACGCGGGCGCGCCGGCCGACCGCAGACCAAAACCACCTGGCGCGATGAGAAGACATAGGGAGAGCTGCCGCCAGAATTAGCGCAAAAAGTGCGGCATTCGTTCCGAGAGGTAGCGCTCGACAAGAGGAAGACCCGCCCAATTGCGCTTCAGACGCGCTAAATCTTGTCGGAAAGCGCGCTCAAATGCGGAAGATGTTTTATGGGAGCGCATTCCGTCAAGGTCCAGCAGATAAATCCGGTTGGATGACAGCAGAAAATTGGTAGCCTTGAAATCGCCATGGCTTATGCGTGCCGCGGCCAGTTGTTGAAGAAGCTGGCCCAATTGATCGAGAAGATGGGCAACCGCGGCCGAGTCATCGGCCACGGCGCGCAACGCCTCATCGATGGTTTTCCCCGGCGTATGCCCCATGATAAAGTAGGCGCGTTTGCGCACGACGCCCCACCGTTCTTCAATCACGGCCAACGGGCGCGGGGTGCGGATTCCCAAAAACCGAAGACGGTGGGCGTTTGTCCAGGAGATCATGGCCCGACTGGGACGCAGGCTGCGGCTTAAGGCATGGGCCCTGTTTTTTATATTGTAGCGTTTGACCACGAGCTCCTGGCCGTCGATTGCAATCCTGGCCACCGTGGCGGTATTGCCCGCTTTGAGGATCGTGCCGGCATCGATGAAAGCCTCCGGATCGTCCAATAGGCTCCGGCGCGCGGGCCCGAACCATTCACGGTCACATGCCATGAACCGGTGCCACGTTTTGCGGGCCATAAAGGCCGTGCAGGAGCGTTGCGTCTTGGGAAGGAACTTTTTAAGCCGCCATGCGCGCCAGCGCCGGATTTGATCATCGATGGCCTGCGCCTGACAGCAATGCGGCGGCCAGTCGCGATGGGCGGCGTACGCTACGGTCAAACGGGGCGTCAAAGCATCGAACGGCGAAGGGAACTGGGCGAAAAAAAGCGTGAGGTTCGCCAGGCTTTCCCGATGTGGAAGAGGCCTCCGACTTGATTGCACAATGTCGTCGCCATCGATCACCATGACCGTGTCGCCCGCGATCAAAAAATTGCCGGGGTGAATGTCCCGCTGCCTGAGGCCGACATCGTGCAACCGCGCGATCATCACAACCGCCCGGCCAAGGACCTCGAGACGTTCGCCGGAACTTGCAATCCGCTTCAAGTGTTCTGACAGGTTTTCGAAACCCGCCATTTTCCGAAAGATCAGCAGCCGGGCCTCGCCATCGAACAGACGGCCCTTGAAGAGAAGCGCGGGGGTCGGGATGCCCTCCGCATGCATGGCCTGAACGCCCTGCAATTCCCGCTGATAATGGTGTTCTGCTCTTCGGGGGTCCAGAAAGATTTTGACGATCACCGGCCCGTGGCGGCCCCAGTCCCCGCCGCAAACCAAGCGTTTCGCGGGGAGGTGGCGAAGGATCTCGGAGCAGGTCAGTTCGGCATTGTCGTCCGTTTTGGCAAGCTGCAATCGAAACGGCGTTGACAGGGTGCGTCCCACGCGGCGCAGGGTGTGGGTGTCAAGGTGGCGCATGGTTCAGTGCCTCGGAGGGGTTGATCGAGCATCCGCCAGATGGCGTTTATGACCCTGAAAAAATATCAGAATTTTGCGGATCAGATGTTTGTCTCTGGGCGCCAGGTGATGAATTTTCCTGTATTCCATGAAAAATTTCAGCCGTTGGGTGCGCGACAGCCGTTTCTTGGCCACGATATCCAGGCAGGCCAGATCCTTGATGAACCATCTTGCCGCGTCGGGACCGCGCCGCGTTCGGCCGGCCGGGCAGTCGATAAAATAGGTTTGGGGGGCAGGTGCGAGGGTTACCAGGATGTTGCGCCATTTGAGATCCAGGTGCCCGAAACGATTTTGGTGCAGCCGGCGGGTATGGTAGGCTACCTGGCGGCTGACTTCGGCAATCCACTGTCGGTCGTCCAGGGCCGGGTGGTTTTCGAGGTGCAGTGAATCGAGGTCCCGGGTGCCCGCCAGCTCGGCCGTGATCAAGGCCCCCCGGCGGAAGATGCCGCCGCATGTCTCCTGGCCGTAGGCCACCAACGGGGCGGTCGGAATGTCAAGGCGGCTGAAAAACTGCAGATTCTCCCACTCCGCGCGGACCCGGCTGCGGCCCAACCACCGCCGCAGGCCCTTTCCGCCGGCCGTATACGTTTTGATAAAAAAAGTATGGTCGGCCATTTCCTTTTTGATCACACGGCTGATGGGGTCGCCGGTAACAAACTGGCCGTCGGCTGCAAAGGCGGCCGCTAAAGACGGAAAGGCATCGGCGGCCGAGGTATTGCGGAAAGGCGCCGTTATCGTCCAAATCGTTGTCATCGCCGCTCGACGTCTTCCGTGGCGTTTGATTTTGGACGAGCAGCGGCGGGTTTGCCGATGAACAAGGGCGCTTTGCGTTGGTATTCACGATAGCCGACCTGGGCGCGACGGGCCACCTTTTTCCAGAAGCGCCTCTCCTCGTGAAGCACCATCCGCCAGGGGCGCTGGTGGTAGGCCTGGATGAATCGCAGAAGATCCCGCTGCGTCAGACCGATATCCATGCTTGAAAAATAAAGCCCGGCCACATCTTTGATACGCCATCGCTGTTTCATACGGCGGTGCTGTTCCACCCGGTGCAGATCGATCAAGTACAATCGGGGCGGAGTGCTTGGGTGGGCATCGATATCGCCTGAGGTATCCAACAGGAAGTGGCACAAATATAAATCGCGGTGAACCATGCCGTTGGCATGCAAGGCCCGGGCGATCTCGGCGACCCGTTCGATCAGCGCCCGTTTCAATTTGGGGGGCGGCGGCTGCGTTTTCCAGTTCAGACAGAAATCTTCCAAGCTGATGGTCGGCTGCAACTCTTCGGTGATGATGAAGGAGCGCCGATGCACGGGATGGCGCCCCTGTTTTCCATAGCCCGCCAGCCGCATGGTTTCGATACCCATGCCCGGGAGTATTTGAATGGCCTGCCATTCGTTTTCGGCGCCGATAATCGGTTTGCGGAATTTCAGCAGGCAGGCCAGCAAAGCCTTCCACCCGATGCCCATGTAGACTTTGGCAAAATAGCTTTGCCCGTCCCGTTCGAAGCGGAAGGTGCGACGTCCCTCCTTTTCACGGTAGACTTGGCCTTCCAGGTGAGCGAGGACGTCGTAAATATCCTGGCCCGCCCAGGCCTTTTGCAGGGTATCAGCGAGTTTCAGCATGTCGGTGGACCCTCGATGATGTCGGCGGCTTTTTCCGGCATGCTGAAGACGTCGTGGCGGGTGACATAGCGCCAGCCGTTTTTCCCCCATGTTTCACGGTGGTCGGATGTGAGCATCTCCGCCAGGCGTCGATCCAATTCGGCCTGTTGAAAGGGCGTGGGCAACAGCTGACCGGCACCGGCCCGCTCGACATGATAGCTGTACCCGCACACATCGGTGGCCAGCACAGGCAGACGGGCCGCCATGGCTTCAATGAGGACGGTGCCGGTGTTTTCCCGGTAGGCGGGATGCAGGAGGATATCGGCGCTGAAAAGAAAACGGGGGATGTCGTCACGTCCATGGAAGAAAATGATGTGTTTGGCAATGCCCAGGCGCCGGGCCAAACCTTGAAAAGGCCGGAAGTTATCCCGGCCGATAATGACCAGCACGGCCTTGCGGCGCAGGCTGTCCGGCAGGGCTGCAAAGGCCTTCATGGCGCGATCGGTGCCTTTGGTCCGAAACCCTGAACCGACCATGAGAATCATATGGGCGTCCGCCGCAATCATGAGCTCGGCACGCAGCTGGCGGCGGATATCATCGGCATTGGCCGGGAAAAGGCGGTCGCGGGCGATACCGGGCGGCAGGACATGAAACCGGTTCTCTGGCGTACCGTAGTAGCGCTGATAGATTTCGCGATCTTTCTCCGTCAAGAGCAGAATTCGGGTGGCGGCCGCAGGTGCGAACACCGCACGCTCGAGTGCCAGATAAGACCGGCCGCGCCCGGTATATGGATACCAGAAGGGTTTGCTTTCCGCCCGTTCGGCAAAACAGCTGTCGGCGGCATAGTAAAAATCGAGCCCGGGCATTTTGCTGAACCCTACGACGGCATCATACCCGTTATGGCGGGTCCGGCGGTGGACTTCCCGGGACAAGGCCAGGCGCCGTTGGTGGTTGCTGAGGGCTCTGAGCGGAAGGACCGTGACATTCAACCCCGAGGGCACCTCTCCCTGCCAATAGGGCGTGAATACATCCACATGGTGTCCGCGGGCCATACAGGTACGGGCGATTTCCAAAAAATCCCGCTGCAGGCCGCCGAAAGGGAAATATTTAATCAAGGTGAAGGCGAACTTCATTGCCGGGCTCACGAATTCGGTGGCGTCATAAATCGGGGTTTGTATTAGTCCATGCCCTGCCGGATTGCAAGGGCCGGTCATGGGTTTCCTGGCACGGAACGCCGGCTTACATCTTGCCAAAGCAAAGTAACCCTGATAACCATGGTGCGCATTCCAGCAACGGGCGATTGCCCTTCTGCAGCCTGTTTGGCAGGCGCCCCCGGCATCGAATACGATCCGGCGCGGGATCGCCAGTGCGGTTGCGAACAGGCGGCAATTTCGCCCGGATACAGGGAAATGACGTTACCGATCTAAAACGGGAGTATGGCGCAATGAGTTTGAACAAAGCCCTATTGGACATTCTGGTTTGTCCGCAGTGCAAGGGGGAATTGCAGCTGGAAGCGGATGAGAGTGGCTTGCGCTGTGACGCCTGCCGCCTGCGCTACGCCATTCGCGATGATATCCCCATCATGCTGGTGGATGAAGCCCAGCCGTTGGATGCATGAGTGTCCCGGCGCCGCCACGTCCGGCCAAACTGATCGTCGGTTTTTTTCTGGCGCGGCAAGCCATGGCCGAAACCGTTTGCGGTCGGCTGGAGGAGCTCTTCGGACCGGTAGATCTTGTCAGCGACTGGCTGCCCTTTGATTTCACGGACTATTACGAAAAAGAAATGGGGCGGCCGCTCTACCGACGGCTTCTGGCGTTCAAAGAGCTGATCGATCAGGAACGGCTGCCGGATATCAAGCACCAGACCAATGTCGTCGAATCCACTTTTACACGCGAGGGGCGCCGGGAGGTCAATATCGATCCGGGATATCTTCTGTTGGAACGCCTGGTTCTGGCCACCGGCAAAAATTTTTCGCATCGGATTTATCTCCGGCGGGGCATTTATGCCGACCTGACGCTCATCTATCGCAAGGAGCGATTCGCTTCCCTGCCATGGACTTACCCGGATTATGCCGATGCGCGTCTGCAGGAATTCCTTTTCAAGGTGCGAAAAACGTACGCGATAGATTTGAAGAACCAACCGTCCGGAGCACAAGCAGACCTCTCAGGATCGCAAGGGGAATTGCACCCGGCGAACACGGAATCCATACATCGAAACAACCGGTAGGACTATGTTGAAAAGTATGACGGGCTATGCCCGAGCGGAGCACCGCACCGAGCAGTATGACGGGATGGTGGAGATACGCTGCTATAATAGCAAGAACCTGGATATGGCGCTGCATATCGCCCGCGCCTACCTCCCGCTGGAAGACCGCATCAAGGCCGCCGTAGCAGGCCGCATCCATCGGGGACGGGTTGAAATGCGTTTCGACATCAAAGTGCTGCAGGAGGAACAGCAGGCCTTTGACATCGACTGGGTCCGCGCTAGGGCTTTTTGGGATGCCCTCCACCAACTGCAGCGTGAGCTGAAGATCCAGGGGGAGATCTCGCTGGACATGCTGATCGGTGCCGGCGGCATCATCAAACCGGCGGAAAGCGAACGGGACATGGATCCCATTTGGCCGGTCGTTCAGGAATGCCTGGAAGAAGCCCTGGCATCCCTGGAGCGCATGCGGCAAAGAGAAGGAGAGACCCTTGCAGCGGATTTGCGGCAGCGACTGGAGACCATCGAAAACCACTTGAAACACATCGAACGGGCCAGTGACGGCATGTTGGACATCTACCGGGCGAAACTGCTTGACCGCATCCAGGCGCTTACCCAGGGCCAAATGGAAATCGATCCCGGCCGCGTTGCCCAGGAAGCGGCTTTTCTGGCGGACCGCAGCGACATCTCCGAGGAGCTCGTGCGGGCGGCCAGCCATCTGGAGCAATTTCGCCGGATTCTGGCCGGCGAGCCCCCGGCCGGCCGCAAGCTTAATTTTCTGCTGCAGGAATTCAACCGCGAATTCAACACCATGGGCGCTAAAACCTCGCAGACCGAGATCGCCCACCGGGTGGTGGAACTCAAGTGCGAGCTCGAAAAGATTCGGGAGCAGGTTCAGAATATTGAATAGGCAACGACGGCATGGCCTTTCGCGCTACCTTAAGAGGATTTAATTACCTGGCGATGGAACCGAATTTATTAAATATAGGATTTGGAAGCACCGTTGTTGCGGATCGCGTGGTGGCGATCGTAGCGCCCAATTCGGCCCCAATGAAGCGCCTCAAGGACGAGGCCAAGAAGAATCAGCGGCTGATCGATGCCACCCACGGCCGCCGCACGCGCTCGATCATCGTCATGGACAGCAATCATGTTGTCCTCTCGGCCATCCAGGCCGAGACGGTATCCCAGCGCTTCGCCATGTTAAAAGACGGATCGTGACAAGAGCTTCCTGCCAATGACCACCGAAAATGATCGCTCACCCGACAAGGTAGGGCGTCTATTCATCGTGTCGGCCCCATCGGGCGCCGGCAAATCCACCCTTTGCCGCCTTCTGCTGGCGCGGTTGCCGAATCTCCGCTATTCGGTTTCCACGACGACCCGGCCGCCGCGGAAAGGCGAGGTCGAGGGGCGAGATTACTTTTTCACCGATGCCGAGCGCTTTAAAGCCGGTATCGCCACCCATCAATGGGCCGAATGGGCGGAAGTGCACGGCCACTACTACGGCACTTCGGCGGCCTTTATCGATGCCCAACGGGCGGCGGGCCATGATCTGCTGCTGGATGTCGATGTTCAGGGTGCCGCCCAACTATGCGCCATGTATCCGGAAGCCGTCACCATATTCATCATGCCACCCTCCATGGCCGTTTTGCGGCAGCGATTGGAACAACGCGGCGCGGATGCCCCTGAGGTCATCGAAAAGCGCCTCGCCAACGCCCGTCGGGAAATGGACCACCGTGCTTCCTATCAGTTTGCGATCGTGAACGATCGCCTCGAAGAAGCCCTTGCCGATCTTCTTCGGATCGTAGGCGGCTCCGCGGGAGGCGACGGCAGCGTGGGTCAGCGCCCGAATTGTTGAGAGCGGTCGGAGGACGCTCACCATGGCAGACCCGAAAATCGAGATCCTGTACGGCTTTCATCCCGTGCGCGAAGCTCTGCGGGCCAATCGGCGTGCCATCCACGCGTTGCTGATTCGCAAAGAACGCCAGGATGACCGTCTGCAATCACTCCGTGAGATGGCCGCGGAACGGAGGATTACCGTTCAAGTCGTGGATGAAAGGCGATTGACGGAAATGGCAGGACGGGGCGTTCACCAAGGCATATGCGCCCAGGTGGGCCCGATGCCATACAATGATTTGGCCGATGTCGTGGAAACGGCGAATTGCCTTACCGGCAGTTCTTTTGTGTTGCTTCTCGATTCCCTGCAGGATCCCCGCAATCTGGGAGCTGTGCTCAGATCGGCCTATTGTGCGGGTGTAGACGGTGTGGTCATCCCCCGGGACCGTTCAGCATCCCCAAGCCCCCTGGTTTCCAAGGCATCGGCCGGAGCGATGGAGCATCTGCCCATCGCCCGCGTTCCCAATATCGTCAATGCGCTGAAACACTTGAAAAAAAAGGGGCTTTGGGTGGTGGGGTTGGAGGGCGGCGCGGAACGATCCCTTTTTGACTGCGATCTAACGCTTCCCCTGGGGCTGATTGTGGGAGGGGAGGAAAAGGGCCTGCGGCCGCTGGTGAAGCAGCATTGCGATTTCCTGGTGGCCATTCCCCATGCCCGTGTTTTCAACTCACTAAACGCATCCGTTGCGGCTGGACTGGCAATGTTTGAAACCTATCGCCAGCGCTCCCCGAGGCGTTCGACAGCCTAAGGCGCTCGGCAACAAGGACGAGACGGCGGAGGCCATGCGGAGAGGCACTGTTTTGCCTGAAATGGTTGACGATTGCACACGCCCCTCCAACCAATGGATGAAAATGGCACGCTATGCCGGAAGGGTGGTGTGCGAGGCCATTTTCCCGCGGCAATGTCCTGCCTGCGGCGCCCATTGGGCATTGGAACCCAATGAGGGGGCGGATCTGCGGGAGGATACACCGGAATCGGTTCTATCCGATCTTTTCCACCGAATCGCACAACCCCATCTTTGCCCGGCGTGTATCCGCTCTTTCGAACCGATGGCCTCACCGTTGTGCACAGGGTGCGGCGTGATGTTTCCAAGCCATGTCGGTGAAGATCATTTATGCGGGGCATGCATTCGGCATCCGGCCGCCTACCGACGTGCACGCTCGGCCGGGGTTTATACCGGTGGGCTCATGGCCTTGATCCACCACCTAAAATACCGTGCCTGTCTGACTCTCAGGCACCCCCTTGCGGCCCTTCTGCAAGCGGTTTTCGCCCAGCACTGGCCGGCGGGCGAGATCGATATGGTGCTGCCGATCCCGTTGCACCCCCGCCGCTGGCGTGAACGGGGGTTCAACCAGGCGCAGATGCTGGTGGAGGCCTGGGCGCAATCCGGGGACGAAGTCCAAAACCGTCGCCGACAATTTCCCAGGGCCCGGCGCATCCTCGTCCGATCCAAACCGACCCCGCCCCAGACCGGATTGGGACGCCAAGCCCGCCGCCAGAATATCCGGGGTGCTTTTTCCGTGATCGACCGCCGGGCGGTAAAAGGATCTCACATTCTTCTGGTGGACGATGTCTATACCACCGGCGCAACGGCTGAAGAGGCGGCGCGGGTTCTCAAACGAAGCGGGGCCGCCTGCGTGGATGTTCTCACCGTTGCACGCACCATGCCGCACAGCCGATTACAGCGGCCCCTCGCAACGATAGCCACTGGACCAGTCGATGAATAATGGGCAAGCAAGAAACGGCCTTGTATCCTGGGAAGCGGCGGCGGCCGTTGTCAGGAAGGCTCGCGAAGACGGGCAGCGGATCGCTTTTACCAACGGCTGCTTTGATATCCTGCATGCCGGGCACGTTCGCTATCTTACGGCCGCGCGGGCCACGGCCGATATGCTGGTGGTGGGCTTGAATTCCGATGCCTCCGTGCGGATGATCAAGGGGCCCCGTCGTCCCCTCAACCCCGAAACCCTGCGGGCCGAAGTGCTGTCCGGGTTGTGCTGTGTGGATTGGGTCGTGCTTTTCGAAGAGCCGGACCCTCTGGCGCTGATCACGGTTTTGCAGCCGGACGTGCTGGTGAAAGGGGCGGATTGGGCGGAAGATCGCATCATCGGCGCCGACATCGTAAAGCAGCGGGGCGGGGCGGGTAGAACGGATCGCCTTGGTTCCGGATATCTCCACCTCGGCCCTGATTGATCGGATCCGCGAGCGCTATTGCTGAAGCGGGTTTCAACCGCCCAGCGGAGCAGTGCGGCCGCAACCGCAAGCGCGCCAAAGGACATACCAAAGGAAATCTGCCCACCGTGCAAGTTGTTTGCAACAATGGCCTGACACTCTATCGATTTCAGCACTTGTCGCGCCGCCCGGAGATTTGCCACGGTATCACGACCCGCCGGGGTGGGGCCAGTCCACCGCCCTTCGACAGCCTCAACATGGCCCGCAGCGCGGGAGACGACGCCGCCCATGTGGCGGTCAACCGGCAACGGGTGTCGGCACAGTTTGATGCGATGGCTCCGGTTTATCTGAGGCAGGTTCACAGCAGCACCGTTGCCGTACTGAAGGATGGCGCCGCGACCGGTGGTACCGATCCTTGTCTGCCTGGAGAGGCCGATGCCGTCGTGACTGATAGGCCGGGCCGCCTGTTAACCATCCTGGTGGCCGACTGCCAAGCGGTCATGCTCTACGACCCGGTGCGCTCGGTGATTGCCAATATCCATTCCGGATGGCGGGGCAGCGTCGCCAATATCATCGGTCGCACGGTGGCGGTGATGAAGGAACGCTTCGCATGCCGGCCGGCCGACGTCCTGGCCGGCATCGGGCCTTCGCTGGGACCCTGTTGCGCCGAATTTATCAACTTCCGCAGGGAGATTCCCAGCTCGCTATGGTGCTATCGGGTATCGGATAACCATTTTGATTTCTGGACCCTGAGCCGCGACCAACTGGTGGAAGCCGGTCTCCACCCGCAGCATATCGAAGTCGGCGGTATCTGCACCCGCTGCAGGAGCGATATTTTCTTTTCCTACCGCGCGGCGAATATCACTGGACGCATGGCGGCGGTTATTGGCCTGATGCCGTTACCAGAGCAAAGAAGCCGATCATGAGGTGCCCAAGATGATTCAGGAAAAGGCCCGAATCCTGGCCAATATCCCTGCCGCACCAGGATATTACACCATGCGGCTGGAATGCAGCGGACCTTTTGGAGAGGCCCGTCCAGGGCAGTTTGTCATGCTTGCCGTCGACGCGGGTGCGACGCCCTTGCTGCGGCGCCCGTTTTCCATCCATCGCCTGCAGCCGGAGGGCCCGAACCGCGCCAGCGTGGAGATTCTCTACAAGATCGTCGGGGAAGGTACGACCCTGATGGCCCGCATGCCGGTGGGAGACTCCGTAGACATCCTCGGCCCTCTGGGGCGGGGATTCGTCATCCGTGAAACCTACCGGCGCATCTATCTGGCCGCTGGCGGCATCGGTGCGGCGCCCATGGTCTTCTTATTGGAGACCCTTCGCAAGAACGCTGCTAACGGCCATTATCAGGTTTTTCTCGGGGGGCGTTCGCAGGATGATCTATTGGGTCGCGAGGCCTTTGAGCGCCTCGCGGATGTTCTGCACTGTACGACGGATGACGGCAGCGCGGGCGCCCAATGCTTCCTCACCAGCCCGCTGGAGGAAGAGGCCCGCCGTCATCCACCGGACGCCATCATGGCCTGTGGTCCCATGGACATGCTGGTATGTGTGGCGGGTATTGCCGAACGGCTGCATATTCCCTGTCAGCTTTCCATTGAATCCGCCATGGCCTGCGGCATGGGAGCCTGCCTGGGATGTGCCGTTCCGGCCGCCGGTGACAACGGGCGCTACTATCACACTCTGCAAAGATGGCCCGGTTTTCGACGCCCGTTTATTGAAGCTCTGAAGGGGGGCGGAGAGGGGGGTTTTTCGTTGACTTCGCCAGGCAGCTATGTTAACTGCTCTTGACTCGAACGGGGTGGATACCACCCTGTTTACAGTCGCAACCCCGATTGGTTCCATGAAACGAGAAACCCGGCGGGCAATACGCGAACTCGCCTATTACAGCAGCTTAGGCTTGCAGATCGCCCTGTCGATTTTCCTCGGTCTTTTCCTTGGAATCTACCTGGATCGCTGGCTGGGCAGCACACCTTGGCTGACCCTGGTCGGTTTGTTGATGGGGATAGTCGCCGGCTATCGCAATATCGGGCTGGCGATCAAGAAAAGCCGCAGATTCTGAACGTCAAACCAGCGACGCACAAGGACGAACAGGACCATCTTGGACATTCAGAAGCGAATACTCCGTTTCATCACCTGCGCCAACTGGGTCTTTTTTGCGGCGGCCTTTCTTGTGGGATTGCTTGCCTTTCAACGGGATTTTGCCCTGGGCGTTCTCGCCGGAGGTCTGATTGTCACCGTTAATTTCCACCTGCTGGCGCGTACCCTGAAAAAATCTCTCACCCCGCCACATCTCGTCTCCCATAATGTGATTATCGCCAAATACTATGTCCGTTTCATTGCCAGCGGCATTATTATATTCTTCCTGATCTCCGGCCACTACGTCGACCCGCGGGGATTGTTTGTCGGGTTGTCGGTGGTGGTTGCCAGTATTGTCTTCGCGACCGTGCGCGAGTTGAAAAATCTCATTTTCAAGGAGGCGTTTTAAGGATGGAACACCCGTGGCTGTTTCTAGTCAAATTTTGCGAGATGCTTGGTCCGGGCCCGGCCCACTTTGCCCATGAATATCCTCACGTCCTCTACGCCTGGCTGGTGATGTTGATTCTGATCGGGGCCGGCATCCTCGGCGCCAAGAGCATCAAGATGATTCCGGGTAAAGCCCAGAATTTTTTTGAAGTGGTGATCACCGGCATCGAAGATTTCATGGTCGATGTCGCCGGTGAAGAAGGCCGCTGGCTGTTTCCTCTGGTGGCGACCATTTTCATCTATATTTTCATCGGCAACCTGATCGGCCTGGTACCGACCTGCTTCCCCCCCACGGCCGATCTCAATACAACCCTGGGATGTGCTCTGGTGGTGGTCATCTTCACCCATATCATTGGCATCAAATATCATGGCACTGGCTACATCAAACACTTTTTGGGGCCGGTCTGGTGGATGGTTCCGATTATTTTCCCCATCGAACTGATCGGGCACGTCGCCCGGATCCTTTCCCTGTCGTTTCGTCTCTTCGGCAATATGATGGGGCACGAACTGGTGCTGGGGATCCTTTTCGGTCTGGCCGGTGCTTTTTTTGCGCCCTTGCCGATCATGGCCCTGGGGGTTTTTGTGGCCCTGGTGCAGGCGTTCGTATTTTTTCTGCTTTCCATCATGTACTTCGCCGGCGCCATGGAGCACGCCCATTGATAGGTACGGTCCCATCCCACGGTGACGGATATAATGCATTTTCAGCCTGTTTATGCCTTTAATGGGGGCATTGGAAGAAGCCTAAATTAACTTTTTAACAAGGAGGAAGTGTAAGTATGGAAGCTGAAGCTCTAAAATTCTTTATCGCTTGTGTAACGGCAGCTGGGTTCGGAATCGCCATCGCCGCTTTCGGTTGCGGCATCGGTCAGGGCCTCGGCCTCAAAGCGGCCGTCGAGGGCATCGCCCGCAACCCTGAATCTTCCGGTAAGGTCACCGTTACGATGCTGATCGGCCTGGCCATGATCGAGTCCCTTTGTATCTACGCTTTGGTTATTGCGCTGATTCTGATCTACGCGACACCCATGGCGGGCATCGTGGAAGGTCTGCTGAAGTAAGCACGCTCCTGTTGAATAAAAAAGCCCGGCCATCATGGCCGGGCTTTTTTATTGCCTGGGACTCAACCGGATCCCGCCTTGAACGTGCCATTGGATAGGACAGGCCGCAGAAAATGTCCTGTGTGGGAAGCAGGCAGCCGACTGATGTCCTCCGGTGTGCCGCAGCCCACCAATAATCCGCCCTCACGCCCCCCCTCAGGACCTAGATCGATGATATAATCGGCTGTTTTGACCAGGTCCATATTGTGCTCGATGACGATCACGGTATTGCCGGCGTCCACGAGGCGATGCAATACCTCCAGCAATTTACGGGTGTCTTCAAAATGCAGACCCGTCGTCGGCTCATCCAAGATATACAGGGTGCGCCCCGTATCTTTGCGGCTGAGTTCCTTGGCCAGCTTGACCCGTTGCGCCTCGCCGCCGGAAAGCGTGATCGCCGACTGCCCCAAGCAGACATAGCCCAGGCCGACATCGATCAGGGTTTCGAGCTTATCCCGGATATTGCCCATGCGGTTGAAAAAGCGATAGGCTTGACGGACCGTCATGTCGAGAATGTCGATAATGGACCGGCCGCGGTATTTGATCTCGAGGGTTTCCCGGTTGTAGCGTCGGCCTTGGCAGGCATCGCAGGTGACGTAGATATCCGGCAGAAAGTGCATCTCGATTTTAATGATGCCATCGCCGCGGCACGCTTCGCAACGGCCGCCCTTGATGTTGAAGCTGAAGCGGCCTGGTTTATACCCCCGCGCTTTGGCTTCCGGTGTGAGAGTGAATAGTTCACGAATCGGTGTAAATAGGCCGGTGTAGGTGGCAGGGTTGGAGCGTGGTGTTTTGCCAATGGGGGATTGATCGATGTGAATAATTTTGTCCAGATAGGAGATACCTTCGAGACGCCGGTATTGACCGGCTGCGGTGCCGGTGCGATGCAGCTTCTGCTGCAGGGCCGGATAGAGGGTCTCCAAAATCAAGGTGGATTTGCCGGATCCGGAAACACCGGTGATGCAGATGAAGCACCCCAGGGGGAAATCCACATCGATGGCCTGCAAATTGTTGCGGGATGCACCTGTGAGGCGCAGCACCTGGCCATTGCCGGTGCGGCGCGTGGTCGGCAAAGGGATCTGCCGGCGTCCGGCCAGATAATCGCCGGTCAGCGAGTTGGCTGCCTCCAGGAGGTGTTCGGGGGGGCCGCTGTAGACCACTTCGCCACCATGGGTGCCAGCTCCCGGTCCCATGTCGACAACATGATCGGCCTGTCGAATGGCATCCGCATCATGCTCCACCACCAGGACCGTATTGCCCATATCCCGCATGGCTTTCAAGGAGGTCAGCAGCCGCTGGTTATCCCGTGGGTGGAGGCCGATGCTGGGTTCGTCCAGGACATAGAGGACGCCTGTCAGTTTGGCGCCGATCTGGGTAGCGAGTCGAATGCGCTGACTTTCGCCTCCGGAGAGGGTCATCGCCCGGCGGTCAAGGGTCAGGTAAGGCAGTCCCACATCCACGATGAATTGCAATCGATTTTGAATCTCGTGGAGAATCTTGGCGGCGATGACTTGGGCCTGGCCGGCCAATGACAGGCGCTTCACCCAGACAAGCGCGGCCGCAGTATTCAGCGCTGAAAATTCGGCGATGGTCAGGTCTCCCACACGCACGGCACTGGCATAGGGGTTCAAGCGTGTGCCGCGACAGTCCTGGCAGACCTGGGTGCACATGTAGCGCCGCATTTCCTCACGGGCCGCACTCGAGCCGGATTCGCTATAACGGCGGGTGAGATAAGGGATGAGGCCCTCGAAGGATTTGCGATACTTATGCCGTCGGCCCGTCTCAAAGAAAAATGGAATCTCCTCCCCGCCGGAACCATGGAGCAAGGCCTCCTGCAGCTTTTCGGGAAGCTGGTTGTAAGGCGTAAAGATATCGCTGCCGTAGTGGGCGGTGAGGGCCTGAAGGAATTCGCTGAAATGAACGGAGTGGCGGTGGGCCCAGGGCGCAATGGCGCCCTCCCGCAGGGAGAGGGATGGATCGGGGACGATCCGTTCGGGATCAAAGGCCGTCGTTGTCCCGAGGCCATCGCATGAGCGGCAGGCCCCCTGAGGCGAATTGAAGGAAAAACTGGCGGGTGTAAAGACGGGATGACCCGTATGGCAGACAGGACACAGGGCTTGTTCGCTGAAATAGTGCCCGGCGCCTTCCAATTCCTCGACTAAAACGCCGCCTTCGGAAAGAGCGGCGGCCAGTTCCAGCGAATCCGCCAGCCGATTGCGGACGGTAGGTTTAAGGATCAGGCGGTCCACCACCACTTCGATGGTCCCCTCCATATCCTTGCGCCGCGGCTTGACCACGTCAATTTCATAGATGACCCCGTCCAACCGAATGCGGGCGAACCCTTCCCGCTGCAGTTTCCGTAGCCGCTCCTTTAGGGGCGTGGCCGACGTTTTTGGCAAGGGCGCAAAAATGATAATCTTGGTACCTTCGGCGAGGGCCATGATGTGATCGATAAATTGATCAAGGGTTTGGGTTTGGATCGGGTGGCCGCACAGGTGGCAGTGGGGTTGCCCCACCCGGGCATACAAGAGGCGCAGGAAGTCATAGATTTCCGTGATCGTACCGACGGTTGAACGGGGATTGTGAATACCCGTTTGCTGTTCGATGGCAATGGCCGGCGACAGCCCGTCGATGCGTTCGACCTCGGGCTTTTCCATGCGTTCCAAAAATTGGCGTGCATATGTTGAAAGGGATTCGACGTAGCGGCGTTGGCCCTCGGCATAGAGGGTGTCAAAGGCCAGGGTGGATTTTCCCGATCCGGAAAGCCCGGTAACCACGATCAAACGGTTGCGGGGTAAATCCAGGTCGATGTTTTTGAGATTGTGGTGTCGGGCGCCTCTGATTTTAATAGAGCGTGATGTCATAGCAGCATCGATCTTTCATCCGCCAAAGGCGGACAAAGGGTTAATTCCCCCCTCCTTGCGGCGTTACATGGCCTTTGCCGCTAACCCGCTGGTCTGCGGCGGGAGGTGTTCATTGTGCCTCAGTGTCCGACCAGAGATGGCATCTTTCGGTCCCGGCCGGCGTTCTCGCTTTTGTGAAATCCCCCCGCAGCCTGGCTAGGCCTGCGGTTTCGCGCCTTGCCAGCCAAGTGTCTGACGCCTTCATGTCGTCGCCGTCTCTGATACCAAGATCCCTGAGATGGATCGATGGCCATCGCGAGGATTCATTAAAACTTAAAATTATAGAGGTCCGATTTCGAGATATCAAACAAAAAGAATCCAACGACCACTGCGGACCTGAAACGCGGGCGTTAAGGCCGGAATCCGCCGACAAGGAGCCCAGCCCCCGATGCTGCGGGGGGAGGGAACCCATGGAAATGGGCCCTTTGTCATCAAGTTGGCTGAACCGCTTTCATTTATTAGAAATTTATTTGATTATGGTTAAAATTGATAAAAAAAATAGGAAAACATAGAAAAACAAAGGATATTGAAGAAAACAAAATTGTTGATAACTTGCCGGCTTGATCGGATACCCTTAAAATTCCTACAAAAAAGATCACCCGAAAAAATGATCGTATTTAAGGATAGTTGGAACCTCATAAATAAATAATAATAAATAATACAAATGGTTGTATGATGTTGAAAACTATCGGCAGAATCATGAAAAACCTCATGGGATTCGGTTTGACATCGATTGGCCTTTCCCATAAACAGAGGCCTGTTTTTCTCACAGAATTTTCTGATAATCTAATCTAAATATCCAAAACCGCTGTTTAATTGTCTCTAAACATTAGGAGTGTATTAGTAACCTCCTGATTTCACGGTCGGTGTGTCTGGCGTATGAGGATGAATCCCGAAGGTCAAATGGCGTTAATCTGGAAGCGGGTCAAGACGACCATCCAAAACCAAATTCCTGCCCATTGCTATCGAATGTGGATTGATCCCATCTCGCTGGAAGAAACGGATGAGGGCGATGTGGTGCTGGCCTGCCCGAATGCGTTTTCCTTTCGTCGGATTCAGGAGAACTACGGAGATCTCATTCGGCAGGAGATGCTCAAGCATGGGGGCAAACCGTGTCGGTTTGTGGCGCGCAACGGTCACAAGCCGGTAACGGTGGCTTGCCCAGCCGCCGGCCACGAGCAATTGACCTTTCAGGATATGGCCCAGAAACCGGCTGCCGGCCGGTTCTTGCACAAGGATTTTACCTTCGACCAGTTCGTTGTGGGCCGCAACAACGACTTTGCCTATTCGGCCTCCCTTGCCATGGCCTCCCGTCGTAAATCGGACCAGAGTTGCCTTTACCTGCTTTCCAAGACCGGATTGGGTAAAAGCCATTTATCCCAGGCCATCGGCCATCACATTATCGCCGAATATCCGCAAGAACGGGTCTATTATGTTACGGCCGAGGATTTCAGCAACGAAATGGTCCGGTCGTTTCGAAACGACAGTTTCGAGCAATTCAAAGGCAAATACCGCAATCAGTGCGATGTGCTCTTACTGGAGGATGTTCATTGCCTGGGGGGCAAGGACCGCACGCAACTGGAACTGGCCTCGACCCTTGATTCGCTTTTCGATGCGGGTAAGAAAATCATCTTTTCAAGCTGCTATAAACCCGCCGAGATTCCCCGTCTGAACGACAAACTGCGGTCGCGCTTTTCCTACGGGTTGGTTTCCGTCATTGACCCGCCCGATTTCAAAACGCGGGTTCGCATCCTGAAAAAGAAGGCCAAGGCCAAAAATATCATCGTTCCGCGCGATGTAATGCAATATCTGGCCGGCGAACTAACGGAGGATATCCGGCAATTGGAAAGCGGCGTCATGCAGGTGGCGGCCAAATCCTCACTGCTGGGGATGCCCATCGACAAAAGGTTGGCCGAGAGCGTCGTTCGCAATATCATCCGGTCGCACAAAGAGATTACGGTGGATGTCATCAAAAAAATCGTCTGCCACCATTATAATGTGACCCTCAAGGATTTGACGTCCCGGTCGCGCAAACAGGCTGTCGTTCGGCCTCGACAGATGGCCATATTCCTTTCCCGGCGCTACACGGACGCTCCCTTGCAGGCGATCGGCAAGGCCTTCAACCGCTACCATGCCACCGCCTTGCACTCCATCAATGCCATTGAGAGTGGGGCGCGCAAGAGCGCTTCGTTGCGCAAACAGGTCGAATATCTTTCCGGTAAACTGGATCGCGGGGATTTCTAGAGACGGTTGCGGCCGCGGAAAAAGGTGAGAGCCGCGGCCAATTCACCGGCCATCAGGAAAGGTGCCAAAATCCGCGGCGTTTGCCAAGAAGACGTGCTGAAAGCTTGCGGCGGGAATACCCGAAGGCAAGATAGGCCAGTCTTTATTGCATTTTCAGAAGATAGCCGCTGGAGGAAATGAGGTCTTCGAGTAATTCCATCTGTGTGTGGTGGTCCTTTTCGATGGCGCAACGGAGGCTCAGCGCACATTGTTTCTGGCAGACGGTGTCTTCCACAGAAAAGCTGCCGTAACATCCCAAATACTGATCCAGTTCCCTGCCATCAAGTCCTGCGTTTTTCATTCGGTTTCCTTCAAAGCCAACAAGTTGGTCATTTCATCATGTATGCGTCCATTAGTGGCCAGGATGGATTTCATTTCCGGCTTGAACGGCTGGTTGTTAAAATCCGTCACACATCCCCCCGCCTCGGTCACGATGAGCTGGCCGGCGGCAACATCCCAGGGATGAAGGTTTTCCTCCCAAAAGGCTTCAAAGCGTCCAGCCGCGACATAACTTAGGTCTAAGGCGGCTGATCCCAGTCTTCGGACGCCCTGCGATGAGGCCAGGCAGCGGGTAAATCGCGCCATGACCGTTTCCATGATCGCTTTTACATTGTAAGGAAAGCCGGTCACCAACAGGCTGTCTCGGACCTGGTCGATCACCGAGACAGAGAGACGGCGGCCGTTTAAAAAGGCACCCTGTCCCCGAACGGCCGAGAAAAACTCATCCGAAAAAGGGCACCAGATCATCCCGATAAGGGGCTGGTCCCCTTTGGTCAGGGCGATGGACACGCAACAGGTGGGCAGACCGTGGGCGAAGTTGGTCGTCCCGTCGAGTGGATCGATAATCCATTGATAGTCCGAGCCCCCTCCGCTCGCGCCCCCTTCTTCTGAAAGAATGGCGTGGTTCGGAAAATGGGTCCGAATGACCTCTATAATACGTTTTTCAGACCCGAGATCCACCTCGGTTACCAGATCGATCTCGCCTTTGTGCCTGATCTCCCGCACACGGTTCAGCCGATCCCGTATGTAGGCGCCGCCCCGGTATGTTGCGGCAAGTGCAATGGCCTTTAAATGATCCAAATCCATAAGTCCTACAGACTATCGTAAACTTGTTCGGCATGTCAAACCAAAAGGGAGCTACTTTTTGATCAGCCAAGGGTTAATCGGATCGGCAGGCTGCCGGGGCCATGTCAGGCGGCAGAACGATGCGGCCATTTTCGAAAAAGAGATCCATCGCCCGGATAAGAGGCGCTAGCGAGCCCGAGTCGATTGCCGAAATGGGGATGCCCTGGAGGGCGTCGGCACGCTGCAAGCAATCCGCCTGGTCGAGACGGTCCTGTTTGTTCAAAACCCGCAGGGTCGGGATATGGGCGAGGTCGAGTTCTTCGAGGATGCGTTCCACCGATCGGATCTGAATGCGATATTGGGGGTGGCTGATATCGATGACGTGCAGCAGGAGATCGGCGTTTTCCAGTTCTTCCAGTGTGGCACGGAAGGCGGTCATCAATTCCCGGGGCAGATCCCGAATGAAGCCCACGGTATCGGTGATGATGACTTCGGTTTCACGGGGAAATTTCATCCGGCGGCTGGAGGGGTCGAGAGTGGCGAAAAGACGGTTCTCCGCTTTTACCCGACTGCGCGTCAGGTGGTTGAGCAGGGTGGATTTGCCCGCGTTGGTGTATCCGATGATCGATGCGACCGGCAGATGGCGTTTGCTGCGGCGGGCACGCTGCTGTTGGCGTTGTTTTTGGACCTCCCGCAAGGCGGATTCCAGGCGATTGACACGGTCGCGGGTGAGGCGGCGATTGAGTTCCAGTTTGGTTTCGCCGGGTCCCCGGCCCCCGATGCCACCGGTAAGGCGCGACATGGCCGTATTTTTGGAAACCAGGCGCGGCAGGAGGTATTTCAACTGGGCCAGCTCCACCTGCAGCCGGCCTTCCCGCGTTCGGGCTTGTTGCGCAAAAATGTCCAGGATCAGCTGCGTGCGGTCGATGACCTTAAGTTCCACTTGGTCGGTGATGGATTTGATCTGTGAGGGATTTAGCTCCTGGTCGAAGACCAGCAGGGTCACGTTGCGCTGCATGGCCATGATGGCCAGTTCGCGCAATTTTCCCGATCCCAGCAATATCCGGGAGTCGATGGCGGCGCGCTGCTGCAGGATGGTGTCGACCACTTCGACGCCGGCCGAAGCGGCCAAGTGCTGCAATTCGTCAAGAGATTCCATCGCCTCCCGGCGGGATGAGATGGTGACGCTGATCAACAGGACGCGTTCACGCTGACCGCCGGCATTCCGCAGGGCCTGCTGTTGGGCCATTTCGGCCTCGAGCGCCATGATCGTTTCAAGACAGTGCCGGTCGGGGTGGTGGGGGTCGATGGGTGGCAGCAGTTCGTAGGGTTGGGCGTCATTTTCCCGGGGCAGGACATGGGCGGCCAAAATCTGATCCGGCCGCCCGTCGGGCGTCATGGTGACGGCGGCCATCATGTCGAGACGCAGCAGCACGAGGTCCGTCAGATCGTCCTGGGAGAGCGGGTCGGGCTTCAGATGGGTGTGGACACAGCGGAACCCGGTTAAACGCCCCGGGGCAACCCGCTGCGCGACAATGCCCGGTATGAATATCTGGTGGTGATCGCCGACGATGACACAGGCCACCTTGCCCTTGCGGTTGATCAGAAGACCCACCTGACGGCGGATTTCGCCGGAAATGCGGGATAGCTCCCGCGCCAGCTCCGGCGAAATCAGTACGGCCGGAGAAACGCGGCGTCCGGTCATGCGTTCGATCTGTTTGAGTTGACTGGGTTTGAGCCCGGTCAGATTGCCGTATACGCGTCTCATGGCTAACGGGTGGAACCGGAGAGGTTTACCCGGCATCGTGCCACCGGTACATGCGGTCGGTGGATGATCAAGCGTTGAAACTTCGGCCTCTGGCCTGCGATGGCGGGCTGTCGGATGAAGGCGTTTTCCAAGGCATTAATCAGCTTCGGGGACATAACCATCCCGCATCAGGTTCTCGAAACGGGTACAGGCATGTACGAAGGCCAGCGGTACGTCCCCGGTCGGCCCATTACGGTGCTTGGCGACGATAATTTCAGCCTTTCCGGCGTTGGGATTGTTTTCGTCGCGGTTGTAGACTTCATCCCGGTAAATAAACATGACCACATCGGCGTCCTGCTCAAGGGCGCCGGATTCCCGCAAATCCGAAAGCTTGGGGCGTTTGTCGGTGCGTTCTTCAAGCTTGCGGTTGAGCTGGGAGAGCGCCACAACGGGTACTTCGAGCTCTTTGGCCAGCGCTTTGAGCGAGCGAGAAATTTCCGAAATTTCCAGATCCCGCCTTTCGGTATTGCGGCGCCCCTGCATCAGCTGCAGGTAGTCTATAATAACCAGCCCCAGCTTATTGTCCATTTTAAGCCGACGGGCTTTGGCGCGCACATCCAGGGAGGATAGATCCGGAGCGTCGTCAATAAAAATGGGCGCTTCCGAAAGCACGCTGGCGGCTTGGGTAATATTGGCCCAGTCCTCGTTGCTGAGAAAACCGCCCCGCAGGCGATGGGAATCCACACGCGCCTCGGCACAGAGCATGCGCATGGTGAGTTGCTCTTTGGACATTTCCAGGGAAAACAGGGCGACGGCGTTTTGGGTTTCCACAGCGGTGTTGCGGGCGATGTTGAGGGCAAAGGCCGTTTTCCCCATGCTGGGGCGGGCCGCCAGGATGATCAGGTCCGAAGGTTGAAAGCCCGAGGTCAGATAGTCGAGATCGGTGAAGCCCGTGGGTATCCCGGTGATCAAGGTACGATTGCCCTGGCGCTCTTCGAGTTTGTCGATATTTTTTTCAATCAGGGAACCAATGGGGTGAAAGGATTTGCGGGATTTGTTTTCGGCAATTTCAAAAACGGATTGTTCGGCAAAATCAAGAAGTTCATCCACATTGCCCCGGTCCTCGAAACATCGCTGGACAATCTGGTTGGACTTGGTAATCAGGCGGCGGACACAGGCCTTGTCGTGGACGATTTTGGCATAGTGTGCGGCATTGACGGCCAT
Source organism: uncultured delta proteobacterium (assembly GCA_963730675.1). GTDB lineage: Bacteria > Desulfobacterota > Desulfobacteria > Desulfobacterales > UBA5852 > JABZFP01. Next base: position 400,247 of record CAVSSY010000008.1, on the reverse strand, counting down.
GGGGGCTGTATCGACCAGTTTGGCCAGGAAGGCGGCGCCCCCGATTTCTTCCAGCGTGCCCTTCTCCTTCAGAATATTGGCCAGGGTGACGAGATCCACCGGTTCGCTGCGGGTGAAAAGATCTGTGATGGCTTCAAAGATGCGCTGGTGCGCCGAGCGGTAAAAATCCTCGGGGGCAAGAATCTCCAGGATTTCCAGCAGTGCGGTGTTGTCGATCAAGATGGCGCTGAGCAGGGACGCCTCCGCCTCCAGATTCTGGGGAGGCAGATGATGAAGGGCAGGATCTTGTGGGGGCGGCGTGTGACGCGCGGTCATGGGGCAATGCCTATTGTTGGGTTGGGGTCGGCTGGCGGTGTGGCAACGGTCCATGACCACTGCCGGCCGGTCGACCAAACAGTGATCATGGACGTGATTCGAATTTTCAGGCTGTAAGCCTTATGCGCTCGCTTCTTCCGGTTCGACATGGACCGTGATTTCCGGTTCGACATCCCGATAGACCCGGATCGGCACCTTATAGGTTCCGATCGCTTTGATGGGTTCTTTCAGGAGTACGATCCGGCGCTCCACCTGAACATCCTTTTTGGCAAGCGCCTCCACGATGTCGCGCACGGTGACGGAGCCGTAAAGGCGCTCATCGTCCGCTGTACGGGCTTTGATGGTGCATTCCACACCTTCCAGGCGCTGGGCCATTTCCTCGGCCATGGTTTTTTCTTTGGCGATCTGAGCGTCGAACTTGGTTTTCTCCTGCTCGAGCATGCGGCGATTCTGCGGCGTCGCCTGGACCGCTTTGTCTTGGGGAAAGAGGTAATTGCGGGCGTAGCCGTTGGCCACCTCAACCTCACTGCCGATAATCCCGAGGGATTCAATAGTTTCTTTCAATATGATTCGCATAACGATGTCCTCCGAAAAACGCAATGTGCCGTGATCGCAAAACCGGGCGTTATGGTCGGCGGAAAGACGGGCCTGCCGCCTTCCGATGGCTTGGGTCGATCCTTTTCCGAACACTGCCGTCCCGGCTGTCGTGTGAGGGATGCCCTCCGCGACCTGTCCGCTGTTACTTATAATCAAGCGTTCCCACATAGGGTAGCAGGGCAACCATGCGGGCGCGCTTGATGGCGAGCGTCAACTTGCGTTGATGTTTGGCACAGGTCCCTGAGATCCTGCGGGGAATGATTTTGCCGCGCTCCGTCGTAAAATTTCGCAGCGTCTTGGGCTCTTTGTAGTCGATTTCCAAGCTGCGGTCGGCACAGAAACGGCAAACTTTTCGGCGGTGATAAATGCGTCTTTTTCGTTTACGGGGACGGGGACGAGCTTGTGCCATGTTATGCATCCTCCTTCTGGGTTTCGGATTCGGTTGTTTCCGGAGCGGGTTCGGTTTCAGAAGCCGGTGCCGGCGTTTGATCGACGGCGGGTTCGGCTTGCGCTGCTGCACCTTCTTCCGCAGCAGGGGGCGTCTCGGATTCCGCCTCCGCCTTGGATTGCATCATCGCTTCCTGAATGCGCTCCATATCCGCATCCTCGTCCAGGAGAATCGTCATATATTTCATGACACGGTCATCGATGCGGAACTGCCGCTCCATTTCGCTGACCAGTCCGCCGCTGCCGCAGAAATCAACGCGGGCATAGTAGCCGCGCGGTTTCTTATTAATCTCGTAGGCCAGCTTGCGGCCGCCCCATTCATCAATTTCAACGAGCAGGCCCCCTTTCTGGGGGATCAGCTCGCGAATTTTGTCGAACACGGGACCGCGCTGTTCTTCACCGAGGTCCGGATCGACGATGACAATCGTTTCGTATCTCCGCATAATGCCTCCTTATGGATATAAAGCCCCGAAGACGGCCTCCGGAGCAAGGATCAGGGCTGAAAGTCGTCAGCCGTTGAAAAATTTATCTTTTTACTCATTGTGTTGGCTGTTTGTCAACATAGATCTTGCTAATCGCTGCTCAAGGCGCCCGTAACCGTCGCAACTCCATATAAAAAGGGGCAGATTCCATTGGATCCGCCCCTCAGATAGCGTTTATGGTGGGCCGTGAAGGAATCGAACCTTCAACCTACTGATTAAGAGTCAGGTGCTCTGCCTAGTTGAGCTAACGGCCCAGATCGAATGCCGGTCGACAATCGGGTGTGCTTCGTACCAGCTTTGCCGGGGCTTGTCAAACGCTTTTTGGGAGCTTCCCATAGGCTGCGGGTCAATCGGTTCGGTTTCGATTTTCCTTCCAGCGACGCGCTTTGCGGCGCTCCTTTTTCCAATCCTTGGAAGCGTTTCGGCGCTTCTCCGATTTTTGGCCGGGGAGCAGGTCCCCGAACGGATTGGTGTTGAGGATGAAGCTTCCGGGGGTTTTGGGCGCCGGTGCGGGCAAGTCTTGTTCGACTTCGCGCGGACGAGGGGCTTTGGGCGGGCTCGGCAGGCGGCAGCAGGCCGGCGGCAGGCGGTCCGTCAAAAAGATGCTCTCGCCGAATTGTTGGAACCCGGCGCCTTGTTCGCGTGCCGCCTGGACATTTACCGTAACGATGACGGGCTGGGCATCGCGCCGCTGCCCCACGCTTTGGGCCAGGACCGGGTCGGCAAAGAGCACCACACGGCCTGTATGCCCCTGGGGGCGCAGCCCGTGCTGGAGGACGCTCTCATAAGCGCGGCGCCGGACGGGAACGTGCAGCAGCTTGGGAAGAGCGGTTGTCATTGTGGAGCGGCACCAGGCGCGATCGGTCCTGGGCCCGCAGAAGATGCTCCCGGATTTCGAGGGTCGGTTTTCCCAGATGAAAATCGAGGGTCTCCAGATGTCTGCGCCGCATCTGGGGCCAGCCTTCACGATGGAGAACCTTCAATACATCGTTGACCGGCAGGAAGCCCTGATCGTCGGTCACCAATCCAAATTCATCGGGGCGCCTTCCGATCATATATTGAATGAAGCGGGCCAACTGCGCGACCTTTTTGCTGTCCATGGTCTATTCCCGATGGCCTTGGGCCGTTTGCCGATGAAAGCCGGCCGCTTGACCCTGAAGGAGGGATTTGCTATTTTTCGTGCCGTTGTGGCCAGTCCATAAACAATGCAGCCATCCTGCTACGGTTTGCTGTTGCGGTTCTTTTCCCACACGCTTGCCCTGAGATTGCCGGAATCATCATTGCCGGCGAATGCTAGCGGGTACTGATACCTGTCAATGCGGATATTTTCATCGACTGTCAAGGTTTTACCGGAGGATTATTGGCGAGGCGCGCTGTACCGATGGGCTTAGGCCCGCATTGCGTACAGCCGGTTGCGCCAGGCCGGAAAGGCCTCGGGCGCCCGGTCCATGACAGCCCCTACCCATCAAGGATTTGTGACTATGAAAACAGATCGTTCGGAGGCCCTTTTCCATGATTCCCAAAAGGTCATTCCCGGCGGCGTCAACAGCCCGGTCAGGGCCTGCAAGGCCGTTGGTGTCATGCCGCGCTTTATTCAACGCGCCGAAGGCTGCCGCCTTTTTGATGCCGACGGCAATTCCTATATCGATTACGTGGGATCCTGGGGGCCGATGATTCTGGGGCACCGTCATCCGGCGGTCATCCGGGCCATAACGGACGTGCTGGCTCGGGGAACCAGTTTCGGAGCCCCTACGGATCTGGAACTGGAACTGGCCCGCCGGGTCGTCGAGGCCGTTGCCTCGGTCGAAATGGTGCGTATGGTCAATTCCGGCACCGAAGCGACCATGAGTGCCATTCGCCTTGCACGGGGTGTGACAGGGCGGGATATCGTGATCAAATTCGACGGGTGCTACCATGGACATGCCGACACGTTATTGGTGGACGCCGGTTCGGGGGTGGCGACCCTGAATATCCCCGGCAGTCCCGGTGTGCCCGAATCGGTTGTGCACCATACCCTGTCGCTGCCTTACAACGATGCTGAGGCGGTGAGAGCGGTTATGGCGGATAAAGGCGCGGCGGTGGCGGCCATTATCGTGGAGCCTGTGGCCGGGAATATGGGGATGGTTCCCCCTTGCCCTGGTTTCCTGGAAACCCTGCGGGAAGTTACCCTGCAATACGGCAGCCTGCTGATTTTTGACGAGGTCATGACCGGTTTTCGCGTGGCCTACGGCGGTGCCCAGAGTTTGTACGGCATTCGTCCTGATTTGACCTGTTTCGGCAAGATCATCGGGGGCGGTATGCCGGTGGGGGCTTACGGCGGCCGGAAAGATGTCATGTCCCAGATCGCCCCCGAGGGGTCGGTCTACCAGGCCGGGACGCTTTCCGGTAATCCGGTGGCGATGGCCGCCGGGCTGGCCACCCTCGAACAGCTAAGGCAGCCGGGCGTCTATGAAACGCTTGAAAACCGTTCGCGCCGCTTGGCCGAAGGGATTGCCGAAATAGCCCGGCGGCATGCGGTGCCGGTGTCGTTCAACAGGGTAGGGTCCATGCTCGGCATGTTCTTTACCGCGCAAAAGGTGACCGATTTTGCCACCGCCAAGGAGAGCAACCTGGATGCCTTCGCCCGATACTACCGTTCCATGCTGGATGCGGGGGTTTACCTGGCGCCGTCCCAGTTCGAAGCCGGGTTTGTCTCCCTGGCGCACGATGAGGCCGCCATCGACCAAACCATTGCAGCGGCCGACGCCGCTTTGAGGGAACTGTCCAGTTGAGGGCCTGGCCCCGGCCATGCTTCACCCCCGACTCGACTTCGCTCCCATCACTGCCGTACAGCGGGGTGTCTGATCTGGTAAACGGGCGTCGAAGTGCGTAAACGGCTCCGCTACATCTTAGCCTTCTGACGGGAGGTGGCCACATGCGTGATTTACGGTGGTATCAAAAACTATCCCTCAAACATAAGGACATTTACTACCGAATGATTCTGGCATTCGGTTTGTTCTTCCTGTCGCCATTGGCGGGCTTCGCCTACCTCGTGCACAAATACGATCTCTTCCAGGATCAGAACACCCTTTACTTCCTTCTGGGTTTCTTATGCTTCTCGCTGATCGGCTTTTTCATGCTGCGGCGCCTGTTTGACCAGGTCCACGCCGTTTCGCAGGACGTGGCCAAGAAGGTGGTGACGGGGTTTCATGTCGACCAGCTCGCAACCGGCGCCAATCAGTTGCAAAACATCGTCCAATCGGTCAACGCCATTGAAAATCAGTTCGATCGGACGCTGCACCAGTTGGAATTGAAGGCTTCGGAAATGGCCATTTTAAAGGAACTCTCCGACCTTTGTTATGTCACTTTCGACCCGGATGAGATTCTCTACGTCACTTTGGAACGCGCTCTTTCCTTGACCAAGTCCGATATCGGTTCGGTGCTGGTATTGGAAAATTCGAATGCCCGCTATTTTACGGTCAAAGCCAGCATCGGCACCGGTCAGCATATCCAAATCGGAGACCGCATCGATTTTGAAACCAGCATCGCCAAATATGCGGTGGTCAACAAATCCCCTCTCGTGGTGGAAGACGTCGAGAAAGACAGTCGTTTCGGGCGGGCTAATTTGGCGCAATACAGTACGAAATCATTTGTCTGTATGCCCATTAAAACCAGCAAGGAAATTGTGGGAGTGCTCACGATTTCACGCCGGGACGGAGCGCGTACTTACACCCACGACGATGTCGAAGCCCTGACACCGCTGCTCAGCAATGCCGCGTTTTCTTATGAAAATCTTCAGCTGGTGGAACAGAACAAGCAAAATTCTCAGCAGTTGAACGTCATTGAGAAGATTTTCCAAATCATTAATTCCAGCTTCCGGGATACCGAGCTGCTGACGGCCATCCTGGCGGAAGTCAAGAGTATCATTCCCTTTAGCCTGGCGACGGTAATGACGCTCAGCGAAAACCGGCCCGGTCATCTCGTGGTTTACGATATCGTGTCGGCGGGGCCCTGCCGCATCAATCGCGGCAATAGTTTTCCCTTTAAAGGCACGCTTTTCGAGCGGGTGATTCGGCAGGACGCCTTGGTGGTGGTGGATGATTTGGCATCGCTCAAGCACCCCGCCGAACGTCGGCTTCTGGGGCCCAAGGGAAGCGGCTCCGGCTTGGTTGCCCCGTTGCGCATGGAAGGCGCGGTCAAAGGCCTGTTGACGATGACCGGTCCGGGAAAAGAACTTTTCCAGAATCGCAGGGAACTCATCGGTTGGATGGCCAACACGCTGGCCTTTGCCATGGAGCGCAGCAGCCTTTCGGCGGCGGTCTACAAGCGGGACCGGGAGCTGGGAAGCATCAAACAGATTGGCAGCGCCCTGGCGTCCTCCACCTTCGATATGAAGCAAGTGCTGAAATATACCATGGACATGATTCGGGTGATCATGAATGTGGAAGCCGGTTCCCTCCTGTTTCTCAAAGGTGAAGAATTGAAGTTCGCCGTGGCCTTCAACACCAAAGTCAAATCCAACATGACCCATCCCATTCGCTTGGGGCAGGGGATCGCCGGTTACGTGGCCGCCAAGGGCAAGGCCATTATCGTCAACGATACCAACCGCTCCCCCCATTTTTTCGCCGGCGTCGATCGCTCCACCGGTTTTTTGACCCGTTCGGCCCTGTGTGTGCCCATGATTTCCAAGGGGCGGGTCATCGGCGTGATCGAGGTGCTCAATAAAATTAACGGCGACTTCACCGCCGGGGACGAAGATCTGCTCCAGTCCATCGCCTCCTCGGTCAGCATCGCCATTGAAAACGCCCGCTTGTATCGGGAAACCGTCTCCATGGCGGATCACGAGCGCAGCATGCGGCGCATGTTTCAAAAATTCGTGCCGAAGGAGGTGCTGGACCGTATTCTCCATGGATCCGAGACGGGCAAGACCGTCTTCGAAGAGCTGCGGACCCTGACCCTGCTCAATCTCGATATCCGCGGCTTTTCCCTCCTGTCGAAGGATATCGGACCCCAGAAGACCGTCTCCCTTTTAAACCGCTTTTTCACCATCATGGGCGACATCGTTTTCGAGCACAAAGGCATCGTGGATAAATATCTCGGTGATGGCTTTCTGGCCATTTTCGGGGCACCCGTCGCCAGCACCCGGGATGCCGACAATGCCCTGACAGCGGCCCTGGAAATGCGCCGGGCCCTCGATGCGGCCAATCCGGCCTTCCGCAAATCATTCGGCACGGCCATTAAAATCGGTACCAGTATCCTGACCGGCGAGGTGGTGGTGGGCAATATCGGGTTCGAGAAAAAGATGGACTATACGGTGATCGGCGATGCGGTCAATGCGGTCTTCCGGTTGCAGGACCTGACCCGCTTCTACCCGAATGGGATTCTGCTCGGTGAAACCACGCGCCGGGCCTGCCAGACCTCCTTCAACCTCATGCCCATCGACGAAATGCTCGGGGATCTCAAAATTTACGCTTTGCTGGATGAAGCCGAAGATCAGACCCCCCGGGGTAAACTGGTGGAACTGGCGCAACCGGGCCGGCCCTAGCCCTTTTTTCGAAGCACCCGTTTAACGTTCATCCGTGTCCGTCCAGAGAGGGTCGATTTTTGGTTCCGGCCAAGGCCGCCACGCTTTGCCCCGCTTGGCCGGACTTCCCTTCTGATCTAACGCCGCTATGGGTGGAAAACGGCGGCGCAGCCGTATGAGCGACAGCGTTGCGCAGCCCGGCTGCGGCGAGGATTCCCAAAGTGCCCGCCGGCCCAGGCCGAAAGATGCCCTTTTTGGATGGACACTCATTAGCGGCCTGAAGCCAAAACCAGTCGGAGATCCATGACGTTGGTGTTGGTGGGCCCCGTCCGCAGCAGGTCTCCCAACTTGTCGAACAACGGATAGGCGTTGTTGTCGTCCAGATGCCGCCGGGGATCCATGCCTTGGGCCCGGGCCCGGGCGGTCGTTTCACCATCGACGATGGCCCCGGCGGCGTCCGTCGGGCCGTCGGACCCGTCGGTCCCCCCGCTTAAAACGACCACATCCCGGGCACCCTCGATATCCAAAGCGGCGGCCAGGGCAAATTCCTGATTGCGTCCCCCGCGGCCCAGGCCCCTCAGGGTGACGGTCGTTTCACCGCCGGAAATGAGGCAGGCCGGTGCGGGGACCGGATGTCCGCTGGCCAGAATTTCACGTCCCATGGCACCGTGCACGCGGGCGACGTCACGGGTTTCGCCCTCCATCAGGGAGGACAGCACCAGGGTGTGGTAGCTGCGCTGCAACGCTTCCTCGCGTGCGGCCTGCACGCATTGACGGTTGCTGCCCACGATCAGATGGTGGGCCTGGGCGAAGCATTTATCCCCGGGCTTCGGTGATTCGTCGACCTCACCGGCCGCCCCCCTCTTAAATAGCGGACCACGGCATCCGGCAGCTGCCCGGCAATCTGATAGCGGTTCACAATGGCCAGGGCATCCTCAAAGGTGCTGGGATCCGGCACCGTCGGTCCGGAGGCAATTACATCCAGTTCATCGCCTACGACATCCGACAGCACCAGCGTGCCGAGGGCGGCCGGATAAACAGCCGCGGCCAGACGCCCGCCCTTGATGGCCGAGAGGTGTTTGCGGATCGTATTCATTTCATGGATGGAAGCGCCGCAGGACAACAGCACCCGGTTGGCGGCCTGTTTGTCTTCCAGGGTCAGCCCCTGGCCCGGCAGCGGCAGCAAAGCGGAACCGCCCCCGGAGATCAGACAGAGAACCAGATCCTGGGGCCCGGCCGATTGGGCGAGGGTCAGAATCGCGCTCGCGCCCCGGCAACCGTTGGCATCCGGCAGGGGATGGCCCGCTTCGATGACCCGGACGGTGCGCAGGGGGGCAAGATGGCCATATTTAACGGTTACCAGACCGCCATCGATACGATCGCCCAGCATGTCTTCCAAGGTGTGGGCCATGGCCGCCGCGGCCTTGCCGGTGCCGATGATCCAGACCTTTTTGTAACGGGATAAATCGTAGCTGTACGCTCCGACCTGCAAGCGGTTGCCGCCCCGGTGGCAGTGGGCCTCGATCGCCCTTTCCGGTGCGACGGCGTCCACGCCGGCCCTGAAAATGGCTCGGGCGTCCTGCCGCATGGCCAGCAATGATTTGGGGGGCATGGTTTGGACCTCCCTATGAAACATGAGCAACCTGAAGTTGCATTTACCCTATCAGTGGGGACCGGACTTGGCAATGCCGTGTCGCCTATTGATGATCGCTAGGCCATGTCCTTCCAGCGCGACATGGCGCAGGGGGCCGGCGTAGGAGCCCCGGGCCTGATGCTTGACAACTTTTTCGGTTCCACGTATGGGCTGATGCATTAGGCTATTTTCGAAACGACGATGGGGTGACGTGTGACGGATTATCCCGAATCCTTGAGAGGCCAGTGTCTGATGGCCATGCCGGGCCTGCTGGATCCCAATTTCTATCAGACGGTGGTCTGCCTGTCCGAACACACCCGCGAGGGGGCGGTGGGGATCGTCATCAACCGGACGCATCCCACCCTCAAAGCGGAAAGCATTTTCAACGAGTTGGGCATGCCGCACCAAACAGATGCCGGTCAGGCCCCTATTTTCCTGGGCGGCCCGGTGCACGTCAGTGAGGTCTTTATCCTTCACGGACATCCTTACGACGCGCGCACCAGCCTGACGATCACCTCGCAGCTAGCGATGAGTACCACCCGGGAGATCCTGGAGCAGATCGCCCGCGGCGAGGGCCCCCACCCCTTTATGATCAGCCTGGGGTGTGCCGGCTGGGGACCGGGTCAACTGGAAGCGGAAATCCAACAGAATGCCTGGTTGACCTGTGAAAGCGACGCGGCGCTCGTCTTTGAGGTCCCTGTCGATCAGCGCTGGGAATATGCCATACGGAAATTGGGAATCGATCCGTCCCTTTTGACGGATGCGGCCGGGCATGCCTGAAAGGCCATGCGTCGGCGGGGGCGCGGGGGGATTATGCGGCCGGCGAACTTTTTTTGTTCTTGGGTTTTTTCTTCTTGAGACAGGTTTTATCCTTACGGACAAAGGCGCATAGTTTGGGATTGTAGTATTCCTTGCAGTTGAGGGGATTATAGAGAGGGCATTCCGGATTCTTTTCAGACATGGAGGCTATTCCCTTTGCGCTTCGGGTTTAACATGCTTCAGAACCCTAAGAATAACATAAAATCATTGATTTTACAACGGCTTATGTTTTTCTCCGGGATTATCCGCTCATCGTTCATGACGCAATTCGTTTTGACAATCTCCGTAAGACATTGTAATCATTAGCCGCACTGATGCCGTCCGGAAGGCCGCCCGACGCCTTTGGAGAGGGCTTCGGCGAATACCGGCAAACGATCCCTTTGCGGTCACCAACAACCTTCTTACTGCTGACGGTCACTGCCCGACGCCCCATCGCAATATAGGCGGCATGCAAGCTTACGACGATATCAAAAACCAACTGATCGATCTCGCCCAGGAGTTTGCCGACCTCATCGAGCGCGCCGGCGCCACGAACGGTATGGCCGAAGCTTCACTCGCGAAAAGCCTCGCTTCCTGCCGACTTATCCAACAGCAATTGAATGAAGAGACCATTCGGGTGGCGGTCGTGGGCCCCATCAAATCCGGCAAAAGCACCTTTGCCAACGCGATTCTGGGGGGGGATTACCTCAAACGCGGCGCCGGGGTGGTGACGTCTTTCGTTACCCGGGTGCATTGCGGCCAAACCCTCAAGGCGGAATTGCAGTTCAAGACCTGGGATGAAATCAACGAAGACATTGAACAGGCGCTCGTTCTGTTTCCCTCCATGGACTGGCATAGCCAGGAGGAAGGCTTCGACATCCGCCGCGAAGACGAGCGCAGGGCCTTGACGCGCGCCCTGGAAGCCCTGAATCCCGAACAACTGCTTTCCCGCGACACCCGTAACGCCAACAGTGTTTTGCTCTCCTCGTATCTCAAAGGCTATGAACGGGTTCGCGCGATCATTTCGGCAACACCGGAAACCATCTGCTACACCGCCGAACGGTTTGCCGAACACCGGGATTTCGCCGGCGACGATGCCCTCGCCGTTTATCTGCGGGATATTCGTCTGGAAATTTGCAGCCCGCGTCTCAACCGTCATGTCGAATTGGCGGACTGCCAGGGCAGTGATTCGCCCAATCCCCTGCATCTGGCCATGATTCAGGATTATCTTCTGCAAACCCACCTTTTGATCTATGTCATCAGCAGCCGCACGGGGCTGCGCCGGGCCGATATCCGCTTTCTTTCCATCATCAAGAAGATGGGCATCATCGACAATACGCTGTTCGTCCTGAATGCCGATTTCAGCGAGCACGACACCCTGGAGGATCTACAGCAGCTCAGGCAAAGAGTCGGCGACGAGCTGGGGCTGCTACGCCCGAATCCCGAGGTCTTCACCCTCTCCGCCCTGTTGAACCTCTTCCGCGCTCAACCCGATCAATTGTCCGAGAAAGATCACCATCGCCTGGAGCAATGGGAAAAGGATGAAACCCTGAGGGCCTACTCCGATCAAGAAACCGAGCGTTTCTTTGTCGCCCTGCAGGACAAACTCGTCAATGAATCTCTGGTCCTGCTGCTGCGCAACCATGTGGAACGTCTGCTGGTGATGACGGCCGACCTGAACAGCATGGTGGGTGTGAAGCGCGAGCTGCTGCTGGCGGACGACAGCAAAGCCACTGATATCGTCGCCCGGATCATGCGCAACCAGGACCAGATGGCGCGCATCCGTGCGGTGATCAAAAGCACGCTGGAGGGCAGTATCCGCAAGATCCGCAAAGAATTGCGCAGCGATGTGGATCGCTTCTTCGATCCCCATTCCGCCGATGTCATGAAGGGGCTTTTGGAGTTTATCCGCGCCTACAGCGTGCCCTCTTGGCAGGAGCATCTGGAAAACATGGCCTCCTCCGGTTTTCCGAATACGCTCTACCACGTCTATCAGGAGTTCAAACAGGCCCTGGATGGGTTCATTGCCGAGTCGATCAATCCGGAAATCTTTCATTTCGTGCGGGATCGGGAACATCGCATTGTGGCATACCTGCATGACGTGGCCGGACCTTACGGCGCCATGGTGCAAGATGCGGTCAGCGACTTTCAAAACACGGCCCAATCGCTGGGCATTGCCTGCCCGGCCGGCCGCCCGAACCACCGCGCCGCGTTACCGGGTCTGGACACCATCCGCCAGGCATCCCAGCTCAAGCTGCCCTCGGCCAGTGCATCCATGCGCTATTCGGCCAAAGTCAAAACCGAGGCCATCATGCGCCTGGGTGCCTACAAAGTTCTGCGGGGCTTTCGCAAACTGTTCCGCAAGCCTGTGGCCGAAGGCCGCCCGGAAGAGATTCAGGCCCTCCGGGACGGCGTGGAACGCATGAAGAAGGAAACCGAACGCTCGATTCTCTTCCACTTCAAAGATTATCGCGAAAACATCAAATTCAGATATATTTTTCCAATGGTGGAGTCAGCTGCCAATCAGATTGCGGAAGTCCTTCTGGATCGCTTCCAGACCTACGAGGACGATCTCACCCAGATGGCCGAGTTGATCGGTGCCGGTCAGGCGGAAAAGAGCAAGCGGGCCGATACGCTACGGGCGTTTGCCGCCGGTACGGATCTTCTTTTCCAACGGGCCCAACGGCTGCGGGATGCCGTTGTGCCCCAGGGCGTTTCCCCCGACTGATTCGCCACCCGACGCGGCCTGCGCCCGAGGATGCCGACGGCAGACCTGACCCGCTGCAACGCAAGGGGAGGTGTGTGCATGGCGTCCAAAAAGATGCGGAAGATCGCGGTGGCCAATGAAAAGGGCGGGGTGGGGAAAACGGCGACCATCGTCAACCTCGGCGCTGCTCTGGCCCTGGGCGGGTACAATGTCCTGATCGTGGACATGGATCCCCAATTCAACGCAACCCAGGGGCTGGGGATCACCATGGATGATATCGCCCATTCGGTCTATGATCTCATCAATGGGGAGGATGGGATTAGGCCCGCCGATGTGGTGCTGCCGACGCGCTGGGAGGGCCTCGCCTGTCTGCCGTCGGTGCCCGATCTGGCGGGCGCGGAAGTGGAGCTGGTGGACGTGGCGGGGCGTGAAAACCGTCTCCGGCAGGGTCTGGCCGGTCTCGACGGCGGCTATGACTATATCCTGCTGGACACGCCCCCCAGCCTTTCCCTGCTCACGGTCAACGTCTTCGCCTACGCCGACGAGGTGCTGGTTCCCTGCCAGACCCAACCTTACGCCTTCAATGCCCTCAACGAGCTTTTCGACACCATGGACGCCATCCGCCGGGGCATCAATACCAAACTTAAGACCACGGGCGTTGTGGCGACCTTTCACGACCAGCGCACCCGGGTCAGCAACCACACTTTGGAGCGCCTGAAGGCGGACGAACGTTACGGGCCGCTGCTGTTCGAAACCGTTATCCGGTCCAATACCACCGTGGCCGAAAGCGCCCAGGTGGGCAAGCCGGTAGTTTTTTACCGCCCGGGCAGTTATGGCGCCCGGGATTACATGCGATTGGCAGAGGAACTGGCGGGCTGAATCGGTGGGCGGGATCCCCCGTCCGGCTTTCCTAAGGCGATCCGTCCCCGTACCGCAAGACGCCTTTTTATTGATGGGCCTTTCGATTTTGCAGTCGAAAGGCCTTTTTTTTGCGGATCTGTTTTGTGGGAGAAGGGATTCCGGAGCGGCAACGCCAACATCATTCCGGGGAGGTGCCGCCGGCCAGACGGGCCAGGTTGTCCCGGGCGAATTCGATGGTGGGGTCGATCTCCAGGGCCATGCGGTAGTAGCGGATGGCGTCCTCCGGCCGGTTCAGGTCCCGGTAGTTGGAGGCGATATTGGCGTAATCGATGGCGGAACCGGGATTTAGGCGGATCACCTTTTCGAAGCAGCCGATCGCCTGCTCGTGTTCCTTGAGCTGAAAATGGCAGAATCCCATCAGGTTGTGGAGGTCGGTGCGCTCCTCGTCCATGGCCAGCCCCCGCCGGAGGATATCCAGGGCCTCGCGATAGCGCCCGGTGTCTTTCAGGCAGACGCCCATGTAGGAATAGATGCTGGGGATGTCCTCCTCCATGGGACCGCGCTCCAGGGCTTGCTGGAAATGGCCCAGGGCGGCCTCCGGCCGGTCCGCGTTCAAATGGCACAGCCCCATGTAAAATTGGAGATAGTAGCGGCCCGGCAGCAGGCTCTCGAATTTCTCCAACTCATAAAGGGCGATGTCCGGCGGCTGGTTTTCCACCACCAACTTGGCGGAAAACATTCCCACGCTGGTGCCCTGGGCCCGCTCCCGGAAGTGGGTGCCCGGCACGATGGTGTAAAAGGCCGGGATTGCAAGCTGGGGGTGCATGGTGTCGATCACCAAAACCTCCAGGTTGTTCCGGGCGAGGGCGCCCACCAGATTTTCAACTTCGATGCGGATATTGTCGTGGGAGAGGTCCGGCAGGGCATCGAAGCGGACCGTCTCTTCGGGTTGCATGAGAAAGGCGGCCTGCTTCAGGCGGGTGTATTTCGGCAGGCCGCTGGCCACGTAGTTGGTGCCGGAATTGAAATCCCCTGCCAACTGGGCCACTTCGGTCAGGGCCCGGCTGAAGGCTTTTTCCGGATTGGGCGTGGTGCCGGCCGTCCAGACCAGCTCGCTGGATTCAGGGAAGCTGGCCGGGTCATAGGCAAACACCCCCACCGTCGGAATACCCGTATCCAGGCTTAGGTTCTGCACATAGAGGTTGATGCCGTTGTTTTCGTATTTCTGAAGCATGGCCCGGACCATGGGGTCGTTGGCCGAGGCCGGGTCGATGGCCGGAGTCCTGCGTTTGGCGCGGCTGACGATGGAGGAGACATGCCGTTCCACGATTTCGCAGATGCCCTGGCTCAGGGCTTCTTCCTGGCAATTCCCGGCCGACGGACCGTTGAACTCATTGATGGCGTAAAACCAGTCGAAGGGCACCAGAACCTCGCCGCCGGCCGTCAGGTTCCAGGCCCGGGTCCAGCGCATGGGGATGGTTTCGAAGATCCGGGCGGCGGCCTCCAGATCCCCGGAGGTGTCGTGGACCGAACGGGCAATCGCCTCGAAGGGCAGGGCTTCCTTTTTGAGGTTGGCGTAGGTATCGATGGTAAAGTGGGCCGGGTTGTGGCAGAAGCTGAAAAAACTGAAGCGCTCGGCCAGCTCCATGATGGCGCTGGCCTCGGCCTGGGCCGGGCTGGCGCCCTTGCCCATCTGTTTTTTGTTGCCGATCACCTCCCGGGCGTCCTGGCCGCACACGCTGAAATAGACGGGAATGTCCAGACGGCCGTTGTCGATCCGCTCGGTGTGATCCAGGATATCAAGTTCAGCGCCCTGTAGCCGGTCCCGAAAAGTGGCGACGGTCTCCTCCGGCGACATGATCTTGTCCTGGTCGTAGGTGGATGTCTTGTAGGCGTCCTGCAGGGTGATCTTGACGTGGTTCATGGTGTTGAGCGCTCCTTCGATGATCAAACGCAATCGCGCTTTGGTGTCTGTGGCCCCGGATGGCCATCTGCTGGATGACTATCTGGATGATAGCAAGGCGAATGTGACGGCCTCTATTCCCTGACGCAAATGACCCTTCCCCGGCCCGCTTACGGGTTGCGCGGGGGTGTAAATCAAAAACCTTGTCCTGACAAGGTTTTTTTGAATTGATTCCTGCGGTGGGATCTGTTAAGAGATCTGCCGTTTCCCTTGGGGATGTAGCTCAGCTGGGAGAGCGCAGCGTTCGCAACGCTGAGGTCGAGGGTTCGAATCCCTTCATCTCCACCAAATGATTTCAATTGTTAGGCCGCTCCGGAAATCCGGGCGGCCTAATTTTTTGGCCGTTGTCGTTCAGAGGTCTCGGCGTCCAACATAGGCGGTCTGCGCGGGATCGACATGTGAGAAATGGCGATGCCGTTTAACTGACAGCCGCGGGGAACATCGCTTGCAGGACGCGGACCATCGAGGGACTTAGTTGCTTATAGAGCTCCGCATTGTATGAGGCACAGTAGGGGACTCCCGGCACCTCCCCGTACGCAATGGTCGGGTCTAGGCTGCCGTCCTGGGGACGCGTGGGATCCATGGGGTCGACGTGCCTGCCATATATTGTCGGCACATTTTCAGAATTGATCCGCAACTTCGTTTTGACGATCTGCTGCGTTGCCACCGCATAGGTCCGCGAGGTCGCGGCCGGGGTGCCGTCGGCCACGGCCGGGTCGACATTGGTGGCCACGATCGAAACCGTATAATCGCTGTTGAGGTAGATCTCAAAGGTCCGGAATTGCTGCGGGAAATCTCTGAGAGAGGAGGTTTCGACCTGCCAGAACCCTTTTTCGGGGGCGTTTATCCTGTCGGGCGATGGAAACCCCTTGATCGTATTCAGGTGGCGATGCCCTGCAATCCACATGAGAAGATTAGGCGCCTTCTGAAGCGTGGCAACCAGCTCTGTCAAGGTTACGGCATTTTGTTCCGTCGCATTGGGGTCGCTGCCCGAGTCCCACCACTCCAGCTCCGAGCCATAGCCGGAAACGGCAATCGGCACGTGTGCGGCGATGATCATCAGCTGATGGTCGCGCTGTCCGGTCTCAAGTTCCGCCTTGAGCCAATTCCAACGCGCCTCATCCAAAACACCATGCCCGTGAATGTCATGTGATCCATCTGTTTCAGACTGCGTATCGTCAAGCACGATTATTTTGAGCGGGATGTCCGCTTTCGGCGCAAAACTATAGCAGGCAAAGCCTTCGCCCATCGCGGGGTCCACGAGACCGAAGCCGTGGCCCACGGGGAGGGTTTGCGTTTCGAAAAACTCCGCGATCCATTCTGTTCGCAAGAGCGAGCGACGATGGGGATCGGCGGTGACCATCGGGGGAGGACTGATGGCGTCGCGGGGCCCGGCATATTTGATCGTGCCGGTTGGTGTCGACCCGTCAATGACCCCCATGTAGGACTGCGGCAATTCCGTCAGGTTGAATGTCGAATCAAACATGCATGGGAAATGATGTCCGACGTAATTCTGATTCGGGCGCAGGAGGTCCCCGATCGCCCAGACCTTGTTGCCGACGTACGCGTCGCGGATGCCAAGCGTGGGATCGGCATCCACGGCGATGGAGCCTATATAAAAATGATCGTGGTTGCCGAGGACCTGATACCACGGAATCGACTTGTCGAGGCCGGCGGCTTGGAAGGGTTTTTGGTAATCAATGCAGTCGGCACCGAGATGCGCGCCCGAACTGGGGGTGATGACTTTGCCGTCGATGATGTCAAGATACCAGCGCAGCTCGTTATACTGGGTATTATTGCATGTGTCCCCCAGGGAAATGCCGAAATCAAAGGGTGTTTTTTGGTGCAGGGCATTGATGGTCTGGATGGCGGCATCGAGCACATGGGGCGTGTACAGCATGACCGGTGAATAGATCGAGGTCACGGGCGCGCCGAAACGGGCATCGGCCTGCTGGATATAGATTAACTGATTGGGGGCTTCCTTGTCGGTGATATGGATGTCGGTCATGGCAAAAAAGTGGGCGAGCTGCTTGTGCCTGGCGGGCTTCGCATAACGATCGGGGTCCGGCAGGAGATCGTAGCGCGGCACGACGGGAAGCCCTGTGGCAATCACCTCATAGGCGCCGTATCCGTATTGTGCATACTGCGAGATCAGCGCCAGCTCGGTCGGATAAAGCCCTGTCCCCGAGTCGGGTCCCGAAGGCGTCGCCGGCATGGGAAAGGCCAGCATCTGTTCCGTCGTCTTAACAACATTTCCGCTGATCGGGTAGCCCTGGATCGGCTGAATCGGTGGGGCGTTCCGGCCGATGCCACAGGCCGTTGTCAGCCCACCCATGCAAAGGCCGGCAATCGCACCGGCGGAGTATTTTACAAATTCCCGGCGGGTAACGCTGCGGACCAGGTTCAAATTAACGCTTGCTGAAATGACGCTGTTTTTTCCCGAATCGAAGTCAGTCACGACGGTTTCCTTTGATTGATCTGTAGAAGATGAAAACTTGTTCTTTGGGGCTCTCCGTTTGGCATACATCCGCGTCGGCCCGGTCTTAAATCGCCCGTCGACGCACAATAAATCCGTTTTTACGTTTTCATCCTACATATATCGGCCGACATCATCGATTGCTTGAACGATTAGGTGCCTCCTTATGCAGCTTTTCAGGCATATGCAGCACGATGACATTAGAGGTGTCCTTTGCCTCGTCGTGGCTTGGGCGATGGTCAGAGGGCCGGCAACCGGGTACGCAATGTGCTCGTACCCCGACACCGATTCGGTTGACAGATCGTTTAGGATGCTCTAATAGTTAGCTATCTAATATTTAGGTAGCTAACTAGTGGAGGGCGGTATATATGGTTGATATGCAAGAGGACCTACGCAAGTTTACCCTCGGGCATCTGCTGGCCCAGGTCTGCCGCCTGGTGGGCCGGCGCCGGAGAATGAAACTGAAAACTATCGGCCTGCACCACGCCCAGGGGATGATCCTATTTCAACTCTGGCAAGAAGATGGGATTCCACAGAGCATGCTTGCCAAGGCCTTGCATATCAGACCGCCCACTGCGACCAGCACCTTGCGGCGCATGGAGCGTGACGGCTGGATCGATCGGCGCCGGGGCGAATCGGACCGGCGTGTGGTGCGGGTTTATCTGACCGAGAAGGCCCTTAAACTGCGTCGGGAAGCCCGCGCCTCCTTCCGGGAATTGGACCGTGAAATGACATCGCTGCTGACCGCGCAGGAGCAGGAAACCCTCACCGCCGCCCTCCGCAAGGTTCACCGCTATCTGTCCGACGCAACCATCCCGGGATCCGATCGGCCCTGCCCGGAGCAGGCCGCCTCCCGGGAACGTGAGGAGATAAACCGGTGAAATCCCTCCTGCGTCTCTATGGCTATTTGCGGCCCTACCGCAGTCCGGCCGCTGTCGCGCTGATCCTGCTCCTGGCCATGGTGGCGGCAGACCTGCTCATACCGCATCTGACCCAGCGCATCATCGATCAGGGGATCGTGCCCCGCGACCTGCACGTCATCATGACGACGGCTCTTGTGATGGTGGGGGCCGCCCTGCTTTCGGCGGGCCTGGCCATCGCCAACAATTACCTGTCGGTGAAGGTTGCCATGGGGTTCGGCGCCGATCTCCGCAGCGCCATGATCCGCAAGATCCAGACCTTTTCCTTCGGCAACCTCGACCGGCTCCAGACCGGCAATCTCATCGTGCGGTCCACGAGTGACGTCAGCATGGTCCAGCTCATCGTGATGCTGTCCCTGCGCATTCTCACCCGGGCGCCCATCTGGACTTGCGGCGCCACGGTCATGCTGGTTCTTACCAGCCGCCGTTTTGCCGTGATCATGGTCGCCTTTGTCCCCCTGATCGTATTGCTGGTGGGGGTGTTTTCCTCAACAGGCCCGGCCGCTGTTTTTGTGGGTGCAGCAGCGGCTCGACCGATTGAACGTCGTCCTGCAGGAAAACCTGGCCGGGATGCGCGTGGTCAAGGCCTTCCTCCGCACCGCCCATGAAGAAGCCCGTTTTGACGCAGCCAACCAGGCGCTGATGGATCAGACGATCCAGGTGGCCCGCCTCATGGCGATCTTTTCGCCGTTGATGCTGCTACTGGTCAACCTGGCCATCGCGGCTGCGCTCTGGATCGGCGGCCGAACCGCCGTGGCTGGCCAGATGTCCCTCTGGACAGGTGGTGGCCGCCATCAACTATCTTTCCTTCGCCCTTTTCCCGATCCTCCTGCTGACCGGCATGCTCGGCCCCATCTCCGCCGCGGAGGCGTCGGCCGCCCGGATCCTGGAGGTGCTGGACGCCGCGCCCCATGTCCGGCAGTCGGAATCGGCATCCAAGCCTGCCAATCCCCGGGGGCGGATCGTTTTCGAGAAGGTTGGCTTCAGCTATTCCGGCAACGATGGCGCGCCCGTGCTGACGGACATCAGCTTTACGGCCGAGCCCGGGGAGACAGTGGCCATCGTGGGGGCCACCGGCTCCGGCAAGTCGACCCTGATCCACCTCATCCCGCGCTTCTACGACGTAACGGCCGGTCGGATTACCTTCGATGGCATGGACGTGCGGGAGTTGGACCTCGCCGCTTTGCGAGGCGCGGTCGGGATCGCCTTACAGGAGTCGGTCCTTTTCAGCGGCAGCATCCGCGACAATATCCGTTACGGCCGAAGGGCCGCCAGCGAAGCGGAAGTGCGGGCGGCCGCCCGGGCGGCCCAGGCCGACCCGTTCATTGCCGCACTGGCCGACGGCTATGACACCGTGATCGGCCAGCGGGGCGTGACGCTTTCCGGCGGACAGCGCCAGCGGATCGCCATCGCGCGGGCTTTGCTGGTCCAACCCAAGGTTCTGATCCTCGACGATTCCACCAGCGCCCTGGATATCGAGACCGAAGTCCGGCTGCAGGACGCCCTCGATCGGCTCATCGCCGATTCGCAAAGGGCCACAACCCGTTTCATCGTGGCCCAGCGCATCAGCACGGTGCTGCTGGCCGACAAGATTGTGGTCCTCGAGCAGGGGCGGATCAGCGCCATGGGCACCCACCAGCAGCTGCTTGCGACAAGTGCCGCGTACCAGGATATTTATCGCTCCCAGCTCGGGCAACCAGCGGCGGACAAGGCAGGGCGTCATGACGGCTAACCCAACGCCCAAACAGGCGTCGCCGGGCATTTCCGGGTTGCCGGGGCCGGGCGGCAAAGTCGGCGGCCAGGGGCCGACCGCGGAACGGGCCCGGGACGCCAAAGGGGCCTTATGCCGTCTGATGCCTTATCTGCACCCCCATCGCGGCGCCCTCGTCCTGGTGGTCCTGCTGGCCGGCGGCGCCACCGCCCTGGCCATTGCCGGCCCCTTCCTGATGGGCCGGGCCATTGACGAACTCGTCGGGGGAAGCCTGGCCGCGCTCCTGCGGTTGACCCTCCTCATGGTGGGGGCCTACGGGCTTTCAGCGGCCGCCCAGCTGGGGCAGGGCGTTCTGATCGCCGGCATCGCCCAGCGGGTCATGCGGGCGCTGCGAGCCGCGCTTTTCAGTCATCTGCAGACGTTGTCCCTAAGGTTCTTCGACGCCCGATCCCAGGGGGATCTGATGAGCCGGCTGACCAACGACATGGATGCCATCAGCCAAGTGCTGACCTACAACGCCGCCCAGCTGTTCACCGGGATCCTGACCATTGCCGGCATTCTGGCGGTCATGGCGGTGCTCAGCCCCTGGCTGACCCTGGCCTCGATGATCGCCTTTCCGCTGATGATCGGCCTCGTGGGAATGGTCGGCCGCAGGACACGTGCGGCCTTTCGCAGCTACCAGATGCGGTTGGGCGCGCTGAACGCCGTGCTCGAGGAGACCTACAGCGGACAGCGGGTCGTCCTCGCCTTCGGGCAGGAAGAAAACGTTTTGCACCGCTTCGACCAGGCCAATGAGGCGGTCCGCACGGTGGGCGTAAAAGCCATGACCATGGCCCTTCTGGTGATGCCCATGATGGGCATCCTGTCGAATCTGAATGTGGCCGTGCTTTGCGGGTTTGGTGGCTGGCTGGCGCTTCGAGGGGGGGTCACGATCGGCACGATTGCCGCGTTTATCACGTACTCACGGCGTTTTGCCGAGCCGCTGAGGCAACTCAGCAATCTGTACAACCAGATCCAGGCCGCCCTGGCCGGGGCGGAGCGCATTTTCGAAATCCTGGATACGGCGCCGGATCAAACCGATGCACCCGGGGCGATTGAGCTTCCCCGGCTGGCCGGTGACGTGCGGCTGGACCGCGTCACCTTTGCCTATGTGCCCGGCGTCCCGGTTCTGCAGGACGTCTCTCTCCATGCCCGCCCCGGCGAGCAGATCGCGCTTGTCGGCCACACCGGCGCCGGGAAGACGACCCTGGTCAACCTGCTATCCCGCTTCTATGATATCGAGGAAGGGAAAATCTACCTGGACGGTGTTGACATCCGTGCGGTGACCCGGGACAGCCTGCGGCGGCAGCTGGGGGTGGTCCTGCAGCAGTCGTTTCTTTTCAGCGAGTCGGTGATGGCGAACATCCGCTACGGCCGGCTAAACGCCACGGACGAGGAGGTTTGTGAGGCCGCCCGGCTCGCCCATGCGGACGGGTTCATTCGTCGGCTTCCCCGGGCTACGACACCGTCCTGGCCGAACGGGGGGCCAACCTCTCCGAAGGCCAGCGCCAGCTCTTAACCATCGCCCGGGCCATCCTGGCCGATCCGGCCATCCTTTTCTTGGACGATGCCACCAGCTCCGTCGACACCCGCACCGAGCTGCATATTCAAAAGGCTCTCCAGGAATTGATGAAGAGCCGCACCAGCTTCATCATCGCCCATCGGCTCTCCACCATCGCCCATGCGGATCAGTTGATTGTGATGGAGCAGGGCAGGGTGGTGGAACGGGGCAGCCACGCCGAACTGTTGGCCCGGGAGGGCGTCTACCACCGCCTGTACATGAGCCAGTTCCGGGACCGGGCGCCAGCCGTGGCCAGAGCCCCCGGAGACCCCATGCTGGACGTCCGGGTTCCAAAACCGTAAACAAGGTTGAAAACAATAATGATTTGAAGCCCGATACCGCCCAGTGCTGGTGTCACAAATGACGGTCAAGAAGGACAGGGAAGGGCCGTCTTCGGATTGAGAAGTACGGTGAGGCCTTCATTCAGAACTCAGGGGAGGCTTCTGGATCGATGCCGGGCGCCCATTTGGCCGCTTTTCTCGTTAGCGACGAGATGCCAGATCATATGATGGACGAAGGGGATCTGCAGAAGGAATGACGCCTGGGGATGCTCCAACCCTCCTCCCGCAGGGCACGCTTTGCCGGAGAGTCCGTTTTGCTACGCATCGATTATAAGGACGGTCTCCGGGGCCAATCCCAGCCAATTCCTGGCTGCCTTGATATCGGTGAAGACTTGCAACTCATACACCTCGGAATAATATGAGCCGTCATACTGTCGCGATAGCCCCCAGGTAAGTAGGTCAGAGACGACCGTCGCCTCTTTGACTTTCTCATATTTGTGCTCGACCTTATTCAGTGCGCTTGCCTTGATATTTTCAATGTCGGATGTCTTGAGGTCGGACGGGTCCAGGTCTCGGTAATCAGCGAGGATTCTGAGGGTAGCTTGCGGGTTATCAATCTTGACGGAAAGGTGGTAGTCGAGGAACTCCTGAAGGGACACCTTGCCTTTTCCAACGGTATATAGGCACCCTGTTTCTGGAAAGTATTTATAGCGAAATGGCAACTTGAGTCTGCTTTCGATGTTTCTTGGGTTATGGGAAAGGGGGGTGTGGCCCCCTTCCTGGGATTGAGGACGCGCCTTGTAGCGTTATCGGACAACCTGAGTCACTTCATTAGTAATTTTTTTGTGTGATTTTAAGTGTATGCGAAATATCGTATGCCTCAGGAGATGAAAAGGGGGATGCCTGCTACCGGAGACTCACCTTCCGTTCATTCGAAAGCATCTGTTCGATAGCCCCAGGCGGGGCTTGAGGTCGATGTTCTGCTCCTCCAGACGCTCGCTTATCGATTATGAATAAAGGGAAGGATCATTTATTAAGTTGATCGGGCCGCTCTTCGATCAGCAAATGACCGGCATTTGGGCCTATATATTATAGAAGGAGCCCGGGATCATATCATGCAAAAGCGCACCTCGTTCCATGGGTATCCAGTTATCCTCGCATCCCCAAAGAATTAAACCAGATTTGGCAATCTGAGTATACAGAGGTTGCTCCTCATCGGTGTAGCCCGAATTCGCCTATGCAATTTGTCGGTAAAAAGCCGCTGCATAGTCCACGGCAGGACAATCATATCGAGTATCGCGTGTTCTATTGGCTTGAAGACGGCGCCGTCGTATCATGCGTTAGATGGGGTTTTTAAACGCCTCCCATCCAAAGGCGATGGTGCAACTCACCAGGAGCAGGGCCGTTAACCGCGTGATCGCACCGCGTGGCAGGCCGTTTTGGCCGGCGCCGTTCAGCTCCTGCCCTTTGTCCGGATGCAAACGCCCATCCTCCTGCTTGATCTGTCGTGTGTTGGGTCGTGATATCTCCGGTTTCTGTCGACTCAGCGCAAGGGCGTCTTCATTGCACCCCTTTGCTGACGTGCATCAGGTGCGAAGATTGAAGGCATGTTCCGATCTGAGCTTTTGAACGCCCTCCAGCACCCATTTGATGCAGTCCTGCCTTTGATCGGGGCCGTAAGTTCCTATGCCGGCCAGACCGGCCAGCGGATCCCGCATTTCAGTGATGTGGAGGCGGGCCAGCCCGACATGCTCGCCCTTTTCTTCGTTTTCGCGGGCGTAATCTTCAATCTCATCCAGCAGGCGGGAGATGGTGGCATAGGTCTGAAGGCGCTCGACAAAATCCTGGCCCTCCATGGCGCCGACCAGCTTCTCCACGGCATCCAGCGCTTTGTTAAGGTCCATTGCGGAAGATCCAAAATGATTCAAGGGATGGGGTTGTTCGGCTGCTGAGGCCCGATTTCATTACGATAGTCGGTGAAAGCGGGATTGATTTTATAGCGCCCAGCAGCGGCATCGTAAAGGCGGCGACCGTTTGCTTCCGGATTCCTAAACAAGGGCAAAGGGGATAACTGTTTATGCCGTAGCACAACACACTGTATCTTACAAGACGCAAGGGGCCGCTTTCTGCAACACGATCCATCGGGTCTCAACGTGGGGTTGCCGGCCCGCACCCCTTGCGGTTTGCATCACATTTCGTCATAAGGGATGCATGGCGGACCATCGCCGGGCCTGAGGGGGAGACCATGGGAATCAAAGCCGACTTTGCGGAGGCGGAGCGCATCCTGGCCCGGCTGGGGCCGGCCGACCAGAGGCGGCTGGGCCGGATCTGTGACGCGATCCAGGCTGCCGAGACGGAACTGCTTGCCAAGGCCGGCCCCGCCATGGCGCGCTGTATCCATGCCTGCCAGGGGCTGTGTTGCCGCAATATTCAGCTGGAGGCGATCATCGGGGTCTGGGATCTGGTCTATATCCTGACCGTGGCCGGTGAATACCGCGACCGCATGGCCGCCTGCCTGGAAAAGGAAATTCCTTTCTATGCCGCCGACTGCGTTTTCCTGGCGGACGGCAAAGGGCCCTGCATCCTTCCCGCCACCGCCCGGGCCGAGGTCTGCCTGACGACCTTCTGCAGCCGCACGGAAGAGATCGACCGGGAGATCCGGCGGGTGAAGCGCAAATTCTACAAGTTGGGCTGGTTTTTGTCCACGCGCCGGCCGCGCCTGGTGCTGGACTGGTTGCGCCGGGGATCGGGGACGCTGCCGCGTACCCCGTAATTGAGCTGGTCCTTCGCCGCCCGGCGAAAGGGGGCGGTCGATCCTGCTTGCATGTCGCGCTGAATTCTGACAATCTGATCGAAAACCTGGATTTTGAGATCGTTTCCAAACAAATGGGAGGGGAAGATGTCGCGCTTCCAACAGACTGCCATCATCTGGCCGCTGCTGGTTTACGCCGCCGGCAACCGCCAGGTCCTTACCTATGCGTTGCTGGGACAGCTGGTGGGCGTTTCCGCGGCCGACCTGGGACCGCTGCTCGAACCGATCCAGTCGCACTGCATCCTCAAAGGCCTGCCCCCGCTTACCAGCATCGTGGTGAGCGCCCGCAGCGGCATGCCGGGAGAGGGCTTTATCGCCGCCGACAACGTTCCCCAAGCCCAGGCGGAAACCTTTCTCTTCAATTGGCTTGATTGTCCGGTGCCGTCCCAGGAGGACTACCAGGCGGCCGTGCGGCAGCTGCCCAGCCTGGGGCTTTCCCTGAGCGCCCTGATGCGGCGGACTGCGAGCAAAACGCCTGCCTGAGCGGCAGCGCGTGCGCTGCCGGCCAAGGTGCGGTCTGGGATTGCGCTGCGTGGAGGACGGGCCTCGGACACCTTCGGTCGACGGTGAACAGCCCTTCGATAGGGGAACAGCATGCCTACGATTGATTATAGCTGCCCCTGCTGCGGTCACAGCTTCAAACGCGTGACGCTCCGCGGTGAAACGCCGCCGCCGGCGGTATGCCCGCGTTGTAAAGCCTCCGATGTGAAACCCCTTCAAGGTCCCGCCGGCCTTTTCGACGGCATCGCCCCATTCAGCGGACTTGCCAAAGATACCAATTGAACGCGTTGATCAAGCGGCCGGTCCGGCCGCTGAAACGCAAGCGACCCCAGCGCCGCTCCGGTTTTGCAGGCCGTGGGCCTGTTGCCGAACCACGAATGCGGAAGGATAGAGGAAGACGGGGGGATCCGCCGCGGGGAACAGATCCGGGAGGGATCCGATACTGCTGGACCCCTCCCGGTGGTATTATCTTTCAGCGGGGCTTCGAGCGCCCCTCCCTCAGGCCGCTATTTCCAGCTGGGCCATGTCTTCCGGATCGAAGACCCGATCGATGTCCAGGAGGATCTTGACCTGCTCGTCCATGTTGGCCATGCCCAGGATGTAGCGGGTCTGGACATGCTCGCCGAAAGACGGTGCCGGTTCGATTTCCTCCTCCCGGACGTTGAGGACTTCGGATACGGCATCCACGATGACCCCCATGCGGGTGGCCTGCTCGATGCCCTGAATGTCCACCACGATGATGCAGGTGCGGTCGCTGTAAGGAACAGCCTCCATCCCGAAACGCAGCCGCAGATCGCTTACCGGAATCACCTTGCCCCGCAGGTTGATGACCCCTTTGACATAATCGGGCGTGCGGGGCACGGCCGTGACGGGCATCATGCCGATGATCTCCTTGACCTGCAGCAGGGGAATGCCGTAGTCCTCATCCGCCAGACGGAAGGTCAGATATTTGCCGTTCAGATCGCTCTTCATGGGAGCTCCTTTCTCCGGATTCATCTTAAAAATCGGAAAACTGATCGTCTTCAAACGGGATGACCGCCTGGGGATCATGGGCGGCCATGGCCGGCCGTTTGGGCTTCTTCACCGCTTTCCCCTTGGTTTTGCGGGCCGTGCCGTGGGACGCATGGGCGGTTGGCGCCTGTTGGTCCGCACCGCCCACGATGGCCACCAGTTCCATGACGACGGCTTTCATCTGTTCGGCCTGGGCGTTCATTTCCTCTGAAGCCGAAGCGGATTCTTCCGCATTGGCGGCGTTCTGCTGCACCACCTGATCCATCTCGGAGACGGCTTTGTTGACCTGCTCGATGCCCTGAGCCTGTTCGCTGGATGCGGCGCTGATTTCCGCCACGAGGTCGGCCACCTTGCTGGAGCTCTGGGCCACCTTGTCAAAAGCGCTGTTGGTGGTTTCCACCAGGCTGGAGCCTTCCTTGATGCGTTTGACCGAATCTTCGATCAGGGTGGAGGTGTTTTTAGCGGCTTCCGCGGCACGGATGGCAAGGTTGCGGACCTCATCGGCGACCACGGCGAAACCGGCCCCGGCTTCACCGGCCCGGGCGGCTTCCACCGCCGCATTCAAGGCCAGCAGATTGGTCTGGAAGGCGATTTCGTCGATGGTCTTGACAATCTTCTGGGTTTCCTCGCTGGTTTGGGTGATTTCGGCCATGGAGGTCGTCATCTGGTCCATGGACTGGTTGGCTTCATCGATAATCTGGTTGGCGTCCTTCATCAGTTGATCGGCCTGGTTGGCGTTGTCGGCATTCTGGCGGGTCATGGAGGCCATTTCCTCAAGCGATGAGGAGGTCTCTTCGATGGCGGCCGCCTGCTCGGAGGACCCCTCGGCCAGGGACTGGCTGGCGGCCGATACCTGACCGGAGGCCGAGGCCACTTCCTCGGCGCCGGCGTTCATCAAGGTCACCACGCGATTGATGGGCACGGTGATGGAGCGGGCAAACCACAGCACGCCGAGGATGGTGAGGGTGAGAAAGCCGAACGCCACGATCAGGATCACGTTACGGATGGACCGGGAGGCGCTCATGAACTCGTCGGTATTCTGGGTGGCCGCCACGCTCCATCCGGTGAGATGCACCGGGGCGAAGGCGGCAATTTTGTCCACGCCCTTGAAGGTGTAGCTGTCCACACCTGCATCTCCGTTCATCATCTGGCGGGTAATGCCTTCCATGCCGTCCAAGGTTTTCAAATCCAGATCCAGGACATACTCCGCTTTGGGGTGGGCCACGACAATGCCATTGCGGTTGCCCATGAAGGCATAGCCCGTGGTCCCGATTTTTTTCCGGGAAACGGTGTCGATCAGGAAATCGATCTTGAGGGTGAGGCCGATGATGCCGACCTGACGCCCGTCGGTTGAACGGAGAGGGGAAGCCGCAAAAATAACCGGTTTCTGGTCGATCTTCGATCGCAGCGCATCGCTCAATACGGTTTTGCCGCTAGTGCTGGCCTGTTTGAAGTAGTCGCGGTCGTTGACATCGATCCCCTTGTAGGGCGTATCGCCGTTGGCCAGGGTACCGGCAAACAGGACGCCGTCGTTGCGTCCCAGAAAGATGCCCTGATAGTTGTCGCCCAGCCCTTTCAGCATGGCATGAATCTGACGATTGAGGGTACTTTCCTCCGCCGCGGTTAACATAGGTGTTTCAGCCGCCTGGCGAAAGGCATCGACCGCTGCCAGACTTTCGACTTTTTTAACCTGCTCCTCCAGGACCAAGTCGACGGCTCCGGCCAGGTCGCTGGCGATGTTCAAGGCCTGGCTCTTAGAGGCTTCCGTAATAGACGTGGACGCCTTGTTGACGGCAAACAGCCCGACCACGAGCAGGGGAATCAGGACGGCGGCGATGCCGCCGGCGACCAGTTTAAAACCAAGCGTTCTTTTTTTCATGGTGTTCTCCTTGTTTTTCCTATGCCTGTTTATGGGAAACGTGCGAAACGATAGACCCCAGTTCATCGATATCCAGCGGTTTGATGAGATAGCAAATGACCCCCATCTGCCGCACCTGTTGTTCGAGGGACAGGCTGTTGCGGGAGGTCAGGGCCACCACCGGGATATCGGGATAGCGCTTGCGCAAGGTCCGGCAGCAGTTGCGTGATATCCGTGTCCCTTAGCTGGGCGCTCAGGATGAGCAGTTGACAGGGATGGCTGGCCAGACTGTGAAGTGTTTCCGGACCGGTGCAGACCCAGGCGGTCCGGTGCCCCATGTTTTCTACCGTTCGCTGGATGGCATCTGCGGTAGTGAACTCGTTTTCAGCGATTAAAACATTCACGTCAGTATCCTCCGATGATGTCCTGGCCTTGGCGGCTCGGGTATCCTTAGAGCAAGGCCGGTGCCAAAATTTTCGCAGAGGACAAAATTATCTATAAGCTGCAGATATTGTTTTGTTTTATTGTTTTGGGACGCGCGCGCCCTGTTTCAAGGTAATGGGAGCGATCGTTCCCGATCTGAGGGAAATAGGTTTTATCTGTCTGAAAATAAAGAAGAAAACATGATGGGAACGATCGTTCCCGAATGGGGGTTACTCGAGGGCGTGCTGCTTCATTTTTTTGAATAGCGTCCGGCGGTTGATGCCCAGGCTTTCGGCCGCCCTGGTGCGATGCCAATGATGGCGCTGCAAGGCCAGGGAGATGATTTTTTTCTCATAAGCTTGGATCATGTCCTGGAGATCTTTATCCTGGGCACATGCAAGCGCTTCGGAAACCGTGGGGGTGGGTGCCGTGGGGGGGGGTGCGACCGCTGCCAGCTCGAGATGGCCCATGGCAACATATTGCCGCAGCGCGTTCTGCAATTCGCGCACATTGCCGGGCCATTGATAGCCCATCAGACGGTCCATCACGTCGGCGCTGATGGGTCGGGTGCGACGGGGGTCGATTTCGGCCATGATATGATCGATCAGCAGCGGCAGGTCGCCGGAACGCTCCCGCAGGGGCGGGAGATAGATCGGTATCACGTGGACCCGGTAGTAGAAATCGGAACGCATGCGTCCCTCGGAAACCAGTTTTTGGAGGTCGCGGTTGGTGGCGGCGATAATGCGGACATCCGGGTGTTTGAAGGTTTCCGCACCGACGGGCGTGTAGCCCCCGCCTTCGATCGCCCGCAGCAGCTTGGGTTGCAGCATCAATTCGATCTCACCGATTTCATCCAGAAAGAGGGTGCCCCGGTCAGCCACCTCCAGATGGCCCTTTTTGATGCGATCGGCGCCGGTAAAGGCTCCCGGCACATGGCCGAAAAATTCGCTTTCCAGAAGATTGGACGGAATGGCGCCGCAGTTGACGGTGATGAAGGGCTTTTCGCGACGCGCACCCATTTCGTGGATGGCGCGGGCCACGAGTTCCTTGCCCGTGCCGGATTCACCATAGACGATCACCGGCGAATCCGTTGCCGCCGCCTGGAGGATGTTGCGGTAGACTTCCTGCATACGGGGGCATTGGCCCACAATGCGGCCGAATCGCGAACGGTCCTGAACGGATTTTTTGAGGACGGCGTTTTCTTTCTGGAGTTCTTCTTCCGATCGTTTCCGGTCGGTGATGTCGATGATAACGGTTTGTTTCTTGACAACCCGCCCATTCTTGAAGATGGGCTTTTCGATCGAATAATACCAGCGCCCATCCATGGGGCTTTTTACTTCCCATCGGACACTTTCGCCATTGAATACCGTCTTGTTGCGACAGAATGGGCATGGTTTTTCAAAACCGTGCAGAACACGGTAGCAGTACTCGCCGACGGCGTTGCGCCCGGCCCGCTCAACCAGCCGCCGATTCATGAAGGCAATTCTATAGTCGGCGGAGCTGGTGTAGACAAACCCATCGATGACGTCGATGATTTCCCGGATTTCATGGCGGCGTTGGATAGCGATCCGTTCGGCCTGTTTGCGGGCGCTTATATCCATGAAGGACAGGATGCTTTGACGGGTGCCCGGGATCATGCCCACTTTCATCTGAATGTCGCGGACCAGACCCTCGCGTGTGAGCACCTGGCACTCATATTCGGTGGGCGGTTGCCCCTCCCCCGTGCGGCGTGCCGCATGGAATCCCATCATCATCTTGATATAATCCGGATGGACAAATTCGGGCCAGCTTTTCCGCCCCTCGACCTCGGAGCGCTGGTAGCCGAAAAGGTGCTCGAATTTGGCGTTGGCCTTGATAATGGTCATGTCATCTTCGACGATAACCGTGGCCGTACCGGTATTTTCAAAAATGCTGCGATAGGTCGCCTGGATCCGATGCGCGGGGATCGTGTCCAGAGGGGCGAATGACCGCAAATCGTCATGGTCTGGTTCGGGTGACGTCATATTTCCCTGCATTTTAAGCCAATTGGCTCCCGATTGTAGAAGGTAGTGAAATTTTCAGGACACCGCCTGCACCCTATTCCGGCAGGCGGGGCATCAAGGTGGTTATCGGCCGGATCATGAATATCTTAAGTCCCTTAATCCGTATTCCCAAGAAAATAGCGAAAATCGCTAAAGTTTGAATCCCGGGATCCGATAACAGAAATGAGAAATCTATGGCTCGGCATCATTTGCATGCGCAGGTAAAGGCGATTGACAGTCACCAGCCGTTCTGTATCTTCATAAAGAGGTTCGATCGGGACGGCTGCCAACCGAAGGGGATTTCACGATGATTGACGGTCTAAGCAGCACGGTGTCCTCCCTCCAGGCGCACGAGCGCAAAATGAACGTCAATGCGAACAACATCGCCAACGTGAACACCAATGGTTTCAAACGGGATCGGGCGGTTCTGCGAGAAGGGCAGGCGGGGGATGTGCGGGTTAGCCTAACCAAGGACATGTCGCCGGCGCCGGAGGATCCCCTGGCACCTGGTGCTCCCGAGGTGGAAAAGGAGCTTTCCAATGTCGATCTGGCCGATGAACTGACCGGCATGATTCCAACCGAGATCGGGTATAAGGCGAACTTGAAAACCATCCGTTCCCGTGATGAAATGATCGGTACTCTGCTCGACACCCTGGCCTGACATGCTTTGTCGGCATCCGTTTCGCGCGCCACATGGCCGGACCTCCCAGCCGCATCCGTCAATTTAAAATGATTGACATCATTCTCGGAATCTCCTTAGCTTGAGGGACCAAAACCAGTCTTGGGCAATGTGACATGACGGATGCGCCCCCCATCTACAACAGCCGCGTCATCAAAAACTATCTGGAATATCTGGAAAGACACCACCCGGATGTTTCACTGGCCCCCCTTTTGCTGTCGGCCGGTATCGCACGGGTGGAAGTAGAAGACCCGGGGCACTGGTTTACGCAGGCGCAGATCAATGATTTCCATCGCGCCCTGGGGCAGGTGGTTCGCGATCCCCAGCTGGCCCGCAAAGCGGGTCGCTTCGCCCGGTCCTCCCGGACCGCAGGCATGTTGACACGCTATGTCCTGGGGTTCATGACCCCCATGATGGCCTATCGCGGCGTGGCCAAAGTAGCCTCGGAGTGGACCCGGGCAACGGACTATGTGGCGCGGCCCATTTCCGGCACCCGGATCGCCCTCACCGTGACCCCCCGGCCGGGCGTGCAGGAGCAGCCCTTCCAGTGCGACAACCGGATCGGGATGCTGGAGGCGCTGGCCAAACTTTTCACCGGTCAATATGCCCAGGTCGAGCACTCGGCCTGCCTGCACCGAGGAGCTGCCAATTGCGATTATCGCATTTCATGGCAGTCGCTGCCCTCCCACCGTTGGAAGCGCGGGCTGCGCTATGGCGTTTTGGGAGCCCTTGTTGTGCTCGCCGGTTCGGCGATTTCTCTGCCCCTCCGGAGCTGGTTGATGGCGATGATGGGATGGGCGGCTTTGCTGGGTATGGCCGAATCGATAGTGCTATTGTTGGAAAACCGCGAACTCAAGCACCGGATTACCTACAAGGGCGAAGTGGCGGACCAGGATATTCAGGAGATCAAATACCGTTACAGCGGCGCCTTTCTGATGCAGGAAATCGGTAAAGCCGCTTCGGCACTTCAGACCCCGGAACAATTTGTAGCGACAACGGTTTCCCTTTTGCAAAAACGGCTGAGTTACAAGGGGGGAATGCTATGGTTGATGGCTGAAGACCAGACGGAGCGGCTTGTCGGGAGCGGTTTCGGGATTCCCCCGGCGCTGGTGGAGAGAATCCGCGAGGTACCCCTACTCGCTTCGGGCGACGGCTTCGGAGGCCTCCTTGAAACGGTCTGCCGGCGGGGCGCTGCCATGGTGGTCGACGACCCTGACGAGATCCGACGCCAATTTCCGGGGGGCGAGGCCCATTGGAAAGCGCTGGGCCTGCACTCTCTGATCGCGGTTCCCCTGCAGAATGAGGATCGGACCATCGGTTTGTTGTTCTTGTATAATGACGCTGCCACCCAACACACCTCGTTCAGCGACATCAATCTCATTTCGGGTGTCGCCTCCCAGATCGCGCTGGGAGTTAGCAGTGCCCGTACCCATCATCGCCTGCAGAACAGGGAAGCCAACTATCGGCTGCTGGTGGAAAACCAGACCGATTTGGTGGTCAAGGTGGATCTGGAAGGCCGCTTTCTCTTTGTGAGCCCGTCCTATTGCCGGACGTTCGACAAAACCGAAGACGCGCTGCTCGGTCAAACGTTCATGCCTCTGGTGCACGAGGATGATCGGGAAAACACCGCCCAAGCCATGGCATCGCTGTTTCACCCGCCCCATACCGCCGTTGTGGAACAGCGGGCGCGCACCAAAAATGGATGGCGCTGGCTGGCATGGTCGGACACCGCCCTGCTGGACGAGGCCGGTCAGGTGACGGCGATCATCGGCGTCGGACGGGACATAACCGGCCAGAAAGAGGCCGAAGCGGCCCTGCAGCAGAGCCGCGCGCTGTTCGATTCGTTCATGGAGCACCTTCCGGCCCTGGCATTTATCAAGGATCGTGAAGGGCGCTATCTTTACACGAATCCATTTTACGACAAGCTGTTCGATGAACCTCAGGGCCATCGTCTGGGTAAGACGGATCTGGATCTCTGGCCCGATGAGATCGGGCGGGAGCTGATGGCCAACGACCGGCGGGTGCTGAATGAAAGCCGCATTTTCAATTTCGTCGAAACGACCCAGCACCATGGTGCGACGCAATACTGGCAGGTATCCAAGTTCCCTCTCTACCGAGAGGGGGAACCCACCTACCTGGCTGGTGTGGCCATTGATATTTCCGATCATATGAAAACGGAGGAGGCCAAGCAGGAACTGGAGTTCCAGTTGCTTCAAACCCAGAAAATGGAGGCTATCGGCACGCTGGCGGGAGGCATCGCCCATGACTTCAACAATATCCTGTCGGCCATTATCGGATTTACCGAGATGAGCCTGATGGATGTTCCTCCGGAATTCGGGGTGACGGCAAACCTCGAGAAAGTGCTGCAGGCCGGCGGCCGGGCACGGGATTTGGTCAAGCAGATCCTGACCTTCAGCCGGCAGGGGCAGATGGATCCCAAGCCCATCCATCTCCAGCCCATCATCAAAGAAGCCCTCAAGCTTCTGCGGGCATCGCTTCCGACCACGCTCGAAATGGATGCCATCATCGAACCGGTGGGTACGGTTATGGCCGATCCCACCCAGATTCACCAACTGATCATGAACCTGTGCACCAATGCCCGGGATGCCATGGAGAACGTCGAAGGCACCCTCACGGTCATTCTGGAGCCGGTGGTCATGGGCGCCGAAGAGGCCGTGCGCTACCCGCGGCTGACCCCCGGCAATTACTGCAAGCTGACGGTCTGCGATACGGGACAAGGCATCCCCAGCCACATCATGGAAAAGATTTTCGACCCCTTCTTCACCACCAAGGGGGAAGGCCGGGGCACCGGGATGGGTCTTGCCGTGGTGCACGGCATCGTGGAGCGTATCGGGGGAGCCATCACGGTGGATAGTACACCGGGCGAAGGCGCCTGCTTTATCATTTTTCTTCCGGTCATCGAGGATCGGCCTTCCGCGATCTTGCCGGCCTCCCTGAAGGTGCCCGGTGGCAGCGAACGTATTTTGTTCGTGGACGACGAACCCTTCCAAACCGATTTGGGGTGCCAGATGCTCGGTCGCTTGGGATATCGCGTCCAAGCCTTTACCCGCAGTTCGGAAGCC
Organism: uncultured delta proteobacterium; assembly: GCA_963730675.1. Classification (GTDB taxonomy): domain Bacteria; phylum Desulfobacterota; class Desulfobacteria; order Desulfobacterales; family UBA5852; genus JABZFP01. Next base: position 365,565 of record CAVSSY010000008.1, on the reverse strand, counting down.
CTGGAGGCCTTTGAAGCCGATCCGGAGGCGGTCGATCTGGTCATAACCGATATGACCATGCCGGAAATGACGGGCGACGAGCTGGCCCGGCGTATCATGGCCATAAGGCCCGACCTGCCGATCATCCTGTGCACCGGTTACAGCGAACGGATGACGGAAGAGGCGGCCGAAGCCCTGGGTATCCGCGGATTTGCCATGAAACCGATCATTATACGCGAATTGGCCCTTCTGTTGCGCCAAATCCTGGATGGCAGCCCCACCGCTTAAGCGCTCGTCCCTCCCCGCCGGCTTGATCAAGAGAGGCCGCCGCGCGGTTCGCATGCCCGCCGCAGCGCAGCGCCGCGAATTCCATGATCTCGCCGGGTTTTAGCCCTCATCTAAAATCCTTGCTGCAATGCCGTCTCCTGATATTGGCTGCCCACCTACAGACATTATTAAAAAAAATAAATAATAAAAGTAATGAATATGAATTGACATGCATGGGAGCATTGCTATCTTTGGGGCGTCAATGAGCGATCAACCATCACGCACGACAGACAGCAACTTCCAAGGAGGCGTATCCTATGCAACTGGTAAAATGGAATCCCTGGCAGGACATCAACAGCCTGCAACGTCATTTGAGCGCGTTTGGGGGTCATGGGTTCGACCATGGCCATATCAAGAACTTCGCGAAAGAAGATTGGACATGGTCGCCGACGGTGGATGTCTTCCAAAACGAAACGCAAATCACGATCAAGGCCGAGCTTCCCGGCGTCGATAAAGACAAGATTGCCGTGAGCGTCCAGGACGGCGTCTTGCGCCTGAGCGGCGAACGTTCGGAGGAAGCCACTCAAGAGACGGGCGGGGCTTATCGACGGGAGCGTGTTTTCGGCCGCTTTACGCGATCCTTCAGCCTGCCGGCCGAGGTCGATGCGGAGAAGATCAGCGCCGACTACCGGGACGGTGTGCTGACAATCGAGGTGCCCAAGCCCGAGAAACAACGCCCGCGAAGAATCACCATTCATTAAGCCCATCCCGATGCCAACCCCCGAGGGCGCCCTGTGGGGCGCCCATCCTTCCTGCAAGGCGGTAACGTCACGCCCGCTAGGATCTTCCGGCCCCGAGTACGCCGCAATCCTTTTCCTCCGAGGCTTCGGTTGTGATCCGCATTGCATTAACCTACTGTGAATGCTACTTTATCTTATCGGGAGGTTGGGCAACTCCTTTTGGAAGGGGTTGGACATCCCACCCGCCGCCACCTTCGCAAGGGCTGGACCGATGAACGCCAGTATTCGGGTACTATGGTTGCTTGCCATTCTTACCTTCCCTGTGTCAGGTCGAGCGACTCCCCGCATGAATGATTTTGCCTATGGTCTGCGTCTGGCCCCGCCCGAACGAAGCGGTCTGGTAAGGGTGATCCTGCCGGAGACGGTTTATCGTCATCTGGTCCGGTCCGATGCCGGTGATATTGCTATTTTCCGCATGGACGGGCGGTCGGTTCCCCACCTCCTGGAACGCCCTGCTGCGGCCGACAGCATCGCGCCGCCCTGCAACCTGCCGTTTTTTCCGCTTTACAATGAAGTGTCTGGAGCGGGTAGTCCCGATGTGAGCGTTCGCACTGGTTCCGGCGGGGCGGAGCTCCGTCTTTCCAAAGCACCGGCCACCGGCGATGAAGGGGCGGCCCCGGCCTACCTTATCGATCACAGCCGTCTGCCGCGGGGGCTGGAAAAGCTCACCCTCGTCTGGCGGCGGAACCGACCCAATGTGCTGGTCAAAGCCCGCCTCGAGGTCAGCGACGATCTGACCCTCTGGCGGCCGCTGGTTCCTGTCGCCTCTTTGTGGGATATCCGGCACGGTGAGTTGCGGCTGGAAAATAGGACCATCGTCCTGCCCGCCGGAAAACAGCAGGGCCGGTATTTCAAGCTGTCGTGGATCAGCGGTGCGGACGCCGTGGTGTTGAAGGCGGTGGAAGGTGTGCCGGCTCTCCGGGCCCCGCTTTCTCCACGGCGGTGGATTCGGGCCATTTATCGAACCGATCGGCAAGCCTCCGGCAGCATGCAATTCGACAGCGGCGGATGGTTTCCGGTGGATCTAAGCGATCTGCGGTTTTCGCAAGGCAACAGCCTGTTGTTCGGCACCCTTCAGTCGCGGGATTCGGAACGCGCGGTGTGGCGTATTCACTATCAGGGGCTCTTCTATCAGCTGGCATGGGGGGATCAGACCCTGCGCAATCCTCCGTTGACCGTGCCGGAAACCACAGATCGGTACTGGAAGCTGGATATCGACCAAAGCCGCAGCAGTCTGGGAAACAATATTCCCCGGCTGATGCTGGGGTGGCGGCCCCAAGCGCTTTTTTTCATGGCGGAACGCGGCCGGGCCTACCTTTTGGCCTACGGCAGCCGAACGGCGGAAGCCTTGCCGCCCCCGGCAGACCTGACGGAAGCCCTGGCGGTCGCCGGAGACCGGATCGCGACCATAGGCATTGGGCCTGCTATAACGCTCGGGGGGGGCTTGCGCGCCAACGCCTCCCCCCGGCGCACATCGGGAAAATTGGTGTCTTTGTCCTCCCTGCTGCTGGGATGTGTTCTGCTGCTGGCCTTTTTCGTCTGGTGGATGGTGCGCCGGTTGTTGAAGATCGATTCCCGATCCCTTCGTTAGCCCCGGCGCGGCCCTTCGAATAACTTTCGGTCGCGGCGCTATCGAACGGATCAGGGCCGTTTTTGAAACAGATCCCCGGCATGGATCCTGGGGAGGGAAATATTTTGGAGAGACCTGCTATGCACCCATACAAGGCATCCCAGAGCGGGAAACCGGCCAGCCCCATGCGTATCGTCATCCCCGCCCTGGTATTGGTGCTGGCGTTTGTGCTGATCGTCCTCCAAGTGGCGCTCCCCCTGGTGGAAGGCCGCATGCTGGCCTTGAAGAAGGAAATGGTCCGGGAATTGGTCCGGACCGCCATGCAGACGCTGGTGTATTACCACGACCAGGAACAGCAGGGGCTGCTGTCCCGTGCCGAAGCCCAGCAACGGGCCCTCCACCTGCTGCAGAACATGCGCTACGGACCGGAAAACAAGGACTATTTCTGGATCAACGACTTTACCCCCACGTTGATCATGCATCCCTACCGGCCGGATCTTGTCGGCCACAGTGTTGCCGATTACGAGGACCCCAGCGGCAAATTGCTGTTTCGCGAGGTTGTGCGGGTGGCCCGCGATCAGGGCGGCGGTTTCGTCGACTACAGGTGGCAGCGGAAGGACGACCCCCATCGCATCGTTCCCAAAATTTCCTACGTCGAGGCTTTCAAACCCTGGGGATGGATCCTGGGTTCGGGGATCTATATCGAAGACGTTCGTGCGGAGGTTGCGGCCCTGTCCCATCGTCTGATGATGCTCAGCGGGGCATTACTGCTATTGCTCATTATCTTCTCGGGTTACTATGTCTGGCAGTGGAGCGGAACGGAAAAGCGGCGGCGCGAAGCCTGGCGGGCGTTGACCGAAAGCCGTGAAAAGTACATGGCTGTTCTGGAGTCCAGCCCCAACGCGGTCGTGGTGTATGACAACCAGGGCAGGGTGCTCTATTTCAACCCGGCCTTTACCCGCATATTTGGCTGGGAACTGCAGGAGCTCATCGGCCAACGAATCGATTTCGTTCCCGAGGATTGGCGGGAAAGGACCCGCAAAGCCATCGATACCGCCTTTCAGGAAGGCTATTTCGCCTTCGAAACCCAACGGCGTCGCAAGGACGGCAAGGTCATTCACGTTCAGATCCATGCCGCCACCTATCGTATAGGGAACGGTTCGGCCGGCGGCATGGTCGTCAATCTAGAAGACATCTCCGAGCGGAAGAAGACCGAGGCGGCGCTGCGGCAAAGCGAAGAGAAGTATCGCCTGCTCACCGAGAACATTACCGAAACCATCTGGACCATGGATCTGTCGTATAACTTTACCTACGTAAGCCCCACGAGCAGGCATATCTTAGGATGGACCGCCGATGAAATTATGACCCTCAGTATTGAGCAGATACTGCCCGAGACCGAACACCAAAAAGCGCTGGCGGCTCTTGCCCAGGTGGTTGCCGACGGGGAGCGACCCGGCGATTATCGACGTTCGCGGACCATCGAACTGGAATTTTATCACAAAAAGGGCTACCGGGTTTGGAACGAAGTGACGGCAACGCTCATGGTGGATGAAAAGGGACGCCCGCAGACGATTCTGGGGGTCACGCGCGACGTCTCCCAGCGCAAGAAAGCCGAAGCCGAACGTCTCGAACTCCTTGAAAAGCTATCCCGGTCCCGGAAAATGGAAGCCCTCGGTCTTCTGGCGGGGGGTGTGGCCCACGATCTCAACAACGTCCTCTCCGGTATCGTGAGCTATCCGGATTTGATTCTGATGGATCTTCCGGCTGACAGTCCCCTGGTGGCCTCGGTGATGACGATCAAGGATTCCGGCCTCAAGGCCGCCGCCATCGTGCAGGATCTTTTGACCCTGGCCCGCAGGGGAGTCACCGCTCTTGAAGTCCTCAACCTGAACGACATCGTCTCCGACGTCATCCGCTCGCCGGAGCATCAGAAGTTGGTCGGTTTCCACCCGGATGTGGATTTCCAGGTGGCCTGCGAGCCGCATCTGCCCAACATGGAAGGCTCGCCGATTCATCTTAAAAAGACGATTCTGAACCTGATCGCCAATGCGGCCGAAGCCCAGCCGGGCGGCGGTCTGGTTCGTATTACCACCGAGAGCCGCTATGTGGATCAACCCCTGGCCGGTTATGAAAAAGTCGCCGAGGGGGAATATATCCTTCTGCGGGTAGCGGACCGGGGGCACGGGATTGCCGAAGAAGAACTCTCCCGCATTTTCGAGCCGTTCTACACCAAGAAGGTCCTGGGGCGCAGCGGCACCGGTCTCGGCATGGCCGTGGTGTGGGGCACCGTCCAGGACCACAAGGGCTACATCGATATCCGGAGCGAATTAGGCAAGGGCACCGTATTCGAACTATACTTCCCGATGTCCCGCAAGGCGCGCCAGGATCATCCTGTCCCGTCGCACGATGCCCTTCGCGGCCGCAACGAATCGATTCTGGTGGTAGACGACATCCAGGAGCAGCGTGAAATCGCCTCCCGCATCCTGAGCCGCCTGAACTATGCCGTGACAACGGTTTCCAGCGGAGAGAAAGCGTTGGCGTTTCTGAAGGAAAATGCCGTAGATCTGGTGATCCTCGACATGATCATGGTGCCCGGAATGGACGGTTTGGACACTTACCGGGAAATCATTTCGATTCGACCGGAACAGAAAGTGATCATCGCCAGCGGGTTCGCCGAAACCGAGCGTGTCAAATCCGCCCTGGATATGGGGGTCGGTCAGTATTTGAAAAAGCCCTACACTCTCGAAAAAATCAGTACGGCGGTTCGTCGGGAGCTGGACCGATCGACCGTGCGGCGGGTTTGATGATGGCGTCCGCAAACAAAGTCGTTCCGGCCCGGCGGTATTCACCAAAAGATCAGCTTAAAGGCGATCTTTGAATTTGCGCATGAGCCCCCGGAACTGATCGTAGGTCAGGCCTAAATGCGCCGCGGCCCGGCGCTGGTTGAAGCGGGTGGCCTGAAGCGCCTCTTTCAGCCGATCCTGCTGGAGTTGTTCCACCGCCTCTTTCAATGGCCGATGGGACAAGGTGTCGCCGGCCGATGGGCCCGACACATCCTCGGCGGGAGACTCCGGCGAGGGGTCGGGCGGGACTGTTTGCCACCCGGGCAGGTCGAACGGGTCGAACCGGATGGTCGTGATGCGATCGCTTTCGGTACGATAGACCGCGCGCTCCACCACGTTTTTCAGCTCGCGGATGTTGCCCGGCCAGGGATAACGCGCCAGGTCGTTTGCGGCCGAGCGACTGAACACCGGCACTTCCCGACGGCCCAATTCCCGCGCCATGCGTCCTGCAAAGTGGCGGGCCAGCAGCAGGATATCCCCCTGGCGCGCCCGCAAGGGCGGCAGGTCCAGGACTTCGAAGGCCAGCCGATCCAGCAGGTCCTGCTTGAAGCGGCCCTCCCGCGCCATCGCGGGCAGGTCCGCATGGGTGGCGCCCACGATGCGCACATCGACCTCCACCGGGGCGCTGCTGCCCACCCGTTCGAAACTCCCGTACTCCACCACCCGCAGGATCTTTTCCTGGCCGGCCAAGGGGATGGACCCGATCTCATCCAGGAAAAAGGTGCCGTGATGGGCCGCTTCAAAGCGGCCGATGCGCCGTTGCTGTGCGCCGGTGAAGGCACCTCGTTCGTGGCCGAATAGTTCGGATTCGACCAGGGAAGGACTCAAGGCGGCACAATTCAGCGTAAGGAGGGGGCCCTGCCAGCGCGGAGAGAGATAATGCAGGCGGCGGGCGGCCAGTTCCTTGCCGGTGCCCCGCTCGCCGATCAAAAGGACCGGGCGCTCGACCGCCGCCACGCGGGAGAGGCGTTCCTGGAAATCCAGAAACGCCTCGGATTGACCGAGGTCTTCCTGGTGCTCGGCAGTGGGGGACGATAGGGTGACCATGGCAACGAATAAAGTGGCAAAAATACCGATAAATGGTAAAAATAGCGAAAATATGGCAAAAATATACGACATCCAGATCGGTCATGTCAATGAATATCTATTTGAAATAATGGATAAACGACACGAATGAACGACTTGGCATCCTTTCTGCTTAGGAATTCGACCAAACCAAACCAGGAGGTCGTCATGGGAATTTTTACACGTTTTCGCGACATTATCAGCTCCAATATCAATGCCATGCTCGATCGGGCGGAAGACCCGGAAAAACTGATCAAGCTGATGATCCGGGAGATGGAAGACACGCTGGTGGAGATCAAGGCCGCCTGTGCCGGCCTTATCGCCGATCGCAAAAAGACCGCCCGGCGCCTGACGGAGGTGCAGGACCGGGAGCACCACTGGGATGATAGGGCCCGTCTGGCGGTGCGTAAGGGGCGCGACGATCTGGCCCGGGAGGCCCTTCTTGAAAAGCGTCGTTTTACGCGCCTGGCGGAAGGTCTTCAAGGAGAGATGGCGGAGCAGGACGGATTGATCAATCAATACCATGATGATATCCAGCAGTTGGAAAACAAACTCCATACCGCACGTGAGAAGCAGCGCATGCTGGTTCACCGCCATGCCAGGGCCCAGAACGCCCGCCGTGCGCAGGAGGAGATCAGACGGGCCGGCAACCATGAAACCGTCGCCAAATTTGAGGAACTGGAACGGCGCATCGATCGCATGGAAGCCGAAGCCGATCTGGTCAACTACGGTGCCGGCCCCACCCTCGACCAGGCCTTCGAGGAACTGGTTACGGATGACGACATCGAGAAGGAGCTGGCCGCAATCAAATCACGATCGGAAGCTGCCGATAAGCCGGTGGCGACGTGAAATGGCCTGGCACCCTTGGTCCTGTCCGACCGACGCTATCCATTTCCGTCCCGCGAGGGTGGCGATCGGTTTCCGGCCAAGGCGGCGGCGAGGATTTCCAAAGCGCGCGAACGCTGCTATGGCTTATAGACATGAATTATCTTGTGCCGATTCTTAAACGGCAGGTTTTGGTTCCTGGCAAGGCCGCAGACGACCGGCGCCGGACGGCATAGCCGCAGAAGCGATAACGTTGCGCAGCGCGGCTAAGCCGAAGGCCGACCGGAGGCGCGAACGCCGCCAGGAGCCAAAAGATGCCATTTATGAATGGATACGATCTAACCCGGGAGTCCATACCCCATGACGGCCGTCTGGATTGTCACCATTGTTTTCGGCAGCCTGGTTCTCATACTGGGCACGGTTTGCGCCACCATTCTCTCGGCCATGAAATTGCGGCACGGCGGGCTTTCCGCCCACAGCCGGGAGGCCCGGGAGAAAGAGGCCCGAATGATCCAGGACATTTTCCAGGGGTTGTCGCGAATGGAACAACGGGTGGAAGCGCTGGAGACCATCCTGATGGAACATAAAGAGAGGAGTTCACAAGATCATGGCGAGAAGACGCATTAGGCCCTCGAACGGTCTTTACCGGTCCCGCAAGGGTGTTCTTTTCGGGGTATGCCGGGGGATTGCCGACTATTTCGATCTCAAGGTCGTCTGGATCCGGATGCTGGCCGTCGTGCTCCTCATTACGACCGGTCTGTGGCCCATGACGGGCATCTATCTGATCGCCGCCCTTATCATGAAGCCCGAACCGGTTCGTCCCATCCGCAACGATGACGAGCGCGAATTCTACAACAGCTATGTCCACTCCCCCGAAGGGGCGGCCCAGCGTATCCGGCGCCGGGCCCGGGATCTCGAACGGCGCATCCGCCGGCTGGAAGACAGCGTGACGTCCCGGGAATTCGACTGGGATCGTCGCATCCACGAATAATTCGCTTAGTTTCGACCTAAGCCCGCCACCTCTGGTGAAGGGCCCGGAGAGGCTCTACAGATCCGGGGTGCCTTCCATCGATGCCTTTTCCCATTTCTTTCCCGTGAAAGAAAAGGAAACGAAAAGAAAACGCCCGTGTCCCGCTTAATCCTGCGCGTCGTCCCAGCGGCCGGAGCACGCTGAAACTCGCCCCGCCTGCGCCTTGGCTGTGGCGGGACTCAGACAGTCCGCGCGCGTTACTCCGTCCGCAGCGCCGATGCTCGGCGCGGAACAAAGGGATATCGAAAAACCAAAGACCAAAAAACCGTTTTTAAGCCCCCTTCATGGGAGCCCGCCAAAGATCTCACGATCGTTGGGAAGATACTCACTATGCTTCGGGACGGCGTCGTCTATCCCTGGCGGTCCCAAAGGAGTTTGGCGCGCGAATCGCGGGCGGAAAGAAGCTTCAGGCGGATGCCCGCCAATCGGAAACCGCTGTTGGCCTTTTCAAGGTTGATGGCATGCTGATAGGCATACTGGGGATCGAGGTCCAGAACCACCACCTCAAGGCGCAGCTTGTAATCTTCCACACCCCGGTAGGTGATGTCCAGATCACCCAACCGCACCCGGATGTCCCGTTGCAGCACAATCTTGACCTGCGGTTCGTTGGCGTAGGGCAGGGCATTGGGGGCGGTTGCGACGGTGGCCGGCATTGGCTCGGGCGAGGCGACGGCACCGGCCGTGATCAGATAGAACGAAATCCCGAAAACCAATCCCGACACGGAAAAAAACAGGATTGATAACCATTTTTGTCTATTATTCGATTCCATGGAAACGAAGTCCCACCCTTCTATTCAGGAAGGGGTCGCCTTAACCCAATTCGATCCCACGGTCAAGTCGCATGTCGGGGGAGCATCGCCGGAGCGGTCGCTGATAGCCGCCTGCCTCCTTGGGCAACGGAATTTCTATGGACAAAACGCATAGGATGGCATATAGATTCCGATTTCCCTTAGTCATATTCTCTGCTGGCAGCCGCTTTCGCCGAGGGGTATGCCGAGCCGCCCTGGTGGGTGGCTTGCGGATGATTATTTTCAGGCCGTCGTATTGATGGCTGTTTTTTTTTGCGCCAAGCAAGGATGCAACCCATGTCGTTAGAAGCGCAGCAAAACAAGTTGATTCGCAACATCGCCATTATCGCCCACGTGGATCACGGCAAGACCACGCTGGTGGACGCCATGTTTCGTCAAAGCGGCACGTTTCGGGACAATCAGGATGTGGACGAACGCGTCATGGACAGTATGGACCTGGAGCGGGAGCGCGGGATCACTATCGCCGCCAAAAACTGCTCGGTGGTGTGGCAGGGCGTCAAGATCAATATTATCGACACCCCGGGACATGCGGATTTCGGGGGCGAGGTGGAGCGGGCCCTCTCCATGGCCGACGGCGCCTTGCTGCTGGTGGATGCGTCCGAGGGGCCGCTGCCCCAGACGCGTTTCGTCCTGGAAAAGACCCTGGCGGCCGGGCTGCCCGTCATCGTCGTGATCAACAAGATCGACCGCAAGGATGCGCGTCCCGAAGAGATCCTGGACATGGTCTACGATCTTTTTATCGATCTGGATGCCAGCGAAGACCAACTGGACTTTCCCTACCTGTATGCCATCGGGCGCGACGGCGTGGCCCAGAAGACGGCCCGGGAAAAGGGCACCAACCTTCATCCGCTGCTGGACCTTATCCTGGAGGCGATTCCGGCCCCGGCCTTCGACCCGCAGGCACCCTTCCAGATGCTGGTATCCGATCTGGGCTATTCCGACTACCTGGGGCGCCTGGCCATCGGCAAAGTCGTTAACGGGCATGCCCGTTTCAAGGACAACCTGGTCTGCATCGGAGTGGACGGCCGCCAGCGCCCGCTGAAGGTTTCGCGCCTCCAGACCTACGATGGGCTGGTCCTGCAGGAAGTGGACACGGCCCAGACCGGGGATATTATCGTTCTGTCCGGCATCGAGGATGTTCAGATCGGCGACACCATCGCCACCCGGGAGGGGCCGGTGGCCCTGCCCCGCATCCGGGTGGACGAGCCCACGGTTTCCATGCGCTTTACCATCAACAATTCGCCCCTGGCCGGCCGGGAGGGGAAGATCGTGCAGTCCCGCAAGATTAGGGACCGATTGGTCAAAGAAACCCTGCGCAACGTGGCTATCCAGGTGGAGGAGACCGAGAGCCGGGATGTCTTCCTGGTCAAGGGGCGCGGGGAATTCCAGATGGCGATTCTGATCGAGACCATGCGCCGGGAGGGATTCGAGCTCACCGTGGGCCGCCCCGAAGTCATCTACAAGTACCGGGACGGAGAGCGCCTGGAGCCCATCGAACATCTCTACATCGACTGCGATGAAACATTTCTAGGCATCGTGACCGAAAAGCTCTCGGCCCGCAAAGGGCAGATGGCCAACATGATCAACCACGGCAGCGGCCGCGTGCGGCTGGAATTCACCATTCCGGCCCGGGCGCTCATCGGCTACCGGGACGAGTTTCTCACCGACACCAAGGGCACCGGGATCCTCAATACCTATTTTGCGGGCTACGACAGCTACCGGGGAGATTTCCCCAGCCGTTTCACCGGCTCCATCGTATCCGACCGCCAGGGCCAGGCCGTGGCCTATGCCCTGTTCAACCTGGAGCCCCGCGGCCAGCTGTTTATCGAACCCGGCGACCCGGTCTACGAAGGACTGATATTCGGGGAGCACAACCGGTCCAACGACATCAACGCCAATCCCTGCAAGGAAAAGAAGCTCTCCAACATGCGGGCTTCCGGCCGGGACGAAAACGTCATCCTGTCTCCGGTGAAGCCCATGACCCTGGAACGCGCCATCCACTTCATCCGCGAAGACGAGATGGTGGAGGTCACCCCACGCTCCATCCGGCTGCGCAAGGCGGTCCTCTCCGCCCAGCAGCGCTACCGCCAGCGCCCCCGGGAGTGACAACGATCGTGAAAATCCATTCTTGAGATTCGAGCAGCGATTCGCTATGCTCGGCCCTGCTTGAACGCCAGCGTCTGTTTGAGACGCTGCTATGAACACCAACGAAAAGGGGAGGAGAGTTCGCCCATGTCATTGCTTTCGATCGATGCGGAGCGTTGCCACCGTGACGGCATATGTGCCGATGTCTGCCCGGCCCTCATCATTACCCTCGATGGAGAAGACGGCTACCCGGCGGTGGTGGAAGGTGGCGAAGAGCGCTGCATCCGCTGCGGCCACTGCGTGGCCGTATGCCCCCACGGTGCCTTGAGCCATGCGGCCATGGCTTCCGAACAATGCCCGGTCATCGAAAAGGCGTCTATGCCCGACCGCCGGCAGGTAACCCAATTCCTGCGGGCCCGACGCTCCATCCGCCGCTATCGCGAAGAAGTCCTGGATCGGGAGACCCTGGCACATCTCATCGACACGGCCCGCTACGCCCCCTCGGGCCACAACTACCAGCCCGTCCACTGGCTGGTGGTGCAGTCCCCCGACGACGTCCGGCGCCTGGCCGGCTTGGTGGCGGACTGGATGCGGCATCTCATTGCGGAAGACAATCCCATGGCCGCGGCCATGCATATGGACAAGGTGGTGGAGGCCTGGGACAAGGGCCATGACCGCATCTGCCGCAGCGCGCCGCATCTGGTTGTGGCACATGCCGCCAAGGCCAACCCCACTTCTCCGGCTGCTGCCACCATAGCCCTGACTTACTTCGATCTGGCGGCGGCCTCCATGGGGCTGGGCGCCTGCTGGGCGGGGTATTTCAATGTGGCCGCCAATGTCTGGCCGCCTCTCAAAGAGGCTTTGGAACTGCCCGAGGGCCACGCGCCTTTCGGTGCCATGATGGTGGGGCATCCCAAGTACCGCTATCAACGTCTGCCGCTGCGCAACGAACCCCCCATCATCTGGCGCACATGACGGCCGGCCCGGTGACGAGTTGGGCAACGCGGATTACTACGAGCGGCACCACAGGGACTATTACGACGCAACGGCCGACCTCGATCCGGCGCCCTTCCTGCGACCGTTTGTCCGGCATCTGAGACCGGGCGACCGCGTTCTGGATGTGGGTTGCGGGTCGGGGCGGGATTTGCATTGGCTGCGGCGCAAAGGCATGCGCGTGCTTGGTTTCGAACGGTCGGCGGGCCTGGCCCGACTGGCGCGCCGGCATGCCGGATGCGATATCATCGAAGGGGATTTCGGCACGTATGACTTCAGCGGCCTGAAGGTGGACGCCCTTCTGCTGTGCGGCGCCTTGGTGCATGTCCCCCGTCATCGACTGGCGGCCGTTTTGGAGAATATTCTTCCTGCCCTGGACCCCGGCTCCCGACGGCGGATCGTCTATCTTTCCTTGAAAGAAGGTCACGGGACCGCCACCGACCCGAAGGAGCGTGTGTTTTTCTTCTGGCAGGAGAACGCCTTACGGTCACTTCTCCTTGCCTGCGGGATGCGTATCGTGAATTTCCAGCGCCGCTTGGCCGCCGATGGCAGTGGCCGCCTCTGGTTGGGCTATGTGCTTTACCATCAAGGGCATGGATGCGCTTTGAGCTGATAGAGAACCCGATTCCGATCCCGATAGCGATTTCGATCGGGAGGCAACACAGAACCGCTTGGTGCGTTCAACCCACCGCATCACAGATTATGGCCGAACCCATGTGTGGCGGCGGCTAACAAAGAGGAGACGAAAGGTGAGCCAGGATACCCAGAAGGTCATCTACTCGATGATCAAGGTCAGCAAATACTATGACAAGAAACCCGTCTTGAAGGATATTTCCCTGTCCTATTTCTACGGTGCCAAAATCGGCGTGCTGGGGCTGAACGGCGCCGGCAAGAGTTCGCTGCTGCGCATCATGGCTGGCGAGGATACGGAGTTCAATGGGGAGACCATCCTCTCGGAAGGCTACACCGTGGGCTATCTCGAGCAGGAACCGCTGGTGGACGAAGACAAGACGGTGCGGGCGGTGGTGGAGGAAGGGGTTCAGGAAACCGCCGATCTCCTCAAGGAGTTCGAAGCCATCAACATCCAGTTTGCCGAACCCATGGATGACGATGCCATGGACAAGCTCATCCAACGCCAGGGCGATGTTCAGGAAAAGCTGGATGCCCTGGATGCCTGGGATCTGGACGCCCGCCTGGATATGGCGATGGACGCCCTGCGCTGTCCGCCAGGGGATGCCGCCGTCAACCTGCTATCCGGCGGGGAGCGGCGACGGGTGGCCCTTTGCCGCCTCCTGCTGCAGAAACCGGACATCCTGCTGCTGGACGAACCCACCAATCATCTCGACGCCGAGAGCGTGGCCTGGCTGGAGCACCACCTCCAACAATACCCGGGAACCGTCATTGCCGTGACCCACGACCGCTATTTCCTGGACAACGTGGCCGGCTGGATTCTGGAGCTCGACCGGGGCTATGGGATTCCCTGGAAGGGCAACTACTCCAGCTGGCTGGAACAGAAGCAGGAGCGCCTGCGCCGGGAGGAAAAGTCGGAAAGCGCCCGCCAGAAGACTTTGGCGCGGGAACTGGAGTGGATCCGCATGTCCCCCAAAGGGCGCCATGCCAAAAGCCAGGCCCGCATCAGTGCCTACGAAAAACTGCTTGCCCAGGAAGCCGAAGCCCAGGAAAAAGATCTGGAGCTCTTCATTCCCCCCGGACCCCGACTGGGAGATGTGGTCATCACCGCCGATCATGTACGCAAGGCTTACGGCGAACGCCTTCTGGTGGAAGACATGAGCTTCCGCATGCCCCCCGGCGGCATCGTGGGAGTGATCGGGCCCAACGGGGCGGGCAAGACAACCCTTTTTCGGATGATCACCGGTACGGAAGCACCGGACAGTGGTGACATCCGCTTGGGGGAAACCGTCAAGCTGGCCTATGTGGACCAGAATCGGGAACTGGACGGCAGCAAAACCATTTGGGAAGAAATCACCGGGGGCGAGGAGCAGATCGAACTCGGCGCGCGGCGGGTCAATTCCCGGGTCTATGTGGCCCGCTTCAATTTCAGCGGGCAGGAACAGCAGAAGAAGGTTGCGATGCTCTCCGGCGGTCAGCGCAACCGGGTACACCTGGCCAAGATGCTCCGGGAAGGGGCCAATGTCCTGCTGCTGGACGAACCCACCAATGATCTCGATGTGAACACCCTGCGGGCCCTGGAAGAGGCATTGGAAAACTTCGGCGGCTGCGCCGTGGTCATCAGCCACGACCGCTGGTTTCTGGATCGCCTGGCCACCCACATCCTGGCTTTCGAAGGGGACAGCCAGGTCGTCTTCTTCGAAGGCAACTGGTCCGAATACGAGGCGGACCGCAAACGGCGCCTGGGCGCCGACGCCGCCGTACCGAAACGCATCCGTTATCGTCAGCTTACCCGCTAGAGCGTTGTGACCGTCAGCATTTCCCTTGTATGCGGAGCGGAAGTCGTGGTCCGAACCCGAAATCGAATGAAAACCGATCCGGGCAAACAGAATGGAACTTGACGCACATTTTGCCGGAACCCCGCTGAAGCCTTATCAGACGCGGGTCGACTGGCGCCACACCATGAACTATGCGGCAGCCGTCGGCGATGCCAATCCGGTTTACTTCGATGATGAGCGTGACCACGGCATCATGGCCCCCCCCATGTTCGCCACGGCGTTGACCTGGCCGATCCTGGGCCATATCGCCGACTATATTTCGGTGGAGACCTTCCCCCGGGAATTGCTTCTGACCCAGGTGCATCACACGGAGCACCTGCGGTTTCATCGTCCCGCGATTCCCGGAGAAGCCTTGATCATCAGGGGACGTATTGCCGCCATTCTGCCCCACCGGGCCGGCACCCGGGTGGTGATCGGTCTTGACGCACGGGATGGACGCGATCGCCCGGTTTTCACCGAACACCTGGGCACCATTCTGCGGGGGGTCGACTGCTCCGGCCATGGCCTTGGAGAAGACGAGCTACCCGTCGTTCCAAATCCGCCCGCCCATCCTGATAAGGGCTGGTCGGCGGCGGTCTATATCGAGCCCGAGCGCCCCCACCTTTACGACGGATGCACCGGCATCGTTTTCCCCATCCACACTTCCCGCCGGTTTGCGCGTCAGGTGGGACTGCCGGGCATTATCCTGCAGGGGACGGCCACCCTGGCCATGGCCGCCCGGGAAATCGTGAATCGTGAAGCTTCCGGCAACCCCCGCCGGTTGGAAGGGCTGGCCTGCCGTTTCAGCGGTATGGTGCGACCGGGAACGACGATCCGAATCCGCCGGCAGGCGCATTCGGACGGCCAGCGGGGCCGCGATCTTTTTTTTGACGTCCTGGGTGAGGACGGGCAACCCGTCATCAAGCAGGGATGGGCTTTTGTCCGCTGTTCTGAAAACACCGGGCCAGCCTGATCAGGGCACATTCATTGCTTGTGGAATGTTTCACCCGTTTCCAGAAAGGAGCCCCTATGCCCGAACCGACGTTTCTCCGTCTCCCGCGTCTCAACGACTACATCCGTCACTGGGCCAGGGAAAAGGCCGATCATACGGCCATGATCCAGCATGAAGATGGTAAAACGCTCTCCTATAAACAATTTGATACCCTCATTGACTTTTTCGCCTTGCGGCTTCTGGATATGGGGATCCGGCACGGCGACCGGGTGGCCACCCAGCTCGTTCTGGTACCGGAGCATATGGCCCTGATGTACGCCTGTTTTAAAATCGGGGCCATCATGGCCCCCCTGGATGTGCGCCTTCAGGATGACGAAGTGGTGCGCGACATCGCTAAGATCGCGCCCCAGGCCTTTTTTTTCCTGGGGGAAACCCCGGTGAGGGATTTTCGTACGGCCGGACGAGCGGTGCGGGAGCACTGTCCCGGTGTTCATTGGCTGGTGCAATTTACGGCGGATCCCCAGCCGGGGGACATCCTGACAGGGGCGGTGGGCATCACCCGGCTGATGGACAAAAAACGGCTGGCCTGGTTGAAGCTGAAGGACTTGGCCACCCGCCGGCTGAGCAAGGCCTACGCCGACGTCACCCCCCAAACACCGGCCCTGATCATCTATACCACGGGCACCACGGGTGACCCCAAACCGGCCCTGCTAAGCCATGCCAACATCATCGTCCAGAACGAAATCCTGGCCCGGGGCATGCATCCGCTGCCGGATCCGCGCATTCTCATCAATCTTCCGCCCAGTCATGTGGGATGTGTTACCGAATGCTTTATGAGCACGATGTTCATGGGGGGAACGGCGGTGCTGCTGCGCATCTTTGACGCCCGGTTGACCCTGGAGGCCATCGAGCAGCACCGGGTCAACGCGCTGGGGCAGATTCCGACCCAGTACCGTATGCTCTGGCGTCATCCCGATTATGACCGCTACGACTTGAGCAGCCTGGCCTTTGTGGTCTATGGCGGATCGGCCGTGGACACGGCCTTTTTGCATAAACTATCCCAGATGGCTCCCTATTTCGGCACCGGAATCGGCATGACCGAGAACGCCGGGTTTGGCACCTTCACGCCCCGGGGCATTCCCCTAGAAGAGATGGCGGGGCAGGTGGGGCGTGCTTTCCCGGATCTTGCCCCGGTTACCGTCCGTGGCCCCATGGAACCGGACGGTCAGGCCGGGCCGGAATTGCCCGATGGCGAAGTGGGGGAGATCTGCTACCATCCGCCCATTGTTTTTTTAGGGTATTACAACATGCCGGACGAAACGGCCAAAACGATTTCCCGGGAAGGGATTCTGTACACGGGGGACCTCGGATGCTTCAAGGACATGGGCACCTACCGGGCGCTCTATCTTGCGGGGCGGCGCAAATTCATGGTTAAGCAGAAGGGGTACAACGTGTTCCCCGACGAGATCGAGAATCATATCGCCCAGCTGCCAGGGGTGGATACGGTGGTGGTGGTGGGCATGAAGCACCGCCTGTTCGATGAGGGCATCTTTGCCTACGTGCGGCCCGAGGCCGGCGCTGACCTCACGCCGGAGGCAGTCTTGTCCCATTGCCGCAAGATCGCCTCCTACAAGCGGCCCCAGCATGTGGAACTGTGGCCGGTCACAGAGGAGTTCCCGATCACCCGCAGCACCAAGGTGGACAAGCTGGCCGTCCAAAAGCTCGCCGCCGAACGTATTGACCGGTTACGCCAACAGGGCCGCTGGGACGCCTGATGCCGGTCTGGACATAGCCGTTGGCTGACCTGGGGTGACGCGCTTCACGCGGCAGGCGCCGCTTCCCTGGCCGGCGGAATCGTTACGACGGGAACAGGGGCGTCTTTGATCACCCTTGCGGCCACGCTGCCGAAGCGAAAAGGAGAGGGGATCCTGGTGCCCTGGGTGGACATGACCACCATGTCGATCTCCTCCTTTTCGACGAGCTTGAGGATTTCCCGGGCCGGGTCGCCGATGGCGATGTGGCGAACGAAACAGGGGCAGTCTTCCAGGTAATCGATGCAAATCTGGTCCAAGCGTTTGTGGGCTTTCATTTTTTGCCAGATCAGCATGTTGTCCGGATGGCCTGATGCAAGATCGCCGATCCGATTCGGGGAGCGCCGGACGTCTTCCATCACGTAGAGGATATGGATTTCGGCTTCATATCGGCGTGTTAGGGATTTGATATAATCCAAGGCCGGCCGGGCCTGCTCGGAGAAATCTGTCGGCCATAGTATCTTTTGCAAGGTCATGGCAACCTCCCTTCCCGGCCGTGGGCCGCTTTTGCATTGTCCATAGAGGTTTATGACCCTTCCCTATGTAATATGGGTATCCCTGCGGGAATAACAAGCAGCGGCCCATTTTGACGGTGTAGCGCCCGAAGCGGCCGCCGGGGCCGATCCGTGACGATTCGCCGATATCGGCCGGCCCGCTTGATCTTGGGCCGGGATGTGGTATGGAGGGAATAGCGGTTGAGCGCTTACGCAACCCAGATTCAAAAATTGAAAAGGAAGATCTATGGAACCTGTCGACTATCTTGCCATCGCGGATGACATCATCGAAAAAATCAAGGCCGGAGCGTTTCTGACGGTTCGTGCCGGTGAGCGTCTCAACACCATGACCATCGGTTGGGCCTCCATCGGGTTCTGCTGGCGCAAACCGGTGTTCATGGTGGCGGTCCGCGACTCCCGCCATACCTTCGGCCTTATCGAAAACGCCCCGGATTACACCGTATCGGTACCCACCGGCGACATGAAGGAGGCGATCATGTACTGCGGCACCAAGTCCGGTCGTGACGGGGATAAGCTGGCCGCCTGCGGCCTCAAGACGCTTGACGGGCAGAAAGTCGCCTCCCCGGTGATCGACGTTCCCGCCATCCATTTCGAGTGCCGCATCATATTCAAATCCGCCATGGATCCTGCCTATCTTGCGTCGGATTTGAAGTCCCTCTATCCGCAGAAGGACTACCATACGCTATATTTCGGCGAGATCGTGGCCTGCTACCGGACTTGAGCAAAAGATGTCCGAACCCTCTGCCGTTAACCCCGGCGCATGGCACCGGATCATAATAACCGTTTCAAGCGAACCGGCTAAAGGGCCGGAAAGGGAGGTTTTCATGAAGGCACGCATCACCGAACAATGCATGGGCGACCGCAACTGCAACAAACTCTGCCCGGAGGTATTCGCCTACGACGAGGATCAACTGCTGTCCGTGGTTCAATTCGACGTGATCCCGGAGAAATACGAGGATGTCGTGCGGCTGGCCGCCCAGGAGTGCGGGGCGGATGCCATCATCATCGAAGAATAAGCGGGAGCAGAACGCTTCCCGTTCCGGGGACGGCAGGCCCAATACGGCTACCTGTTGATCCCGGAAAGGGATGTTGCGCCCCTTTCGACGCACCGCAGGACGACGGCTTCGGCGGCCGTCCTGCGTCCCGACCACCCCCCTTCACCCTCTCCCGACCAAAGGAGGAAGACCATGGCACCTTTCCGTGAAAGCCGGACTGCCAAGAATCTATTGGCATCCTTTGCCGGCGAATCCCAGGCCCGCAACCGCTATACCTATTTCGCCCGCCGGGCCGCCGATGAAGACTACCACCAGATCGCCTCGATTTTCGAGGAAACCGCCGGTCACGAGTGCGAGCATGCCCTGCGTTTTTTCAAGTTTTTCAACGGCGGTGATTTGGACATCGCCGGCCGTTTCCCGGCCGGGGTCATCGGCACCACCCACGACAATCTGCTGGCCGCGGCGGACGGCGAGCGTTTCGAACACAGCGAACTTTATCCGGGATTTGCAAATATCGCCCGCGAAGAAGGCTTTGAGCGGGCGGCCGACACCTGGGAGGCCATCTGCGTCTCGGAACGTCAGCACGAGAAGCGCTACCGGGAGCTGGCCGCCAACCTAGCCGCGGACCGTGTGTTTGTCCGTGACCGGGAAACCGTCTGGCGCTGCCGCAACTGCGGCTATCTGCACACCGGCCCTGCGGCCCCGGATAAATGTCCGGCTTGCGTCAAACCCCGGGGGTATTTCGAACTTTTGGCTGAAAACTGGTAGACGCCCTATCTGCGCTGCGGTTCCGCCCCATCTTCAGTAAACGGACCGATCTCCGGGCCCTGTTCTGACACCCAACCCAGCCTTAAGTGGTCTTGTTCATAAAAACGGTGTCATCATGAAAGCGTCAGGGCACCTGGATGACAAGGCGCGAAAACCAAGGAGTACCCGGAATATTCCGTGTTTTCGCAACGACGTCCAGACCGGATGGAGTGGCGCCCGAATGTCATCGTGTTTGCCAACAGGACCACTTAGCCGGAAGCCTTAGTTCCTCTTTTGGAAACCGCCTTTGGCGCCCTCGTCAACTTTTTTGCTTCCCCGCTCGTCCTGACCTTTCAAACGGCCGGAAACGATTGCCCGTTGGACAACGGAACCCGCCCGAGGCTGTTCCGTTATCCGGCCGCAACCAACCCCATCCGATTGAGGAGGCACATCATGAGAAAGCAATCCCTGTTGGCAGGTGCCATGGCTGCAATGTTCATCCTGGCCGCGGCGACGGCGTCCTTCGCTGCTGACTGGCGCGGTCCGCATCGCGGATACCGCTATGGGAACGGCAAGCACTTCGCCCCCAAGCCCTACGGCAGCCACTGGAAGCGCGGCGCCGTGCCCCGTTACAACCGGGGATGGCACAACGGCCACGCGTACGCACCGCGCCACCGTCTGCAACATCGTGCACCTACCCACCACCCCCGTTTCCAGGGGCCGCGCCATCCTTATGGACAGCACCGCAGCGATCGCCAGGGATGGCGGCAGAATCCTTCAAACCATCATCGTCCGGGCCGTTTCGATCATGACAGCACCCGTCAAGGCTTCGGCGGGAGAAATCAATCCGACCGCCGGCGCACCGATGGGGCCGTTGCCTCGGATAACAGCGCCTCCCGCCAGGGAGAGCGCCATGACGCCGGGAGGCAGCGTCAGCTTTAGCGCATGGTGAAAAAGCGAATCCGGGATCACACGGGCCTTGCCGGCAATCCATAACTGGCAAGGCAGGGTGGTCCCGGACGGCAGGGGACCGGAGTGGCAGGGAGGGCGTGAACCCGGTTGGCGCCTGTCTCGATTGTCACGAAGCAGAAAAAGCAGCCTTACGGCACCGGCGCTACAGCGAAGATCACCGCGCTCCAGACCGCGTGGGAGACGATCACCGGCGCCAGGCGTTGCCAGCGCCAATAGAGAAGGCCCCAGAAAGCGCCGGCCACCGCAGCGGCACCGATCAGCATAAAGTTGAAAGACCAGATATGGACGCCGGCATAGATAGCGGTGCCTGCGGCCCAGCCGCGCCAGTTGCCATAGCGCAGCATCAGCTGCCGCTGCAGAAACCCCCGCCAGTAAATCTCTTCGCAGGGGCCGGTCACCAGCAGCAGCAGAGCGAACACCACCGGCATAGGGACGTGGGCGCCTTTGCCGTAGATCGCGCCGATTTGGTGGGCCGCAAAGGGGAAGAGGGCCGTGGCGACCAGCTTGCCCAGCCAGAAGATACCATACAGCGCCATGGCCGAAAGGAATCCCTGGACAATGGCCTTGCGCCCGAAGCGCATTTGCCCGCCATCGTCGGGCTGCAATTTGAAGGCCAGCAGGGCCAGCAGGGCTGCCGAGCAGCTGATCTTGATCCAGAAATTGGACCAGGTCAGGAAGAAGGTGACAAACCAGAGAATGGCCGCCAGTGTGACCGTTCCCCATAACGCCAGCGGGTTGACGCGTGGCGGCCTCATCCGACCCATCCCTCGATCATCAGGGAAGCCACCAGCAGCAAACCGAAGGCCGTGTCCAACTTGGCGGTCAGGGCATCGGCATTGGCCGGTACCGAGCGGCTCATCTGGCGCAACAGTCGGATGGCCAGCGGCAGAGAGGCAAAAATGATCAGAGCCCACAGGGTGAGCACGCCGGCCAGGGCTAACGTCAGGACGCCGGCATAGGCCAACACCATCAGTGCCAGATAGGCATTCAAGCCCAGACGGTGCCCCAGGAGGATCGCCAGGGTGCAAATCCCCTGCCGGCGGTCGTGGTCGATATCCCGGATGTTGTTGGCCAGGAGCACCAGGGCCACCAGGATGCCGAAGGGCAGCGAGACCCAGAAGGCTTGCAAGCTGAGTTCCTGGCGCTGCACGTAGTAGGCTCCTTCCACCATCAGGGGGCCCCACATCAGAAATACCGACACTTCTCCCAAGGCCACGTACTTGTATTTCAGAGGAGGAGCGGTGTAGGTGAGTCCCGCCAGCAGCCCCGTCAAGCCGATGACCAGAATGATCAAGCCGCACGCCAGGGTCAGATAGATTCCGATGCCGGCCGCAATCAGGAAAAGCGCGTAGGCTACCCAACGGACCTGTGTCAGGGGGATCCGGCCCTCCACGAGGGGATGGGGGCGATACTGGGTTGTGGCAGCCTGGACCGTGTCGATCCCATTGACCACGTCATAGTAGTCGTTGATCAGGTTGGTGGCGGCATGTAGCAGAACGGCGCTCACTATCGCCAGCAGGCCGAGCAGCCCGTTAAAGGGGCCATCCAGCGCGGCCAGTGCGCTGCCGACGCTCACCGATATGGCGGTCATAGTAAACGACCAAGGGCGGCTGGCCAGAAACCAATTGCGATAAAAGCCCATACCCTATCCTTCCTTGTCCATGCATGGCCAAAAGCTGCCGCCCGGCCGGGATTTTCGGTGCCGCAATCTATGCAATCCCGGGCGGCATGTCAATCGATCCTGCGGTCACAGCGATCCCGGCATTGCAAAGACCTGATCAACCTGTTACCAATAGACAACGTTTCTTGCAAATAAGCCCTATCCACTTGCAGATCCGACGGGGGTGGACCCTGAACGCCGCCCGATTGTCGGCCTCCGCGAACAAACGCCATTGGTCAGACTGATCCGATTATTACCATCAAAGGGCATACCTTTTGCGCGTCCGGGTGCCCCAAATCCCCTGGGAGGGCAAAACGGCCGGTTCCAAGCAAAGGGGAAGCAACCCGAAAATTTTCCAAGGAGAAGCGTCATGTTGATGACCACCACCGTCGGCAGCCTTCCCAAGCCCGATTGGCTGGCCGAGACACAGAAATTATGGCCGGCCTGGCGCCTTGAGGGCGAAGACCTGGCCCGGTCCAAGGAGCGTGCCGCCGCCGAGTGGATCGCCCACCAGGAGGCGGCCGGTCTCGACATCGTAACGGACGGGGAAATGTTCCGCATCCATTTCGTGCACGGTTTTCTGGAGCACATCCAGGGCATCGACTGGGCCCAAAAAACACCCATGGGCATCCGCGACAACCGCTACACGGTGGATGTGCCCACCGTGACCGGTCCCGTGTCCAGGCCGGCCCCGGTGCACTTGGAGGAAGCACGCTTCGTCCGCGGGAAAACCCGCCGCAAACTCAAATTCACCCTGCCGGGTCCCATGACCATCTGCGACACCATTGCCGATGCCCATTACGGGCGCCGATCCGACATGGCCATGGCTTTTGCCGAGATCCTGAATGCCGAAGCCCGGGAACTGGCGGCCGCCGGGGTGGACGTCATCCAGTTCGACGAACCGGCCTTCAACGTGTTTATGGCCGATGTCAAGGAATGGGGGATTGACGCCCTGCATCGGGCCGTCGAAGGGCTGGAGTGCACAACGGCGGTGCATATCTGCTACGGCTACGGCATCGACGAAAACCTGCGCTGGAAGGACACCCTGGGGCGCGAATGGCGGCAGTACGAGGAGATCTTTCCGGCCCTCAACGCCAGCCGCATCCACCAGGTATCCCTGGAATGCGCCGCATCGAAAGTGCCCCCCTCCCTCATGGGCCTTCTGAAGGATAAGGAAGTGATGGTGGGCGTCGTAGCGGTGACACCGGACCGGGTGGAAACGCCGGAAGAGGTGGCGACGGTGATCCGCACCGCCATGGCCTATGTGGACCCGGAGCGGCTGCTACCGTGCTCCAACTGCGGTATGACGCCCATTCCCTACGAAACGGCGCTGGGCAAGATCAGGAGCATTGCCGCCGGTGCGGCTTTGGTGCGCAACTCCGTTTAAAGTGCTCGCCCCCACAGAAGAGATCAAACGATCAAGGTCCGTCTCATCAGGCGTTACCCCGTCTCCTTACCCTTATGGGAGACCTTCTGGCCGGAACACCAAAAAGCGCAAGGAGGCCTATCGCGTGAGGGATGTTCCATCCGAAGCGCCGAAGGACCTTTTCCTTCTCAACGATGCTTGTGAACCAAGGAGCCTAACATGCCCCTGGCCATCGATTTCGTACGCCGCCAGTTTCCGGTGTTTCAGGCCCCGGAAACAGCCCGTTGGGCTTTTTTTGAAAATGCCGGCGGATCCTACGTGCCCCGGCAGGTGATCGACCGTCTGACCCACTTCTTTCAATACACCAAGGTTCAGCCTTTCGGCCCTTTCCCGGCCTCACGGGCCGCCGGGGAGGCCATGGAGGCCGGCTACCGCGCCATGGCCGGCTTTTTAAACGCCGAAGCGGATGACCTGACCCTGGGGCCTTCCACCACCCTCAATTGCTATGTCCTGGCCCAGGCCGTGCGACCCCTGCTGAAACCGGGAGACGAAATCATCGTCACCAACCAGGACCACGAAGCCAATATCGGCTGCTGGCGCCGCCTGGAAGAATTCGGCGTTGTCGTCCGGGAGTGGCGGATCGACCCGGCCAGCGGCGAGTTGGCCATCGCCGATCTGGAGGCGCTGGTCAGTGACCGCACGCGGCTGGTGTGCTTCACCCTGTGCTCCAATATCGTGGGCACCATGAACGACGTGGCGGCGGTCTGCGACCTGGCGCGCCGGGCCGGAGCGCTGACGGTGGGCGACGGGGTCTCCTATGCGCCCCACCGGTTGCTGGACGTCCGCCAGACCCCTCTCGATGTGGTCCTTTTCAGCACCTACAAAACCTTCGGCACCCATATCGGCGCGATGTGGGTCCGACCGGAGGTCATGGATAGGCTGCGCCCTCAAGGTCATTACTTCAACGATGACAAGCCCCACTACCGAATGAACCCGGCCGGGCCTCTGCATGCTGAAATCGCGGCCCTGGCAGGCCTCAAGGAATACCTGGAGACGTTGTACCAGCACCACTTCGGGGGCGTGGTGGCGGATGACCACGGCAAGGCCCGCCAGGTCTTCGATCTCTTCGCCCTGCACGAAACACGCCTGGCCAACCGCCTGCTGGATGCCCTGCGCGGCATGCCGGATGTGCGGATTATCGGGCAACCCATGGCGGAAACCGGACGGCGGGCGGCCACCATTTCTTTCGTCAAACAGGGGATGCCCTCCGAAGAGGTCACGCACCGGCTGGCAAAGGATCGCATTGCGGCACGCCATGGCCATTTCTATGCCCTACGCTGCCTGGAGGCGCTGGGGATCGAGAATCCCGAAACCTCCGGTGTGGTGCGCGTCAGCCTGGTGCACTACAACACTGAGGACGAGGTGGCGCGGCTCGTCGACAGCCTTAGAGCCCTGGAGTGATGCCGCCGTGAAAAAGGGGCGTCCCACCCGATCGGTCGCCCCATTGCGCGTTATCCAACCGCGCACGGACGGGCCTGAAGCCAAAACGGCCGGCCGAAAAACCGTATCCACACGCAGCGGGATTTGATATAGAAAATCCATCTTCGCTCTATCCGATGGATCCGCCGGCATCCGCAGCGACAAGGGAGCTATTCATGGCAGCGCCTTTCACCAGCGAAGATCTGCAGCACTTCATCGAGGCTCACCAGATTGCGGCCATCATCCTGCCCATGAGGGGCCACACCCCCACGGTCAACGATGCCGCCCGGGAGCTGAGACGTGGACGCCGATCACATCATCAAATCGCTGGTGTTTCTGAATGCCGACAGCCCGTTTCTGGTGATCGCCAACGGGGTTTCCCGGGTGGACCCCCGGAAACTGGCGGCCTATCTTGCCGTGGGCCGTAGAAAAGTCAAATTCGCTTCGGCGGATAAGGCCTTGTCCATTACGGGGTTTGTCGTGGGCAGCATGCCGCCCTTCGGCCATCGGCAGACCCTGCGCACCCTGGTGGACCCGGCGGTTCTGGCACTGGACACGATATACGGCGGTGGGGGTGCGATCGATGCCATGCTGCGCCTGACGCCACGAGAACTCCTCCGGGTGACCGGAGCAGAAACGGTACCTCTCTCGGAAAAATAGCGGCGATTCACGGCTTGCGACATGCAACCACAGGCTTATCGGACGACCAGTGCGCCTTTCGGTCGACATCTCGGCGGCGATCGTGGATTTTATCTGTTTGAATCGGCGAACACGGCATGGGCCGGAGTATGTGGAAAAGACCACCTTTCGGCCGCAGAAAATGGAGACGCACCATGAACGACATCGCGGACCTGCTGGAAGGTCTCCGGCGGGCACCCAATGTGCTGTCCGCTTTTGCACAAAGCATTCCCGCCGACCGGCTGGATCACCGCCGGGGCGACGGCTTCTGGACTATCGCCGAACACCTCAGCCACTTGGCACGGGTGCAACCCATGCTGCTGGAGCGCTTGCAGCGCTTCCGGGACGAAGAACACCCCGTCTTCGTGCCCTACATCCCCGGTGATGGGGAAGAAGAACCCGACACCCCGGAGGTAATGCCCATGGACGGCGCCCTGGCGCAGTTTACCCGCTATCGGGCGCAGCAGGTGGATCTGCTGATGGAGCTGACGCCCGCCGCATGGTACAAGATCGCTGACCATCCAGAATACAGCCTTTACACCGCCTACATCCTGACCCGCCACATTCTGATGCACGATCACTGGCATATGTACCGCATGGAAGAACTCTGGCTCACGCGGGATGATTATTTGACCCGGATGGAATGACGAATAACGGTGGAGAGGGGGCGCCCTTGATTTGATTACTGGGTTTCAGTGTCTTATAGTTTTCTCAATCAACCAACCAGGGAGGACGGGATCATGGCACTGACCAAGGATGAGTTCCTGAAAAAGATGAAAGAGCAGTATGATGAGATGAATTATCGCTGGAATGTCGAGCGCAGCAAGTTGGAGGCCAAGTCCCAGCACCTTTCGGCCGAAGCCCGTCAGAAGATGGAAAAGGAGTGGGAAGAGCTGGGCCGGATGCGCCAGCGCATGAAAGAGAAAATCATCGACCTGGAAGTGGCCGGTGAAAATGCATGGGACGAATTCAAGGGCGGGGCCGAGGATGCCTGGATAGATGTCCGGGAAGGGACCGAGAAGGCCTGGACGGCGTTCAGCGAGGGGTTCAAGAAGGCGGTCTCACGCTTCAAATAGAAGTCATTAGAGAAAAGTCTTTTAGCCCACGTTCGGCGTTGCGGCCCAACTGCAAGTCCTCATCTTACTTTAGTACGCTTCGGGTTGCAGCATGCCCGCACCTTGATAGTGAACCAAAATCCAATTTCTGAAAAGGCTTCTTTTCGATATCTCCCTTGCAGATTCAGACACCTTTGAGAATCAGGCTAAGATTGCCTTTCAAAAAACCTCTGGCTGAAAACTACACCAGCTGGAAGAGCACCCAAATGAAACACACTTCGATCGTAATCGCCCTATTGCATATCCTTTTTTGTCTTTCGAACATAGCGGCGCCAGTTGCTGCTGCTGATATTAATCAGGCCCGGTTTTTCCACGAGGGCGACGGGCGGCTGCGGATGGTCAGCGAAAAGAACGGGAAAACTTTCGAGGGCGCCTACCGGCTGCCCGGAGGAGGGTATGACGAATCCGCGCTCAAGGCCATCCATGGGGTTTTCGGAGCGCCCTTCGACCCGAGCCACCCCCACGTCTCCCTGCGGCTTGATTGCGTTTCTGGATTTTCTGGAAGACCGATTGAACCCTGGCGCACTTATCACCATCACCTCCGGCTACCGCAGCCCGGAATACAACACAAAGGTAAGGGCGCGGGGTGGGCTGGCCGCCAAGGCCAGCCTGCACCAGTACGGCATGGCAGCCGATTTCATGATGGCCGGGGTGGCCTCCGAGAAGGTGTGGCACTTCGTGCAGGACCTTGGTTTCGGCGGCACAGGGTATTATCACGGCCGCTCCGTGCATGTGGACGTGGGGCCGGCTCGGTCCTGGGACGAGACCACCTCGGGCGTGGGCACCGGCATTTCCGACGACAACAAACTGATCGGCATTATCACCGATTTCGACCGTTACCGGCCCGGAGAGACCGTGACCCTGCGGTTTATCCGCATGACGGCTTTTCCCATCGGGGTGGTGCCGGTGTTCTTCCTCGAAGGGCGCAACGAAACGGACCATCCCGGTCAGGCGATTGCCTTTGAGCCCGCCTTTGCCGCCGCCGTGGACGGCCGCTGCCCCCGATTTGAGGATATCGATCAGATGGCCTTCATCCGTTGGGAACTGCCGCCCGGCCTTCCACCGGGACGCTATACCGTGCTTGCCCGGTTTTGCGGCGATAGGGGGGCGAAGATGCCGCCGGAGGTGGCGACCCCGTCATTTGCGGTTTCAAACCGTGATGGAAGCGCTCGGATGGGGCGCTGAGCGAACGCCTATCTTGACCGGTGGCCGCCGGTCAGCCTTTCATAAAGATCAAATCGCAGGCGAAGAGCAGAAAAACCAAGGCCACCGCCAGGATGACGAGGCCGGAGTTGAGATCCTGGCCTGGCTCAGCGGCATCACGGGACGCGCTATCGTCCAACTTGCGCCGAATATCCTGCGGATCGAGATAGGTCGATCCCACGATCATGCGCAGCATGCGATCGGCATCTCCGGCGGATTCGTCGGCCGTGTTCGTCCCGGGGGCGGGATCGGCTTCCTCGGCGACGGTCCGGCGATCGGTATTATCGATAGGGTTTCCGCTGCGGGTGAGGGATGGCATTACAACCTCTCAAGGGGCCGCCAGGCCCCTGGGGCGGGCTTGCGACCGCTTGCGGCGGGCCACCGATTGGCACGTGCCCGCGGTTTGTGTTTTCGATGTATGGCAGACGCGGCGGCAACAGGGCAGGTGGATTCGGCGGTTACCGATACGGCAGCAGGTGTGTCAGCGGTCGCGGGGCGGGTTCCGAGGGCCCGTCTGCTGGATGATTTTTCATGTTCCTTCCGTACGGCGGCAAGGCTGAAAATAGGGGATTTCAGGTTTGTCGCCATTGGGCGCGGCTGAAACCCCCCATCGCCCCATTCGCCGCCTGATCTCCTGTTCTTGACCAGGGGATCGGTGTGGCATAGAAAGCATGGTTGCCATTCAACATACATAGGCATTGTATCGCCATCCTTCAACCTGGAAACCGCCATGTATTTTTCTGAAGACCAAAGCCAAGCGCTCGCTTCCCGAATCCGCACCTTGGAAAAAAATACCGGCGTCGAGCTTGTGGCGGCGGTGGTGGACAAGTGCGATCACTATCCGGAGATTCCCTGGAAGGCTTTTGCGCTGGGAGCGGCGGCCGGTGCGCTGATAATGCTGATTCAAGTCCTCATGCGGCCGGACTGGATCTCGGCCGATGCAGCCCTGACCCCCCTGCTGACAATCCTCGGCGTCGGGACGCTGGCCGCCCTGCTGACGGTCGTTTGGCCCGGCTGGGCCCGCTGTTTTCTTGACAACACCAGGGCCGAAAGCGAAATGCGCCAATACGCGCAGTCGCTCTTCCTGGAACATGAGGTTTTCAAGGTGCCGGATCGATGCGGCATTTTAGTGGCGATCGGCCTTTTCGAGCACCAGGTGGTGATTCTGCCCGACCGCGGCGTCCAATCCCGCCTTTCCGCAGACGCCCTCGCCAACGTCATCGCCGCCATGCTACCGCCCTTGAAGCAGGGAAACCGTCCGCAGGCCCTATCCGAAGGGTTGACGCGCCTGGAGGCGCATCTGAAAGCGGCCGGGTTTGCGCCGCAGGGGAACGGCACGGACCGGATTCCGGAAGCGCTCTTGCAGCAGAAGGGAGGCGCCGATGTGTAATCTCAGGCTTTTGGCATTCGCTTTGGCCGTCTTCTTCTTGGGAGGGACCACCTTCGGTCATGCAGCCGACGTACCCTACCTGCAGGGTAGGGTCACCGATGATGCCGAGATCCTCAGCCCGGAGGCCATCGACCGGATCTCCGCCCAGTTGGCCGACTTCGAAGACCGTACTACCGACCAGGTTGTGGTCCTTACCGTGCCCACCCTGGAAGGCGATAGCATCGAAGACTTCGCGTTACGCGTTTTCGAGGCCTGGCAGCTGGGTCAAAAGGGTAAGGATAACGGCGTACTGGTGGTGGTGGCACCCCAGGAGCGGCGTATGCGGATCGAGGTGGGCTATGGTTTGGAGGGCCGGCTGACCGACCTCGAAGCCGGCCGCATCATCCGCAACGTGATGGCCCCCCGTTTCAAGGCCGACGATTACGAGGGCGGCATCGCACAGGGAGTGGCCGCCGTCCTGGCCCAGCTGCAAGGCGACAACGCCGCAATTCCGGAGGGGACACCCCCGTCTTCGTCCAAGACCAGCGGCAGCTTTTTTCAGGGCCCGGATTTGGGGATCGTGGAACGTATTCTCATCGGCTGCTTTATCTTCGGAATCATCGGTTTGTTTACGGTGCTGGGGGTGGTGACCCCGGGCATGGGCTGGTTTCTCTACTTTTTCCTGATTCCCTTCTGGGCCATGTTCCCCATCGTGGTGGTGGGCACCAACGGAGCCCTTATTCTGCTGGTCACCTATCTGGTCTGCTTCCCCATCGCCAAGATCATTCTTTCCCGCACCCCCTGGTACGGCAAAGCCAAAAGCGATCTGAAACACAAAGGCCGGGCCAGCATCGGCGGATTTACGCTGACCTCCGGCGGGAGCGGGTGGCGCTCGTCCGGCGGCGGTTTTTCGAGTGGCGGCGGATTTTCCGGCGGCGGTGGGAGTTCGGGGGGCGGGGGGGCCTCCGGCTCCTGGTAAAACCCATCTCAAAAAGTTTTTTCGCCCGATATCGGCGTTGAAGCCTCGTCTCAAGTCCTCGCCATACTTGCGTATGCCTGCGGGTTGCTCCTCGGCTTCGCCTTGATTTCGAACGAAACCCCTAATTTTGAGATGGGTTTTAGGGGGCAGACTCAGGAAAGTCTTTTGGCCCACTCTCTGCGTTACGGAGACATTGCCAATCCTCAGCGTACCTGAGTACGCCTCCGGGCAACCACCTTTGAAAGATCGATCAGATGGGAAGTCCCGCTATGCGGGATGCACCGTCTCCGCGCCTTGACAGTGGGCCAAAATCCAATTCCTGAGATGGCGTCTGGAAAAGGGAATTGAATGGAAAAAACTTCACAAAGTCAGCAATTACGATGGAAAGATCGATGCCAGACGAAGGAACCTTGTCAAAATTTGAGCAGCAGGGGGAGATGCTGGCCAACCGGGTGAAGAAGAATTTCAAGCATCTGCACAAGCGCTTCGCCCGGCAGCGGATCGAGGTATTCCGGCTTTACGATCATGACATCCCCGAGATCCGGGCGGCGGTGGACTGGTACGCCGGCCACCTGGTGGTGGCCGAGTACATGCGCAGGCAGTCCGTGCCGGAATGGCTGCCGATCATGGGGACGGCCGCAGCCCGAGCCCTTGACGTGCCCCAAGACAGGCTCCACCTCAAAAACCGCTGGGCAGGCAAACAGGAAGGCCAGCGTTACCGGCGACTGGAGCACACCGACCATAGGTTCGCGGTGCGGGAGCGGGATCTCGCGTTCTACGTGAACCTCCATGACTATGTGGATACCGGGTTGTTTGCCGACCACCGCAATACCCGCCAGATGGTGGGTGAGATGGCCGCGGGACGGGATGTTCTGAACCTTTACTGCTATACGGGGGCCTTCTCCTGCTATGCGGCCAGGGGCGGCGCCCGCCGCACGGTATCGGTGGATCGTTCCCGCACGGCCATCGAATGGGCCCGGGCCAACCTGACGTTGAACGGCCTTGCGGAAAAAACCAACAGCTTGGTCCAGTCCGGCAGCCTGGCCTACCTCGCCCAGGCCCGGGCCGAGGGCGTCACTTTCGACCTGGCCGTGGTGGATCCGCCGTCCTATTCCACCGACCGGAACGGAAAGCGCGACTTCGACATCGCCCGGGACCACCCCGTTCTTTTGGAAGCCGTGATACAGGTGCTGCGGCCCGGGGCCACGCTTTTCTTCTCCACCAACCACCAGAATTTCACTTTTCGCAAAGAGAAACTCCCCTCCGTGCGAGCGCAAGAGATCACGGCCCGCACCATTCCCGAAGATTACCGCCGCAAGCACAAATCGATTCACCGCTGCTGGCGCATCGATTTATAGCGGCTGACCATTTGACTTCGACGGGGTCAGGTCTCAACAATTGACAAAAAAACTCTCCCAGGCTATATCCTTCCAGATTGGTATGCCACTGCCAAACCATCGAAAGGGGTTAGATATGGCCCGTCCCTTGGGGATCACCTTTTCTGGACTGTTTTATCATGTCAATTCCTGCGGCAACGAGCAGAAGGCGGTTTTCTTAAGCAAGCGTGATCGGCCAACAGTTTGGCATCAGCGATGCCGTCCTTTCGCAAGTCTGCAAACGATTCAAAGCTCGAATGGAAAGCGATAGAACACTGCGAAGAGAGTTTGCGGGATTAGAGAAAAGAATCAGGCTGAGACATGTTGCGGCCTGGCCCTCAGCGGTCTCGCGGTTGGGAAGTTAAAAAGGAAAGGGCGTCCCCTTGGTGTGCTTGATACTTGTTGCATGAATTGATATACATAGCGAATCGTATCGGTTAATGAATCTCAGCTCCTATCGATGTCAAGGTAAAATCAGACACCGCTCGGAATTAAAGTGATAGGGATGCCAACCGTGAACAAGGCTATACATGAACCCAGGAAGGCCTACCTGATACCCTATCCCAACAAGTCTTTTGCCAAACCGCTCCTGATCCGCAAGCAACGGACCTACATTGGACGGAGCCAGGTTGACGGCCTCCAAATCCAACTGGACGATAAACACATTTCCCGCCGCCATGCCTGTATTCTTTCCGAAGACAGACAGTTTCTCATCGAAGACCTCGGTTCCCAAAACGGTACCTATCTGAACAACAAGCGCATCAAAAAAGCGCCTCTCAGAAGTCACGACAGAATCTCCATCGGCAGTCGAACCTATCTGTTTCTATTGCAACCGGATGAGGGCTGCGATTTTTTGTCCGAACCTGTAAGCGTGGCTTCCGATACCATCGACATCAGCCTTCAAGAGATCGATTTTGCCGATATCTGGACCCAAAATGCAGACCAGGCGGCACGTGGATTTCTGGACCACACGAGCGACGAGGCCTCCGAGGCGCCGTCGCTGGATACGCTGGCCCATAAAAGGCTTTCACTGTTGTACCAATTAAGCGAAGATTTGCGTTTGATCAGCGATGCCACGGATATCTATGAAAAGGGCATCGCGCTCATCATGAAAGCCATGCCCCTGGCCGAATACGCATTGGTAGCCAGGCGATCGGTTTCCGATGATTCTTTTGACATTTTAGCCTTTAAATTTGGTGAACAACGCCGATCTAATAATGATACGATCCCCATAAGTCACACGGTGTTCGATTGGGTGCTGACGGAGAAGGTCACCTTAGTGAGCGAGAATCTTAGCGAAGACCAGCGGTTTCAGGAATCGGAATCCATCAGCATCAACGATCTGCGATCAATCGTGTGTGCGCCAATTAACGGAAAAAACGGGGTGATTGGCCTGTTGTACGCGCAAGCCAATAATCTGCTGAGTCCATTTACCAAGGATGATGCCAAATTCGTCTCCGCCGTTGCCAATGAACTTGCCTTGAACATCGATAATATCCATCTGCAAAAGGAAACGCTTCGCAATGAACGTATGGCGGCCATTGGTTTGACGGTGAGCCATTTGGCGCACAATATCAGAAACCTGCTGGCAGTTAATCAATCGGCCGCCCAGCTGATGGATAAATATATCAAAGAAAATGACTATCGCCGCATTGAGAAGAAATGGCAGTGGCTCAAAAACAGTCTTGACGGTATCAGCAGATTGTCAAGCGAGATGCTGGCGTATGCCCGAGAAGATCAATTTCATATCAAGCCCGTTGACATCAACGCCCTCATCCTTGCCAACCGCCCTTTGTTCGAAGCGATCCCAGCCAGCGGCAGCTTGAAATTTGAATACGCCCTAACCGATCAGAATACGGTATGGCCCATCGACGAAGTCCAGCTACAGCAAGCCTTGTTAAATCTAATTCTCAATGCCGCAGATGCTTTGAAGGAAAAAGAGGACGGCCGCATCCTGATGAGCACGTCCGTGACCCATGCGGGCAATCTTATGATAAGTGTCAAGGACAATGGATGCGGCATCCCGGATCATCAACAACGAAAAGTACTGGATTTATTTTTCACGACCAAGGGGAACAAGGGAACGGGACTTGGACTCCCCATGGTGCAAAAATTTATCGATCGATCCGGCGGCCAGTTGGAATTTCAGTCAGATGAAGGTCTGGGATCCGTTTTTACAATGATTTTCCCAAAAGCCACCTGACAGTCCTCGCAGCTGATATCGTATAGCATCCCTATCGACAAGTTGTTTGCGGGATAAGGAACATTAATCGCTGGA
Organism: uncultured delta proteobacterium; assembly: GCA_963730675.1. Taxonomy (GTDB): domain Bacteria; phylum Desulfobacterota; class Desulfobacteria; order Desulfobacterales; family UBA5852; genus JABZFP01. The sequence goes on along the minus strand of CAVSSY010000008.1, from coordinate 331,357 downwards.
CGTCATGCCTCTGAATTGGGGGATTGACATCCGGATTCGAGGAAACGCGATTTTCCGCTCCTACGGGTTTCCCGTCTGATCAAGGTCTCGCAGCCGGTGCAACTAGGATGGATGCGCCGATTTGTTTACAGCGGCTTTACGTTTCGTGGCAGATCTCCATATGGGATGGGCCTTCCTTGAGGACTGCGGTCCACCGACGCTATCGCAGGGTCCTGTCGGTTGCGGATCCGAGGAGAAAGAGGTGGGGGGTGAACGGTCTGTGGGACAAGGAGGGTCCTTTCGGTTGAACGCGCGCTGCCGACCCATTACCTCATCGGACAGGATCGATTCGGGCTGCAGCCGTTGCCGGCATTCTTTGGTCTAACCCCAATCATGGCAACAGCATCTGTCGATAGCCGTCCGTCAGGCCACCAGCTGCCGAGCCGCCCAGGCGATGACCAGGTAGCGCGCCGCTTTGCCGGCGGCTACAAGGGGGATGAAACGCGTCAGCGGAACTTTGAACATGCCGGCCACGAGGCAGAGGGGGTCTCCCACTACCGGCGCCCAGGCCAGGAGCAGGGACCAGCGGCCCCAGCGGGCGTACCAGCTCTCAGCCCTAATGCGGTCCGCCGCGCCGATCCGCAGCCAGCGTTGCATGACCCACAGGCCACCCCACCACCCGACGGCCCAGGTGGTCATCGCCCCCAGTGTGTTCCCGGCCGTGGCAACAGCCACCGCCGCGGTCATATCCACCGGCTGGACCACGATCGCCGCCAGCAGCCATTCCGAGGCAATAGGCAGCACGGTGGCGGCTAGAAAACTGACACAGAAAAGGGCCGGCAGGCCCCACTCGACGAGAAGGGTTTCCATTTCGCAAAGGCTACTAAATCGACGGGCGCCGCGCTGTCAACAAGATTGGAAAAGGCCCTCCGGGGAATTGAACCCACACGCCCCTGGAATTGACCCGGGTTTTTCGGGTGTTATCTTGTAAAAATAGACCGCAAACCACACCGCGACAATCGACCCCAAGGAGATCCCATGAAAACGACACGCCAGATGGAAGCCTTCGCTTCGCCACCCCTGGATCCCACCGTTACCACCTTTAAATGGGACGCGGGGCTTTTCGAGCCCGACACCGTGGTCGGTCTGAAACGGGATATTATCCGGCACATTGTCTCCAGTCTCGGGCTCGATTATGCCCGCCGCGGGGCATACAACTATTACCATGGGCTGGCCCTGACCGTGCGCGAACGCTTGATCGACCAGTGGATCAGGACGCAGCGCTCTTACTACGAAGATCAGAGCAAACGCGTCTACTACCTGTCCATGGAGTATCTGCCCGGCAAGTCACTGTTCAACAATCTGCATTGTCTGGGTATTTACGACGAGGCTAAACAGGCCCTGGCCGAATTCGGCCTCGACCTTGAGGAGGTGGCCGAGGTGGAGTGGGACGCGGGCCTGGGCAACGGCGGACTGGGCCGGCTGGCCTCCTGCTACCTGGACTCCATGGCCACCAAGGGCATCTCGGGCTACGGCTACGGGATACGCTACGACTACGGCATGTTCCATCAGGTCATCGAAAACGGGGCCCAGGTGGAGCTTCCGGACAACTGGACCCAGCGGGGCAATTCCTGGGAATACGACCGCGGCCGCTTTTTGCACGAAGTCCGGTTCTTCGGCCGCGTCATCTCCTGGGAGGATGAGCAGGGCCGGCAGCGCTACGACTGGGTCGACACGGAAAAAGTCCTGGCCATGGCCTGCGACTTTCTCGTACCGGGCTTCCGCAATGACCATGTCCTCAACGTCCGGCTGTGGTCGGCCAAGTCGGACACCGAATTCAATCTGGCCTACTTCAATACCGGCGACTACATCGGCGCCGTGGAGGCCAAGATCCGCGATGAAGTCATTTCCAAGGTTCTCTACCCCCGGGATGAAGACATAAAGGGGCGCATGCTCAGACTTTCCCAGCAGTATTTCTTCGTGACCGCCTCCCTGCAGGACATCCTGCGCCGCTACAAGAAAACCTACAGCACCTTTGAAAAGCTTCCCGAAATGGTGGTCATCCAGCTCAATGAAACCCATCCCTCCATCGCCATCCCCGAACTGATGCGGATTTTCCTGGACGAAGAACTCATGGACTGGGATACGGCCTGGGGCCTGTGCACCCGCGTTTTTGCCTACACCAACCACACCATCCTGCCCGAGGCCCTGGAAACCTGGTCCTGCGCCCTGATGGAAAGGCTTTTGCCGCGGCACATGCAGATCATCTACGAAATCAACTATCGATTTTTGCAATGGGCCAAGCCGCACTGCCCGGACGGCATGAATGAAGACGACTTCCTGGCGCGGCTGTCCATTATCCAGGAATTCCCCAAGAAGGCCGTCCGCATGGCCCATCTAGCCATCGTGGGCAGCTTTTCGGTCAATGGCGTGGCGGCCATGCACAGCGATATTCTCCGCAAGGTCATCTTTCCCGAATTCGACACGCTTTTCCCGGGCCGCTTCCGCAACATCACCAACGGCATTACCCCGCGCCGCTGGCTGCACCAGTGCAATCCCGGCCTGTCGGCCCTGATTACCGAAACGATTTCCGGGGACTGGTGCCAACATTTGGAGCAATTGCACGCGCTGACGCCCCATGCCGAAGATGCCGAATTCCGCGCCCGCTGGCAGGCGGTCAAGCAGGCCAACAAGGAACTCCTGGCCGACTATGTGGCGCGCAAGGTGGGATTTGCCTGCCGCCGGAACGCCATGTTCGACGTCCAGGTCAAGCGCATCCACGAATACAAGCGCCAGTTGCTCAACGTACTCCATGTGATCACGCTCTATAATCGAATCAAGACGGATCCCGGGGGAACCTTCACTCCCCGCGTCGTGTTTTTCGGCGGCAAGGCGGCGCCGGGCTACCAGATGGCCAAACTCGTCATCCAGTTGATCAACGGTGTGGCCGCGGTGGTGAACAACGATCCGGTGGTGGACGGGCGGCTGCAAGTGGTTTTCCTGCCCAACTACTGCGTCTCCCAGGCCGAACGGATCATCCCCGCCGCGGAGCTCTCGGAGCAGATATCCACGGCCGGCTACGAAGCCTCGGGGACCGGGAACATGAAGTTCGCCCTCAACGGCGCCCTGACCATCGGAACCCTGGACGGTGCCAACGTGGAGATGCTGGCGGAAATCGGCAAGGAGAACATGTTTATCTTCGGGCGCACCGCCGGCGAGATCGCGGATTTGCGGCGGAACGGCTGCGACCCCCGGCAATTTTACGACAACGACCCGGAACTGCAGATGGCGCTCCAGATGATCGCAAACAATACCTTTTCGCCGCAATCACCCGGCCTGTTCGCGCCCATAACGGACGCTCTGCTGAAGGGCGGCGACCGCTACTGCATCCTGGCGGACTACCGGGCTTACATGGATTGCCAGGCAAGGGTCAGTGCACTCTACCACGATCAGGACGAATGGACCCGCCGCTCCATTTTGAATACGGCCAACATGGGCAAGTTTTCGAGCGACCGCTCGGTGATGGAATATGCGGAAAACATTTGGGGCGTAACCCCGCAATTTGCCTGATGCCTGGGGCGGCGGGTAAGACGGTGCCGTGCGGTGCATGCCCGATGCACCTGAGAGACTGTCGCGCGGCGCGGGTCGACGTATAATGCGAGGGATGTCAAACGATCGATTATGACATGTGACCGAAGATCGAACGCAGAGCTGCCCATTCCTTCTCAAGGGGACCATCACGACAACCGGAGCCGACGGTGAGACTCGTCAAAATTCCCTTTACCGAAATGCTCATCGATGCCAATTCCATCGATCCAGCTGAATTTAACAACTGGGCCTTCTACCCGGGCATGGGCTATGGCGCCATGGATAAATGGTGGGGGGATTTCGGGACGCGGGATTTCCCCCACGAGGGGATCGATATCTGTCTGTATGAAACCCGCGGCGGAGAAGTGCGCCGGCTCGATGGAGAAGCCCGCATTCCGGTGATGGAGGACGGGATAGTGCGGGCCATGTTTAAAGACTATCTCGGGCAGGCCATTATCGTCGAACATGAGAACAGCGCTACCAATGCGGGAACCTATCTGTCGGTCTACGCCCACACCCACCCCCGGGACGGCCTGCGCCCCGGCGCCGCCGTCCGGGAAGGGGAGATCATCGCCACCATCGCCGACACCCGCCGCTCAAAAGCCAGGATCCTCCCCCACCTGCACCTTTCCCTCGGCCGCCCATCACCGGATCTGGTTTACGGGGATTTCATCTGGAACATCATGCGCGACCCCGAGCGCGTTACCTTGCTGGATCCCATGGACGTTGTCGATGGGGCCTGGCGGGCGCTAGGTCCTACAGATAATGACCGACTCAGGTGCTGAAGGGGGGGCGCTCAGAAATGACCGGCCGATTTTCGCATTTTCATGTGCAATGCTAAAATAACTGAGTCCTTATGGCTGGGTCTGGCGATCGTCTTGACAGCCGGTAACCCTATGACTACCCCGTATACGATTGCCCATAACCGGCCGCCGAATGCATAACGGCACAACTGCGAACCGTTTACGGCTAGCGACCTGCCATCTCCGGCCAGCCTAACCGCTTCTATCTCTATATCGGCTATTACCAAGGTGGTAGCCCTCAACACGGGGCGCTTAGCCAAGCGTCCGTGAATAGGAGAATGTGAGTCATGCGATGGAGAACAGGACGCCGGAGCCGCAACATCGAGGACCGTCGGGGGATCCGCCTTTCCGGCAAGGCTAAGGGCGGCGGTTTGGGGCTTCTCATCCTGGCCCTGGTCGGCATGTATTTTGGCATCGACCCATCGGTCATCCTGCAGCAGGGCACCAATGTTTCGGGGTCTTCCGTCGAGCAATCGGCGTATGTTCCGACGGCGGCTGAAAACGAGTTGGCCGATTTCGTCTCGGTCGTCCTCGCGGATACCGAAGATACCTGGGATGCGCTTTTCCGCGCGGCTGGTAAAAACTACGCACAGCCCAAACTGGTGCTCTTCAGCGGGGCGGTGGAATCGGCCTGCGGGTTTGCCCAGGCGGCCATGGGGCCTTTTTATTGCCCGTCGGACCGGCAGGTGTATATCGATCTCGGTTTTTATCAGGATCTCAAGGACCAACTGGGCGCACCGGGCGACTTTGCCCAGGCCTATGTGATCGCTCATGAAGTCGGCCATCATGTTCAGAACCTGCTCGGCATCAGCGACAAAGTGCATCAAATGCGTAGCAGAGTGTCTCAGAGCCAATACAACCAGCTTTCGGTGCGCCTGGAGCTCCAGGCCGATTGTTTTGCCGGACTTTGGGCTCATCATGCGGACCGGACCCGGCATATTATCGAGGAAGGGGATATCGAGGAAGCGCTCAACGCCGCCAGCATGATCGGGGACGACCACCTGCAAAAGCAGTCCCGCGGCACCATAACCCCCGATTCCTTCACCCACGGCAGTTCCGCCCAGCGTGTGCGCTGGTTTCGCAAGGGACTGCAATCCGGAGCGTTTGACGCCTGCGACACGTTTGCTGTTGCCAACCCCTGAGATACCGCTGCTCATCGAGAATTCAAGCCGGTAGCCGTTCTGGAGGAATCTTTACCCGGCAGATTTGCGATCATTCCGATTTCATCTGACATATCACGCTGTCGGTGTGGCCGCGTACGCGAAAACCGGATGAGTAAAAAAATAGGGCATCCTCTGCAGTTCCCGCTAACATCGATGAGGAGAAAGAGCTTTTAAAATCATATGGTTCGGTCAGACAGGCGTCTCCGCAAGGCTATTCATACCGAACCAATGGGGCGATGTTTCTGAGCGTCGCAAAATTCTTCCCCGCTTATTGTTTAGATTCTCACGATCGCGACTGATTGCGAAGAATGTCGTAATAATTCAGGATGCGTGTGACGAAGCGCACCGGCTCGAGGCCGCGGGCATAGCCGTACTGGGTTTTGCTGTAGTATTTGCGATGGCGCAGGAGAGGCAGGGTTTTCTTGAGGGAGGACCACTTGTCGGGAGGCAGATCCAGGTCCCGGGCAATCTGCTGGGCGTCCCGGACGTGGCCGTAGCCCACATTGTAGCTGGCCAGGGTGAAGAGCATGCGGTCCCGGCCCTGGATGTCGTCGAAGCGGGCGTAGATGTCCGCCAGATACTGGACCCCTCCCTGGATGCTGGCCTCGGGATCGAGGCGGTTTTCGATGCCCAGTTCGGCGGCCGTTTCGAGCGTCAGCTGCATCAGGCCGCGCACTCCGGTGTGGCTGCGGGCGTGGGGATTGAAGTGGGATTCCTGGTAGATGGTGGCGGCGATCAGGCGCCAGTCGAAGCCATGGCGCTTGGCTTCCCGGCGGATCAGGTCTTTGTAGGGGGGCAGACGCTCTTCCACGGCGTTGTGGAAGCTGATCACGTCGACGTAGTCAAAATTTTGCACCCCCGTATAATACTTCCGGTAGATTTTATCGAAGGTGCCGTCGGCCTTGATGTCCTTAAAAAAGGCATTGATCTCTTGCAGCAGGGAGGCATTGCCCTTGCGCACCGCCCAGGCCAGGGATTCTTCATCGGCAATCGCAAAGCCGATGGCCACGGCAGGGTAGTAGCGGCGGTTCAATTTGGCGATGTTCGAGTCGGCCACGGTGAGGGCGATTTCCTCATCCGCCACCTGGCGGATGAGCTCCTCCGTGGGCACGTTCGGGCGCAGCACGAGTTTCGAGGGCGATACCGTTCGCCTGCAGCTGCTCCAGGCGTTCCTGATACGACGATCCCCGCCGCACATAAATCGTACGCCCGGCCAGATCGGCGATGGCGTGTGGGGCGGGGTTGCCGCGATTGTAAATGATGTGCTGCCGGATCGCCAGGTAGGGGGTCGAGAAATCCGCCTCGGACTGGCGTTGACCCGTAATCGTCAAGCTGGCGGCTACAAAATCGCCGCGGCCCCTTTGCAAGGCCTTGAACAGCCCGTCCCAGCCGGGGGTGATCACTTTGAGTTCGACCCCCAGGCGATCGGCCAGGGCCTTGGCCAGATCATACTCGAAGCCCATGGCCTTGCCGCGGTAGGTGTAGTAGCAGTTGGCGTTGTTGTCGGTGATCACCACCAGACGGCCGGAGCGCCGGATACCCTCCAGCGTGCTGTCGTGTCCGCAGCCGGCCACCAGCAATACCAAAACAGCCCACCCCAGCAGGAGCCGTCGCGGGAAGGCGGTCATGGTGCTGGGAGCGCTCCGGTGGATTGATCCTGAATGGCGGCCGGCTTCATCATCGTCCGCAGTCTAACCTTTCCCATGAAATTAGGTGAGCTGAACCGCCCAATCATAATGAAATCCGTTAAAAAATCAATCGGCCACATCATAGCCGTATTCGCGGGCGTTGACATTGTGGCGTTTTTCCCATCCCAGGGTCGAGGAAGGGGTGGGGCCGTAGTCGTGGCCCGGCCAGACCACGGTATCCTCAGGCAGTTCCATCAAACGACGGATGGAGGCGCCCAAAGTGGGGCGGTCGCCGCCGGGTAGGTCGGTGCGGCCGCTGTCGCCTACGAAAAGGGTGTCCCCCGTGAAGAGGTTTCCCCGGGCGTGCAGGCAGATACCTCCGGGGGTATGGCCGGGGGTGTGAATCACGTCGAAGGTGATATCCCCCAATTGAAGGGTTTTCTCGTCTTTCAGGCGCACATCCGCCTGGGGGTAGCCCGGGGCATCCTCCTCGTGGAGCACGATCTGGGCGCCCGTCAGGGTTTTGAGACGGGCATTGCCGGCCGTATGGTCGCCATGGGTATGGGTGTTGACGATCATTTCAATGACGAGTCCCTCAGCCTTTGCTTCCGCTAGGATGCGGTCCACGTCGGGTCCGGGATCGATGACCAGGGCTTTGCGGGTGTCCTCACAGCCGACGATATAGCTGAAATTGTCCATGGTTCCGATTTCAATCTGCTTGATGATCATCTGTATCCTCCCTAGTGGCTCTATTCGCACATATCATGATCTTCAGCCGTCAATTCAACAATCTGACAGCGTTGCTAAAAAACGGAATATTCCGGATATTCATAAGCTTTCGCGCCTCGTCAGCCAGCCGTTTCGCCCTCATGAGGTCACCGTTGTTACGAACAGAACCACTTAGCATAAAACTTGCATTTTGTTTCATTCTCCAGATGCTGGCAAAGGCAACTTGACGTTGAGTTGTACGATTGCCACTTATAAGCAGCTATGCTTAGTAGTCTTATTTACAAACAAGTTGACATTCGACTGTCAAATTTTCGGCGGTCGGCATGGTTGACATCAACGATCACCATGAAGGAATACACTATGGACAATCAACGCATTTATCAACTGGGTCAAACCATCAAACAGATTTACAAGGACGAGGTGGGGGGGACCCCGAGGATCTGATCCGCATCTGGGACGATGGTGCCTGGTATTATGTTGTGCGCAACGACGATACTCAGGCAACGGTGCCGGTCCGCGACCTGGCCGAAGACCGCCGGGACCGGATCGCTGAGGCCCTGCGGCGGTTTCAGCCCATCGGCTGAGTACAGTAGGTCCATCATCCCCGAACCACACCGACAGGACAGAGAGGACTTCCATGCACCGGTTGCCCCGCACACTGGCCGTGATGTTGGCCGGTATGATCGTTTGTCTTGGGATTACGCTTTCTTATTCGTTATCTTACGCAAGCGACACGCCGTTTCCCCGCTACAGGGAGATCGAACCCAATGTCGCCTTCTGGATCGACATCTATTCCAAATACACCACCCTCCAGGCCGTGATCCATGACAGCCGCGATTTGCGGGTGGTCTACGACGTAATTGCCGTCAAACCCTATGATGCGCCGGGGGCCCGCAAAATCAATCGCGACCGCATGAAACGCGCCAAAGCCAAATACGAAGCCATTCTGCGGCGCCTGGCAGCCGATCCGCACTGCCGGGATAAAGACTGTCAGCGGGTAGCAAAGCTGTTTGATTCCCGGGCCGATGCCGAAACGTTTCGCCGTGCCAGCCGGCAGGTGCGCAGCCAGATCGGCCAGAAGGACCGCTTCCAGGAAGGCGTTATCCGCTCCGGAGCCTATCTGGATGAGATCCGGGCCATCCTGAAGTCCTATGGGGTGCCCGAAGATCTGGCTTATCTGCCCCATGTGGAATCCTCCTTCAACCCCGGTGCCTACAGTAAATTCGGGGCGGCAGGCATCTGGCAGTTCACCCGTTCCACCGGCCGGCGCTACATGTCCGTGGATTACGTCCTGGACGAACGCCGGGATCCCATCCGCGCCACCCATGCCGCCGCCCGGCTGCTCAAGGAAAACCACGAAAGGCTGGGCAGCTGGCCTTTGGCAATCACCGCTTACAACCATGGTGCGGCCGGCATGTCCCGGGCCCGGGAAAAGCACGGCGACTACCCGGCCATCTTCGCTGCCTACCGCAGCCGCACCTTCAAATTCGCGTCGCGCAATTTTTATTCCGAATTCCTGGCCGCCCGTCACGTGGCATCGAACCATGAAGCCTATTTCGGCCCCCTGACCCTGGATGCCCCCCGGCCGTCCCATACCATTACCTTGAAGGGCTTTGTGCGCTTCGAGGATCTCTGTGCCCACTATGACGTGGTGTCGGATGTGCTTAGGGAAATGAATCCGGCCCTGCGGCCCCCCGTGTTCAGCGATCAGAAATATGTACCCAAAGGCTACCAGCTGCGGCTGCCGTCCGAGATTGCCGTCGGCCATGCGGACCTGGCGCCCATCCCGGCATCTCTCATCAAAACCGCCCAGCGACCCAGCCGTTTCTACACGGTCCAGCGGGGAGACACCGCCGGCCGGATCGCCCGCAACCACGGGGTGCGCCTCGACGATCTGATCCTGGCCAACAACCTGAACAGGCGGGCCACGATCTATCCCCGCCAGACCCTGCGCATCCCGCTGCCGGGTGAAAAGGTTGCGCCACCCGAACCGCAAGCGCCGGTGATGGTGGCCAAGGAAGGGCCGGTCCTGGCGGCTGCCTTGGAAAAGGGAGAACCGGTCCCCGCAGGTTCCCGCGCGTCTGATGAAGTCGGAGCGGACGTGTCGACATCCCAAGCCGACCAACAGGAATCCGACCAGGCGCCGGACGATACGGACGTGTCGCCAGTTCGCGCGGAGGCCATGGAATCCCAAGCGGCAACGCCGGAACCCACACCCCGAGACATCAAGGAGCCTCAGGCCGTGGTGATCGTCGCATCCAAGGAACCAGAGGATGTCTCGCGCCCTGAAACCGAAGAACGTCAGGAATTGCAGGCGGAAAAGGTCACAACGGTCCTGGAAAATCCCCCCCAGACGGCTCCCCCGTCGCCTATCCCGGATGTCGGCCAGTCTGATGCGGCGACGGCGGTTGCGGCATCAGAAGCGGCCCGCACATCACAGGCCCTGCCAATCCCCGTGCCCGAAGCTGCACAGGAACAGCAGATTGCCGCTATTCCTCCGCCCGCGGAGCAGGTCGAGACCCAGGGCATCCCCACACTGGTGGCGCCCAATACGGAGATCGTCTCCATCGATGTGCGCTTCGAGACGATGACGAAAGACCATCAGCGGCCGGTAGGCGTTCTTCGGGTAGAGGTGGAGGAGACCCTGGGCCATTACGCCGAGTGGGCCGGGGTGCGGACCCAGCAGATCCGGCGCCTGAACGGCCTGCGCTACGGCCGCACCCTGCATCTGGGCCAGAAAGTCAAAATTCCCTTGGACAAGGTCGACGCCGAAGCTTTTGAAGAACAGCGCTATGAATATCACAAGCGGCTGCAGGAAGACTTTTTTGCGGTATATCGTGTCAGCGAGCTGGAACCCTACCGGGTTCAACGGGGAGACAATATCTGGACCCTGTGCCGGGACAAGTTCGGCGTGCCCATGTGGCTTCTGAAGCATTATAACATGGATGTGGATTTAGCCGACCTGCACATTCAGGATAAGATCATGATACCCGTTATCCAGGAGACGGCCGCCGGGGAACCGGGGACGGTGACCAACGAAGCGGGTCCGGAGGAAGACGCGGCCGGATCGTCTGGAAACGATCCGGTGTGAGAGCGCCGCCGCAAGCCAGCTTTTTTGAGTGGCCCAATGATTTCTCCCCCATGGTACGATTTAGTGGCGGTCCAGAACTAGTCGATTTTGGTTCCTGGCAAGGGGCCGCAGCCGACCGGCAACGGACGGCGTAGCCATAGGAGCGATAGCGTTGCGCAGCACGGCTAAGCCGAGGACCGACAGGGGGCGAGAACGTCGCCAGGGGCCAAAAGATGCCATTCATGGATGGACACTTAGGATTCGTTGCCGCCGACCCGATGCGGCGGGCCGCTCCCGTTGCGTTTATTGCAATTCTAATATATAGCGCGTTGTAATTTTTCTCCATTTGCATTAAATAAAGGACGTTATAGAACTGCCCCATGCAGACATGTCCATCACCTCTGAGAGAACTTCCCACATGCCACGGATGATCTTGCCAGCTAAGGCCTTTTGGATCTTCCCGGGCGGCGCAAGACGGCCCATGGCGGTCATCCTGCGGAGCCTGCTTCTATTGGCCCTGCTGATACTGCCGGCCTGCAGCCGGCTGGTTGCCCGGGCTACCGACAATCTGGCCGGCAACCTTTCCCAGGCCATCGCCAACAATGACGATCCCGCCACCGTCGCGGCCGGCGGACCCGCCTATCTCCTGATGCTGGACGGCATGGTTCGGGGCGACCCCGAGAACGAAAATCTTCTCATCCAGGCGGCGACGCTATACAGCACCTACAGCACCACCTTTGTGGAAGACCCGGAGCGAGCCGCCAAGCTTTCCCAGCGCGCCCTCGATTACGCCGAGCGGGCCCTCTGCGTCCGCCGCCCGGAGGACTGCGGCCTGCGGCAGGCCGAATTTGATGTTTTCGAAGACCGTATTCAGAAAATGGACATAGAAGACGTTCCGGCCTTTTACACCCTGGGCGCCGCCTGGGCCGGATGGATTCAGGCGCGCCAGGATGATTTGGAAGCCGTAGCAGAGCTCGCCCGCGTGGAGGCGATCATGACGCGCATCGTCGCGGTGGACGAGACCTATCGCCTGGGCAGCGCCCATCTTTATCTGGGTACCTTTGCCATCCTCGTGCCGCCGGCCCTGGGCGGCAAACCGGAAGTGGCCCGGATGCATTTCGAACGGGCCATTGCGCTGTCCGACGGCACCAACCTCATGGCCAAAGTGCTCTACGCCGAACGCTACGCCCGCATGCTCTATGATCGCGAACTCCATGATCGCCTGCTCACAGAAGTCCTGGCGGCCGATCCCCATGTCCCGGGCCTGGTGCTCCAGAACACGCTTGCCCAGGAGCGTGCGCAGGCGCTGATGGCCGATGCCGACGCCTATTTTTAAACGGGCATCACCTGCGCGGCGATGCCCCAAATTGCTGCAGCGGAAGGAAGAATCACGATGGGTTTGAAGCTGTTGCGGATTACAACCGTAATCCTGGTGCTGACGTTTGCGTTGACGACCCAGGCGGTTGAACTGAAGCTGGCCACCCTGTCCCCCGAGGGGTCCAGTTGGATGAAGAAAATGCGGGAAGGGGCCCAGCGGGTTGAAGAAGCCACCCAAGGCCGCGTGCGGTTCAAATTCTACCCGGGCGGTGTCATGGGCAACGACCAGGCCGTGCTGCGCAAAATCCGTATCGGCCAGTTGCATGGCGGCGCCTTTTCCGGGGGGACGCTGTCGGGATACTACCCCGACGCCCAGATTTACGCCATGCCCCTCAAGTTCCAGTCCCTGGAGGAAGTCTATTTTGTCCGCCAGCATATGGATCGCCTCATCCAGGAAGGGCTGGAGAAAAAGGGGTTCGTCACTTTCGGACTGGCCGACGGCGGTTTCTCCTATATCATGTCCAACCAGCCGGTGGAAAAAGTGGACACCTTGAAGGAGCTGAAGGTATGGATTCCAGCCCACGACAAGATGATCATGGAGGCCATGAAAGGGTTCGGGATCAACCCCATCTCGCTGCCCATCGCCGATGTGCGTACCGGCCTGCAGACCGGCCTGATCGATACGGTGGCCATCAGCCCGGTGGGCGCCATTGTGCTCCAGTGGCACACCCAGGTCAAATACCTCACCCAACTGCCCGTGGTCTATATCTACGGCATCCTCGCCATCGATCGCCGGGCCTTCGGCCGTATCGCCCCCGCTGACCAGGCCGTGGTGCGGGAGATTATGTCTCAGGCCTGGAGCGAAATGGACACCATGAACCGCGCGGACAACGTCAAGGCCCTCCAGGCGATCCATAAGCAGGGCATTCAGTTTGTCGATCCGCCGCCGGAAATCCGGAAGGCCTGGTACGACCTGGCCGCATCGGTGAACCGACAGATCGTGGCGTCCGGCTACCTCACCCCGGATATGGTCAAAATGCTCGACGGCTATCTGACGGACTACCGCTCCCGGCAGGCCCCAAAACAATGACGAACGGTGCCGCCCCCCAGCGCCTGCGACTGTTGCAGCTGGCCCTGCACAAGTTGGAAGATCTGATCATTGCCGGTCTGCTCACGGCCACCATGGGGCTTGCCCTCTACCAGATCATCCTGCGCAATGTGATGGGATCGGGCATCGTGTGGGGCGATATCCTGATACGCCTGATGGTACTTTGGCTCGGTATGGCCGGGGCCATGGTCGCCACCCGCCAGCGCAAGCATATTAGCGTCGACCTGGTCACCCGCTACCTGTCGCCCGGATGGCGACGGGCGGTGGAAAGCCTGACAACATTGTTTGCCGGGGCGGTCTGCCTGATCGCCTTTTACACCAGCCTGCAATTCGTCATGAGTGAGCGCGCCTTCGGCAGTCTGGCGTTTGCCCAGGTGCCTTACTGGGTGTGCGTTTCCATTCTGCCCGTGGCTTTTTTGATCATTGCCGTACGGTATTTTCTCCAGTTTTTTCTGCCCCTGATCCGCAGTCCAAAGGCGGCACCGTGACAACCCCCCTTCTTTTCCTGCTCCTGGTTGGCGTTGCCGTTCTGGGGGCGCCCCTGTTTGCCGTGCTGCTGGCGGTGGCCATGGTGGGCTTTTACTCCCGGGGCATTGATCTCTCGGCGGTGGCCATTGAAATCTACCGCATCGCCGACATGCCGCTGCTGCTGGCCCTGCCGTTTTTCGCCTTTGCCGGCTATGTTGTGGCTTTCAGCCGGACCTCCGAACGCCTGGTCCGGTTGACGCGGATTTTCCTGGGGTGGATGCCCGGGGGGCTGGCCATTGTCTCCCTGGTAGCCTGTGCGCTTTTCACGGCCTTCACGGGGGCCTCGGGCGTTACCATCGTGGCCCTGGGGGCGCTGCTCTATCCCGCGCTCACCCAGGACGGCTACGGCGACCGCTTCAGCTTAGGGCTCGTGACGTCTTCCGGCAGTCTGGGGCTACTTTTCCCCCCCTCGGTTCCCCTCATCCTATACGGTGTTATCGCCCAGCAGTTGGGGGTGGGGCCCTTTTTCGCTATCGAAGAGCTTTTCTGGGCCGGCCTGCTGCCCGGCCTGCTCATGCTGGTGCTGCTGTCCGGCTGGAGCCTCTGGACGAACCGCCACATGGCGCGCGCCCGGCGGACGTTTTCTTCCGGCGAACTTTTCGCCGCCGTGCGGGAAGCGATCTGGGAAATTCCTCTGCCCATTTTCCTGATTGCGGGCATCTACGGCGGGTACATGGCCGTATCCGAAGCGGCCATCATCACGGCCACCTACGTCGTGGTGGTGGAAGTTTTTATCTACCGGGAAATCCGGATCCATCAGCTTCCGGCGATCATGCGGGAATCCATGGTGATGGTGGGGGGGATCCTTTTGATTCTGGGGGTTTCCCTGGCCTTCACCAATTACCTGATCGATGCCGAGGTGCCCATGCGCCTCTTCAACCTGATCCAGCGCCTGGTGGCCGACAAGATCGTCTTCCTGATCCTGCTCAATATCCTGCTCCTGGCCCTGGGGGCGATCCTGGACATCTTTTCCGCCCTGGTCATCATGGTGCCCCTGATCCTCCCGGTGGCGGTCAGCTACGGAATTGACCCCGTGCACTTGGGGATCATTTTCCTCGCCAATATGCAGATCGGCTATTTTACCCCGCCGGTGGGGATGAACCTCTTCATCGCAAGCTACCGTTTCGAAAAGCCGGTGGCCGAGCTTTACCGCGCCACGATTCCCTTCATGGTGGTGCTGCTGGCAGCGGTGCTGGTGATTACCTACTGGCCTCAGTTGAGTCTGTTCTTTCGATAAACCTTTTTTGTGAGCAGCCCATTGCGCAACGATAGGCTCCCCGGCTGTTCAGGCCGCATCATTTTATTTGTCAAGGATCAGGTGCCTACCCCTGCAGGCGTAACAGGGCCCGTACGCTGAGGCGTCACCCCGTTTAGCGCGTTAATTTCGCCAAAGGCGGACAAGGGTTTAATTCCCCGCCATTTGGGGCGTTACATTGCCTTTATCGATACCCTGCTGCTCTGGGGCGGGGTCGTTCATTCTCACCCGTATTCGCTCTGTTGGCACGATTCGAAACAAAAATTTCTTAACCGAATGTATTTATTGACAAAAACTTAAATATTTGAGACGAAACAATAACCATCCCTTCAACCTGCTACAAATTGGCGGAGCATAAATCAATGGCCCTTACCAAAGCGGACATCATCCGGAAGATCACCCAGGAAACCGGTCTGTCGAAACAAAAATCCCTCCACACGGTCGAGCGTCTTCTGGAAATCATGAAAGATACGCTGGCTGTTGGTGAAGACGTTCTGATCAGCGGTTTCGGCAAATTCTGTGTCAGCGAAAAATCAGAACGCCGCGGCCGAAACCCGGCGACGGGAGAGCCCATGATGCTTTCGGCCCGAAGGGTGGTGACCTTCAAATGCTCGGGCAAGTTGCGGAATAGATGTAATGAAGGAAGGGGCAGGGCGGGGGATTAGCAAAAGGTCATTTGGGTGCGTATTCACAATTTCTGAGTACTGTATAAATCCGGTTCCATCGGCAACAAAACGTTGATGCCGAAACGGTTTCTCTTGATGACGTGCCGTGCGGAACGATCCTCAGCAATACGAAACAATGAGCGGAGACTGATTGTGGGGTTTTTTAAAACGTCCAGGAATTCATCGATCGATCTTCCCGCGGGTAAAGAGGCATTCCAGCGGGACGTTGAAAAGGAGCGTTATCGGTCGGATCGCAGCAACCAGACCTATTCGCTTCTGATCCTGTCGCTGGCGATCAAAAGCGAGGCCGACGAGCGCATTCACCAAGCCATCGCCACGATCCGTGAGCGCATCCGGACCATCGACGAAATTGGCTGGTACGAAGAAAACCAGCTGGGCCTTATTCTTCCTTTTACATCCATGGAGGGGGCCAATCTTTTGGCAGATGAAATTTGCGGTATTATCACCGCCCAATTGGAGCCGGCCGAGTTTTTGGCCTGCGAGCTTTTTAGCTATGATCCGGAAAAGGTCCCTGAATCCGAAATGCCCATATGGAAGAAAAATCTGCAGGATTAATTAGAGGGTACCTGCTATCCTTTCTGCGCATTGCGGGCGTGGACCATGTTGCCTGCAGAATTCCACCCCCTATGCCGAATTGCGGTTGAACATTCGACGTTATAAGCATATCTCAAAAATTTGTACGGTGTAGGGCAGTGGATAGACTGGCACGTAATCGCAAATTTGTGTGGGGGCGTTTTGGGTGGGATTATATCAGTGTGTCGCAGTTGATCCTGCTCAAAAGCCCATCCTGACATTTTGTATTTTCCGATTACGCTGATATGTGCCCTGTTAACTTTAAGATACCATTAATTTTGCCAAGATTTTTCGCAGTTGTGCACAACGCAAGTAGGCTTAAATCTTATATTAACCCGTTGATAGGCGTCTTTCGGGGGGACTGAACGGATGCTCGACCCCTCAGTCCATGGCATGGGCGGTTTGCAGAGCGAAAGCGGCGGGAGCAGTGGCCAGCAATTGAAGAAAACGTCGGCGTTGTAATGATTTCATGCTTTGCTCCTTGTCTATCAATGGATTGAGGGGAAACATGAATTCGGGTCAAACCATGCATAGGGCCATTTTACGGCATGCAGCAAGAATGATGGGGCCGTTCCTGCGGTGCAAAGGCGCTGACAACCCCTGTATGTATTTGCTTCTTTGATGCTACCCCTGCGGAGAAGCTTTCTTATGGTCTACCGCTGCTCGGTTGCTATCCATTGTCGTGATCGAGATCGTCGGCCATTCTCAGCGGAAACGTTTTCAGTGAACCAAACCTGCTACAGGCTCAAAGAGTGCCCTAAGATCAACGCTTGGTTATCAAGCCCAGCACGTAATGAATTTTATTCCTGATCGCATGGATCCTTTTTGTCAAATCCTTGATCGACCATTTTAGCTTCTTCCCATGGCCGCCAGCAAAGAAGGGAAAATCCATAGATGACCATAGCCGCCGATGGTAACCTGGATTTTGCTTCGGATCCAGTTTTGTCTTTTTGGGGGAGATGGATGCCGTTTGAATAGCGACTGAATTCAAAACTCGTTTTTCTTCTGGCGATACAGATTTGAGCGCCAAGCTGCGGCACCACAAGGTGGTTCGGTCCCATTTGGGGAGTTTCCGCAATGCGTCTATAAAATCCTGTTTGTTCTTCCGTGTTTTTTCTTCCACGCCACCGGCCAGAAATAGAATATCGGATACGATGACGCCGGACCCGGCGACAATTCGGCGCCCGCCGCCGGATGAATACCAGTGCAAATCACCACCTGGCGTCCAACAAATCCGAAAGTGTCCAAGCCGATAGGAAATTGGCTCCGCGATGTTCACCGTATCTATCGTTGAACTGTCTAGGCCGGTGTAACGAGGCTTTTGCATCAAGCGGACTTCGCTGACCGCACGGTCATTTGACACCTCCAAGAGGGAGGATGCAGGGCAATAAAAGCGGGTTTTGCGCCACTTTGGAAGCTTTTTAAGGCTATCGAGAAATTCTGATTTTAAGAATCCGATTTCTTCGCTGCATTTGTTTCCAATCACCAGAATGTCTCCCCAGATATAGCATGGGCCACCCACCTGAGCGCCGAAACCGGAATGTGATTCCCACGATAGGCGGCCGCTGCCGAATTCACTGATGCGGTATTCTTGGAGGCGGAACGAAGCGGTTGGATCCATGAGCGCTATCCGTTTCGGTTAAGTTGGGGATATCTGCATGATTTTACCGCCGATGGCTCCACCACTCGAAATTGGATGCCAGCGATCTTGTTGTGCTGATGTTATAGGTATCTGTGAACTTTACGTTTGTATTCCAGATACTTGTCATTAAAACGCTTTTCCAGGAACCTTTCCTCTGCAAGAATTATCAGGTGATAGGTAAAGATGCTGTACATGCCCAAAACGAGAACGGTTAAATTATGCGTATATAAAACCGCTGACACGGATAACAGGTTAAACCCCAAATACATGGGATTTCGGCTTATCCTATAGATGCCCGCAGTTTTCAATGCAGTACGTTCTTCAGGCAGACCCAGACGAGTTGACGCTCCCAAGTTGACCAAACTGCAAATCATAAACGCGAGGCCGCAGAATGCCAAAATAAGAGCTGTCAGTTTTTGTGTATTCAATTGCGCAAATTCGTCAATACCCGTCAGCTCGACAAGCAATACCCCCCATATTGCATATCCTGCTATTTTTCCGGAAAAAAATAGAACCGGATTTATGGGGGATTTTCCAATTAGCCTCATGGCAACCATGCTTTTTATTCCATTGTATTTGGGGGGCGGATCGCACTATATGCTGTCGTCTCCCGGTTAGCGTGGAATAGACACGCGGTCGTCATCGTAATCACCCTCCCCAGCCGTTGTATGGCAGGCGGTGCAGTTGGCAAGGGAGCCAATCGATGGATGCTCGGTCACTTGGGGTGAGAGTTCGTGATGTTCATGGCGAATATACGGAATATCCGTAATCCGCAGAGGGGTTCGACCGGCCAGGCTGCGCACTATTTTCCCAGCCAGTCTGGCAGATGATTTGTCTGCGGCATTTGATGCCAGATAACCACTAATCTCAAGCCTTGCGTCCTCATCGAGGTCCACCGTTTCTCCAAAATGATCATCACTGCCGTCAAGAATTATTTCCCACGATGCGGCCGGCAATAATTCCGGTTGATAGGCAAAGTGGCAGGCACCGCATTGCTCGGCATAGGTGGCGTTGCTGACCGGTTTCAGGCGGCTATCAATACCATGATTGTTTTCACCGCGTTTGCGTTCGCGCCGTTGATGCCCTTTATCGTCATCGTCGGCACCAATGGCCGGTGCAAAGACAACCAAAAGCGTCAACAGAGATGCCCACCACATGATTCTATTGCGTGAAAGGTTCATGATCTGCTCCTTTCCGGCCCATGCCGGTTATGCAAAGAGATGCCCTGCCATCTCCCTTTGCAAGTCGAGGTTAATCGACAATCAGATGCCCGACCGTTAAAACCAGAAACATTGCGATAAAAACAACCGGTTGTGTATGTATCTGGTAAGCAAGCTTGCGAAGGGCTTTGGGACACAACTTGAATTTTATGAGAAAACCCAAAGTGATTACGGTTATCATCACTATCAGTCCAAGTTCAGGCAGGGCCGACGACTTGCATCGCGAAGAAAGCCAGTGCCATAGGACAATGCCAAGAATCGAAAGATTGAGATAATAATGCAGCCACATGAGAGCCTTTTTCTGCATCCGGTTAAGATTCGCCAATGTCCTCTTTAATTCGGCACCTATAGGCGCAAATCGATTCGTCCCCTTAATCAGAAGGCTCAAGGCTACAGGCAGGTTCGCCACAAGTAGGAGCCATGCGGCCATCTGCCCGGTGGTTTCATTGCCTTCATTATCGGACTCCAAAAATGGGATGCTGTGCTGGTCCTCCCGCTCAAAATGCCTTCTAAAGCCATGATCATCATCTGCCATGCCGGTTGCTGCGAACAAGAATCCGAATCCTGCAATACAGATAACTATCAATGATAATATTATAATTTTGTACTTGTTCATTCTCTCCCCCAAATCAATGAATACCTTTACGTTCAGACCCACTGGTATCGTCTGGCAAGTTTCAGTAATTCGAACCACAGAACGCAGATCAATCCGGATCCCAAGCTGATAGCTAGATCCGCGGGGTGAAGGGGGGCGAAGTAAAACAGGCGCTGTGCAAACGGTACAGCAAGAACAACCGCCAGGAACAGGCATGCACCGAATACCACCCATTTCAGAGCTGTATTGGGAACGCGCAGCATGGCAAAGGCGGATTTGGTCCACGAGCGGTTGACGAGAATGATGACAATGAAGGCCACGACCAGTGTTGCAAAGGTCAGCGCCCGTGCGACTTCTGCCGGGTGGCTGGATCGGGCCAACAGGAACACACCCAGGCAGACTGCAAGAACACTGAGGCCTTGCATCACTGCGACGCCGATGGTCCGCATCGAAAAAAGTCGCTCATCCGGGTTCCTGGGGGGACGCTGCATCACATTGGCCTCGGCATGCTCGGCCTCGAAGATCAGGGAGCAGGCCGGGTCGATGATCAACTCCAGGAAGACGATGTGCACTGGGAGCAAGAGCAGCGGCCAGTCGGCAAAAAAAACCGGGATCATCGACAACCCGGCGATGGGCACGTGCACCGCCAGGATAAAGGCGATCGCCTTTTTGATGTTGTCGAAGATGCGACGTCCGAGACGCACGGCGGCGACGATGGATGAAAAATCATCGTCCAGGAGCACCAAAGATGCGGACTCACGGGCCACGTCCGTGCCGCGACCGCCCATGGCAATGCCGATATGGGCCGCTTTCAGGGCCGGGGCGTCGTTGACCCCGTCGCCGGTCATGGCAACCACCTCCCGGTTGGCCTTGAGCGCGTTGACGATGCGCAGCTTCTGTTCAGGAACGACACGGGCAAAAATTTGCACTTGCTTTATTCGCTCAGCCAAATCCTCCTCCGACATCCGGTCGAGCTCAGCGCCGGAGATCACCGTATCGCAATTCGAAAGCCCGGCCTGCCGGGCGATGCTCTGGGCGGTGGTGGGATAGTCGCCGGTGATCATCACCACGCGAACACCGGCAGCCCGGCATTCAGCGACTGCGGCAGGTACTGTCGGGCGCAAAGGATCCTCGAACCCGAGCAGACCGACCAGCTCCAGAGAAAGGTCGTGATGTGCCTCGGGTAAATTCCCCCGGCTCATGAGGCCCTGTGCGACCCCGAGGACACGAAGGCCCTGAGACGATAAGGCGTCCACCTGACGAGAGAGCGTTTGCTTATGCTCCGCGCTTAGATGGCAGAGATCCGCGATGGCCTCGGGAGCCCCTTTGGACGCCACTACAACTTCGTCGCCATCTCCTGTGAGCCAGGCATGACTCACGGCAAGCAGGCTTGGGGTCAGCGGATACTCATGCGCCAGAGACCACCCCGGATGCAGGTGCTCCGTGTCTTTGATCAGCCGGTCGCCGGCCTCGTGCAGCGCCCGCTCCATGGGGTCGAAGGGATCACGCTTGCTGGCCAGGATGGCATTTTCAAGCAGGCTATGCAGCTCCTCGGGCAACCCATCCGGGTGATTCACCAAATCGACGGCGCTTGATGGTACAGCAAGCTGGCGCAGGGTCATCCTGTTCTGGGTCAGTGTTCCGGTTTTATCGACGCATAAAACGGTAGCCGCTCCCAGGGTCTCCACCGCCGGCATCCGCCGGGTCAAGACCTGGCTGCGCGAGATGCGCCAGGCGCCCAGGGCCAGAAACACCGTCAACACCACCGGGAACTCTTCGGGCAGGGTGGCCATGGCCATGGCAATGCCGGCGAGCAAGCCTTGCTTCCAGACATCGGCGCCGCCACCGCGGGTGACTGCAAAGACCACCACCACAAGCGCACAGGCCATGAGTCCCACAATGGCGAAGGTGCGCACCAGCCGCCTTGTTTCTTTCTGCAAAAGGGTTGGTTCCGGCTCGACAAGCTCCAGCGCCTTGCCGATCTTTCCGAGCTGCGAATCGACTCCGGTGGCAACAATTTCGGCAACGCCCTGGCCGGCGGTGACCAGGGTTCCGGAGAATACCGAGGGCAGGTCATCGCCGCCCGGTTTATCCAATTCCTGCGCCTTTTCCGATGCGACTTTCCTGACCGGGACGGACTCGCCGGTCAACAGCGATTCATCCGTCGACAGATTGATGCCGCGTCGCAGCAAGCCATCTGCCGGCACCCGGTCGCCTTCGCAAAGGACGACCAGGTCGCCTCTGACCACCTCGCGCCCGGCGATACGCCGATGCACGCCATCACGAATAACCAGGGCGCGGGGACTCGAAAGATCGCGCAGCGCTTCAAGGGCGCGTTCGGTGCGACGTTCCTGAATGATGGTGATGGCCATGACGACGAACACGAAACCGAGCAGCATCAGCGCGTCGGCCGGCTCGCCCATGAGAAGGTATAAGCTTCCGGCGGCAACGAGCATGAGAAACATGGGTTCACGGGCGACCTCGAGGGCAATGGTCAGCAGACTGCGCTTTTTCTGTGTCGGAAGCTCGTTCGGACCTTCCTCCTCAAACCGGACGTGAGCTTTTTCTTCGCTGAGTCCGGACAGCCCCCCAATTTCCAGTGTCGTCGCAACGGCTCGAGTCTCTTTGCGTGACATCTTGTCGACCGTTTCATGTAGCGTGGACATAAACGCTCCTTGCGCCTGGGGCCGCATCCACATCCGGCTTCGGGATATAGGACCGTAGCTCATCCAATGCTGGTGTATTAATTGGGGTCAATGCCACAAGTGTTTTGAATTCATGGGCAAGCTGCCGCATTTCATCGGCTGCCGCCAGGGTATGTTCGACGGCCACTGTCTTGAAATGATTTGTATCCGCCCACCGGCAGATCAATCGAACCAGCAAGTCTTCCGACAGATACTCCCACATGCGCAGCTTGACCGGCGTAATGGGGATCTGAAGATGTTTCAGCACCTGAAAGCCTTCACGAACGCCCCGCACAAGCAGATGCACGATCTGTGGACTGCGGGCCAGTTTATGATGATCACCATTAACCCCGTAAATCGCATTTGCCACTGGGCTGACCCAGGCGACGTGGGTTTTCTGCCAGGCATTCACATTGGGCGTAAAGGCGACTGGAAACCCTGCCGCCCGAAAAGCTTCCATGATTTCTCTGATTCTTGGGGATGCGGCACCGTTGATTTCTCCGAAGGTTGTCGGTTGAAGTAGACGCGACACAACAACATAACGGACTAAAGGACCTATCCGCGTGCCGCCAGCACCGGGGAACCCAAGCAAAAGTCGCTCTGAACCGACGGCGTTGATCCACTCATCATAACCAGATGGATTGTTGACCATGAACAAAATGTTGGGCGTATGCTGGTTTGCGGCTAAAACCGGCAGAACCGACGCCACTTGATTCTTTCGCACCAGGACAATGATCAGGTCATAACGGTCCTTGCCATCCAAATGTTCGACAGACTCAACCGGCACCGTTTCCTTGTGGTGATTCAGGGCATGTTCCAAAACGATTCCATATTTTTCAATATCTTGAAACCGCTGTCCGCGGGCAAGAATAGTTACATCTTGTCCAGCCTGCTGCAATCGGACCGCATACAAGCTCCCCAAAACACCGGCCCCGTAAACCAGGATTTTCAATTTTAAGGAGTCCTTCTTATCTCAGCTGGAGCCGGAAATTATATTCAAATAATTTATTTTCCCGAAAGCCAAATTATGAAGAACTATCTAAAATAATAATATATTGACATGTGCTAAAAATATGATTAAAAAATCACATTCAGTCAACTCGCATTCAACAAATGGTTATGCCGACCCGACAAAAACGCCTTAATCCCCGGAAACAACCAGTTCAGCATCGTTCCAGGGTAACGGTGGATGCGATCCTTGTGGCTGCTGCTCAGGTTTTTGAGGCCCATGGCTATGCCGGGGGGACCACAAACCGTATCGCCGCAAAAGCTGGTGTTTCCATTGGATCGCTGTATCAGTATTTTCCAAGTAAGGAGGCGATTGCTGTGGCGCTACTCGAGCGGCATATCGCCGAAACCGACCATCGCCTGCACCAATGGGTTGGGCATATGGTGGTTGAGCAGCATAGCCTAAGCGAGGCCCTGCATGACTATGTAACGGGGATGCTGGAGATGCACTCCCGGCAGCCGCGCCTGCAGCATATTCTACTCGAGGAGACGCCACTGCCCGAACGGGTCCACCAGGTCTTACTGGAAGCCGAACGACATGCCGCCAAAACTGTGGCCGGGCTTCTGCGTCTATATCCTGAGGTTCGGCAAAGCGGCTTGGAGCATACCTGCTTTGTGGTCGTACAGAGCGTCGAGAGTCTGACCCATCGGTTCGCAGCCCATCCCGACGATCAATTCATCCCCCGAACCACTTTCGTTGATGAAGTGGTCACCATGCTTGTTGCCTATCTAACTTGCGAGGCACTCCCAAAATGATCCGCTGCTAAGGGCGATGAAAATTGAAATAAGCTATAAATACAACTGAGTTCCCTTGGGTTGGTTACCTTGTTTTTGGAGGGTACGACATGTTCGGCATCGTTCTGACAACGGCGTATACGGTGATGCTCGTTTATGTTTTATGGCGCGCAAGATCGATTCCCGCGCTAAAACAACGTGTTTCTCACAACGGTGTAATCGGGATCGGAGCTATCCTCGGGGCTGTCTTCTTCTTAGCCCGGTACCTTGGGCACCAAAAAACGGGCGCTGTGGCCGGCGCAATCGAGTTTATGGGGATGGTTTTACTGGGATCAGTGTTTCTTATCTCAACAGTGCTTTTGGTTGTTGAACTTTGCACCCTGTTCGGACTCATTTTTAAAAGATGGAGGCCGACCCTTTTTAGCTGGGCGCTGGTGGCAGGAGTCACGATGGCTGCCTTCGCTTTGGTTCAAGGGCTTCGCGCACCGGCGGTGGTCTCCTACGAAGTGACCCTTCCCAGCCTGCCGGCTGCGCTGGACGGCAAAACAATCGTCGCCGTCTCCGATACTCACCTCGGTGCTATTCTTGGAGAACGGTGGTTTGCGAAGCGGGTGAATGAGATCAAGATGCTTCACCCGGATCTTCTTGTTTTTCTCGGAGACATATTCGAGGGCCACGGCGGTGCGCCGACCGACCTTTCGGCCTTGCGTCAACTCGCTGTGCCTCTGGGAAAGTGGTTCGTCGAAGGCAACCACGAGTCTCATCAAATTGATGCAGCCATCGACCCATTGGAACTGGCTGGACTTCGCCGTCTCGATAATCAATGGGCTGAAGTGGTGCCGGGACTCGTCCTATCCGGTGTGAACGACCTCACCAACCACAAGCGTCGCCATCTCGACGGAGACCCGCTCGGTCGTGCACTTGCCAACCGGCCGAAAGGGGCTACGGTGCTGTTGTCGCACACACCGTGGCAGGCAAATCGCGCCGCTGCAGCCGGTGTTGAGCTGATGCTTGCGGGTCACACACATGGCGGGCAGATCTGGCCGTTTGGCTTTCTGGTTCAGACGGTTTACCCACTGCTCGCCGGCCGATACGACATTGACGGCATGCCGGTGCTCGTGAGCCCGGGGGTCGGGACCTGGGGACCGCGCATGCGGCTGTGGAGCCGTGGTGCGATCCTTAAAATTACGCTTCATGCACCGCAGCTGCCAAAACGGACATAAGCAAAAAAATCCTTTATTCTTTCGGTCAGCCAAATAGTGATGGAGTCGTAAAAAGTCGTTCTTCCCTATCTACCTGAATTGTTAAACAAAACATCCTTTTTCACTTGTCTTTTCTTCCGCTTCGTGCCACAGGATGCCGAATAATTACGGACGGGCATCCTGGAGAAGCCATGATCCGCATCACGGGCCACAAACTGGGGTGAGAAGGCTCTGGCCGCCTTCTCCCTGGCTAAACCCACGGAATCGGGAAAAACCCTCAAACAGGTCGGCAATGATTTGTTCGATCTGGGCGAGCGGTTCAAGGGAGATCCGGCGGTCTCTGCCATGCACAGTTACAAGCTGATGCAGCGGGTGTTCTCCGACCAGTGCCATGTCGAAACCGATGACGCCGGCGGCCCCCAAGAGACAATCAAGAAACCGGCTGAAATTCCCTCCGATTCCCTGCAAAACCCTTCGGATCCTGACGCCACCTGCAGCGGTCACAAAGGCCAGGGCTACCAGGTCCAGATCATGGAGACCTTCAGCCGCAGCGAAGACAAAAATAAAAGAGCAGACGCTTAGGTTATATAATCGTCATATTGAAATGAAGACGTCCAAGCAAGCGATGTCATCACAAAAGTGTGATTTAGGAAAAATCCTTCACAGAACTACAGCAATCAAGTATACACATACTCCCCATATGTTTTTAAGGGAGTGCATATTGCGATTTCCTCTCCCGAGCATCAAAAAAATGGAATGAATAATTGTTAAGAAATACTTTGATATACATTATTGTATTTATATGTGGTTGGGCCCTGATGGCAGTCGAAATACTTGGGGGACGCATGCTCGCTCCTGTATTTGGTTCCGGGATAGAGGTCTGGGGCAGTATTATTGGTGTTTTTCTGCTGTCGTTATCTTTGGGATATTTTTTGGGTGGTTTTTTGTCACAAAAAGCAGCATCAATTTATGTGCTGATAAAAATCGTGGCTTCGGCAGGCATACTGATCGCGATTCTACCGTTATATTATGATAAACTGACCATTACGCTCTGGGACTTTGGCCCTCGTTTTGGACCGCTGGCATCCAGTGTCCTGTTGTATCTTCCTCCAAGTGTTTTGCTTGGCATGGTTTCTCCATATTCAATTCACTTGAGTACAAGCTCAATTGCATCTGTGGGTGTCAACAGCGGTTTGCTTTATGCAACATCGACAATAGGAAGTTTTTTAGGATGTATAATAACAGCATTTTACTTAATTACGATGGTGGGCATAAAAAATATTCTATTTGCTGCAGGCCTTCTATTGATAACGGTGGCTATTGTGGGTTATTTTACATCGAAGAATAATTCGCCAAATTAAGGTAAATGGAAGAGTTGTAATTTTGAGTGCCAAGCAATCAGGAAAAAGAAATAAATTTTTGGACGATAGGCAGTCCATAAAAAGAACATTAGCTATTTTACTAATCGTTGATATTTTTCTTTTATTGGGTTTTGTACTTTTCCAAAGATCTACTCGAAGCGCTAATATTGTCTATGAAAAAGAAAGCCGATATCATTACATCAGAGTTGTCGATGAAAATGCAATACGGAAACTCATGTTCACACTAAACCCAGGGGCTGAAATACAATCTGCTATTGATCTTAATTCACCAGGCAGGCACGTTTTGGAATATTCCAGAATGATTTTTGCTAGCCTGGCTTTTGTTCAAAAACCGCAACATATTTTGGTGATTGGACTCGGTGGAGGAATAATCCCTTCGACATTTGCTGAATATTTTCCTTCAGCGCAGATAGATGTTGTAGAGATAGATCGTGAGATCGTTAAGGTGGCAGAGGATTTTTTTAATTTTCGCCGTTCGGCTCGTATGAGCATCATTGTCGCAGATGGCAGAGTTTATGTGCGCCAAGCAAAACATAAGGGAATAAAGTATGATATCATTGTTCTTGATGCATTTAATGGATCGTATATTCCTTCTCATTTGACCACCAAAGAATTTTTACAGGAAGTGTTTTTTATTGTAAAAGATGGGGGATGTGTTGTCTCAAATATACACCATGGGAATAAGCTATATGAGTATCAGCAACGCACCTATTCGGCAGTAGCTTTTCAAAATTATGTTTTTGAGGGGACATCCAATGCAATCGTAATTTCCAGTCAGCAAAGGAACAGCCTATCCCGCCAAAAGGTTAAAAAGAAATTATTTCAACTGCAAAATCAATTTCAATTTGTCTTTAATCTTGATTCGGTAGGGAAAATGCTGATTGAACAACCAAACTGGGATATCGAAGGGGATATCCTAACTGATGATTTTTCACCAGTCAACATTCTAAAATCAAAACAGCTGTAGTGCCCATAAGAAACCTAAAGTCTAATCTTGAGAGTTTCGGTTTTGAACTTTTTCTCCTTTCATTATTTACATTTCAATAGGCAAACGATCACCTGAACTTTGCCAAATGACGGTTAATATAGCACTGATTGGGGCTAATCTTGGGCGTTTCAGATAATGTTTTCAGGTCCTAACACCAGATTATAACCAAATTGTTGTAGCTGCTATTAATACCTATCAGGTCCTTTGAGCTCGAAAATTTGATTGCCAATCCTAATCTGCGTCTGCTGTGACGATAATGGACACCCTAATCACAAGGGGAGTCGCCGAATTGACAGTTTGCAGCAACGCCTCCCTTTGATGTGCTATCGAGAGTCTCTATTCTGGAAGAATTTCATATAGCGAGGACCGTGCGGTCCACCAAGGCTCGGGCCACGCGGTTAATCAGGGCCCAGATGGCATCCGCTGGGAGGACCCGTTCGATGGAGCGGTCGAAGAGGACTTTGAGGTCAGCCGGAAATTCTTCATCGGCGAACCACATGAGGAAATACAGGGGAATGCGGGGGAAGGGGAGCAGTCGCCCGGCAACGTCGGCCATGTCCACCAGGCGTCCGTCCAGGGCCGTCACCGCCTGACTGAAATCCTTCAGGGTCCCGGCCGTAGCGATCCAGCACTTTGGCGGTGCGCAGCTCATGGGGCCCGACGAAGAAATGGGATTCCTTCAAATCCTGCAAGCCCACAATATCCCGGTCCATCGGAAAGATTTCGCTGACCTGGTTCAGGTAGACGAGGGTCACCAGTTCCAGCAAGGGATCCTCCAAGGGAATGGTTTGCTCGTTTCCCACAAGCAGCAGGCGGTGGTGGGGAATGTCCACGCAGATTTCTTGGTTGAGAAAGCGGAATTGCAGGCGCCCTTCAGGCAGGGGACGGGCCAGCGTGAAATTGGCCAGTGTCTCCAGGGAACGCTTGGCCAGATCCTGCCACAGGATCCCATCCGGTCCGAGGTGGGAACCGTCTGGTGCGTAGCGGCTACGATCGTTTTCCGGCTTCGAGGCGGTCATCGTCCCTCGCTTTTAAGAGAAGCTCACTCCTCGCCCCTGACGGGGCGGCGCTGGTGCTTGAGGCGGGCCCGGCGGCGTTTGTTCTCCATGCGGCGCCGACGCGCGGCCACCGTGGGCTGGGTGGGCCGGCGGATGCGAGGCGGTTTGGAAGCCGCCTCGATCAAACGCCGCAACCGCTCCAGGGCTTCCTCGCGATTCTGTTTCTGGGAACGATGGCTGCGGGCATCGAGCACCAGAACGCCCTCGCCGGTTAAACGTCGTCCGGCCAGGCGTTCCAGGCGGCGGCGGACCGGATCGGGCAGGGAGGGACTGTGGCGCACGTCGAAGCGCAACTGCACCGCGGTGGCGGTTTTGTTGACATGCTGGCCCCCGGGGCCGTCGGCGCGCACGAATCCCAGCGTGATTTCGTTGTCCGGGATGGCGATGTCGTCCGTGACGTGGAGCATGGCAACATTAAAGGGCTAAGGATTCAAGAGGGAAGGGGCTACCGGTAGCGGGTACGGGATATTTTAGCCCCCGAGTCGCAATTTTTCAGCGCCTGATTTCAACCTTCCCCTGCAGGTAAGTCTTGACCGCCCCGATGGGCACTTCGCGGCGGTGAAAGATGCCGGCGGCCAGGGCCGATTCAGCTTCGGTGCGGGTGAAGACCTCGTGGAAATGGGCTTCGCAGCCGGCCCCGCTGGAGGCGATCACCGGAATGGTGACGGCCGCCTTCACGGCATTGATCAGTTCCAGATCGAAACCGGCATTGGTGCCGTCCCGGTCGATGCAGTTGAGCAGGATTTCGCCGGCCCCCAATGCTTCGCAGGACGCCGCCAGGGAGATTGCATCCAGTTCCCGCCCCTCGCGGCCGCCCTTGATGGTGCATTGATACCAGCAGTAGCGCTCCCCGTTGGGCCCCGGGAAGGCGGTCTCGATTGTGCGGTGGGAAACGTCTTGGGGATCGGCCACATAGACCCGGCGCGGATCCACCGAGATGACTACCGCCTGGCTGCCGTAGACTCGGGAGATGGTTTCGATTGCGCTCTGGGCGGTTTTGCGTCCGGTTCTGAGGTAGTCCTCGGCAATCAAAACAGCGTCGCTGCCGATGGAAACCTTGTCGGCGCCCGAGCGGAAGTATTCGCTGGCCACTTCGAGGGCGGAATAGGTCCGGCCGTTTTTGTCGATGTAGTCCCGGATGCCGCCGCCGATGGTCAGGGGCACGAAAACATTGCGCGAGGTTTGTTTGAGCACCTCCAGCATGGGCATGTCTTCCAGGGGAAAATCCCGGAAGCCGGTGATGTTGAGGAAGGTGATTTCGTCGGCGCCTTCCTCGTAATAGCGTTGGGCCAGTTCCACCGGCAGCCCCAGGTTGCGCACCTGCCCCGCTTCGCGCACGTCGTACTGGTCGCCCTTGGTCACCACCAGGTCCCCTCGGTCGTTGGCGCGTACGTCCAGACAGGCGATGATGCGCTTGGCAAGCCGGGTCGCCCGCGGGACCTGCGGCGGAATGACGGACGGCGTGTCGGCCGCCAGGAAGTTGGCCAGGATCCGTTTGCCGTCGGTCCCGCTTTTCTCCGGGTGGAACTGGGTACCCATGATATGGCCCTGCTGGACCGCGCTGGCAAATTCATAGCCATAGTCGGTAGCGGTCAGGATGACAGCGGGATCCTGGGGGGCGATGTGGTAGGAGTGTACGAAATAGAACTTCTCCTCTCCCCGCAGCCCGTTGAACAGCGGGGAGGCCTGACGTGCCTTGATGCCGTTCCAGCCGATGTGGGGCACCGCCCGGTCGATGGCAAAGCGTTTGACGCGGCCTTTCAACAGGCCCAGTCCGGGCACGCCGGGTGCTTCCTCGCTTTCCTCGAAAAGCGCCTGCATGCCAAGGCAGATGCCCAGAAAGGGGCGATTGGAGGCCAGATAGGCCTTCAAGGGGGCGATATAGCCCCGGTCCGCCAGGATTTCCATCATACTGCCGAAGGCGCCGACCCCCGGGAACACCAGCCGCTCGGCAGACAGAATGTCTTCCGGCTTCTCCACCGGACGGACCGTTTCCCCCAGGCTTTCAATGGCGTTGACGACGCTGCGCACATTGCCGGCGCCGTAGTCGAGCAAGGTGATCATCGCGTTTCCTCATTGCATATCTGTTGCAGCGTGCTCGTTGGAGCCCGCCTGGTCGCAAGGGCGGCTTAAGCGGGATATTGCTTCAATGCATTGAAAGAGCACGATTCAGTGTCCGTCTATTGATGGTAGATGTCGTTTCCGGGCAAGGCCGCAACGATTTGGAAACCGCAGGCGTAGCTGAGCTACGGCGAGGATTTCCAAAGAGAGAGAACGCCGGCCGGGGCCGAAAGATGCCATTTATGGATGGGCACTCTTTAGCCTAATCCGGCCTGGATGGCAACCCGCGGGAGCGTGCACCGCAATTCTCAATGGGAAATGCCCAGGGCCAGGGTCGATTCCCAGCCCAGCATGGCCTTTTTGCGGGCCGGGCCGCCGCCGTAATAACCAAAGACGCCCATCTTGCGGATCACGCGATGGCAGGGGATGAGGAAGGGGATGGGGTTGCGTCCCACGGCATTGCCAACGGCCCGTGAAGCTTTGGGCAGGCCGATGTGGCGGGCGATATCCTCATAGGTGACCGCCTTGCCCAGGGGGATTTTGAGCAGGGCTTCCCAGACCTTGATCTGGAAGTTGGTGCCTTTGACAAAGAGGTAGAGCGGGGC
The DNA here is from genome assembly GCA_963730675.1 of uncultured delta proteobacterium. GTDB lineage: Bacteria > Desulfobacterota > Desulfobacteria > Desulfobacterales > UBA5852 > JABZFP01. The sequence goes on along the minus strand of CAVSSY010000008.1, from coordinate 299,750 downwards.
CGGAGGGTGATCCTGGGGATAGCCGAAAACGCCCTCCAGCAGTCCGGCCGTGGCCTGGGGATCCTGGCGGATGGCGGCCCGGGGCCACTGGCGCTCCAGATCGGCCACCGGCGCGCGGCGGTCGCCCTCCTGCACGAAACTCAAGGCACAAATACCCCGTTCGGTCACGGCCAGGAGGCATTCCCCGAAAGGGGAGGGGTGCAGGCCGTAGCGGATATCCAGTCCGGCGCCCCTTTTCTTGTACTCCCCGGGTGTCACGGCCTCGCAGGTGATAAAGAGGTCGTGCAGGCGTCCGGGGCTCGAGAGCCCGCTGTCGAAGGTGCTGGCCAGCAGGGAGTCGGAACCTGCGATCAAGGTCTTGGCGTGTTCCTTGGTGAGAAATTGCAGGAACCGTTTCGGGCTGATCCCCACCCAGCGGCTGAACAGCCGCTGAAAGTGGTATTCGCTCAGTCCTGCGGCCCGGGCGATGTCCCCCAGACCGGGCTGCTCCTCGCGGTGGGTTTCGATATAGTGGATCGCCGCTTCCACCCGCTCGTAATCGCGGCATAGGGTATGATAATGGGTCATGGCCGGCATCCTTCCCTGGGAGAATGGTGTGCGCGCATGCCGCCTCGGACAAAAGGCGGGCGCACACAGATCAGCAGATCGATGAAATGCTTTCCGGTCGGTATTTTATGGATTGTGGCGAAAGTGGGCAACCCGATTCTTGCGCTGTCGCGATGGCTTCGCCGCAGCGGGGGGATCACGGCGCTGGCGGGGCGGTTTCCGGGTAGGCGACCGACAAGTGCCCGATCGAGCGGGCAATGTCGGCTACGGCTTTTTCGCGGTCGTACAGGGCGGCCGCCTGGCTCATGTGAGCCTGGCTGCGCGCCAGCTCGGCTTCCAGATAGCGTGTGATCGTTGCGGCGCCGTTGTCGTACTGGCGTCGAACCAGAACCAGCGTTTCGTCGGCATTGGCTACCCGGCTGCGGGCCACTTCCAGGCGGGCGTTAGCCTCATCCAGGGCCAGATAGGCGGTTTTCACCTCGAGCTCGACCGCCAGGGTGGTCTTGCGGTCCTGCTGAAGCATTGCTTCGAAGACGGCCTGGGCTTCATTCTCCTGGGCACGCGTGCTGAACCCGCTGAAAATCTCCCAATTGAAAAGAAGACCGGCGGTCCAGTTGTCGTCGTCCCAATTGTAATCCATGTTTTCGTCGTCATAGTAGAATTTGCCGAAGGCGTCGATGCTGGGGATGTATCCGGTCCGGGCTTTGTCCACGGCCATCCGGCTCTGCCGCACTTTCTCATGCAGGCTGCGGACCTCCGGCCGGTTGGACATTGCATAGGCCAGACCGGCATCGAAGTGCTTCGGAATGGTCAGGGCCGTGGTGGCGTCTTTTTCGGGCATCAGCATTGTGTCGGTGCCGGCGCCCATAATCGTCGCCAGGGCGGCCCGGGCCAATTCCCTGCGGTTGCGGCTGCGCGCTTCCTCTTCCTGGGCCTCGGCCCGCCGCACCCGCAGGGAGAGGAGATCCGACTTGAGCGCCGCTCCCTCGTCATAGCGGACTTGCATGACCCGCAGTTGATCGTCGACGGTCGTCACCGATTGGCGCGCAATGGCCAGAAACGCATCCGCCGTGAGGTAGTTGTAGTAGGTCTGAATTACCGTGGCCACGAGGGCGTTGGTGATGGTCTGGCGATCGAGGCGGGAGATTTCCCGGCTGATGGCGGTCATCTCCCGGTTGAGAAGATCGCGCCCGCCGCTGAAAAGATTCCAGCGGGCGTTCAAACCGGATTCGAAATTGTCCCAGTTTCCTGGATTATTGAGATCACCGGCCAGGGAAAATTGCCGTTGGTCCAGTTTTTTGAAAAGATAAGCGGAAGGGGCGTTGCCGCCCAAATATTCGGTATAAAAAGCCAGGGACGGGTAGAAGGCCGCCTCGGCTTTTTGCAACAGGGCTTCGCTCTGTAGAATGCGGGCGGCGGCCATCTGACGGTCGGGGTTGTTGGCCACGGCGATGCGAATGGCCTCATCCAGACCAAGAGGGCCTTCGGGAATGCGCTGCAAGGGAGAGGCCGCGCTGCCGCTGCGGCGAAGCGCATCGGTGCGGTGGGCCTCCTGAATGGCATCGTAGCGGTAACGCGCGGGCGTCGCACAGCCGGCTGCCAAAGCAAGCAGCATCATAAGCCCCATCAATACGGAGACGAGACGAATGGGTCGCTTTATGGTCAATAACATAAGGGGTCGGTCCGGTCGGTTGCACCGGGCGGTCCGCCAGCTTGTCCACCCGGGAAGATTCCGATTCCCGTGGGATCCGGGCTTCGGGTATTGAAATAGATTTCAAAACGCACCATACTCAAACCCGACGCCCCTGTCAATATTGGTATTCTAAGTCATTTCATCTGTTTATGCGGTAATAAGAAATGGGGACACGTTGACGGCGAGCCGCCTGGCCCCGGCGGGTGGCGTCGAATCATTTGACCGGCGGTTCGTCGGCGCCGGTGACGATGGCAATCATGGGCCGGGCCTGCCTGACGCTCCAGGGAAAACGCCATGATCCACATTATCTACCAGGACAACGATCTCGTGGCTGTCAACAAGCCCGGCGGGATCAAAGTGCACCGCGGAAGCCGCGACGCCCGCCGCGAGCCGTTCGTGCTGCAACTGGTGCGCGACCAGCTGGGGCAGCACCTCTATCCGGTCCACCGCCTGGACAAACCCACTTCCGGCATTCTGGTGTTCGCCCTCAATCCGGGCGCGGCCCGCTCGCTTTCCAAATCCTTTGCCCGTCGCCAGGTGCAGAAAACCTATCTGGCGGTGGTCCGGGGCTACATTGCGGAGAAAGGTGAGGTGGATCACCCCCTGGAGCGCAGCGCCAACGGTGAAACTTTCGATAAATCTTCCCGACCGGCACTGACGCGCTATCTTCGCCTGGACACGGTGGAGTTGCCCGTGGCGGTGGGCCGCTATGCCACCTGCCGGTATTCGCTGGTCCAAGTCATGCCGGCCACCGGCCGCATGCACCAGATCCGGCGCCACATGCGGCATCTGCGCCACCCCATCATTAACGACCGCCAATACGGCGACAACAAGCACAACCGCTTTTTCAGTGATGAACTCCACTGCCGACGGCTGCTGCTGGCCGCCACCGAAATCCGCTTTCCCCATCCCCGCACCCGTGAGACGACGTGTCTGAGGGCACGACTGGATGATGATTTCAGCGCCATTTTACATCACATGGGCTGGGAAACCGCGGTGCCCCGCCCATGGCGTGAGGCCGATGGGTAATCGTTCCGACCGGCTCTAAGCAGAGGACAGGGACGCCAACAACATCCGTCCGGCATTGCGGGCCCCCACGATATTGCGCGCGCAGGGGCCGATCTGGAGTTCCGCCAGCGGGCCGGTGACAAAGATGTTCGGTCCCCACTGGAGATCCTCCCCCACGATAGGGTAGCCGCAGGGGTTACAGGGCAAGTTGAAATCTTCGATCAGGCGGTCCACCAAGCCGCCGCCAGGACGCTCCGGGCGGAAGCCGGTGGCCAGAACGACGCGTTCGGCGGCAATGCTGCCGGCGGTGGTTCGAAGCCGGATACCGCCGTCTTCCATGACGGCCCCCTGAACGGCGGCCTGCATGGAGTCCAGACGGCCTTGGGAGCGGGCACGGGCGAATTCGGCCAGGATCTCACCGGGCAGGCTGCCCGGGATGCGGGCGTCGTTGATGGTAGCCCGACGGGTTGGATAGTCTTCCCGGTAGAAACGGCGCAGGCACTTGGGACCGATCCAGCAGGGATTGAAGTCGAACTGGCTCTCCTGCAAGCGGCCGGCGGGCCAACAAGGTCACTCGGGTATTCGGGACGGGCTGCCAGGGATAGGGCGGTCTGAACGGCTGTGATGCCGCCACCGACCACCATGATCGATTTCCCCTGCGCCATCCTCATTCCCGGAAGACGGGCTCGAAGACATGCACGACCGGACCTCCAGCCCGACGCAGGGTCTTGGCCCAGGACGGCCAGCAGAGCTGTTCGCTCATGCCGATGGCCAGAAGAACGCGGCGGGTTTTCAGCGGGCCGGCCGTCGTTTCCACCACGAGCCGCGGGCCGTCGCGGCGTACGGTCAAGGCCCGCGCCCGGATATGGTGCCGGGCCAGATCGTTGTCCTTGATGACCTGCTCGCTGTGGGCGCGGAACAGGGCCAGAGAGGGGCGGTTGTAAGGCGGGATGAAATCGGCCAGGGCCCGACCGGCAAGGGTTTTGGCGAATCGATAGATGGACAGGATCGGGACGTCGATATGGTGGGTGGCCGGCGAACGCAAAAAATGCATGCCGCAATGGGCGGTCATGCGGTTCCAGGCGGCCAGCAGCCGGTCGTGGGGGTCGAGGATGCCGACCTGCTCGGGTACGAGTGGGGCTGTTGCGTCAGCAGGTTGGCCAGATAGGTGCCGTGAATGCCGCCTCCGACGATCAGCCATTCCAGCATGCGGGTTTACTCCAGCTTTTCGAAGTATTCTTTTTCAGCGCCGCACAGGGGACAAACCCAATCGTCCGGAAGGTCTTTGAAAGGGGTTTCGGCCGGAATGTTGTTTTCGATGTCGCCTTCCATGGGGTCGTAAATGTAGCCGCAGGGGCATTCCCATTTGTCCATATGTCCTCCTTGCACCAGTGAAATGGGGGGGTGACCGTTTACACGGTCCGTAAAAGTAATGCGGTGGTCATCAGGGGTCAAGCCCAATCCATCGTTCCCTATCCAAAGGCAGGCCTTCCGGTCATCGCGTCGTTGACACCGGGCGGCAATCCATCTACAGTTCCGACGCTCAAACGGAAGGCCCCCGTACCGGCCATTTTCAGGTTAGGAACTATGCCAGTCACTATCGAGGATCGCTATTATATCCGTAATGTCTTCGGGATTTCCGCCGTGGAATTCCTGTGGGGGCTCGGGCTGCCGGTGGTGGTGGAGAGCACCTTCCTGCAGCTGTTCCTCAAGAACCTGGGGGCTTCCAACCTGGGCCTGGGCCTGATCCCCTTATTCTTTTTTATCGGCACTTCGGTGTTCGCCCTGCTTTCGAGCTACATGACCGAGGGCATGGTCTTCAAGCGGCGTGCCGTGGTGGTGCTCCATCTGATCTCAGCCCTTTCCCTGCTGGCCTTCGGCGGTCTGCTGATCGCCCTGGGCCGGTCGGAGAACACCCTGGTGCTGTTTTTCGTTTGCTACGCCGTGTTTTCCGTTTGCATCGGCATGACCCTTCCGGTGTGGCTCAATTATCTGGTCAAGATTCTCTCGGAGAAGAAATCCACCGCCGGCCTGGCCTACATGATGATCGCCCAGAATGCCGCCAAGCTGATCAGCAGTCTCGTGATCATGCGGGTGGTGGAGCAGTATGCCTTCGCTCCCATGTCCTCGGCGCTCATATTCCTGGTGGTGGGCGTCTTTTTTTTTCTGGGGTCACTGTTCTTCTTCCTGACCCGGGAGGTGCTCGAGCAGGCTCCGGCGCGGCCGCGGCGCCCCTCATTTTTCACTTTTATAAATAACACCCGGCGCCACATGTTTCGGAACCGCAACTTTCTCATCTTTCTGGGAAGCGATCTCGAGCTCTACATCGTGGTGACCGTGATCTCTTTTTATGCCGCTTACGCCACGGAGTTCGGCGGGGTTTCGCCGGCCGTGGCGGCCGGTATCTTTGTGGCCCTCATTTATATCGGCGCCATTTGCTCCAATGTGGTCCTGGGTACCCTGGGCTACTTAAGCCTGAAGCACAAGGCCATGGCCTCCAAAGCGGGTTCCATCACAGCCGTTGTGCTGATGGCCCTTTGGTGCACGCCGGCAAGCTTCTATGTGGCCAGCTTCCTGCTGGGGGCGGCGCGGGGCACCCGGATGATCGTTTATGCCCCGGCCGTCAAAAAGCTTTCCGGCCTCTCGGATGCCACCCCCTATTTTGCCGTGGCACCGGTTCTGACCCTGCCCCTGGCCATGGGGCTGCCGCTTGTTTGCGGCCATTTTCTGGATCGCACGGTCTGGATGGCCGGCGACGCCTACCGTTTGATGCTGGGCGTGGCCGCTCTCCTCATTGCGGGGACTTTGTGGTGCGCCTGGCGGACGGATTTTTCAACCGGCGCGGCCCTGGCGGACGAGCCGGTTCGCGATCGGCCGGCCGTCCCGCCGGCGAAGGCCCGGGCCGCTTCTTCCGAATAGGCCTTGTTTCCAAAAAGGACAGCATGCAACGCGAAACCGTATACGGCGATCTCCGGCCGCACCGTTTCGAGGACCTGCTGATTATCGCCATGACCGCGCCCATGCCATGACGGACGACGCCCGGAAAAGTCGGGAGGCCGGCATGCAGGACCCCATCGCAAAACCCATCGATCCCCAGCGGCTGTGTGCCGTCCTCAAGCGCTGGATCCCTCCACGACGATCGCAAACGGCCGCTGAAATCGGCGATATCGCCGAACTGCGCCACCATCGCCGAGGGGCTTGCCGCGCCGTCCGCGGAACTGGCCCCCTTGGGCCGCCAGATCGGGGCCATGGTGACAGACTTCGACGTAGAAGGTATACTGAAGCTATCCGGAGAGTTGTGGTGGGCCGCTCTGGAGGTTAGTGGGCCTTAACCTTGTTGCTGCCGCAGCGGTTGCCAGCAGGATTTTCCAGCAGCGGATGCGGCGGATGACCTCAGATGAATGATAGGAGTAATGCGAAATGATCCATGTCATAGCCTCACTTCACATTAAGGAAGGGCACCTTGCGGAATTTATCGACATTTTTAAATCCAACATTCCCAACGTCCTGGAAGAGGAAGGGTGTCTCGAATATGCGCCCACGGTTGACATGCCCTCGGGCCTTCCGCCTCAGGTGATGGATGCCAATGCGGTCACGATCATCGAGAAATGGCGCAGTCTGGAAGATTTAAAACGCCATCTTGCCGCGCCGCACATGCAGGCCTACCGCGAGAACGTCAAGGACCTCGTTGTCGACCTTTCCTTGAAGGTATTGGGCGAGGCCTGAAGGGACAAGGCCTTTGGTGCCGGGCCCGTATCGGGAGGCGGACCCAGGATAGTCTTCGGCTTTCCGGAACGCATTCAAGTTGCTTGACTTTTAGGCGACGTTCTGTTGGACTGCTTCAAAACAGCACGCTCAAATCCGCTAAGTGGTCCTGTTCGTAAAACCGGTGACGTCATGAGGGTGTCACGGCCGGCTGACAAGGCGGGAAAACGAAGGCCTATCCGGAATTGGCCGTGTTTTCACACCACTGTCAGGTAGGATGCATTGGCGACCGTAGGCCATCGTATTTACGAATTGGACCACTAAGGCTAAGAAGGGTGAAAAATGCCGTTCTCCCGCGCCAACCCCGCTTCTCACGTCAGAGAGGCGGGGTTTTGTGTTTTAGCGTCATCGATTTGGGGAGGTGCCCATGTTCTACCGATACAACTTCATTGAAGAACGGATGCTATTGAAAGTGATGGTTTACGGAACCGCTAACCTTCAAAATATGCGCTCCCGCCTCTCCTTGTTGGCCAACGATCACCGCTGGAAAAGTGAATACAAACTGTTGGTGGATTATTCCGGCGTTACGGTGATCGAATCACCGAAGACCTTTGGCGAAACCCTCAAGGAGCTCCTGGGCGAAATACCGGTGAAAAGGCTCCCGGTCGGCATTGCCTACGTCTTCCCGGAGCGCCTTTTCTGTCAGTGCTTTGATCCGGCCTGTTCAACGCACAGCTTTGAGGCCGGGTGCAGAGTCCGTTTTTTCCAGCGGGAAGAGGAGGCCATTGACTGGCTTGAAACGCTGGGAGACGACTATCGTCTGGCCATGTCCTAACCCTAAAGGACCTGAAAAAAGGCCGGTTCCTCCGTTTTCACGGTTTCGGGGGGTTCTTCAGGCAGAAGCGAATGGGGTTGCTCCCGGGTCATATGAAAAGGGGGCAGGTCGACCATTTTAAGGCGTGCAGGGTGATGCCGCGTTGGCATGCCCCCTGTTTTTTGCGAAAACCTCCCGCGCGTCGCCAATCGGAATTTGGGTAGGTAGAATCGATATCGAGCGCTTCCCGCCGCAACGATCATCACTATTCAGCCTATCCTTAACAAGCGGGCAGGTATTATATTCTCGGGAGGACTATCGCGGAAACTGGCCATCACCGAGCAATAGCCGCAGCGTAGGCCGCCCTGCCTGCTTCAGAGATATTGGTGTAACGTCTGCAACAGCTTTAGGGCATCGGCCCGGTTTGGCTTGGGAGGCAGTTGGACCATGATACCGAGGCCCTCGGAAGCTTCATGAAATTCGTCGTGGGATAGGGGGCTTACAGCTGCTGTCTGGATAAAGGCGTCGACGCCGATCAGGCGCTGGATCAAGTCCAGCCCGCTGTTGCCGCCGATGGATGCATCGACCACCACGAGGGCAGGGGAATGGGCCGTCACACTTTCCAGGGCGGCTTTGCTGTCATGGGCCCAGAGCACTTCGAACTCTTTTTCAGCGCTTAAGGTTTGGGCCAATTCTTCCAATGGTTCAACCTGATCGGCGACTAACAGGATGCGGGGCATTGTTCCTCCTCGGGAGCGTGTGGCAGCATGCGTTGCGATCAGCGTGGTTTATTTAGGGCGCGGCGTTAAGAAATGTTTAAGTGCTTGCTTTTCCACAACAGGTTCCTGGTCCGGCACAGCCGGCGTGGCCGGGATGGTTGCCACAGCAGCCCGTGTCCGACGGACCCGGCAGGTTGGCGACCGTACGGCCGGTGAGCGAACTCGTCGCGGACATGATTTTGGTGGTTTCCTCGGATCCGCAGATAGGGCATATCAAGGTCGCCGTGCCGGATGTCACAAGGACTTCACCGGTTTGCCCGCAGGTACGGCAGCGGATATCATAGAGCGGCATTTCCCGTTCCCCTTTCTCCAGCAGCCATTTTTGTCGATTGAAAAGCGCGGACGGCGGCGGCCATGCCGGATGTCCCCCATGGCATCCTGACGGCAACCGCCGTTCGCGACAGGCTAAGGCTTCTTAGGCGATGCGATCTCGCCTGTGGCCTTGGTCAGTTCATGGATTATGGGTTAGGCGCCGCCGCCTCCTCCGCCACAGGTGTGCTCCTGGCGGAATTCCGGCAATTTGTCTTCGATAAACGCCTGCACGGCTTCCCCCACACTCCGGGAGTCACCGCCGAAGTAGACGGAAATGCCAACCTGGTTAAAGCCCATCAGGGGGCGGAATCCCATACCGCCGGCAATGAGGGCCTGGGTACCGTTGTCCGCAAGGTATTTGACCGGTGCCATGCAGCCGCCCTGTTCATGGGGAACATTCGGGATGACATCCACGGTCTTGATGGTCTTATCTTCCAGCGTGACCAGTGTGTAGAGGTCGCAGTGGCCGAAATGGGCCCCCAGCATGGCGTCCAGCCCGCCGGGGTGGGAAGATGGGATCGCTACAATTGTACTCATTGACTCAAACTCCTTTCCATCATCATGCTGTTCGATCGGTTTGTCCGATCAACCGGATGGATCAGCCGATGGCGGCTTGATCCTTGGCGGGTGCCGGTTCGGCGCCCAGCTTCAATATGGTGTGCCATATGGCTTCAACCGCCGCACCAACGCCCTCGGGACGAAATTCCGTAACGGTCAGTCCCTGGACCATGGCTTCGGTAAACACCTGATCGTGGGGCAGCTCACCGATAAGCGGCAGATGTTGGGCCTGGCAATAGGCTTTAATACCGTTAGCCTGATCAAGATTCAAGTCGCATTTGTTGATAATGACGCCGGCCGGGATCTTGAAATGACGGCACAATTCCAATACGCGCTCTAAATCGTGCCGACCCGATACGGTCGGTTCGGTCACGATGACAGCCAGATCGATGCCGGATAGCGCAGCAATCACCGGACAGCCGATTCCCGGTGGTCCATCGGATAGGATGAGGTCCAGGCCCTTGGCTTCAGCCAGGGCCCGCGCCTGCTGGCGCAGGAGGGCGACCAGACGGCCGGAATTCTCCTCGGCCGGGAATAGCTGGGCGTGGACCATGGGTCCGAAGCGACTTTCGGATTGATACCAGTCGCCACAATGGTTGAGTGCGAAGGTAATGGCATCTGCCGGGCACAAGGCGACACAAAGTTTACAGCCTTCACATTTCAGGGGGTTGATCACCGGCGGGTCATCACCCTGGATCGCATCGTAGCGGCAGGCGTCAAGGCATGTGCCGCAGCGCTCACAGTCCTCCGGGCGAATAATGGCCTCATGACCGGATTCGAACCGTTCCACCGTATGGGTATCCGGCTGCAGAATCAGGTGAAGATCAGGGGCATCCACATCCAGGTCGCAGATCACATGGTTGGATGCCAGATGAGCGAAGGCCGCTGTCAGCGTGGTCTTGCCCGTTCCTCCCTTGCCGCTCAAAATGAGGATTTCACGCATGGCAGACCTCCTCGTTGGGTATCGGAGGGATAGCCAAACCCGCAATGCGTTTCGCCAGGGCGTCGAACAGCGGTCGCATAGACGGGACTGTTTCCGCGATGATTTTCCCCTGGGCGTAAGCTTCGGCAATATCACGCTGATAGGGGATTTCGGCCAGAATCGGCAATGCTGTTTTTTGACAATGGCGATGGACATCCCGTGTGCCGATATCGGCACGGTTGATCACCACGCCCATGGGTTTTTCCAGGGGTGCAAACGCTTTTTGGGCCAAGGCCAGATCATAGAGGCCAAAGGGGGTCGGTTCGGTCACCAGGACGATGACGTCGGCATCCATGACAGCGTTGATGGCCGGGCAGGAAACCCCCGGCGGGGCATCGATGATGATATCCCGATCGGGCGATGTGTGGTCGAGTCCCAGGTGACGTTTGACGTTCCGCATTAGGGGCGGGCTCATGGCTTCACCCACCCGCAGGCGGCCCATGACAAACTCGATGGGGCCGGCCTGGCCGGTTACAATCTGGCCAATCTCACGTTTGCCCGGGGTAATCGCATTCTCCGGGCAGATGGTCCAGCAGGCGCCACAGCCATGGCACATTTCCGGAAAGGTCATCACCACTTCTCCGAAAATGCCGATGGCCTTGAACTGGCAGATATCGGTGCAGGCCCGGCAGCGGGTGCAACGGTCTTCATCGATTTCGGGGATATCGAGGTAGGACGCCTTCTGATCACGGATGACCGGGTTTAGAAATAAATGCAGGTTGGGCTCTTCGACATCCAGGTCCACCGCGATCACCGGTGTGGGCCAGATCGATGCCAGGGAGGCCGCGACGGTGGTTTTGCCGGTCCCGCCTTTTCCACTTGCAATGGCCACGATCATGCGCGATGCCCCCGGCTGTTGGGTGATGCGGCCATTTCCACGTCCCCTTGCTGGAAGCGCTGGATGGCGTCGCGCACCGTCAAATCGTCCAGATTCTGGCCGATGGCAATCCCGGCGGCCGACAATGCCTGAAAGGCTTTGGGGCCCACATAGCCCGTCAGCAGAACGCTGGCGCCTGTACCGGCGACAAGTTCCGCCGCTTGGATACCGGCCCCCTGGGCCATTACCTGGGTGGCACCGTTGTCCACATAATCGAAGGCCATGGTCTGGGGATCGACGATCATAAAGCCGGCTGCCCGCCCGAAGCGCGGGTCGATGCGCGCATCCAGATCCGGACCTTCGCTTGAAACTGCAATTTTAGCCATGTTCGACTCCTTGACGCCTGTAAATGTTAACATAATGAGCATATGCTCATAAATAAAATAGTGCCGGGACTGGGGCTTGTCAAGGAAATTATGGGCATGATCTTGAAATAGTTGGTGAGGCAGCCGTGATATAATGAATGGAATTTGCGTTCTCAGCCATGCCTGATAGTGCCTTCGTGCAGCCGTTCAAGGGGGGGAGAGCCGGTATCGCATCCCTCAGGCCACCGTGGTTTGCATACTGGCGAGATGTTCACCGCCGGATTGGATGATAACGGTGCGGAGTAGCTGCTCCACAGTGAGATCGCCGCCCATCATGGGCAGATGGCCCTTGAGGTCCAGATCGTCGTCCTTGAGGCCGGCCACGAAGGCCACCATCGCATCTCCGTTTTCTTCGAGCAGACTCTGGACCTCGGCGCGGGTGCAGTCCGCGTGTTTGCGCGCGTGGGCGTTGCCCTGTTCGATCATCTGCGCCATGCTCAGTTCGGGGAGTGGTTTCCCTTGCAGCATGGTCCGGGCCAGTTGGATGATCTGAAAGTGGCCTGCGGCCACATGGCGGGCCACCACACCGACGGACCAGTCTTCGCTGGTGCAGGTTTTCCGCCAGGCCTCCTCAGGGCAGCGGTCCACAAAGGCGCGCACCGCTTCGTTGAACACTTGTATCAGTTCCGCCAATGATTGGGAGCGTTCGCTCATTTTATCCTCGTTGCGGTATAACGGGCCGCTTCCCTAACACGTAAGGGGTGTCTTCAGGATCCACCGGCCGCTGCCACGGCGGCGCCGGTTACCTCCAGCTGCTTCAACCAAAGGAAGCGTCGCAATCCGATCTGAATCGTACCATCGGCTCTCTCGGGCCGGATTCGCAGCGCCTTCCATATGGTGACGCCATCATTTTCGAAGGACTGATAGGTGGCATTGAGTCCGGATTGCGGGCGGCCCCTGCGAACTGCAGGAAGGTGGGTTTCACGGCATCAGCCCCCTACGGATAGAACGGCGAGGGTGATCTCACCGCCACGGTCTTGGATAAAGGCGCGCGCTTCGGGTGTCAGTTCGATTTTCATGCTTTTCTCCTGGTAAATCATCGGATAGGGCGCTTAGCAGACGCAGGCTGATGGCGCGGTTAACAGGGAGCAGCCTATCTCCCGCAGGGTGTAAAGGATAAGACCGCCCGCAGGCAGAATCAAGTCGGTGGGCGTTGTCGCCACCATGCGATGGCCTGCCGAGGGTATCGGCGTCGGCCAGATGGATAAGCAGGACTTGGCCATCCTATTTCAAAAGATTTGCGATGGCCATAAAACCTTCGCGCTCGGCGATGTCCCGAGCGGTGCGGCCGGATGCATTGGCAAGCGTTTTGTCAGCCCCCTTTTCCAGAAGCAGTTTAACGATGGCTTCATGACCTCCCGTGGCGGCCAGGATGAGGGCCGTGCGCCCTAACTTGTCCTGGAGGTTGACATCCGCCCCCTTGTCCAACAGATACCGCACCGTGTCCAGATGACCGTTGCTGGCGGCAAACATCAGGCCTGTCGATCCGTTGACACTCTGACCGTTGAGTTGGGCGCCGTGGGCCAGGAGGATTTCCACAATGCCGAGATGGCCGAATTGGGAAGCCTGCATTAGAGCGGTCCATCCGGCGCGTCCCTCGATATTGACATCCGCACCGCGTTTGAGCAACGCCTCCACAACCGGCTGATGCCCCTCCATGGCGGCCTTCATCAGGGCGGTCCATCCGGCGGCGTTCTTGGCATCCACGGCGACGCCGCTGTCGAGAAGCTGCTGTACCGCCTCGAGGTTACCCTGGGATGCGGCCGTGAACAAGGCCTCCGCCGGATCGTCAGCCATCGCTGCGGCTGGCCAAACGGCCATGAAGATCAGGATAAACACAAGGGTGATCCGTGGTACGTGTTTGTTTCGCATGATCCCTCCGCATGGCGTGATGGTGATGGCCATATCGCCCGATCGTTGTGCGATCCGGCATCTGCATCGACTTTCCCCGGGTGACGCCCTACTACCGCTCGATTGGGGAACGCTTGGGAACGGTAAGGGGAGACAGCCAGGCAACGCCAATGCATCGTTGCCGAATCGTGCCGTTATGGTTATTTCGTTCTATATATCAGAAAATACTCGCTAAAACAATGTCCTGCAGAAAACCAAAAGATCTTTAGAGGGAATGTTAAGCCGCTGGGACGGGCGCGATAGGACCGGCTTGCCTTCCGCAGCGTCACGCCCTATGGTGTGATCAGCCAACCATGCTTCTTCCACTATGGGACCGGTGATGCCATGAGCCCATTCGATATCAATGCCTGCGACAGCGACGAGATCCGGGAAAGACTGCGTCTTGCCATGAAAATCGTCGAAAAGAGTCCTGTCATCCTTTTCCGGCGGCTTCCCGAACCGGAACCGCGCTTGGTGTACGTCTCGGAGAATATACGCCGGATCGGATACAGCGCCGATGATTTTTTGGAAGAGCGTGTCATTTTCCCCGACATCGTCCACAACCGGGACAAGGAACGGCTGCGCCGGGAGATCGAAGACTATGCCCGACGCGATATCGGCGACTACACTCAGGTCTATCGCGTTGTGACCCGTGACGGTGAGACCCGCTGGGTGGAGGACACCACGACCACCGAACGCGATGAAAACGGCCGGATAATGTATTATCAAGGTATTGTCGTCGACATTACCGAACGCAAGCGGGCCGAGGAAGAGCTCAGCCGCAGCGAGGCCAAATTCCGCCGTATTTTGGCGACGGCGGCAGAAGGTTTTGTGCTGATGGACGACCAAATGGGGATCGTAGACGTGAACGAGGCCTTTTGCCGCATGCTGGGCTACGATCGGTCCGAGCTGATCGGTAAATCCCCCCGCCAGCTCGCCAGTCGAAATTTCAAGCGCTTTCTCGAATCCAGCGCCACCCGACTCCTCAACCGCAAGCACCGCACCTTCGAGGGGGCCTATCATGCCAAGGACGGGCGCGTCGTGCCGGTGCTCATCCATGGCAACACCCTCTATGACGAGTCCGGGCAGCAATTGGGCTTTGTTGATTTCGTGACCGATCTGACGGAACAGAAACGCTCCCTGCTGCTGGCCGGCGAGGTTCAGAAGAATCTGCTGCCCAAGCATCCACCCCAGGTGGAAGGCCTCGACATCGCCGGACGCAGCATCCCCTGCGAAGAAATCGGAGGCGACTACTTCGATTTCCTGACCCGACAGGAGGCCGGCCACGAGGCCGATGACCTCGTGGCCGTGGCCGTGGCCGACATCGCCGGGCATGGTGTGGATTCGGCTCTGCTGATGGCGTCGGCGCGCACCGCGCTGCGGGAGCGATTTGCCGCCCCCGGCAGCCTCTCCGATGTGGTTGGCGACCTGAACCGTTCCCTGCATCCGGATTTCAGCACCACCGACCGCTTTATGACCCTGTTCGCCCTGCAGATCGATCGGCGAAGCGGCCGCCTGTGCTGGGTGCGCGCTGGACACGACCCGGCCCTGGTGTACGATCCGGCAGAAGACCGCTTCGAGACTTTAGAAGGCACGGGCCTTCCGCTGGGTATCTCCGGACAGGGTGTTTTTGATGAACATTTCGCCGACGGGCTATCACCGGGCACCATAATTGCCGTGGGCACCGACGGTATCTGGGAAGCCCGCGGTCCGGATGGCGACATGTTCGGCAAAGCGCGTTTTAAAGAGATCATCCGACGGGCGGCCGCCCACCCGGCCAGTGCCATTCTGGACGCCGTCTACCGCGAATTGCGTGCCTTCAGCGGCGGCTACAAAGCCGAAGACGACATCACGCTCGTGGTCATCAAGATCGAAAAGGCCTGCGGAAAACGGCCTTAGTGGCCCTCTTCGCAAATCCGCCGGCCTTCGGCCGCCAATTCATCTTTTTTATACTGAAATGGTGCGGTTGCTGGACGATGCTGATTGTGGATTCGATGACAAGGTAGGCCACACCGTTACCACGAAAACCGGACAATCCGCCTGCGCGCTGACCTTTTCCACCGTGCTGCCGGCATACCATTTGCCCTGGGCTTCTTTGGTATGAGAGCCCAGGACGATGGCCTCGGGTTTGCAGCGCGCGGCACATTTGAACACCTCGCGGTGGGGCAGGGCGCCGCCCCAGAAGTGATAGACGGGGGGCATATCTCCCAAATAACGGCGACCGAAGGCTTCCATCTTGGCGAAGATCCGTGCCCGGTCGGCCTCGTAGCCGTCATGGGCGTATTTAGGGTAGGGGGCAACGGGCAGCATGTGGAACAAATTGATTTCGGCCTGGTAATAACGGGCCAGAGCGGCGGCAAAACCGAGGGCGCTTTCGCAGGAAGATGAGAAATCAACTCCCACCAAAAGGCGTTTGAATGCGGGTTTGGGGCGGCAGGGGTGCCGGTTGACGATCATGACGGGGATATGCTCGCGGGTGATCACCCCTTCCAGGGTGCTGCCGATGCGGCCCAATACGCGCAGGGCGCCGTGTTCGTCGCTGATACCGGCGTGGGGGCCCATGAGGATCAGGTCAGCCGCATTGCGGTCGGCCTGTCGGCTGATTTCGATCCATGGGAATCCAGTGGTGATATGGATTTCATAAGGCGGTGCCCAGGCCAGCAGGTCTTGATAGGCGTTCCGGAGTTGGCGGCGTACATCGGTGCAATAGGAGGGGGTGGCCGCTATGGTTTCGCCGGTGCGAAAATGCAGGACACGCTGCCGGTCACTCAGGGAGGCGGATTCCAGAACGTGCAGGATGGACCAGGGCACGTTCAGTGCGCCAGCCATGCGCGCTGCCGAAATGACAACGGGATCATTTCCGGTGATACGATCGGTTGCGGCGAGGATGGAGTGAAACATGACGGCCTCCTTTCGCCTGTGGATGCGGATGCTGCAAGGATGATTTCCTGGCAGCAGGAGGGGCGGTTCGCTGCATTCATCTCGGAAGATCACGTTCTGCTAAGGAGATATCCGAGCGCGGCAAGTGCCATGGCGTACGCTTAGCACGCCCATCTTGACGGAAGGTTGCCGAGCCTCGTGGTCTTTTCCCGCTTCACCATTACCCCTCAATTTAAAATTAAGAACTAAATCCTTCAATACAAGCGGCGCGCAGGTCCAGTCGCCAGCAGGCATCGCGGCCGTTTCATTTATTTACAAAGGAGCACAAATCTGCTACGGCTCGGCGGCGGCATCGGAATGGCGGGGGAAGTCTGGTACGCGAAGATGTTGATGCGGGATCACACCTGCTGACCCATCGATTTCGCCTTGGAGCGTCGCCGCGGAAAGCTGGAAGGTGGAGTATGCGTATTCTGACGGTATCGGACATCGTTTTCCCTCCGCTCTACCCTGTGTCCGACCGTGAGGCCTTCGGCCCCATCGACCTGGTGGTGGCCTGCGGGGATCTACCTCCTGAATACCTGGAATACCTGACGCACATATTCAACGTTCCCCTGTTTTTCGTCAAAGGCAACCACGACATTCGTTTCGACAAACAGGCGCCACGAGGGTGCACCGACCTGAACCGCCGGGTTCTCACCTTCCGGGGGGTGCGCTTTCTCGGCCTGGAAGGATCCATGTGGTACAACGGCGGCCCCTGCCAGTACACCGAGAAGCAGATGAAGCGGCATATCCGCCTCCTGCGTCTGCCGCTCTGGTGGCACAAAGGCGTCGATGTGGTCGTAACCCATGCACCGCCCCAGGGCATCCATGACGGCCCGGATCTCTGCCACCAGGGATTCGCCTGTTTCCGGTCGCTGATCCAACGATACCGGCCACGTTTTTTTCTCCATGGCCACATCCATGCCGTCTTTCAGGATGCCGCGGATCGCATCGCGCATTTCAACACCACCCGGATTATCAATACTTATGGCCATCACATCCTGGACATCTAGACTGCAGGGTTTGCTGAAGCGCATGCGGCGTCGAGCGGAGACCGATGCCGTCACAACGGTCAAGAGCTTCAAGCATGACCAGGAAAAGGAGGCCGCCTATGACAGCCGCATACGGGGCGTACGAACGATCCCGCTGGACCGGATCGTCGGGAGTGTAGGACGCTATCAGGATTTCGACAATCGCTTCCGCCTAAAGCAGCAGGTGCCCTCGGAGCGGCTGCAACGCATCAAAACCGCCATGCGCGAGGGCCACCCCATGCCGCCCGTGAAGCTTTACCAAATCAAGGACGATTTCTATATCCTGGACGGAAATCATCGGATAGCGGCCGCCAAAGAACTCGGGCATGACGAGATTCTGGCGCACATCGTGGAGTTCATTCCTTCGGAAAAGAACCTGCAGAACGTTCTCTACCGGGAACGGGCCGATTTCGCCGATCAGACGCATCTCCCGGGCGAGATCAACCTCACCGAAATCGGTCAGTACGAGCTGCTGGCGGCACAAATCCAGGCCCATCAGACACACCTGCAGGCCAGCGGGATGCCGCACTGCACCTTCGAGGAGGCCGCCCAGGACTGGTACAAGTCCATCTACCGCCCCTTATGCACCATCATCCGGCGCGGCCGTCTCGTCGAATCCTTTCCCGACCGCACGATTGCCGATCTTTATGTCTATATTTCCGAACACCAGTGGCATGACGACCGCCGCCGCCGTTACGGCATCGGCGTCGACAAGCTGATTCCCAAAAATATGGAGGAGTTTCGAACGAAAATGGCTGACACGAAAGCTTGCGGGTATCCGGAGATGCAACGGGGCATTACGGCCTTTATCCTGATGAACGTTCAGGCCAAGAAAGAAGCGCGAATCGTCGAAAAACTCTTCGAACTGGAGGAAGTCCGGGAAATTCATTCCGTGCACGGCGATGTCGATCTGCTCGTGAAGATCCAGCTGACCCGGGATTTGCTCAGCTCCGATGCGGAGATGATTTCCCAATTCGTTCACGAAGAGGTCCGCCAGTTGGCGGGGGTAGTAAAGACGAAGACGTTGATACCGGGATTTTCGAAAAGCAAAGATTGACGGCTATGTAAAACGCCCAATCCGCCAGAGCCAGGCAAGCCTCGGCGTTGTGTGGCCTTCGGCCCCCGCGATGGCGGTATGCCTCCGTCGCTGCGGTGTGCTGATGTAGGCCTCGCTTCTCGGCATTCGCACGCCTTGGAATTGGGCGTTTTGCAAAGCCGTCCTGAACATGAGCCGCCCGCTCAATCCTTTATCGCGAGACTTTGTGAAAAGCTCCGCTATCGTCGTTGTGCCCCCCCGTCTTTCAGTGAAGGTTGCCGAACTAGCGGAGACGCTATGGGATCATATGGATGGCGGCGAGGTAGGTGGCCGCGGCGGCCATCTGGAAGAGGATGGGGGGGAGAATGCTTTGGGAGCGCTCCCGTACCAGGCCCAGGATCAATCCCACCAGCAGGGCGCCGAAAACCGGCTGCAGGACCGGCAGCGGTGCTTCCACGATGTGCTTCAGGGGAATGCCGGAAACGGCGTGCCACATGGTATAGCCGGCAAACAGCAAGGCCGATCCGATCATGGGCCAGGAGAAAAAAAGGCGGCTTTTCGGTCGGCCGATGCGGGCGGACTGGGCCAGATAGCCATGGACCAGGGACCGGAAAAGCATTTCGAGGCCGACCGGAGCCATGATGAGACCTAAGAACCAGATGCCCCAGGGGCGCGCCAGGTGGTCGGGAAGCCTCAGGAGGTCGCCGGCACCGGCCAGACCGCCCAGAACCACCACAGGCAGAAAGACCCACCATTTTTTGCCCGCCGGGGCGGCCAGACCATACTGCCATGGTCGCCGGAAGGCGGCAGGTACCAGCATCAGGAAGGTCGCCAGCATCAGGCCGAGATACATGCCGAAGGACGGGCTGGCAAACGTATGGGCGTGATCGATGCCGGCCAGCCAGGCCGTTGGCGGCCAGAAATGTCGACCGGCGACGGCGGCCGCGGTGGCCAGGGCCACCATCGCCACCGCTCCCCAGAAACGAAAGAACTGACGCAGAAACCCCTTGTCCTGAACCGCATCGCGGCAGGCGTTGACGATCTCCAAAGGGGTCAGACGGGTGCCGGTTTCCCGGGGCGATCCGCCGATTTCTACGGATCCTCCCCAGTGATTTTGCTGATTCCGATAACGCACCGCGGCATCGATAAAATTGAGGCGATCGTAGACCTGCTCCAGCGTGACCGGCATGAAGATGTCCATCTGCCGCACAGTGTAGGTTTTGGGGCCCTTTTTAAGAATCACCCACCCCAAGCGCTCGCCGTAGATATTCTTGAGAAGCGGTTCGATTTCATAAATGCCCATGTCGGCTTCGACCGCCACCACGATACGCTTACCGTTGATGTCGGCCCGGGCCAATTCTTTGATTTCCTGAAAATCAGAAAAATCGCTGGGGCGAAAAATCATCCGGTCGATTTGATGCAGAAGCGTGGCGGTGTATTCGAGGTAGTTGACGTCCTCCCACAGGGCGTCCTTCTTGAGCCGCATTTCTTCACGCCGCAGATGATCGATCAACCGCTGCATGGACCGTGAAAGGTCCGGCGGCAGGCCGCTGAATTCCTTCAATTCCAACCCGATGGCATCGATGGTGCCTTCCAGACGGACAAGGGTCAGCAGGCGCTGGCGGTTGGCGAATCCCCGGTCCTGCAAGCGCCGGTGGTTGAGGAGGATCCAAATGGCCAGAACCGTGTCGAGGTCCGGTTCATTGGCCAGAATGTTCCATTCGCGGTCGCGCAAATCCAGTCCTTTGAGGCACAGGACCAGCGCTTGTTCACAGGTTGCCAGGGTAAAAGCGCGCACACAGCCTTCATGGTGATCCAGATTGTAGATCTGTTTTTCATGGTCCATGAAGGGTTCGCAACGCGCCACGCCGTCCAGGAAGATACTGCCCGGTGCCGCCTTGCGGGCGGCTGAGGCGGATACGGACAGATCGCGGCCGATCTGGACTTTGAGATTCGGCGCATCCGTACATTGAATAACCGGGCCGCCGGTGGTTTGCTGAATGCGGTAGCGATCGGGGATCTGCCGGGCCAACCCCAGGGGGTCGTGGCCAGACATCACCTCGGTACCGGAAACGGCATCGGCAGCGGTTATGGGGTTGCGGTTTGGCATAATGGTGGTGCGCCGTTTTGGGTAACGCGCTGGTCAACATTAACAGGTGGCCGGTTGCCGGTCAACCACAAGCCGTCGGCCGCCTTGCGAACCGTCCCCGGTCGAAAGGCAGTGCCGCCCTCAGCAATGACGATGCAGGGGACGCGATCCCCAAAGCGAAATGCTGTTGCCACAGGCATCATTTATCGCTATGGTATGGCCGAAATAGTTTCGCCCGGGTGTCACGCCGCCGTATTCCGCACCACCACCGCCGCTGTCGCCCTGACCCAAGGGCTCAATAGCCGGCCTCCCGCTGTTATCGCGGCTTGCCATGCTCTGCGTTTGATACGAACCGCCATCGTGTTGCAGGATGCTGTTCGGTCTGATAGTATCCTCGGTCCGTTAAGCTGCTGTTAAGCGGTCCGTCTCGAAAGGCGACAGCGCCTTGGTGGCGCCATTAGAGCAAGGGCAACCCCATCGGTAGGCGGATCATCTCCGGGCAGTTCAATTGTGGACCTTTATCATCGGACGCCCCAGGCGCACGAGCACGAGGAGCATGTAACTTTATGAAGACAACGACGTACTACACTATTCTTTTTATGATTTTCAGCCTGTTGTTCATCCCGTTTGCGGTGTGGGCCGCAGAACAGCCGGCGCCGGCCGATGCCGCGGCGGTCGTCAACGGGTCGGTCATCACCCAGGAAGCCTTATCGTTTGAAACCCAGCGAGTTATGGAACAGATGGCCCGCCAGGGGCAGGTGCCCAATGAAGCCATGATGCCCCAGATGCGTGAGAACGTTTTAAGTCGAATGATCGAAGAGGAACTCCTCTATCAAGACAGCCAGGCCAAAGCCATCAAGGTGCCTGAAGACCGCGTAAAAAAGGAACTGGCCACCATTAAAGAGCGTTTCCCCAGTGAAACGGAATATCACGATGCTTTGGCGGGCATCGGTATGAGCGAGGATGCTCTGGCACAAAAAATTACACGCGGCGTGGCCATTGAAGAATTGATCAAGACGCATGTCATCCAGGAGGTCGCGGTTAGCGAAGAGGAGAGCCGCGCCTTTTACGATCAGAATGCCAGCATGTTTGAAAAGCCCGAGCAGGTCAAGGCCAGCCATATCCTGATCAAGACGGCGGAAGACGCAACGGAAGATCAGAAAATGGAGGCCCGTAAGAAGATCGACGATGTCCGCAAGAAAGCGATTGAAGGGGAGGATTTTGCTGTCCTGGCCAAGGAATATTCCGAGGGGCCGAGCAATGCCAGGGGAGGCGATCTGGGCTATTTCAGCCGCGGGCAGATGGTAAAACCGTTTGAGGATGTGGCCTTTACCTTAAAAAAAGGTGAAATCAGCGATGTGGTCGAAACCCAGTTCGGCTATCATATTATCATCGTGACCGATCACCGGCCCGCCTCGGTGGTGGACTATGAAACGGCCAAAGCGCAGATCGAGGAACGGTTGAAGCAGGAAAAAAGCATGGGCCAGATCCGGCAGTATATCGAAACGTTGCGCGAAAAGGCCGACATCCAGACGACCCAATCTTAAACGGCCATGCCAGCGGTCCTTTTTGATAGGACCGCTGGCCCTTACGCCTGCCGGGCAGATGGCCTCCAGCGGCAGGTCACCTGGTTCCGCAGGCCGGTTGCATGCGGGCCGCGTTCGGCTAACCCCGCCCCGCTACACCGCAAGGTAATTCCAGAAATAGACCGCCACTAACCCCACCAGCAGCTGAATGCCGATGAAGGCTTGCAGCAAAGGCTTAGACGACGTTTTCCTGCGACGGGCTACGATTTGCATGCGGGCCGGATTCTGGTCATAAGCAGTGGCGACTCTCGAATACATATCTTTTTCCTCCTGTTTCAGGTTTAAATCGCTGTCAATAAACCATCGCAAGGACATTTTCTCGCTTTAGGACGCCCTTTGCCTAAACAAATTTTGTGCCAGAAGCCGCCAAATTCGTTGGATAGATTTTAAGTGTTTTGAATTATAAGAAAAATTTATTTTTTCGGAGGCAAGTGGGGAAGGGCTGCGGGAATCTCTCAGCGTTGCAGATACGACAAAAACGACGCGCTTATATTGCCAATAAACGTAACATTCAGAAATATATAATGATTATACGATATGCCAAATATGACGTAATCTGTGTCAGACACGGCACTGCTATTGTATGTCGTAGGATTTCATTTTTCGTTGCAGGGTTCGCAGGCCGATCCCTAACGTGCGGGCCGTGTGGGTGCGATTCCAGCGGCAGCGGGCCAGGCTGGTCGTTATCAGCTGTTTTTCGAATTGGGCGGTGGCCTCCGGCAGGGTGGCGGCTGTTGATTGATGAAGGGGATCCTCCAGGGCCGCCGGGGATGTCACGGGAGCTGATAAATTCCGGGTTTCACCGGTCAGATCGAGGCGTTTGAGGGTGACGAAGCGGTACAGCACATTTTGCAATTCGCGCACATTCCCCGGCCAGTCGTGGGACAGCAGGGTTTCCATCACCTGATCGCCGAGTTGGGGCCGCATCTTGCTGTCATAGGCCTTGAGAAAATGCTCGATCAGCAGAGGGATGTCTTCCTTGCGCTTGCGCAAGGGGGGCAAATGAATCGGAATGACATGCACGCGGTAGAAGAAATCGCTACGCATCATGCCCTTTTGCACCAGTTCCGTCAAGTTGCGGCTGGTGGCGGCAATAACGCGGAAATTCGGTTTGCGAACCTCGTTGCTGCCAATGGGCGAATAGCCGCCGCCCTCGATGGCGCGCAACAATTTGACTTGCAGCTCGGGCTTGATTTCACCGATTTCGTCCAGGAATAAACTGCCGCCGTCCGCCTCATCCAGGTAGCCGGGTTTATCGGCAGCGGCTCCGGTGAAGGCCCCCTTGCGATGGCCGAAGAATTCCCTTTCCAGGAGGGTTTCGGGAATGGCCCCGCAGTTGACCGGCACGAAGCGGCCGTTGCGGCGGTCGCTCATATTGTGGATGGCGCTGGCGGCCAGTTCCTTGCCGGTTCCCGATTCCCCGTACAAAATGATATTGGCATCCGAAGCGGCGGCCATGAGCATCAATTCGTAGATTTCCTGCATGGCAGGGCTTGACCCGACGATATCCCCGAACTTGTTGCGTTGCTGGATGGTTGTGCGCAACCTCAGGTTCTCGCGGCGCAGGTGAGCCTCGCTGTCCCGCAGGGTTTCCTCCATGCGCTTGCGCTGGTCGATGTCGGAAATCATGGACTGGCAATAGACGCTTCCGTCGGCCATGCGGATGGGGACATTGACGCTGTAATACCACTTTTTGTCGTTGGGGTTTTTCATTTCAAAGCGGACGCTCTGGCCCTCGAAAACCTGGTCGCTGACGCACCACAGGCATTTCGACTGGCGGTGGTGAAGGGCCTCGTAGCAAATTTCGCCGGTGGCATTGCGTCCGACAAAGCGCACCAGGTTTTCGTTCATGAACTTGATGCGGTAATCTTTGGAAATAAAATAGAGAAGCCCCTCATAGCCCTCCAGCATGGCGCTGTATAGCGCTTCGCGTTCGCGCAGATGCTTTTCGGTCTCCTTGAGGGTGGTAATATCGATCAGGGAGGCGATGCTGCGCCCGGGTTCCGGCAGCATGCCGACTTTGATGAAGATGTCTTTGATGGTGCCATGGCGGTCCATGATCTGGCATTCGTATTCCACCGGGACCCGCGGCTCACCGTCGCGGCGGGCGTAGTGGTAATGTTTCACCCGCTCCCGGTCGTTGTCCGCAATAAAATCGATCCATCGCATACGCCCCTCGATGGCGCTACGCTCATAACCGGTCAGGTCTTCAAATTTCGGGTTGGCCATGGCAATGGTAAAGTCCTGATCCACGATGATCGAGGGCGAACCCGAATGGTTGAAAATGCGGCGGTATTTTTTTTCGGCCTGGACCAGTTCCGCGGTGCGTTCCTGCACCAGCGTCTCCAGGTTTTCATGATAACGGCGGAGTTCGGCCTCGGTCGCTTTTTGATCGCTGACATTGCGGACGATGGCCAGGGCTTCGTCCTCGCTGCAGACGATCATGCGCGATTCGTAAAAGCGCCGCTTCCCGCCGAAGTTCAGGCTGTAGTCAAGGTATTGCACCTGGCGGGTTTGAAAGGCTTGGGTGATTTTTTCGAGAAAAAGAGCGGCGGTGTCGGCCGGGAGAACGTCCCGGAGGTGTTTGCCGAGGTAGGCATCAGCCGGCCAGTAGAGTTCCGCGGTGGCGCCTTCGAAACTCTGGAAGATGCCCTCCCGGCTGATGCGGATGATCATGTCCGGAATGGCGTCGACGATGGCCTGATAAATACGGTTGCTCATCTCACTTGCGACCTGTTTCCGCGAATGGGGGCTCCTGCCGGCAACGCGGTTTGGGATGGATCGCTCATTCTCGGGTACTCCCTGGGGGCCATGGCCGGGTGTGACATGACCGCTTCTCTTCTTTTGCGAATAAGCCGCCGAGCCCGAAAAAAATAATTTTTTAGCACAGACCGTTGCCAGGTGTCCATACCGACCGGCGGTGGGTGATGGCCGGCTTCCGCCGGATAAAGATCCGCGATAGGCGCAATAGCGGTGACCACCGGCCGGGTGGAGCGGCCTGATGGGATGAGGGCAGCCAATGACTGTTCGGCCAGGCGCATTTGGTTCTCGTCATGATAGAAGATGGCGGTGCGGTATGGTGTGCCCAGATCGACGCATTGTCCAGCAGGCATCGGTGAGATCGATCATCTGCCAAAAGCGATCCGGCAGCGTTTCACAGCGGACTTGCTCAGGAGGATGTTTTTCCACTACACGCTGAAAGGGATTTCACGCCGGGTCCCGGACATGAGGGACAAGCCGTCGAATACCGCCACCGTATCGGCCGCGGCCCACATTCCGATCCGGCCGGCAATGGGGCGCTCGGCCGTATAGACCAGCAATGGGGTTCCGTCGATGTGAAGATGCGCGGTCAATCCGGATACCCACAGCGAGATGTCGTACCAACGGTCGGTATGGACAGGATAACGCTTGCGCAGTCGTTTGAAACGTCGGCCATGAATGAATTCATAGAGAACGATGCGTTTGTGATGGGCGTCCAGGCCGACCATGAAATGGTCACCGGCATCGCGGAAGCCGAACACCACGCCTCCGGCACAAGCCGAACACCCCGTCAGGAGATTGAAGGCCATGTCGATCTGGCCGTCCTGGATGCGGCCCGTCTCAGCGATGGCCAGGGGAAAGAAATGATCCCGGTAGAGTTGTTTCAGAAAAGCCCGGTAGTCGCTTTTGACGCTGCCGATGCGTTGCTTCAAAGGGGGGTGGGGAATATCATCGACGGCCGCGCCGTCCTGGACCACCACCGAACGACCGTTTAACACGGCTTGACGCCAGTTGCCGGACAACGGGGTAATGGCGGAAGGGAGCTCCGCGCCTGAAAAAGGTTGATACACATCGGATGCCAGGAAGGTGTTCCGCAAGGCCCCGATAACCCATGGACCGACCAGGGCATGATCGCTCTCCCGGCTGAACACCAGCAGACGCCCGATTCGGGCCAGAATTTCGCTCCCCTGGTCCAATCCCGGGGTCCCTATGGACGCATCGAGCAAGGCACCGTTGAGACGAAGCATAAACCCCAGTTCTTCGAGAACGCCGGCCAGCAGTCGGGTGCGCAGGCATCGTTTATAGTAGGGATCGGTGCCCCCCAGTATGTGCAGTCGTATGCGGGTATTTCCCGGTCGGGGCGCGTGAATGGCCTCCACCACGGCCTGCTGGGTCCCCAAGGGTATGGCCGCCCAGAAGGATTGGTCGCCCAGGATGGCAAATCCTTCCAGCGCAAGCGGCCGGTCAGCGTGGTTTTCCCCCTGGTGCGTTGACAATCCGGACCACAGTTCATGCAGGAGGCGTTCGCCGACCTCTTGACCGGATCGGGTCCGGGGCGCCGGATTCGATCCCTGAGGCGCAGCGGCGGGTTGGGCCATGAAATCCACGGCGGCATTGTCACCGCTCCAGCGGAGGGTCCGGAGGGGCTTTCGAATTTTCGTTGCCCCATTGTGAAGGGTTTCCAAGGCGCACCGATGCACGCGTCCGATGAGGTCATAAAGGGTGGTTGGCTCGGGGGCGGCGGCAGCCCTTGCGTCCGGCAACGGTGGCTGATGATGCGTGATCCGGCTGGACAACGCCCGCAACCGCCGGCGGACAGGCGTTTCGAAGGGATCGGCCACAGCAGACAGGGGGGCTCCATCCGACTTGCGGATGCGCCCCTCGTAAATGGTCACCGTGTCGGCATGGAGGGTGACCCACTGCCCCGGGATCCACTGATCCGCAGGGGGACCGGTATCCACGATCATCGGTACGCCGAATTCCCGCGCCACCGAGGCCAGATGGCTGGCAGCGCTGCCTTTGATGGCGATTACGCCCCTGACATGACCCACGATGGGGGTGTATTCCGGGGCGGCCTTGGGGATGACAAGGATGCTGTCGGCCGGTATTTTTTCTCCGTGAAGCGCCTGGTCGGCCCGGTAGATGCGCCCGCAGACGATGCCGCTGCAGGCTTTGCGGCCGCCTTTGTGAATGACGGCGAGACGCTTCAGGGGGAGGTCGGTCTCGGTTGCGGCGGCGGACGGTCCGTCAAGTCCCAGCGGACGCGATTGGAGGACATAGAGATGTCGCTGGGTATCGAGGGCCCACTCAATATCCTGGGGCGCACCGAAATGCTTTTCCAGACGCGCGCCCCAGTCCGCCAAGCAGCGTGTTGTGGCTTCGTCGATCGGGGCGTGGCTTATTTCTTCGGAGGGCATGGGCTCTATGCGTGTACCGCCTTCCGGGAGGGGTCTCATCCAATGGGATTGCTTCGGAATATGGCGGATGGCAACCTGGCCGGTTCGGCGGCAGACTGTGAGCGCGTGGGGTGTGGCCGCCCCGCTCATCAGATATTCTCCCAGCCCATGGATGGCGCTGATTTGCAGGTCGGCCTGCTCCGGCTGGGATGGATTGCGGGTATAAACGACACCGCTGGCCCGGGAGGGGATCATGGCCATGACCAGGACGGCCATGGGTGTGGTGCGGTCGTCAAGACCGTAGCGCATGCGGTAAAGGGTAGCCCCAGGGGTATATTTACTGGCCAGGACCTCCCTGTAGGCTGCCAAGAGGCCTTTGGGCGGTACATTCAATCGGGTGGCGAATTGGCCTGCAAAGGATATTTCGGTGTCCTCCCCAATGGCCGTGCTGCGCACGGCTGTGAAAAGAGGCTTATCAAGGGCGCTCTGCCACCGGGCTAATTGCGCCTCGATGGCGACCTCGATATCGTCAGGAACCGTGGCCTGGAGAATCAGTCGACGAATGGCTTCGCAACGTTCCTCGATCAGGCCGTAATCTTCCATGGTAAGATCACGCAGATAGGCCTCGGTGATACCCGGCAGATCGTTGTCTTCCATGAAGTGATCGAAGGCCCGAGCTGTCAAAACGAACCCCCGGGGTACGGGAAGCCCGATCTCGTTGCCAATGATGGCCAAATTGGCCGCTTTGTGTCCTACCAAGGGTATCATATCCGCCTGGATATCCTCCAGCGGAACCAGAACGGGGTGCGCGGGTATGCTCAGCGCCGGTTCGAAGAGCGGCGTGGTTTGCCGGTCGAAGTACTGGAGGGCTTTGAGCAGGTCCCCGCAACGCTGGTCGCCCAAATCGCCTATGGCGACGATCATTTTCTGGACAACCCGCTGCAAGCGATCATAAAGGCGTTTGACGGTATCCATCTCGATCGCTTCGTTGATATGCTCGATCCGTTCGAAATCGGCCAGAAGTTCAAGGGCCTCTTCGTAGGACCCCAGAAGGTCGTGATAATGGACTCCGGCTTCCGATATGGAAGGCAGGGCGGAGGGGGCGACGGCCCGAAGCTGGCATTGTGGCAAAGACAGACGCGAAGGTTTCATTGGCGTATTCTTCTATGGGGACGCGCCCGGTCAACGTGATGGCTCTACAGGTGAGCCGGTCGCTGGTGTGGATCTCTTTTCTTTTTCTAGGGCGACAGACGTTTTGTCAACGCCTTTCTTCAGCAAATCGTTAAAATCGACGGGTTGCCGCCGGGACTGCAATCGCTTATGATGGCAGATACGTGTTTGCAACCAATTCGGCTATCATAGGACGGGTATATGACCGATAAAGCATTGCGGGATGTCGTTGTCCCAGCGGAAAAAGCAACTTTCTGGATGGATTGCTGGGGGAACTGGTGCAACCGGCATGGCCGCTTCGAGCACCGCAAAATCATCGCCCATTTCAATGCTGCCATCGCGCGGGATGCCCAGGGTTATTTCGTTTCCCAGATCAATGACGATGTGCGTGAAAAAGTGTATTTCCGCTATGAAGAAACGGCTCTCTTCGTTTTCGACGTGCGGCCGGGTGAAGCACTGACGCTGGTCCTCAACACCGGTCGCGAAGTCGGTCTGGAACCCGGGATGCTCTTTATCCGCAATGACCACCTCTATGCCCGTGAGGGCGGTGAGTTGATCAAATTCAACGAAGCCAGTATGCTGAAAATCAGTCGTTTTTTTGACCATGTGGGGGATCAGTGTTTTCTGAACTACAAGGGACAGCGAGCGGCCATTCCCATCATGGAAGACCGATCGTCAACCTGATTTCCAACCGGCGGCCGACCCCTATGGCTCGTAAACGCCTCATTATCGGCCAGGCCATTCGGAGAGGAGGGGCAGATGAAATGGTTTATCGTCTTGATCAGTATCGCTTGGATTGCATCGGGTGGATTGTTGATCCTTTACACGGACCGCTGTCGTGACATGCTGGCCAAAGTGTTGGAACGAATGGGGAGGGTGCCGATGGCGGCAGCAGCGGCTGTGGTCGGGATTTTGCTGCTGATTTCGGCCCGCAGCAGCGTGAATCCGGGCGTGATCTTCTTTCTCGGACTTTTGGCGTTGGCCAAAGGAGGTGTCTTTTTCTGGAACCCGAGCGACCTTTTCGACAAGACGCGTCAATGGTGGCTTGAACGCGCCAGTGACCAGACCTATCGACTGGCCGGAATTATCATCCTCATCCTCGGCACGGCTCTGATTTCCTGGATCTGAAAAGTGCCTCATGTTGCCGCCCTTTCGATACCATAAAACATTTCCGATCCGTCAAATCGATGGAAAGCCGGCGATCTGGCATTTTTTGGGGACGGCCGGCCTGGTCGTAATGCGCGTGGGGGCGGCGGCTCTTCCATGGGCTGTTGCGGATGAGATTTACTGCTGGCGCGATGCGGTCGGCGTCCTTCACTTTATGGAATGGCTCTGGAGGATCAGGTGGATTTGCTGCGAGCAACGCTTCATCAGTTGGAAGATCTGCCTCGCATGGCCGCCCAAATGGTCGACACCTACCTGACCGGAAATTTGACCGCCATCACCGCGTTGGCCGACGACTATGCCAACAAGGACGGCTCTGCGCTGGAAGCGCGCTTTATGCGGCGTCTGAACGACGAACGCAACGCACGCATGGTGGAACGCCTGATGCCCAGAATCGAAGAAGGAGGCGCGTTTATCGCCGCGGGCGCCCTTCATCTGGCCGGCCCGACCGGCCTCATCCAGCAGCTGTCGAAGCGGGGTTGCCGACTGACACCGGTAGGTTGAGGATAAAATGAAACATTTGTTGCCATTACGGCCGAAGATAAGAGCGTTCCGCAAGGCGTTTGTTGGCATGAATCTGGTTCAACCGGGGCACTCGGCTATCCGGTTCATCGCATTCGGAACGGTGCCCAGGGTCGGACTTGTCGTTTTATTCCTGCTGGCGATGGGTGCCGCTTCAGCCGATGCCCAGTCCGGCAAGCCGGATAGCGGCAACGATGAAATCGCCCGGGTGAACGGCGTTGTCATTACGCGTCGGGCTTTTCAGGTTGTCTATCGGCAGGCCGTCGACCGCCACGCCCGGGAGGGACAGCCGGTCGATGAGGCCCACCTCGCTCCTCTTCGGCACGAGGTTATTCAACGAATGGTGGAAGAAGAACTGCTCGTCCAGGAAAGCCGACGGTTGGGCATTAGGATTTCGAGCGAAGAAATCGATCAAGATGTGGCTGCCGCCCGGTCCCGTTTCGAAACTCCGGCGGCATTCCAGCAGGAGCTTGCGGGACAGTATCTGGATGAAACCGGATATCGTCGCCACCTAAAGCGGCAGAGAGCCATCGATCGTCTTCTGGCCCAGCAGGTCGACCCCTCGGTGACCATCTCGGAAGAAGAAATTCGACGATTCTACGCGGCCAACTCCCAGCGGTACCATTCCCCCGAAAAGATCCGGCTGCGCCACATCCTGGTTCGCAAAGCGGCCGGCAATGAAAATGCCTTCCCCGATGCGGCCTACCGCACGATCACCTTGATCAGGGAAAGATTGGAACAGGGCGAGGATTTTGCCGACCTGGCATCAGAATTTTCCCAAGAGCCCACACGGGAGCGGGGAGGGGATTTGGGCTTCGTCCAGCGCGGCCAGATGCCCCCCTCGATCGAATCGGCGGTATTCAGCCTGGATGTGGGGGAAGTCAGTCCCATTTTGACCACCGAACAAGGCTACCACCTCGTTAAGGTGACCGAACGCCGCGCTGCAACCGCTATCCCGTTCGATGAGGCCCGGGCCGATATTCAGAAGACCCTGCTGCAAGTCAAACAAAAACAAGCCGTACGCGCCTACATCGCGACCCTGCGCAACCGGGCGGAGATTCAGGCCGCTCAGTGAGGGCGATCACCGCCATCACATCGGGGCTACCGTGTGGCGGCGTAGCGGCATACCCCCGCTGCTCGTCAACCGGCCAGCACCATGTTCCCCCCTTCGAAAGATCGACGATCCCATTGCAGCCTTGCACACCCTGTCCGCCGATCATACTATTCCGATAGGATTGATCCTGCTGCAGGAGGGCGCCATTTGTCCGACGTCCCGCTAACTCAGCGTTTCATGGTGCCTGCCGGGAAAATCTGAAAAATTGACGGAAAGGAACACCGCCATGGGCGATACCCGCGCCCTGATTCATCAGGTGCGTCGCAACTGTACGATATCCGATGCCCGTTTTGCCGGCTTCTATTCGGTCTGCGGTCTGGCCATGCGGCTGCGGGACCTGTATAAATGGGAGCATGCCTTGCCCCCGTATGAAGAGCACGAGGCCAAACGAGTACTCGATTGGATCGACCGCAAGGAGACATGCTGGGAAACCTTGCAGGAAGCCGAATACCAGGACCTCGTGATCAACGGCAGGCGTTTGGATCCATTCGACACGATCCGCATCAATCGGCTGATCGCCCCTTTGAATATCTTTTACGGGGCCGGATACGCGCAAAGCCTGAAGCCGTGCTTTATAGTGGCGGAGATCGAAGAAAAAAGCACTGCGGCGGGACATCCGGTCCTTCTGCTGGGATCCGAGTGGGCGCGGGACCTTTTGACCCTGCCGGCCCTGACCCAGGACCGTACCATCATCATCCGTAAATCGGCGCTCGAATTCTACGTTTGGGATCAAATGCTGTACTTGAATCGATCCGGGCGCCCCTATTTTCATTTCGCGGTGTCGCAGTGCGGGATTCTCGAAAAGGATGCCGGTTCCCTGCGGCACTGCCTGCCGGCGGTCGTGGCTGCTCAGTTGGACACCTTCCTCTACCATGAAGTCGGGGAACTGGAGGATACCGCCTTCGATCCCACCGTCTGGCGCGAAATCATGGCGGCGCTGCCCCACACGACAACTGAATTTCTATCCCGCTGCGTAAAGGACATCCTTGCGGACACCGCTTCCAGGGGAGCTCTGCATCAAATTGTACGATCACGCGGCAGGGCTGCGCTGGGTTTTTATGCCGCTTTCCTGGACGGCCTCCGGAAGAGCCTGTTTCCGGAAATCCGCACGGCGATTAAAGGATTCATACAGGACGGCAGCTGGCAGCAGGTAGAAGCAATGATCCCGGCGGTTCACCAGAAAGCGGAAACCATGGCGGATACCATTACGTCCCTTTTTTACGAGGCGCGTCGACGTAAGGATTTGGACGGGGTGACAGCGGAATTGGATCGCCGCTACATTCATCCCCTGACCAACCCGCCACCGACCCGTTGATCTCTCCTGGCCGGCGGGCGCGGTTGATTCCCCTGCCAACCCCGTGCTAAACTGGTGCCCATTCCGAGGTGGTAGGTTTTGTTGCTGGCCAAAGCGCGCGCCAGCCGGGGCCGGAAGATGCCATTTATGGGTGGACACTAGACTAACTGCATCGGCGGGAGCGCCGCATCCGAAACGATTTTCCGGATGTTTACAACCGTTGCCGCGGGCCGTCATCACCCGGTGGATGGCTGCCTTCTTACGGAGGCTCATCCATATGGTCCAAAGCCCCGCTATCCCCAGGCGAGTTTTCTATGCAACCAGATCCCTCAGGGCAACGCTTGACAAGCAGCACCATGCGAACGTGTGTTCTCCCCGAAGGCCGTTTTCGAGTGGCCCATCACCGCTCCGCCTTCCCGGTGACCAACCTGCGGCAGCATCGCTGGATTCAGGAAGTGGGATGTCATGGGGATGCGATTCCGGTCACCAACCACCAAAATTTTCCCCAGGGGCCGGTGGCGGCGGATGAAACGGACGGCGTCTATGAAATTGCCAATCCCTTCCCGTTTCGGGGGGCCACGTATATCGGCAAAACATGGGCCGATGCGAAGCGGCGCGACCCGTCCTCTATCTGTTTGCCGCCCCCGCCGCCCCTGTCCATGATCCAGTGGTGCCGTGCACACTTCACCGGCGATGCGTCCGCCGCGAACCGTTGCGAGGACTGGCTCCAAACCATGCCCGAGCCTGTCCAACTGGCACTGGCCGTCAATTCCACCGACCCGGAAGATTTGATTCATCTGGCCGAGGCGGCCGGCGCGTTTGTCCACGATCCGGATACGGGAATGCCGGTCGGTCTCCGTTATACCGCACGATCCGATGGTGCCACGCGCCCCCTGATCCACAAATCCGCTTTGTTTGAAGCCGTTGCCAATAACGCGCATCTGCCGGATGCCTACAAAGATGTGATGGTGCTGCGGCCCGGGGCCCAAGGCGACAGTGCTATCGTGGGGGAATGGCAGGCGGACAGCGGCAGCCACGTCTTTGAATATCTGCGCAACAACAGCTATATCCCCGGGGGGCACTATGCCGCCAACATGGCCAATGACGCCATCCGCTACCGGCTGGATACCCTCACCATGAACGACATGATCGGCATGCGGCATCTCTACTATCAGCGCGTGTTCGTACGTCTGGCGACCATGGTCGGACTAAAAACGGATTTCGATCAGAGGGGCCTCTTCCTAAAGGAACTGGAAGAACTGCGGCATCACCTCCTGGCAGTTTTTGAGAATCCGGCAACGGGACGCCAAATGGCCGCGAACGGCCAGTTGTGGGGATGGAATTTCGGCTTTGATTATTCCCCCAGTCATTATCGCCTGCATGCTTCCCACCAGCAGATCCACCAACAGTATGCTCTCATTCCCCGGAACGCGCCTGTCGCCGGATCACAGGACGCGTCGGCCGCTGTGCTTTCCGCCTATGCCTGTGGGGATCAGATCCACGATTTTATAGGGGCCTATAGGGACGCCACCGGCGCGGATTTTTTCACAGCTTACACCGAGGCCGTGCTTCACAACGAACGAACCGACGGTCGCACCGAGGGGAATTGTGATTTGGTGATCTACCGTGATGCGAACGTCATCGTTTTCGTTCCCAAGGCCCAGACATCCCAATGGGAGCTTCAGATGATGCCCCTAAGACCGGTGGGCAACGTGCTTGAAGCTGACGAGGGGATGCGTGCCTCGCTGGACAGGGCCCTCTGGAAGGCCCTGCGCACGCTTGGGAAGATGGGGGCTCGCATGGTGACGACCATTGAGTTCAGCAAGCGTTTTGACGCCGGAGCCACGGGACAGCGCCTTCTCTACAGCATTCTTCCGCGGCTTCCCGAATCGCCCGGGGCGTTTAGCGAAGCCCAGCTGCGCTATATTATCGGTCACTACCCCGAAGATTTCGCGGCGGCCTGCCGCCTGTGCAGACCCACCGATGGCATGCGGTAACCCCCCGTCTCCGCTGAAATGCGTCGCCATGGCATTGGCCAACGTTGATTCGGCCATCATGATCATTTTGACGGATCCTTTCGACCGATAGGGCTTATAGCCGGCCGTATCCCCTGCAGCGTCTGTAAAAATATCCCTATGTCTACTTTAGTATATACCTCAATCCGGCTTAGCGATGTTTCCGGTGCAGAGGGTGCCAACCTCTGATTAATGGGGGCCACTGCCCGCATCACCATTTCGGGATGGGTTTCATGGGCCATCATGGCATGCACTCCTTTTCCAGGCGCACATTTTGCAATAATATTAGCAGGACTGCGTGATGGCGGTTTGAAGGCGCCGGCGGGTCCGGCGCCTCATATGCTTTCAGGATTATGACAGGGCCCGTCGGCCTGATCCATGTCAAAACAGGAGGTCGATCCATGCCGATCCGACTGAAAATTGCACAATCAACCGCAGAGAAATCAGAGGTCTACCGCTTTCGTCATCATGTGTTTGTCGAGGAAGAGGGACGTTTCCAGGTTTCGGACAATCATATTATCGATCAGTATGACAGCTTTGCGGAGACGGTTAATGTCCTGGCGTACGATGACCGGCATCCCATCGGCAGTATTCGCGTCATCATGGAAAATGATGTGGGGTTTCCGGCGGACGATTTCTATGATTTCGCCCCCTTTCGGAGCACCCTGAAAGGAGCCTGCGCCTGCATCGGCTGGTTGTGCTGCACGCGTAAATACCGTCGCCATCCCGGTCTGGTGATTGGCCTGATCAAAATGTGCTTCCGTGAAATGCGGAAGAAAAGGGCCCGGCATGTCCTGGCCACCCTTCATCCACCGGTGCTGCCGATGCTGTCCCGCATTGTCGGTGCCCGGGCCATCGGGCCTGAGTTTCATTGCGACGCCCTTCAGGTTGCCATGCTTCCGGTGCATGTCGATCTGCAGCAATTGCCCCCCGGCAGCAGGGAGACTTTCGATGACCCGTCCAACATGATCCTGGATGATTCCAACGAACGGCGCATTTATCGGCGGGGCGAAATCATCATACGCAAAGGCGATATCGGCGAGGAAGCCTTCTTGATGATGCGCGGTTCCGTCCGTGTGGTGAGCGAAGACGGCGGTGATGTTTTAACGACGGACGGCCCGCTGTTCGGCCCAGGACAGATATTCGGCGAATTGTCGCTGCTGGACGGCGGGCCCCGGACATCCACCGTGATTGCCAACTCGAACGAAGCCGATGTCATGGTCTGGAAGCGTGCCGAACTGCTTCAGCAGCTCAGACGCGACAGAGGGAGGGCATTGCGGATCCTGGAATTGCTGGGCACCCGCCTGAGGCACCAGATCGAAGGGCGCCGCAGCGATCCGCCTGCTTCGCTGGCCGCCCGTATTCTGGTGGACAGCTCCCATAACGGGGAACTCCCCGTCGATATGCAATGGCTGAGTCGTCAGTGCGGGATCGGGGGGCGTGTTTTTCAGGATATTATGAGCAACTGGGAGCGGGAACACTGGATCACGACCGATCCTGACAGGGGGTGTCTGGCAGTGAACAACAGGGATGAGCTCACGGCCCAAATCGGCATGCCTTGACACCCCCCCTGGTCCGTGGATGGTTTGAAGGCGTATACCGGAAAGAGATGCGACGATGGAAAATTTATCTCATATTTCAAAACTGCGCGCCCTCGGGTATCAAAATAAGTACCACTACCTGGAGGACGCCCTTTCGCGCAATATCGGGTTCTTTTCAATGGCCGAGCAGGATCGCCTCCTGAACGCAACGGTTGCGATACCCGGATTGGGGGGCGTTGGCGGAGCGCATCTCATCACCCTTGCCCGCATGGGGATCGGGCGCTTTCATTTGGCGGATTTCGACGTATTCGAGCCGGCCAATCTGAACCGGCAATATGGCGCCAAGGTCAGCCATTTCGGGCGCCCCAAGCTGGATGTAATGGTCGAAGAAGCCATGAACATCAATCCCTTTCTTGATATTCGAAAGTTCCCCGAGGGCGTTGACAAGAAAAATCTGGAAACCTTTCTGGATGGGGTCGATGTGGTGGTGGATGGCATTGACTTTTTCAGCATCGATGTGCGCCGCATGGTCTTCAAACGGGCGCGGGAACTGGGGATCCATGTTGTTACGGTCGGTCCGCTGGGGTTCAGTGCCGCGATGCTGGTGTTTGCGCCCGAGCGGGGAATGGACTTCGATGCTTATTTCGATATCCGCGACGGGATGCCGATCGAAGATAAACTGCTGGCGTTTATGATCGGGCTGGCCCCCCGGGCCACGCATCGGCACTACATCGATTCCCGCGCCGTGGACCTGGAAAATCGGCGCGGTCCCTCATTGGGCGCAGGCTGTGAGAACTGCGCGGCCACGGCCGCCGCGGAGGTGGCCCGGATTGTGCTCGGACGCCCCGGCATACGTCCGGCACCCTGCTACGCTCAATATGATCCCTATGTCCGGCGGTTCCACCAGGGATATCTTCCGTTCGGCAATCGAAATCCTCTCCAGCGCTTGAAGCGGCGTCTCATCAAACGGAAGATGCGGCATGAAAGCAGACGCCCATCCTCTATCCCTCCGACGGCACCGCGCGTCATCAATATGAGCGCGGGCATTTCAAAGGATGTTATGGATTACCTGTTGCGCGCCGCGATTCAGGCCCCGTCGGGCGATAACTGCCAACCCTGGTGGTTTCGCATCGACCAAGACCGTATTGACATAGGGCTGCGACCGGAGGCCGACGATTCGCTGTTCAATGTCAATCAATGCGCGTCACTGATTGCCTGCGGGGCGGCCCTGGAAAATCTTTTGGTTGCAGCCAGCCGTTATGGCCTGGAAGGCCATGTGACCTACCCGCCTGAAGCGGATGCCGGCGATTGCCTGGCAAGCCTTAGCCTGCACCGGTCCGAAATCGAAGAGGATCCCCTGCTTCGTTTTATCTGGGAGCGACATACCAACCGTACCCGCTATCACCAGAATCCGTTACCGCCAAAGGCCATGATTGAAATGATCCGCAGTCTGGATCGCTTCCCTGGGATGGAGCTGAAACTATACCATTCCAGAGAGGATATCCGCACCATCGCCGGGCTGGTTTATCAAGCCGACCGGGCCCGTGTGACATTGCGAGGTCTCCATGAGCAGCTGATTCGGATGATTCGCTTTTCCAAAGAAGAAGTGCTTCAAAAACGCGACGGATTCCCATTGGAGAATCTGGAAGCCGGCCGGGGGGGCGAAATATTTTTGCGATTGACACGCAACTGGTCCACCATGCGAATCTTCAATCACCTGGGCATCTCCAGGATCGTTCCCCTGATCGCCTACCGGGGTATCATGAACGCCTCTCTGATCGGATTGCTCAAATGCCAGGATACCCGTCCGGAAACGTTGATCAAAGGTGGGCGGGCGCTCGAGCGATTATGGTTGACGACGGCCCGGATGGGGCTCTCCTTCCAGCCCATGACGGCCATTACCCTCTTCTGGATGCGCTGGCGGATGAATCAATTGGACGAGCTGGGAGACAGCCACGCCCGCATGCTGCAGTCCCTCTGGAACGCCTATCACGATATCTTCGACGTGGCGCCGGCCAGTCATGAGGGGCATGTGATGCTATTTCGTATCGGGGTCGGGAACCCTGTTGCCTGTAGGACCATCCGTAAAGCACCTGAAGCCAGCTTGCTGCCGAACTGAAAAACCACATGGCGCACTGCTCAAGGTTATCCCTTCCGGGCTTATCAATACGATTGATATCCATCCGGCGCGCCTTTTCCCAACAGGATGATCACTATGGGTGCCCCAGTCCAACAACGGGTTGGCGTGCAAGGATGTCATCGCCTATGGTTGAGGGCCTCGCTGTACACATGCGGTTGTGGCACATGCCACACGAGCCGGCGCTCGGCGCCGGAGCCGATTAGAGGGCTTGGTCACCGAGAGGCAACCGAAGCTTCTGGTTGACAACGATTCGATTTCCCCGGTCGGCAAGGTTGTTGGCCGCCACGAGATCCGCGACCCTCAGGTCGTGCTTTTTAGCGATCGAGGAGAGCGTGTCCCCCCTGCGTACATGGTAGATGGGGAATCTTTTCTGGCTGGCCATAATCAGCGGTTGCGGGATCCGGGCGTTGTAGGCCAAGCGGTAGTGCCATTCGTGGGCGGGAACGCACAGGGCATAATGCCTCGGAATGTATTGGTGGCCATTCAGAACGGATAAGCGCAAAGCCGGGTTGAGCTGACGCAGCAGATCAGCATCCAAATTGAAATGCCGGGCCGCGGCATTGAGGGGCACAAAGCCATCCAGGGAAATGCGGAGAACAGGGCGTTCTTCCCTCGGCGGCAGGTCATGGAAATAGGATTGGGCGTTGACCGCCGCTTCCCGGGCGGCCAAAAATTCCGGATAGAAGTTGCGTGATGCAAATCGGAACCGGCGGCTGCGGTAGTTTTGGAAGATCGCCGCATAGCTTTTGTGGCGGCACTTGGCGCGCCGCATGCCGGCGATACCGTGGTTATAGGCCGTGATCGCCAAGGGCCAGCTTCCAAGCCTGCGGTAGTTGGTTTTCAGAAGCTTAGCGGCTGCTTCGGAGGCACGGGTAGGGTCCAAGCGCTCATCGATCGCCGGGTTGATGCGCAGATAATGACGCCCGGTCTTCCGTGTAAACTGCCAGATACCCGCCGCACCGGATTTACTATGCGCCCGATTGTTAAAGGAAGATTCAACATGCGCCAGGTAGGCCAGGTCCTCGGGCAGTCCGGCGTTGCGGAAGATGGTCCGGATGGTTTCGATATGAGGGAACGAGCGGATCAATCCTTCGCGAAAGCGGTCGCGCTGCCCGACCTGGCAGCGAATGCGCCGTTTGGCCCGCCTGAGCTGGTCCGGCGATAGGGAGGTTCTCCACAAATCGACGATGGGTTTGAGATCCGGGTCATTACTGTGCGGGTTGCGTATCAGGCGGTCGAGTTGATCGCGCACTTTGAGACGTGCCTTCCGCATGCGGGCGGCATTGATGCGATGTGCTTCCGGTGCGTCGGGATGCTTGAGGGCGATGACGTCATAGATGATTTCCGGGTGCCGGCTGTCGTGCACCACCCCCTCCATGAGGCTATAGCGGGTGTAGATGGCCAACCAGAAATCAACCGATGGCTGAATGACCGGCGGATATTGAAACGGATCGGCCGAACACGTTAGTATGGGTCCGGTTCCCAGGATAAGAATTGCCCCGATCAGGGCTGCCAGTAGTATCAGGAAGCGTTTGAGCAGCGTCATTCATCAGTCTCCCGGCATAGAGGTTGCGCCTGCGAATCGATAGAGGAGCCGTTTGGAATAGAGAAAAGCAAAGAATATACCGAAAGCGGTTGCTATATAGAAATACAATGTATATCCAGAAAATTAGACGAGGGTGGGAAACGACTGTGACCGAATGGAAAGGATTGACCGGCGGAGGTGTATACAAATTATCACGGTTAATGGGGACATGAGGGCTTCGTTGACGGTCTTGCCAATTTGCAAGCCGTGGCCCTGGTCGATAGGCTGATGGAAGGACAATTCAACAAGCAACAGAAAATTTTAGACGATATCGTCGGCGATCTCAAACGTCATCATCCCAAGGTGGTCCTTCTTTTCGGGTCGATGGCCCGTATGCTGACCGACATGGATACGATCCATCCTCCAAACGATATCGATTTGCTGGTTGTGGGAGACCAGATACCGGTATCTTTAGAAACAAAAGACTATGATTTTCCCACAGAAATGATCCGGATGAGAACCCGTACCCTGACGGAAATTGCCAGATCCCTTCGCTACGACAGTCGTCCCGTGGCCCTTGCCAAGCTCTATGGGCACCAACTGGCCAAACAACACGCCAGCCCTGTAATTGCCGCCTGCCTTCTGCTCGGCAGGACGTATCGCTCGTTCGGCATCGAACAGATCGAACTGGATGGGCGGGAGGATCAACGTGATTATTCGGTTCATCAGGTCCTACTGGGGCACGCGTGGTGGCGGCAACTCGTGGCCTATGCCCGCGAACGACGCGGGCCGCTCAAACGGTTGAGCGACAAGATCGTGCGGAGGGAGGTCTTCGATGGCTGATGAGAGTCGTTTGACATGACATTGATGTCGGAGGTATCTCGCTATGGCGTGGAAGAGCTGTCAGCGCGGTCAGACATCCTGAATATTGAACCAGTCGCTCAACAGGCTTTTGGCTACTTCAGGATTGGGGAAATCAGACGTTTCGCTGAAGAGGCCGACACGCAAAGAGAAGTTGGCACCGTCTCCCCATGGCCAGCAAGTGGCATAGAGCCATATGCCAGAGGCGCTTTCGTCTTTCGCAATGAAAAAATTCTGCCCTGGCATCAATCCAAATCCGGATTGGATGAAATCGCTCACGAGGCTGGAAGAATCATCGATGGTCGTGAAATCCCATGTCTGCTCGAATTCGAGTGCGATGGGCAAAAGGATTAATTCCAGATCTTCTTTATCGAAGACCACCAGGGCGTGATTATATCTGTCGTCCCATGCCCAGCGATTGCCGGCTGGAACATTCAAGCCGATACGATTGCAGATGGTTTTAAATTTTGCCAGATCAAAGAAATTCATCTGTTAGGACCGGTCAACGGTAAAAGATACATCGCATTTGTTACCACAATAGGATAAATTCCCATACATGTCAAACTGTTGCAGGCTATCGGTAAACATATCCGCGAAAAGCTGAAATCATCTCAGGCCTAATCATGTCCGCAGGTGGCCACGCCATCCAATACGGGCAGGCCGATTTCGTTTTGTCGATCCGCCGCATTTCTTTTCTTCTCAAGCGCGCGCATTTGAATCCCTGCGCGGCCCATGCTATGTTGATGGCCACTCCAATCATATTTTTTTCAGTTTGGGTGCGGCTGACCGAACACCAGGCGTCAATGCCCTGCTATCGGCCGATGAGCCAAGATAAGTCCAATGGATCATACCATTACACTGATCGAGAAAATGAGCTGGCTGCTGCCGCTGGTATTGCTATTTGGCCTTCTGGTGCTCATGCTGGCGACATTGCAGCATTTTCTGGCTGAAATCCGATTACAGTCCGCCGCACGCCATCTGCACATTTCGGCCCTGCGCAGTCCCGGTGAATCGACCCGCCACCGCATTGACCGCACCAATGGAGAAATTGCGGCCTTTGCCGTGGCGATTGGCGCCATCCCACTGGCGTTATATGCGGCCCTACTGTCCTATGTGCACTTCCTTTTTTTGAATCTGGGATGGATGGAAACGGGATACTTCGGGATCCTCAGCATCGGATTCATCCTTTACGGGATGAACAAAATCAAGCGGTTAAAGTCGCGCCGAAGGCGACTTTACATCCGCTACGAAGGTCAAATGGCGGTGGCCCAGGAAGTTAACCGGCTAGTCCCGGAGGGTCATCGCGTCTATCACGATTTCCCCACGGATCGCTTTCATATCGACCACATCATCGTAGGCCCTCGAGGTGTATTCACCGTCACCGCAACGGTGGTCCCCAAACCGGCCTATCGCATTGAAGAGCACGCGATGCTGGATGGCCAGCGCATTGTATTCGGAAAAAAGAGCGACCATCGAACATTGGCATATGCCGCGTTCCAGGCTTCCTGGTTGGCAAAATGGCTATTAACGGCTACGGGGGAAGCCCTTGCGGTTCAGCCGATTCTCACCATACCCGGTTGGCGCGTGAAAACCCTCCGCAAATCAACTGTCTTGACAGTGGAACCCTCTGCCATCGGAGATGCGGTTAGTCGTTTTCAAGGGTATCGGTTGTCGCAAAAAACCATTCGGTTGGTAAGTGAGCAGATCGAGGCGAAATGTCGTATTGAAGCCTCTTCATGATTTTTTTAAGGGTAGCGTATCGTTCGCCCATGCCTAAGCGCGATGTAATGAGCTTCCAACACTTCTTTACGCAGGGCTTCGTGGATCTCCAAGGGCGGAAAGTGAACCGGTTCATCCCCCAGGCGGAAAGTCCCCCAGTGGACGACGGCCAAGTGGCGGGCTTTCAGCTCCTTGTAAGCCTGGACCGTTTCGTCCGGATTCATGTGGCTGGGGGCCATGAACCAGCGTGGTTCATATGCACCGAGATTGAAAATGGCCAAATCGATGTCCCATTCCTCGCCAAGTTGTTCAAAGCCATCGAAGTAGCCCGTGTCCCCGGAGATGTAGAGATTCGGGCCACTTTTGGTCCGAATCAGATAGGAGCCCCACAGGCCGGTATTGGGGCCTGTCAGTGGATTGCGCATGGTCCAGTGGTTGCATGGTAGAAAAACGATCTCCCGCCCGTCTTCTTCGTAGCGTTGATACCAGTCGAGCTGATGCCGGCGTGTCATGCCGATACCATTGAAAATATCGTCATACCCGAGAGGACAGATTACATGGGGGGCGCTGCCCCAGTACATAACCGAAGGCACGTCCAGATGGTCGTAGTGGCCGTGGGTGATCAAGATATGCGTGGGTTTCGGCAGCGTCGCGATGTCGAATGCCAACGGTGAAAAATCCTCGATAAACCAGAACAAGCCTCTCAAGACCG
Organism: uncultured delta proteobacterium; assembly: GCA_963730675.1. Classification (GTDB taxonomy): domain Bacteria; phylum Desulfobacterota; class Desulfobacteria; order Desulfobacterales; family UBA5852; genus JABZFP01. Next base: position 256,627 of record CAVSSY010000008.1, on the reverse strand, counting down.
GGTCCACCAGGATAGTCGCGTCGACATCTTGGACAAGCAGGCCGGCATGTTTGATGAGGGTAATTTCCAGCCCCTTTGTAGCACCTAATCCCCGTCGGTCCATAAAAACAGGTGTTACCCTTTCATCGGCATAATACGGTTTGAAGTGGTTTTGTGAAAACCATTTCCACTTGAGAACGCTTCCGAGTCGCCCCCTGCCGATATCACTGAACGGATTGAGGTAGACACCATCCCCGTAGTGCACTTTTCGTCGAACCAGATCGCGCATGCTCCGCCCATTGAGCGGGCGATAGCGCAGTGCCTCGGAGGCGGCTGTGCCGTTGCCGGGTGTGCGAGAGGCATATGCGCTCGGCACGCCGAAAAAGGCGGCACTGGCAAAACGCTTAAAAAAATTCCTCACAAAGTGTCGTCGTGTCATCGTGACGTTGGATTTCCTCAAGAACTTATCCGTTCGATCGTGTCGAATTTAACCATTGGAAAGTCGACCAGCAACTACCGAAATCGCGCTGATCGACAATCTGCGATGCCGCAATTCGGCATTCTCGATGACAAATTATGTCACTAATAAGATTTCGATTCGAGTGTTACATTCTGAAATAAAAGGATAATACGCTGATTGAGGCCTTGTTGGACGTGGTATGAATCGTGCATTTCAGCATTGCCATCGGCATCGGCAAATCAGGTCAGCGCTCTGCCATCAACGAACCCTAAGACTTTGTTGCTAACCAAAAATGACGAATGAGGAATCGTTTGTAACAATACATCCCCAAGCGGCTCAGTCCCTCAGGGTTGCACGCTAAGAATCACCCCATGTGAAAATAGGTAATGCTGCGATGATTGTTTTTCGATGTTCTGAGACGCTTAATCTGAATGACGAACGAATCGACAATAATATGCTAAAAATATTAAGAGTTTTGGATGGCTACCGAAGTTTGGCGAGTATTGCCTTCACCACCGGAATAAGTATGAGCGAATTTCAGAAAGCCATCAAAACCTTAATTTCGTTGGGCTTTATTCGACCGGTCGCGAAGGACCGGGCTTCGGTTGATTGAAATTTGCGATTAGTCGTCCTCTTGAGCCAACCTGCTTGAATCATCACGAGACAAAACCCTACCTTTCAACAATCTTTTCTACTATCGCCTTTCTAAGGGGCTGGCGGGGTTGCCGATCGTGTATGATCGGCTTATTACGAACCATGAAAGCGAAATAAAATGATAGATTGTCTCTTTTGTTGACATGGCAAAACTAATTTGACAGAAAACGTCAATATACTTTACAGTCAGTTCATTCATTTTTTTAAGTTACCGGATTATGAAGATTGATCAACAATCTTTGTCGTAAGACAATTCATGACTAAAGAAGCGCGAAACGGGCAGAGTATGTTCCTGTGCAAGTCGATGCGCTTCAAGATGGTCTATAACGTTATGAAAACATGGATAAAAATAGAAATTATATCGACGATGGGAAAATATGTATGCTTTTAACTCAGTGGGGCTTCATATTCTGTAGTTTTCATGGGGCTGCAAAAAAGTCTCATGCGTAAAGTAGGCACGTATATTGCTTTGTTTTAGCGCGGTTACCAAAGGGTCCCATGGGGCAGGGCTCGGGTGCAGGGAAGATTGCCCATAAAATCGAAAAATTTCTACAAGGATTCAGTCTCGCAGCTTGATTATGTAGATTTCTCAGGTCAAATACGCTCAATTCTGATGAAATCGGATCCAACGGAAATGCAAGAGAAAATAACAAGTTTAGCGAATATAGCCTATGAACGCGAACTCAGTCGCGAATTATCGATTGTGCAGCGGCATATTGACCTTTACCGTGAAAGGGAAAGCAAATTTTTCAATCTTAAAGAAATCCGTTTGAAATTTTATCGTGAAACATCGGATGAAATCTGGCGCTTGTATCATCAGTTGGGGCCGGATAAAGCGGTTGAAAGGGCGGTTGCACTTGGTTTGCTCAATGAGGAAGAAATACCGGAGGACGTTCGCAACAACTTGGACCAAGCGGTCCAGTGTATATCTTGATCTCGCTGTCCATAACCTTCCTTCGATTTTACCCTTCTTTTAAGTCCTCTTTCTGATAACGTGTTCTATTTTGTGGGAATTAAAGCCCTGGATGGGGCGTCATGGCCTGGGGACGTCTGCTTGCGGATGGACCAGTTGCCGGCAATATGATATCGCGCAGTCAGGGTTTTAGCGCTTTGGTTGTCTGCGGTGCGGGGTTGCAGTATAGTGCAGGAGAAGCGGCAAAAACGGTTTTGCGTGGGTTATTCGATGCCCGGCAGGAAACAAAAGGGGGGATATGAAAAAGATTGTGGGCATTTGTGTGCTGATCGGGGTTGCTTGGGCCTTGCTGCGTTTTCATTTCATTTTGCTCGATTCCCGCGTAAAAGTACTGGCTAAATCGGACCTCACACTCGCTCAGACCTTCGTTGATGCACGAGGGGCTAAGAAAATGAGACTGCTGCTCGATCCTGCTTTAGTAAAAGCAGGTCTAAAGGATATCTTGAAGGAGTTCCCGAAATGACGCCGCCTTTCACCCAAAAAAATATTGGCAACAGGAGGGGATCGTGACCTATCCTGAATTTGCAGGATCCGAGGCTTCGGCACCCGTAATCGGCATCCCCGGTTACTGGCATGAAAGTGATGCCATCCTCGGACGCTTGGCGACCGCGGTTCCGGACAGTTATCTACGTGCTCTCTTGAAAGCCGATGGCATACCGCTTATTATTCCGGTTGTTCAACCGCGCCGCGTTTTGGAAACCCTGTTCGGCATGATTGACGGCCTGCTCCTGATCGGCGGTCCTGACCTTGACCCCGTCCATTTCCACCAGTCTCCCGCCCCGGGTCTCCGCAGAGTGACGCCGGCCCGCGATGTTGTCGAATTGCAGGTGACGCGCTGGGCCTTGGACGCAGGTCTTCCTATCCTGGCCATATGCCGTGGCGTCCAGGTGCTTAATGTCGCTGCTGGAGGAACCCTCTGGCAGGATATCGCGACCCAGATACCCAAGGCGGCCAAACATGATTATCACCCTAATTTCCCCGAGGACTATCGTGCCCATACCATCAAAGCTCGCACTGGCAGTCGGCTTGCAGGCATTCTTGGAGAAGAGGACATTGAGGTGAACAGCTTACATCATCAGGCCCTCGATAGGGTGGGGCAGGGGTTGTATGCGACGGCGTTCGCACCGGACGGGATTATCGAAGCTGTGGAGGGAGTAGGGGCCGGTTGGGTCGTCGGCGTGCAGTGGCATCCCGAATGGCTGATCGAAAGTGACCACCGCATGCACGCCCTGTTCGAAACCTTTCGCAACGTTTGTGCGGGCCGAAGCCGGCCTGCAATACAATCGGCGTCTTGATGAACCGTTAACGTTCCGGAAGAATCGTAAAACGGGTTTGAATTTCCGCCACACCGCTCACTGTAGCGGCAACCGAGCAGTACTTTTCAGTGGAAAGCTGAATGGCCTGTGAAAGCGCTTTTTTCGTCAAACCCTCGCCTTGGGCCCGGTAATCCACGGTTATTTTCCGATATGGCCAGGGCGGTTCGGGATCGCGCTCCCCGTTGATGACCACTTCCAGTTTGGTCAGTGGCTTGCGTTTTTTTTTCATGATTTCAACCACGTCGACGGAGGAGCAGGAAGCCAGGGCCACTAAGAGCATTTCAGAAGGCCGGACGCCGTCCTGATCGTCGTTGCCGGACAGCACCACGCTATGCCCGCCTGAATCCGTGCCCACAAACTGCAGTCCGTCAACCCATTTTACGCTTGCCGTCGGCATGGTTGTGATTCTCCTTTAAGATGCAATGGTGTTAGGGGGGGGCGTGCTATAGTTCGAAATACATGTCTGCGGCAACGGCAAAGCAATCCATGATTTTCCCTTTGGCGGCGACCATTTTGCGGCACTCCTCGACGATTTTATCAATTTGGTCGTCATCGCGCTCCTGGCTGTGGTGGAACAGCCCCAAGGTTTTAACGCCCGCCTCAAGGGCGAGATCGACCGCCTCGGCGTAGGAAGAATGCCCCCATAACACTTTGGATTCATATTCTTCAGGGGTGTATTCCGCATCGTGAAAAAGAAGGTCCGCACCATAGGAAAAATCGGTGTAGCGGTCCCTGGGCAGCCCGCCGGGATGAACGAATCCGAGTTCGTTATCCGTCAGAAAAACAAAGGTTTTGCCGTCTTCGATGAATTTATAGCCGCTTCCCATGTTGGGGTGGCTCAGGGGGATCGGCTCCACTGCCATGGATCCGACTTCGAAACGCGTGGGATTGCCGTCTTCGTATACGATTTTAGCCCGCAGTTCAGATGGCCGGATCGGGAAATTGGGGGGGGTCATGACTTTGGAAACCATATTTTCGACAAATTTTTTAGGAAACGGACACCGATGAACCCGAATGGTGACATGATCCAAATAAAGTGGTTTAAAAAAGGGCCACCCCATCAGATGGTCCCAATGACCGTGGGTGATCAAAAAATGGTAGGTGTAGCGTTCATCTTCGATAAGGTGATTGCCGAGTCGGCGAATGCCGGTTCCCGCATCCACGATAAAGATATCGTCGCTGTTGGTGCGGATTTCAAGGCACGTCGTATCCCCGCCATACCGCAGATATTCGCGACCGGAAACAGGAATGGATCCTCTTGATCCCCACACCTTGATTCGCATCACGATCCTTTCTGGAAGGGCACCGTATTCAAAAAAAGCATTGCACCCGCTGGAATTGCCGCGGCTGAATTGGCTGGACGCTTCCTAACTTAGCCTATCCTCCGTAGCATAACTCGGCTATCGAGTCCATCCTCAATTGGCTGGTTCAAAGGGCGGGCGGCACTGCGGCACGGGTTCGGGATCGGGATTGATGGTATCGCGTTTGATCTACGCTGCTCGATGTTGGGGAGGTGTGAGCGTTTAGGCTCGGGGGCCGTCCCATCTGGAGGATAGCCCTCGCGCCGCTCGAATCCCCTCTTCTCATGTGGAGCGGGCGGATGGCGAGGGAAGACGGCCTCTTACGAATCGATACGCCTCAACTTCTGCACTTCTTCACGAAATTTGTCGGCCGAGAGTTGTTGCCAAGGGGTCTGTGGTGCAAATTGAAGCGTCGATTTTATATCGGGTGCGAAGAATTTACCGGAGCTGATCTTTGGCGCCGATAGGTAATATTTAAATTCGCCGCCGAGGTCGAGGAGGATATCCAAGGTTTCATCGTCTTCCAACAGTTCCACCACGAGCAGGTTATAGACCATCCCCTGGCCCTTCAGATATCGTTTTCCCTGGGGGAGCTTGATAATTTCGATGACCGGGTTCTCGAGCATGATGGCCGATTTGTCCGACGAGACCAAATAGGCCTGCTCGACCCAATATTCTCCTTCTTCAAATGGAATCCATTCAACCATTGTCAAGTCGCTCCACATTAAGCGCCGGCTGGGGTCCTACGCCGATTTTGCGTGGGGGCTTCCCCCTCAGCATGAATTGTATTCCTTGCCGGCATCGTATCGCAGGCTTATGACGGTGACAAGCCGTATTCTCGGCGGCCTGTTTCTGTCGCTCCGGTAATAATGCCCTATGATGCACCTATCCTGGCAGCAAAGCACTTGACAAAGTGAAAAGAATTTCATTAGACTCTTTTTCATTATGGAAAAAGGATTGCTCATGGCGTCAGCACAACATACCCTCACTTCATGGCATTGGTGGCGTTCCGGCCAAAAGGGGTGTGCCGATCCATTTTGAGCGCCTGACGCAACCATAGGCAAACAACAGGACCGTGGCCATCCCAATGCCACGGTCCTTTTTTTTTAGAGCGGTGGCGGTATGCCACCGCCCCTTTTTTGTCATAACAGGCAATATCTCTTAGCGGCACGAAACAAACGGCATCAGCCGCCACCCTATTGGGGTGGATCGGTAGTTGACCCCCTATTTCGATAAGGAGACGGACCCATGTTAATCGTGATGGAAGCAAGCGCGAGCCCCGAACAAATCGAAGCCGTATCGCAGGTAATTACATCCAACGGCTATGAGGCCCGGCCCATTCCGGGTGGTGAGAGGATGTCGATCGGTGTGCTGCGCAACAAAGGGCCTGTTGAGGCGGCCCTTTTTATCGGTTTGGCAGGCGTCAAGGATGTCATCCCCGTGACCCGTCCCTATAAACTGGTAAGCCGCGAAACCCGCCCCGAAGACACGGTCGTAAAGATTGGCAGTGCCGCTATCGGGAATGGCTCCATGGCGATTATCGCCGGACCATGCGCAATCGAAAGTGAGGAGCAGGCATTAACCATCGCTCGCCATGTGAAAGCCGCTGGCGCCCATATCTTCCGGGGAGGGGCTTTCAAACCGCGAACCTCTCCCTATACTTTCCAGGGACTGGGATTGGAGGGGCTCAAAATACTGGCCAAAGTGCGCCGGGAGACGGGATTGCCCGTGGTGACCGAGGTCATGGATTTGGAGACCTTTGACCAGGTCGAAACCTACGCGGACATGATCCAGATCGGCACCCGGAACATGCAGAATTTCAGCTTGCTGCGCCGTGCCGGTCGTTCGGCACGACCGGTGATGCTGAAGCGCGGCATGGCGGCAACCATCGACGAATGGCTCATGGCGGCGGAGTACATCATGGAAGGCGGTAATACCCAGGTGGTCCTTTGTGAGCGCGGTGTGCGAACTTTTGTTCATCACAGCCGCAACACGCTGGATTTGTCGGCCGTGCCGTATGTGCAGCGGGAAAGCCATCTTCCCATCATCATCGATCCCAGCCATGCTGCCGGACGCCGGGACCAGGTGATGCCCCTAAGCCGGTCCGCGGTTGCGGTTGGTGCCCACGGACTGATGGTGGAGGTGCATCACCAGCCGGAAAAGGCGCTCAGCGACGGCGCTCAATCGCTCTATCCGGATCAGTTTGCAAAGCTTTGCCGACAGGTGCAGGGGATTTTCAGCCTTATGGGAGAAGACGCCCTTCCGGAAAAACGCCCAATGCACGATTGACATTTGAGGTTCCCGTACCGCATGCTGGCCTGAATGGTTCAAATATTTTATCGGCCATCCCGTTTCGCAAAGCGCTTGACACCTGCTACAATAGATATTAGGCAGTGCTAACTATTAGATAATATGATATTATTTAGCATAAACCATAATATTGTCTAAATATTAGAAAGGCTATCTATTAGGGGTGTTTAACGGGTTGCAGATTTTGAAAGAGCGATGCAACGATACTGGTGCTTGATCGCCAAGACAGCCACCGCTCGCATTAATGTGGCCCTTGTAAACCCAAAACGAACCGATGGATTTTGAGGTCTTATGCGAACCTTCCTGTTATTTTTCGTAATTGAATGTCTGATGGCGATGGCGATTCCCGGTGGCCTTATGGCCGAGGCTGATCCGATGCCGGCGGCCGCCATGGATGCTACTGCCCTTCAACAAATCGAAGTATTGGATCTGGAAACCGCCCAGCGTATCGCGATAGCGAGTAATCCCACGCTGACGGCAGCTGCCGAACGGGTCAACCAGGCCACGGAGCGCATACGGCAGGCCCAGGCCGCGTATTGGCCGACCCTCGATGCCCAGGGCTCCGCTTCACGGGTGGATCTTTCCAACAACGCCGAAGAAAGCCAGCGGGACCAATTGCGGATGCTGGGTTTTAATGCTTCGATTGATAATCCCGAAGATTACTATCGCGCCAACCTGGTTGCCAGTTGGACGGTCTTTGACGGCTTTCGGCGCCACTTCAGCAATGCCTTGGCCCGTTATGGGCAGGACGCCAGTCAGGCCGCCCTGGCTGAATCCCGTCGACTGTTGCTTTCCTCGGTAGGGGATAGCTTTTACCTGGCGCAGCTGGCGCGGGAAAACATCGCCATCACCGAAGCGGACGAAGCCTTCAATCAACGGCAGCTGGAAGAAGCCCAAGCCCGTTACCAGGTCGGCTCCGGGTCGTTGAGCGATATTCTGAACTTCGAAGTTCAGGTCAATGCCGCGCGCTCCCAGCGCAATGGGTACTATCGGGAATATCAGATCGCCCTGGTGGGCCTGGCGAGTCTGATGGCGATACCGGACGCTATCCTGCCCTCCGGCGTCGAACTGGCCGGACTGCAGGCGGAAGTCGAAAAGGATCTGATCCCGCCGGAGGCGGCCGGGCATCTGGATTATGCCCTGTTGCATCGACCGGATATCCAGCAGACCGAGTGGATTCTCAAGCAGCAGGAAGCCAATATCGGGATTGCCCGCTCGCGTTTCTATCCATCTCTCCAATTGGCAGGATCAGTCGATGGTGAGCGCGCCAACTCCGGACGTTTCGAAGGGGATGATTTCGGCAATACGGTGGGACTCTACCTGACCTATCGCCTCTATTCGGGAGGCGAACGGCGCGCCCGTCTGGCTGAGGCGAAATATCAACAGAAAGAAGCTGAAGAAAACCTCCGCGCCTCTAAACTCAGCGTTGCCTCCGACGTCCAGCAGGCGGTTGCCAATGTGATCACCGCGCAGAATGAACTCGAATTGCAGCGCAAGAACGCGAAGCTGGTCATGGAAAACCGCGACCTGGTGGAAAAAGAATACCAAGCCGGTCAGGCGTCGCTCGTGCGCCTCAATGAAGCCCAGCGTAACCTCACCCAGGCCCAGGGGCGATTGGCATTGGCCCGCGTTGGGCTTCGTCAGGCCCAAAAGAATCTCAATGCCAGCACGGGGCGCATTCTGCTCCCATTTGGCGCTCCTTGATCCGTTCCTGAGCGCTTCCGCAGCGGAAGGTCCGGACAAGCCTCCCCAGGGTCCGGACAGCCGTATAGATTTCCTCCGGCGTGGGCATGGTAAAATTGAGACGCATCGTGTTCAGGCCTACGCCGGGCTCCGTGAAAAAGAAATTTCCCGGAACGAAGGCCACCTGCTGCTGAACCGCCTTTGGATAGACTTCCGCCAGATTCATGTCCGGCGGACCCTCAACCCAAACGAACATACCGCCTTCCGGTCGCGACCACCGGAATTCCGCCGGCATAAAGTCGGCCAAGGCCTTGAGCATGGCACTTTGACGGGGGCGATAGAGCGCCAGGATATGGGGCAGGTGCTCTTGCAGATGGCTTCCTTGCAGGTATTCGGCTGCCAGGGCCTGATCAAAGGTGCTGGTGTGCAGATCGACCCCCTGCTTGGCAAGCACCAACCAACTGCGAACGGGTGACGGCGCCAGGCAATAGCCGATGCGCAAGCCTGGGGCAAATACTTTCGAGAGGGTCCCGACATAGATGACACGGCCGGGAATCAAGGATTTGATCGGAGCGACCGCTTGGCCCTCATAGCGCAGATCGCTGTATGGATCGTCCTCGATCAAAAGGGTTTCGTGGGCTTCGAGCACGGCGGCGATGGCGTGACGGCGCTCTAAGGACAGCGTGCGCCCGGACGGGTTTTGGAAGGTGGGCACCAGATAGACGAATTTGATAGGTTGGTGCGTCAGTATCTCGTCCAGCGCCTCCGGGACGACGCCCTCGTCATCGCAGGGAATGGCCGCGTAGCGCGGTTCATAGGGGGTAAAGGCTTGGATGGCGCCCAAGTAGGTTGGCGATTCCACGGCCACGATATCCCCGGGCGAGATTAAAATCTTGCCCAGTGCGTCAAGCGCGCCCTGGGATCCGCTCGTAATCAGAATTTGTTCTCCGGCGGCGTGAATGCCACGGAGCATAAGGTGGGTCGCCAGCGCCTGCCGCAATGGGCTAAATCCCTCGGTCAAATCATACTGAAAGGCGCGGTGGGCGTATTTCTGAATGACCTCGCGACTCAGACGATGCATCAACTCCAAAGGGAAACTCGCCGGAGCGGGAACGCCGCCGGCGAGCGAAATGACGCCCGGTTGGGAGGCGACTTTGAGAATTTCCCGAATGGCACTGCGTGACATGTGGCAAGTACGTTTGGCCAGTAGTTGATCAGATAGCATGGCATGATCCTTTTTTAGAAAAGACCGGTTGGTATGTTGACATATTATTTGGGTCGTGTTCCCTACATAAACACTTTGACTAAGAGTTTGTCAGCTGACGGATGTAAAATTGGATTTGTCCGGCGGTGTGCTGCAGGACCATCTTATCGCGACTGGCGACATAAAGGGTCGCCGCTCCGTTGAGGGTAATGATAAGGAAATCGGCCACCTCCCTGAAATCGAGCTTTTCCCGCAACTGGCCCCGCTGATCGGCTTCCACCAGCCAAGACTGGAAAAGGCGGGCAAAGCCCACAAAGCCGCGCAGAATATGGCGGCTCATGCTGGCAGACTGGCCGGAGAGTTCCACCAGCATGTTAACGAAGAAACAGCCGCCATCGAAGGTATCCTGAGCCAAATAGCGCCGTAGGACATTGTCGCAAGTGCGTTCGATCCTCAGCAATGGGTCATCGATTTGGCGCATGCCCTGGAAGATTATTCCCCGCCAAATCCTAACGGCTTCATCATATACGGCGTACCAGATATCTTCTTTGCTCTGAAAATGGCAGTACAATCCGCCTTTGGTCAGCTCCGTGGCCTGTAGGAGGTCGCTGATGGAGGTGTGGAAAAAACCCTTGACGGAAAACAGGTGCAGAGCCGCATGAATAATTTTCCGTCGGGTGCGGTCACCTTTTTCAGGCATATCGGGCGCCCTTTCGCAGTGGTGGGATGAACGCGGCTTTGTAAGACACGCATATCAAGCCAGTAATTTTATATTAAAAAATACCAACCGGTCTTATCGATATGCCGCTGTCTCTCTATCCTGTCAATGGATAAATTTGGTGGGATGCTGGATAGAGGGAAAACCGACGTTTCCCGACAGTTCCAAGCCAACCGGCCGCTAAGATGACAAACGGACTCCAAGGGGGTATAGTCGCCATAGCGTGGCAGGACCGATGTGCGATTTAAACTCAAAGCATAAGCCGGTCTGCACCTTGAGGATGACGATGCGAAACCTTAGCCCCGACAGGATACCAAAACGGTAAGCCTATGCTGCTTGTCCGATTGAAAGGCCTTGACCGACTTCCCATCGCGCCGATGCGTTCCCTGGATATGGATATTTTTGCTGAGCCGGTGGAAAACGGATGGGCTTACGTCCGGCGCCGTCGCATTTTGCTAATCGCCGGCGACTGCGAAAACGTTTCTAAGGATGCTGCCGCGTCATGCTGCACAACTAATAAAGGGGCCGGGCGGATTGAAGAACACGGCGATTGGAGAGCCCCCGCTAGATGGCCACTGGTTTGGCAGTGAAGGATACCGGCAAACTTCTAGCAAGTCCCGCAGCTTTGCAACGCCACGTTCGGTGGGCGTTACATTCCAATGATAGCGCGCGTCCCGCGTGGGATGACGGCCTCGACAGCGACAACGGGCTGTCAGTGGTTTTATTCTTGCTCAGCATATTCCGGCGTTCTCCCGAAAGCCCACCGGAACCCTGCCTTATTCTTAACAAGCGCTCGACCCGGGTGCCCCAACCCGGCGACCTCTGTTGCCCCGGGGGCGGTATCGAACCCCGCATCGACCACCTCGCCGCCCATCTCCTTCGCCTGCCCCTGTCCCCACTGAGGCATTGGCCCCATTATCGCACCTGGCGTGTAGAGACGCCCCAGCGTGCCGCGCGATTGCGGCTTTTGACGGCTGCTGGGCTACGGGAGGGTATGGAAGAGATGCGGTTGAATCCGTTCGGGGTACGTTTCCTCGGCGGGTTGCCACCCGAACACCTGGTCATGTTCAAACGGACCATTGCGCCGCTGGTGGCTTGGGTGCACCGGCAACGGCATTTCTACCCCAACTGGGAAGTGGATCGGATTGTCAGGATCCCGTTACGCGCCATGTTGGTACCCGATGGATACATTGCATTGCGTTTGCAAATGGGCGATCACGATATCGGGAGGCAGGGAATTGGCGGGAGCGTCTTCCCGGCCTTCCGTTTTCATTCACAGAACGGGACGGAGATTCTCTGGGGTGCCACCTATCGCATTACCATGCAGTTTCTGGAGCGGGTTTTCGGGTTTCACCCCCCTGAGCAGAACACCGGTGCCATGGTGGAGAAGCGCTTGACGGCCGATTATCTCACCGGTAAGGGTTAGACGCGCCGGGTTCCCGGCGAAAGCCCGGCACGGGTAGGGGATGATGCTGTCATTAGAGAGGCGGGCCGTCCGGCAAGGTCAGGATTGGGCGACCCCCGACCCCAATGGTGCGCTGAAGGACGAAAGGACGGCAGCGGTATGCGTTTTGGCGCCATGAATTTTCCGATCCGATCGGTGGTGGATGAGATCCATGCGATGGGTTCTCTGGGGTTTGATTATCTCGAGCTGGCCATGGATCCCCCGGAAGCTCATTATCTTCTCCTATTGGCCCAGCGCGACGCCATACAGGCCGCGCTGGGCCGCTATGATATGGGACTGATCTGCCATTTGCCGACCTTCATCCATACGGCGGATCTTACCCCGAGGATCCGGGAAGCCTCGCGGGAAGAATTGCTGAATTCCCTTGCTGCTGCCAAGGACCTCGGCGCACAGAAGGTTGTGCTACACCCCAGTTTCGTCGGTGGCATGGGGCGCAGTGCCCCGGAACTGGCACGCCGGTATGCCCTTCAGGCGCTCGATGCTGCCGCACTTGAAGGAAAGAAGCTCGGCTGCCGGATATGTCTGGAAAATCTTTTCGCGCGTTTGACGCCGTTTACGACGCCGGACGATTTTGAAGCAGCCTTCCAGCGTTGGCCACATCTGTGCATGACCCTTGATGTCGGCCATGCGTTTATTGACGGTCACGGCATGGACCTCATTCTTGAGTTCGTGCGCCGGTTCGGGGGCCGCATCGATCATATTCATATCAGCGACAACGGCGGCCAGGAGGACGAGCATCTGGCGGTGGGGGACGGTGCCATCGATTTTCGAGGCCTGGTCAGCGCCCTGAAACAAATCGATTACGACAACACCATGACCCTTGAAATTTTTACGCCGGACCGCGCCGACCTTGTGCGCAGCCGCAGCCTCCTGGAAAAGATGATCGCCGCGGTTTGACCGCTGGCCCTCCCCCCGCAGTGAACACCTTCTGCCCGCCGGGAAGCCCTGCGATGCCCTTTTCTATCGGACGGTGCAGCTGGTCGCCGGAAAGGAAAAGACGCAAGACAGCCTGCTGCGGATTACCGACCAGGAACGTTTTTACCTGGTGCAACTGAGTTGGGTAATCGCGAATCAATTTACTAAAGGCCAATGCGGTTGATTAAAAAACGATGCGGCCCACCTGTGATTTTGTCGGCGGCTATGGCGTGATGCCCATTTGGCGGAATTCTTTTTCAACAAGGGCCGCCCAGCCGCGGTTGGCTTTCGGGTTGGCCGGGCTGGGATGCGTAATTTTACCGCTCGCGATAGCCAAGCCCTCGACAGCGGTCTTCACGCGTGCGGCGGCAAATGCGCCAATGCCGACCGCAAGGCGAGGGGCCATTAAAATAAGGGTATCCCGCAACGCCCGATCACAGGCGGCCAGCAAGGGGGTGCGCTCCGCCAAAGGCAGCTTGTCCGGGGTCCGGTTGCGCCCCCCCGCCTCCATGAACAGCAGCGGGCAATAGTTGGCCACGAAGAAGCGTGTGAAAAACGCTTCCGGTGTGCCGTAGGTTTCACGAGCCCATCCCCATAGCCGCCGACCGCTGACTTCATTCCGGCGGCAACCGAAACCATCCACCGGACGTTTGGGGTGTTCGACAGCCGGTTTCCCTACGGGTGCCTCGATCCCCATCCATTGCCGGACCGCGTCGATTTCGCCGAAGGGTATCCCGGTCTGGGCCATCCCCCACGGGCCGGGATTCATCCCCACCAGAACAACCTCCAACGGTCCTTTAGCGAAGCGTTTCACATACTGGTCATATGGCCTCCGGGCATATACCAGCGGGTTGTAGACATGGGTGACGGGGGGGGCAAAGGTGAGTTTATGGAGATCCCGGATCAGTCGGTCGGTGACGGCAGTCAAATTCAATATACGGCTCCTTTTAAATCGGCCGGGAGCCGATCCAGGTCGACCTCGGTTTTTCGCGAAATAGGGCTGAAAAACATTCCATATTGCCGATCGCATCGATCACGATAAATTCAGTTGTCGGATCAAGGAACGGCGTGGCCGACTATAAACGGTCGAATCCGTTCGCAAATTGTTGGCGAAGATCATGGCGTGGCCTTTACCAACGGGTCAACGGTACATACTTTCATAAAATGATGACCTCTCAGGGCATGGGCTAACGAAGGCTGCCCTGCAAGCCCTGCAGAACAGCGGCGTTTTTGGGAAAAACACTTCCTGGTAAGAAAACAATTACCTGTTTAAACCACATGATCTTGTTGTCAGGTGTGACAGTAATACTAGATATGGTGTGCATGGATTTTGCAAGCTCTTGTCTTTAGACGTATCGGAAATGCGGCCGGAATGCCGGCTACTCTGATCGAGCGTCCATCACGGAAGCGCCTGCAAACAGTGCTTATCAAAAGGGGTCGTTAATGGTCAATGTCGTTCCCCTATTCCGCAGAATGCATGTTCTGTTCGTGGAAGATGATTGGGTCATCCGTCAAATTCTGCTGGAGCATTTTTCAAAGGACAGCAACTGCCAGGCCGTGAGCTTCGCTGACCCTGCCAAAGCCCTTGGCTATCTGCGGATCCAGTGCGAAGCCGATCGCATTTTTTCGAACCTCGCGGTGGGCGGCCGAGGCGGCATCGACCTGTCGTCAGGTTCGAGCTGGCCATGCCAGGTTGATCTTGCCATAGCCCCTGGTTATGACGCCGAGGCGGATCGGTTCAGCGCCATTGAAGCCGGCTTGGGGTTTTTTCGCGTCAAAGCCCATGGGTATTTTGACCTCTGGCAGCTTGTTCATCATAACCTCGCCCATTCCTCCTTTAAGTAATGCCCATCCATAACTGGCATCTTCCGACCCCGGCCGGCGTTCTTGTTTTTTGGAATTCTTTACCGCAACCGGGCTGCGCCTGTGGCTTCCAAATCGCTGCGGCCTTGGCCGGAGCCCCAATCTACCCCCCCCGGACGGGCACTGACAATCGTTTGCTCCTACCCATCACCTGACCTAACCCCTTGCCTTTATTAAATGGACCCGCTGCGCTATAGGCCTGCCAAGGGGGATCCACCGATTTCTCCCGGCTTTGAGTGCGTGGCACACACGTTATAAACCATGCTCGGACCGCCGACGGCCGTGATGTGAAACGCATCGTGTTGATGGGGCAGGTTTTGCGACAAAATAGTATGAGGTGGATGAGTGCGCCGGCGAGCCCTAAATCGTATCCGGAGGAGGCAGAAGCTCGAAAAGGGCGGCCGGGGCGCCGCATACCGGACAGCGATAAGGGGGCTTGGCGCCGTCATGGATATAGCCGCAAACGATACATCGCCAACGTTTCATGAATGGTTCGCCTCGTCTGCATAATGGAGTGCGCTTGATTTAGGAAGGAAACGCATCATTATTCGATAGGTCAATTTACACGGTGATGCAAGTCGTATCCATAAAAATATAAAATGGTCAGCGGCCGGTATCAGGAGCATATGGCTGTGTCGATGGCTTCAACTCACCCGAAGACACCATGCAGATCCAAGTAGAATGTTATGCAGGCTATCGCGGTGAAGAAACACCGCGCCATATTCAGATCGGCGGCTGCCGCATGGAGATTATCGAAATTATCGATCGCTGGCTTGCCCCTCAGCATCGCTATTTCAAGTTCCGCACCGCCGATAGGGCCCTGTGGATTATCCGCCACGACACCCAGACCGGTCAATGGGAAGTGACCTTTTTCAAAAACGACGAAGCCGGGTTGTTTGGACAGGAAGGGGCGGGCGCCTGAAGCCCCCGTTCCATGGGCCGGGAGTCCCCGTTGATGTCTGCGCATAGCATCATCCTCGCGGGCTGCTATCAGCAGCGCTACCGTCTTGACAATGGCTTCAACCAGGTTTCCCTTGTTGTATCGATTCGCCTGGTATAGAAACGGCTGAAAATCCCAGCGTTGCGGATTGCGGCGTGGATCTTTCGATGACGATGAAATCATGGTGGGTATGGAAACGCAAGACTATTACAAAGTTTTGGGCGTCCCCAAGGATGCGGACAATAAAGCGATAAAAGACGCTTACCGGGAACTCGCTTTCAAGTACCATCCGGATCGCAACAAGGAGAATCCGGAGGCGGTCAACCGTATGAAGGCGGTCAATGAGGCCTATGCGGTTTTGTCCCATGCCGACAAGCGGCGCCAATACGACAGCATGCAGCAGCAGTTCGGCGCTTCCGCCCACAGCCAGTTCCGTCAGCACTATTCAGAACAAGACATTTTTGCGGGCTCGGATATCTTGCGGATCTTCGAGGAAATGACCCGGATGCATGGCTTTCGGGGATCGGAAGATATTTTTAAGGAATTCTATGGTCCGGGGTACCGTTCGTTCCGGGGACGGGGACCTGGAATGCGGTTCCGAGGCTTCGTGTTTACGGGAAGGGGCCCCCATGGCGGCCGCTACAACAGGGGCGGTGCCCCCCCTCTGTCCGGGGGACGGGGCCTCGGTCGTCTGGCGCGGCATATGATGGAGCGCCTTACCGGCGTCATCCTGCCCCAAGCAGGCGAAGATCGGGAAGAGCGCATCCGGCTGTCGCCCGAAACTGCCCATCATGGCGGGCCTTACGCCTACGACTACCGCAAGCAGGGGAAAAAGCTGGTGGTGAAAATTCCCCCGGGTGTCCGCGGCGGGCAACGGATTCGCCTGGCCGGCCTGGGAGGGCCGGGGCGTGGCGGCGGTCCGCCGGGAGATCTGTATCTGCGGGTTGAAATAACCAAGCCCATTTTGGATCGCTGGCGCGATCGACTTCAAAGGTGGCTGCCGAAAGCTTGATGGCCCCCGGAGGCGACCTTGATGGGGCGGCCCGGCCGGCAGGCGATCGGCGGAGGGGAGGAAACCGGAATGGAAATTTTTCAGGGGATCCGCTTCAATTTTCGCGGATTGCTGCTCGGGCTGCGCACACCGCGCCTGCTCATGCTGGGCCTGTTGCGGTTCGCGGTTGTTTTGCTGATCGGTGTGGGTGCCGCCGCCGTATTTTTTGCCTACCACCAGGACATCCTGCAGTTGATCTGGACCAAACCGGCGAGCCTGTGGATACTATGGTTGTGGTATCTCACTTCTTGGCTGGTGTCCCTGGTTCTTCTGGCGCTGACCTCCATTATCGGCTATTTCTTATGTCAAATTCTCTTTTGTGTGCTCATCATGGACCAGATGTCCCGCATCACCGAACGCATGCTGACCGGTGAAGAAAAAAAGCCCTCCCATGTCGCTCTTCTGGCCCAGTTGGGCTATCTCATCCGGCAGGAGACCCCCCGTGCCATTATCCCCGTAATGGTTACCCTGCTGATTATGGGGATCGGGTGGCTGACACCCCTGGGCCCTTTTCTCACCTTCGGCGGACCGCTGGTAGCCGCCATGTTTTTGGCCTGGGACAATACGGATCTGCTGCCCGCCCGGCGCCTCTATCCTTTCGGGGAGCGGTTTAAGCTGTTTCGGCGACAGCTGCTATTCCATCTGGGATTCGGACTGCCCTTCCTGATTCCTTTGGTTAATGTGCTCATGCTGTCCTTCGCACCGGTGGGGGCCACCCTGTATCAGATCGAAAAAGAACAGAAGGGGACTGCCATTCAAACCGCAGGCGGTTGAGTCGCTCCGATTTCTATGAGGGACGGGAAGCGGTTTCGCGTGCCGTGGGGCTGCCGTCCCGTGGCATCAATACAAACACCAGGGCCGCCAAGAGCGCCACGCCGGCCAGCGTGATCACCACGGCGGTGGCGTAGGCCCAACGATAAGCCGCTTCAGCCGCGAGGCCTTGCTGCAGCAGGAGATCCACCAGAGGGCCGGCAATCAGCGTGCCGGCCAACCCCCAGCTCAGAAAGAAGGTAGCATTGAACAGGCCGAAGCGCCGGCCTCTCTGCCCGGGAGGAATCAGCGCCGCGGCAAAGGCGTAGGAGGCCGCCAATATGATGCTTTCCGCACATCCCTTGAGAAAGCTTCCCACATAGATCAGGCCCAGGTGAGATGTTGTCATGAAGATCAACAGATAGGTGATGCTTAGCATCGTCCCGAACAAAATGCCGCGCCCGTTTCCGACGCGCAGGACAAGACCGCCGACCGCCAGGCCGGCCAAGATCATGGCCATGGATTCGGTGTTGACGATATAGCTCAGCGTGCGGCTGGAGACACCGAATCCCGTACTGAGAAAGAGATATTGGGGCTGAATGATCACAACGGAATTGCGACCGAAATTGATTAACACCATGGCCAGCAGAAATAGTGCAAACCAACGCGCCGAGAGCGTGCGTCCGGCCGGATCGTCGCCGATCCCACCACCAGGCTCGGCCGCGGAGACGCCTCCCTCCGGCAGCGATAGCAGGGGAAGGGTGGAGGCGAACATGACCCCAGCGGCCACGAAGAACAGCGCCCCGTGTTGAAATCCCCAGCCATCGTAATAGTGCCCCAGTCCGTCATAAAGCAGCCCGCCGATCCAGACCCCGGCAATACGTCCGATACCGCCGGCGCTGGTCAATTTCCCCTGAATGGCCCCCCGTTGTTCGGGCGGATAGAGATCCGATATCAGGGCGCTCCACCCGATGTTCGACATGGACCAGAAAATTTCCACCACCGTCAGTCCGAGGATGATGACATAGGCCATATGGCGCCGGTCTTCGGGCAGCGTATGGGCAAACCATACGGCCAGGGTCCCGATACCGCCCAGTATCTCACCCCACACGATCAGGGTACGCCGCAACTGGTAGCGGTCCGATAACCGTCCCCAAAGGGTGGTCTGGAAAATGATATTGGCCAGCATGGGCAGGGTA
Source organism: uncultured delta proteobacterium (assembly GCA_963730675.1). Classification (GTDB taxonomy): domain Bacteria; phylum Desulfobacterota; class Desulfobacteria; order Desulfobacterales; family UBA5852; genus JABZFP01. The sequence continues at coordinate 237,846 of CAVSSY010000008.1, read as the reverse complement.
GCGAAGAGGGTTGTCTCCGTCACGCTGAGATTGAGATAGTAGCGCAGATAAATGGAAAGATACGCGTAGAACAGACCCCGCCGAAACATGGCCAGGATCTGAAAGGAAGCAACACTGAAAAAGCGCTTGCGGGTCGGGGAAAACAGGTTGGGCATGACGACGACCTCGCGACGTCGACAAACGATGGCCGCCGATGGGTGGTGGCGTTTATCGTGGCCCTGTTCACAACTACGATGAGATTCGGCCGCCCATTCATCCGGTTGGACGGCGCTGAAAAACACGATCTATACCGGATATTCACCGGTTTTACGAACAGGACCACTTGGGCGGACAGGCTAGGGCCGGTTTCCGGCCGATCCGAACGAACGCTCGAAAAGATCCGCCAGGGCCGCGCGCCCGTCTTCGGAAAGATTGCGGGTGCCGGTTCCGGCAAACGTCTTGGCGGTAATGACAGGGATTTCCTCGACCCAGTGTTTGTCCTGCCAGGCGAACCAGCGGTTTTTTTCCTGATCGAAGACACTGATCGGACGGTTGAACAGCTTGGCCAGTTCGACCCCCCAGCCGGTGCCGCCCTTGACGGTTTCGTCCGGCTGGATCCATCCCACGGCGATCACTTGGTAGCCGTTGTTGATCATGTGGAAGATGGACTGGATCACCTTCCGGATCTTGTCCGCCCGGGCATAGGTGCGCCCCATTCGGGCCGAGACGATTTCCATGCTGACATCCCCGCGGGCCAGCTCGCTTGCATCCAGCACCTTGACCCCGCGGGTGCGTTCGCAGTGGTGGCCGTCGAACGCAAAATTGACTTCCGCGATGCCCCATTGCTCGGCCAGTTTTCCGAATTCGCTTTCGGTCCCCCGGTGACCGCCGCTGTAAAGGGTAAATTGTGAATTGTCCGCCATTTTTCATCTCCCTGGTTATACGTGGTTGAATTGGTGTCGGTGTCCCGGGCCGGTTGGCCGTGCGGCACAAAATGATTCACCCCGCCGATAAAGACAAGGATAAGTGAGCAAAATAAGGCGTATTTTCCGATTGGCAACTGTTCCGGATATTAATATTGTGTCCCTACCGAGACGGCATCCTTCGGCCCGCTCCGGTGTTCGCGCTCTTTCGAAATCCTCGCCCTCGCCCGGCGGCGTCTGTGGTTTCAAAATCGCTGCGGCCTTGGTCGGAACCAAAGGCTGCCATTTTACGGGACGAAGCTGTTTAGCCGAAAAGCATGGGCATTTAGGAAAAACATTTCACCGTATCCCCTAAAATGGTTGCCCGGCAACGGATCCCGCCGTATTTCCCAAGGCCGTGTCAGCCCGCGTTTAACAAGGGGCAGCCCCCTTTAATATTGCCGACCGCTCTTGACGTGAGGTGGTTGGCATCTATTATGCATTATCACTGGTTTCACGTCAGCGGATTCACCGCAGATGCCTAAGTGCAAGAATCAGGGCCATTTCGATCCCGATGAGGCCTTGAATACGTTGTGAGGACTGATCATGCCATTACCCCTCGGACATACCGCCATCGGTCTGGCGGCCTACGAGACCGTTCAAAATCGCGATCACGACTATTCCCGTTGGGGCACCTTCGCCCTTATTACCGTCCTGGCAAATTTGCCGGACGTGGACATCCTGGCGGGCCTTTTATTTCAGGGAAACGGCAATTTTTTTCACCGGGGCCCTACCCACAGCCTGCTCTTTGCGATTCTGGCCGGCTATGCCGTCAGTCATCTCTGGCGTCTGTGGGATCGGATACCACGCCTGGGATTTCCCCTCTGCTTCGGCATGGTCTTCTCCCACGTGCTGGCCGACATGCTGTTCACCTCATCGCCGGTTTCGCTCTTGTGGCCTTTCCAACTCTATTTTTCGCCGGGCTTCAGCGGGTGGGAGACCGTGATGCACACCGTGCTGCACCAGAGCATCCGGGACGGCGGCATCATCGCCGCCTGCGTCCTCTATATCGGTCTGCTGAGGGTGGTCAGGGGTGTTTTCAAGGGGCAGCGCGTGCCGGTGCTGATTAGCCGGCGACGCGAGTAGCGTTCATTCCTTGTTTTGAGGATTATTCGCGAAAGGAAAGCGGCCCGCCTGTGGCGGCGGGCCGTTTCTTGTACTTAGTGTACATTCATAAATGGCATCTTTTGGCCCCGGCCGGCGGGCGCTTTGGAAATCCTCGCCGTAGCCAAGCTACGCCTGCGGTTTCCAAATCACTGCGGCCTTGGCCGAAATCAAAATCTACCATCTCTTGATGAACCCTACTTAAAGAAGCGAGTCTTTTTTCAACTCCGGCACAGCCGCTACGGAAAATACCGGTGCGCTGAAGTAGAGAGGCTATCGAAGCCCCGGAATCTGATAAGTGTGCACGAACCCGATGACGCTCAGATCGTCGTCGGCCATTTGGGCGAAGCCGCGGATGTCGGAATCGGCCATATCTCCATTAGGGAAACCATCTTCGGGATCAATGCCTATGTTGTGAAAGCCAATATCCAATTGGAATTGGAGGTCCATGATCCAGTAATCTTCTTCCGTCCAGCTGCCATTCCCCCCTTGCAGGACCCGCACGTAGCCTTCCAATCTTTCGGGGTCTCCCTTCTTGATTCCAAAGGTTCCGTTTCTGTTATATTTGTTTTCATCTTGGTCGCCGATACCGCCAAAATTGAAATACTCGGGTTCTTCGCTGTAATTGACGGCATCTTCAGTCGGGTTGCCATCTTCATCATATTCACTGTAGCCGAGCACTTTGTTGATGCCCAGGATCAAGTTCAGGTAGACCACCATGTCAACGCCGATGTCGCCGGTCTTGTCGGCGGCGGCCAGGAAAGCGGCGGCGAAGTCGAAGTCGTCGCCTTCCGCAGCGTAATCATTGAAGCCATCATCATCGTCGGCGTCGTCCGTCAAAATTCCGGTGGAGGGGCCTTCGCAGGTCTCACTCTCTGGGCATGTGGCGACTGCGACCAGCTCCCGGCTGACCACATTTTCACAGGCGACCTTCGTGGTTGTGCCGTCCTGGTTTTCGCCCTCGCACATGCAGGGCGTCTCCTTATCGTCTTCGTCATAGCATTCATAATAGGTGTAGTAACTTTACTGGCGTGACGTCGACAAGGCTACCCAAGCCAAAGCCCTCGAGATTCACAATGTCGATGGTCGGCCGCAGGGCACTGGAGGAGCCATCCGAGAGTTCGAGCATCTTCCAGAGGGGAATGCCGCCTTTCTCCGACCGGTCGATGGGGACCCGCTCGTCGCCCGGGGTCACAAGGTGACCGTCCTTCATCAACTTGACATAAAGGGCCAGGTTCTCAAGAGGGGAGTCGATGGCTTTGAACACGTTATCCAGCGCAAAGGCTTGCCGCACTCGTCCACTTCGGTTGCGCTGAAAACCTCATTTTCCAATAACAGCCGCCCTGCGGCATCCCGTGAGATTGAGACCGCATTGTTGATGGACGTGATGGCCTCGTCGAAGGCGGCCTGGAGGACAGCCTCCGGCGAGCGGCTCAGGAAAATTAGTGCAACTAAAAATAAATGGATGGGGTAGCCAAAAGCTGGGGCGCAGCGGGAGTGACGCGGCCGGGTATCGGGGTGAGGTGGGAACGGTAAAAATTCTGTGTGGGGTCATCTTAAGGGCTTGATTTTTTTTTATGTTTAGAGGATAGTGGGTGCAAATACAAACCAATGGATCCTGATCCATTGCAGGCTGGCCGACTTTCGAACCTGCTGACGTCATCACTGCCCGGTTTTCTTCTATTTTTCCACCGCGATCTTGTAGTATACGGCCGGCAATTCAAAAGCTTTGATACAGTTCCCCCTACGGAAGGGAATCGCTTTATAACAGATCAGGGTTAAAACTCATGACCGGAAAATTCACCAAACCTGGCAATGCCAGAATACGGCATGATGCCGATATCATTGAAAGGCGCCTCCGGCGTTCCCAGAATCAGCAGACGAGGCGGTACGCGCGAACGCAATGCTCGGAAAACACCTATTTTGCCGCCAACCGCCAGCTTTTTGAGGGCCGCATCAAGAATCTCAGTGCCGGTGGGACCTATATCCAAAGCAAAACCCAATTTCTCGTGGGGCAGGATATCGTGGTAGCGGGTCCTTTCGCCGAGGATCGGAGCGAGATCAAGCGCCGCGGTAAAATTGTGCGCCTGGATGCCAGGGGGTTTGGCGTCGAGTTTCTCTATTGATGTTGCCTGTAAGGCGGCTACGTCTCCGGGCAATCCGGGCTGTTCCATCCCATAGGTAATCTTCTTTTTCCAAAAGGCAACCATTCCGCTGCTCACCAGGTGTGCCGTAAAGTGGCCTTTGGGCTTATGGTTCATCCGAGTCCCCTTTGCAGACCTCCTCCGGATGCTTAAGGTTTCGTTCTTGTCGCCCAACGGATCGTTCCGGTCTTTATCTCATCATGCCGCCAGGGAGCCTGAATGAACGTCGTCTATCTGTCCCCTCATTTTCCTCACCATTATTACCGCTTCTGCGCTCAATTGAAACAGGCCGGCGCCACCGTATTGGGAATCGGCGACGCGGCGGAAAATGACCTGGCGCCCGAGGTGCGCCAGGCCCTGAGTGCGTATTACTATGTGCCGGACATGCACGACTACGATGCCCTAGTGCGGGCCTGCGGGTATTTCACCCATGGCTACGGCAAGCTCGACCGATTCGAGTCCCTTAATGAATACTGGCTGAAGACCGAGGCCCGCATACGGGACGACTTCAACATCGAAGGCATCCGGGGTCATCAGATCGACACCATACGGCACAAATCCAAGATGAAGGCCGCTTTTCGGAAAGCCGGCGTGCCGGTGGCCGAAGGCGGGGTGGTTCGCTCCCTCGAAGAAGCCCGCAACTTGGTCGACAGGACCGGATATCCGATGGTGGCCAAACCCGATGCCGGGGTGGGAGCCCTGGACACCTTTCGTCTGAACGATCAGGAGGATCTGGTCCGTTTTTTTGAAAAGAAGCCCGATGTGGACTACATCCTGGAAGCCTTCGTGAGCGGCACGATCTATTCCTTCGACGGGTTGGCCGGCCGCGACGGTAAACTGGTCTTTTACACGGCCCACCGCTTCAGCCAGGGCATCATGGAGACGGTCAACGAAGGGCGCCACATCTATTATGTATCCCTGCGGGAAATCCCGTCGGAACTGGAAGGCTGGGACGCAAATGCGTACGGACTTTCGAAGCCCGGGAGCGTTTTTTCCACATCGAATTCTTCCGCACCCCGGACGGGCAATATGTCGGCCTGGAAATCAACATGCGCCCGCCCGGGGGATTCACAACGGACATGTTCAACTACGCCTGCGACATCGATATCTACCAGGCCTGGGCGCGGTTCATGGTGGACGGCGAGGTGGACTTGGATTATGCCCGCAAGTATCACTGCTGCTATGCCAGCCGCAAAAACAACCTGTCCTACCGCCATTCCCACGAGGAGATCATGAACCGCTTCGGGGCCCAGATCGTCCAGGTGGCCAGTGTGCCCGGGGTCTTCAGCAGCGCCCTGGGGGATGTCGGCTATATCTTCCGCTCCCCCGATATGGAAGAGATCGACACCATCATTCGGTTCATCCATGCCCCCGGCAATGGGGAGGATTAGTCATGCACCGCGAAACCCATACCTGGTTCAGCCCCCATCTCCAGCAGGAGATGGCGCTTAACATTTACGGCCACTGGGGGGTATCGATCATCGTCTTTCCCTGCTCCCGGGGGCGCTATTTCGACTACGAAGGCCTGGGCATGATCGACGCCATTTCCGGTTTTATCGAGTCCGGTAAGATCAAGCTGTTTTGCGTAGACAGCGTCGACGCCCAGTCCTGGTACCGCTTCGACGTATCGCCCGCCGCTCGCAACGCCCGCCACGAGGCCTACGACCGCTACATTGTGGAGGAGGTGATCCCCTTTGTGAGGGAGCACTGCCGCCAGCCTGAGGCGCGGATTATGGCCAACGGCTGCAGTATGGGGGCTTATCACGCCGTCAATTTCTATCTCAAGCATCCGGATGTCTTCGCCGGCACCATCGCCCTGAGCGGGCTCTACCGGCTGGATCGCCCCGAATTCGGCTTGCAGGCCGCCGATATGCCGGCGGTCTTTTATAATTCACCCCTGGCTTACCTGCCCGGGTTGACGGATTCCTGGTACCTGGACCGCTACCGGGAGGGCCGGATGATCGTCTGCGTGGGACAGGGGGCCTGGGAAGAAGAAGCAGTGGAAGACACCCGCCAGTTGGATGCCGTCTGCCGCCGAAAAGGCATTCCGGCCTGGATCGACTACTGGGGCCACGACGTCAATCACGACTGGCCCTGGTGGTACCGCCAGATGAATTATTTTCTGGGAATGCTTTACGGCTGATCGAAGTGCCCAATAAATGGCATCTTTCTGTCCCTAGCGGCGTGCTTGCCTCCTGTCGGTCCTCGGCGTAGCCGAGCTACGCCTGTGGGCGCCCGTCAGCGGCGGCCTTGCCAGAAACCATAACGCACCATTTATGGATCGACACTATTTGATACTCATAAGCGCCTTACTTGTATTATTGGCGAGCCTCAATTGCCATGCAAATGAGATTGAAAAAAAGTTCATTGAAGCAGGGCTTGTTGATATTCATACCGTTGATGAGTCAATTAAAGTTGATCTTGTGAATTCTGATCCGGATAAAAATTATTTTCGGGAAAATTTTTATGATGGCCTTAATAAAGCCTACCTCCGCAGAGAAGTTGCGAAAAAATTGTCGAAAGCGCAGAAGCATCTCAAGGCGCTATTTCCTTCCTATTCCATTCTAATCATGGATGCCGCCCGTCCGAGAGGCGTGTCCTGGCGCATGTACGATAAAATGAAGGACACCCGATTCGAAAAATTCGTGGTTGACCCCCAAAAGGGTTCTAGGCACAATTATGGTATTGCGGCCGATGTCACCATCGTCGACGGCGATGGCAAAGAAATCGATATGGGATTTACGCCGTTTTACAAAAGCGATTTGTCGATTTACTGGGGATATGCCAAACTGAAATTGTTCGATCTCGACGCAGCCCAGAAAAAGAACCGTGCGTTGTTGTCGAAAGTGATGCAACAAGCAGGCTTTATCCCATTGAGCTATGAATGGTGGCATTTCAATGGGATGCGCAAAGACGAAGCGCGAAAGAAGTATAAGATCATTGAGTGATTTATCGATTATCCCTGCTGATATGCAAGGCAATGGCCTCTATGAATATTCTTGTGGTTACCGCCCATCCCCTGGAAAACAGCCTGTGTGCAGCCTTGTCCGGTCACATTGTAAGCAGACTAAAAAGCTTCGGCCACACGATAGTCGTTGAAAATTTATACGCAGCGCAATTCGATCCCGTTTTATCCGACCATGAAAGAAAGGGATATTACGCGGATCGCTACGATGCGACTGCGGTTGCCAATGAAGCCCAGCGGCTTGAAAAGGCCGAGGTGTTGGTCATGGTGTTTCCAACGTGGTGGTTTGGCTTTCCGGCCATCCTGAAGGGCTGGTTCGACAGGATATGGGTTCCCGGCGTTGCTTACGATCATGCCAGTGATTTCGGACCCATTCGCCCCAGACTCGATGGCTTACGGAACGCTTTTGTCGTAACGACCCTTGGCGCGCCCTGGTGGGTGGATTACCTTGTCCTGTGGCGGCCCATCAAACGGATATTGCGGTTCGCGTTGTTAGGGGCATGCGCCCGCAACTGCCACTTGCGATACTTGTCATTCTATAAATGCGAGAAGGTGAATAACGAGAGAATAATCTGGATTAAAAGGAGAATCGACTCGGAGTTGGATAAAATGCTCGATTAGTTTTGATTTAAACCCTCCACCTCTGGTGGAGGACCCGGAGAGGTTTTACCGATCCGGGGAGCGTTTTTGTCAGCAGATTCTTCATTTTCTTGCACGTGCAAGAAAACGGAAGCAATCACGCCTCGGCGTGACAGGCTTCAAACGCCCGTGTCCCGCTTCACCCTGCGCGTCGTCGCGGCGGCCGGAGCACGCGGAAACTCGCCCCGCCTTCGCTAAAGCTACGGCGGGACTCAGACCCGCCTGCGGCAAGCCTTCGGCGGACAAGCAGTACGCGCGCTTTAATCCGCCCGCCCCGCCGATGCTCGGCGCGGAGCAAAGGGAAACCTGAAAACCAAAGACAAAACATCATTTTTGAAGCCTCCTTATAGGAGGCTACCTGATGCCTCCCGCTATGCGGGAGGAGACTCCCTGGACGATTTCTCAAAACGTGTTCAAGCCCCGTAACGGTAGCGACCAAGTTCGGCCGTGGAGATGACGTTTTTCCGGATAACTATTCGGAAGACATTATGCGCCGCTCGGTCGAGGCGTCACTCAAAAGACTCGACGTCGAAAGGATTGATCTTCTGCAATTGCATTGCATCCCCCCGACGGTTCTGCAGAAGGGAGAGGTCTTCGATTGGCTGCGAAAACTCAGACAGGACGGTTTGATAAAAGAATTTGGTGCTAGCGTGGAATCGATAGCGGAAGGACTGCTCTGCATGGAACAAGAGGAGCTGTTTTCCCTGCAAGTCATCTTCAATATTTTCCGCCAGAAAATCGCTCCGGAGCTGCTTCCGGTGGCAAAATTCATGGGCGTCGGCATCATCGTGCGGTTGCCCCTTGCCAGCGGTCTGCTAAGCGGGAAATTCACCAAAAAACAACTTTCGCGAATACGGACCACCGGCATTACAACTGGGATGGCCGGTTCTTTAACGTGGGCGAAACCTTCGCCGGCCTCCCGTTCGAAACGGGTGTCGAATTGGCAGACAGGATCAAAGAGGTCCTGCCGGAGGGCATGTCCATGGTCCAGTTGGCGCTGCGCTGGATCCTCGACCACGATGCCGTCTCGGTGATCATTCCGGGGGCAGTTCCCCGGAACAGGCAAGGGAAAATAGCGCGGTTTCGGAGATCCCAGCGCTTCCCGTAGCGCTCCATCAGGTGCTTGCCGATATGTACCCGCGTCACATTCACAGCCAGATCCGCGGTCCTTACTGAGAATACGTCGAATATAATGCTTACGTTGGCCCACAGGAATCACAAAGAAAACGATTCGATGAATATCGTTGCTGGCGTTGCCCATCCCCTTAAAACGTTCTACTTTTCACCTAATGGGCAAAATTCATCCTCATGCGATTATGGCTCATTGCCGGGATGAATGGATTTCCGCTGGGCATATCCATACCGAGCCGGAGATTCCGTCCGCGCCCCAAATGCGATATCGCCCAATCAATAGCTTGGTGAACAACATCCTTGAATATTTGCTCAATAGGGCTTAACCTGCACTCGCGGTTCAGGAGCGTCAGGATCGTTCAGGAGCCGAAGGTGATGAAACGATGGATTCTCTTCCCGGTTTTTTCCTGCCCCATAGCCGTACGCTATCGGACGGCAGACGGTGATGAGATCCAAACCAAAACACAGGTAGGATAAATGGAAAAAATATTTGACGGCAAAAAGAAGGCGCGATTGGGCACCGAAAAGAACCCGGTGAAGATTTCGGTGCAAACGGAAAAGAAACGCAAAGAGATGGCGGCCAAGTGCGAAGCCAGTGGCTGGTACTGCCAAATCGACCTGGCGCCCGACAAACCCGAGGATCTCAGCGATCTGGAAATTTTGCTGAACCCGGTTAAAACCGCCATAGTGGAAAAAAAGGCCGGACGCAACGATCCCTGCCCTTGCGGGAGCGGCAAAAAGTATAAGAAATGCTGCGGGAAATAAAAGCAAAACACATCGCCGGGTGGGCAAATCGAAATCTGGAACGCGATCGCCATCGAAACGGCTTTCCCCCATCGGGTATTGACAGCCGATGCCAAATTCAATAGAGACCGTCCTGGCCATTGTCTATGATGCTGGCATATGAATCGCAGTCTGACAGACCCGACCCGACCCGAACCGACCCGTGATCAGCTGACCGCTATGACCAATCGACTGATTTCCCTTTTATTTCTGGCCTTCATGGCCGTATCCTCCGCTTTTTTTTTGTCCTGGCACTGATCATCTGGCTGCTGACGGTGCTCTTCGACCGAAGGCTGGTGGGGCTGCACATGTTCACCTCCTTCTGGGCCTGCCTCTACCTGTGGATCATGCCAGCCTGGTCCGTGACGGCGGCCGGGCGTGAAAAGATCCGGCGCGACGCAAACTACATCGTGGTCTCCAACCACCAGAGCCAGTTGGACATCCTGGTGGCCTTCCGCCTGTTTTTCCCGTTCAAGTGGGTTTCCAAGGCCGAGGTGTTCCGGCTGCCCTTCATCGGCTGGAACATGGCCCTCAACCGCTATATCGGGCTCAAGCGGGGGGACAAGGAAAGCATCCGCCAGATGATGACGGCCTGCGAAAAAGCCCTCTCGCGTGGGTGCTCGGTGTTTTTCTTTCCCGAAGGTACCCGCTCCAGGACCGGCCAATTGAAACCCTTCAAACCCGGTGCCTTTATCCTGGCCCATCAGATGAAACTGCCCATCCTGGCCGTGGCCATCAGCGGCACCAAGAATGCCCTGCCCAAACACAGCCTGAATTTCCACGGTCGGCACGCTATCCGGGTCGAAGTATTGGAAGAGATCCCCTACGAGCGCTTTGCCCGGCTGAGTGTGGCAGAGACGGCGGAGATGGTGCGACAAAAAATCGCCCAACACCTCATTGAAGTTTGAGCATGACGGGTCCTTGCTGCAAATCCCTGTATTGGTTAGCGGATGTCCCCTCAGCGATTTTTTCCCTTGCCGTAAATTTGCCAGCCTTCCCTTGCATCCTTATTTTATCGGCGATCGGCGTGGCGCACGGCCGATGTTCGATAAGTTTTTGCCAAAACAAACGCACGCATCCCAGAAAGGATGACCTAAATGGAGATCCATACCGAACCGGGCCAGACGGCCCATGAAACCATCAAACTGACCATCGATGATCCTGATCTGGATTTCAACATGGCCCGGGGCCGGGCTAAAACCAAAGCGCTTGAAATCAACCGCAACGCCATGCAACTGGCCTGGTTCAACGGACGGACCGGGCAAGGCTTCCCGGATTATGACTGCGGTCCCGGCGATCGCCCACCCTGGCAGGTGTTTGCCGACGCCCGGGGCGGCAACCTGACCATCGACATCAACGACGGCACCTTCAAATTTATTTATCTGACGATGTAAAAAGGACTCAATAGGCAGGAGAATAGAGTAGCCGCCATACCCTTCCAGTTCCTAAAAATGACCGTTGGAGGCGCAGGGCCATCCGTTGGCGTGTTAAGGGGTGTTGAAGGTTGGCGGCTTACCCATAGGGTAATCACGAATTGCGTGAGCGCCAGAAGCTGCATTCGGATTCATCGCGGTTGGCCGTGATCATCCTCGGGCCGCCCCGTCTGGTTCATGCGGCGTACATTCCTTCGATGAGGTCCTGGAAAGCCTCGTGCACGTATTTCCGTTTCACCTTCATGGTGGGGGTGACCTCGCCGTCCTCCTCGTAGAGTTTCTTGGGCAGGATGGCGAATTTGCGAACGTTTTCCACCCGGGCCACCTGGGTGTTGACCTGGTCCACCTCGGACTGGATCAGGTTGCGGATCGCTTCGTCCAGGGCCAGGTCCTTGTAGGTGGCGAACTGGATTTTGTGGTCCTGGGCAAATTTGACCACGTTGTCCTCGTCAATCATGATGAGGGCGGTCAGGTATTTGCGACGGTCGCCGATCACCACCGCATCGTTGATGTAGGGGCTGGCCTTGAGTTTGTTCTCGATGTACTGGGGGGTAATGTTTTTGCCCCCGGCCGTGACGATGATATCCTTCTTGCGGTCCGTGATGCGCAGGTAGCCGTCTTCGTCCAGTTCCCCCACATCCCCGGAATAAAGCCAACCGTCCCGCAGCGTTTCCGCCGTGGCGGCTTCGTTTTTGTAATAGCCCTTGAACACACCCGGCGATTTCACCAGGATCTCCCCGTCCTCGGCGATGCGCACTTCAGTATCGGGCAGGGGCGGGCCCACCATGCCGAATTTGACCTTGTCGACTCGGGAAGTGCAGGTGACACCCGTCCCTTCGGTCTGGCCGTAGCCTTCCACCAGGTTGACGCCGATGGACTGGAAGAAGTGCAATACATCCGGCGCGATGGGGGCGGCCCCGGAGTAGGCGATGCGGATGCGGTCCAGGCCCATGCGTTTCTTGAGCTTGCGCAGCACGGCGAAGTGGGCCAGGGCGAAAAGCGCCCGCAGGTGCGCGGGCAAAGGCTGGAAATGCATGATGCCGTCGGCCCGCTTTTTGCCCACCGCCAGCGCCGCCCTGAAGACCAGCCGTTTGAACCAGGTGGCGTCCGACATGCGGATCGTGGCGGCGGAGGCATATTTTTCCCATATGCGGGGTACGGCATACCCCACCGTGGGAGAGACCTCGATCATGTTGTCCGCTACCGTGTCGGGTTTCTCTACGAAATTGACCACGTAGCCGTGGGTGATGTGCACGAAGACCGAAAAAAGGCGCTCGAAGATGTGGCACAGGGGCAGGAAGGAGAGCACTTCGTCTCCCCGTTCGATGGGGTTGTCCTGGGTGACGGCCCGGGCCATCCAGGTGACGTTGCGGTGGGTCAGCATGGCCCCCTTGGGCGGACCGGTGGTGCCCGAGGTATAGATCAGAGCGGCTATATCCTCGGCCTGCACCCGCTCCATGCGTCGGGCAAGGGCGCCCGGGTCGTCCTGAACGGCGCGTCGGCCCGCTTCCAATAGATCCGCGAAGGTCATGACCAGGGTGTCTTCGAACTGCTGCAGCCCCTCCAGATCCCAGACGATGATTTTGCGCAGGGAAGGGGCCTCCTCCCGGAACATGAGCCACTTGTCCAGCTGCTCCTCGTTTTCTACAAAAAGAAAGGTGGCCTCCGAGTGGTTTACGACGTACTGGACCTGCTGCCAGGCGTTGGTGGCGTAGACGCCCACGGAAACACCCCCGGCGCACTGCACCGCCATATCGGCCCAGATCCATTCAGGACCGTTATCCCCGATGATGCCCACGCATTCCCCGGCCTTGAGTCCCAGGGCAATGAGGGCTGAGCCCAGGTACCGGACATTGTCGAAATAAGCCTTCCAGGAGATGTCATGCCACAGACCGAGGGTTTTCTGGCGCATGGCCACGCGGTCCGGATAGGCTTCCACGGTCTGTTGAAATACCAGAGGGGTGGTGTCGGCCGCCGTCATGTCACCTCCATCGCCGTTTGCGTTTCCACCGCTGGTAGCCTTTGACCGACGTCTCCGCCGGCACGCCAAGGTAGAATTCCTGCACGTTGGGATCCTCCAATAATTCCCGGGAGGGGCCTTTCATGACGAAGCGCCCGTTTTCCAGGATCAGTCCCGTAGTGGCGATGTTGAGGGCCATGCGGGCGTTCTGTTCCACCAGCAGGATGGTCACCCCCTCGGCATTGATCTGGGTGATGATCCGAAAGATGTCGTTGACCAGGATGGGAGAGAGACCCAGGGAGGGCTCGTCCAGGCAGAGCAGTTTGGGACGGCTCATGAGCGCCCGGCCGATGGCCAGCATCTGTTGCTCCCCGCCCGAGAGGGTGCCGGCCCATTGGTGGGTGCGGTTGGCGAGGATGGGGAAGTAGTCGTAAACGCGTTCGAAATCCTTGCGGATGCCGTCCCTGTCCCGGCGCGTGTACGCGCCCATGAGCAGGTTTTCGCGCACAGTGAGCTCTTCGAAGACTTCCCGGCCTTCCGGCACGTAGGAAATGCCGCGGCGGACGATGTCCTCCGTATCGCGCCCGTCGATGCGCTCGCCCTCGAAGAGGATGGTGCCTTTGTCGGGCTGGTCTTCGATGAGGCCCATGATGGTTTTGAGGATGGTGGACTTGCCGGCCCCGTTGTTGCCCAGGATGGCGGTCACGCTGCCCTGATCCACGGTCAGCGATGCCCCCCGTATGGCGTAGATCAGATCGTAGTAGGTTTCGATGTTCCGGATTTCAAGCAGCGGATTCACGGTGCTCCTCTTCTCCCAAATAGGCTTTGAGCACCTCGGGATGCCGGCGGACCTCTTCGGCCGTGCCGATGACGATGGGCTGGCCGAAGTTGATGGCCAGGATCCGGTCGGAGATATCCATGACCATGCGCATGTCGTGTTCGATGAGCAGGATGGTGATCCCCAGATCGTGCTGGATGTCCTTGATCCAGAAGATCATGTCCTGCTTTTCTTCGGCCGTCATACCGGCGCAGGGCTCGTCCAGGAGCAGCAGTTTGGGTTCCAGGGCCAGAGCCCGGGCCAGCTCCACCAGTTTCTGGGTGCCGTAGGGCAGGCCTCCTACAAGCTTGCCGCGCACGGCCTGCAGGCGCAGCAGGTCGATGATCTCCTCCACCCGCAGGCGGTGGGCCCGTTCCTCCCGGCCGGCAAAGGAACGGCGACCCCACATGCAGGCCCCCCGGAACAGGCCGGTTCGCATGAACGCATGCCGTCCCAGCATGATGTTTTCCATGGTGGTCATGTTGGCGAAGAGCTCGATATTCTGGAAGGTGCGGGCGATGCCCCGGCGGGCCACCTGGTCCGGTCGCAAGCCCTGGATTTCCCGACCGCCGAAGCGAATGGCGCCTGTGTCAGGGCGGTAGATGCCGTTGATGCAGTTGAAGAGCGTGGTTTTACCGGCCCCGTTGGGTCCGATGATGGCAAAAATTTCCTTTTCCTGCACATCGAAACGGATGCTTTGCAATGCTTGCAGGCCGCCGAAGGAGACCGCCAGATTGTCCACGCTGAAAAAGGTCATGGGTTTCTCAGGATGATATTTTTGTGGAATCCTCAACGGATTCAGCAGAGATCGTTGTGGGAAAACATCATTCTGGACTCCTGTTTCGCGGGAGTGACGGCAGGGGCTATAGGGCAGCGCCATCCGTCATTCCCGGGTTTGACCCGGGAATCCAGAGGTTTATATTCAACACCCGACTATTCGACCGAGGCCCAATCCGTCAACTGTTTGGCCTTGCCGTCTTTCAAACACTGGATCAAGAAGACTTCGTCCTGTCCCTGGCGGCAGCTGGGATCATTGGGATCGAAGGGCTTGTAGCTGATTTTGCCGCTGATGCCCTGGAAATCCTTGAGGCCTTCCAGTTCCTGCACCAGACGTTCCCGGGTCAGGTCCGGCCCGCAGCGCCGGATGGCTTCCACCAGGGGTTCGGCCCAGACGATACCGGACGTATAGAACACCCCCCAGCGTTCCCCCTTGGCAGCGTACTTGTCAAAGGCCTCCGTTTTGTAGGTCTGCATCAGTGGATTGTTGGAATCCGGCAATTCTCCGAACATGGCCGCAATAACGCCTTCCCATGTGCCCTTGCTGATGTGCATCATCAGCGGGAAGTCCGCGCAGGTACTCGTGCTCATGAACTGGGGGGTGAACCGCATGGCCTTGCTGATGCCCACCGTCATGAGGGCATGTTTGACGGTGGTCCACAGCAGCACCACGTCGGCGCCGGATTGCTTGAGTTTCATGACGTGGGGCTTGAGGTCGCTGTCGCTGATGTTGACCGGCACCTCGGCCACCAGTTCCAGCCCGTGGCGGGCCAGTTCTTTTTTTGCCCCCATAACACCGTTTTTGCCGTAATCGTCGTTCTGGTAGATGATGGCGATTTTCTTCTTGCCCATATTGGCCACGGCATAACGGCAGAGGAGCTGGGCCTCGATTTCATAGAGGGGATAGACCGCAAAGAGATATTTGCGGGGTGGGTCGATCCAATGGCGGGAGCCGGCGGAGGGGCCCACCCAGGGCACGCCGCGGTCCATCAAATAATCCTCCACTGCCAGACCGGGGGCCGTGCCCACACCACCGACCCAGGCAAAGATGCCCACGCTTTCCTGTAGTTCTTTGACGCCGGCCTTGGTTTTGGCCGGATTGTAGGCATCGTCGAACATGTGGTAGACGATTTTGCGGCCGTTGATGCCGCCCTGGGCGTTGATCATCTTGAAATAAGCGTCCGTGCCCCGTGCCACCGAGCCCCAGGCCGCGGCCGGTCCGGTCTGCGGACCCCACTGGCCGATGTGGATCTCAGTCGCGGTGACACCTTCCTCGGCGGCAGCCCCGGTCACCAGGCCCGCCAAGGCCATTACGCCTGCCACCAAAAGCACCACTCCCATCCGTTTCATGGCTGCCTCCTTTGTCTGACGCTTGCGGGGCGGGAAATCCGCCCTGCGAAATTTATTGTCTTTGCTACACTTTTTTTACGTAATGCCGTGCAAACAAGCCGCTCGGCTTCACGCACAGCATCAGGACGATCACCGCGAAGGCCACAACCGACTTAAATTCGATGGAGATGTAGCCCCCGAATAGATTTTCGATGATGCCCAGCAGATAGGCCCCGAAAATAGCCCCCGGCAATGAGGTCATGCCGCCCATGACGGCCGCGGCGAAGCCTTTCAGCATGGGATCCCACATCATGTAGGGCTGCATGATGACCGGCGAGAGCAGCAGTCCGGCGCAGGCCCCCACCAGGGACGATATGCCCCAGGTGGCCATCTGGATGCGTTTGGTGCGGATGCCCATGATGCGGGCGGCCACCGGGTTTTGCTGGGTGGCCTTCATGGCCATCCCCAGGCGCGAATAGCGGAAGAAGAGGAAAAGCACCACCATGGCAACGAGGGCGGTCACCAGGGTCAACACCTCCAGGGTGCTGACGAAAAAGTCGCCGAACATGACGCTGTCGTAAGGGGAGATGGGAAAGGGCATGCTTTTCTGCTCGGCCCCGAACTTCCAGGACACCAGTCCCATCAGGATCATTTCGATGCCGATGGTGATGATGATCATACCCAGGATATTGGGCTCCTTGGCCCGCCGCAGGATGGTGAACTCCAACACGCAGCCCAGCGCCACTGCGAACACCAGGGACAGGGGCAGGGCCAGGTAGCTGGGAATATCGTACTGTGCCATCATCATGTAGGCCACATAGGTCGAAATCAGCGCCATTTCCCCTTGGGCGAAATTGGGCACTTCCGAGGTCTTGTAGATGATGACCATGGCCAGGCCGATCAGGGCGTATGAGCTGCCGGCGGCAATGCCGTTGATCAGCATCTGGATGAAATCGATCATTAGCCGTCCTTTGTCAAAAGGGCCAGGTTTTCCAGTATTTCTTGGCCCGGATCCAGAATCCGAAGATACCCAGAGGCTCGAACAGCATGATCAGCACGAGAATGGTGCCGAAAACGATGAGCTGGATGTTGGAAACCCCGGTGATGGAAAACCATTTCTGGGACAGAGCTTCCAACCACCCGCCCACGTAAGGAATGCTCAGGATGTTGCGCAGCTGCAGGTCGAGCCAGCTGAGCAGGCAGGCGCCGGTAATGGAGCCCATGATGGAGCCCAGACCGCCTGCGACCACCATGGCCAGAAACATGATGGACATGAGCAGGGTAAAGATTTCCGGTTCGATGAAGCGCAGGACGAAGGCGTAGAGGCCGCCGCCGATGCCGGCATAGAAGGCGCTGATGGCAAAGGCCAGGGTTTTATAGCCCATGATGTTGACGCCCAGCGTTTCGGCTGCGATTTCCGCATCCCGGATGGCGATCAGGGCGCGGCCGACCTTGGTCTTGAGCAGATTGCGGGCGGCCAGGGCCAGCAGAACCGTCAGCGGGATCAGGAGGAAGTAGATGTCGCGGTCGCTGTCCAGGTGCCAGCCGCCGATCATCAAATCCGGCGTGTGCAGCCCCTGACGACCGCCGAAAAGTTCGACGCGTCCGATCACCTGGGTGATGGTCAGGCCGAACCCCAGGGTGGCGATGGCCAGGTAGGGGCCCTCCAGTCGCAGGGACGGCAGCCCCAGAAGAAAACCGAAACCGGCCGCGATCAGCCCTGCTATCACCAGTGCCAGGAAAAACGGCAGGTGCAGCTCGGTCATCAGGATAACGGTGCTGTAGGCGCCGATGGCAAAGAAACCGGCATGTCCGAGCGAGACCTGTCCGGCATAGCCCACCAGGATGTTCAGGCCGATTACGACGATGACATTGATGGCCAGGAAGTTGGCCATGTAGATGTAATAGGATGTCGCGAAGAAGGGGAAAAGGGCCAGGCCCGCCAGAAGCACTACCAGCCAGAACACCACAACGCCCGAGGTGCAGAGCTGAACGTCCTCGTAATAGTCCCGTTTCATATCCATTAGGGTGGTCAGGTTCTGAAAGTGGTGGGAAGCGGTTTGTCTGGTTACTGTATAGGCCGGCCGAACACGACGTGCTATTGAGACGGAGAATATAGAATCGAACCTGATAAGTCAATATAAAATCTATATAACATTAATAAATGAATACAATTCATAATAAACAGGGTCGCTTAATCCGCATATATGTCACTAACGAAATGAAATAATTTATAAATCGTTGTGATGGGATAGGGTGATAGGGATCCGAACCCGGAAGCAAGTGCCTTCACCGGGTTGGGAGGTTACGGTAATCTCCCCGCCGTGCTGAAGGATGACTTTGCGGGTAAGGAATAGCCCGATGCCGGTCCCTTGGGTGGCTTTGGAAGAAAAGAATAGGGTGAAAATCTGGGATTTGACGGTTTCGCTCATGCCCACCCCGTTGTCTTCGATGACGAAGACCACATCGCGATTATCCGGATAGACCTGGAACCTGATCTGCGAACGGGGTTGATCGGCCTTCTCCCGGCAGGCATCCACGGCGTTTTCGAGGATGTTGACCAAGGCGGATCGCAGCTGATCCGGATCGACTTGAAATTCCAATTCGCTCAAGCCTTCGGCAAATTCACAGCTAAGATCGATGCCCGCAGATGTGATCCGCGGTCGGACGACGGTGGCGGTTTCTTCCGCAAACTCCACCACCTTGCAGGGCACAATGTCAAGTTCCCGTTCCTTGGCGTAGTAAAGCACGTCGAGAACCATATTTTTGATGCGCCCCACCATCATCTTGACGATATCCAGCCCTTCGCCCATCTGGTTGGGGTCGTCCTTGGTAAAGCCCCTATCCAGCATGTAGACGCCGCCGTCAAGACCGGTCAGAAGCCCCTTGATACTGTGTGAGACGGACCCGATCATCAGGCCTAAAGAGGACAGATGGTCGCGCATATCCAAGATCGGGGAGATGTCGGTGGTCATCAGCATCACGGCACCGACATCGTCGGTGGCTTCCCGCAGGGGCGTCGTCCAGGCAAAGAGATGGCAATCCTTGCCGGAGGCCGTTTTGTAGGACAGTTCGCACTGGTGGGACTTGCCGTCTCCGAAGGTCAGGGCCACCGGGCAGTCTGCGCAGGGGGTCGTCCGACCTCGAACCAACGCATAGCAGCGCGCACCGGATTCAGGGTCGAAGACGAAGTCCTCCTTGAAGCGGCGGTTGGCGGATGTGATCTGATAGTCGGCATTGTGGACGGTGACATAACCCGGCAGGAGATCAAACAGGTTCCCGGAGGTGCTATCCGACGTCTGGAGGGCCAGGCGCTCCGACTTATGTTGCAGGAGACTTTCCAGATTTTCGGTGTAATGGCGCAACTGGCTGCGCAAGACGATGCGTTCCTTGGATTTTTGCAGGGCGCGGTCCAGATTGGCATCGTCGATGGGTTTGGTAATGAAGTCCGTGGCCTCGTATTTGAGGCTCTTGATGGCCAGGTCCATGTCGCCGTGGCCGGTAATGACCACCACCTCTGTTTCGGGGTTGGCCTGTTTGATACGGCGCAGCAGTTCGATGCCGTCCATTCCGGGCATTTTAATGTCAGTTAGGACGATATCCGGCTGCTCGGCGGAAAAGATCCGCAATGCCTCAGCAGCATTCTCAGCTGCCAGGACCGCATATCCCCGGTCAGCCAAAGAGATCCCCAGGACTTTGCGGATGCCTTCTTCATCGTCGACGATGAGTATTGTTTCCTTGGCCATGTTCAAGTCCTCGTCGGCACACCCTGTGGGCGGACAGGCCGCTTCAGGTGTCGCCAATTCGGTATTTTTTCATCTTGCGCCACAGCGTGGTGCGATCCATGCTCAGGGCGCGCGCGGTTTGGCTTTTGTTCCAGCGGCAGCGGCGGAGGGCATCGATAATCCGTTCCTTTTCATCCCATACCCGGCGGGCGGATCCGATGCCGGCATTGTCCGCCGATTGCTGGGGGTCGTCCTTGAGAAGCCAGAGGGGGAAGTGCTGCCTTTCGATGGTGTCGCCGCGGCAGATGATAAGCGCGTGCTCGAGAATGTTTTCCAGTTCGCGTACGTTGCCGGGATAATCGTAATTGAGGAGCACTTCCATGGCCGACTCGTCGATGCGGGTGATGGTGGTGCGCTTGGTGGTGCAAATGCGTTTGAGGATGTGTTCGATCAACAGCGGCAGGTCGCTTTTGCGTTCCTTCAAGGACGGCAGTTCGATGCGCATGACATTGAGGCGGTAGTAAAGATCTTCACGAAAGCGTTTCTCTTGCACGAGTTGCTTCAGGTTTTGGTTGGTGGCCGAAATAATACGCACGTCGACCTGGGTTGTTTGCCGGCTGCCGAGAGGGTAGAACTCGCGGTCTTCGATGACCCGCAGCAGCTTGGCTTGCAGCGGCAACGGCAGATCGCCGATTTCATCCAGGAAGATGGTACCGCCGTCGGCCATTTGGAAGCGTCCCGGCTTGTCGCGCTCAGCGCCGGTAAAGGCCCCCCTGACGTACCCGAACATTTCCGACTCCAACAGGTTGTCGGGAAGGGAAGCGCAGTTGACCTTGATCAGTTTGCGGTCCGAGCGCTCACTGGCATTGTGGATGATTTTGGTCAGAAGATCTTTTCCGGTCCCGGTGGGCCCTTCGATGAGCACGGTGGCATCGCTGGAAGCAATCACCGGAATCACTTCGAAGATCTTCTGCATCTCAGGGTGGCGGCCTACCATGTCATAGAAGGTGTACTGCCCTCTAATGGCGCTTTTGTAATGATATTGGAGGGAGAGATCGGATATGGTGGTCAACCCCCCGACCACTTCGCCCTCCTCGTTCTTTAGAGGGACGTAGTTGGTCCTGACGGGGATGCGTTGCCCCTCGCGCGTGGTCAGGTCGGTTTCGACCTGGAAATGACCGTTAGCGTCCTCCAGCTGGTTCGGGTCCGGCTGGAAATCCTTGCCGAAGCGCGGGCCGAATACCTTGGCGCATGATTTCCCCAGAAGATCGGTGCGTGCAAAGCCCGTAATTTTTTCCGCCACGGTATTGAAAAAGGAAATATGATTGCCGCGGTCGACGGTCAATACACCGATGTCAAGATTGTCCAGAATAATTTTAAGGCGGAGGTCCTCGAATCGGATGCGTTTGATCAGGTCGAGGAAAGCGGAATGATCCTGAAAAACTTCGACGCACCCCAGCAGGCGGTGATCGGCATCGAAAATCGGCGATTCAATCTTGGTCAGGCTGCATGACTTATTCCGGGGATCGATGAAATCGATTTCAGATACGGACGTTTCGATTTCCAGTTCCGGTGTTTCGAGAAATTTGCACCGGCCACCACACAGGTAGCTCAGAAAAATGTCAAAACATTTCTTACCCAGGACATCTTTGGCCTTTTTCCCCGTCAGGGCTTCGGCGGCGCGATTGAGCGATACGATTTTGCGTTCGGGCGACAGTACGATGACCCCCAGCGACAGGAGGTCGAAGATCTCACCGATCTGGTCGTATCGCAAAAACATGGCTTTATCCCGTATGGGGTTGGTCATCGTTCATTGAGTCGCGTGGCAGAAGGCTGGCGGTGCATTTTTCAGGGCTGGTGGCGGGAAAGCTCACAGTAAAGCGCGCCCCTCGACCAGGGATGGAATCGGCCCGGATATCGCCGCGGCAATCCTTGACAATGCCATAGCTGATGGAAAGCCCCAATCCGGTCCCCTTACCGACCTCCTTGGTGGTGAAAAATGGCTCGAATATCTTATCCTGAATTCCTTCGGGAATGCCGCCGCCGCTGTCTTCCACCTCCGCGATGACTTGACCTTCCTGGCATCGGGTCCGGATAAAGATCACTTTGGCCGGCAGGCCGGAAACGCTTTCCAACGGCGGTTCGGCTCCTCTTTCCCAGTCGGATTCGATGGCATCCCGCGCATTGATCAGCAGATTGATGAAAACCTGTTCCAGGCAGCTGGGGTCGGCCTCGATGGTGGGCAGATCCTTCCCCAGTTCCCAATGGACATCGATGCCGCGCACCTTCAGCTGCTGACTGAAAATTTCAAAGGCCCGCTTGATGACTTCGTTGATGTCAACGGGGATGATATCCAGATCGGACTTGCGCCCGAATTCGCGCATGTGGTTGATGATCTTGGTGGCGCGGTTGATGTGGCTGTCGATCTCCTCGGTCAAGGTCACCATGATGTCGTCTTTGATAGACTCCTTGTTGCGGACCTTTTTCATGAAATAGCTGCTGGCCGTTTTGATGACGGACAGGGGCTGGTTCAATTCGTGCGCCACGCCGGTGGCCATTTCGCCCAGGGTTGCCATTTTGCTGGCCTGTATCAGCTGTTGTTCGACTTCGAGACGTTTAGTGATATCGCTGGTGGCTACGAGGTATACTTTGCGGCCTTCGTCGTCAGAGGGTGAGATGTGGATGTTGACGAAGAGCGGGGTTCCCGATTTCTTGAGTTGCCGGACCCGGCTCAGGAATGGTGACGTGGGAATCGTCTTGGCGAAGGCCTGTTTTTCCTCGTCCACGAAAAAATTGAGAAATGATGTGCCCAGTATATCAGATTTTTCATAGGCGTAAACCGCTTTTACACTGGCATTGCAATCCAGGATGGTGAGGTCCGCCGCATCCAGCACGAACACGGGATTGGGCATGTTGTTGAAAAAGGCCCGGTATTTCATTTCCGAGCGGCGCAGCTTGTCCTCCAAGACCTTCATGTCCGTCAGGTCCAGGTTCATTTCCATGGCGCCGGTAATCTGTCCCGTGTCATCGGCCAGGGGAGAGGTGACCACCAGCCAGTGCACCGGCCGACCATCCTTGTCACAACCCGTTTCTTCACCCAGTTGGGGCCCGGCGCCCTCGAAGGTTTTTTCCACCAGGCACTCCTGGCATTTGGTATCGCGCCCTTTGTAGGCTTTGAAACAGTAGTCTCCCCGAACCGGGTTGAACTTTACGGCATAACTGCGGTTGAAGTTCACCAGTCGGAACTCCCGGTCCAGCACGGCAATCTCGCAGGGAACATTTTCGAACAGATTCTGGTATTCGTTGCGCTGCCGACGCAGATCCGCTTGATTGCGGGCGATTTCATCGCTCATCCGATTGACCGCCATGGCCAGTTGATTGATCTCGTCTTCGCCGTCCACCGGTACTTTGGCGCTGTAATCGCCTTTGGCGATCTGTCGGGTCTCATTGATCAGGCGCCGGATAGGCCGGTTGACGAAGCGCAACATGACGATCATGATGATGGCGGAGGTTACCAGGAAGACAAAGGCCGCCAACAGGAGAATGCCGCGCTTGAAACGCTGCATTTCGGCTTGAGCCTTTTCCAGGGAAAAGACCACGTCCAGCGCCCCCAGAACCTTTTTATTGGGCGGGTGAACGTGGCAGGCCTCCGAGCAGCCCGGTTCGTTGAGGATCGGCGTAATCACTCCGATGACCCGCTGGCCCGCTTGGCCGGTGAAAAAACGTGTACCCTGCTCTGGTTTGAGGGTTACCAGGGGGGGATCCCAGCGATGGCAGACATCGCAGGCTTCCGCTTTGATATTGGTGATTTGGTCGACTTCTTCCAACTGGTTCGAAAATTTGATCTGGCCCGTTTTGTTGTAGATGCGGATGGTTTCGACGTCTTCCTGGCGGGCGATGTTGAGAATGATCTGGTTGATATCGTCCCGGGCGTTGGTCATCATGGCGTAGTGGGTGCCCAGTTTGATGGTGTTGCCGAAACGTATGCTTTCATTCAGGATTTGATGGGTGAGCTTGTTGTTTTCATAGCGGATATTGAAAAAGGCCCAGACCGCAATACTCACCAGCAAGGTCAGCCCCACCGCCACGATGAGTTTGAACAACAGGGAGTTGCGAAGCTGTCGGACCAGATGCAGCAGCATGATGTCGTCCTGTCCTTAGGGGAACCGTTCTTCCGCCCAAAACAATGCCCGGTTGTGCAACCGAAGGTGATGAGAAGGCACGCCGTTTTCATCATTCCACCACAACCGGGCCGTTATGGAAAAACTGCGGATCTGTTTGCTATGGCGATCAGTCCGTTAAAGCCGATGACACGGCATGCGTCCTTTTCCTCCTTAAAGACCGACCTCAGCCAGGTCCGGTCCGAGGTACTCCCTCTCATTTTCACCCAAAATGCCCAGCGAAAGGCAGATCAGCGTCCACAGATGGACCGTGTGGTACGACGCTTCGAAATGCTCGGCCAGATCGTGGATCTGGGCGTGGCAGTTATGGCAGGCCGCGATGCAGTAGTCGGCACCGGTGGTCAGGATCTGGTCCAGTTTCAAGCGACCGTATTCCCGCCGTTCTTCGTTGTAGCCTGACTGCAGGAACCCGCCCCCACCCCCACAGCAGTAATTGTTGGATTTGTTGGGAACCATATCGACGAAGTTTTCTTCCCCCACCAGGGTTTTGACCACGTAACGCAAGTCGTCGGCCACGGGGTCGCCGTAGCTCTTGCGCACGATCTGGCAGGGATCCTGCACCGTGAACTTGATTTTCAGATCTTTGTTCCAGTCACTGTTGACCTTGAGTTTGCCTTCCCGTATCCAGCGGGCGTAATATTGATAGATACTCGCGATTTCAAGATCGGTGGCGATGTTGAATTTTTTCTGTCCGGCCCGGACAGCGTAGGTTACGTGCCCTCACTCGGTGTTGAGGTAGACCTTGCACCCCAAGTCGTTGGCCTGCCCGATGCTGGTGGCCACCACATGCTTCCAGCTCTCATCGTCCGCCAGGAACATGCAGTAGTTCTCGCCCCCCCAGCCCTTGCTGCCGTATGTCCAGTCGGCACCGACATGGTGCAGGATTTTCCAGAGGGGAACCATTTCATCCGGTTCGGTGACCGGTTCCCGGGAGTTCTGGTTCAGGAAGAAGTGGGCCCCCTGCTTGTCGATGGGGGCTTGCAGGTCCTCGAAGCCGGGCTGACCTTCGCGGACTTCCTCCAGCACATCCTCCACCACGAACTGGAAATCCTCCGGCGAAGCCCCCATGGCGCTGCAGCTTTCGTTGCGCAAGGCCATGTCGCAGGAACCGAGGATGCCCTTGGGGCGCTCTTCGCGCGGCCAGGCCGCCCGCGCCTGGTAAACCAGGGCCGGAATGTCGATTTTCATGGGGCAGACGTAGACACAGCGCTGGCACATGCTACACATCCAGACCCATGGCGTGGTGGTGAGCTCCTCGTCCAGCCCCAGAGCGGCCATGCGCAGAAATTTGCGCGGGTCCATGCCATGCAGTCCGGTGGCCGGACACCCCGAAGCGCAGGCCCCGCACGTCAGACAGAGATCCAGATTGCCGCCCTCCGGCAGCATCTCTTTGACGCGGTCCAGAAAGGCACTGGACCGTTCGGGTCCGATTTGGATGGCTGCTTCGCCCATAACGGTCTCCTTTATGAATTATTTCTTCGACATCTTCCAGTGAGAGTGGAGAATTCGATAAATTTTGTCATATCGGATTCCCTTGCCATTGGTTCATTTTCTTTCACGTGAAAGAAAATGAACCAAAAGAAAACGCCCATGTCCCGCTTGACCCTGCGCGTCGTCGCGGCGACCGGAGCGCGCGGAAACTCGCCCCGCCTTCGCCAGGGCTGCGGCGGGACTCAGACAGTCCGCGCGCTTTAGTCCGTCCGCCCCGCCGATGCTCGGCGCGGGACAAATGGGATAAAACGCAAAAAATCCAAAACAATTCAAAATCCCCTCCGGGTACCAACTGATGTTTCACGCTCCGCGGGAGCAAATTCCCTGATGGGTCAGGATAAGTCGACATTAGAGACGGCTTTCTTTTCGTTCAATTTCTTCCGTACGGAAAAAATTGGCGGCTTTACGTTTGCTGCGAAAATGATCGTATACGGCCAAGTTCAACTCTAGCCCCAGGGCCTTGTCCGGAAGACCGAAGGCCATGCCGATCAACTGGGGCAAATAGAGAATGGTCACCGAGGATACGTCGCCGTAGCGCCGGTTGATCTTGTCCTGATAGGCCTCCAGGTTCATCTGGCACATGGGGCAGACCGTCACGATGGCATCGGCTCCCCGGGCGGCCTGGAGGATGGCGTGCACCAATTCCAGGGCCACCTCGATCTTGGTATTCATGTGGGAAGCGCCGCAGCATTTGGACCCCATCTGCCAGGGGTGGATGCGCGCCCCCGTGGCGCGGATCAGCGGTTCCATGCTGCGAGGCTCTTCGGGATCGTCGAAGACCGCATAGGGCCGCAGGCATTGACAGCCGTAATAGGGAGCGATGGTCAGATGGGAGAGATCCACCTTGACATGCTCCCGGATGGCCTCGGCCCCGAGGTCGGTGGCGAGCACGTCCAGTAGATGGCGCACCCCGACGGTGCCTTCCAGGGCCAGGTCCTTTTCCGCCAGAACGGTGTTGACCCGCTGGCGGGTGTGGGAATCCTGCCGCATGGTTTCGTTGGCTTTTTTTAAATTGAGGTAGCAGGCGCTGCAAGGCACAAGGACGTCCTGCGTTCCGTCCATCTTTTCAGCAATGGCCAGGTTGATGGCCGGCAGGGCCAGCGCCAGAAGTTCGGAGCAGGCCTCGGCGGCGCTGGCGCCACAGCAGGTCCATTCCTCCAGCTCCGTGAGCGGGACGCCCATGGCGTCCATGACGGCGCGGGTGGCCAGGTCATATTCCCTGGCGGTACCCGTCAGCGAACAGCCGGGATAGTAGAGGTAGCTCATTCGGATGCCTCCATGCTTTCTGCTTTTTGGAAGATCTTTTCCAGGGAACGCTTGCCGGGCGCTGCAAAAGGATATTCGATGGCCATTTTACCCTTGCGGAAGAGCTTGAACCCGAGCCCGGTATAGCTTAACGGCAGCATGGGCTTGCTGGGCGCCATGGTCAGAAAATAGCGGGAGATGAATTCGGTTTCCCGGATCCGGCCGTGGCGGCGGATCGTGTCCATGAAGTGGCCGTAAAAGGCGGTGCTGGGTTTGTAGCGCGCCATGTGGCCGCGAAAGGCCATTTGCTTGAGGTCCTGCATGGCGTCGGTCAACGGAAGGCCGCGCGGACAGCGCAGCGTGCAGTTGTAACAGGCCGAGCAGAGCGTAAAGGTCTGGCTGGCGAAAATGGCTTCGGTCTCCCCCATGAGCACCATGCGCCAAAGCTTGCGGGGGGTGAGATCCATGGCAAATTCATTCGGACAGGATGCGCTGCAGGTCCCACACTGAATGCAGGCTTTTATTTTGTCCTTTATGGCGTTCAGCGCCTCTGGAACAGGGATCGCTACATCCTGGCGGCTTGGGGGTGCAGCCGTGGCTTTCATGGCAGCTCCTTTTTTAAGGGTCTTTTCAAAACCGCGGATTCAATTTAATGCCGCATCAATGACATCCATTACCTGATCCGCATCAAAGCCTTCCACATAGGCCGCATCGTTGGGGCAGACGGCCGCACAGGCCCCGCAGCCCTGGCACATGATCGGATTGATGACGATGCGTTCCCCGTCCGGATCGAGCATGCGGGCATGATAGGGACAGACCTCGATGCAGCGTTCGCACAGGGCGCAGAGGCTTTCGTGGACGCCGGCGATGATGCTGCCCGCGGCTACCCGTTCGCTGGCCACGATGCGCAGCGCCCGTTCGGCAGCGGCTTCCGCGGTGGCGATGGATTCAGCGATATTGCGCGGGGACAGGCAGATACCGCAGGCAAAAACCCCCTCCTTGAGGGCATCCACAGGACGCCACTTGGATTCGGCCTCCTGAAAGAAGGCATCCTGGTCGCGCTCGACCCCGTAGGCCTGGGCCAGTTCAGCGGTGAAGGCCGGAACGATGCCGGTGGCCAGCACCAACAGATCCGCCGCAATTTCCACCGGGCGATTGAGAACCGGTTCATGGCCGGAAATCTTGAGCCGCGCCCCGTCATCCGTGTCCACCGTCACCTGGGGCTTGTCGTCCAGGCGGTAGGGGATAAAGGTGACGCCGGCCTTGCGGGCCAGGGTGAAATAGGTTTCCAGAAAACCCGTCGCCATCATATCGCGGTAGAACACCACGATGCGCAGGTCCGGGTTGGCCGCCTTGAGGGCTAGGGCATGTTTGAGCGTGGTCGGGCAGCAGACCCGGCTGCAGTAATTGCGAGGCTCTTCGCGTGAATCGACGCACTGGATCATGACTACGGCTTTAAGGGACGCTGGATCGAGCGTGCCCTCGTGGAGTTGCGTCTCCAGGGTTTTCTGGGTGACGATGCGCTTGCTGGTGCCGAAACCGTAGCTTTTGGTGGGGGCTTCCGTGCCGCCGGTGGCCAGAAGGGTGGCGCCATGAGTGATCTGGCGGGCCTTGCCCTCGCTGTCTTCGAGCGTCGTATAGAAGGCGCCGGCCTGCCCGAAGGCGGCCACGATGCGCGTGCCCAGGTGGACCTCGATCTGGGGGTGCCCCTCCACCCGGCTGCGGGTTCTGTCGAGCAGGGGCGTGACGTCCTCCCCGTCGATGGTGTGACGCAGCCAGTGCAGGTTGCCGCCGAGCTGTGCGCCCTGTTCCACGAGGTCCACTTCGAAGCCGTGGTCCGCAATGGACAGGGCCGCCGTCATGCCGGCAATTCCACCGCCGACGACCAAGGCGCGCTGGAACACCGGAACCGTGGGCACCGACAAAGGGGATGCGTGCCGGAGCCGGGTCGCCCCAATAGCGAGGGTGCGTTCGATGACGGCACCCGGCGGCTCGATTGCGGCAGGTGTTGCGGCCGCTTGCGACGCCAGCGCGTTCAAGCGAATGTCCACGACGTCCATCAGGCGCGGGTCCAGGGAAACCTCGCGGCCCAGTTGCTTCAGCTTGCGGGCGTAGACATAGGGCAGACAGGCGCCGATCAAAACCCGGTTGGGCCGGTGTCGTTTGATCAGTCCTACGAGCTCCTCCCAGCCCTCGGCCGTGCAGCTGTGCTCCAGGAAATGCACCTGGTCCACGGAGGGGTCGTTGCGCAGATGGGCGGTCAGTGCTTTTGGATCCACATCCTTGGTGGTCGCGCCATTGCAGGTGCAGACCGCTACCAGGGTGCGTGGCATCTGGCGGCTGACATCCTCGTAGACGGGGGCCTGACGATCTTTTAGACCGATGCTGCCGCCGGCGTTGTGGATGCTCTGCGAGGCTGCCAGGGCCGCCGCGCTGGCCTGGATGACGGATTCGCTGATATCCTTCAGCCCGGCAAACGAGCCCGAGGCCACGATGCCGTTACGCTCGGTGCGGGTCAGCGAGAAGGGTTCGGTCCGGGCAAAACCCCATGGGTTCTCCCCGATGCCCAGAGTTTCCATCAGCGCATGGGCACCCTCGGCCGGACGCTGGCCAATGCTCAAGACCACCAGGTCGGCATGATCGACGGCCACCGTGCCATCCGTCTGAACCCAGCGGAGCTGGAGATCGTCCTCGACCTGATCCGCGACCACGGTGTGGACGCGTCCGCGCTTGAACATGACCCCTTCAGCTTCCGAGTGGTCGCGATAGCGCTGGAAGGTTTTGCCGGAGGTACGCATGTCCATGTAATAGATCGCGGTGTCCAGGGTGGTCCCGCTTTGGGCCGCCCAGCGGCGCGCTACCATGGCTTCCTTGATGGCGTACATGCAGCAGATGGTGGAACAGAAATCCGCGTCACACTGGATATCTCGGGAACCCACGCACTGGAGCCAGGCGATGCGACGGACGGGGCGGCCGTCCGACGGTCGCACGAGCTTGCCGCCGGACGGACCGGTGCCGCTGAGCAGGCGTTCGAACTCGATGCTGGTGACCACATCCGGCAGGGTCGCGTAACCGTAAGTGTCCTTGCCCTGACGTGGGTCGTAGTAGCTGGTGCCACCGCTCATCACGATGGCCCCCACTTCCAATTCGGGGCCGGGGGGTGTGTTCAAGGCCTGATAGATCTGGATCACCTTGGGAATCAGGGCATCCGGGTCAAAGGGTTTGATCAGATAGTCAAGGGCTCCGATCTTCATGGCTTCCACCGCGGTTTCCACGGTGGCGTAGGCCGTCATCATGACCACGGGTAGATCGGGAAAGAGTTCCTTGGCTTTCTGCAGGACTTCCACCCCGTCCATGCCGGGCATCTTGATGTCCAGCAGCATGAGCTGACAACCTTGGCTTTTGATATGCTCGAGGGCCTCAAGGCCGCTTTCGGCCATGCTCACCTGGAATCCCCCCTCCACTTCGAGCCACTCCTTGAGGGAATCCCGGACGATCAACTCGTCGTCCACCACCAGAACGTTGAAATTTTGGCGTCCCTCGTCCATTAGCTGAATCGCCCCGGTGGGGCAGGCCTTCTGGCAGGCGCCGCACTGGTTGCAGACCGCGGGATCGATGCGATAGGCATTGGGAATCGCGTGGGGCACCGGCAGATAGATGGCCTTGCGCTTGGCCAGACCGGCATTGAAGCGGTCCTCCGTCTCCACCGGACAGACGTCGACGCATTGGCCGCAGCCGATGCACAGGGTCGGATTTACCGGGTTGCTTTGCTGCCGCAGGCTGACCTTGAATTGTCCGGGCTCACCCTCCACCGAGGCCAGTTCCGTAGAAAGCCGGATATCGATGTTCTCATGGAACAGGCCCTTGCGCAGGCAAAACTGCGAGCCGGCATCCCGCTCCACCAGGGGCAGCATTTTGCACATGCCGCAGCGATCCGTCGGAAACTGGAAGTCCAGCTGGCTGAGGATGCCGCCGATGTGCGGCGCGCGCTCGACGAGGGTGACCCCATAGCCGAATTCCGCAAGGTCCAGGGCGGCACGAATACCGCTGATGCCGGCGCCAATAACGAGTGCCTTGCCGATTTTGGTCTGCATAGATGATTTCTCCACCGGTTGTTGCCTTCCGGCGCGGGAGGTGCCGGTATTCACCCCAGGTGAGCGTGCTGCTGAACCTGGCCCCCGCCGGTTGCACCAGGGAAGCTGTTGTCAGGGCAGCCGGTCGGAACCGGCGTCCCCGGTTAAAGTCCCACCACCTCCTGGAATTCGTCCTCCTTGAACTCGGACAGGGGTGGTTTTTCCGCCACGCTCCGGCCGGCCTCGTAGCTAAAGGCCTGCTGGGTGCGATGGGCCACCAGCCGGAAGAGCTCCATCACCGGGATGTCGTTGGGACAGGCATTGGAGCACTGGCCGCAGCCCACACAGGCGGTGCTCATGTGGGTCAGGCGCGTCAGATGATAGAAGACCGTGTCCGTGGGCATCTTGACGGCTCCCTTGCGCTGGGCCCATTGCAGGTACTGGGCCGGCTCGTGATTGAAGACATCCGTCACGAAGACGCATTCCTTGCAATAGCAAACCGGGCAGGCCACACGGCAGTTGTAGCAGTTGACGCAATTGGCCAGATATTCATCCAATTTTTCGACGCTGTCGGTGGCGGCCGCCGTTGCGGCAAACATCTGATCCCGCTGCGCCGTCCGGGATTCGCGCAGTTGCTTCAAGACGGCTTGGCGTTCCGCCGGAACATCGCCCGCCGGCAGCCCCATCTGCTGCAGCAGTGCATCCCCGGCCGGGCTCTGGCCCTGAACCAGGAGGAGGCGGCTGGTGTCGACCCCCCGCAGACCGATCGCGATATCGGCACTGGTGGGTATGGACGCCTCGCAGGCCTGGCAGGCGGCCGTCAAATCCACTCCATCCATGGCCGCCCCTTTCCCGGCCAGAATCGTCTCGTAAAAACGGCGGGTGGCCGCTTCGGCATCATTTCCGGCAAACCGGAAATAGTCGGTGTTGCGAAAGGCCCCCAGACAGTCCAGGCCGATCAACACCACGTCTTCGGTGCGGGCCTGCTTGAGCTTGACGAGTTCGATGAAGGCCCGAATTTCGCAGGGCCGCAGGATGGCCGCAATCTTGCCGCCCGAGGGGCGGCGGGTCAGTTTGGCCAGCACCTTGGCCCCGTTCATGGGAAAGGCGGGGGAAAGCGGGTCGACACCGTTCAAATGCGCGGCATCCGTGACCAAGGTGGGCATCACCATGCTTTTCATGGGAAGCCGTTGGGGGACTAAAATGGCCTTGATGGCCTCCTGCGCGAGAAGGTCGGTACAGAATGTCTTCAAACTTGCCAGTAAATCCTGCTGGCTGACGTCAATGGTTGCCGTGATCGCCATGGCTCCTCCATGCTATCGTTGCGGGGTGCGACCAGTGCGGTCGCCGCGGGGTCCCGTCGGTTAAACCACCATTTTGAGTTTGGCCTGGCTCGGTCCCAGGGTTTTGAGCTCTTTCACGAGTTCACGCATAATTTCAGCAAACTGGATGCCGTCGCTGGCGCCGATCCAGGTCAATCGCAGGCGTTCGGGCTCGAATCCGAACTGGGGCAGTATTTCCTTGAGCAGCTTGATGCGCCGCCGGGCCTTGTAGTTGCCGTTGATGTAGTGGCAGTCGCCGGGATGGCAGCCGCTCACCAGGACCCCGTCGGCCCCCTCCAGCAGCGCCTTGATCACATACTGGGGATCCACCATGCCCGTACACATGACCCGGATCAGGCGGACGTTTTTCGGATAGCTCAACCGTGACGTGCCGGCCAGGTCGGCGGCTGTGTAAGTGCACCAGTTGCATACGAATGCGACAATGACGGGTTCAAAGTCTTCCATGTTTTCCTCCGCTTCGACAGGATTGAAAGCCACCGGACTGCGCTGCGGTCGGCCCTATTGCCCCACCGCCTGCAGGGCGTCCATCATTCCTTCGAATTCCGCAAAAATCTGTTTTTTGTTGAAATGAGCCACCTGAGCGGCGCCACTTGGACAAAAGCCCGAGCAACTGCCGCAGCCTTTACAGACCGCTTCATTCACCACCGACACGCCCCGGCGCTCGTCGAATTCGATGGCGCCGTAGGGGCACAGGCCGATGCAGGTCTGGCAACCGGCGCAGATGTCCGGGTCGATCCAGGAGATGGCCGACGGAACCGCCACCACACCGCGCGTTGCCAGGGAGAGTGCCTTGGCGGCGGCGCCGGAAGCCTGGGCGACGGTGTCTGGGATGTCTTTCGGCGACTGGCAGGTTCCGGCCAGAAATACGCCGTCGGTGGCTGTGCTGAGGGGACCCAGTTTAGGATGTTCCTCGAGGAAGAAGCCGTCCGCGCCGATGTTGACCCCAAAGATGCGCCCCACATCGACGGCATCGCTGCGGGCCTGGATGGCCGAGCACAGGACCACCATGTCCACCGGCACCCGCAGGCGTTTGCCCAGCAGGGTATCTTCGGCAATGGCCACGAGTTTGCCTTCCTCCCCCGGCGACAGGGCCTGGTCGGTGATTTCGGCGACTTTACCGCGGATAAAGGTGGTGCCTTCTTCCTGGCAGCGACGGTAGAATTCTTCGTAGCCTTTACCGTAGCAACGCTGGTCGATGAAGAAATCGTACACCTGGGTATCGTGGCCCACTTTTTCCTTGATCAGGTGGGAATATTTGAGGGCGTACATGCAGCAGACCCGCGAACAGTACTCGTGGTAGTTGACATCCCGGCTGCCGATGCAGTGCAACAGGGCGACACTCTTGGGGGGGCGGGCGAACGTGCCGTCGGCATCGCGTATCAGGATCTTTCCGCCGGTGGGGCCCGTGGCGTTGCTGAGCCGCTCGAACTCGAGGCTGGTGAAGACATTCGGCAGGCGCCCGTAGCCATATTGTTTCATGGGGGTCGGGTCGAGGAGGTCGTAGCCGGTGGCCAGAATAATGCTGCCCACCTTGACTTCGATTTCCTCCGGCTGCTGGGTGTGGTCAATGGCCTTGGCTTCGCAAACCTTGACGCATTCCATGCACTCCGAGCAGACGCCGCAGTTCAGGCAGCGATCGGCTTCCCGTCGCGCCTGCTCCTCGGTCAATCCGACGGATTCTTCCTCGAAGCCGGCCACCCGTATGGCCCAGTCCAGATGCGTAATGTGCTCGCGCGGCTGGGGGGCGCAGTCCACCGGAATATCGCTCCAGGTGCATTCGGCGGCCGGGCGCGCGCCGGCGACGGCCGTAGGCTCGGCGGCGGGTTTCTTTTGGACGGCGTCCAGTCGGCCTTCCAGGTCGCGGATCATTCCCTCCACGGCCTGATGGGTGGCGCCGATGGCCTCGACCACGGTGGCCGGACCGCTGACCGCGTCGCCGGCGGCGAAGACATGGGGCTGCGTGGTCCTCAGGGTGGCGGAGTCCACGACGATCAGATTGCGCGGGGTGCACTCCAGGGTGCAGACCGGGTCCTGCCAGGAAAGATCGACCCGCTGTCCGATGGCCGGGATGACGGCATCGCAGGCAATGACGAATTCGCTGCCCTCAACCGGAACAGGGCGACGGCGGCCGCTGGCGTCGGGCTCTCCGAGCGCGTTCTGGATGCAGCGCATGCCGCTGATCCGGTCGTTTTCCCTGATGATTTCCACCGGCGAGGTAAGGAATCGAAAATCAATGCCTTCTTCGCGGGCCCCCTGGATTTCCTCGGCCGCGGCCGGCATTTCCGCCTCGGTCCGCCGGTAGAGCAGGGTGACCTTTTCGGCCCCCAGGCGTTTGGCCACCCGCACAGCATCGATGGCCACGTTGCCCCCGCCGATCACCACTACATTGCGGCCCGGACTGGGCACCCGGGACAAATTGGCGTCGCGCAGAAAACAGACCGCGTCCACCACCTGGTCGCAATCGGTTTCACCGGGAATCCCCAGCTTCATGCATTCCTGGGCCCCGATACCAAGGAAAACCGCCTCATACCCCTCGGTCTTCAAGGATTCCAGCGTGACATCGGCACCGAAGCGCACGCCGGTGCGCACGTCAACACCCGTGCGCAGGATATAACCAATTTCGCGATCCAGCACTTCCGGCGGCAATCGGTAGTCCGGAATCCCCACCCGCAGCATGCCGCCCAGCTGATCGAGGGCTTCGAAAAGCGTCACCTGATAGCCCGCCTTGCGCAAATCGAAGGCGGCCGTCAGGCCGGCCGGCCCGGATCCGATCACAGCGACCTTCTGGTCTTTGTCTTCGATGGGGGGCAATTCGAGGGTTTCGAAGTCCACCTGGTCGGCCGCGAAGCGTTTCAGGTCGCGGATGGCGATGGCGGTATCCACATCCTGGCGCCGGCACTGGCTTTCGCAGGGATGAGGGCAGACCCGCCCAAGAACGCCCGGCAGGGGGATCTTTTCCATGATCAATTGAAGGGCTTCCTTGTACTTGCCCATTTTGATGAGCTGGACATAACCCTGGACGTTGGCGTGGGCCGGACAGGCCCCCACGCAGGGTGCGCGATCCAGCTTGTCGATGCAGAAGGTGATGGGCACCGCCTGGGGGAAGGCACGATAGATGGCATTGCGTTGGCCCAAGCCCTCGTCCCATTCGCTGGGAACCGACACCGGACAGACTTTGGTGCATTCACCACAGCCGGTGCAGATACCTTCCTTGACGTAGCGCGGTTTGCGCTCGATTTTGACGGTATAATTGCCGATATAGCCCGAAACTTCCTTGACTTCGCTGTAGGAGAGCAGATGAACGTTGGGGTTTTGGGCCACTTCCACCATTTTGGGCGTGCCGATACAGGCGGCGCAGTCCAGGGTCGGGAAGGTTTTGTCAAATTGCAGCATGTGACCGCCGATGGTCGTGCTTTTCTCCACGAGGTACACCTGATGGCCGGAGGCGCCGATATCCAACGACGCCTGCATGCCGGCGATGCCGCCGCCGATCACCATGATGTCGGGATGCACCGACACCTGGCGGCTTTCCAGTTCGTGATGGTAGCGCACCCGGTTGATGGCCGCCGCTGCGAGGGTTTTGGCCTTGAGGGTGGCTTCATTTTCATCCAGAGTCACCCAGGAGACCTGCTCGCGCACCGACGCCATCTGGAACAGGTAGGGGTTGATTCCCCCCCGCTTACAGGCGCTTTGGAACGTTTTTTCGTGCATGCGCGGCGAACAGGAGGCCACGACCACCCGGTTGAGCTGATAGGCGTCGATGTCTTTCTCGATCA
Organism: uncultured delta proteobacterium; assembly: GCA_963730675.1. GTDB lineage: Bacteria > Desulfobacterota > Desulfobacteria > Desulfobacterales > UBA5852 > JABZFP01. The sequence goes on along the minus strand of CAVSSY010000008.1, from coordinate 201,989 downwards.
TTTCCTGACCCGGATCCGAACACATGAACTTGTAATCTCGGGAAACCGCCACGTCGGGCAGTTGACGGACAAAGTCGGCCACCTCCTCGACGCGTACCTTGTAGGAGATGTTGATGCCGCAGTGGCAAATGTAAAAGCCGATTCGAAGTGCCATAGACGTCTCTCCTGATGAAGGTCGGGGAAAGCGCAGGTGCTTGCGCAATTCCCCATGGCTATGGTTCTGCTTCGCCCCGCCGTCCTGCGCGTGGTGTCAGGGCGAAGACGTTGACGGATCCACGGACGGTTCGGAAGAAGATGCTTCAACCGCTTCGTCGCTGGACGCCGATTCGATCGCGGACGATGCTCTCGATCCGGTCAAACGCGCCACCGTGTCCACCAGCTCACCGATATCCGGGGGGCTTCTGAGAAACGCCTCCGGCTCGGGGGCCTCGCGGCCGCCAAAAGCGACAGCTTGGGAACGGAAACGAAAAAGAATGTCGCGGCTCAGCGATGACAGCATGATGACCGGCACGTCTCGGAAAGCGAGCTCGGATCTGAAATGCCGATAGAGGCAGAAGCCCTCTTCGCCGCACATCATGCAGTTCAGGATGATACAGCTGGGCTTTTCCCGCTCGGCCATCTTGACGCCTTCGGGTTTGCTCCCGGCCAGCAAGGGCTTGTATCCATTGGCCTGCATCAGCGAACGCAGCAGCAGGGCCTGATTTTTGTCGTCGTCTACGATCAGGACCCTTTTTTTGGCGCGGCTGGCAGACAAGGCAACTCCCTTCGAGTACCATCGGACATGACGAAAGCAAGCTGTGCGACATGCAACCTGCTATGTTGAAAGGCGCTCCGGCGAACGTTCAAAAGGGGGAGGATGTGGCAATCACAAAACATCAAAGTTGCAAAATGGGCTGACGGATGCCGCCGGATGCTCTGTCAGTACCATAAGCATAGAACATGCCAATAGATTTAGAAGTGGATATAAATACAATAATAACAGATAGATAAATATCGAAACGCAAAGAAGGGAGGAAAATTCAGGTATTATAGTCAAAAAACGTGCAATGTATTGATGCCAAAGGCAATCCAGAAAAAAACAACCTGTTGCGGTGTCGCATATGTTGCGCAACTATATGTTGCATTGCAACACTTTAGCTCAAATTGACACTTGAATTTAAGCCCTGGGTTCAAGTTGCCGGGAGGCGCAGCACGAAGGTTGTGCCCTTGCCCAAACTGCTTTCCACCCGCACGCTGCCCTGATGGTTCTGGATGATCCCGTAGACGGTGGAAAGCCCGAGTCCGACGCCGTAGCCTTCGTCCTTGGTGGTGTAAAAGGGCTCGAAGATATGGGGCAGATCCTTTTCCGGAATACCGATACCGGTGTCCGTCACCATTAGACAAACGTCCGATGATGCCTGGCAGGGTGCCGCGGAGAGGGTCAGGGTACCCCCTTGGGGCATGGCGTCGGCAGCGTTGAAAACAAGGTTGATGAGGCATTGCTGCAACTGGTTGAGATCGCCCCTGATCTCGGGCAGGTCGGCGGCGATATGCTGTTGCAGGCGTATGTTGTTCAATTCGAGTTTGTGCTGGCACAGCAGGATGCAGCGCTGCATCAGGTCGGCCACCATCACCGGACCGAATGCGACCGGCGATTTGCGCGAGAAGGTGAGCAGGCCGGAGACAATCTGGGAGCAACGACGGGTCTCCTTTTCCACCAAATCCAGATAGCGGGTGAATTTTTCCAGCTGATCGGCGGAAATCTCCCCCCGCTTGAGAATCCGAAGCATCAGGCGGCAGTAGTTCAAAATGCCGGCCAGGGGATTGTTGATCTCGTGCACCACACTGGCGGCCAGGCGGCCCAGGGACATCATTTTGTCCTGGTGGAGAATGCGGGCCTGGTCCTCCACCTCACTTTCCAGGCGGCGGATTTCGCGCAGGTCCCTGATGAAGCAGACCGTTCCGGAATCTTCGTCAGGTATGGCGATGGGGGATACCGCCATCTGCACCGGAATGCGCTGGCCATTTTTGCCGCAGAGCGTAGTTTCGAAAATTGGCAGCCCGCCGGGATGAGTCCCATTATTTTTCTGCAGCGCCGATCTCAATCGGGCTTCGTCCTCCGATAGTAGAAAACGGCTCAGCCGTTCCCTGCCGAGGACCTCGGTTTTATCGTACCCCAACATGTTCTGGGCGCTCTGGTTGAAGGTGACCACCACATCATTGGCATCACAGCCGATGATGCCGTCCATGGAGCTTTCGATGAGGCTGTTTTGAAACGTGAAGGCGGTCATGAGTTCGCGGGTGGTGTCGTTCCAGCCCTCTTCCAGGAAGGTCGTATAGTCTTTGAGCCGCTTGCGGTCGTTGTAGCGCACCTTGGCCCGTTCCAGGGCCACCGACAGGGCGTCGCTGTGCAGCGGTTTGGTGATGAAATCCGATGCGTCCAGCTGCAAGGCGCGGATGGCGAGGTCCATCTCACCGAAGGCTGTGGCCACGATGACCTCGGTATCGGGATGGGTTTGCTTGATTTTTTCAAGGACGGCAATGCCGTCCATTTTGGGCATGCGCACGTCGGTGATCACGATCTGGGGGTGAACGGTTTCGCACAGCGCCAATCCGCTTTCACCGTTTTCGGCGGTCTGGACGCTGTAGCCGGCATCCTCGAGGGTAATGCGCGTCACACGTCGGATGCCTTCCTCATCGTCAATCAGGACAATGCGCCAGCCGTCGTTCTCCGACATATGTTCTCTCCAGAATCACTCTTTGGGGGAAAGGGCTTCGATCGTTGTGAGCGAGGGGCCGCCGGCCGTCGGTATACGGCGGCCGCTGCCCAAACCTTTAGCAGCCCGCTGTGAATAGTTAAAGCGAAATCTCATAAGGAAGGCATCTCTATCCTCTATGCAACAGCGCTCCGCGTTGGCCTTCCGCAGAACCATGGGGCCATTTGACGATTGACCTGCAATTGCTTTAAGGAAGGAAAGGTTCTGATCCTGCCGCCAAGCAGGTCCATTTTGACATTCGGTGCCACGATGCAAAAGTCGCGGGTCGCCAAGGCGGGCAATTTCCACCTCCGGGAGGACGTATCATGACCCAATACAAAATCCATCCCATCGTCCTGGGCACGAAGGTCTTCGACAAGGGCATGATGACCTACCAGCACGACTACGGCAAGCCATACGTGATTCCCATCTACGCCTGGTATCTGGAAGGCGGTGATCAGCGGATCCTGGTGGATACCGGCGAGATGAGTCCCATCCAGTCGCCGGACCGGGAAGCCGCCATCGGCGGTAAAATATACACCTTTGAGGAGGGACTGGCCCGTTGGGGTCTGACACCGGAATCCATCGACGTGGTGATCCACACCCACCTGCACAACGACCATTGCGAGAATGACTACAAGTGCGTCAACGCCGTCATTTACACCCATGAAAAGGAACTCGCTCATGTGCACGATCCCCACCCGCTGGATTTTCGCTATCTCGAGGACTACATAGAAGACGTGGAGGCCAACGGCCAGTTGCGCAGCGTGCATGAAGACGGCGAACTGCTGCCCGGCATCCGGGTCATGCACACCCCGGTGCACACCGAAGGTGGTCTGACCGTGATCGTGGCGACCGATGCCGGAAGGGCCGTCATCACCGGCTTCTGCGTGATCGAGGAGAATTTCTTCCCGCCCAAGGAGATCCTGGCCATGGAGATGGATGTGATCCCTCCGGGAACTCCGGTGAACACTTACCGCGCCTACGATATCATGAAGGAGGTCAAGGCCATGGCGGACATCCTGATCCCCCTCCACGAGCCTCGATTCGCCGCCCTGGAAACCATACCGGCCTGAAAGGAAGCCGCCGTGCTGAAATTTCTCGATCAAATCCCCTACCTGCCGCTGGTGGTGCTGACCGTTTTTATGCTGCTGGCGCCGTTCCGGCCCATGCCCCACGTGCTGGAGAAATTGATCATGCTGAAGAACGGGACCCTGACAAGGCCCCTGGACATCTTCGATCTCTTCTTCCACCTGGCGCCGGCCGTGGTCCTGCTATTGAAGTGGATTCGGGGCATGCAGGCCTGACCACCGCACATCAAATCGCAATCGGTATCGAAATCGGAAAATGCTGTTTGGGCCCTCTGAAAGCGAAGGGGCCGCAAAGGGAGGCGGACTGTCGGGGCGGCGGGATCGAAAACACGATTTCGATCCCGATTGCGATTTCGACCAAAGACGGCTAAGTGAGTGACGGTCAGTCGGGCGCAAGCCTTTTAGCAGGGCGGCTTCAACTCGGGACGGACCAGAATGTGGCTTTCCTGGGAAGGGTATTTGCCGCTGATGGGCCGGTAGAAGTCTCCGATGGCCGCCATGTCGCGCTCGATGTCGCCGGTGGGATGGAAGAGCGGTCCGAAGCCGCCCACTTTGCGGCCGTAATCCAAAAAGCCGAGGGCGATAGGCACCCCCGCCCCGCGGGCAATGTGGTAGAAGCCGGTCTTCCAGTACTGGACCTTGCGCCGGGTGCCTGCAGGCGGGACCACGAGAACCATGCGGTCTGCATCCTGGAAAGCCTCGACGGACTGGGCCACCACGTTGCGGGATCGGGTGCGGTCGATGGGCAGGGCTCCCAGCCATCGAAACAGCGGGCCCAGGGGCCAGCGGAACCAGGCATCCTTCATCATGATCCGGGGGTTGATACGGTAAATGAAGGATAGGGCGAGGGTGTAGATGAAATCCCAGTTGGAGGTATGGGGCGCTGCAATGACGACATAACGCGCTTCCTCCGGTTTATTGCCTTCGGTTTTCCATCCCGTGCACAGGAAGAAAAACAGCGCCAGCCAGCGCATCAGCGTTCGAATGATCAGGGTATCGTGAATGGTCATGCAAGGCTCCCTTTGATGCTACATAATGTGGGGCTTTTTTATGTCAATTCACAGGCGGGGGGAATACGGGGCGGCTGTTTTACAAAGGTTTTACGAAACGGAGTGCGGCGGTCGTATCCGATGCGGGTGAAGTTGCATCCAAAACCCCTCGAAACCGTGCCGTTTTTCCGAGAGACGGGGCGTGAGGCGTCAGTCGGCTTCGCGGTAGAGGGCCAGGATGCCGGAGCGGGCCAGTTTTTTGATGCCCATGGGCTCCAGCAGGCGGGCGAGGGCGTTGATCTTGTCGTGGCTGCCCGTGACCTCGATAATGAAGTGGGTTTTGCCGGTGTCGACGATGCGGCCGCGAAAGGTCTCCACAATGCTGCGGATTTCGGGCCGGTCGGAAGGCGGGGCCTTGACGCAGAGGAGGGCCATCTCCCGCCGGACGGCCTGCTCCCCGGTCATGTCGCGCACCTTGATGACGTTCACCAGACGCCGCAGCTGCTTCATGATCTGCTCCAACTGCTCCGGGTTGGTGCGGGTGGTGATGGTGATGCGGGACATGCGGGGATTGGCGGTGGGGGCGCCGCAAATCGTTTCGATATTGTAGTTGCGGCTGGCAAACAGCCCCGAAACCCGGGCCGTGACCCCGGGTTCGTTTTCCACCAGCATGGTCAGGGTGTGGTATTCGGGATCCATTCGCGATCGCTTTCCATGGGCATGGGGTAAACGTTGGTGATCTGTAGCAGATAATACGGCTGCGGGCAAATGGGACGAGGCTTCGCGGATTGGAGCAGGTCGCCGAAGTCAGGCCTGTTAGAGATTGCAATCGTTCGTGGCATGGTCTACGGAGAAAGACATCATCTTCTCCGGAGTCGTTTTGTGTATCGTGAAAACAACAAGACAAAAACAGATCGGTGCAATGGAAAGAGAGGCGGTCTTCATGCGTACTTGCGGTGGCATTATACTTTTCGGCATTCTGTTCGGCCTCGTCTGCGGTGCAACCGCGGGGGGATTCCCCGAGGCCTTTAAGGACAACATCTACAACCCTGGCCATCTGAAACCGATCGACAGCACTCTCAAAGTCCAAGTGGGAGAGCCGCTACCGGATTTTACGCTGCCGTCGGTTTCCGGCGAACCGATCACCTTGAGCCAGTTCCGTGGACGGAAAAATGTGGTGATTTCCTTTGTACCCGCCGCCTGGACACCGGTTTGCTCCGATCAATGGCCCGGCTACAACATCGTCCAAAACCTCTTTGAGGAAAACGATGCCATTCTGCTGGGAATAACCGTGGACAATATCCCCACGCTTTACGCCTGGACCCAACAGATGGGCGACCTCTGGTTCCCCGTGCTTTCCGATTTCTGGCCCCATGGCAAGGTGGCCGACCGCTACGGGATCCTCCGTTCCGACGGCGTTGCCGAACGCGCCCTGTTCGTGATCGACAAAGCCGGCATCCTGCGGGCCGTCCAGGTGTCCGACATCAATGTGCGGCCGGATCTGGAATGGTGCGCGCTGGAACTCGAAAAGCTCAATCCCTAAAGACGGTATGGTGGTCAGCGCAACAGGCCGCCACAAGCGCTGCCGAAAGCCATTTTTCCCCCGCAATTATACCCTTCTGGGTCGATAGGTTGCCATGGCGCCTTTGCCGATTACCGCCATTTTCGATCGCCTGCGTGAAGCCCTCCGGCAGCATCGCGGGGTGGTTTTGCAAGCCCCGCCCGGCGCCGGCAAGACCACCGGCGTACCCCTGGCACTCCTGAACGAACCCTGGTTGGAAGATCACCGGATCCTCATGCTCGAACCCCGACGTCTGGCCGCCCGGGCTGCGGCGTTTCGCATGGCGGAGCTATTGCGCGAGACGGTGGGCGAAACGGTGGGCTATCGGGTTCGCATGGAAAGTCGCGTGGGGCCGGAAACACGCATCGAGGTGGTCACCGAGGGGGTCCTCATCCGCATGCTGCAGGCGGATCCCGGCTTATCCGGCACGAGGCTCGTCATTTTCGACGAGTTTCACGAACGCAGCCTCGCAGCGGATCTGGGATTGGCACTGTGCCGGGACATCCAGGAGGGGTTCAATGAAACCCTGCGGCTGCTCGTCATGTCCGCCACCATCGAAACCACTCCGGTGGCGGAGCTGTTGGGCCAGGCGCCGATCCTGACCTGCCCGGGTCAGTCCTTCCCGGTGGACACCCACTACCGCGACCGCAAAACCGAGGAGCCGCTGGCAGCGGCGGTTGCGGCCTCCGTTATGCAGGCCATATCGGAAGATCAGGGCAGTGTGCTCGTTTTTCTGCCCGGTGCTCCGGAGATCCGTCAGACGGCCAAACGCCTGGATGCGATGCACCTCGATCCGCGCTGGGAGGTTGCCCCCCTTTACGGCAATCTGCCGTTTGAGGTACAGAAGCGCGCCATTCGACCGGCGCCGGCCGGCCGTCGCAAGATCGTGCTGGCCACTTCCATTGCCGAGACCAGTCTGACCATCGAAGGAATTCGCGTCGTGGTGGACAGCGGCCTGAGCCGGATTCCCCGTTTCGATGTCGGCAGCGGCCTCACCCGCTTGGTGACGCTGCCCGTGACCCGGGCCGCGGCCGACCAGCGCCGCGGGCGGGCCGGGCGCACGGCCCCGGGCTTTTGCTATCGGTTATGGTCCCGGGGGCAGCATGCCGGCCTGGTACCCCATGCCCGACCTGCCATCCTGGAAGCCGATCTGGCGCCCCTGGCGCTGGAACTGGCCCTGTGGGGCCTCCGAACGGCAAACGCCCTGCGCTGGATCGACCCGCCGCCGCCGGCCGCCCTGGCCCAGGCCCAGACGCTTCTGGAGCTTTTAGGCGCCCTGGAGAGGGACGGCCGGATTACGGCGCACGGACGACGGATGGCCGAGCTGCCCCTGCACCCGCGTTTGTCTCACATGATCCTCATGGCACACGCGAACGGGGAAGGCGCACTGGCATGCGAACTGGCGGCCTTGCTGGGTGAAAGGGATATTCTGCGCTTCGAGGCCGGCGGGTACGATGCGGACCTCGATTTGCGGCTCGCGGCCCTGCACCGGTTCCGCCGGGGGGAGTGCCCCCAAATCCCGCTCGGCCATGTGGACCGGCACGCCTGCCGCAGGGTCGTGCAGGTGGCCGACGACCTTGGCCGCCGAGTCGGGGAGGGGCGTCAACAATGGGAGGATGACAAAGCGGGCCATCTCCTTGTTTGGGCTTATCCCGATCGCGTCGCCCAGCGTCGACCGGGGTCTTCCGGCCGTTTTCGCCTGTCCGGGGGGCGGGGGGCCTTTATGAATCCCGGGCAGCCCCTGGCGGCATCCGACTATCTGGTCGCGGCAAATCTGGACGGTGAGAAGCGTGAAGCACGCATTTTCCTTGCCGCCGCCATTCATACCGAAGACCTTTATCATCGGCTGGGCCATCAGCTGTGCTGGGAAAAGCGGGTGGGATGGGACGCCGCGCGCCAGGCCGTGACGGCGGAGCGGTCCTTGAAGATAGGCGTCCTGGCCCTCAAAACCGAACCCCTGACCGAAGTGGCGCCGGAAGACCGGGAAGACGCCCTTTTGAACGGTATCCGTCTGGCGGGTCTGGATTGCCTCCCCTGGAACAAAACGCTGCGAAGCTGGCAGGCGCGGGTTATGTTCCTCCGCAGGGTGATGGATGCCCGGGACGACTGGCCGGATGTCTCCGATGCCCGGCTGAGCGAAACGCTTTCCGTCTGGCTGGGGCCTTTTCTCGCAGGGATTTCACGTCTCAGGGACCTCAAACCGGCGGCGCTGGCGGTCGCCCTGAAAAACCACCTGACCTGGTCCCAACAGCAGCGCCTGGATCAACTGGCCCCAACCCACCTGGATGTTCCCAGCGGATCCCGACGCCCCATCGACTACAGCGGAGAGGCACCGGTGCTGGCGGTTCGCCTGCAGGAGATGTTCGGTGCCCGGGAGACCCCGGCCATTGCCGGGGGGCGCCAGCCCCTTGTCCTCCACCTGTTGTCGCCTGCGGGGCGCCCGGCCCAGATCACCCAGGATCTGGCCGGTTTCTGGCAAAACAGCTACCCGGAGGTCAGGAAAGCCTTGAAGGGGCGCTATCCGAAGCATTACTGGCCCGACGATCCCCTTAATGCCGTCCCCACCGCCCGCGTTCGACCCCGCTGACAGAAGCGGTGCGCCTTTACCTGTTCCGGGGAACGGCCAGGGCGGGCACGATGCTCCGTTGTCCCGCCTTCGGGAAAACCGCTCCCTGTGCCCATCCATTGCCCATGGCCTGTCCATCTTCGGCAGGCGTGCCTTCTTTTGACATCGGTACCTTCGGCACCGGACTATAACCGACAAACATTAGCGATAGCCGCCGCCGTGTATCCAGCGGATCGGGTCGGGTCGTTTTCTGGACCTTCTTCGAAGGAGATGCCGTTTACAAGACCGCCCCATTCTGATAGCCAAGATGGGCCGGCCGGAGGAGCCATGGCGGCAGGGCGGGCTGGAACCGGACGGTTCCCGAGGGGAAGGTCGCAGCGGTATGTCGATTCATGTTTTGATCATTGCGGTGCTGATGCTGGCCTTGCTGCTATCGGCCGTCTGGCTGTATCGGGATAACGGGCGTCTGCGGGCGCGTTTACGGCGTCTGAGCCGCACCGCTCAATCTAAGCACCAATATTATCAGGATGTTGAAACCCACCATCAGGGGGAGGCCGAGCTCCGCCAGCGTACCGAAGAAAAGCTGCGCAGCTACCTCCAGTTGATGGACGCGCTTATCAACACTATTCCCAACCCCATCTTCTTCAAGGATGTGGACGGCGTTTTCCGGGGCTGCAACCAGGCCTTTGCCAGAGACATCGCCGGCCTGACGCGGGATCGCATTATCGGTTGCCGGGCCGATGAACTGGCCGGAAGCCTTCCGGATGAGTTGGTGGCCTGCCTGAAACGCAACCGCGTTACGAAAACCCATTTCGAGGCGGAGATTCCATGTGCCGACGGCCGCCGACGGGATTTCCTTTTCAATACCGCCCCGGTGGCCGGCGAAGCGCCTGAAAAATCGGGCAGCGTCGGCGTAATGCTGGACCTGACGGAAAAAAATCGCGCGGCCCGGGAACGGGCCCAAAAGGAAAAATTCATCGGCGTGTTGGAAACCGCCGGTGCGGTCTGCCACGAACTCAACCAGCCCCTGCAGGTGATTTCCGGCTATGCGGAACTGATGATGGTGGATCTCAGCAGGGGGGACAAGCACTACGAACTGGCCGAACAGATTCTCGAACAGGTGGAGCGCATCGCCGACATCACCGGCAAACTCCAGAAAATCACCCGCTACAAAACCGTTGACTACGGCCGCCACGCCAAGATCATCGACATCCACCAATCTTCGGGGGACTGATGCCGCCGCCCCCCTTGCGGTCAGGGCTTTTGCGTCATCGTTCAAAGATGATCGAAAACGGCGTTCGCCATCTTCTGCACCATGGGTTTGGATCCGCTGCGATGCCGACCCAATTTTTCAGCCCAATGATGGAAAAGATGCCTTAATGGGTTTCAAAATGCTGCGGCGCAATTTTCGTTTCCCTGACAAGATCGACAACCTTGTCGGCCGCTGTCTGCCTAATAATTCTTCCTGACACTTTGTATCGGCCAATTCGATGGCGGCATTAATCCGCCCGGCCACATGCCCGTGACGGGTTCAAAGGGAGAATCGGTGGGTTGACAGAGGAGCGGCTGGCTTCTAAAACCGCGTCCGTCAAGACGGTAGCGTGATTTTCATCACAAGGAGGCTTGCATCATGAAAATTCTGGTTTTGTATTATTCCAAAGGCGGCAATACCCGGCGATTGGCGGAAGCTGTGGCCGAAGGCGTGTCGCAGGTGGACGGGGCGATGCCGGTACTGAAAACAGCGAAAGAGGCCGTCAAGGAGGATTTTGTCGAAGCGGCCGGCATCATCGCCGGGTCGCCGGTTTACTTCGGCTCCATGGCGGCGCAACTAAAACGGGTGTTCGACGATTTCGTAGGCGTCCGCAAAAAAATGGAAAACAAGGTAGGGGCCGCCTTTGCCACGGCGGGGGACGCTACCGGAGGCAAGGAAACCACGATCTTTTCCATCATCCAAGCCCTGATGATTTACGGCATGATCATCGTGGGCGATCCTTTGGCCGCCACCGGGCATTACGGCACCGCTTGCGTGGGAACTCCCGATGACGCGACCCGGGAAAACGCCCGCCGCCTGGGGGAGCGGGTAGCCCGCCTGGCCGTCCGGTTGTCTGATTGAGTTTGTTGTAAAAAATATATATGAAAACCAGATCGTTGCAGCCATAAACGTGTGTTTTTGGATTAACTTTTTTTCGTTTGCGAAAAAGTCCGAATTGCGTCGATGTCTTCCGGGGTTATTCCCAGCGATTCCAGAAATACTTGATGGTCGTCAGGGAAAAGACGCTCGAATTCCACATGCCACTGGAGCATGTCGGTGTCCGTCATGCCGGAGGCCTTCAGCAGGGTGGTCCACTTTTCGCGTGTCAGGCCCTCCATCATGTCCGTGAGGGGCGTCTGGCCCAGAAGGCGGCGGATGACGCGCTGCTGGCTGCGCAGGGCCTTGATCTGGTCTTCGATATTCCACAGGCGCTGCTCGAGAGCGGCTTCGGCGCCTTCCCGGGAGGTGCCCAGTATGCGCCCGATCGTTTTGAGGGAGAGACCGATTCGCCGATACCGGCAGATGGCGTCCAGGCGCTGACGATCGGCCTCGGTATAGAGGCGATAGTTGGACGGGCTGCGGCCCGAGGGCCGCAGCAGTCCGATCCGGTCGTAGTAGAGCAGAGTGCTGCGGGAAAGGTTGAATTGTCTTGCCAGTCGGCTGATCGTCGTCATGGCCCTGTATACAGTGAATCGCGTCGCATACGGCTATCGGGCGGCGGATGCCTTAGTCCATCTGTGCGATGCCTTCCGTCGCCTGTTCGGACAATTTCAACGGGCGGCCGGTTTTCAGGTAGTGGTTGAGCAGGTGTTCGAGGATATTGATTTCCTGAGTATAGGACGAATCCCCATAACGATCAATGTAGGCGTTGCCTTCCGGACTCAGGGCGGTCATGGTTTGGGTCCAGGTGGCGATGGTGCGTGTTGGTCCATCGGCTGCCAGGTGAATGTCCAATCGGGTGATGCGGACATCGGGGGAGAATCGGATGAACGCGATGGCACGAACGGGCTCGTAGCGGCTGACGACCCACCATTCCGGCCCCCGATCCTGGCGAAAATCCGTATAAAAAACAGCATTGTCTTCAGCGGCGCCGGTTTCCGAAAAGATCATCCGGCACTGCCAAGCCTCGATCCAGTCATATTCCCGTTGCGGACACAATAGCGGAAAAACCTCCCGCGGGGCGGCGCTCAACTGCATGATGCCGGTCTGTACGTTGCGTTTGGATTGCAGGGGTGGCATGGAAATCTCCTTTGGTGGGGTCGTTTAATCAGGGATGCAGCGGTCATAGACTGTGAACCCGTAGACGGGTCAAGCCCTGGATGCGGCCTCAAAACCCTCTCCAGTTTCAAGATTGGTTTTTCCCAACCCTGGAGACGCCTCCTGAATTGTGGTAGGATGTGTTCGGTAAGATTGGCAATTGTCGGCATGGCGCCCTTCCGCAGGGGGTGGATTCGCATCCGGGGATTCTTTCGCCGGATGATATTCGAAAATGGATCGAACAGGACCACTAAACCGTGGCTTGGCGGAAAATAGAAAGCGATGTTTCAATGAACCACGTTGCAAAAGGGATGGCGCCCGTTCAAATGACGCATGAAGCTCGTGCTTCCGTTGCGGCAGGTCCTGCCGCCAATGACACCTTCCATCTCATCTGTCCGGTAACCGGATTGCCGGTGCTGCGACGGGCGGAGTGGCAACAGGTGACCATAGAGGCGGGCTTTCGCATCTCAGCGGAAATTATCGGCGGATCGATTTTGCTGACCCACAATGAGGGGCGGGCCACCCTCGAGGGGGTCCGCAAGGCCTTCGATTTCACCGAGGCCCTCATCGAGGCGGAGATCGGTGATCGTCCCTATATCCATATCCTGGATTACACTCACCTCGAAGGCACGACTCTGGAAGGACGGCGTTACTTCATCCGCCGCATGCTCGAGCGCGACCGGATGGCCGGCGTCATTTTCTACGGCCTCTCACCCATGCTGCGCATGAGCACCAAACTGGGCAAGCGGCTTAACATCATCCAGATCGATGTCCACATCGCCAGTCATTACATGGATGCCCTTTTCATGGCCTGCGATCTTCTGTACAAAGTCACCGGCGTCCCCTCATCCGAGCTGTGGCCCGAAGGAACCTGCATCAGCCAATTCAAAGCCCGCGACGGTTCCCAGCATATCATCCTTCGTCGTGAGGATTGGGAATTTGAGAAGGAAGGCTATGGGACCCGCTTGGAGGTGGTCGACGGGCACATCCTGCACTCGACTTCGCGGGGCATTTTGCGCGCCCGTCATTTGCCCGATCTGATCGCCTTGCGGGAACGCATTTATACATCCCTGGCCGGTGTGTATGGTCCCTTTTATCTCATTGTCGGCATGCGCGACTTGCAGGGCGTGGATCGGCGTGCGCGCAAATGCTATATGGACGCGATTTCGGCCTGGCACCGGAAGGTGGCCTTCCAGGCTTATATCATCTACGGGCTCAATCAATTCATGGCGGCCGTGGCCAGTTTTTCGAAATTCACGCTGCCGTTCAATATCAATGTGGCCAAGGACTTTGACGACGCCCTGGGGCTTATCTCACGGAATAAGCGGTCGACGCCTGCCAGCAGCCATAGCGAAAGCCCTCCGCCCTTGCCGGAAGAGCCTAAACCAGCGGATGTTGCCGCTGCCGTCGAGCATCTGATGGAATTTATCGGTCGCATCGACTGGGAGCGGGACGGGCTGGCCCTCTCGGAACACATCCATGCGGAGAGCCCGCTGGGCCCGGTGTATGATGCCATCAGCGTCATCAAGTCCGAGGTGGACGATTTGCTGCGCGGAAAAATACGGACCGAAGAGGCCCTTCGGGAAGCGCGTGACGAACTGGATGTGCGGGTACGTGAGCGGACGTCGGAATTGATCGCGACCAACCGGCGCCTGCAAACCGAAATCGCCGAGCGCCGTGACATGGAGGCCGCTCTGCGGGCCGGCGAGAAGAACTACCGGAACCTCGTGGACAGCGTCAACAGTATTATTCTGCGGTGGGATGCGAAGGGCCGAATCGTCTTCATGAACCCCTACGGCATCAACTTCTTCGGTTACGAGACCGAGGATCTGATCGGAAAAAACGTCGTGGGGACCATCGTTCCGGAAAGCGAGAGCATATCCAAGCGCGATCTTGGCCACCTGATGGAGGAGATACGCAATGACCCCGACCGGTTCCGCAACAATGAAAACGAAAATGTCACCCGGGACGGACGCCGCGTCTGGATCTACTGGACCAATCGCGCCATTACGGACGATGAGGGGCGCATTGTGGAGATTTTAAGCGTCGGCAACGACATCACGGGACGCCGGCACATGGAGGCGGAGCTCCGCCGGCTGGCCACCACCGATCCCCTGACCGGCGCGTTTAACCGCCGCCGCTTTTTCCAGAAGGCGCGGCAGGAATTTTTACGGCACCGGCGCTACGGTCACCCTCTCGCGGTCCTCTTGATGGATATGGACCATTTCAAGAAGATCAATGATACCCACGGACATCCCGTCGGAGACGCCGTGCTGAAAACGTTTGTGAAGACCTGCCAGAGCGTATTCCGGGTAACGGATATTTTCGGACGGACGGGCGGCGAAGAATTTTCCGCGGTTCTGCCCGAAACCGATGCCGCCAATGCCGCCCGTGTGGCGGAGCGTCTGAGGGATCGCGTGAGCAACAGCTCGCTCGAAGGGGAGGACGGCGATCCGGCCATTCGTTTTACCGTGAGTATCGGTCTGAGCGGCCTTCAGGAAGATGATTTGACACTCGAATCCCTGATTCGCCGTGCCGACCAGGCGCTTTACACGGCCAAAAGATCCGGGCGCAACCGGGTCGTGCAGACCTGATGCGTGATGAGCGCGCGTCGGGTCACACGCGGACATTCGGGAGGAGGTACCATCCATGGGGGCGCCACTGAAAACGATTGAGATACGGATCCTGGGAAGTCTCATGGAAAAGGCCCTGGCCACACCGGAATACTACCCGCTTTCGGTCAATGCCCTTACGAACGCCTGCAATCAGAAATCCAATCGTGATCCGGTGGTGGCCTACAGCGAATACGAGGTCCAAACCGCCCTGGACGGCCTGGCGGAAAAGAGGTTCGTCAATCAGAGCCGGGTCGGACGTGTTCCCAAATACGAAGAGCAGCTGTCGCGGGAACACAACCTGGTCCCGCGTGAGATTGCGGTCTTGTGTGTATTGATGCTCAGGGGACCCCAGACGGCCGGTGAGATCCGAGCCCGCAGTGGCCGCCTGTATGCTTTTGAAAGTTTGGAGACGGTCGGCGAAACCCTGGAAAAGCTCGCTGATTGGGGACTTGCCGAGCGCCTGGAGCGGCTTCCCGGCCACAAGGAATCACGCTTTGCCCATCTGCTGGGGGACAGGTCGGCGTTGCCGCAATCCGGAATGGAGGAGCGTCTCCCGGAAGGCGGATCCCCGCTGGAGGATCGGATTACGCTCCTCGAGGCCGAACTGTCAGCGTTGCAAGGGGATATGGCAGCGCTTAAAGCCGCTTTTCAGGCCTTCAAGGCGCAATTTGAGTAGCCCTCCCTCGCCAATCACCTGTCAGATGATGTTCGTCAAGAAAACCCCGCGATACCCCCACTTCCTGTGAATGCCCGCGCTGCATGCCTTGAAATCCCATAACCCTACAGCCTCGCAATTGCGATTTGATTTTGACCGCGGCTTCTTTACAAAGAGGGGCGCCGGACTCAAGTATATAGCAGGGTAGTCGATAACAGCATTTAAGGGCCGCTTGTCGGAACGGTGCCAAAGGGTGGATCCGGACCTGGTTTTGAAGGGTGCTGGCTACCCTGTTTCACCCCCCGCGCCAGTCGGCTGAAAGAAAAAGGATGTCCGTTCACAGAGGTGGTATTATGGATAAACTCTTTATTTCCCGAGACAACAAGGCCACTTTGGCCTGCCCGGCATGCGAACGCAGCCGCACGATCGATGCATCACCCTATATGACCATGTCCCGTGTTGTCCGCATCCGGGTCAAATGCCCCTGTGGGCATGGGTATACGGCCCAGTTGGAGCGGCGCCGCTATTTCCGCAAGATGGTGCACCTGCAGGGGCAGTATTGTCAGGCGCCGGGGGGCCGCCATTTGGGAAGAGGGTCCCTGGCGATTCTGGATCTATCCCGATCCGGCGTGAGAATGCGTCTCGCCAACGATAGGGCGCTTCGCATCGGGGACCGGATCGTCGTGGAATTCCAGCTGGATGATCGCAAGCGCTCCAACGTTCGCCAGGAAACCGTGGTTCGCAGGATCGACGGCTCCGATCTGGGGGCGGAATTCGCATCCACTGATCCGGCCGACCCGAATGCCAAGGCGATCGGATTTTATTTGTTTGCCGCATAAACCGACGGATTAGGTCTTCGCTTAAGCCGGGATATAGGTTTTCGTCTTCACGGCCCTATCCCGGCACCCGCCTGCTCCTGCCAGGGTCTCATTACCAGGACCACGGCAATGACGATAGTTTTTCCAGCGTTGAATGATACCTTGTTCCGACATCGATACGCCTTACCCTTCATCATTGCGGGAAATGTCTTCCTCCCGGGCACGCCGTGCAAAGCCGCGGAAGCGCTCCCCCTCGACCGGGACGCCCCGGTCAAAATAGATCCGGCTGATGCGGTCATAGTAGAGGGCGGCATGGGCCGGCGCCTCGCCCACCAGGTCCAGATAGATTTCGAGGAGATCCGTTCCCCGACGACCCTCGGCAAAAGAGAGCTCGGCATACTTATGAGCGGATTGGGGCGCGGCCCGGGAGCCGCAGCTCCGACAACGTGCCATGAGGTCGCCGTACAGGCGGCGTGCCTCCGACAGCTCGTTGAGCGCCTCATGCGTTTTGGCGAGTTCCTGAACCGTGCCCTCGTGCCAGCCGAAGACTTCCAGGATGCCGCGATAGAAATCCCGGGCTTCGGTGTGGCGGCCGGCGTGGTAGAGGGTTTCACCCTTTAGCAGCATGAACGCTCTGGACTGGGTCAGATGGGGGGGAAGCGACGCCAACAGCGCTTCGGCCTTGGCGGGTTCTCCCTGCTCCCAATAGATTTCGCACAAAAGCTGATAGGCCGGCAGGGCTTCGGGATGATGCCGTCGAACCTGCTCCAGCATGCCGTGAGCCTTCTCCAGAAGGCCCTGGTTCAAGCAGGCCGTGGCAAGCTCCAGGGGAATATAGCTGCCCGGTTCCGGGTTGGCGGCCATGGCCTTTTCCAGATGGTCTGCGGCGGTCGCGAATTCGCCCTTGTTCAGTGCGATGTAGCCGTCCCTGAATTCGAGGCCGTAGCGCCGGTAAGCAAGGGCCACATCCTCCGGCAACGTATGGCAGAGGGCCTGAAAATAGTCCTCCGGCGAGGGGGCCGGGTGTTCTGGATTCTCTTCATCGGCCGGGGAGGCCGCCGCCATCATTTCATCCGATGCATCTGGAGGATCGCTCCGCCCGGGCGCCGGCAGCGCGTCCATGGCCGCCAGCTGTCGGGCCACAGCTTTCTGAAAGGGCGTGTCCGCGCTGATTTCCATGGCCAGCAACAGGGCGTCGCGGGCTTCCCTCACATAGCCGCCCTCGAGATAGGTCATGGCGGTCTGCCGATGTTCCCGGGCCAGGGCTTCCCGGGCCTGCTGGATTTTCTGGCGCAGCTGGCGGCAGCGGTGAGGAACCGGTCGGGCCGATTTTTCAAGTTTCGCCAGAGCGCGTTCATAGGACTGCCGGGCCGGCCCCCAGAGACCGGAGGCATAGAGCGCGTCGCCCTTGATTTCGAGCTTTTCCGGCGTTGGGCCGGAAAAAAAAGTCATCCACGACATGAGTGCGGGTTCCTGTCGATGCCAATAAGGCCCCTTCACGGAGGGGGTGTGGCCGCAGCATAGCATTCCGCGTGCACGAGGAAAAGGGGCGGCACCATCGCCGTATGCCAGGCCTGCGGCCGGCATTTGGCAATCAATCCTGGTTCTGATAGAAGTTCACGCCGGAATTGCCGTAATGCCGGAAGAAAGAGTCTGTTACGGCCTTGCGGTGCTCATGACGGCTGTTATGTTCCCCAACAAGGATTCTTTTATGCCGATATCGCCGGGCCAACGCATCACTGTGATCGGAGCCGCTCTTTTGGCCCTTTTTTTAGGCGCACTGGACGCTTTGGTCATGTCGGCCGCCATGCCCACCATCGTGGCCGATCTGGGCGGGCTGCAACTGTACAGCTGGGTCTACTCGGCCTATTTTCTGGCCCGGGCGGTCTCCCTGCCGATTTTCGGCAAGCTGGCCGACCTGTACCGAAACCGGAACCTGTTTATCATCGCTATCGCGCTGTTCTGCCTGTCTTCGGCGGCGGCCGGATGCGCCGTGAACATGGTGACCCTGATCGGCGCCCGGATCGTCCAGGGCATCGGTGCCGGGGGGATCTTTGCCCTGGTCTATATCGTCCTGGCGGATGTTTCCACTCCGGAAACCCGGGGCCGCACCCTTTCCCTGGCGAGTTCCATCTGGGGCATTGCCAGCGTCCTGGGCCCCACCATGGGGGGATTCATCGTGACCTATTTTTCATGGCGATGGATTTTTTTCATCAATATTCCATTGGGGGTGGTTTCCCTATGGGGAATCGGCACCTACCTGGTGGACCTGCGATCGAAAAAGGAGACCGTGTCCCTGGATCTGCTGGGGGTGGCGACGCTGTCCACGGCCATTCTGGCTTTCCTGTTCGCGTTTCTGCTCGGGGGAAGGACCTATGCCTGGTCATCTCCGCGCATTCTAGGGCTCCTGGCCCTCTTTGTCGTCGGTTCCGCCCTTTTCATCCGGGTGGAAAATCGCGCCCGGGATCCGATCCTCCCGATTCAGCATTTCCGCAACCGCAGTTTCAGCGCCGGCAATGCAGCCGTATTTTTCAGCAGTTTCGCCATTTTTTCCATGTTTGCCTATGCGCCTCTTTTCATTCAGGGCGTTCAGGGGAAAACACCCATGCAGGTGGGCGTGGCCATGTTGTCCCTCAGTCTGGGCTGGTCCGTGGGGTCCCTGGCTCTAGGACAGATCATCGATCGTACCGGGCAACGCGCGGCAGCCCTTTGGGGGGCGTTATGCCTTGTCGCCGGGTGCGCCATGACCCTGGCATTCACGACGCAAACCCCCTCCTGGTATAGTTTTGTCAGTTTTTTCGTTGTCGGAATCGGTATGGGCTTCGTGGCCCTGGCAACCTTGCTGGTGGTGCAATCCGCCGTACCGTCCCACGATTTGGGCGTTGCGACCTCATCCAATCAGTTTGCCCGAACGCTGGGGGGGACGGTGGGCGTCGGCATCGGCGGCAGTTTCATTGCCGCCCGCTTCAGTGCGCTGACCCGGACAATCCAGGAAGGGGGGCTGCTGGCGAGCCTGCCCTCCCGGCTTCAGGACATGGGGGGCCATCAGGTGGAGGGGCTGTTGCAGCCCGAGGTGCTGGCCGTCCTGCCGGAACCGCTGCGGGCCGGGATCCAGGAGACCGTCCGGCAGGGGGTCGGCGAAGTGTTCTGGACGGTGTTGGGAGCGGCGGTGCTGTGTCTGCTGTTTTGTTGGGCGATACCGCGCCGCAATTCGTCCGCGGCGCATCGTTAGCGGGCTGGTGCGAATCGCGTGTGACGCATAATGGGGCCGGCAACGGGGGCGAACTGAAGACTTCTGACGGGGGAAACGTTTTGCATTCCTGAGGCCCCTATAGTACGACCCAGATTTCAAAAGAACATCGCTGCCGCGGGCGGCAGCCCACGAACGAAGAAATACGATCAAAGGAAGGTGTGATGAAGACAATTGCCGTATTGCCGGGGGACGGCATCGGGCCGGAAGTGATGACGGAAGCGCTCAAGGTTCTGAAGGTCGTGAGCGACACCTACGATATGGCCTTCGTTTTTCAGGAAGCGGAGGTGGGCGGGTGCGCCATCGATCGTCATGGCACCGCCTTGCCGTCGGAAACCCTGGCCCTGTGCGAGAAAAGCGATGCCATCCTTTTCGGGTCGGTCGGCGGGCCGCGGTGGGAATCGCTCCCTCCCGATCAACAGCCCGAGCGTGCCGCCCTGCTGCCGCTGCGCAAGCATTTCGGGCTGTTTTGCAATCTCCGCCCGGCGCGGGTTTTCAAGGCCCTGGCGCAAACCAGCCCCCTCAAGCCGGAAATCGTAAAGGACGGATTCGATGTTATGTGCGTGCGGGAATTGACCGGGGGCATCTATTTCGGTACGCCCAAGGGCCGTGAAGGGGAGGGGAAGCAAGAAAAGGCCTACGATACGATGGTTTACAGCCGTTCGGAAATCGAGCGGATCGCCCGGACGGCCTTCGATATCGCCCGCCTGCGCCGCAAGCACGTGACCTCCATCGACAAAGCCAACGTCCTGACCGTCATGGTGCTGTGGCGCGAGGTGGTCAAGGAGGTCGCGCGGGATTATCCTGATGTGACGCTGGATCATCTCTACATCGACAATGCCACCATGCAGCTCATCGTCAACCCTCAACGCTTCGATGTCCTGCTCTGCGGCAATATGTTCGGTGACATTATCTCCGATGAATGCGCCATGCTGACCGGATCCATGGGGCTGCTGCCCTCGGCCAGCCTGAACGAGAGCCGGTTCGGCCTTTACGAGCCGGCCGGCGGATCGGCGCCGGATATCGCCGGAAAAGGCATGGCCAACCCTGTGGCGCAAATTCTTTCGTCCGCCATGATGCTCAAGTACAGTTTCGGGCGCGAGGACGCCGCCGCGGCCATCGAGAACGCCGTGGGCGATGCGTTGGCCTCCGGAATCCTGACGGCCGATATCGCTCCCCACCCGGGCGATGCTGTCGGAACGGCCGCCATGGGGGACGCCATTGCGCAACGGATCGTTGCCGGTCCCTGAGAAAAGCGGCCGAGCCGCCTGAATCGGTATTGACAGATGACGCCGCAAGGCTGACCTTTTGTTCAGGAAGGCTTGTTCAAGAGGTCATATGATGATTAATCCCCTGATAATATTCGGTTTGGCCTTGGTCTACATGATCCTCAAGGTCTACCTGGAAAAACGGTGGGCGCCGCTGGACGATGTCGGTGACGATCGGCACCTTGCCGATCTGGCCTTTGCCTGCGGCTGCAGCGTGTTCGATATTTTTAAATCGGCCGGGGCGCAGTGGAATTTTTCGTCCCAGAAGGCCGAGCGCGATTTCCGAGGCTATCTCCAAACAGGCCATGTGCCGACCTACGTCCACAATTACGTTACCCATCACCGTCTGCACCGCAACAGCGCCTATCAGCGGCTGATTTTCAATGGGGGTCGCCCTCCCTACCTGTGAGGATTTCCGGCGTTACCGGGCAGGCGAGACGATCGAAATCGTCGGCCAGGCTATCGAGGTAGTCGAGAAGGTGGCGGCGCTGCTCGGCCGTAAGAGTGGCTGCGATCCGTGCCAACAGATCCAGAGTAAGAGCGGTGCGATGGGCCACCTGGGCGCTATAGGCGGCCTCCTGTATGGTCTGCGGTGCGGCCAGCAGGGCGGTGAATTGGACTTTGAAGTCCGGATTGCGCGCCCTACCCGCTAAAAGCGCCCGGAAGCGCTCTCTGCAGGGCTCTCCTGTTGGGCATCCACCCGCCGCCGTACCTCCCGAGCTGGCTGCTCCACTCCCGGAGCGCGCTTTTCTGACCGTCGTCAATGTCGCCGATCCATACCGCCAATCGTTCCGACATCCGGTCGTAGCGATTTCGATATATTTCTTCCGGAGGCGGATCGACATATTTTTCCTGCAGTTCCAGGTTGTCGGCTTCCATCTTCCGGAACAACTCGTCGATTTGGCGATCACTGGCCGACATCAGCAGATCGGCCACATCCGGCCCGATGCTGGCCATGAGTTCCTTCCAGTAAACTTGCAGCATCCCGTAGTAAGCTTGAACCTGCTCCTGGGAGACGGTGTGCTCGGGACTTTCAAAATCGCGCCGCACAGACCGAAGGAAATCGGCATAGACCGGCAGTTGGGTGCGGCAATGCCAATCCAACTGGCGGCTCAGGCGGTTTTCGAGTTCGCTCTGCTGGGCGGGTTCGAGCGAGATGTAATCGCTGATATACCACGGCAGAAGCCAGTTCAGGTGGGGATAATACCAGTGCGGACTGCAGGCCGTCAGCAGGCATGTGGTCAGGATGGTAATTGTTAGACGACGCATCCCCTGATCATAGAGATGATTTCGGCCTGCGCAACCGCGTGAAAGATGTTGATCCGCCCGTTCCCCGGGACGCACCGTGGCCAAATGGCGACCGCGCGGATGGCGAAGAAAACGTAAGAGGGGGGCGTCAGAAGATGGGCAAGGCCATCAGATGGGTGGTTATCGCGACGAGGCGACGGCGGATCGCCGCCAATAGCAGAAGCGCCAAGGGGGCAAGTAGCATTGCCATGATATGGAGGGAGGCGGGTTTAGGCAGACCGCCGGCATGCATCAAGCTCATCAATAATCCCGTCCAGACTGCCATCCGAAGCCATTCATGCTTTGCGATATAGGTGATCATCATCCCTCCCGATTTTTGGGTAGCGTGTCAAACCACCCCGATTCTCTCTGCGGTCCGCCGGTCATGCGGCGATCTTCCCTGGACTGCCGCTGAATGGCTTACCGATTCTAAGCAGACGCGGTCTGAGAAAAAAGAGCTGCGGTCAATCTGGCGAGATAAGCAATACAAAGGGTGTGCCAACATGCTGAGAGCGCGCTAAATCCCTATTGCGTGGGCAGTTGCTGAAAAAGAAGACATCGAGCTCCGGGATTGAACTGTAGGGAAAAGACTTCACCAAAAGTGACGGAGGTTTTTTAGTAATAACCAGCAGAAATTGTTACAACATTCCGTGATGGGCATTGTGACGGGGCCTGCCTTCGACACCTTTTCATTTGGTATACGGTTCGAACCACCTACCGATTTGGGGCTGATGATGTATAGGCTTCCAACTGGGAAAAAATCTCCAGTGGTCTTCACGCCCGTGCGTCTACCGATTGATAAAATCTTCCATATGGGTATCGATATAGCCCTCTTCCTGCAGGGCACATAGCGTCTTGTCATGACCTTCGGTCATTTTTTCTCCTCCATGTGAGGTCGCATCTAACAGCGATTATTCGTAAAATACCAATTTTTTCTGTGTCATGCCGTCAAGGGCAAGGGGCTTCCCATCAGCACCGCCGGGTGGCTACAGATGGGCCACAACCCACTTGAATCCATAGGACAGGGCCAAGGTGGCCGTCAGCCCGGTGCACCAAAGGGCCGCAAACCACAGCCACTGGCGCTGCTTCTCAGTAAGCCGATTCATGGGATGCTTTTCCCCTGAAAATATAATAGCAATAGGCGGTGTAGCTGAGCACGACCGGCAGCATCACCAGGGTCCCCACCAATAGAAGGGACTGGGACTCAGGTGCCGCCGCTGCCTCGCGAAAGGTCACCTGGTGCGGCACCAGCCAAGGCCACAGGCTGATGCCAAGCCCGAGATAGCCCATTAAAAAAACGCCGATGCTCATGAAAAATGGACGAAACTCCCGCCCCTTGTGCAGATCCCGCCAAATCATGATGAAGAGCGCAGCCGTCGACAAGGGGATGGGGAATAAATAGAATAAGTTGGGCAGGCTGAACCACAGCAGACGAATCGCATCCTTCATCATGGGCATGCTGATACTCACCACGGCGATGAAAATGCCCACGTAGCCCAGCACATAAGAGGCACTTTTGCGCGCCCAATTCTGGGTTTCATCTTCGGTTTTCATCACCAGCCAGGTGCTGCCCAACAGGGCATACCCGAATACCAGGGCCACACCGGTCATGACGCTGTAGGCATTGATCCAGTCGAAGGGGCCGCCGGCGTAGCTGCGGCCGGAGACTTGGAAACCCTGCACCAGCGCCCCCAGGATCATCCCCTGCATGAACGTCGCCGTGAGAGAGCCGAAGTGAAAGGCGTAATCCCAGATACGACGGGATTTTTGTGCTTTAAAGCGGAACTCGAAGGCCACCCCCCTGAAGATAAGCCCCAGCAGCATCAAGGTGACCGGAATGTAAAGGGCCGGCATCAGAATGGAATAGGCTAAAGGAAAGGCGGCAAACAGACCGCCGCCACCCAGCACCAGCCAGGTTTCGTTCCCGTCCCAGAAGGGGGCGATGGAATTCATCATCCGATCCCGACAGGTGTCCGAGGGCGCGAAGGGGAAGAGAATCCCCACGCCGAGGTCGAATCCATCCAGAATCACGTAGAGAAGCACCGCCGTGATGATCAGGCCGTACCAGATCAGGGGCAGATCCACAAAGGGCTCAAAACTAAACATAGCGTTCTCCTTAATCCGCCGCCCGTGGAGCAACCAGGGGAGGTTTCTTGACACCGTGAGCGCCATAGGCTTCTTCATGGTCTCCGGGGCCCCGGGCGATCAGGCGACCGATGTAGTAAACGCCCGCGCCGAAGACGACGACGTAAGTGATGAAGAATGCCGCCAGGGATAGGGCAATCGGCTGTCCACCCACCGGCGAGACCGCCTCGGCCGTTCGCATGACGCCATAAATGATATAAGGCTGCCGGCCGATCTCCGTCACGAACCAGCCCGCCAGGACCGCGATGAAACCGGAGGGTGTCAGGGCCATGCACCAGTACTGAAACCAGGGGGTATCAAACAGCCGTTTGCGCAGGTGTAGGAGCAGCGCCATCACCCCGGTAAGGATCATGAGCATGCCAATACCCACCATGATCCGAAAGGACCAGAAAACCCAGGCCACCGGCGGTTGATCGTCCCGGGACCATTCTTTCAAACCCTTGACCTCGCCATCCAGTTCGTGGGTAAGAATCAGGCTGGAAAGTTTCGGGATTTCGATGGCATAACGGGTTTTCTGGGCTTCCTGGTCGGGCCAGCCGAAAAGCACCAACGGGGCGCCCTGCTGAGTTTCCCACAGACCTTCCATGGCGGCCACTTTGGCCGGCTGGTGTTTCAACGTATTGAGGCCGTGCAGATCGCCGAGGAGAAGCTGCGTCGGGGCGACTAAAATGGCCATGATCATGGCCATCCCCAGCATGATGCGGGCGTGCTTCACGTGCTGTCGACGCCACAGGTAGAAGGCCCCTATGCCCCCCACCACGAAGGCGGTGGTGAGGTAGGCCGCCACGATCATGTGGGCGAAGCGGAACGGGAAGGACGGATTAAAGATAATGGCCAGCCAGTCGGTTGGGTAGAGCAGACCCTCTTCGCCGATCCGGAAGCCTTGGGGGGTCTGCATCCAACTGTTGGCCGACAGAATCCAGAAGGCTGACAGCAGGGTGCCG
Organism: uncultured delta proteobacterium; assembly: GCA_963730675.1. Classification (GTDB taxonomy): domain Bacteria; phylum Desulfobacterota; class Desulfobacteria; order Desulfobacterales; family UBA5852; genus JABZFP01. The sequence goes on along the minus strand of CAVSSY010000008.1, from coordinate 176,776 downwards.
AAGGCCACAATGACCGTGGAGGCGAAATGCATGCGCGGACTGACGCGATTCCAACCGAACAACATCACCCCTAAAAAGGAAGCTTCCAGAAAGAAGGCGGTCAATACCTCAAAGCCAAGCAATGGCCCCAGAACATTTCCCGCTTTGTCTGAGAAAACCGACCAGTTGGTGCCAAACTGGAAGGACATGACGATGCCGGACACAACACCCATGCCAAAGGCCACTGCAAAAATCTTGACCCACATGCGGTAGATTTCAGCGTAGACCGTGCTGCCGGTTCGAATCCACCGCCATTCCAGCACAGCCAGCCAGCTTGCCAGGCCGATGGTGAAGGCCGGGAAAATGATGTGAAACGAAATGGTGAAGGCGAACTGAATGCGCGCCAGCAATATCGGGTCAAGATTGTCGAACATGACGACACCTCGTTATGGTTCGAATGGATAGACATCCGGGCGCGCGCAATGGCAGACCGCGCCTGATCCGTCCTGGCCGACCTTATCAGCGGTAAGCCGCCTGCATTCGCATGATAGCCTCTTGTTCCCAGGCGGCATTCGTCCTCAGGACATCCCGCATGCCTCCCTGCCAGGGATTGACCTCCCAAAAACCTGTCCCGGCAAAGTCGAAATAGGCCTGCTGAACAACGTTGAAGTCTTTCGTGAATCGCCAGAAGGCATCGATAACAACCGACACCCGGTATGCGATCCGGTAACCATAACCTTCTCCGTGAACCGGCGAAAGTTTGCTCATCTGGAAACCCGCGGCGGGAAATGAGAAAGAATGACCCTCGGCCCTTGCCGCTGCTAAGGACAATGCCAGATGAATAACTGCGAAAACACCAAGTTACCGACCAATTGTCGATGTTTGAGCCATTGTTTCTTCATACCGCCAACTTCTGGGATGTTTTGATTGGAGAATAGTTACAAAAATTAGACAAAAACTATACAAAAAATTGACACTGTCAAGCCGTAGTGCTATTTTATCGACATGCAGACCCATAATTACGAGATAAAATACGTTTCGCAACGCACCGGACTGAGTGTTCACCGGATTAGAGCATGGGAGCGCCGCTACCAGGCCGTATCGCCCGAAAGGACCGCGACGCACCGGCGGCTTTATTCTGAATCGGACATACGCCGACTTCAGCTGCTTCGTCAGGCAATTGATGATGGTCACCGCATTTCCAAAATTGGCCGCATGGCGAGTGACGACCTGAGGAAGCTCGTCAATCGCAGTGCCACAGTCGGTCCGTCTCCGGCGGCAGCGGTCAACGTGGCAAATAAACCCAGGCAGGCGAAACTTGTCCAGATGGCCTATCGCGCCGTAGAGGTTCTGGATGCGCCCGCTCTTGAGGCGGTTCTGCTGAACGCGCAGGTCAGTTTGACAAGGCATCGCCTCATCGAGGGGTTGCTTGTGGCGTTGTTTGACAAGATCGGCAAGGGCTGGGTACAGGGTACTTTGGGCATTGCGCACGAGCACATGGCCAGTGCCGTTGTGCGTTCCTTCTTGGGCATGAGTCTCAGGGAAGTAGCGCCGACAGGGGGAGCAGCCGGCATTGTGGTGGCGACCCCAAGCGGGCAGCACCATGAATTGGGGGCCATGTCCGTGGCCTTGGCTGTGGCCGATGCCGGCTGGCAGCCCCTGTATCTCGGGCCGAATCTCCCGGCCGAAGCGATCGCGGCGGCTGTCGAGCAAACCCGCGCGACGGCTGTCGCGGTCAGTATGGCCTTTTCGGTCAACAGTCAGCAGCTGATCCGTGAAATGCGAAAACTTGGTCAGTTATTGAAGGAAAAAGCTGCCATGGTTGCCGGTGGCCAGACGACGGCCGTTGTTCGAGCCGCCTTGGAGGATATAGGTGTACGCTGGTGTGACACGCTCGAAGCGCTCCACTATGCCTTGCTTGATGAAAATTTCGTCAATCGGGGGTCAAAAACATGAGGTCAGGGCTTAATAGGCGTGCCACCGGCGCCCTGTGGGGCCTGTTTATCGGTGACGCACTGTCGATGCCGGTGCACTGGTATTACGATCGTGAAGCCTTAAGCGAAGACGCTCTGCACCTCCCGGCAAAGAGCCCTTGTCTTTTTAAAGGGAATCCAGACGTTCTTGTGGATATCCGCTGGTGGGCGCATCGGCAGACACGGGAGAAGCCAATCTTGTCCCGCACGTGTTCCGCGGGGCACCCATTGGCCCGAGGGCGGTTCCGGATCGGTGAAAAAAACTCCCGAACGGTGCGTCAGAAGGTGGGAAAGGCCATCATTTGAACCGCTTTCGCGATGAGGCGACGGCGGATCGCTCCCAGGAACAGAAGCGCCCAGGGAACGAGAAGTATTACCGTGGTTTGAAGGAGAGGGGGTGCAGACAGACTCCCGGCGTAGAGCAAGCTCATCAAAAATCCTGCCCAGACAGCTGTCCGAAGCGCTTCATGTCGTGCAATGTAGGTAATCATCATTTCTCCCGATTTCGATGGTGAGCGGCTAGGCCGTTCCCCTTGCAGCATGAGGCCGCCGGACGGCTGAGATAGGGCCTGCCGTTGAGCTGCCTATTAGCGGTTACAAAGGGTGTGCCAACTTGCCGAGCCACGCCAAACCCTTACCCCGTTGGAAGTTGGGGAGAATCGGGCCTATCAGCGCCTGGCCGGAACTGTAGGAAAATGACTTCACCGAAACAGAAGAAGACCGTTTTGCAAACATAACTCTTTGAAAAGATGTCCCTTTTCCGGAAAGGTGTTGTGTAGGGACCGACCTTCGACGATTGTTATTTGGTATACGGTGCGAGTCACCCATCGATGCCGGGCTATGGCTTTTCGGGATTGCGGAGAATTTTTTCGGCTACGGTGAATCGCCCGCAATATTTGCAGCGGAAGCGGGCCCGCGCGATCAGTTGGACCAAAGCGTCCGGTTGGTATGCGATAAAGCCTTCCTTATTCGAGGCGCACAGCGGTTTTTTAGGTATCATTACGCATGGAACAACGCCTCTCAATCTATATCGCCTGTGGCTGCCACCCCGATCGCATCAGACATGCCAAACGATCCCGGGGGGGGGCGGCCCTTTGGCGATGGCGTTAAAAATAGCTCGTGCCGTCCCAGCAATGGGTGCAAAGCCTCTCTTTGGGCAGGCCAATCGCGGTGACAAGATCTTCCATGGTTTGATATTTCAGCGTTGTCAGGTGCAGCCGCGATCGGATTTTTTCAACCATGGCGTATTGGCGGTCAGTGTCAGCGGTGGCATAGGCGCGCATGACATCCGGAGCGGGGTCTTCGCGGCCCTCCAATTCGGTGATGGCCCGTCGGCCGGCCAGGTCCAGGGTGGAGCGCGATGTGGAGAAGTTGAGAAAGTCGCAGGGATAAATCAGGGTCGGACAGGCAATGCGCATATGGACTTCGGAGGCCCCGCCGGCGAAGAGGTCTTCCACGTTGTCTTTCAGTTGGGTGCCGCGCACGATGCTGTCGTCGCAGAACAGGATGCGCTGGTTCTTGATGAGGCTTTTTCAGCGGGATCAGTTTCATGTTGGCCACCAGGTCCCGCATTTTTGATTTTGGGGCATGAAGCTGCGGGGCCAGGTGGGCGTGTATTTAACGTACGGGCGCTTGTAGGGGATCTGCTTGCAGTGGGCGTAGCCCAAGGCATGGCCGATGCCCGAATCCGGAATGCCGGCCACATAATCCGGGGTGATCTCATCGTTTTGGGCCAGGGCGCAGCCGCAGCGGTAGCGTACGGACTCCACGTTGCGGCCCTCGTAAGAGGAGGCCGGATAGCCGTAATAGACCCACAGGAAGCTGCAGATCTGCAAGGTTTCCAGCGGCGAGCGACGCTGCTCGAAACCGTCCGGGGCCATGAATACGATTTCGCCCGGCCCGATTTCCTGCTGGACCTCGAACCCGAGATTGGGGAAGGCACAGGATTCCGAGCCCACGGCGAAACCGTCTTCCTTGGCCCCGACGATCAACGGGGTCCGCCCCCGCCGGTCCCGGGCGGCATATATCCCTTTGTCCGTCAAAAGCAGCAGGGAGCACGATCCTTTGATCCGCTCCTGAGCCTGACGGATCCCGTCTTCATAACTGTCGGCCTGGCAGATCAGGGATGCCACCAGTTCGGTGGGGTTGACCGCACCGCTGGTTGATTCGGAAAACTGGTGATGGCGGCGATAGGCTTGATCGATAAGTTCCATCATGTTGGTGATGCGGGCCACCGTTACAATGGCAAAGGTTCCCAGGTGGCTGCCGATGACCAGAGGTTGGGAATCGTTGTCGCTGATGACGCCGATGCCCATGTTGCCGCTGAATTTGGCGAGGTCGGGTTCGAACTTGGAACGGAAATAATCGTTTTCGATGCTGTGGATGGTGCGCACGAATTGGCGGCCGTCCCACATAGCCATGCCCCCGCGCTTGGTGCCCAGATGGAAATGATAATCGATGCCGTAGAATAGATCCATGACACCGTCATTGCGGGAAACCGTTCCAAAAATGCCACCCATACGTCAACCTCCCGAAAGGCCTTGCTTTGATCGTGACAGCCACTCTCATCCATGGACAATTTAGCTGAACTAACATGCGGAGCGGGATCGTTTTGACCCCGGCCATTTGGTGCGCCCCATTCAATCAATCCGAAGGTCTTCTGTCAACAAGGCTTACGTGGCATACAGGAGGGAGGCCGACACGCGGCCACCCTGCTGGAGACAAAAATCTTTACATCTTGACCTGCCTTCCTATAAGTGGATCTAACAATATGAACACTTCTTGATTCCCTAATCCCCGAAAATTGGAGGCGCACTTATGCCCAGACGCGATGACATTCACAAAGTTCTCATCATCGGCTCCGGCCCCATCGTCATCGGCCAGGCCTGTGAATTCGACTACTCCGGCACCCAGGCCTGCAAAGCCTTGCGCTCGCTGGGCTATGAAATCGTTCTGGTCAACTCCAACCCGGCGACCATCATGACCGACCCCGGCATGGCGGACGCCACCTATATCGAACCCCTCAACGCCAAGGTTCTCACGGAAATCATCGCCAAAGAGCGGCCCGATGCCCTGCTGCCCAATCTCGGCGGCCAGAGCGGGCTGAACCTTTCCTCGGAGCTTCACCGACTGGGGGTCCTCGAACAGTACGGGGTAAAGATCATCGGGGTCAATGTGGATGCTATTCAGCGGGGCGAAGACCGCCTGATTTTCAAGGAGACCATGAACCGTCTGGGTATCGACATGCCCCGCAGCGAGACGGTGGACTCGGTGGACGGCGCCGAGAGGGTGGCGGAGGGTCTGGGCTTCCCGGTGGTCATCCGGCCGGCCTACACCATGGGCGGCACCGGAGGCGGCCTGGTCTACAACCGCGAAGAACTGCTCACGGTGGCGGCCCGAGGCCTGGCTGCCAGCCTGGTCAACCAGGTGCTGGTGGAGGAATCCGTTCTGGGCTGGGAAGAACTGGAGCTCGAGGTGGTGCGGGACGCCAAGAACCAGATCATCACGGTCTGCTTCATCGAAAATGTGGACCCCATGGGCGTGCACACCGGTGACAGCTTCTGCACGGCCCCCATGCTGACCATCGCCCCCGAGCTCCAGGAGCGCCTCCAGCGCTATTCCTATGCCATCGTGGAAGCCATCGAGGTCATCGGCGGCACCAACATCCAGTTCGCCCACGACCCGGCCACCGGCCGGGTCGTGGTGATCGAAATCAACCCCCGCACCTCGCGTTCCTCAGCACTGGCCTCAAAGGCTACGGGCTTTCCCATTGCCCGTATCTCAGCGCTTCTGGCAGGCGGCCTCACCCTGGACGAAATTCCCTACTGGCGGGACGGCACCCTTGATAAATACACGCCCTCCGGGGATTACGTCGTAGTGAAGTTCGCCCGCTGGGCCTTTGAGAAGTTCAAGGGCGTGGCCGACGTGCTGGGCACCCAGATGCGGGCCGTGGGCGAGGTGATGAGCCTGGGACGCACCTACAAGGAAGCCTTTCAGAAGGCCATCCGAAGCCTGGAAAATGGCCGTTACGGACTGGGGTTCGCCAAAAACTTTCATGATCTGCCCCTGGAGAATCTGCTCAAGAAGATCCGGACCCCCAACAGCGAGCGGCAGTTCCAGATGTACGAGGCCCTCCGCAAGGGGGCGGACGTTCAGACCCTCCACGACCTGACGCACATCAAAGCCTGGTTTATCGAGCAGATGAAGGAACTCGTCGATTTGGAGGAGGCAATTCTGGACTGTCGCGGAGGAGATATCCCGGAAGAACTTCTGGCCCGCGCCAAGCAGGACGGGTTCGCCGACCGCTATCTGGCCACTCTCCTGGACCTCCCGGAGGCGGAGATCCGAAGCCAGCGCGAAGGGCAGGGGGTTGCGGAGGCCTGGGAGCCGGTGCCCGTGAGCGGTGTGGAGGACGCGGCCTACTATTATTCCACCTACAACGCCCCGGACCGGGTGCCGGTCAGCGGGCACCGCAAGATTATGGTCCTGGGGGGCGGACCCAACCGCATCGGCCAAGGCATCGAATTCGACTACTGCTGCGTGCATGCGGCCATGGCCATTCGCCAGGCCGGGTTCGAGTCCATCATGGTGAACTGCAACCCGGAGACCGTGTCCACGGACTACGACACCTCCGACAAGCTCTACTTCGAGCCCCTGACCGTTGAGGATGTCCTGAGCATCTATGCCAAGGAGCAGCCCGAGGGGGTGGTGGTGCAGTTCGGCGGCCAGACCCCCCTCAATATCGCCAACGAGCTGGCTCAGGCCGGGGTCCCGATTCTGGGGACATCGCCGGATACCATCGACCTGGCCGAGGACCGGGACCGCTTTCGCCTGATCATGCGCGATCTGGGCATTCCCCAACCGGCCTCGGGCATGGCCAGCAGTCTGGCCGAGGCCCGGCAGATTGCAGCGGACATCGGCTATCCTCTCATCGTGCGGCCTTCCTACGTGCTGGGCGGTCGCGGCATGGAAATCGTCCGGGACGAGGAAATGCTGGCCAGCTACGTGGAGGCGGCCGTGGCCCTGTCGCCCGAACGGCCGATTCTGATCGACAAGTTCCTGGACAACGCCGTGGAGGCCGAGGCCGACGCCATTGCCGACGGGACCGATGCTTTTGTACCGGCGGTCATGGAACACATTGAACTGGCCGGGATTCACTCCGGGGATTCGGCCTGTGTCATCCCTCCGGTCAGCATCGCGCCCAAACATATCGAGACCATCCGGGAGTATACCCGTAAAATTGCCGTAGCCCTCAAGGTGATAGGCTTGATGAACATTCAATATGCAATTTTCGATAACACGGTCTACGTTCTGGAGGCTAATCCCCGCGCCTCCCGCACGGTGCCCCTGGTGTCCAAGGTGTGCAACGTGGCCATGGCCAAATTGGCCACCGAGATCATGCTCGGGTCCCGACTGGCCGACCTGGATCTGAAGCCACGCACCATTCCCCACTGGGGGGTCAAAGAATCCGTTTTCCCCTTCAACATGTTCCACGAGGTGGATCCCGTACTGGGTCCCGAGATGCGCTCCACCGGGGAAGTGCTGGGCATTTCCGATTCTTACGGGCGGGCTTTTTTCAAGGCCCAGGAGGCCACCCAGACGGCCTTGCCCTTCGAGGGAACGGTTCTGTTCACCATTGCGGACCGGGACAAATCGGCCGCTTTGGAGCCGGTGCGCCTGTTCCGGGAGATGGGTTTCCGCATCATGACCACCCAGGGGACCTACGCCTTTCTCAAGGAACACGGTATCGACACCGTACCGGTGCGCAAGCTGGGCTTCGGCCGCCCAAACCTGGTGGACGCCATCAAGAGCGGGGAGGTGCAGCTTCTGGTGAACACCCCCAGCGGCAAGCGGGGGGCGGAAGACAACTCCGAGGTGCGCAAGGCCGCCATCCGCTATAAAATTCCTTATATTACGACTACCGCTGCGGCCATTGCCGCAGCCAGAGGCATTGCTGCCCGACGGGAAGGAGTACCTCGGGTGAGCTCCCTGCAAACCTACCACCAAAATATCGGTTGACCGCTTAGGTCATTCTATTTGGCTGAAAGATATCCATTTCGAATGCGAAGAAAGGAAGGCCGGCGAATACATATCGCCGGCCTTCCTTTCTTCGGTTGGATGCGCGGATCAAAAGCATCCCGCCGCAGTTTTAGAGGCTTTCGGGATGGCAGAGATTCTTTTCCGCCACGGCCGATTGCCCGCAATTCTTGCAGTGGAAGCGGGCCGGCGGGAACAGTTGGACGAAAACGTCCGGATGGGAAAATATCAATCCATGACGGTCAAAGCCCGGCGTTGCTCCTTGTGTGGTGAAAAAATTTTAGACAATCAATGGGCAATGTAGAGACACAATGGTCGATGCGCTTATCCCTGCCGTCGATATCGGCGATCGGGCGGCAGGACCCGTTGCATGACTATCTAAAAAATGGCAGACTGAATTCTCAACCGGAGGCTTACCAGCGGATCTCGCCGCTATGATTTTGATGATGATGAGGACAGTCCGCTAACGACATCCGGTCCGTATTTTTGGATCGGGAAGAGCGGTAAGGAGGACGCCGAATGGACAAATCACAGGTGGTTGTCTTTCGTTCGTACCCTTTTGAGGTGGGGCAGAAAATTTATATTGAAGATGGCCCCCGCCACGGGGACTGGGAGGTTATCGACGTGGGCGCGCGCAAGGTCAAACTGCGCTGCCCTATTTCCAAACGCGAATTTGAATGGAATCGCTTCTGCTATTGGGTCGAAACACGAGAAGACGTCTGGCCTCATCCCGATTGAGGCATGCTTTATGAATATAGGGCGGCTGGGGGAAACCCCCCCCCCAACCGTTCTGTCAATCAAGGAGGAAACATGAAACGATGGTGCCGCGCGGTTCGGCTTTTGGTCGTGGCCATGACGCTGTCCTGTCTCCTGGTGATGTTTGGATGCGAGGGAACGGATACCCGAAATCAGGTGGACGATTCCGTTCAAGAGTTGGCCGGCAAAAAGCAGGTGGAGCGTATGAAGGAGATGAAAGAGGACTTGGAACATATTCAGACCCAGCAGTCCCAACGCCTGGATCAACTGGAGGACGCCCAGTAGGGGCCACGGGCCTGTGGGATTAGTCCTCCTTCCAGGCATCAAAGGAAAGCAGGATGCAGCTTATCGGATACAAAGCCTACCAAAAAGGATTTTTCGGTTGTCTGGAGGATGAAGACCGTTACGTTTGCTTTCTTTTTTCAAAGAACACCTTTCGGGCCGTAACGACCTATGCCAAGGAAGATTTTACCTGCTATGATCACTTTTTGGCAACGATGCATAAATTTTTGCCCCACCATTTCTTTCTTCGCCAACCGGTACCGGTCGCCTCCCTGGAAGCCCATGACCTGGTGTTTGCCGCCCGACGATTGATGCATGCCACAAGAGGGGCGGCGGCGATGGATCCGGATGATCGCGCCCTTGCAGGCGGGAGGTAGGGAGCGGTGGCGATGGGGTTCAGCGTAACGGACATAACGGTTCGCGCATTGCGGTGCATGGGGTGGGCCGTTTTTCTATTGATGCTGGCCGGCTGCCGCAGTGCGCTCGAATTGCCGGACGGTGCGCGGACCCCGCCTGTTGCGGACCGGCGCCCCGACGATGCTGTCCTGCCGGTCATTGCCTTTACCATCCAGGTGGGCGCCTTTTCCACCGTCGAGCGGGCGTCCGACTATGCCGATCGGCTGGCCGCCTTCGGGCTGGATACCTACTATTTCATTGATACCGACGGCCTTTGCAAAGTGCGCTTCGATCGCTTTGAAACCAAGGCCCAAGCCCGCCGGCGGGCCGAAGCCCTCCAGCAGGGCGGCATTATCGATGACTTTTACGTCGTTCAACCCCGCCCCCCGGGGCACCGCCGCGACGAACGGGAACGCCTGAAGGAAAGCCTCGTTCAAACGGCCCGGCGGTTTATCGGCACGCCCTATCGCTGGGGCGGGGCTTCGGCGCGGCAGGGTTTCGATTGCAGCGGCCTCACCATGACCGTCTATCGCTTGAACGGCCTGGAGCTGCCGCGCAATTCACGATCCCAGTTCCAGGCGGGGCGGCCCGTGCCGCGGGATGCCCTCGAAAAGGGGGATCTGGTCTTCTTCGCCACCGGAAAGCGCAATCGTGTGAGTCATGTGGGCATTTACAGCGGCCGGGGAACCTTCATCCATGCCCCGGGCACGGGCAAAACCATTCGTACCGCATCGCTTTCCAGTCGGTATTTCCAGGACCGATACGCCGGGGCGCGGCGTTATTTTCAGGTGAATTGAACCTTATGAAACCGACGTCCGGGATCCGCGCCGGAGCGCTAAAATCCGGGGATGAATGCAGGTCCGACCTCATGCATCCTGAATTTCGTCTGGCGGCCGCAGGACAGAACGTGTATAGTGACGGGCACACATTCCGATCGTACGGGACCCCCGAGTTTCTCCAGTCAAGTGACGGCCACCCTGTTTTCCGACGCGAAAGGAGCCACTGATGCTGATCCCCCTTCCGGAACTTGAACAAATGCCCCGCCCGGTGCGACGGGCGGTCATCCTGACTTTCCTGGGTTGGGGCTGTTTTCTGTTGGCGACCTACGCCTTCTATGACCGCAATTCCTTTTTCAAGTTTGCTATCGCCGGCGGAATTGTTTGCTACTATCTATACCAAAGCAAACGCTGGGCTCGCGTCATCGCCATGCTGGCGAGTGTTTTCATTGTCTTTTACGGCGGTTTTTTCATTGTTTTGTTCGCCGGCCGCAATACGGTTGCCATGGTCTTGTCCGCCGTCAACGTAGCATTGTTCACAGCGTCTTTTATTTATTTCCTCCTTCCGGAAACAAATCGCTATTTTAAGAAGGTCGCGCCCGTCGATGAACACCAGGACGGCCGGACATCCGGTTCCCGAGAGGAAGGTGACGGCTAAGCCGAAGCGCCGTGCGACGATCATCTTCTCGAACGGCCAACCTTGCCAGGAAGGGGCCTCCCATGTACCGAGCGCTGCACGGACTGGTTTTTTTCGCAATGGCCGCCGCCCTGACGGCCTGCGCCAGTTTGAACAGTTACCAGGATTCGGGGCGGCTGTCCCTGGCAGGCTTGCAAAAGCCCGTCAAGGTGGTGCGCGACGAGAAGGGCATGCCCTATATTTTTGCCGCCAATTGGCCCGATGCCTTTCGGGCCATGGGGTTTGTCACCGCCCAGGACCGCCTTTTCCAAATGGAATTGACCCGTATGGTGGCCACCGGCCGCATCGCGGAACTGGTGGGCGAAAAGGGGCTGCCGCTGGATCGGCGCATGCGCACCATCGGCATCCGACGGCTCGCGGAGCGCCATGCCCGCCTGCTGCAAGATGATGCCACGGTGCTCATCCGGCAATACCTCGCAGGGGTGAATGCCTTCATCGAAGGGCAGGCCGACGATCATCACCTGGAGTTCCGCTTGGCCGGTATTCAGCCGACGCCCTGGACCCTGCCCGATGTGCTGTCGGTCATGTACTATATGAGCTGGAGCACATCGGCCAATATCAAAACCGAAATCATCACCCAGATGCTTGTGGAACGGCTGGGATTTACCCGGGCCGAAGAACTGCTGCCGCTGAATGTCAACCCGGACGAAGAGCGTCCGGCACAATCCCTGACTGAGTTGGAGCCCCAAGGCGTCGATCTGCTCGGGGACCGCCACCTCGTGGGATATCTGGAGAACGAACCCCTCGGCGTGGGCAGCAACAATTGGGTTTGCGGACCGGCCAAATCCCCGGGCGGCAAACCGATTCTGGCCAACGATCCCCACCTGGATGCCAGGATTTTGCCCGGCCCCTGGTATCCCTGCGGTTTGATAACCCCCGAACTGTCCATCGTCGGTGTCCACATCCCGGGGTTGCCGGCCATGCCGATCTTCCGCAGTGACCGCGTGGCGGCCGGCATCACCAATGCTTACGGGGACGTTCAGGACCTCTACGTCGAGACGATCGATTCGTCCCATGCCGGGCACTACCTGGAGGGCGGCCGGTCTATCCCTTTCGAAGTAATTGAAGAGACCCTCCGTTATAAAGACGACTCGGCCGCGGACGGCTACCGGCGGGAAAAGTTGCTCATCCGACTCACGCGGCGCGGGCCGGTCATTTCGGATGTTTTCCCGCAGCTGGAAACCGAAAAGGTGCTGTCGCTACGCTGGGCCGCAGCGGAGTCCATGCGGCCTGACAGCGATTTCACGCGCATTATGCGAGCCCCATCCGCAGAAGCATTGCGGGATGCCTTGCGGGACTGGACCACCATTCAACTCAATTTCGTGTTCGCCGACCGTGAGGGAAATATCGGGTGGCAGGTTTCCGGCGCTTTGCCCAATCGGACCGGCGGCGGAGGCACCGTCCCCTACGTGGTGCGGGACGGCACGGACAACTGGAACGGCTGGATTCCCTTCGAGGACATGCCCCAGGCCGTCAACCCTGAGGAAGGCTGGCTGGGCACATGCAACCACAAGACGGTACGCTCGGATTATCCCTATTATTATTCCTCCTATTTTGCGTCTTCCTACCGCTACCGCCGGCTGAAAACACTGATGACCAGCCGTCCGGAAATCACGGTCGCGGATCACTACCGCTTTCAACACGATACCCGCAATGTCATGGCGGAAACCCTGGTGCCGCTCATGGTGCCGGTACTGACCGCCCATGCGGATACCCGGGCCATGGGGGAACTTCTGGCCGCATGGGACTGCGAGGACGACGCCGATCAGACGGCGCCGACGGTTTTCCATGCCCTCTATGATCGATGGGCCTTCACCGTGTTTGCGGATGAGCTGGGGGAACCATTGGCACGCCGTATGCTCTCTGCGTGGTATTTCTGGCAGGAGCGTTTCCAAGCCATGGTGCTAACGGGGCCATCCCCCTGGTTTGACGATATCAATACCGACGGGATCAGGGAAACGTGGCAGGATATGCTCTATAGGGCCGCGCAGGAGGTGCAGCAGGACCTCACAGACCGTTTGGGAGACGATAGGGACCGCTGGCAATGGGGGCGGGTGCACACCATCACCTTCGTCAGCCCCATCCGGCGCGAGGGGTTCGGCAAAGGACTGCTGGGCGGCGGGGAACATCCGGTTTCCGGGTCCGGCGAAACGCTGCGCCGCGGCCGGTACGATTTCAATCAACCCTTCGAGGTTACTTTTTCGGCCAGCCTGCGCATGGTGGCCGACCTGAGTGATTCCGAAAAAGTGCTGGCCGTGATACCCGGCGGGATCAGCGGCAGGCTGTTTCATCCCCACGCCCGGGATCAGATCGAACCCTTTCTGGAAGGGGGGACGACATACTGGTGGTTCAGCCGGGAGGCCATTGATGCCCATGCCCGGTCGGAGCTCCATCTGCAGCCTTGAGGGCCGGGATATTCCCGGTGCGGCATGCCATGCGCGCCGGACCAGAACCGATGCCCACGATTTGAAATCCAGCAATTTGCTTACAAGCCAGCAAGGAGATCGAACATTATGGCGGTGATTACGCGATATGTGGTGGTTCGTAACGGCGTAGAGCTCGACCAGGTCTTTTCGGTCAAAAAAGAAGCCGAGGCCTATGATAAGATGCTCGATGCCGCGGAACAATTGGCCGGTTTCATCAAATCCAGTGCGCTCGAGGTATCTATTGCGGATGAAACCATTGACGCCGTTGCAATTCTTCTCGCTAAAAACGGCCCTGAAGTGGTCAAGATCCTCAAGGGCATCAAGCCGATTGCTCCCCCTTCGGAAACTGACGGCGCATCCGGCGCGGACGCTGCCTCCCCATCTGCTGAAAAGAAACGGGGCAAATCTCCGGAGGCCCGGCGGCGCACCAAGTAATCGTTGCCGTTCACTGCGTGGTCCACCGCCCGTTAGCCACGGCCCGGAGGGGGTGTTGCTGAACGGGTAGAGGGCCTGAAATGGCAGAACGGGCGCTATTTTACCGAGGATCTATTTTAGGATGGTGACGAGCGACGACCCATGTCTCTGATGTCCAAACAAGATGCCGATGCCTATGACCGTCTCCTGGATGCGGCGGCCCGCCTGGCGGATATCATCGCATCGGGGGATGTCGACATCGATGAAGACACCCTGGAGGAGTTGTCCATTTTCCTTGCCGAGCATGGCATGGTGGTGCGTCGCATTCTGCGGAATTTGCGCGTCGTCCGGTCTTGATCCGGGTCAAAACCACGGCGCCCATTGCTGAAAGCCCGAAAGCGGTCATGCGGCCTGCTTATCAGACAGCGGAGGGCCATGAATGCAACCGCTTGATCCCACGGTCAAAACCGGGCGTGCCGCTCTCCTGTCCGCGCATTGAGACCCCGCCAGAATAGGTGTTTATATCCGTGTCAACCGGGGGCTGCGGTATTTTGTTCAAGGCGGATCCTTTAGGTGGATGCCCTGATCCGTGATGTCAATGAGCCGCATTTTGTACAATCCGCCCGCGGCCCGCTTGAACTCTTTCTTGCTCATGGCCAGCAGGGCGGTGATGTCCTGCGGGCGGCTTTTGTCATGCAGGGGGATAAAGCCGCCGGATTTCCGCAGGGCTTCCAAAATGCGCCGGCTGGAGCCGGAAAGGGAGGCCGAACCCGGTTTCTTGAGGGTCAGATCGATCTTGCCGTCCGCGCGGAGCGCGCCAATGTAGCCCGGCCGACGCTCGCCGATTTTGAGCCGTTCATAGGTTTCCGAGTGGTAGAGCAGGCCGATGAAGTCATCGTCCACCACCGCTAAGGTGCCGAGCTTGGTGAAGCGGTAGATCATCAGACGCACCTGCTGACCTACTTCAAAACCGCCGTGGGTCTTTTGGCAATGACGGGCGATCCGGGTGCTTCCGAAAACCCGGTTGGTTTTTCGGTCCAGAAGGACCTTGACTAGGTAGCGTTGGCCCACACGCATATGCGTCTCCTGCTCGGCCTTCGGCACGAGAAGATCTTTTTCGAGGCCCCAGTCCATGAAACTGCCGATAGGGGAGGTATCCTTCATCGCGAGATAGGCCACTTCGCTAACCACAGCCGTAGGCTTGAGGGTTGTGGCCACCGGGCGGTCTTCCGAATCGGTGTAGACGAAAACCCGCAGGGAATCGCCGGGCCTGACATTCGGCGGAATGTATTTCGACGGCAGGAGAACTTCTTCTTCCTTGGGGTTCAGGTAAAGTCCGAAGTCGACTCGGCGCTGGACCACGAGGGTGTTGTAGCTTCCGATTTGCAGCACGGTTTTTCTCCCCTTCGGCGTTCGACCTGTCGGCGGATCTTGAGCAAGGCCATGGCAAGCGGGCAGGCCGAACGGTTCGCCCGCAGGGTATATCCTGCGCTATGGCAAGTCAAAGGGATCTTAGAACCCTCCCATTATCACCCTGTCGCGACCCGCATGCCGCCGGTCGCCATGGCAGCCCGCATGGAACGTTTGGGAGCCCACCGCCATCATGGCCGTTCCGATGGCGCCGGATCCGGGTTTTGCTGCCCTGACAGGGTTCTGAAGGGTTTCCGGTTGGAAGAGGGCCAGTTCAATCCCTTTCACTGAGGTATCGCGTGGGGATGCCGGCGGGCCGCGTGTCGCCCATGGCGACGCCTTCCATGGTGCTAGTGCGGCCCATTTCTTTTAAGGGCTGCGATGTCTCGCATAATTTTATCATACTCGTCTTCCAGGTCCAAAAGAATCTGCATGACCATCGGCTTGACCGAATGGGCCGGCAGACGCCGTCGGGCTTCGGAAATCTCGGCCTCGAGTTCGGCGCGCCTATTTTTCAACGCTTCCAGGGTCTGCATCGGTTGTTCCTCCCGTGGTTCCGTTTGGACCACTATCGCGCGCGGCTTTCACCCTCGTGCTATATGGCTTCTATCAGGCGCTAAACCTGTTCATCATTGTCCCAAATCAATGTTTCGGCGGTCTTATACTGTTTTTTTAAGGGACGACATGCTAACTTACATCCATAACGACATTCGTAAAGGAGCATCAAACACTGGGTGAGCGCTGGCGCGCGGCTTTTGCCAACTGCCCTCTGACGAGGAGCGATCGATTCTTGGGCCAAAAAAAACAGACTATAATATCGATTGCCCTATTTCTTGTGCTGCTGACCATCGGCTCGTGGGGGTATATGGCCATCGAAGGGTGGCCTTTTTTAGACGCACTTTACATGACCGTCATCACCGTTGCCACAGTAGGCTACGGGGAAATCCATCGTGTCAGCCCCACCGGACGCCTGTTTACCATGGTGCTGATTTTTCTGGGCGTTGGCTATTTCCTGTATGTCGTGGGTAATTTTATCCCGTTTCTGGTGGAAGGCCGCATCCGGCACATCCTGGGGAGAAGAAAATTGGATCGCCAAATTGACAAACTCAAGGATCATTATATCATCTGCGGCTATGGCCGTATGGGGCGCGTCCTGGCGCGGTTTCTCATCCAGCGCTACCTGGACGTGGTCGTCATCGAACAAAACCCCGCGCGCACCACGGTGATGGATGAAGACGGCATTCTCTACCTCGTGGGTTCGGCCACGGATGAATCCCTCCTGATGCGTGCCGGCATCGAACGAGCCCGGGGCCTGGTAACGGTGGTGGGGTCGGATGCCGACAATGTGTTTCTGGTATTGCTGGCCCGCCAGATGAATCCCGCCATCTTCATCGTGGCCCGGGCCGTCATGAACTCGGCCAAACGAACGCTTACGGCCGCCGGTGCCAACAAGGTGGTTTCGCCTTACGACCTCGGGGCCCGGCGCATAGCACACGCCATTCTCCGCCCTACGGTGATCGAGTTCCTCGAAATGGCCTTTGCCGACGATTCGATGGATGTGGAGGTGGAGGAGATCACCATCAAACCCCATTCCTCTGTTGTCCATCGCACTCTTTACGAAGCCGAGATCCGTCCTAAATTCAACGTCATCATCATTTCCATCAAGAAGGAGGACGGAAAAATGGTGTTCAACCCGGATTCCCAAACCCTGCTGGAGGGCCTCGATACCCTGGTCGTGGTGGGCGCAGCGGCGAGTATCAAAAGCCTGGAGAAACTCTTGGCGCCGGTTTAAAGACGGCCGGTTTTTTGGAAAGATCCGCATGGAGAACGACGCTTGAACAAGACCGTCGAAAGGATGTCCGTTCACCCCATGACCTCACTGTTCGCGAGCATTCCGGCAACGATTCGCATCCTGCTGGTGTTCATTCTGATCCTGTTCGTCATGAAGCGCAAATGGGCCCTGGGGCATGCCTTCATCTTGGGGGCCGTGAGCCTGGGGCTGGTCTTTGGCATGGATCCCGTGCGCATCCTGAAGTCCTTCCTGGCATCCGCGCTGCTGCCTAAAACCCTCAGCCTGACCATCGTGGTCAGCCTGATACTGGTGCTGAGCCACAGTTTGGAGAAATCAGGCCAGATGGAGCGCTTGTTGGACGCCTACCAGGGACTGGTGCGCTGGCCCAAGTTGAATCTGGTGGTGTTCCCGGCGCTGATCGGCCTGCTTCCCATGCCGGGCGGGGCGATTTTTTCGGCCCCCATGGTGAAAACCCTCGGTCAGTCCCACAAGTTGACAGGGGCCACCTTGAGTTACATCAACTACTGGTACCGCCACATATGGGAATACTGGTGGCCCCTCTATCCCGGCATTCTGCTGACCACGGCGCTGGCGGATATCGATCTCTGGCACCTGGTCTTCTTTACGCTGCCGCTGACCCTGATCGCCGTTGCCGTCGGTTACTGGCCGCTGCGGGGAACGGTTATGGCGGCGGAGGACGGCCCCACGCGGGCGGCGGGTCCCTTTTTAAAGGAGTTGACCCCGGTGCTGATCGTGATCGTGGGCGGGCTGAGCCTGGGAGAATTGCTTTTCGACTCACTGCCGCCGGAATTCCGTTCTCTATCTAAAGAGGCCGGCTTGATTGCAGCGCTCTTGGTCGGCATCGAATGGGTGTGGCACATGAACCACCTGCCGGCCAAGACCCGGTGGGGCATCGTGGTGCAGCCGGCGGTTTTCAAGATGATCTACATGGTCACGGCCATTATGGTGTTCAAGGGGATCCTGGAGGACAGTGGCGCGGTGGAGCACCTAAGCCGGGAGATCCTGAACTGGAACATACCGCTGATGGCCGTGGTCGTGATCCTGCCCTTTATCGTGGGCGTCGTGGGCGGAATTACCATCGCTTTCGTGGGGACCACCTTTCCCATTCTGATCACCCTGATCCACACCCTGGGCCAGGGGCATCTGATGCTGCCCTATCTGGCGCTGGCCCTGGTGAGCGGATTTACGGGCGTCCTCTTGTCGCCCTTACACCTCTGTCTGCTGCTCTCCAACGCCTATTTCGAGACCCCGCTTCTGCCCGTCTACCGCCACATGAGGGTTCCCCTGGCTGCCCTTCTTTGCGGCGGCGGCTTGTATTTTCTCGGCCTGCGCTTCTATTGGACCTGAAAGGGTCGAGCACGGGCTCATCTGCTGCAGGGGACGGTCCTGCAAGCGGAACGCCGGGTTTCCCGGGGAGCGTCAACCGGGCAGAGAGAGTGCCCGGCGCACGTCGTCCTCGTGCAGCCGGGCGTGCTCGTAGGCCCAGCGAATAAAGCGCTCCAGGCGGTCATGGCCCAGGAAAACGTGCCGGCCCTCCCGGTCGAGGTCCCTCTCAGCCATATGGGCCACTATGGCGACGGTCTCCTGCCTGACAGCCTTGAAACGGTCGATGAGCTCCGGCAATGGAAGATGGTCGAGTTTCTTGGGCTGGTTGCGGTTGAAACGCGCCACGTCGAAATCTTCGGGCGATCCCGGGCCCCCTGACAGGATATTCCGAAAAAGGGCGTGCATGGATTTTTCTATGGTCACAAGATGGGCCAATACCTGACGCGCGGTCCAGCGGACCTCTTCGGTGTAAATGACGTATTGAAGCTGTTCAGGAGTCAAGGAACGATAGAGCTTCACGGTGTCTTCCGAAGCGGCGACAAGGTCGGCGCTGATTTCTGTTCGACGATCGGTCATGGTGTGCCTCTCTTTTTGACAGATTCCCAAAGACGCCTTAAATTGTTCCAATCCCAAGAGACTGCATTTGCCATTTCTTGTTGATGTTCAGATGGCCGCTTTAACCTGGCGAACGCCTCACCTCGGCATCATCCTCCCCTGAGCACACCACCTCCTGAATACCCAAATTAGGCGCTGCCCGCTTCCGGCATGAGGTGGGGGAGGAGGGTTCCGATCGGGTGTCGGGATAGGGGGCCCAGCGGTTCACACCATAGAAAAAGGAGGACGCCATGGCCGTCAAAGTCCTTATCAAACGCTGCTTCAAACCGGAATACCGCGATCAGGCGACAAAACTCCTGATCCGGGCCCGCTATGAAGCCATGAAGATGGAGGGCTACATTGCATCGGAAACCTGGCACGATCGGCGCGATCCCAACCGGATCGTGGTGGTCTCCATGTGGCAGACCCCTGAGGCCTGGAACAAATGGTACGCCAGCGGCCAGCGGCGTGAATTTACCGTAGAGATGGAAAAGATCATGGCCGAGGCGGAGCTGATCGAACCCTACGAACTGGGCCTGTCACAGACATTTTAATGCAGTGTAGGGTTGCCCTGCGTAGCGAAAGAGGGGAGGATCGTCATGGCGCATGGTATCCATGTCCTGTCATGCCCGCACTGCGGCATCTCTCTGATGACGCCCGAACCCCAGATCGACCAATATGGGGTTTAGGGATTTCGCCATGAAGCCCATCCTGATCAAAGATCTTGCGCGGATCCTCCGTCGCGCTTTGGGTCAATAAAAGGCCCCTTTCGTCTAAAAAATGGAGTTCGATGCCGTCGACTCGAGCAGGCCATCGATCCATATCCCGCGGAATCAATCCGGGTCGCCCGATGAGGCGTTACGACGGGCTTGTTCAATGATGTCCAGAATGCCACTCAGTTTGGGTTGCGGCCGGTGCCCCAGAAGATCGTTGAGTTCTTCCGCCGTCATGCGTTTGGCGAGGTAGCCCACCACATCGAAATACTGCCACCAGCAATCCGCGATTTTAAAGCAGGGCCTTCCGGCCTCGCCCGTTGTTTCGCAATAGGAAAAGGAGACCGGGCCTCCCAGGCGCGGGCAGCGGATTTGTCTTTCATTATCATTCGCGGCCATAAAGTCCCTGCCCTGTCGGCTCGAGGCGTCTGTGGGTTGACGTTGCGGGGGGGCGTCCGGTGGGGGGGCAGGCCTTCCCCACCGGACGCCGACAAGACGCGTTTAAGGCATGCTTTTCAGAGACTGCGGTTTCGGGTAGTCGGCGAACACCGCCTGGGATCGGCGGAGATCGTCGTCCGACATGGCGATGTCGTTCAGTTCGCCGGCAAAATAGCGGTCGTAGGCGCCGAGATCCAGCAGGCCATGGCCGCTCCAGCTCATGACGATCGTCTTGGCGCGTCCTTCCTCCTTGGCTTGGCGGGCTTCCTTGATCACCTGGGCTATGGCGTTGGTGGTTTCCGGAGCCGGGATGTAGCCTTCCGTGCGGGCCCACAGAACACCCGCCTGATAGGCTTCCGTCTGGGTCACGGCCTTGGGATCGCAGATGCCCTCGGCGACCAGTTGGCTTACCGTGGGGGCCATGCCGTGGTAGCGCAGGCCGCCGGCATGGATCGGCGGCGGCACAAAGGCGTGGCCTAGGCTGTGCATGGGCAGGAGGGGCGTGTAGCCGGCCGTATCGCCGTGGTCATAGACGAAAGGCGCGCGTGTCATGGTGGGGCACGCCATGGGTTCCACCGGGTAGATGGCGATGTCGCGGCCGTGAATCTTATCGTAGACAAACGGAAAAGCCAGACCGGCGAAGTTGCTGCCGCCGCCCGCGCAACCGATGACGATGTCCGGATAGTCGCCGATCAGGTCGAACTGTTTCTTGGTCTCGAGACCGATGATGGTTTGGTGGAGCATGACGTGGTTCAGCACACTGCCCAAAGAGTAGCGGGTCTTGCCGCTGGTATCCGAAACCGCGGCCTCGATGGCTTCGCTGATGGCGATCCCTAAACTGCCGGGGGTGTCGGGGTCTTTGGCCAGGGCGTCGCGGCCGGCTTTGGTTTCGGTGCTGGGGCTGGGAACGCATTTACCGCCCCAGGTTTCCATCATGGCTTTACGGTAAGGCTTCTGGTCGAAACTGATGCGCACCATGTAGACCCGGCATTCCAGGCCGAACTGGGAACAGGCAAAGGACAGGGCGCTGCCCCATTGGCCGGCACCGGTTTCGGTGGTCATGCGTTCGATACCGAAAATCTTGTTGTAGTAGGCCTGGGGGACGGCGGTGTTGGGCTTGTGGCTTCCGGGCGGACTCACGCCTTCATTTTTGTAATAGATCTTAGCGGGGGTGGCGAGCGCCTTTTCCAGGGAGTAGGCCCTTGTCAGGGGGGAGGGCCGCCAGATGCTGAGGACATCCAGAACCGGGTCCGGGATATCGATCCAGCGCTCGGCACTGACTTCCTGCTCGATGAGGTTCATGGGGAAGACCGGCGCCAGGGCCTCGGGGGAGACGGGCTTGCCGTCCGGTCCCAAAGGGGGGTTCATCTTGATATCCGCCAAAATATTGTACCATTGGCGCGGCATTTCGGCATGGGGCAATATGATCTGTCGAGGATTCATGCACGATTCTCCTTCGTGAGGGGTTGCTTGCAAAGCAGCTCTTGCATCCGTTTGACGGGCTGCTGTTCTCCATCTGTTCCAACGGGAGCGTTCAACGGTCTAAAGCTCTTAATAAGGACTGCCTGGTTTTGTCAAGGCGCTTGCACGGCCTGTGTCAGAAGAAGATTTCGGTGTAGACGTGAGATGTGGGAAAACGATCGTCGATAATGGGCATGGCATCGGCGATCATTTCACGGCGGCCGGCAAGGTAGAAATCATAAGCGCCGGGGATCAGCCGAGTCCGGAGATACTGTGTCACGCGTCCCCCAAAGATACCCATCGGCGGTTCGGGCGATTCAGGTTCCGTCAGGCAGGCAACAAAGCGGACGGCAGATGGTTCGAGCTGGCCCCGATAATAGAGTTCGCCGGCCTTGCGCACGCCATGCAGCACGATGAACCCTTTGGTTCCGCTACGGCACATGGCCGCAAAAGGGGCGATGCCGGTGCCGGTGGCAATGAAAACCGCCTGCCGCGGTGAGGGGCGGTAGATGAAATGGCCGCTGGGCCCGCTGAAGGACAGGATCGTGTTCAGCGGACAGCGGCTGAGATGGGACGACACGATTCCATCGGCCACCGAACGGATCAGGAGTTCCAACTCATCGGGGCGAGGGCCGGGAATCACCGAGTAATCGCGCACTTCACCTTGCAGGTGGAGCCGCACCCGTTGGCCGGCGGCAAACGCGAATCCCGGCGGGCGTTCCAGCCCCAGGGTGAATACGTCACCCGTGAGCCACTGGCGGCGGGTGATACGGCTGGCGTACGGCGTGCGCGCGGGCAAGGCCGTCTTCATGGTTGGGTCTGTTCCCAGGGCACATCGGGCGTATGGCTGACCCGGTTGCAATAGCGCGCCAGCACGAACAGATAGTCGGACAGACGATTAAGATAGGTCAATGTGCCGCCGTGACCGTCCTTTGCGGCGTCCGTATCCCGCAGGATTCGCACGGTATGGCGCTCTGCCCGTCGGCAGACGCAGCGGGCCACGTGGCTCCAGCAGGCGGCGGGGTGGCCGCCGGGGAGAATGAACTGGCCGAGGCGGGGCAGCGCTTCATCCATTCGATCGATGGCCTCTTCCAGGAACCGTGCCCTGTCGTCCGGGAAATGACGGGTGGCGGCAAAGGACGGGTCGTCCCCCGCCGTGGCCAGACTGGCACCGATGCGGAACAAGTCGCCTTGGATTTGCTTCAGTTCGGCGATCCGGTCCCCGCAACCCTCCGGCAGGCCGGCGATGACCGCTCCCAGGAGGGAGTTCAGCTCGTCCACATCGCCATAGGCCTCCACGCGTCCGTCGTCCTTGGCAATGCGCTCGCCGCTGAACAGGCTGGTCTGACCGCGATCGCCGCCTCCGGTGTAGATTTTCATAGACTGCCTTTCGATAAAATTTTGCGGGGGTTTAAACGACGGCCAATCCAAAATCAAAGTGGATTGAAACCCAACAATACTTCCCATCGGCTGTGCCATGGACGCATTAGACGGGGTGCCCCGATCCATTTGGGTGGCGGCCGCGGTGAACGGGCGGATGCCGCTGATCTGCTCCCGGGAAGTCCTGGTGATTTTATTCCTCCAGGACGTGCCGATCCAGAACAAAGCACGTCAGGCGGCCTTCCAGCAGTGTTTCGGCTTCCCGCGCCACCACCACCTCCACCAGGTGCTTGCGGCCGATGACGTCCGTAACACGGGCTTCGGCGACGATATGCTCGCCCACCGCTACCGGTTTGAGGAATTTGACCTCGGCGGCGCCCAGCACCACGTTGGGGTCGTTGACGGCCAGCATGGCGGCATAGTCGGCCAGACCGAAAACAAATCCCCCGTGCACCAGACCTTTGCCGTCAGCAGCCATGCGGTCGCTGGCGGTGAAGGAAACCTTGCAGTAGCCGGGCTGCAAGTCTTCGGGGCGGCCACAGAGCGCCTGATCGATTTGACGATGGGTGTGAATGTCCATGAATTTATCCTCCCCCCTGCGGCGCTTCAGGCCACGGCGGCCTTGAAGCGTTCCGGCACCGCACCGCACACCGGGCAATTTTCCGGAATGGCGTCCAGGGCGATAAAGCCGCACACCTGGCAGACGAAGAAGTCATGGTCGTCGGTGTCGACGCCGGGATTGCCCAGCAGGGCGGCATGGTTGCGGCTGACCTTCTCGAATTGCAGGAATGCCGCTTCAGCGGAGCGGTCGCCCGCGGCACCGGCGGCTTGCCGGCTGGCAGGGTAGATCTGGTCGGCAGCGGCTTCCTTTTGCCGGCGAAGTTCTTCCAGATGGGCGGCGGCTTGCCCGATTTTACCCCGCAGATGGATCAACGCCCGCCGGGCGCTGATCTGTTCGCCGGTGGCCATGGCCGTCATGAGCTTAGCCAACGGAAGCCGGCCCTCTTTTTTGGCCTTGGCGGCATACAGGCGATTGCGGGCGGCAAAGGCGGATTCCGACGCCATAGCGCGTTGCATGTGACGGTCAAGTTCTTGCGGCATAAGGCAGCCTCCTGTCGGCAGTGGTTGATGGGCGGAAATGCATCGGATGTTTGGCGCGGAAGTGTCTCCTATCGCCTATCGCAGCCGGTGGGGATGGTCAATAGGATTTGATCAATGGCCAGCCGCATCCCTGAGGCAGCCGCGGACGGTCGCCGCGAAACGGAAAAAGAGCGGTGTGCGGCACCTGCAGGGTCGGTGCAATCGATCGGCAAACAGCATTTCGCGCAGGCCGCGGCTGATTTCCAGCTGCACGCCGGCTTCGAAGCGTCCGCGGTTGCAGACATTTTCCGGTTGGAGGCCGCGCAAACCGGGAGCTTCACATCGGCGGGCGGGGATGCCGATCCCTTCAAGGGATTTGATGATCGTGTCGCCCCGCAAGCAAATCACGGCCCCCGACCCATACAACCGGTGATCGCATCGCGGCAGCCGTGAATGGTCAATACCCACCGGGCTTCCTTTAGCATGTGAACGGCCAGGGGCTCGTCAAAGCGGGTGCTGGCGATGTGCAGGATATGATTGCCCCTTTTTTTGAGCCCTTTGAAGCCGTAGAAAGCATGCTCCGAACCGGACTAGGGCATCGGCAATATCTCCGGTTCCCGGCTCGATCCCTCCACCGTGCGGTGCCATAACCAGAACGCCGGAAGGTCCGGTATGGTGCCGGATACGGTAATCGAGGCCCTCTTGTTCATGCTGCGCCAATTCGGCAAAACTACGGTATGGGATCACCCTGAAGGTGCTTTCCGATTCAGGCGAGTCGCCCTTTCCCGCGTGTGATGTCACCCTTTAAGCCGCGATCCACCGGGACAGCAGATCGTCCATAACCTGCTGATTGGGTGCAAAGCGGTCCCTTACGGCATACATCGCCTCGGCGGACTGGATGTGGGGTCCTTCTACGAGGTCTGCGGAGCAATGGTCGATTAAGGCCTGCAAACTATCCGAGGTGGTCTCCAGATGGAACTGAAGGCCGATGACGCGTCCGTCGCGGATAAAGCCCTGGTTGCGGCAGGCCTCGCTATGGGCCAGGCAGATGGCGCCGTCTGGGATTTCAAACGTGTCCCCATGCCAGTGGAAGACGTCCAGAGCGGCCGGTAAAAATCCGGCCATGTCGTGGGATTGGGCCTCGGCGGATTTGTGGATGGGGTACCATCCGATTTCCGGAGTGGCGTTCGGGACCACCCGGGCCCCCAGGGCATGGGCCATGAGCTGGGCTCCCAGGCAGATGCCCAGAACGGATCGGCCGGCATCGATCACCCTGCGGATGAGATCCTTTTCCGCCGCCAACCAGGGAAAGGTCGCATGGTCGTGGACGCCCATGGGGCCGCCCATGACGATCAGGTGGGTCACCTCCTCTGATGCCGGAAGGACCTCTCCACGGAACTGCCGAATGATGCTGATTTCACGGCCGGTTCGAGCCGCCCAGGAGTGGATGCTGCCCAGTCCCTCGAAGGGTACGTGCTGAATGGCATGCAGACGCATCGTGCGAATCTCCTTTTTTATCGATGGGCAGACCGGCTGGAGGCCGGAAGCATTAGGTCGGCCGGACCGCGGAGCGGATGCCAAATACGAGGTAGCCTACGGCCAGCAGAAAACCCAAGAGGCCCCACAGGGGCAGATAAATATGCGCTATCATCAGCCCGGCGTCCAGAAGCAGAACCGGCGTCATGGCCATGATGGCAACACTGACGGCGGCGCCATAGGCGATAGGGGTTTTCTGCAGTGCGGCCAGGGCTACCCCAAGGCCGCCATAGAGCAGGGCCTGTATGCTGCGGAAGATGAAGGAAAACCCCAGTGCCAACGGGAAAAGAATAAACGGTGACCACGCCTGGATATCCGCAAGCCATTGTGACACAGCCGCCTGGTCTATTTGCAGGGCGGCGATGGGGCTTAGATCGATGATGCGGATATCTTCCGGGCCCAGGCGGACCGCCAAACGGGAGGCTGTCAACAGCAGAAGCGCATTCGTCTGCCTGAGGGAGGTAATCTCGCCGGTGGTGTCGATGACCGCGAAAATGCGACCGCTGTCCGGTTCATGAATGGTGTAGGGCTCTGCTACCGCCACGTGAACGGTGCCGTCCGTAATCATGATTTGCGGAACCTGGGCAATGATGGCAGGGGCTTGTTCGGAGACAAAGGCGTCGATAAGTCCCTGGAAATGAAGGGTGTAGGCGGTTGCCGCAAGCAGCAGGACCAGCAGGAGGTGGACGAAGGCCAGTCCCCGCCAGTGGGTGGCGACATCGGCATAGAAGGCGCGCGAGAAAAAGGCCAGCGCGTAGGGATGGAAAAGCCCGTAACGTCTTCCGCCTTCACCGGGCGTCTGATCCTGGGCACTGGCTCGACCCGCATGGCGACCGCCGAAGAATTTTCGTGCGGAGGTGCCGAAGGAGGACTGGGGCTCCAGGCGGCAAAGGGCCCCTGTGGCCTCGAAATCGGTTTTGTCCTGTAAGGCCTCCTCGTAGGTGAGGTTGTCCTTGAGAACCACCGGGGGAGAGGAAAAAAGGGCGCTGATTTGACCGGGCTCAACCTGGAAAAGCTCGGCCAGACGGTGCTGGGCATCCTCCGGGGATCGCTGGGGCTGGTAGTGGCCGTCGAAGATAAGGCGGTAGTGCTGCATGCGGTTTCCGATGTTGGGGTGGCGCGGGCGAACGGCGCCCGAACGCCGCCCAGCTATATCAGTCGGATGGTTGGTGTGCAAGCACCTTGGCAGGGACAATGGCAAAATGGTCCTGTCCCGGGGGCTCCCAGTACAGCTGAAGGCTGGCGGTTCCCTTGCGCTGGAAATATCGCAGCCGCAGCGAATACCAGCCGGGCTGGCCGACGGCAAGGTGGGTTTCGGGTGTCATGCGGTCGGAATGCCATTCCGGGTCGTCGATCAGGAGCTGGCTGCCGATATACATGCGGATGCCGTCGTTGCTGTTGGCTTTGAAGCGATAGGTGCCGGGCTGCTCAAACCGGATAAACCCTTCCAGTTCCATGGCGATGCCGCGATTGGTGCCGCTGTCGAAGATATCGCCGCGGCCGAATTGGTCGTTCAGATAGGGGATGGGGGGGCCTGTCCAGCCTTCCGCACGCGCCTCTTCGCCCTTCGGGAGGGCGTCCAGACTGCGCACGAAACGATGCTTGAAATACAGCACGGCCAACCCGGGCCTCAGGCGGTCGGTATCCAGGGGGAGGGGGGGGCGGGCAGTGTAAGCAAACCCATCCGCCCCCGGGGGGGATGAGGCGCAGCCTCCCAGCAGGCCCAAAAGCGCCACCACGGTAATCAATACAAGGGTTCGACTTCGACCGGACGACATCACCCCTCCTTTTGATCTTGGTGCTCACGGAAAAACCTCAGATTCCCGGTGGTGGTGACCTGAGGTCCGAGGATGCACCCTGACATATGCGGTTTCGGACACTATTCGGGGAACTTGATCGTGATTTTCTCTTGCCCGTCCCTGGATTTGATTTTGATGCGCAGATCGACGCTGCTGTCCCGCAGTCCCAGGGCCAGTTGCGTTTTGCCCTTGGATGCGTCGATGTGGGTGATCTCACGCACGGCCTCGAAAATATGTTTACCCACGGCCTCCCCCGGGGAGGGAAGTTCGGTACGCCGGTATTCCGCCGTGACGTTGATGCCGGCATCCGTGGTCTTACGAATCGTAATACGGCTGGCATTGTGGTTGATCCCATGGAGGGCGGCCAGCGCCAGCCACTTCAAGGCGCCTTCTTCTTGATCCGCATCTTGGGGCAGACGCGACATTTCCTGCAGGGGATCGGTGGTGGCATAGCAGTCGCAGAGTTCCTGTACTTTCATGTGCGTGTTGCGTTTTTCTTTCATGGTTGGGATTCCTTTCGGACGTTGGGAACGATGGACGGTCTCATGGGAGTGGTTTGCTCCCCCCCAATTGCGGCCTGGGCCGCTTCCCTCAGTAGGATTTTAAACTAAGGTTGTTTGCGCGGAATGCAAGACCGACAATCGCCGTCGGGAGGCTCAGAAGCGTAGCGAGAGGCAGGTCAGTCCGCCGTCCATGCGGCGAAAGGGAGCGGTGTCCAATTCGTGGATCGGCTGTCCGGTCGATTCCAGCAGGGCACGGGTCCGTGGATAACCCGCGGGCATGATAAGATGCCCGTTGACCGCGAGGGTATTGCAGGCATAGGCCTCTGCGGGATCCACCAGGAGTTTGGCGTAGTCTTTAAACTCGGTCAGCTGCGACCAGGTGGCTTTCATCAGCAGCTGACGGCCGCCAATGGACGTTAAGCTGCTTTTGAGGTGCAGGGCGTCAGGAACTTCAACCGTTATGCAGTGATAGTCCCAGGGCGCCAGTATCTGGGCCAGCTGGTCGGCGCCCTCACGATTGGTCCGGCCGGAAAGACCGACAAAGACGTCTTGGCCGATGATCAGAACATCCCCGCCGTCCAATGTGCCGGGCGGGGTAATAACCTTCAACGGCCGATAATCCGCCAGGCGGTGTGCCACGGACTTCTCCTCGCCACGGCGCTGGGGTGCACCGGGCCGTGTGACAACCGCAATCTCGGATGTGACAACAGCCGTGTCTTCCACGAAATAGGCATCCGGAAAACCCGGTAAGGGGTCGAGTCGGATCAATGAGATGCCAATGGTCTGCAGCAGTTGGCAATAGGCAGCGTGCTTATCCTGGAGATTTTCCAGACGGATCGGCGGGCCGCTTTGTTCCGTCAGCCCGTCGGCGGCATCCGGGCCGGGCGAGCGTACTAGGGCATAGCGAATCAACGTGTTCATGTCGTCTATCGGCGGTTCGCAGGATCCGAGCCGACCGTCCTATTCGGGTTCATAGAGGAACCCACGATTCTCGACAAATCGTTTCATGAAGCGTTGGTAAGCCGATCGCCGGAATCGTTCCAGATACCAGGGAACCGCCGTAAGATGGCTGCGTCGGCTGGCCGCCACCATATAGACCCAGGCCTGAACCCGTCGGCCATCGATCCGTTGCACGGCGTGCGCCCGGCGCTCGTATTGGGCGCCCTCGAAACGATCCAGTACGCCAAGCTCCGCCAAGGACAGGCCGTCATAGAGCACGCCCCATGCGGTTTGGCCGGGAAGACGCAGGAGCCCCGGATATTCCGCCCGACGGACCTGGACGGCGCCGTATCCGGCCAGCACGGCCTGCACACCCCGCAGGCGGCGTCCGATCACCGCTTCCATTACGGCGGGAAGCTGCAAGGTGCCATAGCAAAACAGGCGCTGACGCAAATCGTCGTGGGGGGCGGTTGTTCGGTAAGCGGGTGGGGGGCAGGGCCGGTTGTCGGGCATCGGCATCCTCAAGTGGTTTCCAAGGCATCTTGCACCAGCTTGAAGCGGTCGTCAAGGTAGAGCTCGGCCTGGCGCAATACGTGCTCGGATGCCGGATCGGTTTCCAGCTCCTGGAGGATCGATCGGTAACGGGAAATGGTATGGCCCAGTGCCGCTGGTGCGATATCCGGCCGCGCATAGAGGTGGTCGTTGAAAAAATAATTGGCCACCCGATGGTTGTCGGGCGAGCGAAAGGGCCAGCTGACGCGCAACAGGAAGAGATGCTTCAAGGCCTCCCGGCAGATACGTCGGGTCGTAAAGTCCTCCGCGTAAAGGGGGCGGTTCAGACGGCTCTCGAGTTCTTCGAGAAACGCTTTAAGCAGCTTGGTTTCCGTGACGATGAGACCGTAAAGATACCAGTCGTCCAGAACGGCCCGTACGATCTGTTTGTAACGCTGTGGCAGGAGGCGGGTGGAGGGACAGAAATAAATGTTGCAGGTCATCCCGCCGTAGTAGCTCAAACTTCTGAAATCCATGCCGTTGTTGCCGGCTGCGTCCGGGTGCAGCAGACAACCTACGGTGGCCTGTCGAGGCCCGATAAGCCCCAGGAAAGGACAGTGATGGAAATCCCGCATGGGACGGTCCTGGCACTCCTGCTGAGCAATATTTTCTTTAAACTGGAAAATGGCATCCACCGTCCGTGGTGTCGCCGCGAACTGCCGGGTGCGGGCCTTGAGGAGATGGACCAGGGCATTGCGGGTGGCGGTCGGAACATTGTAAAGGCCGCAACAGGCACCGCAGGAAACCCGCTGGTTCA
This sequence comes from uncultured delta proteobacterium, assembly GCA_963730675.1. GTDB lineage: Bacteria > Desulfobacterota > Desulfobacteria > Desulfobacterales > UBA5852 > JABZFP01. The sequence continues at coordinate 146,740 of CAVSSY010000008.1, read as the reverse complement.
CCTGACAGAGGATATCCTCCAAGGAAGAGGTGGAGGGGCTATCATGAGGGCAAGGTTCAATAGATGCCATGGGAAGTCTTTTTACCGCATAATCTGGGTGTTTTTGTAGGTGTCTCCGCCTCAGGCAATAATTGGTCGGATCCCACTCTCTTTGACGTTAAAGCGCCAAATCGTCGGCAAGTCAATGGTTTGGTACCACGCCTTCGTTTCGGGCGCTTTGACGGCGGGAGATGACGGCAGGGCTCGCCTGCCAGTTGAAAATGGATTCGCATGTCCCGGCACCCATCTGTGGGACGGGAAGGATAAATCAGGGCCCCTCATCGATGGTGCCGCCCGGCGCTATCCGCTATCGTGGTGATCACCGGAGGCGGACGGAGTCCCCCAGGTCGCTGTATCATCTCAGGCATCGGCGGCAGGAGGATACGTCTCAGGAGCGCGCGTGTCGCTGTTTGCCGGGCATGGTGTCGGCAATCATCTGCAAGCCGGATTCGTTGTCGAGCAGATCCTGGATGGTGGTATGGTCATAAACGTTGTAGATAGCGTTCTGAACGCGGTCCCACATGGGCATGAAGGCACATCTGCCATGCAGGGGGCAATTTTCCCTGGCATCGCAGGCATTGCAGCGGTCCTGGGATTGGACGTCATCCAAAAAGCGGAAAATATCGCCCACCGTAATATTCGCAGGCCGACGCAGCAGGGTATATCCTCCGTAGTAGCCTCTTTTGGAGGCCACCAGGCCCGACGGTTTGAGCTCCGCCATGATAACTTCGAGAAACCGCAGAGGGATGGCCTGCGCTTCGGCGATATCGGCCAGCTTTACCTGCCCGTGGTTATAGCGTTTGGCCAGTTCGAAGATGGCGCGCAGTGCATATTTGTGTTTTTGGGTAATGAGCATGCAATCTCACCCCTAAACTGCCGCCCCGTTTTTCAAGGCGCAGAGGAAACGGTGTTTTTCAGTCGATGGCTTTAAAAATTCGGATCGTTTAGAAGGGCGGGGCGCAACCGCTCACGAGCGCCCTAATATCGGTTATGGCACGGCTTATATCAAGATCGGACTGCATCGCTACCGCCGGACGTTTGATGGGATTTCCAAAACCACCATTAAATTTAATGGAGATGCCGTCGCTTGTCAAACAGGCCTTTGCTCATCAAGGTCCAATGGCCTTCCAGCCGCACCTGACGCTGATTGACAACGGCGTTGCGCCTGGGCTATACCAGCAGTCCGAAAATCACGCTGATCGATCTGCCCGGACATCATCGCCAAATGGCGGACAAGATCGGGAAATCCCATTTTCATATTAGACCACGACAGGTCACGCCGACGATGAAACCCATTGTAGCCCTGGTGGGGCGGCCCAATGTGGGCAAGTCCACCCTCTTCAACCGTCTGACCCGCAGTCGCGACGCCCTGGTGGACGACTTGCCGGGCGTTACCCGTGATCGAAACTACGGGGCGGCCGAATGGGAGGGTATTCCTTTTACCGTCGTCGACACGGGCGGTTTTTCGGGCCAGTTGGACGATCGTTTTGCCGATGCCATCCGCCAGCAGGTTTTCATGGCCATCGAAGACGCGGATATGGTGGTCATGCTGATGGATGGCAAACACGGCCTCTCCCCGTTCGACCACGACATCGTCGCCCATTTGCGCAGCGCTGCCAAACCGGTCTTCTATGTCGTCAACAAGATTGACGGCCCGGAGCAGGAATCCGCCCTGACCGATTTCTACAGCCTTGGCCTGGGCAAGCTTTATCCCCTTTCCGCCGAGCACCGCTATGGATTCAACGATTTGCTCGACGCCCTGACAGGCAGCATGAACCCCGCTGAGGAAGCCAACCGGGACGAGATCAAGTTGGCGGTGGTGGGCCGGCCGAATGTGGGCAAATCCTCCCTGGTCAACCGCCTGATCGGGCAGGAGCGCCACCTGGTCAGCGATATCCCCGGAACCACCCGGGACGCCGTCGACTCCCTCATCACCCATGACCGCAAGCACTATCGCCTCATCGACACCGCCGGCATACGGCGCAAGGGCAAGGTGACCCAGAAACTGGAAAAATTCTCGGTTCTGAAGGCCCTGCGCAGCCTGGACCGCTGCGATGTGGCCCTCATCCTGATCGACGCTTCGGAAGGGATCACCGATCAGGACATCAGCGTGGCCGGCTATGCCTATGACCGGGGCTGCGGGTGCATTTTCCTCCTCAACAAGTGGGATCTGGTGGAAAAAGATCATCGCACGGCCAAAAAATACCTCTCGCGGTTGCGGGAGGACGCCAAATTCCTGGCGTATGCGCCCGTCGTCACCATTTCCGCCCTGACGGGGCAGCGGGTGCAGCGCATTTTCCAGCTGGTCAACACCGTCTATGACCAATACGCCGCCCGCATCTCCACCGGACGGATCAACCGCATCCTCGCGCAAGCCATGGAAGACAACGAGCCGTCCCTGCATCGCGGCCGACGGATTAAATTTTACTATGCGACCCAGGCCTCCAGCCGGCCGCCGACCTTCGTCTTGTTTGTGAACTACCCGGAAGCCGTCCACTTTTCCTACCGCCGCTACCTGCTCAACCGGATCCGGGAGGCCACCGGGCTGGACCAGACCCCGATTCGCCTTCTGCTGCGCCAGCGCTCCGGACGAATGGAATTCAGTGATCGACCGGCCGTGCGCGAAAAGCGGCGTCGGGACCGGAAAAAGAGAACTCCCGCCAAACGTCGATAGCGGTTGAACCGACCCGCCATATTGGCGCTGAGATTTAAGGATATTGGGAGTGGACCTTTTCGAATACAATGCCAAACTGAAAATGGCGCCGGATGCCCCCCTGGCCGACCGCATGCGGCCCCGCACCCTGGAAGAATTCATCGGACAGACCGATGCGGTGGGGGAGGGCAGTCTGATCCAGCAAACGATCCGCAGTCAGCGGTTGTTTTCGATGATCATCTGGGGACCGCCGGGATGCGGCAAAACCACGCTGGCACGGCTGATTGCGGGCGCTTCCCAAGCACGGTTCGTGGAATTTTCAGCGGTTCTGAGCGGGGTCAAGGACATTCGCCATGTGATCCAGGAAGCCCGGCAGGAGCGGGATCTTCACCAGCGGCGCACCCTTTTGTTTGTGGACGAAATCCATCGTTTCAACAAGGCCCAGCAGGATGCTTTTCTGCACCATGTGGAAACCGGCCTGATCACCTTGATTGGGGCCACTACGGAAAATCCGTCCTTTGAAGTCATTCCGGCCCTCATGTCCCGCTGCCGCGTGGTCGTGCTGCAATCCCACACCCCGGAGACACTGGCCCGCATTGTTCGGCAGGCCCTTCAGGATCCGGAACGGGGGTTGGGGCGCAAGAACCTTCAACTGGCGCCCGACGCCCTGGAATTTCTGGCCCAAACAGCGGACGGCGATGCGCGTTGTGCCCTCAACAATCTGGAAATGGCGGCGGCTTTGAGGATCAGCCAGACCGGTGCGACGGCGGATGCGGCGGAGAACTGCATCGAGCTGGCCGATCTGGAGGCGGTCCTGCAGCGCAAGGCCCTGCGCTACGACAAATCCGGGGATGAGCACTTCAACTTGATCTCCGCGCTGCACAAAAGCCTGCGGGGCAGCGATCCCGATGCGGCGCTTTACTGGCTGGCGCGCATGCTGGCGGCAGGAGAAGACCCGCACTATATCGCCCGTCGCATGGTGCGATTCGCCTCGGAAGACATTGGGGTGGCCGACCCCCAGGCCCTAACGACCGCTCTGAACGGCAGGGACGCCTATCATTTTTTGGGCGCGCCCGAAGGCGAACTGGCCCTGGCCCAGGTAGCGGTTTACCTGGCCACCGCGCCCAAGAGCAATGCCGTCTACATGGCCTATAAAGCGGCTAAAGAAGCCGCACGACGCCATGGCACCCTGCCCGTGCCCCTCCATCTGCGCAATGCGCCAACCCGGTTGATGAAGGACTTGGGCTACGGGGCCGACTACCGCTATGCCCACGATTATGAAGACGCCTACGCTGCTCAGCACCATCTGCCCGCGGAAATTCGCAACCAGCGTTATTACCATCCCACCGCGCGCGGTTATGAGAAAACCGTGAAATATCGTTTGGACCGCTGGCGGCGGCTGATGGAGGAGGCCCTGCCGCCGGATAGGGTCGGCGGCCCCGATTCCGATTGACATTGGCGGTCGGTCGTCCTATTTTTTAGTAACAATTAAAGCGTGCTTAGCCTTGAACACAGGGAATTAGAGCGCCCTGGCAACCTCTCCCAAAAGGGGGCCCCATGCGAACCGCACAAGATATTATGACCCGGGCGGTGATCACCGTAAACCCCACTACCGATATTACCCAAGCAACCCGCATCCTGCTGGAAAACCGCATCAACGGCCTGCCGGTGGTGGATGCCGAGAAGCGACTGGTGGGGATTATCTGCCAGAGTGACATGATCGCCCAGCAGAAGCGTATTCCCCTGCCGTCTTTGTTTACCCTGCTGGATGGCTACATTACCCTGACATCGGCCAAACAATTTGAGAAAGAAGTCCAAAAAATCGCGGCGACGCGGGTGGAGCAAGCTATGACACCCAAGCCGGTGACGGTGGATCCGGGAACATCGATTGAGGATATCGCATCCCTTATGGTTGAAAAAAATCTCCACACCCTGCCGGTGGTGGACAAGGGAAAATTGGTGGGCATCATCGGCAAGGAAGACATGCTGCGCACCCTCATGCCCGGATTGTTGGAGACTTGATCCACTTGCCGTGTCGAAAGGATGGGAAAATGGAGATGAAGACCATTGTTTGCTGTACGGATTTTTCAGACCATGCCGACCAAGCCGTGGCTGCCGCCTGTGACCTGTCCCGTCGCTACGGGGCGGAGCTTCTGATTGTTCATGTGCTGCCGCCGGTCGTCAATCCGGTTCTAACCGAGGCGGAATGGATTCCTCCGGAGGAACCCCCTCGCGAAACCCTCTTGCTGCAGATCCAGGAGCGCATGCAGGAACGCTATGATGAGGAGGCTTCCCGTGGGCTGACTTCCCAGTACGTGGTGCTCGACGGGCATGTCTCGACGGAGATACTGGCGTTTCTCGAAGAGCGCAAGGCGGATCTGGTGGTCATGGGATCCTACGGCCTTTCCGGAATGGGACTGGTGCTTTTCGGCAGCGTTACGAAGCGCGTTTCCCAGAAGGCGCCCTGTTCGGTGATGATCGTGCGCCAGGCCGACTGATACGGCGCTTTAAACACAGCGTCATGCCATCAAGGGTTCAAGGGCCAGGGACATTTTCCTTGCGCCCGTATGCGGTCGGTAAGTGGATTTTGTAGTCAACCTGACCGACGAAGCCTTGCACGTCAAACGTGCGTTCGCAGATTTGCGCCGTGCCCTCCTGATTCAGGAGCAGCACGGTCGAGGAGCGGGTGCCGTAGATGGCACTGTGGATGAAAACCGACCCCAGGCGCCGCTCCCATTCAAGCCCGACACCGGTGTGGGGCAGGGCAGCATCCGGCGGTATGGTGCGGTCCTGCAAAATCTCCATAAGGTCCTCAATGGCGGGGGGGCGTTCCGATGCCAACAGTCCCTCGACGGCCCGGCGGCTGTTCTCTACTTTGGGCCAGGGGGTGTTGAGCAGGCGGTTGCTCAGCCCATAGATGCCGGGGGGCAGTTCTTGGGGGGCCCGGCTCCGGTTGGACGTGTACACCCAGCGGCATCCATCGGATAATAGCATGTTATATCCGTTGTAATCTTGATCTGTTAAAGATAGTTTCTCAATGTATCGGTTAAGTCCTTCCTTGCCCCTCAAAAAATCGCTCACCAAATGGCCCCGGGAAGGGGCCGCGGGTCGCTGGCGGCCGGGTTCGCGGTAATTGGTGAGGGCTGCCAAGCGTCCCTCCCGGCTGATCCCCATCCACGTTCCGCCGCCCTCAAGATCGCGCCCGGCCACAATATGAGGCGCATCCGGCCATTTCCCCAGGGCGGCGGTCGCGCGGGCATAGAATTCGTCCCGATTGGCGGCGATGATTACGGGATAGGACGGGTGAACACGGTGGGCAAGAACGATCAGGCACATGGCGACTTTAGGTTTGACCTCGGTGTGAAGGCGATGGTAGCGTAAACGATTTTTAATTTTTAACCTATAGCAGAGCGTTGCAGAATTCAAGCAAGGAGGCGATTTCATGAAAGATGTGGTCATTGTGGGGGGGGTGCGCACCGCCGTGGGCGCTTTCGGAGGAGCTCTTAAAAATACCGCGGTGGTGGATTTGGGGGCCTTGGTCATACATGATGCCCTAAAGCGTCTCAACCTCAAACCGGTAGCCAGCCAGGCCGTGCTCGATTTGGCTCCGGAGGCGTTGCGTGAGAACGACCCGATTGAATTGGAAGAGCGCTATCAGGATTGGCCTGACGCCGCCCAAACCGTGACTGTGGATGAAGTGGTCATGGGGAATGTGCTACAGGCCGGCCAAGGGCAGAACACGGCCCGGCAGGCCATGATCAGAGCCGGTATCCCCAAGGAAACGCCGGCCTACACGATCAATAAGGTTTGCGGGTCAGGGCTGAAGGCCATTGCCCTGGGGGCCGCCAGCATCGCCACCGGACAGGCGGAAGTGATCATTGCCGGCGGGATGGAGAATATGAGCCAGGTGCCCATAGCCCTTCCCAAGGCGCGTTGGGGTTACCGGATGGAAGTCACCGGGACCGGGGACGTCACCGACCTCATGGTTTTCGACGGGCTGTACGAAATTTTTTACGGCTACCATATGGGCGTGACCGCCGAGAACATCGCGCAGCGCTACGGCATCACCCGGGAAGAACAGGACGCTTTAGGGGCCCTGAGCCATTCGCGTGCCCGTCGGGCCATCGATGCCGGCCTCTTCGCCCAAGAGATCGTTCCGGTGGTATTGAAGACCCGCAAGGGCGAGGACCTTTTCCAGATCGACGAGCGACCCATGGATACGACCGCCGAAAAGATGGCAAAATTGCGGCCGGTGTTCCGCAAGGATGGCACGGTAACCGCCGGAAATGCCTCCGGCATCAACGATGCGGCGGCCGCTGTCGTGCTCATGCAGCGGGAGAAAGCCCAATCCCTCGGGCTGACGCCTATGGCCGAAATCAAGGCCTTTGCCTCCGGCGGGCTCGACCCGGCGTTTATGGGGCTGGGGCCGGTCCCGGCGGTGCGCAAGGTGCTTAAAAACCAGGGGATGCAGATCAGTGACGTCGATATGGTCGAACTCAACGAAGCCTTTGCCGCCCAGGCGATTGCCTGTTGCCGGGAGCTCAAGCTGCCCGAAGAGCGTCCCAACGAACTCGGCAGCGGCATTTCCATCGGCCATCCCATCGGGTGCACCGGTGCCCGCCAAATGGTAACGGCCATCCACCAGATGCAGCGCCGGGATTATGGCTCCGCCTTGATCAGCATGTGCATCGGCGGCGGCATGGGAATGGCCATGTTGATTGGCCGATAGACGATTGATGGCGGCCAGCGCAAGGTCTTCGGAAGCCCCTGCGCGAACTTTTAGCACTTTACTTTGGAAGCGGTATCTGCTAATGATTCCTTGCTTTTAGCAGTAGAAGGAAAGGTTTCACCAACGGCCTTGGGCGGGCAACTATGCTGCTGCACCCGGGGCCGTTAAAACCGCAATCCCGGACTGAACGGAACCCAAGGAGATCGGCCGAGATGGACATTGCAAGAAAATTGGGGATCATGGTTTTTTGCGCCATGCCTGTAATTGTCGGTGGCGGTATTGTTTATGCGCTCAGCGGCGCATCCTATCTTGCCGTCGGGGTTTACGAGATCCTTTTGCTGATTCTCTTCGGCGCGTTTGTCAGCAAGTAAAACGTCCCTTGGACGTATTTGCAGCAATGAAACCCCACAGATGAAATGAAGGCCGCGACCGCCCGGAAGGCTTCGATGCCGCAAGGGGGACCGTGGCCGTCCTTTATCTGTCGACCGGTGCTATCGGTTGTCACGCAACGATCATCGGCTACGGGTTCCTTGCTCCTGAAAGGAATGGGTCGGCCGCGACCCGTCCATGTGTCTCCCTTTTCCGATGGTGCCTTCCCGCCCGACACCGACCTTTGCATCGTCCGGCAGCCTCCGACAAAGACGGTCCGGCTAAACGGGAAAGTTTTCCTTCGGTCGGCTTGCGGTCGACGGCCATGGCGAGAAACGGCCTTTGTTGAATGATGAGCATGGATCAGCGTCCCTCCCAGGATATCACCCTCTGGGTGTTCATGTGCTATTTTCTGCTGTCGATCTTTTTGGTCGGCTGGTTGTTCTGGCCCTTTGGCTCTACCATTGTCATGGCGACCGTTGTCACCGGCATCTTTTATCCGCTCTATCAACGGTTGACTTACAAATTAGCGCCCTCCCTTTCATCGTTTATCACCTGCGTGCTGATCTTTCACCTGGTCCTGGTGCCGATTGTTTTTTTCATCGGTATCCTCACCCAGGAAGCTTATGATCTCTATCTGATGGGCCGCAATGCCCAAATCAACGCCCAGGTGCAGAAGATCCTGGAGGGCAGCCACTTTATCGAAAACATCAACCACTTCCTGGGCCTATTCGGCGTCCAGCTCTCCGGCGAAGAGATCAAGAATACCTTTTCCGAGCTGGGCAAGGGCGTGGGACTATTTCTTTACCGGCAGACCCAGGCCACCGCCCAGAATATCCTGTCCTTTTTCGTGAACATTCTCATCATGCTGCTGATCTGCTATTATCTGTTCGTCGACGGCAAGCGCCTGTTGGCGTTTCTCATTGCGCTCTCCCCCCTGCCGCAGAGCGAGGAGGAACAGCTGGTCAAAAAATTCCAGGACATGGCGGGGGCCATCCTCGTGGTCAACGGGTTGGGCGGCATTATACAAGGGACGCTGGGGGGCATCGTGTTTGCGCTGTTCGGCCTGCAGTCGCCTCTCTTATGGGGGGTCATTATGGGTTTGCTGGCGTTCCTGCCCATTGTCGGTATCGGCCTGGTCTTTTTACCGGCCACCGTCATTTTGTTCATCAACGGACGGATTGCGGTCGGCATCGCCTTTCTTGTCATCTATGCCGTCATCACGGTCGGCGTGGAGTATTTTTTCAAGCCGCGCATCGTCGGTCAGCGGGTGCAGATGCACACCCTGCTGGTTTTTCTGTCCATCATCGGCGGTCTGAAGCTGTTCGGCATTCTCGGCATCATTTACGGACCGCTGGTCATGACCGCTTTTCTAACGCTTACGGACATCTATCACCGGAGCTATGAAATGCGGATGACCACGAAACCTTCCTCTTAACGTCAATTAGGCAAGATCAAGGAACGACCATGAGCAACGACAACCTGCCCGGCATCAGCATTGAGCATGAGATGCGTAAATCCTACCTCGACTATGCCATGAGCGTCATTATCGGACGTGCACTGCCGGATGTGCGCGACGGCCTGAAACCGGTTCACCGCCGGGTGCTCTTCGCCATGCGGGACCTGAAAAACGACTGGAACAAACCCTACAAGAAATCCGCCCGCGTTGTGGGTGACGTGATCGGTAAGTATCACCCCCACGGCGACACGGCCGTTTACGATACGATCGTGCGGATGGCCCAGGATTTCTCCATGCGCTATCCCCTGGTCAACGGACAGGGGAACTTCGGGTCCATCGACGGCGACCCGCCGGCCGCCATGCGGTACACGGAAGTGCGCATGATGAAGATTGCCCATCACATGATGGACGATATTGAAAAAGAGACGGTGGATTTCGTCCCCAACTACGACGAAACGCTTTCGGAACCCAGCGTTCTGCCGGCCAAAATACCCAGTCTGCTGATCAACGGTTCGGCCGGCATCGCCGTGGGGATGGCCACCAATATCCCTCCGCATAATTTGGGTGAGGTTATCGACGGCGTCGTTGCGCTGATCGACAATCCGGCGCTGACCGTAGCCGACCTCATTGACATCATTCCCGGTCCCGATTTCCCCACCGGTGGTACGATCTACGGCCTGCAAGGGATCCGGGAGGCCTACGAGACCGGGCGCGGCATTATACGGGTGCACGCCAAGGTGGAAGTGGAAACCAACAAACAGGATCAATCCGAGACCCTGGTGGTCACCGAGCTGCCCTACCAGGTCAACAAGGCCCGCCTGGTGGAAAAGATCGCCGAACTGGTGCGCCACAAGACCATCGAGGGCATCCGCTTCGTGCGCGATGAGTCCGACAAGGACGGCATGCGGATCGCCGTTGGTCTGAAAAAAGATCAGTTCGCCGATGTCATCATCAATCAGCTCTATAAGCATACCCGTATGGCGAGCAGCTTCGGGGTCATTTTCCTGGCCATTGTAGACAACCGTCCGGAATTGCTCAACCTCAAGAACATGCTGCAGCATTTTATCGTCCACCGCAAGGAAATCGTGGTCCGCCGGACCCGCTTCGATCTAAAAAAGGCCGAAGAAAAGGCCCACATCCTGGAAGGCTATAAGATTGCCCTGGACAATATCGACGCCGTGGTGGCCATGATCCGCCAGTCCAAATCACCGGCCGAGGCCAAAGACCGCCTGATGGCGGCCTTCGCCCTGAGTGCGATCCAGGCTCAGGCCATTCTCGATTTACGCCTCCAGCGCCTGACCGGCATGGAGCGTGACAAAATTATTGAAGACTACCACCAGACCCTCAAGGACATCGCCTATTTTAAGGACATCCTTTCCAGCGAACGGCTGGTGCTGGACATTATCAAGGATGAATTGACTGAAATCCGGGAGAACTTTGGCGACACACGCCGCTCGGAAATCGTAGCCGCCTCTAAAGAGATTACCCTGGAAGACATGATCGTGGAGGAAGACATGGTGGTTACGGTCTCCCAGCGGGGTTACATCAAACGCACGCCCTTGAGCATCTATCAGAGCCAGCACCGCGGCGGCAAAGGCAAGACCGCCATGGCAACCCGGAGTGAGGATTTCGTCAAACACCTCTTCGTGGCTTCCACCCACCATACCTTCTTGTTCTTCACCAATCTCGGCAAGGTCTATTGGCGCAAAGTCTACGAGATCCCTCAGGCCAGCCGGACCGGTGTGGGCAAAGCCATCGTCAACCTGATGCATTTCGACAAGGAGGAGCGCCTCACCACGGTGCTGGCCGTGCCGAGTTTTGAACCGGGCCATTTCATCCTCATGGCCACCAAAAAAGGGATTGTGAAGAAAACCGACCTCATGGCTTACAGCCGTCCGCGCACGGTCGGCATCATCGCCCTCAACCTGATGGCCGGAGACGAGCTGATCAGCACCCGGATCACCGACGGCACGACCAATGTCTTCCTGGGGACGGCGAAGGGCCAATCCATCCGTTTTCATGAAACCGGCGTGCGCCCGGCCGGTCGGGTGGCGCGCGGTGTTCGCGGCATCAGTCTGGGAACCGGCGATCACGTGGTGGGCATGGAAGTGCTCTCCTACGGCCAGACGCTTATCACGGTAACCGAAAACGGCTACGGCAAACGTACCTCCATTGACGAATACCCGGTTCAGAAACGTGGCGGCAAGGGGGTCATTACCATCAAAACAAATACCCGCAACGGTCAGGTGGTCAACATCCTGCTGGTAGATGAAGATGACGACCTCATGCTGGTGACCGATTCCGGCAAGCTCATCCGCATGGCCATCGAAGGCATTTCGGTCATCGGGCGCAACACCCAGGGCGTCAAATTGATTGAGATTTCTCCGGAAGAACGGGTCATCGGCGCAGCCCGTCTGGAAGAAAAGGACGAAGAATAGCTTGCGCGGCAAAAGGGCCGTCCAGCCGGAAAGCGCCACTATGTTAACCGGCAAGCCAACGAAAAAGGTACACCATGAACAGTGAGATCGATCACAACATGAAAATCGGTGTTGTCGGGGCCGGCAGTTGGGGGACGGCCCTGGCCAATCTTCTGGGGTGCCAAGGCTATCCTCTGGATTTGTGGGTTTTCGAGCCCGAGGTCCGCCGTCAGATCGAGAAACACCATGAGAACAAGGTGTTTTTGCCGGGTGTGTCCCTGTCGCCCAATGTGCATCCCAGCAATGATCTGCACGCCGTCGTGGACCAGAAAAATCTCGTGCTGCTGGTGGTGCCCTCCCACCTCATGCGGGAGACGACTCTGCGCATGGCGGATTCGATCGGATCCGAAACGATTGTGGTCTCCGCTTCAAAGGGCATTGAAAACAAGACCCATCTGACCATGTCCGGGGTCATCAGGGAAACTCTGCCGCGAGTGACTGCGGAGCATCTGGCGGTTCTTTCCGGCCCGAGCTTCGCCCGCGAAGTGGCACGCCAAGCGCCCACGGTCATAACCACGGCCAGCCACAGCCTGGCCACCGCCGAAATAGTTCAACACGTTTTCGCCACCCCTTATTTTCGCGTCTATACCAACCAGGACGTGATCGGTGTCGAGTTGGGAGGGGCGGTCAAAAACATCATCGCCATCGCCGCCGGGGTCATCGACGGCCTGGGATTGGGACTCAACACCCGGGCCGCTCTCATTACCCGGGGCCTGGTGGAGATCCAGCGCCTCGGCCGCCGTTTGGGTGCGGACCAGCGTACGCTGGCCGGAATCGCCGGTGTCGGCGATCTGATCCTGACCTGCACCGGCGACCTGAGCCGCAACCATACCGTGGGCAAAAAGATCGGGGAAGGGCTCACCCTTGATGAAATCCTCTCCGAAATGCGGATGGTGGCGGAGGGGGTCAAGACCGCCAAATCCGTTTATAATCTGTCACGGGAGGTGGGTGTCGAGATGCCGATCTGCCATGAGATGTATCATATTCTCTATGATGGCGCGTCCCCTCGGGAGGCGGTCTACCGGCTGATGACGCGGGATCTCAAACAGGAAATCGAATAGGGTTGCCGCGTGTTTGGGATAGAGGCAGGTTGACGTCATGGTCGATAAAAAATCGGGCCGGCATCCGGCCGAGGGACATCGCGGACGGCTACGGGAAAAATTTCTGGCAGCGGGTCTGAGCGGTTTTCACGATTACGAAGTCCTCGAACTTCTGCTCACGCTGGCCACACCGCGCAAGGACTGTAAGCCGGCGGCGAAAGCCGCTTTGCAGCGCTTCGGCAGCCTGCCGGCGATTTTCGAAGCCGCGTCGCGCGACCTCTGTGAGATTCCCGGCATTGGTCCTAAAAACCTGTTCGGCATCAAGCTCATCCCGGCGGTTTGCGAGCGTTACCTGGAGAAGCGTCTCACCGCCGGAGCCGTCGTGCACAATTCCGCGACGCTCTTCGATTATCTATATCAGAGTCTGAGGGATAAAAAGCGGGAACAATTCAAGGTGCTTTTCCTGGATGCCAAGAATCGGGTCCTAGGCATCCAGACTTTATTTGAAGGCACGTTGACCGCCAGCAGCGTTTACCCCCGCGAAGTCATTCGGGCCGCCTTGGATCATCATGCGGCAGCGCTTATTCTGGTCCACAACCACCCCTCCGGCGATCCACGCCCCTCGCCGGAAGACTCGGCCCTGACACGCAGATTGATCCAGGCCTGCCGCCTCATGGACTTGACGATTCACGAACACATCATTATCGGAGGGGGGACCTATTTCAGCTATGCGGACAGCGGCATGATTGCCGAATTGAGGAGCGAAGCCGGGTTCCCGTGAGTGCCTGGCCCTTCCCACGGAACAGAATCGAGGTGTCATGACACGTGACGAGCGTCCCTATTGTTTCAGCAAACTGGAGTGCGTTTTTCCCATGGGACCCGACGGGCTGCGGGAAACCCCGGAGAGCTGCCGGGTATGCTATTGTAAAACGGAATGCCTCCGGACAGCCATGCAAAGTGCCGACGCGGTTCAGGTGAGAGAAGAAAAAGTGGATCGTGCCTATGAGGCCGGCATGATGGGATTTTTCGAGCGTTGGTCGCGCAAGAAGGCCCTTCATCAAAAGCGCCGGGATAAGTAATTTCGCGTTTCCGGCCGCCCAACGCCCAAACAGGGATGCGGCATTGCACCATCCCTCTATGGCGATCCGACAAAGCAGCATCCCGATCAGAAGAATAGCATAGGGACGTCCATGGCCTTAACCCGCCCCCCCCAGCGCCCCATACTGATTCTGGCGTTGCTTATCCTGCTGCTGGGTATTGTAGCCGTTATCTTTCGCGTGCCCCTCCTGCAGGCTTTGAAGGCGGCCTACCACCTGATGATCGACCGGGAGAAGATTCAAACCTTTATCCTGGCTTCGGGCCCCTGGGCGCCGCTCGTATTCATGGGCGTTCAAATCGCGCAGGTGATTTTCGCCCCCATTCCCGGGGAAGCCACCGGGTTTATCGGCGGTTATCTTTTTGGCGCGGCGAAGGGATTTGCCTATTCGAGCATCAGCCTGACGATTGGTTCGCTGATCAATTTCATCATCGGACGATTTCTCGGACGACAGTATATTCGGCGGATTGTTCCCACCGCCCAACGACAGCGCATGGATCAGATGGTGACCCACAATGGCGCCCTCGTCATTCTGCTGCTGTTTGTCTTCCCAGGATTTCCCAAAGACTACCTTTGCCTTTTCTTGGGCGTCACCGCCATGCCCCTCAAACTCTTTATCCTGATGGCGACATTCGGAAGAATGCCGGGCACTCTCATGCTCAGCCTGCAGGGCGCCATGCTGTTCGAGCATATGTATGGTCTTTTTGCGATCGTGCTCGGGATATGCGGCCTGGGAATACTTCTAGCCTATCGCTATCGCGAACGGCTTTATGGGTGGATCGAAAAAATGAACCGCTCCGACACGCACCGCCGTTGACGCCCCCTTAAATAAATGGTATTTAAAGGAATACGAAACACTTGCCTGACACCATGCTTACCTGCTGATCATGACCATCGCCGACCGGGGTCGCTGCCATGATGCCTGGTTGACATTTCCATGGAACGGGTGCGTCCAGTGACATTCTGGAAAGTTAGAGAAGAGCTGAGCGGTGAAAACCGGCTGCGGCGATCCTACTACGAACTGTTGCGTGACGAGCTGGATGCTTTGATGCTGCAGTACGCTCTCATTGATTCCTATACGCGGTTTCAGGCCAGCAAAGTCGCCTTTCCTTTTGTCGAAAAGCGGGAATTGAAACCGCGAGCCCGCATTCCCGATGTCGAGTATGAGTGTCAGAACGCGTTTCTGGTGCTGTTCGTGGAAGATACGATTCCACCGGAACATAAAAAGTACATCCGTTTTTTTGATCTTAACAAAACCACCAAGTCCAACCTGCTGTCTTCCAAGACCCTGCCGTTGTCCAACAAGTTCGACCGCAACCAGAAATACCTGGAGTCGCTCCAGTTCCCTTTGTTCATCAAAGCGCTTTTACCGGTGGACTACGCCCTTCTCATCCAGCGCGACCCCGCCACCAAAGCCCACAATCGATATAGTTTGACCCACTTTCACGTTCGGGTAGACTGGCCGATTATCGAAGCCGCCGAAAGCCTGGCGCGCGATTTGCGCTACATTTCAAAGGATATCTTTGAACGCGGCGAAAAGTATGCCGAGGATCTGCAGAAGAAATTCTTTGAATTCTACGGACTGCCCGTGATGGCCGGCGGCCGCCGCACAGCCGCCATTGTCGCGGCCCAATATCTGCGGCAGCTGTCCTGTATCTCTACGGTTTATGCCGGAAGCAGCGAAACTCGCGGTTTGATCAGGGTATCTGAACGGGGTGTTTCGAAGGCCGTGCTGATGGGACTGACCAAAGAGGAGATGCAGAGCCTGGCGTCCACCAACCAGATCTCCATCCACACATTTACCAAAAACTATGTCATCTTCAAACACCGCAACAAAGGGATCTGTATTTTTCAGGCGACCTATTTGCCCACCGACCAGGCGCGTCCCCCAGATGACGGGAAACTGAGAGAAATCAAACCCGATCTGTCCTGGTTGACGGTCGGCGGTCAGCACATCCTTCCGAAGCCGGGGGTTTGGAAGTATCCCCCCCTGACTTACAACATTATCTACTCCTAAGTGGCCCTATTCAACAATACGATGACGTTCGACCGCCAATCCATCCGATCGGGACGGCGATGCGAAAACACGACCCATTCCTGATATGCATTAGGTTGCATGCCTTGTCCGACAGGCGCCCTGCCGCCCTCATGACGCCGTCGTTTTTACGAACAAGACCATAAGAGCAAAGGATCTTCGGGGGCCAAAGGTTGCCCGGCCGCCGCAGCTATGGCACTGGGCGGAGGAAGACCACAGGCACTTGCGGGTCCGGTGAGGGGCGTTCCGTGTTATTGCCCCGATACGGCGTTGACGCATAACCTGCATCGGTGTATGGAATTTCCGGGCGAACCTTAAAAGGAGAAACACTTCATGAGCCATCATCACCACGACCATTCCCCGAGCTCAGCTTCGGCCGAAGGGGGACTAACGGAAACCGAAAAGATCCTCAAACTCCTCCACCACTGGATTCACCACAACGATGACCATGCCGCCAACTACAGCGATTGGGCCCGCAGGGTCGAAGCGACGGGGTTTTCCGAGGCGGCACAGCATCTGGATGCCGCCGCCGAGATGACCCACGCCATTACCCGCGAATTTGAAGCGGCCGAAGCGGCCATCCGCCGACAAATCCAAGACGATTAAAACCCGGTTCAGAGCACCCGGCCCCCGTCGATCAACTCTTGCGCGGTGCTTCCGAGAATACGGTTTGCCATGCGAAGAGGTGATCGGTCATCAGCATGCGGCAGTCGAGTGCTGCGGCGACGGTCTCCCGGTGGTAAATGTTGAGCAGCACCCAGGAGAGGCCGGAAGATGCCAGCATGCATACAAAAGCCTGTTCCAGGCGCCGTTTGGCCGCGGAAGGGCCTGGCCCGGTGGTCAGGTTGGAGAGGCCGGCAATCGTGCGCACGGGGCCGTCCAAAAGCTCGGGAAGGCGACGGATGATTTCCAGAAGATCACGATTGCGCTGCAACCCGTCTTGCCAGATCAGGGGGGCCACCACCGGATCAAAAATTAGCCGCTCCCGCCGCAGTCCGGCCGATTGACAGCGCTGGAAGAGCGCAAGGGCCAGGGACAGCCGTTCATCCAACTGCAACGGTACCCGGCTGCGCTCATCCAGAAGATAGGCGATGACATCCACATCGTATTCAACGGCCAGCGGCAGGAGGGCATCCAATTTTTTCGGCTCCAGGGAAATGCCATTAATCAGGACGGTTTTCCGGTTGGCCTCAAGGCCGGCCTTCACGGCCAAAGGGTTGGCCGTGTCGATCAGGATGGGCAGATCCGTCGCCGACTGCACCGCGGCGACACAGAACGCCATGTCTTTCGACGCGTTGCGGCCCAGGGGGCCGGTATTCAAATCGATGGCCTGGGCACCGGCGGCCTGCAATCGGGTTACACATGCTCGGATGGGATCCGGCTGGTGGCGTCGTATCGCCTCCGCCATATCCCGGCGCGTGATTTGCAGATTGTCGGCAACGAGAAACATGCGTGTGAGGCCGTCCTTTCATCAGTGGGCAGTGTCGTCTATCGACGACCGGCGCGCGTAGCGGTTGAAGGTTCATGCCGGCGAATCAGATCATTGACGCCGCAGGGCACGCCTAATGTCAGCCTGACCTGCCGGCCCGCATGGGCCACCGGTAGGGCGGCCTCGTCAAGATCGGTCATGCCCTGGATGGTGGCCTTTTGTATCGGCCGACCGGGGGAGAGAATATCTACGGCATCACCGGCCGCAAGTCGATTGCGCACATCCACGATGATGCTGCCGGCATCTTCCACGGAAACGATCCTGCCCACCAGGCGGTGTTCAAAGGCCGGGCGGCTCAGTTCCAGATTGGGGCTGGTCTGGGACGGATCGCCAAAGTAGAACCCGGTGCAGTATCCGCGCTGGTTGACGCTGTCCACTAAAGCCCACCCGTCCCGGGCGACCTGGTAGCCATCCGGCTGGCGGTAAAAAGTATCGATGGCTTCGCGATAAGCCTTGACCGTCGCGGCCACATAGTGGATGCCTTTCATTCGCCCCTCGATTTTGAGTGCCGTGATGCCGCTTGCGATGAGGGCGGGAATATGTTCGATCATGCACAGGTCGCGCGAATTAAAAATATAGGCGCCGCGTTCGTCTTCCCGAAGGGGAAGATATTGCCCCGGCCGTTTTTCTTCCACGACGGCGTAATTCCACCGGCAGGGATGGGCGCAGCGGCCCCGATTGCTGTCGCGAAGGGCAAGGTAGTTGCTGAGCAGGCAGCGGCCCGAGTAAGAGATGCACATGGCGCCATGGACAAAGGCTTCCACGGCAACGTCGCTGCGGGCGGCGATTTCCTGGATTTCCGGCAGGGTCAGCTCACGGGCGGCAATAATGCGCTCAGCGCCGAGATCACGCCAGAATCGCGCAGCGGCATAATTGGTGGTGTTGGCCTGGGTACTGATGTGAATCGGCACAGCGGGCAGGAGGCTGCGAACCGCCATGAAGACGGCCGGGTCGGACACGATCATGGCATCGGGGCCGATGGCCGCCAGTTGTTGAAGGTAGTCCCGCAGGGACGCCTGTTCCTGATTGCGGGAATAAACGTTGCAGGCGACGTAAACACGTACACCCCTCTGGTGGGCGTAGCGGACAGCCGCCTGAATTCCGTCGAGGCTGAAATTGCCGGAGAAATTTCGCAGGCTGAAATCTTTGCCGGACAGATAAACCGCGTCGGCACCAAAGTGAATGGCGGTTTCCAGTTTTTCTAAATTACCCGCCGGCGCTAGCAGTTCGACGGGGTCGTTGGCAGTGTCCATATGGTTCGGCAATGTCCCTTATGGGAGAATGAGGCCATCCAAGAGGCACTTCTATAGATAGGACAAATGGCATGGGGATGCAACGGCTTGACTTTATCGGGCCACGCAGTATCGTAGAAGCACCATTTTCCTTAACACCCGACGCAGTCGTCGTTTCTCTGCCGGAGACGATCTTCGGTGGCAGTGACCGGCATCCGTAACCCAATGCCGCATCGCATGCGCTCACCGCTTCGCGCCAAGGAAGCGCTGCATTGAAGACCGTCGGGAAACCCGGACTCTTTCAGGGAATACCCATCTATGAAGCTTCAGGAGCAGATCAGGGCGGATTTACAAGCGGCCATGAAAATTCAGGACACCGCCAAAAAGGAGGCCCTGCGCGTCGTCATCGGGGAACTGGGCCGGCTTCCCGCTAAGGACGTGCCGGATAAAGAGGTAGTGCAGGTGATCAAGAAGCTGATCAAGTCCGAAAAGGAAGTGCTGACCCGGCAGGGCCTCGCCGGGCCCTCGGACTATTTGAAGGTCTTGGAAGCCTATTTGCCGGTAATGGCTTCCGAGAGTGAAATCGCCGAATGGATCCGTGCGAATATCGACTTCGCGGACTACAAGAACAAAATGCAGGCCATGGGGGACATCATGCGTCATTTCGGCAGCAAGGCCGACGGCAACACCGTCAAGAAAGTTTTGCAGGAAATGGCGTGACGCTAAACGAACCAAAGCGGCCTTGTCGGGACCGCCCTTCAATGCATGCGATTCTCAAAACAGGGGGCGCGGTGCTCCTTGCGGGAACGCGCCTGGCAGGACCTCCGTATGGTAACGGGGCTATTCGGAAGAGGGGCTCCCGGATCCTCCCTCCGGGGAATTCGCCTCGCCATTCATGGATTGACCTGTAGAGGAGGAGCTTTCAAAAGATTGTAAGGAATTGGAGAGCGGACCACTCGGAGGCGGGGCGCTGCCGCCGGAACCGTTATCGAAGGCACCTTCTCGTTTCATCCGGAAATAGCGCTTGGGATCGGCATTGAGCAGCGCCAGCTGCTCCTCGAGAGGTTTGACCATAGCGTCCTTCATGCCAGGCGTAAAGGATACGCCGATGGACAGATCCTGGATTCGTTCTGATTTCGGCCCCCAGGCGTTGCCGCTCTTTCTCGACTTTGGCGGCCAGCTGCTCATCCATTTGTTGATTGCTTTCAGCGGCGGCTTCTTTTTCTTCGGGTGTATCCCCGGACCATGTGTCCGGCGGACTTTCACTGGCGCCGCCGTTCCCGGGCGATTCGTTTGGTTCAGGGGTCGGGGCCGCGGAAAATTCTTCAGGCCGTTCGTTGGCGCCTTGAACTCCGTCTGGAATACCGGTATTGCTGTAATGGCGAATCCCGTTTTCATCGGTCCAGGAATAGACCGAATCGGCACACAATGGGCCCGCAACCATCATGACCAATAAAAGTGACATACCTACCCAGTTCGTTTTCATCGAAACCTCCCGCCAAACCGGTTGGGGATGATGTTATGACCACCAAATTAGCAGCTATTGCAGCAAAATCAAGTAACAAAGTAGCAGGCCCCGCCAATATGCCTCAAAGAAGGGCTGTCGATGATCTTCGGGGATAGCATCGAAAAGGTATTACGCATCCTGTATCCGCAGGGTGAGCCCCACGGACAAACGGCTGAGGGCAGCATCATGTACTGGCGCGGCCGCATTCTGGATGTGATTTATCGCGCGGTTGCGCTTTTGGGCGCTATCGCCTACGTCCCCAGCGTCTATCTATCCGTCGTTGAAAAGATCTGGTGGCTGGCCGCTTTCAATACCCTTGGATATGCCTGGTTTGTCTGGGCGGCTTTAGTCCGGCGGGTTTCGTTTATCCTACGGGCATGCATGCTGCTGGCGTTTATCTATTTGCTGGGCGTGGCGCTTCTTGTTCGATTGGGACCTTTTGCCGCAGGGTCGATCTGGCTTTTTGCCTTCCCGATCATGACCAGTCTCCTTTTCGGTCTGAAGCCGGCGATGGTCTCCCTGGCCATCAATGCCGCCACCGTGATCTGTTTCGGCATCACCCTGCTGACCGGTCACATGACGATCGCTTTTACACCCCCTAACATGGCCGATAAATGGTGGGTAATCAGTGCCAATTTCCTTCTGTTGGATACCGTCGCTACACTCTCGATCGCCGTCTTGCTGCGAGGACTTAAGACAGCGCTCGAAAAGCAGCTGGAGACAGGCCGCTTCCTGGAGGAAAAACACCTGGAACTCCAGAAGGCCAATGAAGATTTGAAGCGTGAATTTGCCGAACGCCGCAGGGCTGAAGAAGAGATCAAGCATTCCCACGAAATCCTGGTGACCGTTCTGGACAGCATCGATGCGGACGTCTTCGTGGCCGATATCGAAAGCCATGACATTCTGCTCATGAATCGGCACATGCGCGAAAGCTTTGGCGGCGATATGACCGGTGCCAAATGCTGGGAGGCGTTGCAAAACAGGAAAACACCCTGTGATCCCTGTATCAGTGATTCCATTGTGGACGCCGACGGCCAGGCCACCGGGCTGCATGTCTGGGAAGGGAACAATCCGATTACCGGACGGCGCTATCTGAATTTCGACCGCGCGATCCGCTGGATTGACGGCCGATTGGTGCGGTTGCAAATCGCCATGGACATTACGGAACTGACCCGCATCCAGGAAGAGAAACTCCAGCTGGAAACCCAGCTGCGTCAGGCCCTCAAAATGGAAGCCATCGGCACCCTGGCCGGCGGCATCGCCCATGATTTCAACAATATTCTGGCCGCGATTCTGGGATACAGCGAAATTGCACTGGAAGACTGTCGGGGCCAGGCTCCGGTGGACGGCTACTTGAATGAGATTCTCAAGGCCGCCCACCGGGCCAAAGACCTCACCCAGCAGATCCTGACCTTCAGCCGCCAGGCGGAAATTGCGCCCAAACCGGTCCGCTTCAGCAGTGTGGTCCGGGAGGCGGTCAAGCTGCTGCGGGCCTCCCTCCCCGCCACCATCGCCATTCGGGAAGCCCTTTATTCGGATGCGACGGTGATGGCCGACCCCACCCAGCTGCACCAAGTCGTGATGAATCTGGCCACCAATGCCGCCCATGCCATGGAGGAAAGCGGCGGGATTCTCACCATTACCCTCGAAGATCGCCAAGGCTACGCCGACACGGGCCTTGCAGGCGGTAGGGATGAAAACCGCCGAAGCGTTCAGTTGACCGTGGCCGATACCGGCCAGGGGATCGAACCGGATCTTATCGACCGCATTTTCGATCCCTATTTTACCACCAAAAGCAAGGGCAAAGGCACCGGCATGGGCCTATCCGTCGTCCACGGCATCGTCAAGAACTGCGGGGGCGATATCCGGGTCGAAAGCGAACCGGGACGGGGGGCTGTTTTTCGTGTCTTTTTGCCGGCCCATCATATCGCTTCCCAATTTCCGGCCGCCTCCGAAATGAAAATCGCTACGGCCGGACAGCAGGGAACGATCCTGGTCGTGGACGACGAACCCCAGGTGGCGCACGTCCTGCAACTGATGCTGGATTCCCTGGGATACCGGGTGACGGCGTACACGAGCAGCCGTGAAGCACTGCAAGCCTTCGCCGATACGCCCCGGGCCTTCGACCTGGTCATCACCGACATGACGATGCCGGAGATGACCGGCGATGAATTCTCACGAACCCTCCTACGCATCCGACCGGATATTCCCATCATCCTGTGCACCGGCTTCAACGAACAAATGAACGAAGAGCGCGCCCGCCAGATAGGCGTCCGTCAGTTGATCTACAAGCCCGTTGTGCGCAATACGCTGGCGGAGATCATCAAGGATATGCTTGACAGGGAAGGGTGAAGATAACGCGGGAACCGAAAGGGCGTTTTAGATCAGCAGCAGGACGAGATCGAACCGAGCCACGACCGTCTCCAGACGATCCTTGAGAAGATTTTTGACCCGGTGGCGTTTTTCGGTCGTTCTGCTTGCCGTAAAAAATTTTTTGCGGGCCGCAAAAACCTGTTTAAGGCCGGCGATTGCCGGACACGGGATTGGGCTTTCGATCACCGAACGACGAGGCCGTCCTTGGGGCTATCCTCTTCGGGCATCGTATGGCTCTTCTGACCAGAAGGCGACCCCCGAATGCGACGCTGCCGACCATATTCTTCCGGCGCTAATGATCAATGTTTATAAACGAACGAAGGCTTTCCCCGAAGCGGGCCTTGAAAGCGTCGTCGATTTTTTCAACGGGATTGGCCCCCAGGAAGCCAAGCAGCGCCTGCAGACGGTTTTGACGCTCCTGGAGCGATGCCACTTGCTGCAGGGCGGCGATGTCGTCTTCGATCTCGAAATAATGCAATTTGTCGGTCAGAGGCAGCTGCCAGAAGAGCAGGAAACCCCGCTCGGGGAAGTCAATCCCCAGGATCCGGTAACAGTGCCGCATGACCGCCTTTTCCAGTCGTTCGCCGATCTTCCGGATGGCGGCTTTGGCGGCGTCGAGCTGGGCCAACGGGCAGGGCTTTCCGACGACTTCGAAGTACATTTTGACTTTCGGTTCCGTACCGGAGGGACGAATGGTCACGCGCATGCTGCTGGTCTCATCCGTGTTCTGGAGAAAGAACACGAGGACATTGCGCGAGGCCGTGTCGGTGCGGGAAAGGTGCGGCTGGGGCGGCCCCTCCCAGCGGTCGCGCTTGGATTGCACGCCGAAATCACCGAAAGCCTCAACCGGCCGCTGCCGCAGCTCGTCCATGATGGCCCGGATTTGTTCCATGCCCACGGCGCCCAGCAGCCGGATTTCGGTCAGATCGTTGCGGCAGTACCCATGGGCGGCATAGATGCGGTCAAGCTGGTCCACCAGGGTCATGCCCGCACGCTTGAGCTCGGCGGCAAATTCCGCGATCCATATGGCAGCTCCGGCCGCGTCCTTGTCCCGGGCATAGTTGCCCGTCAAGTAGCCATGGCTTTCTTCGGTACCCAAAATAAACCCCGGCATCTTCCCGGCGGTGTCGAGCCGGTTCATCTCCGCCCCGATGTATTTGAACCCCACCAGCAGGTCGCCTATGCACTGCACACCCTTGGATTCGGCCAGACGTGCAATGAGCGATGTCGTCACGTCGGTCTTGATAAGGGTGCTGTCGGCCTTTAGTTCGCCGTGGGCTTCCGCCTGACGGATGCCGTAGTGGGCCAGGAGAATCCCGATCTCGTTGCCGGTCAAAAACACCCAGTCGCCCCGGTGGCGGACCATGATGCCGATACGGTCCGCATCGGGGTCGGTGCTCAAAATCAGATCGGCCTGGATCTCCTCCGCATGGGGCAGCGAACTGTCGAAGGACTGCCGGACTTCCGGATTGGGAATGTGAAAGGTGACATTTTCGAAAGCGCCGCTCAGGTTGGCCGTGGCCGGATCCAGGGTAACGTCGAAGCCGAGCTGTTTTAAAATCGGATAAACCGATGTCAGTCCGGTGCCGTGCAGGGGGGCGTAGAGCAGACGGATGCGGCGTTCGGTGGAGCGGCTCAACGCGGCTACGGCCTGCTGGTAGGCCTGGTCCACCTCCTCCCCAAGCGGATGCACGAGCCCTTGGGCGACGGCTTCCCCATAGGGCAGGGTGCGGATTCGCGTCACATGATCGCTGACTTCATCCACCAGGGTTTGATCCTCCGGTGGAATCAATTGACCGCCGAACCGGTCATAGACCTTTTTGCCGTTGTCGGTCGGCAGATTGTGGCTGGCGCTGAACATGTCGCCGGAGATGCAGTCCAGATGGCGGATGGTGAAGGATAGCTGGGGCGTACTGCGCACCCCGTCGAACAGGTAGACATGAATGCCGTTGGCCGTATAAACTTCCGCCGCCGCCATGGCCAGGTCCCGCCCGTCAAGGTCTTTTACGGGATTTGGGCGATCCTCGGCATAGGACTGGGTTTCGGTAAAACATCGGACGTCATAGGTCAAAACGATGCCGCGGCGCCGGGCCTCCTCGCCGAACTGCTTGATCAGGTACTGGGCGTGTCCCTGGGCGGAAGACCGGATGGTCCAGGGGTTGATGCGATTGGGGCCGATCCCCACCAGGCCTCGGCGGCCGCCGGTGCCGAAGGGGATGACCTGGTAGAAGGCGTCCAACAGGAATCCCCACCGTTCGCTTTCGATCAGGTAGGTGATCTGCGGCACATAGTCCTGGAAAGCCGGATCGGTCATCCAGCGGGTGAGCCATTCCAGGGCACTGTCCTTGTAACGGCCGGGGACATCGATGCTCTGAAAGCCTTTCCGGACTTCGTTAAGTAGCAGGTTGACCGGCGTCATGGGGGCCCCCTTCATTTATCCGTCAAGGCCGCTAAACCGGGGAGCACCTTGCCCTCCAGCATTTCCAGCGAGGCGCCGCCTCCCGTGGAGACATGCGATACCTTTTCCGCTACCCCGGCATCCGCCACAGCCCGTGCCGAGTCGCCGCCACCGATCACGGTGATCGCCCCGGCGGTGGTAATATCGGCCATCAGCCGGGCCAGAGCGAAGGTGCCTTCGGCGCAGGGCGCCAACTCGAAAACGCCCATGGGACCGTTCCACACCACCGTGCGGGCCGAGCGCAGGATCTGGCCATAGTGCGCAAGGGTCTGGGGACCGATATCCACACCGCACCAGCCTTCGGGAATAGCCTCCACCGGCGTGACCTTGAGGTTTCCGATGGTACCCTGTTTGATATCCAATCGATCGGTCACCAGGGTGTCGGTGGGCAGAATGATCTTGCCGTTCGCCTTATCCAAAAGGCGGCGGGCCATGTCGATGCGATCCTCCTCCAGCAGCGAGGTGCCGATGCCGTAGCCCTTGGCCTTGAAAAAGGTATAGGCCATGCCGCCGCCCACGAGAATGTGGTCCACCTTGTCCAGCAGGTGATCGATTACATCGATTTTGCCGGAGATTTTAGCACCCCCCAGAACCGCTACGAACGGCTTCTCGGGAGTTTCGATAACCCGCCCGAGATAATCGATCTCTTTTACAAGCAGGTATCCGGCGGCACACAGATCGATATGATGGGTGACCCCTTCCGTGGAGGCGTGGGCGCGATGGGCGGTGCCGAAGGCATCGTTGACATAGACATCCCCCAAACGGGCCAACTTGGCTGCGAAAGCCGGGTCGTTGTCGGTTTCCTCCCGGTAAAAGCGCAGGTTTTCCAACAACATGATTTCACCGTTGCTCAGCAGGTCGGCGGATGCGTCTACGGCCGGACCGATGCAATCGTCCACGAAAGCCACCGGTTGTTGCAGCAGATCCTGCAGTACCCGGGCGCAGGGCGCCAGAGACAGTTCGGGCACGCGCTGCCCTTTGGGGCGCCCCAGATGGGACATGAGCACCAGACGGCCGCCGCGCGCCAGGATGGTTCGAATCGTCGGCAGGGCGGCCCGGATACGCGTATCGTCCGCCACTTGTCCTTCTTTAAGCGGGACGTTGAAATCCACCCGCATCAATACCCTTTGGCCTTCTACAGCCAAGTCGTCCACTGTCAGTTTTGCCATGGTTCACCTCGCTTAGAAAATCCGTCCATATTACAAGCGCAATGTTTTTAAATGCGCGACCGGTCTCCCCTGAGGGCGGAACAGCCGTGAATCAAAGGGGGCTCATCCAATCTCGACAATACTCGGCGTATAATCCGCCGGCGGTTCAAAACCCAGCAGGGTCAGGGTTGTGGCGGCCAGGCTGCTGATGCCCAGGTCTTTGTGCCGGGAAAGCCGCATGGGTACGCGTCCGGTGGGATCGTAAATATACACCGGAACCGGGTTGAGGGAATGGGAGGTCTTGGTTTTGGGTCGGCCCGTGCTGTCTTCGATCATGACGTCGCCCGTTTTTTTGTTGCGCTCGAACATATCGTCCGCATTGCCGTGGTCGGCCGAGACGATCAGGAGGCCCGCGCTTTCGCGAACGGCCCGCAGCATCCTCTCCAGGCAGAGATCCACCGTTTCCACGGCGATTTCCACCGCCGGGAGGATTCCCGTATGGCCTACCATGTCGCCATTGGCATAGTTCAGGCGGATGAAGCGATGCCGGTTGGCCCGGGCCGCCGCCACCACCTTGTCCGTGATTTCAGCCGCCTTCATCCAGGGGCGCTCTTCGAAGGGGACGTGATCCGAGGGAACTTCGATATAATCTTCCAGGGATTCGTCGAATTTTCCGGTGCGGTTGCCGTTGAAAAAATAGGTGACATGACCGAATTTCTGGGTTTCGCTGATGGCCAGCTGGGTCACGCCGGTTTTGGCCAGATACTCGCCCAGGGTGCGATCGATGCCGGGGGGATCGACGAGATAGCGCTTGGGAATCAAGGCATCGCCGTCATACTGCATCATGCCGGCATACTGGACCTGGGGGAAGGGTTGCCGCTCAAAATGGGAAAAGGTCTGCTCTTCGAAGGCCTTGCTGATTTCGATGGCGCGATCGCCGCGGAAATTGAAGAAAATGACGCTGTCGCCGTCCCGGATGGGTCCAACCGGTGCCCCATCACGTTGAATCACGAAGGGCGGCAGATCCTGATCGATAACGCCGGGATGCTCCTGGCGGTAGGTTTCGATGGCTTCGCGGCTGGAAGCAAAGCCCCGGCCATCGCCGTTGACATGGGTCTGCCAGCCGCGCGCCACCATGTCCCAGTCAGCCTCGTAGCGGTCCATGGTGATCTTCATGCGGCCGCCGCCGGAAGCAATGGCGAAATCGACGTCGTCCTGTTGGTTGAGATCGGCCAAAACCTTTTCCAGGCGGTCGATGTAGGTCAGCGCCGATGTGGAAGGCACATCGCGGCCGTCCAGCAGGGCGTGTACCCGGGCTTTGGTCACCCCGCTGCGCCGGGCTTCAGCGAGCAGGGCTTCCAGGTGATCGATGTGGCTGTGGACGTTGCCGTCGGAGAGCAGCCCGATGAAATGGAGGCTTTGTCCGACCCGGCCGGCATTGGCGATCAGCTCTTGCCATACCGTCCCCTTGAAGAGGGTGCCGTC
This sequence comes from uncultured delta proteobacterium, assembly GCA_963730675.1. GTDB lineage: Bacteria > Desulfobacterota > Desulfobacteria > Desulfobacterales > UBA5852 > JABZFP01. Next base: position 119,151 of record CAVSSY010000008.1, on the reverse strand, counting down.
GGCAAGGGCTTTGTTGACCAGAGCGGCGCCCTGTTCGAAAATCCGTCCGCATCCGATGGCGTTGTGGCCCACTTCGCTGTTGCCCATGTCGCTGTCCGAGGGCATGCCTACGGCTTTGCCATGGGCGTTGAGACGGGTGGTCAGACTGTGGTCGGCCAGCCAGTCCAACACCGGGGTGTTGGCCTGGCGGACCATGTCGCCTTCCGGAAAACGTCCGATGCCGATCCCGTCCATTATCAAAAGGATCACAGGACCGCGCGGGCCCCGGAAGGATGCCAAGGGTTTCAGTGGTGTCATGGATGCGGTCTCCTGTCTGACCGTTGAAGGGTATGATGGGATTTCACAAGCGGTGTACCGGAATATATTCTAGAACCGATTGGGCGAAAAACAATACGGCCCATCGACGGCGTCGGGGGATGCACCGCCGCCCGACTGAACGGCAGGGGCCTTGCCCGGCGGAGGCCTGCGGCGCCGGCCGCACTGGAAGGCGCTCCGGGAGGTGCGCTCTAAATCAGGTCTGCTTGCGACAACAATACCTTAGTCTGATCGGCAATTTCAAGTTCTTCGTTGGTGGGGATCACAAGGATCTTGACGCGGCTGGTGTCGTCCTGGATTTCGCGGGCCTCCCGTGAGGGCGCGTCATTCTTGGCGAGGTCGATCACAAGACCGAACAGGGCCATATCGCGACAGGCGGCCGCGCGAACGGGGCCGGCATTTTCGCCGATGCCGCCGGTAAAGACCAGGGCGTCCAGTCGGCCCAGGGCGGCGCTATAGCTGCCGATATACTTCCGCAGACGATAGACGTACATGTCAATGGCCAGCTGCGCAGCCGGGTCTCCGGCCTCCGCGAGACGATGGATTTCACGCATGTCATTGGCGCCGCAAATGCCCCGCAGGCCGCTGTCCCTGTTGAGCAGATCGTCGATGGCCTCCACGCTGCGGCCGGTCTCCCGGACCAGATAAAAAATGATGGCCGGATCCAGATCGCCGCAACGGGTGCCCATGATCAACCCTTCCAGCGGCGTCAGGCCCATGGAGGTGTCGATGCTCTTACCGTCGCGGATCGCTGCCGCACTGGCGCCGTTGCCCAGGTGCAGGGAAATCAAGCTAAGGGATTCCAAGGGTTGCTTCAGCATGCGGGCCGCCTGCTTGGCCACATAGAAATGGGAGGTTCCATGGAATCCGTAGCGGCGGATGGCGTGCCGCTCGTAGAGCTCCCGCGGCAGGGCGTAGCGGAAGGCGTGGGGCGGCAGACTCTGGTGGAAGGCCGTGTCGAAAATCGCCACCTGGGGCACTTGCGGGGCAATGGCCAGGGCCACCTCGATCCCGGTCAGATTGGCCGGGTTGTGTAAGGGGGCCAAGGGAATCAGGGACCGAATGGTGGCGATGACCTCGGCATCGATCAGGGTGGGCTGTTGGAACGCCTCGCCGCCGTGCACCACGCGGTGCCCGATGCCGACCAATTCGGCCATGTCGGCCAGGGCCCCGGTTTCCTTGAGGGTTGTGTTGATCAGGTCAAAGCCGGCTTTATGATCGGCAATCGGCAGCGTATTCGCGATGGTCTCGAAACCGCGGTCCCCGGCTTGGGTATGTTGGGTGAGGCGACCATCGGGTTCGCCGATTTTTTCCACCAGTCCGGATGCCAGCACCGATCGATCCTGCATCTCGAAAATCTGGTATTTAATCGATGAACTGCCGGAATTGATGACCATGATTTTCATGAAGGCGTCATTTCCTGTGGAGGTTGGTGTTACGGTTTTTTTTAGCGCACCTGTTCTTCTTGAGCCTGGATGGCGGTAATGGCCACCGTGTTGACGATGTCTTCCACGAGGCAGCCGCGGCTCAAATCATTGACCGGTTTGTTGAGGCCCTGCAGAACAGGGCCCACGGCGATGGCGTGGGCGGAACGTTGGACAGCTTTGTAGGTGTTGTTGCCGGTATTCAGATCCGGGAAGATAAAGACCGTGGCCTTCCCGGCAACCGTACTGTCGGGCATCTTGGTACGGGCCACACTGGCGTCGATGGCGGCATCGTATTGGATGGGTCCTTCGATCTGCAGGTCCGGCCGGCGTTCCCTTACCAGCTGCGTGGCAGCGCGCACGTTATCGACATCTTCGCCCTTGCCGGAAGCCCCCGTGGAATAGGAGAGCATGGCCACCCGCGGCTCCACACCGAATTTCGCCGCCGTTTCGGCCGAGCTGATGGCAATATCGGCCAACTGGGTGGCGCTCGGGTTGGGATTGATGGCACAGTCGCCGTAGACCAGCACCCGGTCCTGCAGACACATGAAAAAGACGCTGGAGACAATGGAACAGTCCGGCTTGGTGCGAATGATTTCAAAAGCCGGCCGGATGGTATGGGCCGTGGTGTGAATGGCGCCTGACACCATGCCGTCGGCCTGGCCCTGGTGCACCATCATGGTTCCGAAATAGCTCACGTCGGTCATGGCATCCCGGGCCATTTCCTCATTGATGCCCTTGTGTTTGCGCAGATCATAGTAAATCGCCGCATAGTCCTCGCGCAGGCCGGATGTCAGGGGGTCGATGATGGAGACATCCTTCATTTGCAGGCCGAGCCGGGTGATTTTCTGTTCGATCTTGGCGGTATCCCCCAGCAGGGTCAGGTCGGCGACGCCACGTCGCGAGAGAATTTCCGCGGCCCGCAGGATACGGTCCTCCACGCCTTCGGGCAGGACAATGTGCCGTCGTCGGGCTTTGGCACGCTCGATGAGCTGATACTGGAACATGATGGGCGTCTTGCGGATAGAGCGGGTCACCGCAATGCGCTTCTCAAGGCTTTCCACATCCACATGGGTTTCAAAAAGCCCCAGGGCCGTGGCGATTTTTCGCTCGTTGTCCGGCGTGAGGGTCGCGCGAACGGTATAGGCGTTGGTGGCGGTATGAAAGGTGTCCGTTGCCACGCTGATGATCGGCGTGGGCAGGCGGGATATCGGCGTGCTGCGCAGGCCGTCAATCAGCCGCTGCACCGGCGGTTCGGGGGACAGGCCGCCGGTCAGCACGATGCCGGCCACGTTGGGGTAGGTTTCGGAAAAGAATGTCGCCAGGGTCCCCAGAATGATGTCGGCGCGGTCCCCCGGGGCGATGATCAGGGCGCCTTCCTGGAGGTAGTCCAGAAAATTGCGCAGTTGCATGGCCGCCACCAGGATTTGCCCGACTTCACGGTTCATGCCGTCCGGTTCGCACTGGATGCAGCTGCCGGTCAGCGCCCGGGTGATTTCTCCCACCGTGGGTTTCCCTAGCATGTCTTCGTTGGGGATCACATATACCGGCGGCCGGCGGTCGGCCGCCGGGCGCAGTTTATGCTTCAGTTGGGGGAGATCATCGCCCGTGTAACGGTTGACGATGGTGGCCAAAATCACGCATCCCTGCTGCGCAAAGGCTTCTTCGGCAATGCGCACCGCATCCCGAACCTCTGGGATGCTTTTATCGCGGCCATTGACGACGGTTAAAATCGGGGCGCCCAGATTGTTGGCCACGGCCGCGTTGAAGTCTAGCTCAAACGCTGAAGAGACGCCGGTATAATCCGTCCCTTCGCATAAGACAAAGTTGCAGCGGCTTTCCAGCGCCTTGTATTTGGCCACGATCCCCTTGATCAGTTCGTCGGTCTCGCCGCGGGTAAACAATTCCATGGCTTTCTCGTGGCTATAGGCGTACATGGCTTCGTAGGGGAGGTCCAGGGCATAGCGTTTTAAAATGAGCTGGATATTGTTGTCTTGCCCGCCCTCCGGAATGATAGGCCGGAAAAAGCCGATTTTCCGGATACGGCGGGACAGCATCTCCATGATGCCGAGACTCATGACCGATTTCCCGCTGCGGGGTGCCAAAGATGTGATGTAGAGATTGTTGGCCACGCAAAAATGCTCCTATAGTCTTAAATAAACCCTATATCGTTTCCTCCGACGGGGCGACATCCGACCCTGCGGACGGGAAAGAAAAGGGTCGCACATGGCATGGGGCGGTCGATATGTCAACCGCTTAAGCGGTGCAAGACCGCCGCGCAGGACCCCAAATTGTTATCCGCAAGCCCCAAGTGCTTGAAAGATTTTAAATTAGCACGTGTGGGTGGTATTGCAACCGGAATAATTTATGTTATGATTCGGTCACGTCAGGCACGGGTTTACGGGCAGGTTCACCCGGTGGGTTAAAACGGCAACGACATCGTCGGCCAGGGGAGGGCGACCGGAAAATTGCAGCGTTACCGACCTTTGCTGATGGCGTTGGTCATGCTGATCGCGGCCATCATCGCCATTTGCCCGGTAAAGGCGATCGCCGGCCGAAGTTCCTGGGAAGCGGGGCTGCGTGCCGGAGCCAGTTTCAACAACGAGGATGAATCCTTCAACCAATACGATTTGTTTGCCAGCTATGGTCTGCCTTGGAGCTGGCAGTGGGGACGGGCCATCCAAGTCGACACCAACCTGACAACAAGTGTGGGACTTCTGGACGGTGGCGGCGAAAGAGGGGTTGCGGGTTCGCTGGGCTTCGAATTCGTTTTTGGCGGCGCCGGCCGTCGCTTGCCCCTTGAATTGCGGGCCGGGTCGGCCCTGACCCTGATCAGCGGGCACCAATACGGGGCCGAAGATTTGGGCGGACCGCTGCAGTTCACCCACCACATCAGCTTTTACTACTGGTTTCTGGAAAACCTCAGTGTCCTGGCCCGCGTTCAGCACATGTCCAATGCCGGGATTTACAGCGAAAATCCCGGGATGGATATGATCATGCTGGCCATGGTCTACCGATTCTAATAACATCCTACCGGCGGTTCGCCCTTTCTTTGAAAAAGCCTGACAACAGGGATCGGCCGCAACCGCCTTCTGTCTATCCATCAACGATCTATCGACCAGCGAGTTTCAATGGCAGAGCTTTCGCATCCGGCACGATTTCACTTCCGGGCCGAACCCGGTGCTCCCGCAGTCATCTCGTTTGAAGGCGATTGGCGGATTCACGCTGCAATTCCTTCCTTTTCATCTCTGGTGAGACAGATCCAGGAAAGTCGACCGCTTGTGGGAATCGGTTTCGCTACCCAGGCTCTGAATAGCTGGGACAGCGCCTATTTGGCATTTCTTCTGCGAATCAGACAGTATTGCTTGTCCGAAAAGATCCCCGTCCAGGTGGAAGGGCTGCCGGAGGGCGTCCGACGAATGATCGCTCTGGCCATGAGCGTGCCCGAAAGGCCGGGGGCGCGGCGAAACCGGGGACGTGAGGGACGCTTGGCCATGATCGGCCAAAGAACCGTGGCGGTTTTCGATGAGGTCAGATCGGCGCTGGAATTTTTAGGTGAAATCGTCGTGTCCACAGGTCGTTTCGTCACCGGCCGGGCTCGGTTTCCATGGAATGACTTCTGGTCGCTGGTGCAGGACTGCGGGGCGCGGGCATTGCCCATCGTTTCCCTCATCAGCATTCTCGTGGGGTTGATCTTGGCATTCGTGGGGGCGGTGCAGCTTAAGATGTTTGGCGCTCAAATCTACGTGGCCAACCTGGTGGGCCTGGGGATGGCCCGGGAAATGGGCCCCATGATGGCCGCCGTTATCATGGCGGGGCGCACGGGGGCGGCGTTTGCCGCCCAATTGGGTACCATGCAGGTCAACGAAGAGATCGATGCCTTGGTCACCATGGGAATTTCCCCCATCGAATTTCTAGTGCTCCCGCGGGTGCTGGCCCTGGTCCTGATGATGCCGCTATTGTGCCTCTACGCCGACCTGATGGGCATTGCCGGCGGTTTCATCGTCGGCACCGGCATGTTGGAACTGCCCTTCAAGCAATACTGGGTGCAGACCCAGCATGCCGTGGCCCTGAATCACTTCGCCGTCGGACTGTTCAAAAGTGCCGTCTTCGGTGTTATTGTCGCCCTGGCCGGCTGCCTGCGCGGTATGCAGTGCGGCCGCAGCGCAACGGCCGTGGGCGAGGCGGCGACCCGCGCCGTGGTGAGCGGCATTGTTGCCCTAGTGGTCGCGGATGCCCTCATTACGGTGCTCTGCAATGTTATCGGGGTATAATCCCCCGTCGTCGGAATCCATAGGTATTGCCGCATGATGAATGAGCGCCCTGTCCATATCGCCGTTCAGGATCTCACCATGGCCTACGGTGACGTCGTGATCCAGCGCAACCTCAATTTCGAGGTCAAGCGGGGCGACATTTTTATTGTCATGGGGGGCAGCGGCTGCGGGAAAAGTACCCTGCTCAGGCATCTGATCGGATTGCAAGCGCCGGCCAGCGGGCGGGTTCTTTACGGCGCAACCGATTTCTGGGCCGCCCCCGAAGGCGTCCGACAGGGCCTCATGCGCCGTATGGGCATTCTCTACCAAAGCGGCGCTCTGTGGAGTTCCATGACCTTGTCGGAGAATGTGGCTTTGCCGTTGCGGGAATACACCCGCTTGGACGAGAAGCGCATCAATGAAATTGTGACCCTCAAGTTGGCCCTGGTGGGATTGGCGGGGTTTGAGGCCTACTACCCGGCGGAAATCAGCGGCGGCATGCGCAAGCGGGCCGGCCTGGCAAGGGCCATGGCCCTGGATCCGGAGATTCTGTTTTTCGACGAACCTTCGGCCGGCCTTGACCCGATCAGCGCCAAGCTGCTGGATGATCTGATTCTCGAAATCCGCGACAGTCTGGGAACGACGGTAATCGCGGTGACCCACGAACTGGCAAGCATATTTTCGATCGGCAGCGATGCGGTTTTTTTGGATTCGGAAGCGAAAACCATGATCGCCAAGGGCGATCCGAAGCATCTGGCATCTTCGTCACGGGATGAACGCGTGGCACGGTTTCTTACACGGGATCATACCTTTCACATCTGACAGGAGGCGCGGTGTTTGCCGACCGATTATCCTGGAGTAAAGCATGAGTCTACAGGGAAACAAGACGGCCATCGGGGCTTTTGTCTTAGGGGCCCTGGTGTTGGCGGTGGCCGGCATTCTGACCTTTGGTTCCGGCGTGCTTTTCCGGAGCCAGGAAAGGTATGTCATGTACTTTGACGGAGATCTCAAGGGGTTGAATATTGGTGCGCCCGTGGCCTTCCGCGGCGTGCGGGTGGGCGAAGTGACCGACATCTCGGTCTTCATTGAAAACAACCCCCTGAAATTCACAGTGCCCGTCATGGTGGAGATCGATCCCCGGCGTTTTCATCATTCGGAAGGGACCGGTCGTCGGCCAAAGGGGGAAGCGGATTTAGCGACGTTGATCGAAAAGGGCATGCGCGCCCAGTTGTCCCTGCAAAGCATCGTCACCGGCCAACTCATGATCCAGATGGATTTTTACCCCGACAGCGCGGTAAGCCTCAAAGGGGATGGCAAGATTCCGGAGATTCCCACCATCCCCTCCAGCTTCGAGCGTCTCACCCAGGCCCTCGAAAAGATTTCCTTCCGGGAACTGGTCGACAACATCAATCAGGCCGTGCGGCAGGTCGGCGGCATCCTCGACAAAAACGAAATGGAAAAAGTTCTCGGCAGTATTCGGACCGCCGCCGACGCGGTGGGTGGTCTGGCACGGCATTTGGACGAACAGACCGCGCCCTTGCTGCGGAGCCTGCAGCGCGCCTCGCACAACGCGGATCGACTCATTCAGAACACGGACCGGCAAATCGATCCGGTGATGGTGGAGGCCCAGGCGGCCCTTGAGGCCATTCGCCAGGCCATGATCAAGGCCGATCAGACCCTGCAAAGCGTCGACCGGCTGGCCGAGGGATATAGCGAGCGGTCCGCTTTCCACTACGAGGTCTCCAACGCCCTGAAACAGATCGCGGCGGCCGCCAGCTCCCTCCGGGCGTTAACCGATTTGCTGCAGCAGCAGCCCGACGCCCTGATCCGGGGCCGGGAAGAACCGGGAGGTCAATGATGTCGAAACGCTTTTCGTTCTCCTCGATGGGTGCGGCACTGGTTCTTGCGGTCCTTGTGGCAGGGTGTATCAACCTGGGAGGGGGCACCCAGCGGTTGCCCAGGCTCTATGTCCTGACGACGCTGGCATCCGGCGCCGATCGCGCGGCAGCGGCCAGAACGGAGTCCATGACTATCGGGGTGGGGCCCCTGGCATTCCCCGATTACCTCGACCGGCCTCAACTGGTGACGCGGGCCGGAGACAGCGAAATCATCGCCGCCCCCTTCGCCAATTGGGCGGAACCCCTGAAGCAGAACACCATTCGGGTTTTGGTGGACAACCTGGCAACCATCACCGGCAGCGGCGGGGTTTACCGCTATCCCTGGTGGTCGGAATACGCGCCGCAGTTTCAGCTCCAGATGGAAATCGATCGGTTTGACGCGACGCGCAACGGCGAAGCCGTTTTGACCGTGAGCTGGGAGTGGCTGGATCAGGACGGCAAGCCCCTGATGGCGCGCGAGCGGTCGATCCTCCAGCAGACGGTGGAGGGCGACAGCGATGAAGCCGTCGTGGCCGCGATGAGCCGCCTGTTGCTGACCTTCAGTCGTTTGGTCGCAACCCAGCTGGCGGCGTTTCCGATCTGAAGGGACGACAAGTTTTTTTCCCACAAGAAAACGAAAGGAGGGGGATATGATCTTTCGGAAGAGACGCATGGCACGTCGGCTAGCGGGATTTCTTTTGGCGGCCGGCCTGGTGCTGAGCCTGGCGGGCACCGCCGGGGCAGCGGACGAAAAGATGCTGGAACGCATGGAGCAGCTCATCAAACAGCAGCAGGCCCAGATCGAGGCCCAGGCCAAGGCCCTGGAGAAGCTGCAGCAGCAGGTGGACGCCTTGTCCCAGAAGGCGGTGGACGAGGCCAAGGCGGCGGCCGTGGCCGAGGTGTCCAAGACGCCCTATCCGAAGAGTGTTCTGCGCGGCAAAGGCAAAAGCGACAAGGTGTCGGTCGAGCTCTACGGGCAGGTCAACCGAGCTTTTCTGGCGGCTGACGACGGGAACAGCTCGGACTACTACTTCGTGGACAACGACAACTCCTCTTCGCGCATCGGACTGCTGGGGGAGGCCAAGGTCAACGACGATCTCACCATCGGCACGCGTATGGAGTTCGAGTACCAGTCCAATCCCAGCAACGTGGTCAACCAGAACGACAAGAACCCGGATGACGAGGACGGCACCGGTTTCAACGAGCGTTGGATGGATGCCCAGCTCACCTCCAAGCGTTTCGGCAAGCTCTATCTTGGCAAGGGCAGCACGGCCTCGGACGGCACCTCGGAGATGGATCTGTCCGGCACCAGCGTGGTGGGCTATGCCAGCGTCGAGGATATGGCCGGCGGGATCTTGTTTTATAACGACGCTACCGACGCCCTCTCGATGACTAACGTCGCCCGGGTATTCAACGATTTCGACGGTCTGAGCCGTCGCAACCGGATCCGCTACGACAGTCCGGACTTCTGGGGGTTTCAGTTGTCCGGCTCGCTGCTTTCCGACGGCGGGGACGTGGCCCTGCGCTACGCCGCCAAATGGGGCCAGGACTGGGAATTCGTCGCGGCGGCGGCCTATGCCGATCCCCAGGCCATCAGCAATACCGTCGACAATCAATACAACGGCAGCGCCTCCATTCTTCACAGCAGCGGGTTGAACCTGACGGTGGCGGGCGGCATCCAGGATCTGGACAGCGGATTGCTGAACCCGGACGGCACAAAACGCGATGACGATCCTACGTTCTACTACGCCAAGCTGGGGTATCGGGCCAAATGGTTCAAGGTCGGCGAAACCCGCTTTTCGGTGGACTACGCCCGCAACGACGACGTGGCCCAGGACGGGGACGAAGCCAAGTCGGTGGGCTTTCAGGCGGTCCAGGAATTTCCGGAGTGGGGCTCGGAGTATTACATCGGGTATCGCTGGTACGATCTGGATCGGGAACAGGCAGACTTTGACGCCATCAATGCGCTGATGACCGGCGTACGGGTGAAGTTTTAGGGGGGAATGGTCGTCATGAACACCTTAAAGCGTTTGCTGATGCTGGGCGGGGTGGGGCTTTGGCTGCTGGCCGGCTGCGCCACGCCGCCCCAACCCTTCCACTACCAGCCCGACAACGAGCTCAAGCCGGGGCCGGGGCTTTTTACGGGCGAGGTGGGGGTCTACACCATCTACGGCACACCGCCCTCCGGGCCGGAAGCGGCTCCGGCCCCCGGGGAGGAGGACACAACGTTGGAATCCAAAGACCCAACCACCCAATAGGGCGGCGTATTGGCGTAGCGCCGGCCGTGCGTGTTTCCTCATTCGAGCGAGGAGCGTGAGATTTTTTTGGCACCTGATCCTTCCGGATATCCACAGTGCCGGAGATTGCCGAGCGCTATCGGGCTGCTTATCTTGCCACAAGGCAATAAGCAGGCGATGTGTTCTAAAAATGTCGGATAACCCAACGTTTCAACGAGCGGCATGAATGCTTGGACGGGCATTGGCGGATAGCCTCCTGATACGCCCTGTAGCGCGATAGTACCGCTTGCGCGAAACGCTGAAATTACTTGTAGATGGGGAGCTCGCATGCGCCAGGAGGATGATCTGGCCTGCCGGCAGCGGGAAGACGAAGACAAAATTTTAGTGGTGGATGACAATCCCACCAACATTCAGGTGCTGCAAGCGACGCTGGAAGGCCAGGGCTTCCGTCTGCTTGCGGCACGGGACGGCACCAGTGCCTTGGCCGTGGCTGCCCAAGCCTCACCCGACCTGGTTCTGCTCGACATCCGGATGCCGGAGATGGACGGCTATGAAGTTTGCCGGCGTCTGAAGTCCGATCCGCAGACCTCTGAAATTCCAATCATTTTTCTCTCCGCCCTCGAACGTACGCAGGACAAGGTCAAGGGTCTCGAGCTGGGGGCGGTGGATTACATCACCAAACCCTTCCAGCCCGAAGAACTCGTTGCCCGGGTCAATACCCATTTGACCCTGCGCTGCCTCCAGCGGAGGCTGCGTAAGGCCAATACCGATCTGACGGAATTGAACCGTGGGCTGGAGCAAAAGGTCGCCGAACAAAGCCGGGAATTGTTGCGCAGCCGGGACGGTATCATCTTTGCGATGGCCAAAATGACCGAGGCCCGCGATGACCATACCGGCAGACATCTGGAACGCATCTCCCGGTATGTGGAAATTTTGGCGCTGGAATTGGCGAAAACCGATGCCACCATTACAGTAGAGTGGATTCGGAGTGTGGTCAAAACGGCCGCCCTCCACGACATCGGCAAGGTCGGCATTCCGGACGGCATCCTGCTCAAAAAGGGGGGGTTGAGTTCCAGGGAGCGCTTGGTCATGCAAAATCATCCCACCATCGGGGGGGATACCCTGCTGGAACTGCGTGAGGAACTGGGGGACAAGAGCCCTTATCTGTCAAGGGCGATTGAAATTGCCTTGGGGCACCATGAGAAATGGGACGGGACCGGCTACCCGTTTGGCATCAAAGGCGGAGCGATCGCTTTGTCGGCGCGCCTGGTGGCCGTGGCGGATGTCTATGACGCCCTGATCAGCAAACGGATCTACAAGCCCGGCATGTCCCACGGGGAGGCGGCCCGTTTCATCCGGGAGAGAGCCGGCACGCAGTTCGACCCACGCGTGGTGGAGGCTTTCATGGCATGCCAGGACAAGTTTGTCGCGATCGCCGCGGCGCTGAGCGACGACCGGCCTAGATAGACCGGCTCAATCCTCTTCTTGCACCGCACCGGCCGCTTTGCGCTGCATCCGGTCCAGATAGGCGTCCATTTCCCTCAAATCTTTGAAGACCCGCATGCTCGGCAGAGCATTGATAATCTCGAATACTTTCCTGATCTGGGGTTGGAGGTTCATGAATACGAGCTTGCCGGCATTGGCGGCAAGTGCCTTTTTGGTTTTGAGGATCACCCGGATGCCGACGCTGCTCAGATAGGTGACATCGGCCATGTCCAGTACGATTAGCGTCGGTTTTTCTTCCAATAATTGATCCAGCTTGTTTTCCAGGATGGAATAGGTCTGCCCGTTGATTTGTCCCGACAGGGTGACGGAATAGGCTCCCAATGCCTTGGGGTGGACACTGACGAGTAGCGTCATATAAGCCTCCTTGGGTCGTGCCCACCCCTAAATAGCATCTTTTGGCCCCTGGCGGCGTTCTCGCCTCCTGTCGGTCCTCAGCGTAGCCGGGCTGCGCCAGTCGGCGCCAGTCGGCTGAGGCCTTGCCAGGAACTAAAATCTACCATTTATGGATGGGCACTATATAGCAGGTTCGGCGCACTATCTCGAAATTACGGGCAGTTTCGCAATTGTACAAGCAAAAAAGCCTTTTTTGGGGAAAAACCCAATCCCCGCAGCTGCAGATCGAATCGGCGGCCTTTACACTAGCGGCCCGCGCCGTCACAGCGGCATTGGCAATTGAGGAAAAATCGACTATGAAGCACCTTCTTGAGTTGGCTGTTTAACGAGAGGACGAGGCTTGTTTTGAGTGTGCGGCGCCACCCCCATCCCTGGACGCGGAAGGGCCCTTTCCCCAAGAGGCTTCTGCCGTTGCTGATGCTCCTGGCAACTCTTTTGGGACAGACGGGGTGCTCCATGATCCCCTCGCCGCTGATCGTCGGTAAAACCTACACCAATTTCGAATACGAATTTTCTGCGGATTTGCCCGACGGCTGGGTGCCGGCCGAAGATCCGGAAGACGTTCTGGAACGGAAAGCCGGCTGGGTCGATGCGGATATGGCCAGCCTGGTGCTGACCCGTCCTGACTCCCAGGCTCTTATCGCCGTGATGAATGAAAAATTGCGGTTGGCGTTGCCACGCTATATCAACCTCGACCCGCCCTATTGGCAGGAGCGTATCGAGGAAATGCGCGACGAGTTGGATGCGGAAGTGGAGGTCAAGCGCTTCGACTATCATGTCTACAAAGACAATCTGGTAACCACCCAACAAAATTATTTTCTCAGCCAGCGGGCCTTCAAGCCCGAGATGGTTTTCGGGGTCGATGCGCTGATTGTTGAAAACAAAGTGCCGCAACGCTTGATATTCGAATGGTTCCTGGTCCCATGCCAAAAAGAGCACGCCTGTCAGACCATTGTGATGATGGTGTGCCATGAAGATCACTTTGAAGAGAATAAGGGAGCGTTTGATGAAGTCGTCGCCACCTTGCGCGCCCATGACTATTACGACTAGAAGCCATCTCAAAATTTTTGAGACGGTTTCGATGCGTGATCAGGAGGGGGCAGGGCAGGTGCTCACGAAGTGGTAGATTTGAGGGCGGCCAGGGCGCTGACCATGAGCTCCTGCGCCTTTTGCATGACTTCCGGTTCGGTCAGTGACAGGTCGGCGTCAAGGGGCAGGCGCACCGGTATTTCGAGCTTGATGGAAGCGCAGGATCCGGTATCGTCCGGCAGGTCGTGGTCGACATTGATGAAAAACCAGCCGACATCATCATCTGAATTCCGCGGAATGATCTGGCAGATATTGACGCTCACCTCAGGTTTCATATGATGTTTTTCTTTCGCCTTTGGCCGCTACGCGGTTTTTGTGGACCGAACCGAAGGTAAGGTACTGCGGGGTGGGTAGGGCGCGGCCCTGATGAATTTTGTAAAAAGCAAAATTTGTGCCTGGAGATCCTGCAATCTACCGTGACCATTTATGGTTTTGATACCAATAGGTTGCAAATGCATGGAGGATTTTTGCAATACTGAAATTTTAGGCCATGGGCAGGCTGTGTGTAGTGAATTACCCATTATGGGATAATTCTCGTCATAGGAGGGTGAAGGATCCATGGGCGTCATACACGCCGTTAAAGGCGATATTTTTACCTTGATCATCAACGGGGCGATAACGGCCGGAGCCTTTCTGGAAGGCTTGGAGCGCGGCATGGACGATCCTGATTTCAAAGCACCGATGCGGGCCTTGTTCGATGTCCGCACGGTCGAAGCGCAAGCCACCATTGAAACCGAGGAAAGCCCTAAAGGCGTCCTGGCCGAAATCGGCCATTGTTTTATTCCCCATTGGGCGATTGTGGCCGGCTCCGACATAACGCTCTTTAATGTGGCGCGGATGATCTGCACCCTGACGGATCTGCGCGGGGTGGACATGCGGGCCTACCCCACCATCGAGGAGGCCCGATCACAATTGACCTGGAGTAATTTTTACCAGCAGGACCCTTTCTGCCGCATCCAGTCGGTCGACTGCCATCCCCGTTTTACCCGCAGGACCGAATTCTCATAGCCCGTGCAATCCCGCCCGCTGCGCTATCGTTTGGCGATCGGGCCGCCATGTTGACTTCCCACCGGTTTCATCCTACAAATCCTCTGCGCTATGGTTTGGAGAGCATACGCGTCCCAACGGGAGAGAAGTGAATCATCATCCCTTCAGCATCACTGCCATTGCCATCTATGCCGGTTTCAACGCCCTCCTGCTGCTCGTCACCGGCCTGCTCCTGACATTTTCCCGCCCGATGACAGGGCCGTCAGGTTGGCCGATCGTGTGCGGGCTTGTGTTCCTGACCGTTGGTGTCTTCATCGCTGCGGCCATCTATGGTTTGCTGTCACGCCGTGAATGGGGCCGCAAAATCCTCTGTGGCGGACTGCTTTTTTGCCTGCCGCTAAATGTCATCGCCATCTTTCCGGTATTGCAGAATCATCGCATGACCACGGGCAACACCCTGTTGCAGATCGCCTGCATGCTGGCTTCCATCGCCGCGGTTCGCTACCTGATTAGAAAGCCGATATGCGTACCCTCGCCCGAAGCGCTCCGTCCGGAGGATTCGGCGGATTCCCAGGATCGATCTCAGGATCGGTCTCTGGATGAAGAGGAAAGGCCCTTTACGTTCAACCGGCGCGGTCATTCCAAAGAATAAAAAAGGCGACCAACGTTGCGATTGGTCGCCCGGGAAAACATCACCTGTCCGGTAGGGTTCCTAAAAATTGAAAACCTTGGCCTCGGCAGCCATATCCACCAGATGCGGCCCCCCGTCCAGTTGCATGTTGGAGAAGAAGTTGGCTTCATCCAGCTGCCGGTTTTTTGCACAGGGCGTGCAGATGCCGGTCTCGACTTCCTTGTCGACCAGGTAGGGCAAATAGTCCTGGGGGCAGTCACCGGTGGTGGTTTTGATGCTCAAATCCCGGGTCTTGTCGGCCCAGGTGACCCCGCCATCGATAAAGAACATATTGACTTGGTGCCCCTTGTCATAGGCGATTTTCGCAAACTGAAAGCATCGGGTCGCCGCCTCGTTGTCATCTTTACTCAATACAAACAGGAAATTGGCCATGTTACCCTCCTTGATCCCTAACCGTTAGTTTTGATCTAAACCTTCCACCTGTGGTGGAGGACCCGGAGAGGCTCTACCGATCCGGGTGTTTTTTCAAAGATGGTCTCTTCCTTTTCTTTCTCGTGAAAGAAAAGGAAGCTAAAAGAAACCGCCCGTGTCCCGCATAATCCTGCGCGTCGTCGCGGCGCACGGAGCACGCGGAAACTCGCCCGCCTTCGCCAAGGATAAGGCGGACTCAGACAGTCCGCGCGCTTTTATCCGTCCGCCCCGCCGATGCTCGGCGCGGGACAAAGGGAAAACCGAAAACCAAAGATCCAAAAAAATTTCAAGCGTTACGGAACATCTGGCCCCTTGGCCTATCATCCCCAAGCGAGTCGAAAAGCTGCCAGATGTAAGTCATATCTCATAAACCGAACTGAATAACAACCCTGGGCAGAACGTTGCAGAGCAGCCGCCGACCGGCGAGGAAAGGAGGCGAAGGGCGATTTGGGGGCCAGATTGAAGGGGAGGGGTTACAAATCAAGGGCCACACCAAAAGCCGGCTTTGCACGCCGGCCTCATGGTTATGTGGAAGCGGGGACGACATAGAACAGCACGGCAAAGAAATGGAAGATGCTGCCGGCCAGGACGAAAAGGTGCCACACCGCATGGTTGTAGTTCATTTTGTCCCGGACATAGAAGAAAATGCCTAATGTATAGGCCAATCCCCCCAAAACGAGAAACAGGATGCCGCCGGCGTCCACCGATTGGATCAGCGGTTTGACGGCCGCCATGACGGACCAGCCCATCCCGACGTACAACATCAGCGAAACAGTTTTCCGCTGCTTCGCCGGCATGAACTGCAGCACGATGCCGAGCACCGCCAAACTCCAAACCACCCCGAAAAGCCCCCATCCCCAGGGGCCGCGAAGGTTTACCAGGGTAAAGGGCGTATAGGTTCCGGCGATCAGCAGGTAGATGGCGGAATGATCCAGGTTCTGGAGAAAACCCTTCAGGCTTTGTTTCTGAATACTGTGGTAAAGGGTGGAGGCCGTGTACAGCAGGATCAATGTCGCGCCGTAAACACAAACGCTGACGACATACCAGGCATCGCCATAGCGGCCTGCCGATATAATTAGAATACACAGGGCGGCAATGGCCAGCAAAATGCCGATGCCATGGGTGATGCTGTTGGCGATCTCTTCCCTGGGACTATAGCGGTTGAAGCTCTTCTCCATGGATGTATTCCATTATCTTCAATGATAAAATGGTGTCGTTTGAAAATACGTTTGGAATCCTATTACTCTAAGCTCTTGGAGCTCAATAGAATTCCTTCGCGTTACACTTCTTTTACGCTATAGCTGGTGATGTCGAGGCAAATCGAGTGGGAAACTGGAATGTTTTCAAACATGTCAGGAAAGGGCTAACGAGGACCCCCCTAGAACTGGATGGACAAGAAAAAAATAGGGATGTATTCCCTCTAAACGGGCTGAAATGAAAATAAAAAATTGGTGCCCCCGGCAAGAATCGAACTTGCGGCACATGGATTAGGAATCCAATGCTCTATCCACTGAGCTACGGGGGCTTTGAAGTGCTGTAGAGGTCCTGCGGATACCAGATTGCAGGATTTTATGCAAGTCCTCAGAAATCCCTAAATTGGGTCTCCTCATAGGTGCATCCTCTATGGATGTCATCCCGCAATGCGTGTGCCCGGTGCGAGCAGGGCAAACCCCCTCCCACTGTCGAAAATTGAATAAACTGCTTTATGCCTTGTCCCCGGAAACCGATTTTGTGATTAATGAAAGCAGAGGATTCGGCAGCGGACAGACCTTATTAACCCATTGCTTTTAAAACCTTGTCTTGAGTTTCTCAAACATTGGGCGGATTATCCGTGTATTCCTTCAGCAAATCGGTTACCCATTGGTTAAGGCTTTTGCCCTCTGCTGTGGCCTTGGTCACGATCGCGGCATGCAACTTGGGCGGCACACGAAGATTGAATTTGCCGGAAAATTTTTTTCTTGGCTCAACCCCATCCTCTTTGCACATATCGAGAAATACCTTTAACGATGTCTTACCTTCCTTGCGCAGATCTTCAATGGTTTTGGCGTAAAAATCGGCGCCGCCGTTAAGATCGAGAAACTCTCCACGAAACATATCAATCTCAGGGTCATATTTAATCACGGCCCGATAACCGTTGATTTCCATAATGTTCATCATGACTTCACCCCATTTTCTTTCAGCAGTTCTTTCAGCAGCGTCTGCCGTTGGCTGGTGTCCTGGTTCTTTACGGCCATGGCCAGGGCCTTCCGCGTCCCGACCAGGACTGCCAGTTTTCGGGCCCGGGTCAGCCCGGTATAGATCAGATTGCGGAACAGCATTTTGAAATGCTGGGTCAGGACCGGCATGATGACCGCCTCGAATTCGCTCCCCTGGGATTTATGGATCGTGATGGCATAGGCCAGATCGAGCTCGGGGATGGCATCGCGGGTGTATTCCACCACCCGACCGTCAGGGTAGAATGCGACCGATAGCGTCAGATTCTCGGTATCGATCTCGCGAATGGTTCCGATATCGCCGTTGAACACGTTGAGGTCATAATTGTTCCGGCGGTGGATCACCCGGTCGCCCACCCTGAAAACCCTTTCGCCTACCGTCAGTTGGTGTTTGCCCGCTTGAGCGGGATTGGCCGATTCCTGGATCATCTTGTTCAAACTGATCGTACCCAAGCTGCCCCTGGTCATGGGGGAGAGAATCTGGATCTCGGTATTTTCCCCGAAATACTTGGGTATCCATTCCATATAGAGTTTTCGTACAATTTCAGATGCCGAGAGGCCGTAATGCAGTGATGACCAGGGATGGACCTTTTTCAAGACGGAGCGCAATTCCTCGACATCGCCTTGAGCCCCTGCGACTTTTCCCAGGTCGACGTGCTGGAATTTCCGGGGGACCATCAATTCCGTTTCATAGGGGACGACCGCCTCATGGATTCTGAACTCGTAAAGATTGGCGTCAGGGTCGGTTGGGGTGTCCTGATCAGGTATTGGAGAATCATAGAACCGCTTGACCCTGGCGATGAAATTGAGCTGTTCCTGCGTGGCTTCTTCCGAGTCCATGAAAAGGCAGTCCACTTGCTGCTGCCAGATTTCGGGCTTTTTGAAGGGCGAATCGATGAACGGCATGTCGCCCTTGTTGATCTGGTGGGCATATTTGATGATGAAGGATTCCTGGGCCTGCCGGAAAACCTTTTTGAGTTCAAAGCAGCGAACCGCTCCCGAGGCGATGATATCGCGCAGCACGTTGCCGGCGCCGACCGAGGGGAGTTGATCCGCGTCACCGATGAAAAGGATCTGGCTTGGCCGCGGAATGGCTTTCAGCAGGGAGGCGGCGAGGCTGATATCCAGCATGGAGCATTCGTCGATGATGATGAATTCCACATCGAGCGGATGATCCTCGTTCCTTTTGAAGCTGCCGATTTGCCACTCCAGCAGTCGATGGATGGTTTTGGATTCTCTGCCGATGACATCCATCATGCGTTGGGCCGCCCGGCCGGTGGGGGCGGCCAGCAGGATTTTCCGCCGCATCGCCTCGAGCAATTTCACGAGCACCAGTGTGGCCGTGGTTTTTCCGCACCCCGGGCCGCCGGTCAGCACGGAAAATTTCTGGGATGCGATGCTCTGGACGGCGTCCAGCTGCTCGTCGCTCAGGGCAAATTGCTTTGATGCGCAGTACCGCTTGAGCCAATCCCCGACACGCTCATGGTCGATTTGGGGCGGATAATCCGTATCGGAAACCCGCTTGGCGACGTACAGCTCATCGAAATAGAGGGCTTTGGAATAGTAGCAGGTTTCGGCGACGCCGTCCGGAACCGCCAATTCGCGGATCATGACAAGCCCGTCTTTCCGCATCTGGTCGAGATAGCCGGCTATCCGGTCATCGAGCCGCAATTCGAGCAGGTCGTTCACTTGGGCGGTAATCTGCACTTGCGTCAGGTAGCAGTGGCCGAACTCCCGGCTGGCGGCCAGGACGTGATTGATGCCGGCCTTGATCCTCTGGGGGCTGTTGGTCTCGAGACCGATACTGAGGGCGACCTTGTCCGCCGAAAAGAAGCCGATGCCATAAAAATCCTGGGCCAGCCGGTAGGGGTCCTCATTGACGTAGGCAATGGCATCGTCCCCGTATTCCTTGTAAATCCTCACGGCGAAAAGGGTGCTGATGCCGTGGGACTGCAGAAACATCATCACATTGCGGATGGCCCGGTGCTCAACCCAGGCCTCGCTGATCATCGTCAGTTTCTTCTGGGCAATCCCGGTAATCTCAGTGAGGCGTTCGATCTCGTTTTCAAACACGTCAAGGGTGTCATTACCGAAGTATTTGACGATTTTCTTGGCCGTCTTGGGCCCCACCCCCTTGATGAGCCCGGATCCGAGGTATTTCTCCAATGCGGCGGTTGTGGCGGGTTTCTTTTCAACCGCCTTGACGGCCTTGAACTGGCGGCCGAATTTGGGGTGCACGGTCCATGCGCCGTGGAACTCCATGGTGGCCCCGGCAAAGACCTTTGTTTGATGGACCGTGACGGTTTCTGTTTGGTGGGGGTTGTCGAAAGGGAATACGCGCAGGACAGACCAACCATTGTCCGGGTTGTGGTAGGTGACCCGGTCCACGATACCGGTAATGGATTCGACGATCGCAGCAGGCCTATGCATGGGCTGTTTCATCATTTTTGATTTTATCTACGGGCGCCGGGAATCCGGGAATCGTATCATTTCCTTGCTCCTTGTCAATAAACCCAACAGGGAAGCCCGACCGCCCTGTGATGATCGGGTTTCGGATTGATTTCGAAAAAGCGTTGGCGGAGAGGATGGCATCCCGCTACACTTATCGGTTACGTCGATACGGCCGTGCAGGGCGGAGGCAGGGTTGATTTCAGGGCCAAATGATATTAAAAGTACCTGTTATGCCCATCGAGTTCCGCTACATTGAAGAATTAGGCTGCCTGCACTCAATTGGACGGGGCAGGGTGTCGTTGAAGGAGTTTTTAGACCTTCACCGCAACGTCTATATCGCCAATCCCCCGGCCCAGCTCTTGATTCTTTCCGATTACCGCGAATTGGACTCTTCAGGCCTCTCATCGTCGGATATCGAACAGATCCGTGCGAATGCCATCCGCCGCACAGAAAACAAATATAAATTCGTAAAAGAGGCCATCGTCGTTTCCGAGATATTAACCTATGGCCTTTCACGCATGTATGACGGCGTGGTCTATTCTGAAAAATATGAAGTCAATGTGTTCACCGATATCAACGAAGCCAAGGTGTGGCTGGGACTGGAAGCCGATACGTTTTCGAAAACCCGCAATGACCTCCCCGGAATGCAGGCCGGGCAGATGCCCTGAGCATGATTTAAATCCCCGCTGACCTCTCCTTTCGTCAAAGTATTCCCCGTCGCTTCCGGTTGCCTTTCAAAACCCCCCTGTGTTATAGAGCCAACCATTGGCAAAGGCCTTTCCAGCCTGACCTAATGTGCCCTCAACATCCCTGAAACATTATCTTTCCCGGCTGAACCAATCGGCCATCACTTAACAGCAACGGAGGATCATCATGGATTCGAATCGGCGGCGGAACAATTTGGCAACTTATCTCGTCCTGGCAGCCCTGGTCATGGCCCTGGCGGCCTGCTCGAGCATGAATGCGACATCCAGCGGTTCGGGCGCGGATAGTGCCGCCAAGACGTCCTCCCCCACGCTCTACCGCGACTTCGACGACGTTTTGCTGCCCAGCGAAATGAAAGTCGATCCCAAGGGAACCTATATCGTCCAAGGTTCCGGCATGACCACCGGCATTCTTACCGTCAAAGGCTGGGTAGACCGCAATTCGCTGATGGATTTTTTCAAGAGTGCCATGGAACGCGAAAAATGGCAGGAACTCGCTTCCTTCAAATCGCCCTCGGCCGACACCAGCTCGATTCTGGTCTTCCAGAAAGCAGGCCGCACGGCCGTGATCAGCATTCGCGAAGGATGGATCTATACCTATGCCGAAATTGCCTTGGCGCCCTCTGCCAAGAGTGTCAGCAGTGGGTTGTTCCGCGATGGCGAAACCCAATAGCAGGCGCTTCTACGCAAGAGACCGGGAATAGAAACAGATGGACGCGCAGCGGTGTCTTCCGTTGCGGGTCATGACGGTTTGGCCTTCAGCCGCGCATGGCTATCTAAGGGATCGGTATGGAGCCATTTTTCAAGGAAAAAAACGTGACCCTGGGCGTGACCGGGGGGATTGCGGCCTATAAAAGCGTCGAGTTGCTGCGACTGCTGACGAAAGCCGGGGCTCATGTGCGGGTGATCATGACGGAAAACGCCCGCTGGTTTGTGGGCCCGGGCACGTTTCAGGCTCTTTCCGGGCAACCGGTCTGCACCAGCGTCTTTGCCGAGGGGGATGCCGCCATCCGGCACATCGAGTGGGCGCAAGCCACCGACCTGGCGGTGATTGCGCCGGCCACGGCCAATTGCATCGGGAAACTGGCCAACGGCATTGCCGACGATGCCTTGTCGACCTATATGCTGGCCGTCACGGCCCCGGTGGTGGTGTGCCCGGCCATGAACACCAATATGTACCAGCACCCGGCCGTACAACGCAATCTGGCCCTCCTCCGGGAGTACGGGCATATCCTGATTGAACCGGATGCCGGTCAACTGGCCTGCGGCACGGTGGGTCCCGGACGGTTGCCCGAACCGACCTTCATCATGGAAAAACTGGCGGCCGTCATGGCGCCGAAGGATTTGGCGGGACTGACCGTTCTCGTCACCGCCGGCCCGACCCGGGAAGCCATCGATCCGGTGCGCTTTATCAGCAACCCGTCGTCCGGCAAAATGGGGTTTGCCGTGGCCCGGGCGGCCCGCCAGCGCGGGGCCAGGGTCAACCTGGTGAGCGGACCGGTGGCATTGCCGGATCCGGTGGATGTCGCCGTGCACCGGGTCGCCTCCGCCCGGGAGATGTATGACTGCGTCCTGGAACTGCTGGCGGAGACCGACGTCGTCATCAAGACCGCGGCGGTGTCCGACTACCGCCCCGCGGCACCGCAAGACCATAAAATCAAAAAAAGCGCCGACCGCCTCACACTGGAACTGGAAAAGACCCGCGACATCCTCCGGACCATCGGAGAGCGTAAGGGACCGCGCCTGGTTATCGGTTTTGCCGCGGAAACCCGCGACCTGAAGAAAAACGCCGTCCAGAAACTACGGGACAAGCACCTGGATCTCATCGTCGGCAATGTCATCGGGGAGCCGGGAACCGGTTTTGCGGGCGATACCAACAAGGTAACGTTCTTTTATCCGGACGGAGCCACGGAAGCCATGGCGCTGATGGCCAAGGAAGACTTGGCCCATTGCCTGCTGGACCGTGTTGCTTCCCTTATGAAGAAAGGGTGAATGAGAAGAAGATCGCACTGGCGGGCTGCTTTGCATCACTTAAAACAGCGCTTTTGGTGATAACCGACACCCCCGCTGCCAGAATCCGGTCACACGTCATGGAAACCGCACCCCCCAATATCCTGTCCGTCATGGACGACATCCTGCATACCTTGCGCGTCTACCGCCAGGGCGGCGTGAGCGGCTACGACTGCTCGGAGACAGCCCGGGAAGTGCTGGCGTCCTGGCATCAGCCCCTGACCAAGCCTGCGGAAAGCCTCGACACCATCCGGAAAGATCTGGGGAACTGCGAGCGTTGCGGCTTATGCCGCCTGCGCAACCATATCGTTTTCGGGGCCGGCGATCCCAAGGCCCGTCTGGTGTTTGTGGGCGAAGGCCCGGGAAGAGACGAAGATCTCCAAGGGGAACCCTTCGTGGGGGCGGCCGGCGAATTGCTCACGCGTATCATCGAGGCCATTCATCTCACCCGCGACAAGGTTTATATCGGCAACATCGTCAAGTGCCGACCCCCCGGAAACCGCAATCCCCTGCCGGACGAAGTGGACGCCTGCCTGCCGTTTCTCCAGCGCCAGTTGGATGCCATCAAGCCGGATTTCATCGTTGCGCTGGGAAAAGTCGCCGCCCAAACGCTGCTGGGGACCGACCAGGCCATTTCCCGCTTGCGGGGGCGGTTTCATGACTATCGCGGCATACGGTTGCTGCCGACCTATCATCCGGCCTATCTGCTGCGCAACCCGGAGAAGAAGCGCGACGTCTGGGAAGATATGAAAATGCTCATGAGGGAATACGGTCATGCGATTTGAACGGTTTTGGGCGATGCTGATCCTTCTGCTGCTGCTTCCGAGCGGGACGGCCGCGGCGGAACCGCCGTCGGTTCACATTCTAACGGTCGCGGCGCCCATCAGCCCCGGTGTGGCGGATTACATCGATGGCGCCATCGATGCGGCCGATCAAGCGCACGCGGCCTGTGTCGTCATCCAGCTCGACACCCCCGGCGGTTTGGCCGAATCCATGCGCAGAATCGTTCTCAAGATCATGTCGGCCCGCACGCCCATCGTGGTGTATGTGGCCCCTTCCGGGGCCCGGGCCGCCTCGGCCGGTGTCATGATCACCATCGCCGCCGATATCGCCGCCATGGCGCCGGGCACCAATATCGGCGCCGCCCATCCGGTGGGGGCCGGAGGCGGGGACATCCCCGACACCATGTCGGAAAAGGTGGTCAACGATATGGTGGCCCATGCCCGCAGCGTAGCCGAAGAGCGGGGCCGCAATGCCGAATGGGTGGAGGATGCCATTCGCTTCAGCGAGTCGATCACCGAAACCGAGGCCCTGCGCAAGAACGTTATCGATCTGGTGGCCAAAGACCTGGACAGCCTGCTGAACATGATCGACGGGCGTACCGTCAAGGGCAAAGGGGTTCTGCACGTCAAGGATGCCCCCCGCCAATTCGTCGAAGAGGGATTGCGCATCAAGGTCCTCAAAGCCATCAGCGATCCCAATATCGCCTTTGTCCTGTTCCTCATCGGTGCGGCGGGGCTCTTTTTCGAGCTCTCCCATCCCGGTGCCGTATTGCCGGGTGTGCTCGGCGGCATTTGCCTGATTCTATCGATCTACGCGTTTCAGATGCTGCCGGTCAACTATGTGGGGGTTCTCATGATGGGGCTGGCCCTCATCTTCTTTTTATTGGAAATCAAAGTCACCAGCTACGGCATGCTGAGCGTGGCGGGTGCCATATCCCTTTTCCTGGGAGGTCTGATGCTCTACAAAGGCTCGGATTACGGTGTCCGCTTGTCTATGGGCGTCCTGATCCCGGCCGTGGGGATCGTGTCCGTCTTTTTCGCCGCCGTGGCCGGGCTGGCCTTCAGGGCCCAGGTCTCCCAGACGCGCACCGGTATCCAGGGGCTGATCGGTGAGATCGGAACGGTCAAGCAGACCATCGATCCGGAGGGTAAAGTACTAGTGCACGGCGAGTTGTGGAAAGCGCGGTCCGCGGCGCTGCTGGAAGTCGGCTGCCAGGTCCGCGTAGTGGCCGTGGAGGGCCTGACGGTCACCGTGGAAGAAATGACGCCCGAGGCATAGGGGTCCTGTTCATAGAAACGGTGACGTCATGAGAGCGCCACGGCTGGCGGCCAGGGTGCCAAAACGAAGGACTATCCGGAATACGCCGTTTTTTTCGCAACGCCGCCCGGCAAGAAGTACTGGCGGCCGACTGTAATCATATTCGTGAATAGGGCCATTTAGGCGCATGGCGTGAATCGATACCTTATTGCCACTGGGGAGGACCCATGTATACAAGCATTCTCATCATTGTCCTGGTCGTCTTTTTTCTATCGGCGGCCATCAAGATCCTCAATGAGTACGAGCGGGGCGTGGTATTCCGGTTGGGGCGGGTCATCAATGCCAAAGGACCGGGGCTGATCATCCTTATTCCGATCATCGACAAGATGGTCAAGGTCAGCCTGCGGTTGGTGGCGCTCGATGTGGACCCCCAGGACGTCATCACCCGGGACAATGTCTCGGTGAAGGTCAATGCCGTGATTTACTTCCGCGTGATCGATCCCATCAAGGCCATCATCGAGGTGGAAAACTACAGCTATGCCATGTCCCAGCTGGCCCAGACCACCATCCGCAGTGTCTGCGGGCAGGCCGAATTGGACGATTTGCTCTCGGAAAGGGACAAGATCAATGCCGAGCTGCAGGAGATCCTCGACACCCACACCGATCCCTGGGGCATCAAGGTGGCCACGGTGGAACTCAAGCACATCGATTTGCCCCAGGAAATGCAGCGCGCCATGGCGCGCCAGGCCGAGGCGGAGCGTGACCGGCGCGCGAAGGTCATCAATGCCGAAGGCGAGCGGCAGGCCGCCGACAAACTGACCGAGGCCGCCACCATTATCGAAAAACATCCCATCGCCCTCCAGTTGCGCTACCTGCAGACCGTCAACGAGATGGCCAGCGAAAGCAACGCCACCACGATTTTTCCCATACCGATAGATCTTTTCCGGCCGTTGCTCAATCAATACGATCATGAGGAAAAGCGTCGAAGCGAGCCGACGTGACGGTTGACACCCGGGGATAAAGTGGATTATTGAAAAAGGTTTGTTGAAGTATGAATTGGACGTTTTGCATACCGGGAGGCAGGCTGCCGGTATGCCAATCGTTCAATTTGCTTTGAACTGATTGCTCGCCTTCCAGATGCAATGGCAAAACGTTGTAAGGAATCATCGAGCGGGGGCCGGCCAGCCTCCGTTTGGTCTTTGATGAAAGGAGAAAACAGCGTATGGGTGGCAAGAAAAAAGAAGCCAAGGAAAAACCCCTTGAAAAAATGACGGCGACCGAACTGCGCGAGATCGCCAAGGAAACGCCTGGCATTACCGGGGCGCACGGGATGAACAAAGCCGAACTGGTGGCTGAGATCAAAAAGGCGCGCGGCATCGAAGACACCGGCGGCAAGAAAAAAGACACCTCGATTCGTGAGATCAAGGTCCGGATCAAGGCGCTGAAAGAAAAACGTACCGCCGCGCTGGAAGCCGATGACCGGCGCAAGGCCACCATCTATAAACGCCAGATTTCCCGCCTCAAGAGCCGGGCGCGAAGAGCCGGCTGAGACGGAACCGACCACCGTGGATGCTCCGATCGAAAAACTTTATACCGCAGACACCCACGGACCGGGGGAAGCGCACACCTTCCGGGGGCTTTCCCCCGCTACCACCGCGTTCGATGTGGATGGCGTCATCGCCGACACCATGCGGCTGTTCATCGACATTGCCCGGGAGTTGTTTCAGATTCGGCATTTACATTATGAGGACATCACGACCTATCACCTGGATGAATGCCTCGACCTGGCGCCCGATACCATCGAGGCCATCATTCGACAGATCCTGGACGGCGACCATGGATTGCCGCTGCATACGATCAGCGGATGCCGCCGGGCCATGGCGCATTTTGCCGCCGACGGGCAGCCGGTAAGGTTTGTGACCGCCCGTCCGGGGCCTGACGTCATCCGACCCTGGTTGGAGCAAAACCTACCGTTGCGGCCCGACCAAATCGAGGTGGTGGCGACGGGTTCTTTCGAGGCCAAAGCGGATGTGCTGCATGCGGAGGGCATCCGCGTATTTGTGGAGGATCGGCTGGAGACCTGCTTCCTGCTGAGCCGGAGCGGCATTGCGCCGATACTGTTTAGACAGCCCTGGAATCGGTTTCCGCATCCTTTCCGGGAAGTCGCTTCCTGGGATGAATTGGCCGCGATGATGGCGAGCTGATCATGCACCGGCAAGCGACAGCCATGGAAAGGCCTGATAATGGCGGGAAGGTTGGAAACGCATTCATCCCCTATATCGCTCCTGAAGACTTTTCTGGAATCATTGTCGGCTGAAAAAGGCTATTCGGCGCACACGATCCGGGCCTACCGCAACGACTTGCAGGAATTTGCCGGCCTTGTCGCGGACGAAGGGGAAAAGACGGAAGAGGGCAGACCATCGGCGGCTTTGTTCGATCCCCGGCAGGTGGACACCCTGGCCATTCGGGGCTATCTGACCGTGTTGTATCGGAAGAACAGCAAGGCGACGATTGCCCGCAAATTATCGGCCGTACGATCCTTTTTCAGGTTTCTCATGCGCCAGGGCGTTATCGAGAGCAATCCGGCCGAAGGGGTGCTTACGCCTAAGCAGGAAAAAAGGATTCCTTCCCATCTGACCGTGGACGACATGTTCCGTCTGCTGGATGCCGTGCCGGATGGGCGCCTTTTTGACTTGCGCAACCGGGCCATCTTCGAAACCCTGTATGCCACCGGTGTCCGGATCTCCGAACTGGCGGGGCTGGATACCATCGACCTGGACCTGCACGGTAAGCGGATCAAGGTCCACGGCAAAGGGAACAAGGAGCGGATGGCTCTTTTGGGAGATAAGGCCGCCCGGGCGATAAGGGACTATCGGGAGCGCCTGTATCAGGAGACCGGCATCGCCCTCGAGCATGGGGGGCCGCTGTTTCTGAATAAATTCAAGGGGCGCCTGACAACGCGGTCCATGGCGCGCTGCCTCGATCAACTGGTGCGATCCTGCGGGATGCGGGTGCCGGTTTCACCCCATACCCTGCGGCATAGTTTTGCCACCCACATGCTCAATGCCGGCGCGGATCTGCGGGCCGTGCAGGAATTGCTCGGACACGAAAGCCTTTCCACGACCCAGAAATATACCCACGTCAGCATTGATCGCCTGATGGAGGCTTACGACAAGGCCCATCCACGGAAATAGGGCGGCCTGGCCGCCGGGAGAGAAATGAGCATCATGGAAATTCGGGGAACGACCATACTGGCCGTGCGGCAACAGGGGCAATTGGCGCTGGCCGGCGACGGGCAGGTGAGCATGAACAACACGGTGGTCAAACACCATGCCCGCAAGGTTCGACGGATCTACAACGATCGCATCATCGTCGGTTTCGCGGGCGCCACCGCAGACGCCTTGACCCTGTCGGAAAAGCTGGAGGGCAAGCTTGAGCGCTATAACGGCAATTTGATCCGCAGTGCCGTGGAACTGGCCCGGGAATGGCGAACGGACAAATACTTACGGCGCCTGGAAGCCCTTATGATCGCCGCTGACGAGACGAGCACCCTGCTGATTTCGGGCAATGGGGACGTCATCGAACCGGACGACGGGATTCTGGCCATCGGATCCGGCGGGGTGGCGGCCCAGGCCGCGGCCCGGGCGCTGGTAAGCCATACCACCCTGAGCGCGCGTGAAATTGTCGAAGCCGCCATGCAGATTGCGGCCGATATTTGTGTGTTCACCAATCACGAACTGACCATCGAAGAAGCCTGATCGGGCAAGGCCGCCGTATGTTGGCGGGAATGCACCAGAGGACCCGCAATGACAATGGATATCATGGAGAAACTGAAACCGGCCGATACGGTACGGAAGCTGGACAAATACATTATCGGGCAGCACCAGGCCAAGCGCTCCGTGGCCATCGCCCTGCGCAACCGGTGGCGGCGCCAGAACGTCCAGGAGGAGCTGCGCGATGAAATTGCGCCTAAGAACATCATTCTCATCGGGCCCACCGGGGTGGGCAAAACCGAGATTGCCCGCCGTATTTCCCTGCTGGCGGATTCGCCCTTCTACAAAGTGGAAGCTTCAAAATTTACCGAGGTGGGGTATGTGGGCCGCGATGTGGAGTCGATGGTGCGGGATCTGCTCGAGCTGACCATCACCCAGATGAAAATACGGGCCCAGGAAGAGGTGCAGCCCAAGGCCCGCGAGGTGGCCGAAGATCGCCTGCTGGACATTCTGCTGCCCAAGCCGGCGGCCGCCCCGCGCGGTTTTCAGCTCCGGCCGGCGGAGGCCGCGGAGGCGCCCCGCCCCGCTGAGGCCACGCCGGACGTCTCCACGGGGACCCGCGAAAAACTGCGCCGCATGCTCAAGGACGGCAAGTTGGACGAGCGCGAGGTGGAGGTCTCCGTTACCGATCGATCAACGCCCATGGTGGAAATTTTCTCCAATTCCGGAATGGAGGAGATGGGCTTCAACTTCAAGGATATGCTGGGGGGGCTGCTTCCCAAAAATACCAAGAAGCGCAAGATGAAGGTGCGGGAAGCCCGCGAGCTGCTTATCCAGGAAGAGGCCCAGAGCCTGGTGGACATGGACAAAGTGGTCAAAAGCGCCATCGAGAAGGTGGAGCAGTCGGGGATTATCTTTCTCGACGAGATCGACAAGATCGTCGGAACAGGCCAGAAGCAGGGCCCCGACGTCTCCCGTGAAGGCGTGCAACGTGATCTCCTGCCCATCGTGGAAGGCAGTACGGTCAACACCAAGTACGGCCCGGTCAAGACCGATCACATCCTCTTCATCGGCGCCGGGGCGTTTCACACCATCAAACCTTCCGACATGATCCCGGAGCTGCAGGGGCGCTTTCCCATTCGCGTGGAGCTGAGCTCCTTGGGCAAAGAAGACTTTTACCGCATTCTCAAGGAACCCCGCAATGCCCTGCTGCTGCAGTACCAGGCCATGTTGGAGACCGAAGGCGTCACACTGACCTTTAGCGACGATGCCGTGCAGACCATTGCCGCCATTGCCGAGGAGGTCAATTCCCGCACCGAGAATATCGGCGCCCGGCGCCTGCACACCCTGATGGAGCGGCTGCTGGAAGACATTCTCTTCGAGGCGCCCGACATCGAAGTCAAACGCAT
Source organism: uncultured delta proteobacterium (assembly GCA_963730675.1). Lineage (GTDB taxonomy): Bacteria > Desulfobacterota > Desulfobacteria > Desulfobacterales > UBA5852 > JABZFP01. Next base: position 89,428 of record CAVSSY010000008.1, on the reverse strand, counting down.
CGACATCGACCGCGACTATGTCTTGTCGCGCCTGGAGAGCGTCAAAGACGACGAAGATTTAAGCCGCTATATTCTATAGCGGCAACCCTTTGTTGAAGGAGCTGAGGTAATGGCGCCTGGCAGTACGACCCGGTCCCCGAGCGTAGCGGATATCCTGGTGGAAGCCCTGCCCTATATCCGCCGCTTTTCCGGCATGACCATCGTCATCAAATATGGCGGCCATGCCATGGTGGATCCGCAATTGCGGGACGATTTCGCACGCGACGTCACCCTGCTGAAATTTATCGGGTTCAACCCGGTGGTGGTCCACGGCGGCGGCCCCCAGATCAACTCCGTGCTGGACCAGATGGGCATCCGGCCCAAATTTGTGCGCGGCATGCGCATGACCGACGAGCCCACCATGGATGTGGTCGAAATGGTGCTGGGCGGCAAGGTCAACAAGAGCATCGTGGCCCTGATCAACCGCCACGGGGGGCGTGCCGTGGGGCTGAGCGGCAAGGACGGCGGTTTGATCGAGGCGGAAAAACTGCAGATCGTGAAGCAGGACACCATCGACTCCCCGCCGGAAATCATCGATCCCGGCCTGGTGGGCAACGTGACCCGCATCCGTCCCGACATTATCGACACCCTGACCGCCCGGGGGTTCATTCCCATCGTGGCACCGGTGGGCACCGGACCCCAGGGGGAGACGTTCAACATCAATGCCGACCTGGTGGCCAGCCACATCGCCCGGGCCCTCGAAGCCCGGCGACTGGTCTATCTGACCGATGTGGACGGCGTATTGGATAAGGACGGCCGTTTGATTTCCTCCATCAGCCGAGCGGAAATACAAGCTCTGATCGCCGATGGAACGGTTTCCGGCGGCATGATTCCCAAAATCGAGCATGCCCTGGCCGCCCTCGAGGGGGGCGTCAAGAAGGTCCCTATCATCAATGGCACCCAACGCCATGCCCTGCTGCTGGAATTGTTCACCGACAGCGGCATCGGAACGGAAGTGACGGAATGAGCCAAACCACGATCGATACGGCGGAGAAAGTGCTGGCGGCGACCTACGCTCGCTTGCCGATAGTGTTTGAAAAAGGGCAGGGCGCCACTCTGTGGGACACGGAAGGCCGCCGCTACACCGATTTCCTGGCCGGAATAGCGGTTTGCGGACTCGGGCACGCCCATCCGGCCGTGCAGGCCGCTCTGGCGGAACAGGCCGGCCGCCTGCTGCACGTATCCAACCTGTTCTATACCCGGCCCCAGACCGAACTGGGCGAATGGCTGACCCGGCACAGTTTTGCGGACCGCGTGTTTTTTTGCAACAGCGGGGCCGAAGCCAACGAAGCCGCCATCAAGCTGGCCCGCAAATACTTCTCCGATCAGGGGGAGACCGGCCGCTATCGCATCATCGCCATGGAGCAGTCCTTTCACGGCCGCACCATGGGCAGTCTTTCGGCCACGGGGCAGGCGAAAATCCGCAAGGGCTTCGAACCGGTCCTGGAAGGGTTTGAATTTGTGCCTTTCAACGACATCGACGCCCTGCAGGCGACTTTGGATCCGAGCGTGTGCGCTGTCATGCTGGAACCGATCCAGGGCGAGGGCGGAATCATATGCCCGGCCCCCGGCTATCTGCCCGCGGTGCGCCGTCTGTGCGACCAAACCGGCACGCTGCTGATCCTGGATGAGGTTCAGACCGGTATGGGGCGCACCGGCAAGCTTTTCGCTTACGAGCACGACGGCATCGTACCGGACATCATGACCCTCGCCAAAGCCCTGGGCAACGGTCTTCCCATCGGCGCCATGCTGGCCCGGGAAGGCGTGGCTAAAGCCTTCGGTCCCGGAGCCCATGCCACCACCTTCGGCGGGACCCCCATCATGGCGGCGGGTGCCTTGGCCGTGGTGCGAACCATTGAGGCCGAGGACATTGTTGCCAGGGCCGCCAAGACGGGACATTATTTCAAGACATGCTTGCAGGGGCTGCAGCGCCGGCATGATCGCATAAAAGAAGTCCGCGGCCGTGGTTTGTTGTTGGGACTGAAACTCAAGGGCGAGGGCGTCCCTTTGGTGAAGGCCTGCCTGGAGCGCGGATTTGTCATCAACTGTGTGCAGGGGGACGTGCTGCGCTTTGCCCCCCCGCTGATCATTGCGACCCGTGAGATTGACGCGCTGATCGAATGCCTGGACACTATCTTATCAAAAGAGGAGTAATCACATTGGCTGTGAGCGTAAACAAAGTGGTGCTGGCCTATTCCGGAGGGTTGGATACATCCGTTATCCTTAAATGGCTCATCGAGACCTACAAGTGTGAGGTGGTGACTTTCTCAGCCGACCTGGGGCAGGTGGACGACATGGTCCACGTCGAAGTCCAATGCCCTCAAAACCGGCGCTTCCAAAGCCTACGTGGAAGACCTGAAGGAAGAATTCGTACGGGATTATGTCTTTCCGGCCTTTCGGGCCAATGCCATCTACGAGGGAACGTATCTCCTGGGCACCTCCATCGCCCGGCCCCTGATCGCCAAGCGGCAGATCGAAATCGCCGCCTTGGAAAACGCCGATGCGGTCAGCCACGGCGCCACCGGCAAAGGCAACGACCAGGTGCGTTTCGAACTGGGATATCTGGCATTGAACCCCCATATCAAGATCATCGCGCCCTGGCGCGAGTGGGACTTGAATTCCCGAACCGTCCTGATGGACTTTGCCCAGCGTCACGGCATCCAGGTGCCCACCACCCACGCCAAACCTTACAGCACCGACGGCAACATGCTGCATATCAGCTATGAGGGGGGCATCCTGGAAGATCCCTGGGCCGCACCCCCGGATGACATCTTCACCCTGACCCGCTCCCCCATGGAAGCACCGGATCAGCCTGAAACCATCGAGGTGACGTTCGAACAGGGCAATCCGATCGCTATTAACGGGGAGAGCTTGTCTCCGGCGGCCCTCCTGACGCGAGTTGAACGAGCTGGGCGGCCGGCACGGCATCGGGCGGGTGGATATCGTGGAGAACCGTTTTGTGGGCATGAAGTCCCGGGGCGTCTATGAAACGCCGGGGGGCACGATCCTGCGAACCGCCCACATGGCCATGGAGTCCATCACCCTGGATCGGGAAGTCCTCTACCTGAGGGATTCGCCTGATACCCAAGTATGCCCGATCTGATCTACAACGGCTTCTGGTTTTCGCCCGAGATGAAGGTCATGCAGCAGATGGTGGATATGACCCAACAGAATGTCTGCGGCGTGGTGCGCCTCGAACTTTTCAAGGGTAATTGCCGGGTGACCGGCCGCAAGTCCGATCGTTCTCTTTATCGGGAAGATTTCGCCACCTTTGAAGACGATGAGGTATACAGCCATAAGGACGCCGAGGGCTTTATCCGGCTGAATGCCTTGCGGCTCCGCATCCAGAAGATGTTGGAACTGGACCAGTCGTAATGACAAGTCTGCTGTGAGGGCTGCCCCACGGCAGGTCACAGACCCTGGAATCCGGAACGACAAGGCAGGAGACAACCATGACGCATAAACCCTGGGATGGCCGCTTTGCCGAAGCGACGGATCAGGCCGTCGAAGCCTTCACCTCGTCCATCGCCATCGACCGGCGACTTTACCGACAGGATATTAGCGGCAGTATCGCGCACTGCCGCATGCTGGCCCGGGCCGGGATCATAGCAGAGGAAGAAGCGCGGCAACTGGTGGACGGGCTCGAGCAGATCCGGTCGGAGATCGAAAACGATCGCTTTGTTTACGATGACCGGCTGGAAGACATTCACATGCACGTGGAAAGCCGTCTGGCCGAAATCGTGGGCGCCGTGGCCCGCAAGCTGCACACCGCCCGCAGCCGCAACGACCAGGTGGCTTTGGATGCCCGCCTCTATCTGGGGGCTGAAACCCGGCGCATCGTTCGCCAGCTGCACACCCTGCGCCAGGTTGTGGTGGATGCGGCCGAGGCCAATTTCGGCACCATCATGCCGGGCTATACCCATATGCAGCGCGCCCAGCCGGTTTTGCTGTCCCACCACCTGATGGCCTATTATGAAATGTTCACCCGCGACAGCGACCGGTTCCGCAACGCGCTGGAGCGCATCGAGGTCAACCCGCTGGGCTCGGCCGCGCTGGCAGGCACCACCTTTGCCATCGATCGCGCCGATACGGCTGCCCAACTGGGCCTGCCCCGGGTGGCCGCCAACAGTATGGATGCCGTGGCGGACCGGGATTTCATGCTGGAATTCCTGGCCGCGGCCAGCATCGGCATGGTGCATTTCAGCCGGTTGTCGGAAGAGCTGGTGCTGTGGGCCACCAGCGAATTCAATTTCATCGAACTACCGGATGCCTTTGCCACCGGAAGCAGCATCATGCCCCAGAAGAAAAACCCGGATGTGCCGGAATTGATCCGGGGCAAAGCCGGGCGCGTGTTCGGCGACCTGGTAGCCTTGTTGACCACCATGAAAAGCCTGCCGCTGGCCTACAATCGGGATATGCAGGAAGACAAGGCCCCGCTTTTCAGCACGGTGGACACGCTGCAGGGCTGCATCACGATCATGACGGCCATGCTGCCGCGGGTGACCTTTAAAAAAGAGGTTATGCGCCAGGCCACCCGCAGCGGTTTTCTCAACGCGACGGACATGGCCGATTATCTCGTAGGCAAAGGCCTTCCCTTCCGCGAAGCCCATGCTGTTGTGGGGCATGCCGTGGCCTACGCCCTCTCCCGGGGCAAGGAGCTGGAACAGCTATCCCTGGAAGAGCTGCAAACCTTTTCGGGCGCCATCGATACGACGCTCTTCGCGGCCCTCGACGTGGAACAGGTCGTCAACCGGCGCACGTCGGAGGGCGGTACGGCATCCACCATGGTAGAGGCGGCCATTAAAAAAGCGGCGGAGCAGTTGGCGGGTGAATCGCTGCCCGAAGCGGGGTCGGTTTGATGGCGGCGCCGCACCCCAACCGTCCGTCACATGCCTGGCGTCGCTCCCTCCTGGTGCTGTGCGTGATATTGGCCGTGACAGGACTGGCGGCCGGGTGCGGTAAAAAGGGCCCTCCTACATTGCCGAATATCACGAGGCCGGCGGGTGTGACGAACCTGGCGGCGGTCCAGCAGGGGGAAGAAATCCTGCTGACCTGGTCGGGCCCTGCGGCGGCCGGCTATCAGGTTTACCGGTCTGCGGAGCCTGTGGCCGAAGGGGACTGCGAGGGCTGCCCGATATTGTTCAAACGCGTGGCCAAACTGCCTTCGACAAGCGAAGGAGAAACCCCGCCGTCCATGGTCTATCGTGAGCCGAGTATGCCCGGCACGCGCTACCATTTCAAAGTGGTGCCTTACGATGACAAGGGACAGCTTGGTCCTGACTCCAATATCGCCACCATTGTCACGGAATAGGATCGCGGGTGCGGGCGATGCCACCAAAGCGATAAAACCACCCGGGGAGGTCCGCATGGCCGGGGCATCCATCCCCGATTTTCTCAAGGCGAGGTGACGCGTGCCGAAGACGATCCCTTTTTTTAAGATGAATGGCTGCGGCAACGATTTTATCCTGATCGACAACCGTACGGCGCGGCTGGCATTGGATCCGGCCGTTTTTTGCAAGAGCGTCTGCCGCCGCAAACGGTCCGTGGGAGCGGACGGTTTGATTTTGATCGAGTCTTCCGATGCCTTCGACTTCCAATGGCAGTTCTATAACGCCGATGGCAGCCGGGCCGAAATGTGCGGCAATGGTGCCCGCTGCGCCGCACGGTTCGCCCACCATATTGGCATCGCCGGCGAAAAGATGGTTTTTCGGACGGATGCCGGCCCCATCGAAGCCCAGATCCGCGGCGATCAGGTTAAAATCAAGATGACGCCCCCCTCCGCTTGCCAGACCGAAGTGGCGATCGATCTGAGTGGCGGCCGTCGAACGGTCAGCAGCATCAACACCGGCGTTCCGCATGTGGTGCTGGAAACAGACCGGTTGGCGGAAGAGGAAATCGTAGCTTTGGGGCGGGAAATTCGCCGCCACGCCCGCTTCGCCCCGGCGGGTACGAACGTCAATTTTGTTCAGCCGGATGACGATAACCGGCTTCAGGTGCGGACTTACGAGCGCGGGGTCGAGGATGAAACCCTCGCCTGTGGGACGGGCTGCGTCGCCGCGGCCCTGGTAACGGCGCTCCGACGGCGCTGGTCGGCACCCATTCCGGTCGTCACCCGCAGCGGGGGAATCCTGACCATCGATTTCCAGAAGGAGGGCGATCGCTTTCGTGACGTTTATCTGGAGGGTGACGCCCGTATCGTCTATACCGGCGAAATTCAGCCGGATGCGCTGTTGCCCTGATGTCCCTGAAAGTTAAAACCACCACCGCCCTGCAGGACCATACGGCATTCCTATCCGTGGGCTCCAATATGGGCGACAAGATTGCCTATTGCCGTTTCGGCATCTCCCAGTTGGCATCCCACCCGGAGATCGTCGTGACGGCGACGTCGCCGTTTTATCGCACCGCTCCGGTGGATTTTACCGACCAGGACTGGTTCGTCAACGCGGCTTTTCGTATCGTCACCCAACTCGATCCCATCGCGTTGCTGGGGGTTACCCAGGCTGTCCAGGTCGCGGCCGGGCAGGGGGGCAAGACGGTTCGCTTCGGCCCCCGCATCCTCGATCTTGACATCATTTTTTACGATCAGGTGATGATGAAGAACGCCGATCTCGAGCTGCCCCATCCCCGCATGCACAAAAGGCGTTTTGTGTTGCAACCTATCTGTGATATAGATCCTCAATTTGCGCATCCGGCATTCGGATGCAGTGTCAAGGACATGCTGGAAAACTTGAAAGACGATCAACAGGAGGTCGTCCGGATCGATGTTTAAATTCCTTATTCTGGCGGTGGTGGGATATGTGTTCTACCGGGCCATCAAATCCATGATCATCAATTCAGGGGTTTCTCCATCCAATAGGGAAGAGCGGAACCCAAACGCGGTGGATGACGTTCTGGTGCAGGATCCGGTCTGCAAGACCTATGTCCCCCAGCGCGGCGGCATTCACCTTCGACGCAATGGCCAGATGATTTATTTCTGCAGTGAGGAATGCCGGGATCGCTATCTCCAGGATCATCCGGAATAAACGCGAACAACACCGCGCGACAACGCTTACGCTAGTGAGAAGGAGGATGACCACAGAATGAAATTTTTCATTGATACCGCGAACATCGATGAAATCAAAGAAGCCAATGCCATGGGCATGGTGGATGGTGTCACCACGAATCCAACCCTGATTGCCCGTGAAAAGGGCGCTTTCAAGGACATTATCGCCGAAATCTGCCGCACTGTGGACGGACCCATCAGTGCGGAAGTCATCAGCCTGGCAACGGATGGCATGGTTGCAGAAGCCCGTGAGCTGGCCAAAATTCATGACAACATCGTGGTCAAAATTCCCATGACCACCGATGGACTCAAAGCCGTGCGAATTCTGGCTGCCGAAGGCATACACACCAATGTGACCCTCGTATTCTCGGCGCTGCAAGCCCTCATGGCGGCCAAAGCGGGGGCCAGCTATGTCAGCCCGTTTGTGGGACGACTGGACGACCTGTCCCAGGAGGGCATGCAGCTTATCGAACAGGTGGCCGAAATTTACAGCAATTATGCCTACGACACCGAAATCATCGTTGCCAGCATCCGCAATCCCATGCATGTTCTCGATGCGGCCCTGATCGGTGCGGATATTGCCACCATTCCTTTCAGCGTCCTCAAGAAATTGGCCGCTCATCCCCTGACGGACAAGGGCATCGACGCTTTTCTGAACGACTGGAAAAAAGCCGGCCGTTGATCGGCCTCCGACGAGCCACGATTATGAGCATTTCGGACCAGCTTAAGGATCATTTCAGCAATCCCAATGTGCTGACCATGTATCGGGTGGTGGCGATACCCGGGCTGGTGCTGCTGCTCCTATTCCCGAATCGCTTGACCACCTTTTTGGCCGCCCTCTTCTTCAGCATTGCTTCCGTTACCGATGCCTTGGACGGCTTTTTTGCGCGGCGGCGGGGGATGGAATCGAGTTTCGGCAAGGTGATGGATCCGGTGGCGGACAAGCTCCTGGTTTCATCGGCCTTCATTATGATGACGTCTCTGGGATGGGTGCCGGCCTGGATCGTGTGCATCATCATCGGTCGCGAACTGGCGGTAACCGGACTGCGCAATCTGATGGCGGAACGCCGTGAAGATGTTTCCGCATCCAATCTTGGCAAATATAAAACCGGCTTCCAGATTGCGGCCATCATTCCCCTGCTGCTGCATTACACCTACCTTGGCATCGACTTTCACGCGGTCGGCATGTTTTTCCTTTGGTGTGCGCTTCTGCTGACGGTATGGTCGGGTGCCGACTATTTTCTTCGATTTCGGGGCGTGCTAAAATTCTAAATTTTTTGTTGACATCAGGACGGTAAATCGTTAGAAAACGTTTTCTTAACTGAGCGGGAATAACTCAGTGGTAGAGTGCGACCTTGCCAAGGTCGAAGTCGCGGGTTCAAATCCCGTTTCCCGCTCCATTTTTTTTCTGGCGGCATAGCCAAGTGGTAAGGCAGCGGCCTGCAAAGCCGTTATTCGCCAGTTCGAATCTGGCTGCCGCCTCCAGAATAAATTCAAGGGCTCGTAAGAAATTCAATATCTTACAAGCCCTTTTATACTTCTTCACCCGATTTTCGACAAAGTCCCGCCAGACTTCCCCGCATTAAGTTGGTGCTGCAGCCACCCGGTATTAAAAGTCTCCCATGGGGCCCGAAGCCCACGGCCTAATTCATCCCAACCTTTGTTAGTAGGAGAATGCGGGAGCCCAAATTATATAAATGATGGGGAAGATGGATGCACTGCGCCAAGCGGCAAGGCGGACGTTTACTCTCGTGACGACGGGGAAAGATCGGTCACTGAATAGGGCGTTAAAGTGCTATTCAGCGCGTGAGGCTGCCAATGAAATGGTAGACCAGGTACCACAAAACAGCCGATAGGGGCAACGCAAGACAGATGCCGCCGAAGAATCGATTGCGCTGTGATGGGGTGTGGGGTCGGCTGCTCTGGCTGAGAATCTGCCATGCATCAGCCATCTCGCGGCTCTCGTTGAGGTCGGCAAGAGGATGCTCGGACATACGAAAGGGCTTGTCTTCCGGTTCGTCGTTTGGCGTAAAGCTGCTTTGCAATCGATAGGGCATGGTTTGTTTCCTTGGAACCTAGTGGCAGGCGGCACTTCCGAACTGATCGAGATGATCGTAGAGGTCGTCCAGCGAGAAGGGCTTTGGCAAAAAGGCCACGGAGCAGGCGTCGACTTCCGATTGCCGGCGGTCCTCCAATTTATCCGAATAGCCGCTCATGAAAATGACTTTGACTTCCGGGTTGATGGATCGAATCTCTTCCACCAATTCGATGCCGCTTTTCTCTCCCATCTCGATATCCGTAATCACGATATCCGGTTTGAACTGGAGATAGGTGCGGTAGCCGTCATCCGCGTTGCAGGCGGTTTTGACCGTGTAATTGATATCTTCGATGGCTTCCTTGACGAGCGTTGCGACGCCTTCGAAATCGTCGACGACGAGAACCTTTGTAAGTAATTGCGCTGCCATTTTTTGTCATCCGAGTTGTGGCGCATGGGAGGAAGGATAATTCAGGGATTTGATAACGCAATTCCCGTGCCGGATCCGCTATAAAAGCGCAACCTATTGATAATGCATCATAAAAAAGTTCCGGGCGGGCAAATAATGACGAGATGTGTGCTTATTAAGATAAACAGGGGGACAAAATCATACGGCCAGGAAGGGGTTGCCCGCAGAAAACGCGATCAAAGGCAACCGACAAACACCTGATCTCCGATGATTGGGCCGGCGCTGTCAAGCGCGCAGTCGATGAAGGCGGCGCTGGGATTAGAATTCATATTCGGGGAGACCGTTTCCCAATTCGAAGACGTGGTCTTGGCCCTCACGGGGCCGCGCTGCATTGGCCTTGAGCGACAGGGGCACGTAATAGTAGGCCAGCTTGGCATGGGTGCCATCAAGGGGCTGTTTGAGCTTTATCTTAACATTCAGGTAGTCCCAGATGAAAATCGTTTCATGGAGTCGCAGCTGGGCACGTGCGGGGCCATAGACCGTATCGAGGGAATTTTTGATGGGTTCGACATTGTCGGGGTCGGTAATTTTCATATAAACGGAAAAGAATTTTCCAGTGTAGAATCCGTAAACAATATCGGTCAGAGCGACATCAGCGATGCTGTAGATGTCTTTATCGCGTTTATAGAAGGTGAAGTCCCCGCTGCGGGCCGATTGATGAAGTCCCTGGAAGGCTGTAATGGAGCTGCCCCATGGTGTTCCGGAGAAGACCTGCTGCACATCTTCGGCTGGCAGCGGATTTGTCATGCCGAAGAACAGAATTATAGCGCATATGATGGTATTCATTTTCATCAGGGAAAACCCTTTTTGGAAGGTTCGAGCATCAAGGTTGTACGGCCATCAGAATGCTCCGATTTCATAGCATAAAGTCCATCGGGTGCCAAGCCTACGATCGACGGGGGCCATGGGCAGGCATGGACGGAGACCGCACGGCATATTGATGAGAGCGTTCCGCCGGTCCAACTCAGCGGTCGAAGACAAGCGGTTTTCCTGTCGGCGGACCGGTGACCGTATGATTTTCATAAACAATCCGTCCATTGACCATGGTGAGGTCAACCGTCGACCGAAACTGCTGATTTTCAAAAGGCGACCAGCCGCAACGGCTTAACACATTTTTGGCCGTGACCGTGCTGGGGTGATTCAGGTCGACAAGAACGAGATCGGCCCAGTAGCCCTCACGAATATAGCCGCGGTCTTTGATTTCAAAGAGACGTGCCACCGTATGGCTTGTTTTCTCAACGATGCGGGGCAGCGACAATACGCCCCGGTGATAGTGTTCCAATAGGGACGTCAGGGCATGCTGCACCAAAGGCAGTCCGGACGGCGCCTCAAAATAGGGGCGCTGTTTCTCTTCCAAGGTATGGGGAGCGTGGTCCGTGGCGATAATATCGATGCGGTCCTCGTTTATCGCCTCAAGCAGCGCTTTGCGGTCGGATTCCGATTTGATGGCCGGGTTGCACTTGATGTGCGTGCCCAACCGGTCGTAGTCGGAGGCATCGAAAAAGAGGTGATGGACACAGGCTTCCGCCGTGATTTGTTTGGTGTCGGACGGGCCGGCTTCCAGGAGCTTCAGCTCGTCGCTCGTCGTGAGATGGAGAATATGCAGGCGGGCACCATGCTGTTTGGCCAGGGAGATGGCCAGCGAAGAGGATTTCAGACAGGCTTCGCGGCTGCGGATGTCGGGATGGTGGCGCATGGGAACCGCATCGCCGTATAGGGAGCGGTAATGGGCCTCGTTGGCAAGAATGGTCGGGGTGTCTTCGCAATGGGTGGCCACCAGAAGAGGGGATTTTGCAAAGATGGCTTCCAGGGTGCGGGGATCGTCCACCAGCATATCGCCTGTGGAGGCCCCCATGAAGACTTTGACACCGCAGGCTTTTTGGGGGTCGAGAGATTTAACGGCTTCGATATTGGTATTGGTGGCGCCCAGATAAAACGCGTAGTTGGCATAGGCGCGGCCGGAGGAGGCGGCCCGTTTGGCTTCCAGGGTTTCAAGGTCGGTCGTGGTCGGTTGGGTGTTAGGCATGTCCATGAAACTGGTGATGCCGCCGGCCACCGCCGCCCGGGATTCCGAATAGATATCCCCCTTGTGGGTAAGGCCCGGCTCCCGGAAATGTACCTGATCATCGATCAAGCCGGGCAGCAAAGCCCGTCCTCCGGCATCAATCGTCCGATCGCGGGGGCGGGAGGTCAGATCGCCCCCAACCATCTCGATCCGGCCATTGCCGATCAGCACGTCGCCGTTTTTAATCGCATTCTCATTGACGATCATGGCATTGGCGATGACAATTCGATTCATGGTCGGCGATGCTCCCGCTCGGGCCGTGGTTGTGCAAAGCAATCTTGGGGCATCAATAGCATGCGGCCGGGCCGGATGCAACGCAGGACCACCCTTCATTGCTTCAACAGGCTTCGGCAAATCATTTGCCATCGCAAAGTATTCCCGTTATGGTGGCTGTCCACCCATCATCAGGTTTGACGCCTGACACCACGCGTGTCAGCAAGCCGGTTTGCCGCCGCAAAGGAGATAGGGCCATGCGGGCAGAAATTCTTTCCACGGGTGACGAGGTGCGCTCGGGGGCCGTCGTGGACACCAATGCCGCTTTCATGGCAGAAGCACTCGAATCTCATGGCATTGCCGTATGCCGACACACAACGATCGGCGATGATGTCGGCCTCATCGCGGAAGCGCTTCAAGCGATCGCCGGCCGCGTTGACATGGCGCTGGTCAGCGGAGGCTTGGGCCCAACGGCGGATGATGTGACGGCGGAAGCCGCCGCACAAGCGGCAGGGGTGCGCCTGGTGGAGTTGCCGGATGCCCTGGTCCAGGTGGAACGGTTTTTTACGTCCCGCGGCCTGGCCATGTCTCCGGCCAACCGCAAACAGGCCCTCCTTCCGGAGGGCGCTGCCATGCTGGATAACCCGGAGGGGTCCGCGCCCGGTTTCCGGATGATGATCGGCAGCTGCCGATTTTATTTCCTGCCGGGTGTCCCACGAGAGATGAAGCCCATGCTCGCACGGCACGTGCTGCCGGATGTCGAAAAGGGGCATCGGACCGACGGCATGGTGCACCGGGTGGCCGTCGTCACGACGTTCGGGCTTCCCGAGTCGGTGGTGGGTGAAAAGTTGCAGGATCTGGCGCCGATGGACGATCGCCTGCGCATCGGGCTGCGGGTCCTGTTTCCCGAAATCCATGTCCGTATCTACGGTCATGGCCATCAGCCGGACAGTCTGGAAGAAGCCATGCGCCAGCTCACGGACACTATTCGCGGGCGGCTGGGAAAAAGAGTCCTGTCCGTTGAGGGGGATAGCCTGCCGAAGGTACTGGGCAAGATGCTGATCGCGCGCAAGGCTTCCCTGGCGCTGGCCGAGAGCTGTACCGGCGGTCTGCTGGCCAAACAATTGACGGACGTACCGGGCAGCTCAGGCTTTTTCCGCTTGTCCGCCGTGACCTATGCCAATGAAGCCAAAATAGCGGTTTTGGGCGTTGCACCGGAGACTTTGCAACGACATGGTGCGGTGCATGAAGCCACGGCCCGTGAAATGGCGGAAGGCGCCCGCCGCGTGGCTCAGGCCGATTTTGCCCTTTCCACGACAGGTATAGCCGGCCCGGATGGGGGGAGCCCAGAAAAGCCGGTGGGGACCATTTGCATTGGTTTGGCAACACCGGAGCAATGCTTCACCTACCGTTATGTGTTTCCCTTCGGCGATCGGGATTTGAACCGGCGCATTTTCACTGCGATGGCTTTGGATCGCCTGCGGCAATACCTGATGCACTGATCCCCGAAACAAGGAAAGCCTCTCATGCCCCTCATTACGGGACTGATCATCCTGGCAAGTTTCTATGTTGCTGTGACCCTGGTATTGACGTATTTGGTGCAGCAATACCCTCGAAAACCTGTGCACGATCCGCCCGACTGGGGCCTTGTTGAAGATTTGCGGCTTACGGCTGTTGATGGCGGATCCCTGGAGGTCTGGCGAATTCGACCGGACGGTCCCTCCTGCGGTACGGTTCTTTTCATGCACGGCTGGGGCCGCAACCGTGACCGCATGGTGGCGCGGGCACGCCTGTTCGCCGCCTGGGGATTTACGGCCGTTATCCACAGCGCCCGGGATCACGGCACCAGTTCCCCCAGCCCCATGATGAACATCATGAAGTTTGCCCAGGATATCGAAACGGTGCTGAACTGGCTTGATGAGCCGGTTATCCTTTACGGGCACTCGGCAGGCTCCGGCGGTGCGCTGATCGCGGCCGTAAGGCATCCGGACCGCATCCGGCTTCTGTTTCTGGAAGGCGTTTTCGCCGACACCCATGAAGCCCTGATGCATCTCTATACGTGGGCCAATCCTGTTTTCGGCCGCTGTTTCGGCCCCATGATTCTGTTTTGGATGAATCTTTTCTATGGTGGGCGATTGCGGCGCATGACCCCCTGCAGGCTGGCGCAATCCATAAAAATCCCTGTCATGTTGATTCATGGCGAGCAGGACCGCCGTTTCCCGGTGCGTTTTGCCTACACCTTGCAAGCGTGTTTTACGCAAGCCCCGGTGAGCCTCTATGTGGCGCCGGGGGCCGGGCACAGTGATGCCTCCCAAACGCCGGGTTATCTTCCGGCGGTGCAGGCCTTTCTGGAACGGCACCATGGGCTTCCGATGACCCCAATAAGAGCCGACCGCGCAAATTGACGGGGGCCCCCCACGTCAAAGCCGGATCGAAAATTCGCATGTGGTCATCGTTTTCTCCAATGCGTCCCATTCCAATTTCAAGAGTGGCTTATCGTCGGCAAAGGATAGGTTCCTGGCAGAAGCCCCAGGCCGCCAGTGGCCCCATGAAGGGTGTGCCGTACGGGGAACGAGGACCGATGCACGCATTCTATGCGGTGGTAAAAAACGGCCCTAACAGGCCGTGGATAACCAATGGGCCGAAAGGATGGCGTCCGATGCGAAAAGCGCATCAGCCCTCATGCGCGCCGTTTTGCGACGTCAGAACTCACCTTAGCCCATAGGATCAGACGAGAATTCCCGCAATGCGGGACAACGCCGCATTTCGGCCTTAGACGCCGTTTTTCCACGGTCTGCTAATCGTCCACGAGGGGAACGCTCAGGCGGATGCGGATGGGGCGCTTCATGAACGCCTTGCCCCTGGAGGAGTTCAAAAAGGATTTGAGGGCCGTTTTGGCATCATGGGCGTCTTGATGGTTTTGAAAAAAGGCCCGCAATTGGTCGATCTCGGGATAGGCCTGGTCGATTCGCGTCCAGCGATTGGGGGCCATTTTGGCCTCCAGGACGTAAAGGGCGCCTTCTTTTTCGACGGCCAGAAGGCAGACCTTGTCCCCTAATGATTTTTCGAGATCACGGATGGCTTTTAGATTTTCTTGCGTTAACCGGGCGACTTTAATGTTCAGCATAAGGGCCTGCGATCATTCTATCGGGGGCCTCAAAGGGCGAAACCAATCCAGGGTTGCGTCCATGAAGCGTTGCTGATGGTTTTTCTGACTCAGGCGATGGTCACCCCCGGGGATGGTGAGCAGTCTTTTGGGGTCGCCTACGCCATTATAAATGAGCCGTGCGTGGCCGGCCGGTATGACCGTGTCGTCATCGCCGTGAATCACCAGCAGGTCGGTAATGGACTGGAGATCGCCGCGCAAATCGAACTGAAAGGCGGCGTCCAGAAAAGGCGGCTCCACAGGGGGCGCTGCTTCGTTTGCCGCCAGGATGGAGCGGCTGTCGACAGGCGCCGCCAAGGTGACCATGCGGTTTGGTCCCAAAAGAGGTGCTGCCGCGAGGCAGGTGGCCCCGCCGAAGCTGCTGCCAAACAGGCCCAGCCGGGTCCCCAGGGGGAATTCGGTGCGTAAAAAGGCCACGGCGTCGATCAGATCCTTGCGGCGCCCTTCCAAACGGGTAACCTCTGTAAAACGTCCCTCACTCCGGCCGCAGCCGCGATGGTCGAATCGGAAATAGGCGATTCCCACCTGGCGGCAGGCATGGGCTAAGGCCACTTGCTTGGGGGATTCACCACTGCTGTACAAGCCATGCGATCCTACGATGAGATTGGGGCGCGGTACCCTTGGGAGATGCAGGGTGCCTTGGAGGCGAAAGTCGTCGGATGAAAACGCGCACTTGATTTCCGCGGGTGCTGCGTCATCTTGTTCCCGCTTCACGTTTGACATACCGTCCTTCATGGATTGATTGCGACGGGCATTGATTTGACAGGCGGACTCCTATAAAGGAGAGCCCCAGCCCGAGGCACGACGGTGAGGTGGATGGCTTCCGATTTTCATAAAACTCCGGCCGATTAGAGGCCGAACGAAACGAGCGTATTCAAGCATGACAGTAAAAAAAGGTCAAATCGTAGAGATCGAGGTGACAAACCTTGCCATTGGCGGCAAAGGGCTGGCGCGTATCGATGGAATGGCGGTTTTCATCGACCAGGCGGTCCCTGGTGATCAGGTGCAGGCCCGGATCGTCAAAAAGCGTAAACAATACGCCGAGGCGCGGGTCATCCAACTGCTCCGCCCCTCGGAGGACCGGGTGCCGGCGCCCTGTGAATACAGCGGATTTTGCGGTGGGTGCAAATGGCAGTTCCTGCGTTATGAAAAGCAGCTGGCGTACAAACAGCAGCACGTGGTCGAGGCCCTCGAGCATATCGGGGGGCTCGAAGGACCGGTGGTCCATCCGACCCTGCCGGCCAATCCGATTTTCGGTTATCGCAATAAAATGGAATTTTCCTGTGCGGATCGCCGTTGGCTTCTGCCGTCGGAACTGGGGCGGGATGACGAGGATATCACCTTTGCCTTGGGGTTGCACGTGCCCGGTACGTTCCACAAGGTTCTGGACACCCGGGCCTGTCTGCTTCAGCCTGAGCAGGGCAATCGCATCCTTGCGGATGTCCGCCGGGAGATGCGGGTTTCGGGAAGACCGCCATATGGCCTGCGCAGCCACACGGGTTTCTGGCGCTTTCTCATGCTGCGCCACTCCGTGGCCAGGGATCAATGGATGATCAACCTGATTACCGCGGACGAGGACCAGGGCATGATGCGACCAATGGCTGCGAGACTCATGGCGACCCACCCGGAAGTTGTCGCGGTGGTGAACAACGTTACCGCGCGAAAGGCTGCGATCGCCGTGGGCGAATATGAGGTTCCCCTAGCGGGTGAAAACCAGTTGCGGGACCGCATCGGCGGATTTGAATTCGCGATTTCCGCCAATTCCTTTTTCCAGACCAACACGCGCTCGGCGGCGCTGCTCTATGAGCAGGTCAAGGCCTTTGCCCGTCTGGGCGGCACGGAAACTGTGGTGGACCTTTACAGCGGCACCGGAACCATTGCCATTTTTCTGGCCGATCGCGCCCGGGAGGTGGTGGGCATGGAGATCGTGGCCAGTGCCGTCCAGGATGCGGCGCGTAACTGCCGCCATAACCGCATTGACAATTGCCGCTTTATCCTGGGCGATATTCGTGGGCAATTGGCCGATCTGGCGGTGTCACCGGATGTCATGGTGATCGATCCGCCCCGGGACGGCATGCACCAGGATGTTCTCAAGCAGGTGATCCAGAGCGGGTCGCAACGGATTGTCTATGTATCCTGCAATCCGGCGACCCTGGCCCGCGATATTGTCCAGCTTAAGGACCATTATCATATTGCGGAAGTGCAGCCGGTGGACATGTTTCCCCACACCTGGCATATCGAAAGCGTGGCCCGGTTGGAGAGACGCTAGCCATTCATCAAACTTGACGGTTTCGTAAAACGTCCGATATCGGCATTACGCTTCATCTCTCGTCACTGCGGCGTGCGTTAAGTTCGCCTCATTCCTCCAGCTTCGCAAGCCTTGATCACGAACTTTTTACGAAACCATTTTAAGTTTGACTTTACAGATCCGCCAAACTTGGAACCGGTAAAAAAGTTTGTCTTGCCAAATAAATATTGACACGCCATGCTGAGTGTCCTATGGAGTTCGTCAACTATAACCTTGACGTGCTCGAATGGGGTGAAAATGCCGCAGATGCCACTCATCATGGCCGCCCGGGGAAGTAAGGTCCGTTTGGTAGCGGTCAACGGCGGAAAACAGGTGACCTCCCGGCTGGCCGCTATGGGTTTGCTGCCGGGGGTGGAAGTTGAGATTATCAGCAATTCCCCGGGGGATCCTTTTATCCTTGATGTGCGAGGTAGTCGGCTGGTTCTGGGGCGCGGCATGGCCCACAAAATTTTTGTCAGTTGATCTGATGGGATGCAGCTGTTTGTTTCTCCCCACCCATATCCCTGTCTTCCCAAAATAAAACGAGATCCCCAACTTGGCGTAGCATCTCTGTTGAACCTTTTGCCGGTGGGCGGCTGAAACCGCTTTCAATAACAAGGCGAAGGGAAGGGGGGGCTATGAAAAGCCCAGCAGTCGTCCGCCGTTGTATACCATGAAGGACATGATCCAGGCCACCAGCGTGGTGTATCCGATGCTGAAGAACATCCATCGGAAGGAATTGGACTCCCGGCGAATCGTGACCACCGTGGCGATACAGGGAATGTAGAGCAGAACGAAAATCATCATGGAAAACGCGGACAGGGGGGTCATGCCCGACTTCACGAGGGCTTCGCGAAGGGCCTCGGAGCCCTCTTCGTCGACGGCATGCAGAACACCCAGGGTGCTCACCACGATTTCTTTGGCCACGAATCCCGCCAGGAGGGATACGCCTCCGCGCCAGTCGATCCCAATGGGGGCAAAGACCGGGGCAATCGCCCTGCCAATCATGCCCATAAAAGAATTGGCTGTCTCTTCGGCACGCATGGCGCGTTGCACTTCCAGCATTCGATCCTGTCGTTCCTTTTCCAGCACGGTATTTTCACCGGGTCCCGCATCGGCGGCCTTTTGCGCATAGACGGCTTCCAGATGAGCCAGGGTCGCCGGGTAGTCATGGCTGTAATGAAAGGTGCGGGGGAACGCGGATAAGGCCCAGATGATGATGGATCCGATCAGGATAATGCCGCCCATTTTGCGCAGGAACATCTTGCTGCGGTCCCACATGTGGATCAACAGCGATTTGAGCATGGGAACACGGTAGGGGGGCAGTTCCATGACGAACGGCGCGTCGGCGCCGCGCAGGAGGGTGGTGCGGAAAAGGCGGCCGGAAACGACGGCGATCGATATGCCGACAAGGTAGATGATAAAAATGACGCTGCCCGCCCGCGGTCCGAAAAAGGTCCCGGCCAGAACGATATAGACGGGCAGTTTGGCCGAGCAGGACATGAACGGGGTGATGAGGATCGTCAGCAGGCGATCCTTTTCACTTTCAAGGGTGCGCGCGGCCATGATGGCGGGGACGTTGCAGCCGAAACCCATCAACATCGGGATAAAGGATTTGCCGTGCAGGCCGATCAGATGCATGATTTTATCCATGAGAAAGGCGCAGCGGGACATGTAGCCGGTATCTTCGAAAAGCGCGATACAAAAAAAGAGGATGAGGATATTCGGCAGAAAAACAATGACGCTTCCAACACCGGCGATGATTCCGTTGATGAGCAAATCCTTGAGCAGGCTTTCCGGCAGGGCCCGCCCCAATAGGGTCGACAGCCCGGCCACGCCGGTATCGATCCAGTCCATGGGGTAGGCCCCCAGGGTAAACGTGAGTTGAAACATGGCCCAGATAATAAAGAGGAAAATCGGGAAGCCGACGAAGCGGTTGGTCAGTACCTTGTCGATACTGCGTGACATGTCGATGCGTTTGCGCGGCGAGGTGGTGAAGACTTCTTTCATAATGCCGGCAATAAAGCCATAGCGTTCATCGGTCAGAACGATTTCTGGATCTTCGTTATAACGCTGCTGGAGGATCTCCCGTAGCGAGGCTGCCTTCTCCTGCAAAATGGCAAATGCATTTTCCGGCAGGGCCACTTTGAGGCGGTTCAAAAGGACCTGGTCGTTTTCGAGGAGTTTGACAGAGGCCCAGCGCGGTTCATAGAGTCCTTCGGTTTGGAGGTGGGGAGTCAGGAGGAGGATGAGATCATCGATGGCCGACTCGATGTCCTTGGAGTAGCGAACCTTGCGCTCCTTCGATGGCGTCATCTCAGATTCGGCCATTTCGATGGCTTTCTGCAGGAGTGCCGCCATTCCCTGGTTTTTGTTTCCGATGGTTTCCAGGACGGGAACATCGAGGAGTTCCGAGAGCTTGGCGCTGTCGATTTTATATCCCCGGGCATGCGCCACATCGGACATGTTCAATGCAAAGAGGACGTTGGAGCGGCCTATCTCGCGTAACTGGGTCGCCAGATAAAGGCTTCGTTCGAGGTTGGAGGCATCGATAATATCGATGACCACATCCGGGCATTCATCAAGGATGTAGTCCCGTGCGACGATTTCTTCGATCGAGAATGGCGTCAGGCTGTAAATACCGGGAAGGTCTATGATTTTAAGATTGTATCCGAATTTCTTAATCCGGCCTTCTTTTTTCTCAACAGTAACCCCGGGCCAGTTGCCGACTTTTTGGCGGGTTCCGGTGATATTATTGAAAATGGTGGTCTTGCCCGAATTCGGATTCCCGGCCAGTGCTATGGTGATCTCCGCGTGTGCCATCGAATCGGGCTACTCCACTATTTCAACCGTAATTTCAGATGCCTCTTCCACGCGAAGTGAAATGTGAAACCCCTTGACGATGATTTCCAAAGGATCCCGCAGGGGGGCATACTTTTCAACCAGGAGTTCTGTGCCTTTGGTCATTCCCATTTCCAGAATACGGCGGCGTAGCGGGCCACTGCCGCCAACGGCGACAATACGGGCCCGTTGCCCTTCGGCGACTTTGCTGAGCCGCGTGGCATGTATATCCCGATGATTCATATGTCCTGTCTCGCACAGCGGTGAATTATAGTGAATTCAAACGCATTAAAGTGGCGTATATGGGATAAAAAAAATTTTTTTGCAATATTTTTTTGGGGGTATGAACATTTTTTGTGGGATAAAAAAAATAAAAATATATTTAAAAACAAATAGATAGAATCTTCAGGGAGGGGAATGGGCTGAAATATTGCGCTATTTTTAGTCCGGGAAACTGGCATTCGCAAAAAAATGTAACTATTCTACAATCGTGGTCTCAATAGGACCAACGAAAGCAACTGCCATATTGCTTTCATCTTACCTCCTTCCTCCATAGCGGCTCCGGGCAACCGGAGCCGCAAACTTTTCAGGCGGCAGCATGTCTCGGATTTTGGGAAACGGATCGGTTGCCCCCGCAGGCGCACAGGCGATCTATCGGGCCGGGAGCGATGGTCCTTCCGAAGACACCCATAAGTCGCACCCGTGGCGCGCCGTCATGATTCAGACCGAATTCACCCGCCAGTCGCCTATCAAACGCTCATTGTACTGACATTGCAGGGATCGGCATCGTTGATTGAATTAGAGTAATGCTTGCATATCGGGCAGAACTTGCGGGGCATGCCCCGGCCGGTCCACAGAAGCTTCACGCGGTGGCGTGTACCGCATTTGGGACAGATGCATTCCGTCGATTTTTCGCTGAGACAAATGGACTGGATACATTCAATCCCCTTTTCGGCATCGCTGTTTCCCTTTTCTGTCTTCACTGTCATTTCTCCACGCTAAAGTTTGGGGTGGGGAGGCCTATGGGCCCCGCGCTGGCCGATATACAGAAAAAATTGAAGCCGATTAACAGGTCACCGCAGAATCGCTAAAAATTAGCCAACGATCTGAATGCGTATATGAATATTGTTTCAGCAATAACGAACACCGACCCCGTATAGGTACTCTGTATTTTTCTCTTCCAGGGGCTTTGACCAGCGGACCTCAGCGCAGCAGCCGCTGCCATCAGGATACGCCAGGGTAGCTTCATTACGTATTCGCACAATGACGCCTTGGCGAACTTTCAAATTCGATTCGAAATAGAGACCGTTCTTGCTGTAGTTCATGACGATCGCCCCGATCAGATGGCCTTCCTGCGTTTCCAGAATAACGGGTTCTTCATGAACGAAGCGCATGGTTCGCCGCTTTTCCTTGCGAGGCGTCGCATCGCCTTCTTTCTGGTCGTGAAATGAGCAAAAGTTCGCTTTATGCAGTCGTCCCGCACATGATAATCCGGCCCTTTGCGTCATGGTCTGATTCCTTTCTTTTCGTATTTGCGCACCAGGTCTGCGATCGCCTCCTCCAATAGAACACCAAGCGATTTATCCGTATCCACAGCGAGATGCTTCAACGCTTTGATTCGGCTTTCATCCACTCGGGTGGAAAATGTCTTTTTCTGAGCCATGTAAGAATTACAACAATAAATAAAAAATTAAATCAAGTAAAAAATTTAAAAATAAATAAATAAATAAATAAAAATAATAAAAGAAGAAAAATATAATGTAAGAAATATTACATTAAGAAAGGTAAGAATACAAGTGAAAAATCGGTCTGATACCGCATGCGGGCCGATCGTATCCTATGCGCGGAAGGCAACGTGGAATTCGCCCATGGACGTCAACGAATGAGGATGGCAGCGGTAACGAGGGCGGAACAGAGGGGTAATCGGGTCATCAGTGTCTACTAAAAATATTTGCGTTCTTGCCAATTACCATCGGCATGCGATACTCAGCACGCATCGCGACAAGGCTTACCGGCGCCCTGAAGTTGGCCAATGCGAACAGCGAACAACTGCGCATGACCGGAGAAGCCTGGCTTCAAGCCCTGATTGAAGGGCAGCTTGTCACCAAACGCAGTACGATGATTCAGGCCATTGAAAATCTCAGGGGGTAGGCCGCGCGGATTGCGAAACGCAGCAGCAACGGCATATCGACTATTTGACGCTTTTGCGTGTGACAGGCCGATTGAACCCGTATTTCTCGGTTGGACTTGCAGCGGAAAAGCATCATATCCACAAATAAATCACAGATGAGCGAGCCGTGACCGAAACGAACTCAATTAGAACAGGTGATTCAGGCGCAAAGACATCGGCCGTGCAGGCCGAGACCCTCGGGGAGCACAAGGGGAATTCGGGCCGAAAAAAAATCCTTCTGTGGGGCACGGCCGGTATTGTGCTCCTGGCGGCATTGGCTTTCGCCGTATCCGAATTCATTTATGCGAGATCGCATGAAGCTTCCGACGATGCCTTTATCGATGGCAATATTGTCCCCCTCAGCCCGAGGGTGAACGGACACGTGGTCAAGGTCTGCGTGAGCGACAATCAATGGGTCGAGGCCGGCGATTTGCTGGTGGAGTTGGATCCTCGCGATTTCCAAACGCGCTTCGATGCGGCTGCGGCTGCTTTTAAAGCCGCTATGGCCGCTGATCGGGTGCGGAACCTCGCCGTGGAGCTGACCCGGATCACCGCCACAGCGGAGCAGGATGAGGCCAGGGAAGGGGTGACGGCCGCGGAAGCCGCGGTTCAGGAATCTGAGGCTCGGTTGGGCCTGGCCCAGGCGGCACTTGACCAGGCCGGCGCCGAAACCGATGCGGCCCGTGTGCGGCATCACCGTGACGCTGTGGATCTGGAGCGCTATCGCCAGGTCGCCAAAACGCAGGCGGTTTCGGCCCAGGAATTGGACCACGTCCTAGCCGCCGAGCAGATTGCCGCGGCTGACCTGGCGGCCGCCCGCAAGAAGGTCAAAACGCAACAGGCAAAGGTGCGGGAGGCCGCAGCCGTTCTGACAGCCTCGAGGGCCCAGCTTCGCCAGGCCCAGGCGCGTCTGGTTGCAGCTCAGTCCGCACCGCAGCGGATCCAGCAGAGCCGCTCCCAGGCCAATGTGTCCCGTGCTGATAGGGAGAGGGCCGGGGCTGAAATGGCGCAAGCCCGCCTGGAGCTGTCCTATACAAAAATTTATGCGCCGACCGGCGGTTTTGTGACCAAAAAGAGCATTGAGCCGGGTCAGTTCGTGCAGGCGGGGCAATCGATTCTGGCGATTGTGCCCCGCGAGGTATGGGTTACGGCCAATTTCAAAGAAACCCAGCTCACCCGCATGCGGCCCGGTCAGCCGGTCGAAATTACGGTGGACGCCTACCCGGACCTGGCCTTTCATGGCCATGTGGACAGCATCCAACGCGGTACCGGGGCCCGCTTCAGCCTCCTGCCGCCGGAAAATGCTACCGGCAACTATGTCAAGGTTGTCCAGCGGGTGCCGGTCAAGATTGTCTTCAATCAGTCTAAAGAGACCGCCCAAGCCTTCCTGGCCCCGGGAATGTCGGTGGTGCCGGAGGTGGATGTCAGTGCCGAAGGGCGTAAGGACAGGGTTCACGAAGATGCTTTGAACAATAACCGGTCGCACCAGATAAAGATTGGATCGGCGCCGGCATCATGACAGGTCCCTCCGCAAAAGCCGATCCCGCCCCGATCATCCACGTCAACAAATGGCTGATGGCCGTTACCGTCATGTTCGGTGCGTTTATCGCGGTCATGGACATCAGCGTCGTCAACGTGGCCATGCCGCACATGATGGGTACCTTTTCTGAAGATCTGTCGTCCATCACCTGGGTGGCAACGGCTTACAGCATCGCGGAAATTATCATGGTCACAATGGCCGGTTGGTTCAGCACATTGATTGGCCGTAAACGTCTTTATTTGTGGTCCTTTGGGATATTTACACTGGGGTCCGTTCTCTGCGGCACGGCGGTGACGTTTCCCCAAATGCTATGCTATCGGGTTCTGCAGGGCCTTGGCGGAGGTTCGTTGATCCCCGTCTCCCAGGCCATTCTGCGGGAATCCTTTCCCCAGGAGGAGCAGGGGATGGCCATGGCCATCTTCGGTATGGGGGTCGTTCTGGCGCCCGCCATCGGGCCCATTGTGGGGGGCTGGCTGACGGACAACTACGGCTGGCCATGGATTTTTTTTATCAACATTCCGGTAAGTATCATCGGGATCTACATGGTCGGCGCTTTCGTCCATGACCCGTCTTATCTGCGCCGGGGCGTAAGGAAAATCGACTGGATTGGCATCAGCTTGCTGGCCGTCGCGCTCACCACCATGCAGGTCGTTCTGGAACGCGGTCAGCGCGAGAACTGGTTTGATTCGCGGCTGATCTCCTTCGGGACCGTGATCTGTGTCGCCGCCCTGATCGCTCTGATCTACTGGGAGTTGAAAGCGGCCGAGCCGGTGATCAACTTCCGGATCTTGCGCAATTTGCCACTCGCGCTCGGATCGGCCATGGGGATTATTTTCGGCGTTGCGCTCTTCGGCACCACGTTCATTCTGCCGCAGTTCACGCAGGATCTGCTGGGGTATCCTGCCTTCCAGGCCGGATTGGTCCTGGCCCCGCGGGCTTTCATGCTGTTGCTCTGCATGCCCGTCGTGGGCCGGCTCTACAACCACGTCGATGCGCGGATCCTGGTGCTGGTCGGGGTGGGGGTCACTTTCTGGTCCTATTATGATCTGGCGGGGCTTTCGCTTGCGGCGGGGTTTTGGAACCTCGTGCCCACCTTGCTGATCATGGGGATCGGCATGCCGTTTATGTTCGTCACCCTGAGCACGCTTTCCCTGGGCACCGTGCCACGGTCGGATATGACCGATGCCGCAAGCATCTATACCCTGGCGCGCCGGATCGGCGGCAACATCGGTTACGCGCTGGCCGCCACTATGGTAGCGCGCGGCCAGCAGATCCATCGTGCCTACCTGGTCGAGCACGTCAATCCCTTCAATCCCATTTTTTCCGAATTCCACCGCGCTGCAGCCCATCTGCTGGGACACGCAGGACTCACAGCCCAGAGCATGCAGCATGCGGTCGTGGCTCTTGCGAATAGGATGGTGAACATGCAGGCGACCATGCAGGCCTATAATGATGTTTCATGGCTCTTCGGTCTTCTTTTTCTAAGCACCATTCCCCTGGTGCTCCTCCTGCCGGGCCGTGCTGCACTGGAGGGCAAATCCTGAAAGAGTAGTGCACGGCGTTTGGGGCATCCGATGGCCTATGGTTTGTTCATAGCCTCGCG
This sequence comes from uncultured delta proteobacterium, assembly GCA_963730675.1. Lineage (GTDB taxonomy): Bacteria > Desulfobacterota > Desulfobacteria > Desulfobacterales > UBA5852 > JABZFP01. Next base: position 63,958 of record CAVSSY010000008.1, on the reverse strand, counting down.
AGAACGACTGAAGAGAATGTGATAGCGGTATGTATAATGCCGTGGAAGGGAAGCGACGATCACCCTCTGAATGCTGAATCGTCAACATAGAATTGTATAAGCTACGGACGATGAGGGAACCTCAAAATAGAATGGAATTTCAACCGCGAACTTCTGTCTTAGACCGTCGTGAAATCGGTAACACCGGCTCAACGGCGTTTGTTGTTATCCTGGGTTGTATGTGCTAATTTCGGACGGTTTTTAATAACAACCCCAGCGACTTCATGGGAACGACCGGAGGGAAAACCGCGAGGGACCCAAAGGGTCGGGTGGCGGAAAATCCTAAATGATTCCAAAAAAAAATGGCGGAAGTGCATGGGAATCGAACCCACCCGGGACGGTTTTAACGCCCCACACCGGGTTTGAAGCCCGGGAGCCCCACCAGGTAGCTGCGCACTTCCGCAATTGTTGGGTGTTATAACGGGCCGCTATCCTGTTTGTCAATTACATAAGGAGAAGATCGCACCGTGATCAACGACCAGCGTATGGTTCAAACCTTCATGGACCTCGTGCGGATTGACAGTGTTTCACGCGAGGAGGGGCGGGTGGCCGCCTATCTGCAGGACCTGCTGACGTCCTTGGGCGCCCAAACCGTTTTCGATGGATCAGCCGCCCGGACCGGCAGCGATACCGGCAATCTGATCGCCAGCCTTAAAGGACACACCGTCGCATCGCCCCTTTTGTTTAGTGCCCACATGGACACGGTCGAACCCGGGCGCGGGATCAAGCCTGTTTTGAACAATGGCCGCATTACCAGCGACGGCACGACCATCCTCGGGGCTGACGACAAAAGCGCCCTTGCCATCCTAATCGAAGTGTTGCGGGTGCTCAAGGAATCCGGCAGGCCGCATCCCCCTTTGGAGTTCGTTTTTTCAACCTGTGAAGAAATCGGCCTCCTGGGCGCTAAACATTTGGACTGGTCCTTGATCTCGGCCCGTCACGGCTATGTACTGGATACCCGTGATCCGGGAGGTCTTGTAACCCGGGCGCCCTCTGCCAACCGACTCAAATTTACCGTTGTGGGCCGGGATGCTCATGCAGGATCGACCCCCGAAAAAGGGATCAATGCCATTCTGGTGGCGGCCAAAGCCATTGCGACTCTCGAGCTGGGAAGACTGGACGCGGAAACCACCTGCAACCTGGGCGTCATACACGGCGGGGATGCCACCAACATCGTCCCGAAACAGGTCGAAGTGGATGGCGAAGTGCGCAGCCATGACGACGCTAAACTGGACGCCGTGACCCAGCGGATGATCGATGCCTTTCAAATGGCGGCCGTTCAATATCCCGACAGGGGCGATGATGACCGACCCTATGTAACGGTCGATGTCCATCCGGATTTCAAACGGACGCACATACCGGATGACCATGCTGTCGTGCGGATGGCCTTTAAAGCGGCCGAGCGCCTGAACCGTTCCATCAGTTTGCAGGTAGCCGGTGGCGGTTCGGATGCCAATGTGTTTTTTCAACAGGGCATCTTCACCGGCGTTTTAGGCACCGGCATGACGGATGTGCATTCGGTGCGTGAGTACGTTGAGCTGCAGGATATGGTGCGCGCTTGTGAAATGGCGCTCGAACTAACGGCGCTCTACCATGAAGATGCCGAACAGTATCAACCCTAGGATTTTTGTTCCCAAAAGGAAGGAGTTGCCGCGTGCTGGCCTACTTTGACTGCTTTTCAGGGATCAGCGGGGATATGACCCTGGGGGCCTTTATTGATTCAGGGGTCCCGGTCGAACGGTTGCGGCACGATCTTTCCCGATTGCCCATCGAGCCTTTCACGATCAAGGTCACTCCGGTCGAACGGCACGGCATTCGTGCCACCCTGTGCGATATTCAGGTACCTGAAGCCCATTCGCACCGAGCTCTTTCCGACATACGCCAGATGATCGACAAGAGTGGTCTGCCCGATTCCGTCAAGGCATCGGCCTTGTCTATTTTTAATCGACTGGCGTCTGCCGAAGCCGGCATCCACGGATGTTCCATCGAGGCGGTTCGTTTTCACGAAGTGGGGGCGGTGGATGCCATTCTCGACATCGTGGGCTGCTGCTTGTGCCTCGACTATCTTAGGCATCAGCCGGGTAGAAGCATCCGCGCTGCCCCAGGGGCACGGGTTTGTGGACTGTCACCACGGCCGATTGCCCCTGCCGGCACCAGCAACCCTGGCCATCCTGAAAGACATACCCGTATACGGCATGGCGGTGGAGGGGGAGTTGGTCACGCCCACCGGTGCGGCTATTATCGCCACCCTGGGCAAAACCTTCGGTCCGATCCCTGCCATGTCCGTATCATCGATCGGTTACGGTGCCGGGCACCGGGAGTATTCTTCCCATCCCAACCTGCTGCGGATCGTCATGGGAAGCGCTCCTACGGACCGTCGTGGTTCAGAGAGCGACTGTCTGACCGATACGGTTCACGTGATCGAGACCACCATCGACGACATGAACCCGGAAATTTTCAGCTATTTAATGGAAGCGCTCTTTGACGGCGGCGCGGTGGATGTCTACTGGATCCCGGTCTACATGAAGAAGAACCGACCGGCCACCCTGGTGCAGGTGTTATGCCACACGCCCCAGCTTGCCACCCTGCGCGATATCCTGTTCAAGGAAACGACCACCATCGGCATGCGCGTTTCTTCGGCCCAACGCTGGATGCTGCCCAGAGAAGCGATCACCATGGCATTGTCGGTGGGCCGCGTAACCGTTAAAAAAATCACCTTGCCCGACGGGGAAATACGCTGGGTGCCTGAATTCGAGGACTGTCGCCGTGTGGCCCGCGCGCAGGGCCTGCCCATACGCCGCGTTTATGAACAAATCGCCAGAGAAGCCCCAGAGGCGGCGGCGGCCCTGCTCCCCCCGGCAACTGATCATTGACAAATACTAACGCTGGATATAGAGACGGGCCATGCTTTTCCACGAGCGCGGGATTCTCTTGCTGGCCACAGGCTTAGGGGTAGGAAAGCTCCCCCTGGCACCGGGTACTTTCGGATCCCTGCTGGGTCTGGTCCTGGTGTGGGGGGTATCCGGGTGGTCCGGCAGCCTGTTGGCGATGTTTCTTCTGGCATTCTGCGCGCTGGCGGTATGGGTGGCGCATAAAGCCGAACACATTTTGGGTGCCAAAGATCCCGGCTGTATCGTCATCGATGAAATCGCCGGTATTCTGATTGCCGGTGCAGGACTGCCCTTCAACGCTCCGATTGCCGCTATCGTCTTCATTTTGTTTCGCCTATTGGATATTCTAAAGCCGTTTCCCGTGGGATGGCTGGACAGGCACGTCAAAGGGGGGATCGGGATCGTAATGGACGATGTGGCGGCCGGGATTCTGGCCAACCTCGCGATACGCACGGGCAACTGGTTGCTGGCGTAACGACATTAACCCCTTGAAGAAGAGACAATCAGACTTTTACGGAAGGATCTTCAACAGATTGAAAGCCAAAGCCCTAGTTCATGAAAACAACGCTGACCCGAAAAAGAAATCCCGTATCAGGGAGAATGTTGAAGCCATCCTGCTGGCAATTCTGCTGGCCCTTTTCATCCGCACGTTTATCGTCCAGGCCTTCAAAATTCCATCCGGTTCAATGGAGAATACCCTGCTCATCGGGGACCATATCCTGGTCAATAAGTTTATCTACGGCATTCGGATGCCCTTCACCAACCAGACGCTGATCCCGATCAAAGAACCCCGGCGGGGCGATATTGTCGTCTTTAAATTTCCAGGCGACCCGAAGGTGGATTATATCAAGCGCGTGGTGGGCATACCTGGTGATGTGGTCGAGGAACACAATAAGCAAGTCTATGTGAATGGCAAGCCCGAACAAAACCCCTATGCCATCCACAAGGATCCTTACACGATCCCCCCCCCGTGACAATTTCGATCCGATTACCGTGCCGCCCAACAGCCTGTTCGTCATGGGCGACAACCGCGACAACAGCAACGATAGCCGGTTCTGGGGTTTTGTCCCTTACGATAATCTGCGGGGCAAGGCTTTTATGATTTATTGGTCATGGGACAGCGAGGATTTCAACGTTCGGTGGAATCGAATAGGGAAAATACTGCACTAATGCAGAACCCGTTCGGCAATGACGGTACAATTGTTCAGCCGCCTGGCCGGCCGGTCTGTCCAATGGACGGCGGCGCCTTAAACTGAGGTGCCGGCCTCAAGTCCGATATCTAACCGTCTGTTTATCAATGGACGCCAGGAAAAAATTTTCGGTCTGCCCCCAGATCGACGTGCAGAACACCCCTTGCCCTTTATTTCCTTAATACACAAGGACCAGAGGCATGCGCAACAAGCATATTCTCGATATGGCCTCCCTATCGTCGAACGATATCAAGCAGATATTGGATACGGCGGTGCGAATGAAGGAGATTTCCCGGCGGGCCATTAAAAAGGTGCCAACCCTGAGGGGTAAAACGGTGGTGCATTTTTTCTATGAGCCCAGCACCCGCACCAAATCGTCCTTTGACATTGCCGCCAAACGGTTGAGCGCGGACAGCCTGTCGTTTTCCAAAGCAAGCAGCAGTGTGGTGAAAGGCGAAACCTTGCTGGACACCGTTCACAACATCGAAGCCATGCAGCCGGATATTATCGTCATCCGCCACTCGTCCGCCGGCGCGCCGCACCTGCTGGCCAGACACTGCCAGGCCAGGGTGATCAACGCCGGGGACGGTATGCATGCCCACCCCAGCCAGGCCCTGCTGGATATGATGACGGTAAGGGAGAAGAAAGGACGTTTGAGCGGGCTGACATTGCTTATCGTCGGGGATATCGCCCACAGCCGGGTGGCACGCTCCAATATCGTCGGCTTTCAGAAAATGGGGGCAAAGGTGGTCCTGGCCGGTCCGCCGACCATGATGCCGCTGGGTATCGAATCGATGGGGGCCACCGTTGCCGATAGCCTGGATGACGCTATCCCCGAAGCGGACATCATTATGATGCTCAGGATCCAAAAAGAGCGGCAAAGGCGCTTTCTCATGCCCAGCGAACGGGAATATGCCAACGTCTACGGTCTGAATCTAAACCGTTTGGAACAAGCCAAGCGCGACGTCTTGATTATGCACCCGGGTCCCATAAACAGGGGGGTGGAAATCTCACCGGAAGTGGCGGACGGCCCCTTTTCGGTGATTCTGGAACAGGTGACCAATGGTGTTGCCGTCCGTATGGCGCTGCTGTACCTCGTGCTGGGGGGAAAATGAGATGGACATTCTGATTCGGGGCGGCCGTGTCATCGATCCCGGGCACTGCGACGGTGTGGGCGACCTTTATATACGGGACGGGAAGATTGCGGGGCTTACCCTCGGCGGCGGCGGTGATCCTCAGCCTGATGGTTGCCGCGTCATCGATGCCCGCGGCCTGGTGGTCACGCCGGGACTGATCGATCTCCACGTACACCTGCGAGAGCCCGGTCACGAATATAAGGAAACCATCGCTTCCGGCTGCCGTGCCGCAGCAGCGGGGGGCTTCACGGCCGTTTGCAGCATGCCCAACACCAACCCGGTGAATGACTGTGCCCAGATTACGGAGTTCATTCTCTCCCAGGCGGAAAAGGCGGGTGCGGCGCGCGTCTATCCGGTCGCTGCCGTCAGTCCGGGGCTGCGAGGGGAGGGCCTTACCGAGTTTGCCGAATTGAAGCAGTGCGGTGCCGTAGCCTTCAGCGACGACGGGCGTCCCATTGCCAACAGTCTCCTGATGCGGCGGGCCCTGGAATATGCCCGTGGTTTTGGCATGCCGGTGATTTCCCATTGTGAAGATCCGGATTTGGCGGAAGGCGGCGCCATGAACGAGGGCCGGATGGCCACCCGGCTTGGGTTGCCCGGAATTCCCAACGCCGCCGAATCCGTCATGGTGACGCGGGATATTGCCCTTAGCGCCCTTACCGGGGGGCATGTGCACATCGCCCATGTCAGCACGGCGGAAGCCGTCGAGGCCATTCGGAAGGCCAAAGCCAACGGTATTCGTGTGACGGCGGAGACCGCACCGCATTATTTCACGCTGACGGATGAAGCGGTAAAGGACTACGACAGCAACACCAAGATGTACCCCCCGCTGCGCAGCCGGGCGGACCGGGAGGCCATTCGGGAGGGGCTGGCCGACGGCACGCTGGATGCCATCGCCAGTGATCATGCCCCCCATTCCAGCATCGAAAAAATGGTGGAATTCGACCAGGCGGCCAACGGCATCATCGGTCTGGAAACCTCGCTCCCGCTATCACTGAAGTTGGTCCATGATCGGGTGATCAGTATGGAACGGCTGGTGGAATTGATGGCCACCGGGCCCGCCCGCATCCTTGGCCGGGAATATGGCCTGCAAACCGGCCTGGCAGCCGACGTCACCATCCTTTCTCCGGAACTGGGGTTCACCATCGACGCAGAGCCAATTCGAATCCCTGAGCCGCAATTGTCCGTTCGACGGCTGGCAAGTCAAGGGCCGGGCATTTATGACAATCGTTTCCGGACGGGTGGTGCATGAGCTTGCCGAGTCCTAACGAGCAGTCCGGGGAATAGGGGATAAGACATCATCATGATTTGAGACGAGCGATTCGACCGGCGTTCCATTCAAAGAATCGCATATCGATCTATTCCGCCAACAATCGAAAGCGACCTTGCAACCCGTTACCCAAGGGATCCATACACACCATGGCGAAAGCACCCTATCATATTCTAGTCGTGGACGACGAAGAGAGCATGCGGGAAATGCTCGAATACCTTCTCACCAAGCAAGGTTACGAGGTGACCTGTGCCGAGTCCGGCAAAAAGGCCATAAGCCTGCTCGATGAGACCCGCTTCGATTTGTTGATCTGCGACATTCGATTGGGCGACATTACCGGATTGGACGTTTTGAGGGCGTCCAAAGCCAAAAATCCGGACACCGTCGTGATTATGATTTCTGCCTATGTCACCACCGAAGTGGCGGTGGAGGCCATGAATGAAGGGGCCTACGACTATGTGCCCAAGCCGTTTGACAACGACGAGCTGAAAACCACCGTCGCCAATGCGCTTGAGCTGAAAACATTGGAGCAGGAAAAGGAAAGCATCGACGACCAGCTGAAAAAGACCATCCATTTTAAAAAGATCGTAGGCAACAGCCCGGCCATGATGCACATCTTCAAGATGATCCGCCAGGTCGCTCCCACGCGAACGAACGTATTGGTCACCGGCGAAAGCGGCACCGGCAAAGAGCTGATCGCCCGGGCGATACACGAGGAAAGCGAGCGGGCGACCAAGACCTTCGTGGCCATCAATTGCGGAGGGATACCGGAAACCCTGATGGAAAGCGAGTTGTTCGGCCATGTCAAAGGCTCGTTTACCGGCGCCACCCAGGACAAGAAGGGCCTTTTCGAAGCCGCCCATAAAGGAACGGTTTTTCTCGATGAAATCGGCGAGTTGAGCATGCCCCTGCAGGTCAAGCTGCTGCGGGCGGTGCAGGAAAAAACCGTCAAACCGGTAGGGAGCAACCAGGACATCGAGGTGGATTGTCGCATCATCTCGGCCACCAATAAGAACCTGGATAGAGAGGTCATCGAGGGGAATTTCAGAGAAGACCTTTTCTACCGCCTGAATGTCATCGAAATCAAGATACCACCCTTAAGGGAGCGCAAGGGTGACCTTAAGGCCCTGGCTCAGCATTTCCTCGATAAATATTCCCGTGAAATGGGAAAAGAAATCAAGAAGATATCATCCTATGCCGTCGATCTGCTCAACAAGTACGATTTCCCCGGCAATGTGCGGGAATTGGAAAACCTCATGGAGCGCTCGGTGGCCTTGACCAGCACCAATATCATCCTGCCGGAAAGTCTGGCCCTTTCGGTGCACAAACGCCGCTGGATCGAAGGGGTGGAAGGCAAGCGCTACGACCTGGACGAGGTGGAAAAGGGCGTGGCCCTGGATGTGATCCTGAGGGAAATCGAGTATGCCTATCTTCAGAAAGCCCTGGACATCTCCGACGGGAACAAAAACCGCGCGGCCGAACTGCTGGGCATTACCTTCCGCTCCTTCCGCCACCGGTTGGGGAAAATGGCGGATGACAAGTGAGATAGACGGCCCTATGAGGCATTCGAAGACCGCTTGATTTACCGACTATTATAGCGCGTTTTATTTCCAACAGTCCACCTGCTGTTATAGGCCTTCCCGAAGAGAGATTCGCCTCCCATCACGCGGAATTCCAAAATTTTCAACCTTCCGTAACTGATAAAAAAGACTCGATATATGTTTTCCGAAATGCGATTTGTGTGCATAAAAAAGCACGCCATGACAAAAAATGTCAAGGAGCTGACAATTTGCGTCAAAGGCCCGTCGGCATTTGGCTGTGCTCAAACGGGCGTTGATCGTCCGAGAAGGGATTGTGCAATGAATACAATCTGATAGAGAAATGTGGATTGAGATCGTATGAAGTGGCACACGGATTGCTTTAACACAGCCCAACGAATGAGGTTGTACCCGGCGCAACGAAACGCGCCACAATTAATCCAGCGGCAGCTGACATTCGTCAACCCAATTTCACCACATTTTTTAACACCTTTAGAGGAGGAATTAACCATGCTGCAGAAACTGAGAAGCAACAAAGAAGGTTTCACCCTGATCGAGCTCATGATCGTCATCGCCATCATCGGTATTTTGGCCGCGATCGCCATCCCCAACTTCATCGCTTATCGGAACAAGGCTTACTGCTCCGCGGCCGAGTCTGATGCCCAGGCCACTATGGCCGCCCTGGCGGACTACTACTCGATTCCGGGCAACAACAATGTTCCCGCGATGCTGCTGCTGTCGGCATCACACCGTCCAACAGCAACACTGTCGATATCGGCGGCGACATCAATGCCATTACGGTTACGGTTACGGACACCGATAACGTTGTCCCGCGGCTTACCAGGCTGGCGACACCCGTTGGGACGGCAATGGCGTGTACACCATTACCATGCAGTAAATCACAACGCAAATGACATAAGTGGATAGGAAAGGGGAGGCTTTTAGCCCCCCTTTTCGTTATTGCGGCTGCGCTTTGCGGTATCAACTTAAGGTTATCTATCGATGGCGAAATGATTCGGTTGCATCCCCCCTTAAAAGCGCTTGACCTTTTCTTCTTCCCTGCTAAGTAATCGCTGATTGTCGGGTCGGTCAAACATGGGGACCGCTCTATGTTGAAAAAACGCTTTAGGATTTGAGAGTTTATGGAGTTTCGTCCACATAGGTAATCTTTTTCAAGTCATTTTAGTAGGTTATACTTTATGAAATGGGAATAGGCGGCAGACAGGCGCCGAGTTCAAGCCTCCATTTGTGCCAAATGACAGCCGGTTTACCGTAGCGCTTCTTGTGATCGTACTGCTGCTGGTGGCGGTCTATTCGAACACCTTCAAGGCCGCCTGGCACATGGACGACTATCCCAACATCCTCAACAACCCGGCGGTGCAGACTACTCAATGGGACTTGGACACGCTCGAGCGTGTCTTCGGCCTCGATCGAACCCAGGGCAACAATCTGTCCCGCCCGGTGGCCAACCTGTCCTTCGCACTCAACTGGTACTGGCACGGCACCAATGTGGCCGGCTATCATCTTGTCAACCTGATGATCCACCTTTTCAATTTCCTGCTCGTTTACAGTATGGTGCTTTTGCTGGGGGTTACACCCAGGTTTCCGAAACGCTATCGGGAGCACCTCCATTGGATCGCCCTCGGCGCAAGTGTGCTGTGGGCGTTTCATCCAATCCAGACTCAGGCGGTCACCTATGTCGTCCAGCGCATGACAAGCCTGGCGACGCTCTTTTACCTATCGGCCATGACCGCCTATCTCAAATGTCGCTTGTCGCCCGAAAGACGCTCGCGCGTCGTGTGGGGCACCTTGGTCGCGGTTGCGTTCCTGCTGGCCATGGGCACCAAGGAGAATGCGGCGACGCTCCCGATGGCCCTGGTGTTAATCGAAGCCGTCTTTTTCCAGACCAAGGATGGAAAACCCTTCGACCGTAGGATTGGCATTGTGCTGGCGGCGGGACTTGGGATTACGCTCGTTTTTGTTACCCTGTTTTTTCTGTGGTCGGACAGGAATATCATTCATATTCTCTCCCGATCCTTTGAAATGCGCCCCTTTACACTGATGGAAAGGGCGCTGACCCAACCACGGGTGCTCGTGTTCTACTTGAGCCTGCTTTTTTACCCCATCCCACAGCGGCTTTCTCTGGAACACGATTTTACAGTCTCCACCAGCCTTTGGCACCCGTGGAGCACGCTGCCCGCCATCATCTTCATCGCGGCTTTGATCGTCTTCGGCATTCTCCAGATCCGCAAACGGCCGCTTGTGTCCTTTGCCATCCTGTTTTTCTTTCTCAACCACGCCGTCGAATCTACGATTTTACCATTGGAAATGGTATTCGAACATCGCAACTATCTCCCGTCCACCTTTTTATTTTTACCCGTTGCAGCCGGCTTTGCTGGAAGTAAAGAATGTCTTACAGACGAAGGCTGGCAGTTGGCGGTTTTTGTGGTCCGGCACCGCTGTTTTGATCCTTGTATTCTTGGGAACCGGAACGTATATCCGCAACATGGACTGGCAGACCGAACGCAGCCTTTGGACAGATGCCCATCGCAAGGCGCCCGGCAGGGCGCGGCCGGTCTTCAATCTGGCCAAGGATTTCGAACGCCGGGGCAATCAGCCCAGGCCGTCGCGCTCTATCTGAAGAGCATGGAACTGCAGGCCCCGCGACGAAGCATTTTGAAGTCATGGCGCTGACCAATATTGGGACCATTTTCTATAAGAGCGGCGACCGCGAAAAGGCCATCGATTATTATCGCCAGGCGCTGGATCGATTGCCGAATACCGTCCGCTCGCATTATAATCTGGCAGTAGCCTACGCCAACACCGGACGTTTCGAGGCCGCGGGAACGCATCTGCGCTGGCTTCTCGAGCGTCATCCGAATCACGACGCTTCTCTGGATCTGATGGGGTTGATATTGCTGAAACAGCATCGTTATGAGGAAGCCTTGCGCTTTTCGCGGCGTTTGCTGCGGCTCAGACCAAACCATCGATCCCCCAATTTGCAAATCGGTGTTGCGCTCACGCATATGGGCAGTCCGGACAGGGGCTATTGGTTCCTGCAACGCGCCTTTCGTGCCGACCCCGGCAATCTGGTGGTCATGCTGTGCCTGCTGGAAAATCGTCTGGCCGCCGGCGAGATGGCCCAGGCCAATATCATCCGAGACTATCTGTTCGATCACCATTCGATCGACAGTTTGCAATCCGTCCTTGTCGACGGCGTGAACGAAATCGGTGACCCGGATACATTGCTGGCATACTTTGAAATGGACAAATGATAGCATGCGAGGGTAAAAGCCGATCGTTTCGGACGCTGTCGCGATGAACCTCTGGAGGTACCTGGGCGTGTTTTCCGGGTCTCAAAAACCAATCAATCCGTTGCCCTTTCCCGTTTATTTTGGGCCTCTTTTAGCGCTGTCGCTGGGCGGGCTGGCCGATTCGATTTACCTGGCCATATCACACTATCGCGTTTACACGGACATCGGCTACAGCAGCTTTTGCGCCCTCAGCAAGTCCATCAACTGCGATACGGTTTCGCAAAGCCCGTATTCGATTCTGCTCGGTGTCCCGGTGCCGGTGTGGGGCGTGCTGGGATACCTTGTTTTTTCCCTCTTGCTTGGCCTGGCCTGGAGCGAACGCCGGCGGCAGAAGGACGGCTGGGCCCTCCTTCAATCGATCGCCCTGCTGTTCAGCCTTTACAGTCTCGTGCTGGCTTTCATTTCCACCTATTATGTCCACAGTTACTGCATCATGTGCATCCTGAGCTACGGCATCAATTTGCTGCTCTTGTTCTACACCTGGCTCATCCGCAAACGGTTCCGGCTCCCGCGACTTTTCACTGGCCTCAGGAGGGAATTTAGCCTCTTATGGCACAGCTTTACAGCCCGCACGGCGTGCCTCGTTGTGCTGACCTTTGCCATAGTGGGCATGGCGGCATTCCCTCCCTATTGGTCCTATGCTGAGCCATTGCCCATCCATAACTTGCAAACCGGCATGACCGAAGACGGTCATCCCTGGATCGGAGCGCTCCATCCGGAACTGGAAATAACGGAATATACGGATTACCTCTGCTTCCAATGTCGTAAAATGCATCGCTATCTGCGTAAACTGGTGGCCCGTTATCCCGACCGGATTCGGCTGATTCATCGCCATTTTCCCATGGATAACGCCATTAACCCGTTGGTTAAGGAACCGTTCCATGTGGGATCCGGAAAAATGGCCATTTTGGCCCTTTTCGCCGCAGAACAGGGCCGCTTCTGGCAGATGAACGATGCCTTGTTCGACCTCGCACGCGAGCAGGGTGAACTTGATCTTCGGGATCTCTGCCGAACGAACCGGTGTCGATCTCGATGGCATGCGCCAGGCACTGGCTGACAGGAAAGATTTGCAGATGAAGTTGGCCAAAGATATATGGGCCGGCATGAAACTGGATATAACCGGAACGCCGGCCTATGTCATCGATGGGAAGGTCTATCTTGCTCAAATACCACCCGAAATATTCCGCGAAGTGATGCGATAATAGTCGGTGCAAGCGCCACCGATTGCGGTTGAAGCAGATTGCCTTTGAAACGCCACCGCCTCATAAAATCGATCGGCCTCGTTGCCCTGATCGCCATCATTGCCAGTGTCGATCTGGGGCAAGTCGCCCATCATATCCGCAACAGCGATTATCGCTATTTGATACCGGTGATAGGGCTGATTTTCCCGCAGGTGGCCCTGCGGGCCCTGCGTTGGCAGAGGTTGATGGCCCAACAGGGGATCAACTGCCCCATTCGTACAGCGATGGTGTTTTATTTTGCCGCCATCTACATCGGGCTGATCACTCCGGGCCGGATGGGGGAGGTGGTAAAATCCTTCTTCCTGAAGCAGAACAGGATCGCCGGTGTGGCGCAATCGTTGCCCAGCGTTCTGCTCGACCGTCTGCTTGATGTATATGTGCTTGGACTACTGGCCCTGTGTGCCCTTTACTTTATGGACATTCTGCCGGTTGCATCTTGGGTTTTTGCCCTTTTGGCAGTTATTGTAGCTGTTTCGCCCTGGTTGATTTTAAAGGGGGGCCGGGCGGGCGGTCGATGGGGTGCCGCAGTCGATGCCTGGCTGCTGCGCATCAATCCCCGCTGGCAGGAAGCGTGGCGTGCGTTTGCTGATGGAAGCCGCAGCCTCTTTACGCCACGCCTCGTTGAAGCACTCTCCTTGACACTTCTTAGCTACGCCCTTTACTTCACTCAGGTCTGTTTGATCGGACAAGCCGTTGATTTGCCTTTGGACTGTGGTCCGATCGTTATGGTCACTGCGGTGGCCATTCTGGTTGGCTATGTGCCAATTACGATCGCCGGTTTGGGCACGCGCGAAGCGGTGCTGCTCTTTTTTTTCGGGCAATACGGCATTCCGGCCGCCAGTGTTTTGAGTTTTGCCTTTTGGTACAATCTGGTCTACATTGTCTGCGTCGGCTTGATCAGCGCCTTTTTTTGGTTCAGATTGCCACACCGGCAATCGCTGAAAAGCAGGCTCAGGGAGTCCCGCTGAGATCAGGGCATTGCCAATCAATTGCGCGACCAGTCATGAGAATAGCCACGGCAATTCCTGAGAATCTACGGTATGGGGAACGCATCTTAAATCGATCTGGAGCTGGAGCGTTTGTCGATGACGAGGATGACTGTCATTATTCCGGTCTACAATGAGGAGCAGGCGATCCGCCGGACACTGGACGAACTGCTGCCCGCTGTCGAAGATCAGGGTTGGCAGCTCATCGTCGTGAATGACGGGTCGGAAGACCAAACCGGCCCAATTTTGGAAAGCTTCGCGAACCGGCTGAAAGTCATCACCCACCCTTACAATCGTGGCTACGGCGCCGCCCTCAAAACCGGAATTCGTGCTGCAGAAACGGAATTGATTGCGATTTTCGATTCCGACGGGCAACACCGCCCGGAGGACCTTCTCCTATTGTACGGGGAGGCCGGTGGAGCAGACCTGGTAATTGGCGAGCGGGCCGCCGGCAGCAGGGTGGATTTGTTCCGCCTGCCCGGGAAATGGTTTTTGACACATGCCGCCAATTTTATCGTGGGGCGCAAGATTCCCGATCTCAACTCCGGACTCCGGATTTTTAAGCGCGTTTTATATAAGAAAAATTCTCCATCTAATGCCGGAAGGTTTTTCCTTTACTTCCACCTCGACGGTGGCGGGCATGAAAATGGGGTTCATCGTGAAATTTGTGCCGATCCAAACACGGAAAAGAATCGGTACGAGCACGGTTCGCCAATTTCGCCACGGTTTCATGGTGCTGATGCTCATTTTCGTCTGGTGGTGCTGTTTAGCCCTTTGAGGATTTTTATGCCGGTTTCGATTGCCCTTGCCGGATTAGGAATCGCCTATGCCGGATATGTCATTGCAACGGTTCGTCTGACACTGGCCAATGGGGCTCTGCTGTGTTTGTTGGCGGCTTTGATGATTTTTTTCTTTGGCCTTGTTGTCGATCAAATCAGTGTGATGCGACGAGAGCGTTACATGTATGAGGACTGAACAGCAACGGATAGAAATCGCCACGCAAAACAGGTGTCTGATGCCTACGAAAACGAGCGCTATCGCCACCCTCACTCGCGATGCTATCATGTTTGGTGGGTCGAGGATATGATCGCTTCGACCTCTGATAACGGTTTGTGGCTTGATCTGGGATGCGGCACGGGGTGGATTTATGAAGTATTGCAGATGAATGGCTGTCGGCGTCGACTTATGGGCGTAGATATTGCTTTAGGTATGCTTCGCTATGCCAAGGCTAAGCAGTTGAAGGTGGTGATGGGTGATGCCGAAAAGCTTCCTTTTGGTAACAATTCCTTCAATGGCGTGCTCGCCAAGGGGGTATTGCATCACTTGTCCGGACATGCATACCGCATGTGGCAGAAATTGCAAGGGTTTTGAAACCCGGCGGGATCGCCGTGCTTACCGATCCCAATCTAAGCCCTCTACGGATCCTGCGATATGCTTTAAAAAAGCAAGGAGAGGAGCATTTCAGTCCCCTGCATCGAGCGTTTCGTCCCCGCGATTATGCACGCCAGATTGCGCCGTTCCTCGATGTTGTCGATCTGAGCTACTTCGGATTGTTTGCTTACCCTGTGGCCTTTCCCGATATCCTGCCGGTTAGAGTACCCGAAAAGATCATGAAACGGCTTATTCGACTGGACGAGGCAATTGCCCGGTTGCCTGTATTGAATCGCTTTTGCTGGGGATTCAAACTGACTGCACGCAAACCCGTCGGCGTGTAACATTATGACCTGTATCCGCTGCTCCAGACGATGAAATTCGCCCGCCAAGGACTTGTGGTATGTATTCTCGTGGCGGCCATCTTGGTGGTTGCAGGCATCTCGCTTATGGCAAGCGTACCCCCGGTAAGCCGTGATGCGCTCACGCACCACCTTGCGCTGCCCAAGCTCTATCTTGAACGTGGCGGATTCGTCGAACTCCCCAACATCCCTTTCTCATATTATCCTATGAATTTGGACCTGTTGTACTATGCGCGCCCTCGCGACAGGAAACGACATTCTGCCGAAATACATTCATTTTCTTTTCGGCCTGCTCACCGCGGGTTGATTTATCGGTATCTAAGCCGGCGCATAGATCCTCTCCTGGGCTTGACTGGAGCCTTGCTGTGGATGTCCCTTCCCATTGTGGCGCGACTTTCCACCGAAGTATACATTGATCTCGGACTTGGATTTTTCAGCATGGCCGCCGTCTATTCCCTGATCCGTTGGTCGGAATGCTCCAAAAACGCCCGGCATTTGATATGGGCAGGGGTATGGACTGGTCTCGCTTTGGGGACCAAGTACAATGCCCTTTTGATGCTGGCCGTCCTTGGCGGCTATCATCCCTTTTATTTACCTTCGGCTAAAAGCCACACGGTCATCGGAGGACAAACCAAAGGAGTCGGATAGCGCATAGCGCCTCGCGAGACGGAGAAATCAGGGCTTACGCGCCTTGTTGACGCGATCGTTTTTGCAGCTGTTGCCCTGGCGGTTTTTTCTCCGTGGGCCATTCGTAATATCTATTTAAAGGGGAATCCCGTCTACCCCATGCTTCAGACTGTTTTTAATGACCGGGAGATGCCCAGTCGCCAGGATGAGTGGAGCCGGACCGCCACCATGGTGCAAAATACCTCGAACACCTTGATGGTGCGCCGACTTGTCTTCAAGGAATCCTTCGGATACATTGCCTTGCTTCCTCTGAGGATTTTTTTAGAAGGGCAGGACGATGATCCGCGCTATTTCGACGGCAAGCTCAATCCTTTTCTGCCACTCTTCATTTTGGCAGCTCTGGTACCTTTGCAGTGCCGGAGGGCGACTTTCCGCAGAGCGTTGGATTTGGTTTGTCTATGCATCGGTATTCATGATCATGACCTTTTTCTGGCCCCTATCCGCATTCGCTATCTACTGCCGATTCTACCTGCCTCTGGTTGTCCTTTCAGTTTTTGGAATTCATAATATCATGGGGTGGACGCACAGCATTACGGAAGCAGTTTTACCGGCGCGCCGGCGATCGTCATGCTCGTCGTTCTCGTGCTGGCCATGTTCGTTTTCAACGCGATTTATTTCGTGCAAAGATTCCAGAAACTGGATCCATGGCCTTATTTATGCGGCGACATTTCGCGTGACGCCTATATTGCCAAGCGACGACCGGAATACCCCCTCATACAATATCATCAATCACGAATCTTCCTAAAGATGCCCGCATTCTTGCCGTCTTTTTGGGAGGGCGCCGGTATTATTTCGACCGCGATGTTGTCTTCAATGAAGGCCTCTTGATCAACGCCATAAAAAGGCCGAGACCCCCGATGACATTTATGCCCTTCTAAAGGATTCCGGCATTACCGATGTTCTCATTCGTATGGATCTTTTTGCGAATTGGCTGGGGCGGAATCTATCGCGGAATGAAGCCGAGCGTTTCGAGGCTTTCTGGAACGCACATGCAAGCCGCGCGGCCGCCCGCGAAGTTATGCGCTCTATCGGCTTACGTCCCTGAGAGAGGTGATCCTGAAATAGGCGAGAAAGTTCATACATGAAAGGGGTCTCTCCGTATCGGTTATCATCCCATGCTACAACGAAGCAACGTCCATCGGTGGTGTGGTTGTGGATATTTTAAAGCGCTACCCCGATTTTGAGGTTATCGTGGTCGATGACGGCTCCACCGACGGATCGGACCAAGCTGCAATCAAAGCCGGTGCGACCGTGATCCGTCATCCCTACAATATGGGAAACGGGGCGTCCGTCAAATCAGGCATCCGGGCGGCGGGTGGTGAGGTTTTGGTCTTCATCGATGGAGACGGTCAGCACAGCCCGGAAGACATCGCCCAACTTTTGGAGCATATTCCAGAGTATGACATGGTGGTCGGGGCACGTTCCTTCAACGACCAGGCAACTCTCGGCAGGGCATTCGGAAACAAGATCTATAACTGGCTGGCCTCATATGTCGCCAAGTTTCGGATAAGGGATCTGACCTCTGGTTTTCGGGCCATTAAAGCGGACGTGGCCAAGAGTTTTATTTATCTTCTGCCGAATACCTATTCCTATCCCACAACGATAACGCTGGGTGTCCTGCGCGACGGGCTGAGTGTTCGCTATGTCACCATAACCGTAAAACCGCGGGCTAAAGGGTCGAGCAATATCAGGTTGTTCAGGGACGGTGTCCGGTTTTTTATGATCATGACCCGGATCTGCACGCTCTATTCGCCCATGCGCGTTTTCCTTCCCGTCTGCTTTTTCATGTTTCTGGGCGGCGTTGTGAATTATCTGTTCACCTATTTCACCCGGGGCCGCTTCACCAACATGAGCGCCCTGCTGATCATTGGCGCCATCATCATTTTTATGATGAGCCTCGTTTCCGAACAGATTTGCCAGATGCGATATGAACGGCGCACCAGGGGACAGACGAGTCGGAAACTGGATTCAGTGACTCCCGAAACGAGGGCCAAGAAAGATAATGAAGAGAACCCATGAGCTATCTTAAAGAAATACTTCCCAAAATGCTGCACTACCGGATGACGCATGCCGGCCGGGCCCGTCCCGGGCAACTTCTCAATCTAACCTATTCGGTGACCAATATATGCCAGTCGAAATGCAAAACGTGCAGCATCTGGCAATTGTACCGAAAGCATCCGGATAAATTGCGTTCCGAACTGACGCTGGACGAAATCGAGAGGATTTTTAGGTCCATCGGCCATGTCTATGTTTTCAATGTCAGCGGGGGGGAACCTTTTCTGCGGAAGGATTTTGTCGAAATCATAGAGCTCGCCTGCCGCCATTTATCACCGGGCATCATTCATATTCCAACCAATGCCATCGCAACCCGGCTGATTGCCGGAAAAACACGCCAGATCATTCAAATTTTAAAATCGCGGTATCCCGCCACGCGGTTGACGGTAAAGCCGAGCCTCGATCATATCGACCGCCGACATGACGAAATCAGGGGCGTTAAGGGGAATTTCGAAAAGGTCATGGCGCTGTTCGAAACCCTCAAGACTATGAAAGCGGGTTATCCCCAATTCCATGTTGAGTTGGGTACCGTTATCTCCCGGTGGAATGTTGATGACATCGAAGAGATTGCGGCGTTTATCACCAAACTGGATCCCGAAAGCTACCGCAATGAGATCGCCGAACAGCGATCGGAGATGCTCAACATGGAGAACCCCATAACGCCGGATGCCGACGCGTATAAAAAGGCGATCGCGTTTTTTGTCAAACAGATAAAAGCCAATATGAAAAATGAACTTTTCTTCCACCGCATCACGAACGCCTTCCGCCTTGTTTATTACGATCTCGCCATAAAAATCCTGGATCAACGCCGTCAGGTCATCCCCTGTTACGGGGGCATTTCAAACGCCCACATGACACCCTATGGCGACATATGGGCCTGCTGCACTTTGGGCTATGACAAACCCATGGGCAACCTGAAAGATTTTGGGTATGATTTTACCCGGCTCTGGACAAGCCCCCAAGCGGACGATGTGCGTCAATTCATTCATGACAAGAATTGCCATTGCCCGATGGCAAACCAGATGTACTCCAATATTCTGATGCATTTGCCCTCGTTGTCCAAAGTGATATACAGAATTTTTGTCAAATAATAGCTTCGACTGCCAACGCAAAGGGCTGAAATGAACTATCTCATCACGGGTGCAACGGGCTTTATCGGTCCCTATCTGATCAAAAGACTTCTATCGGAAGGTCATGCTTGCCGATGCCTGGTACGTCCCGGCAGCGAAAAGAAAATACAAATCAAACCCAATATCGAAATCGTGGCGGGAGATATAACCCAGCCTGAGTCGTTAACCGGAATTGCCGATGGGATGGATCGCCTCCTTCATTTGGCCACGCTCGGTCATATGAGCAATTTTACGGTTACCGAAGATATGTTTACGGCCATCAATGTGACCGGAAGCCGGAATATAATGCAAGAAGCCCTGAAGGCGAACGTCGAGAAAATCGTGCATTGCAGTTCGGTGGCGGCAATGGGGATCTGCGATGAAATACCGGCGACCGAGAATACGCCCTGCACCCCACACCATCCATACGGCCGAAGCAAACTGGCGGCTGAAAACACCGTTCGGGAAATGGTGCGGCAAGAGGGACTGCCGGCAGCAATCATACGCTTTTCAATGGTCTATGGACCGGGGGACAGCCGGGATATTTTAAAGCTCACCCGCATGGCTAAAAAAGGCCTTTTTCCAAAAGTCGGCAAACGCCCCAAACTGACACCCCTTATCCATGTGCAGGATGCCGTGGAGGGCCTCTTGCTGGCCGCGGAAAAGGGGAGGGCCGGAGAAACTTACCTGATCACCAACGTCAAATCCGAACCTTTCGATCGCATCAGAGAAATTATACAGGATGCCCTGGGGTCAAGGAAAAGTGCGCTCTACGTTCCGGAATGGACGGCTTTGGCGGCGGCCGGCTTCATCGAAAATTTTTTTGAACTGGTCGGCAAATCACCTCCCGTGGCGCGGAAGAACATTGAATCCACGCTTGCGGATCGTATTTTTTCAGTAGAAAAAGCCCACCGGGAACTCGGTTTCGAACCTAAAATCGATCCTGAGGCAGGATTGCGGGAAACCGTAAAATGGTATCGAGAGATGGGATGGGTATAGGGTATTGCAATGGCTGATACAAACGAGAGACATGAGAAAGAGGTGTTCGGCGTTACCTATGACCGCTATGTGATTTTTCAACTCCACCATATTTTGACCCGCCAATTAGGACTCAAAAGCGTCGTGGAAATGCCCAGCCACGGTGCCAAAGCCGCCGGATCACTCTACACCATCGGATTTGCCCATGCCGGCTGTCGCGTCATGCTGGTGAACCCGGAAATGGACATGATGCCGGGCTGGAAAACGCTGGGATTGGATAAAAAGGTATCAACCCTCGAAGACGTTGACGTTTATCAATCCGGCTTCACGGACAATGCATTCGATCTGGCGTTCAATTTTGTCACCTGGACCGAGCTTGCTAGCCCCTCGGATTATATTCGTGAAATGAAACGCATCGCCCGCTATGTGCTGCTGGTAACATGCAACAACTTCCAGCCCGGTTATCCCTGGCACCGATTTCTGCATAAAATTTTTGGTTTTGAATGGAACCATGGGCAGGTGGAATACAATCACATCACCAGAGTCAAGAAGATGTTCCGGCAGGCAGGCCTGGATATAGTCGAATACGGTGCGATCGACACCCCTGGATGGCCGGATCCCAGCGGCCCGCGGGACGTCCGCCTGCACCGCAGGTTCGGGATTGGGAGTGCACAAGGCGAAGAGTTGGTGCGGAGGCCGCAATGGGAGGTTCCCTTTGTCGAATATGTTCGTACGGGGAGTTTCCCGGATTGGATGAAAATATTAGGCCGATGGGATATGAAGTTCCGCAAAGGCGTGTTTAAGCTTCCTATGAGTCATCTGTTCTATGTTTTAGGGCGCCATTGAAGACCGCTAAGAATTTTAGATTGAAAGACCGCGTTTCTTGGCATCCTGAATGTTCCACTGGATCGCCCCGATCACACCTTTCAGCCTATGTTTTTGCCGTTTCAACAGCCCCTCTATAATTATCAAAGGAAGCGCTAGGAAAACAAAGTCCGGGACGAATACAAAGGAAAAATAGAAGGGTTTGAGGTGTTTTCGTGCAAGGAGGAGTATGTTACGCATGTTGTAAAAAGACCGATTGTAACTGTCATTAAAACTGCTCTCGGATCGATGCCAGCAAATGGCATCGGGAATATATTTGATCTTCCAGCCGTGTTTTTTAGGCGCGCACAAAAGTCTATGTCCTCGGATCCATAGGGGCAAAAATCCATATCCAGCAGTCCGATTTCATTGAATACACTTGCACGAATAAACTGTGCGCAGCCAATCTGAAAATCAATTTCCTCAATTTTATCAAATTGGCCGCAATCTATTTGATTCTCTCCACGCCCTGTGTCGATCCACGCCGGTGGCCTTTTGCGAAGCAGATGGCAGAAGCGGTTAAGTATCACATAGCCGGCATGGAGGTAAGTCCATTTCCATGAAGTGCATCCTACGCGCCAAATAATTTGGTTCCTATTTTCATAGTAAATTTTTGGACCAAATAAGGCAGTATCAGGATAGTCTTCAGCAGCAGAAAATAATTTATTAATCAATTCTGAATCAGCATATGCATCATTATCGAGAAATAAAATATATCGATAGTTAAATTCGAGAGCATATTGAATACCAATATTTCTCCCTCCAGCTACCCCGAAATTATTTTTAGTTCTAATTATATTGATATAAGGGTGGCGTTGTTTAATAAAATCAGTTGGATCGTCCTCAGAATGATTGTCAACTATGAGAATATGTGCACAGTTTCCCAATTGGGACTTTAGGCTTTCTACGCAACGCAACGTAAGCTTTAACTCATTCCAATTCAATATAATTATAAGTGTTAAATTACTTTTTTTCATCAATAGTAGTTATAGACATCTAGATGAAGATTGCGTCGTTTTGAAAGGTTTACATTGCTATCGTTAAATTCACTTTTGATTCGTGATTTGAATTCATCTGATAGATGGATATCTTTAAGTGTTTTTCCTGGAATGGTAATATTCTTTAACAATTTTTTTAAGGTGGAGCCAGTTTGCGGAAATTTATATCCTAAATACTTATCATTATAAAAGGATAGAATTTCGAAAAGGGTTCTCTCATCAGAAGAATAATGGTCATCACTTACCACTCTTACATTTTCCTTTTTCCCTCTCAGTAGATTAAAAGCTTCTGTTGTATCGATATTCATGAAGTCGGCTATTTTTTTAATATACAATTTTGGGGAATGCTTAAATTCTTCAAACACGAAAATGCCCACATTTTCTTCGCCGAATAAAATTTCATATTGCAAAACTATATTGTCATAATGCAAGGCGTCACATATAAATTGATCAGAATTGTTTACAATCGAATAGTGAAGAAAAGATTCAAAATTCTTCGTCGCACGAAATTTTTGATATATCAAATTGTATAGTTGAGCGTAAATTGATTTTATTATATCCTGTTGCCGGCGAATAGTAATAAGTATTTTAACAGGGCTAAATAGTTGGGTCTGAAAAAAAATTGTATGAAGTTTGCGTGCAATAGAATTGGGTTCAATAGTCCATACATAAGGTGCAGGTTTAAAACGAAAAAACATGCTATAGCTAGTTAATGATTCATTTGATATCAAAAAGGGGCAATTTTCAATTTTATAGGTCAATGCAATATTATTTAATAGTTGTTTATAATTTTCTATACTCCTAAATATGGCATTTTCTCTAGAATAAAAAAATATCATCCAAAATGAGCTTTAATGGATTATAGCTATTTTTAATGTAAGCAATTCCTGAGTGATTGGAAAATAAGTGTTTTTGTAAGGTAGTCGTTCCAGTCTTTGGATAACCAATATGAAGTATTAGTTTATTCATCAAAATATCACGATTGATAAGGAAGATGTCAATAATATGTATAACCGTCAAATAAAAGCGATTTTAAACAAATTAGAAAGAATAAAAATATTCCATAAAAAAGAAATTGAATTTACAAGATTTATCCAAAACAATGTATTTATAATTCGTTATAATGACTATATTTTATCTATTACAATCAATTAATATGTTAGTACTTACAACTATTTAATTGCGACAATAATTAAGTTTCCTAAATTAAATATTTTTGTAAAACCTATTCTTTTTAAAACAAAAATGATTTCATTTTTGGTAAATATGTGAAGATGATATGGGTTTTTATCTTGCTCTATAAGCGCTTGTTTTTTAAATTTAGGAAAAAAAGAAGATATAATTATTACTCCGCTATTATTAAGTAAATTATAAACATTTTTTAAATATGTAATGGCATTCTTTAGATTCAAGTGTTCTATAAATTCAAAGCATAATATTGTATCATATTTTTCTTTCATATGTTCTAAGTGATTTAAGTCAAAAACAAAATAATTTACTTTGTTGTTTGGCCAATGCTTTTTTGAAAAAAGAATCGAGTGCTCATCTATATCAAACGCATCAAATTTATAGGTGTAGTCACAAATCAAATATGATCCCCAACCCAGTCCAGATGCGGTTTCAATAACTTTTTTGTTTTTGATATATTTTATACTATACAAATATCGTCCTATCATATATTTATAATATCCAGTTTTTCTGAATATTTTTTCCCCAGGAAAACCGCGTTCATCATTTTCGGTGATATTTGTTTTAAAATAGTTATCATTTAATTCCAAAACTTTGTCGATTTTTTTTCGAAGAAAAATACGATAGTAATAATAGTGCAAATAAATATAATATTTGGATATTTTTGAACTCTTAAAGATAAACATGCTTCGGATATTTAACCCTTGCGTATAATTTAAACAAAATTTTATGTTTAAAATACAATTAATTTTTCATTTGTTTGTTCGACACTTGATCGAATATATTTTTTTTTCTTAATAAGTTGATTAATCTGTCTCCGCAAAAGCTTAAAATAAAATACGCGATTAATAAGTTGAAAAATCCATGATGTTTAAAGTATTTAAAACAATATTTCCTAACCTTTCGATAATTGCTAAATAAAAAATTATTAATGATTTGCTCTTTTAGAACAATAGGATTAGTAGATTTTTCTAAGTTTATAGATAAGATATCATTTGGATTAAACAAACCGTAAGAGTCCGATTTTGATAGTAAATTTTCAAAGTAAAATTCTAAGGCCTTATTTGCAAACAATTTTTGTTTTGCTTTGTTACTATAGGAAATAGCCTGCGGATTAATTCGATACTTAACCAATTTTTGTGGTATATTAATGAATCGTTTGCCGTCATTGAGCAATCGCAAGAAAAAATCATAATCCTGAGCATATATAAATTTATCTCGATAAAAAAATTGGCCATCGTTGTTAAAAAAAACAGTCGAATGGCAGATGGAATTTTTTCTTAGGATCTCCTTTTTTAACTTATCTTCCTCAATTATCGGAGCACGACTTTGAATTATATTGCCATCCTTATCAATATTATATGTACCTGATCCGATCAAATAGAATTGTGGATTTTCTCTCATGAAATTATACTGGACTTTCAAACGATTGGGGAGCGATATGTCATCCGAATCAAATCGCGCAATGTACTTCCCTGTTGCTTTTTTCAAACCGATATTCAGAGATTTGGTAATTCCCATGTTAATCTGGTTCTCGATCAACACTACGCGATTGTCCTTAGAGACATAGCTCTTTAATAAGTCTGATAATTCCTTACGTAAGGGGTTATCGTTAACAATGATAAATTCGAAATCACAAAATGTTTGCTGAAGGATGGACGATATGCTTTTTTCAAGATAAGCCAAGGGCTCACTATAAACGGGCATAACCACAGAAATTGCTGGATTCTTATCCATTATAAAATATGACTAAACTATATTGAAATTTAATGTTTCAAAAGGACCGAATACCCATATCTTTATTTATTCTTATTAAAACGATATCTTATATATAATTAAATATTGGTAAAAAATAAATTCTAAAAGCTTAATAGCTTCCGATAAAAACGGATCAAGTTCGGGAGTTTTTCTTTAATTGAATGACTTAATCGTTCTGGGATAATTTTTTTAAGTTTTCTGTCGATAAATATTTTTCTGGAAATCAAACGATAGTACAGCGTGTTTAATTCATCCGCATTGAGGCTTTCTGTTGACGGCAAAATGATATTTTCAAAACTATAATAATCCAAGTTGCGATTTAAAATTTGAAAATACATTTGTGAAATCGGTACAGCCCAAACGCGATTATAAAAATGTACGGATAGGTTTAATTTCTTGCTCTCTTTAAAATTTTTTATGATCGATTCTTTGGTATCAAAAGGAAAGCCCAGCATAAAACCACCGCCTGTACGAATGTTATAGCGCTTGCACAAATTAATCGTTTCTTCAGCTTGTTCAATTGTAATTCCTTTTCCTATCCGCTTGAGAACAGAGTTGTCTGTAGATTCAATGCCAAACCATATCCCCCTACAACCGGAATTTGACATTTTATTAATTAGTTCTTCATCCAAAGTATCAACTCTGGATTCACAAATCCATAATAAATCATGACTTAGAATTTTATCGCAAAATTCGTTCACTCTATTTTTGTTGACCGTAAAATTGTCTTCTCTGAAATAAACAGCTTTTGTATTATAATTCTTTTTTAAATGGATTATTTCATCAATAATATTGTCAATCGAACGGGTAGCATACTTTCTTTCCCAAATGAATTTAGAAGAACAAAAGTAGCAGTCAAAAGGGCATCCGCGGCTTGATACGACCGTATCGACGGGATAGCAGCCGGGCAAGTAAGAATGTTCATCGCGTTTATAGTCATTAATGTTGATTGATTCGCGATCGGGAAAAGACAGCTTGTCATGATTTGTTACTCTAAAAAGATCAAAATTTACATAGGTGTTATCGATTTGCGTAAAGCCCAATTCAGAAAAATTATTTTTATTTCCGATATTATCTATAATCTTATCGAATATTTGTTCACCTTCACCCCTTACGATCATACTAAAATAATTTAAGTATAGATTCCAATTAGTGGTAGCATTGGGTCCTCCATAAATCGTAAAGATGCCATCTTGGAGCAATCGATATGAAAGCGCGCGAGCTTCCTTGATTTCGAAAATAGTGCCGCCAAAACCAACGATATCGTATTGACATAATTTGGTATATAATACTTCCGTATCGAGCCGATGAATACGATTATCAATAAAATCAACAGTGTAATTTGAATTACTTAATAAATACAACATTCCCAACGGAGGAAGCATATTGACATCCGTCGAGGAGATATTCGATGCAAAATTGAAATAGTCTGGCAGCTGCATCGTTTTTGGATAAACAAGGCAAATGCGTTTCATGAGGATACTCTCTATTGATTGCGTAGGTGCATAAATATATGAAAATCAAACTAAAACTTTGGTTTTAAAACGAGGTAACACAACAAAACTAACAATACCGGATTTTTTGTAGAGCCATGTGGCAAGAAGAGTGTTCCAAACAAGCAGCGCGGCAGAATTTGCAAGGGCTGCGCCGGTCGGCCCCCATATGGGGATTAGAATTGCATTGAGTAATAAATTGGAAATTGCTGCGATCGTGATGCCGACCGTTACCAAATTTTCCATTCCGATCATATTGAGTATTAGTCCCACCGATCCCATACAAGCATTAAATAATTGCCCGAAGCAAAGGACTACAAGCGGCGCATAGGCCGGTGCGTATTCAGCCCCAAAAATGAGCGGGACAAGCCATTTACCACAAAAAACAAGTGTTAAGGAGGTCAGTAGAGCGAAGGCTGTTACCAGCAAAGTGCTTTTTGTAATGATATTTTGGAGACGATCCTTTTCCCCTTTTGCATATAGTTCCGAGATCGTGGGGGCGATCACCATATTAATGGATAATAATGCGAAAAGGACCAAATCCGAACCTCGCTGAGCAACGCGGAAAAGGCCTACGGAATCGGTATTCTGCATGATTCCGAGAAGGATTACGGACGCTTCATTGTTACAGGTCTGCATCATACCCGTGAAAAGAAAAGGCAGCAGACTTTTAATCCATCTGACGGTTTCGTAGGCGGGTATATGAAGAGTGATTTCCTTTGGCAGGTGTAAATGAAGGAGGCGGCCAACCCCTAAAACCAACAGCAGAAGTGTGCTCACATGAATCCAGATAGCGATAGTGGGTGTCAGTATAAAATGGGCACTCAAATTCAAAAACGTCATTATCGCAATAAACAACAGAGGCATTAAGGAAAAGCTGATTTGGCCAAGAAGGACATGGTGTAACCCCCGCAATGCTGCATTCTGAAGATTCATGGCACTCAACAGGGGCACTAAACAAAAGGCCGATGGGAGTATGTCGCGAAGTGGTCCGGTATCCATCATCAAGTGCGCTGCCGTGGCGGCGCAAAATGCTATAAAAAAAGATGCTGCTAAACTCGCTTGTCGCATTCGAATCAACAAACCACGAAGGAAAGAAAATTCTTCGCGCGCGCAATAAGCAGCTACTTCCCTCACCAGGAGATTCTGACCGCCGAGCATGGCGGGGATCGAAAGGAGGGTCACCATCGATATACAGAAGGAATAGGAGCCGTACCCCTCTGATCCTAGCTGTCGGGCCAAGAAAACAGACAACAGAAATCCTGCCGCCGTCTGGGTCAGTTTGAGTACGAACGAACCGAACGCGCCTCTGATTAGATGGTTGCGAAGGGAAGCGCTTTGATTATTTGTTGGGATCAATTTGTGCATGTCGCATTTATTCGGTTTGGCTGCAGAAAAGCTTTAATTGCACGACCCTATACCAATAGCGCTGATGAATTGATGTTGATCAGGTCCCCATATAACTTATACGTCCGTCCGGCGATGTGCCGCCAATCCAATTCACTCGCGATAGAATCCAATTGTTGCATCATTTTCCCCAACTCTTCCGGGTCGCTTAAACAGTCGAACATGGTTTGCGCTAAGTCGTGGATGTTTCCAGGGGGCACAACCCAGCGGTTATTTTTTAAGAGTTCGGGCAGCCCGCCGACAGCGGATACGATCATGGGCGTACGAAACGCCACCGCCGTGCTACCGACACCGCTTTGGCTGTCAAAATGCAAATAGGGTAGGACGGTAAGGTCGGCTACGCAGAAATAGCGGTGCACATCTTTTGCTGGTATGTAATCCAGAAACGTCTTAACATGATTCGACAACTGTAATTCATCGATTAGTTGTTGGTAAGCATCCCATGGCTCCCACAACTTGCCGGCGATCAGCAGCCTGACCTGCGGGAGAACTTTTTTAACTTCGCCGATGGCCTCGATGGCTGTTGCCAATCCCTTGTAAGGCCGAATCGCACCGAAGAAGAGAACAATTTTGTCGTCCGTCGAAAATCCCAGTTCTTGGCGGATTTGCATGCGGTTGGCCGAACCTGTGACTTGAAAATCGAGGCTGCCGTGAGGGATAATGCTTATCTTAGCCGGTTCGATTCCATACTCCTGAATGAGCGTGCGCCGGTTGGTTGCAGTGTGGACGATAAAATGGTCCACCAAACTGAACAGGAGCCTCGATGCGGCTTTGAAGATGAGCGAACCTTCGTGATCGGTTACGTTATGAACGGTGAAAAGAACGGGTCTGCGGCGGAGCTTAAACGCTATCGCAATGGTCACGTAGATCGGCGCCAAGGGCATGCTCCACCATTGGGCATGGAGAAGATCCGCCTTCGTTGAGAGCCCTTCGGAAATCCAAGTGAAAGGGTTGTACCAGGTCAATTTTCGTCTGACGCGTAACCTCTCGGATTCGTAAGAAGGGAAGGAGGGATCATCGGCCATGTCGCCTCCAGGATAGGCGAAACGCGGGTACATTTCCTTGAAGGAAATAAACTCTACTGCAACGTGTGCCGCCACAGAGTGGGCCATTTCCAGGCAATAGCTGCTGATACCGCGCAGCGGCGGATAAGAGCCTATAATGGCGACTTTTAATTCGTGTGGGGTAGGCATTTAGGTGTTGATATCCGTTGTTTCATCCGTTCCTGCGGCCAATCCATTTTTTGAATGACACTTACAGTAAAATGATTTGGCAAAATGTTTGCACATTCCGTATATTAACTGCCATACATCAGCAAAGAAGTCCAGTCTTTGAAGGGTGTTATCGAGCCTCCGGCTTATTGGATGCCAGACGGAATGGATGGCTTGACAGCGGGGATTCCTATGAATCATCGCAACAGAAGATGCTCCCGCTGTTATCTATCCGATTACGGCATCAATGCCCACGTCTTGTCTATCGTTTCATAAAGAGCTTTAAGGCGAACAGCCGAATACAACCGACTTCACGGGGACCGTGCTATTGCCCCGCCCGTACCGTCACCGAAGCTATTCGAATCAACGGCCAATATCCGAGTCGGACGGCTGATCGATGCCGTGGCGGCTTTTAATGCCCGCCGGAACAGTCTGAAATACAAACACCGGAGGATTCAACGGATGATATCCGTACTGATTACCACGGGAGGAGCACGGGCGAAGTTAATAAATAGTTTCGATGTCGGATGGCGCCAAATCCCTTTTGCGGCCGTAAACATGCAACTGCTTCACGGGTTTATACCCCCGAACCAATGGCCCTCCGGCATGAACCCATGCCAGAAGACCTCCCTCAAGATTGATAACCGTGATACCCTTGCGGGCCATCTCTTGGCCGCAACTTTGCCGCTACGGTAACTAATAGTGCAGTAGGCAATAATCCTTTGGCCACGAAAACGGTCCGGGTCGGCCAGGAAAACCTCGCTGGTGACGGCGCCGGGGACCATGGAAACAGCCTGTTCTTCGGGTTCACGCACATCGACGAAGACCACCCCGAGAATCGCCGAGCAGGCCTATTGCCTCAACCACATCGATTTCTCCGATTTCAGGTAACTTTTTCCGGTAATGCCGATACATGGACATCACCTTGCGATACTTTTCAGCATCACTTAAAGGAAGTTCGGCGGAATAGACCCCGTGGAAGTCGAGAGGCAGACTGACAAGCATCACCGGCAGGAGGGCGGCGATGCATAGAATTTTCAGTTGAGCATGCGGCAGTAGCATAGAATATTGATCTCCTGTTGACGGTAAGCTCAGGCCGGGCCGCAATTATACGTGTGGCCCTTGATTGGAACCATCTATTTGGCTCAATCATTTTCAGTGTTGGACGATAATCGTAAGCAAACACCATATGGGTGCATATACTTCTGCTTCGACACTACATGTGGATGTTGCCTTTGAGGCTGATTAAGGATAATTTAGTATTGTGGTAATAAAATGGAACCGGGACCCCGAAAATATTTGGGTAGTTGCTCTAATCCTAAACTGATCTCGAAAACGGGTATGCATGTATGAAAATATCAAAAAATAACTTAAAGAATATTTTTAAATGGCAAACTGGCCAGATCATTTGTTTTACATTATTTCTTTTACTGATCTATATACAGGAGCTTAGAGTAGTCGATGCGATAAAAAACGAAAACGGACAGCAACAAGGAATACAAATATTTTTAAACAATATGCAATATCCATTTCTTCCGGATTTCTTTTATTTCCTTTTTTTCCCCCTTGTTATTATAGCCGTAAGCTTATTGTTGTTCAAAAAATGGCGCTGGTATTTTATTGCGCTTTCCGGAATTGCCATCGCTACTCTATTAGTCGCGGACAAGATTTATCATTCATTTTTCACTTCGGTCATAACGACAAGTAGCTTTTCCGCTATTGGGCAAGTTGGTGATGTCAAAGCAGCCATTTTTCAAGCGATAAAAATACAGGATATTCATTTTTATTATCATATTTATGGCCTTCATTCCTATCGGGGTTTTCTTTAGCAAGAAAGTGCCTATGGGATTATCGGAAAACAAACTGAATTTTATGGTTGAAAAAACACTGGGAGTTTTGGTTTTTTTCATAGCCCTTTACGCCTACAGTATCGCCTTCGACGTACCCAGTCGGTATGTGTGGGTCGATGCGACAATGTTCACATATCGAAACAAAAGACGGAATCCGGGTCGCCTACCGAGCCCGCGCCAATGTTTAAAACTTCGTCCATTGAATATGCCACAACATTCGGATTGGTTAATTTCCATTTTCATAATATGGTAGAGGCCGCCATCCAACAGAAAAATGCGCGTAAATTGAAAGAGGTGCCCCCTCCTCGTCAACTCTATTCCTACTTCAAACACAAACAACAACTCAACGAAATTCGCAGCCCTTTTTCGGGAATCGCCAAAGGTAAAAACGTTTTTTTAATTCACTTCGAATCATTGAACCCCAATCATAGGTTTGCGCATCGGCGGGGATGAAGGTAACCCCCACGCTTAATCGCTTAATCGATAAGGGGCTGTATTGGGATCATATCCTTGACCAGGTGAAGATCGGAGGATCTTCGGACGCCGAATTTTCCATTCTAACCGGAATGCTGGCCAGCACCAATCAAATAAGTGCGTTCAATGCCGAAGCCATGCAGCATTTTACGGTGTTACCCAAAACACTCCGCGCAAAAGGTTATCAGACCGTATCGTTGCATGGCAATCATATCCACCTTTTGGAACCGAAATATCTCCGATCCCATTCTGGGGTTTGAAAAAATGTATTTTAAAGAAGCTTTTCATTATACCGAAAAAATGGGGATGGGGATTGCCGACAAGGAATTTTTATCTCAGTCTATCGATTTATTAAAAACCCACCAATCGCCGGTTTTCGCTTTTTTAATAACCATGAGCTCCCATTATCCCTATTTAGATATGCCCGATAGCTACCGGGCCTTATTTGGCAACACGATCCACCCCGAATCCATGTTGAATGGCTATCTGCAATCTATCAGGTATGTCGATGATGCGGTTGGCGAATTTTTTTCCAAAGCCGAGAAAGCCGGGTTTTGGGAAAACAGCATTTTTGTCATTTATGGGGACCATAGGCCCGGCTGTGATGAAGAAATGAATGCGGAATTAAAAAGAGTCACAGGTCGATCGCTTTTAACATCAAGATATTCATGCGTTCCGGTAATTAGACCTATCTGGGCGAGGAAGAACTTGCTTCAAAACACCACAAAGAATACGCAAATGTCATCGGTGGGCTTTATGATATATTCCCGACCATTATGCATCTGATCGGTGAGGATACCCCAATAGGAGTATTTGGAACGCATTTATTCGTAAAAAACGATAAAAGAGATCCTATACCGTTTTATCGCTATGAGGGTAGTTTCGTATTCAACGGCGTCCAATTTTTCCGGCAAGGGCGGAAAATCGCAACAGACGATAGAGGCATGATATTCATGGATAATAAGGATGCCCTGCGGATGACTGTTGCGGAAGCAAAGCAGCTATGGCGAAATTCGCAACTGGCAATTCATGTTACGAATTTATCTGTTTGAATCGAATTTTGATGTGGCGACACTATCCCCTGAATAATATGGCATCAATTGAAATGCGCATATAAAGGATAGGAAACGTTTCTCCATAGATGATGCAAGAAAACGGTGATAGCGCACGGTCCCTTATTCCCCGATAATCCCCCGGAATTGGGCGATAGTGACCGCATAATCTTCCGTACCGGGGCCAAGTCCCATTTGCGACCGTAAACATGCAATTGCTTGACAGGTTTATACCCGCGCACGATTGTTCCCCCGGCGTGGACCCAAGCTAAAAGCCCCCCCTTGAGATTGACGATCGTGATACCTTTGCGGCCCATCTTGGCGGCCAGCTTGCCGCTACGGTAGCTGATGGTGCAGTAGCCAATGATCTTCTGGCCGCGGTAGCGGTCAGGATCGGCCAGAAAGACTTCGCTGGTAACGGCTCCGGGAATCATGGAAACGGCCTGCTCCTTGGGGTCGCGCACATCGACGAAAACCACCTTCGGATCGCCAACCAGTTCGATGGCCGCGGACGCATCGATTTCTTGGACCCCGGCGAAATCCTTGCGATAGTCGGCGTACATGGCCATGACGCTGCTGAAGTCTTTCAGGATCGCTCAGGGAGTCTGAACCATGACCTGGGGCAAAGGCATCATGCCGCCGGAAAAAATGAGCCCCACCAGCAGGAAGATGAATAGCCGTAGTTTTTGCACGCTATGTTGTAGACGGTTCATGGGCGTCATCCAATCAGCCGACTAGTCTTATCCGTTTGAAACAAATGGCGATTTTCATTTTGATGGCTCACCATACATGCAGTGTCGATGCGCATTGACAACGGGAACGATACAGAAATGGTAACGGAAAAATTATCCCTCCGATAAGTCCGCGGAACTGGCCGATGACGGCCGCATAATCTCCCGTGCCGTAAATAGCAGAGCCGGCCACAAAAACATCTGCGCCGGCCGCGGCGACATTGCCGATCGTGCTGGTGTTGACCCCACCGTCCACTTCAATGAGCGTCGACAGGCCGCGATCGTCAATTATGGTGCGCAATTGACGGATTTTTTCCAGGGAGGCAGGAATAAATTTCTGGCCGCCGAAGCCGGGATTGACGCTCATGATCATGACAACGTCCACATCCTCCAGGATCCATTCGACAGTACTCAGGGGGGTGGCGGGATTGAGAACCACCCCGGGGCGAACTCCGCCTTCCCTGATCATCTGAATCGTGCGGTGGAGGTGGGGGCAGGCCTCCACCTGCACTGCTACCAGATCCGCGCCGGCCGCAATGAAATCCGGGATATAACGGTCCGGGTTTTCGATCATGAGATGGACGTCCAGGGGCAAGGGAGTCGATCGGCGGGCGGCTTTCACCACCAGGGGACCGATGGTGATGTTGGGGACGAAATGGCCGTCCATGACATCCACATGGATCCAGTCGGCGCCGGCCGCTTCGACGGCCTTGATCTCTTCGCCGAGACGCGCAAAATCCGCCGAAAGGATGGAGGGGGCAATCAGTTTCATGGTGTGTAGATCCTTTCTATGATCAATAGCGACGACGCAGGCGGACCGCAAAAAAACCGTCGGTGCCGTTTCGATGGGGGGCGGTCTTCAACCGGCCCTGCTCGTCCAACAAAGATACCAAAGAGGCCGGAAAGTCCGGCGGCGGCCCGTCTATAGCAAAATCGGTCCATTCTTTCAAAAAGTCATCGATGATGGTTTGGGTTTCTTCCGGTTCGGTGCTGCAGACCGCATAGACCAGGATACCGCCTGTGTTGAGGACGGGTGCCAGATGATGCAGAAGCTGTCTTTGGTTAAGGGCACATCGCTCGATATCCCGCATAGTGCGGGTCCACTTGGTGTCCGGGTTGCGCCGGATGACACCTATTCCCGAGCAGGGGGCATCCAGCAGAATACGATCGAACTGCCCCCAATCTTGAGGCCGGAGTGGCTTTTTTTGCAGGTCTATCGCCTGGGAGGACACGATGCCGATGCCCAGACGCCGCATCTCCTGATCCAGTTTGTTAAGTTTGCGGACATCGCGATCGATGGCTTTGATCGTGCCTTTGTTCCCCATGAGTGCTGCGGTATGGGCGGTTTTGCCACCCATACCGGCACAGGCATCCAATACGTTCTGACCGGGCCGGGGGTCCAATAGATAGCCCACCGCCTGGGCCGCCTCGTCTTGCACCTGAAAAAATCCCTTCTAAAGGCTGGCTCCTTGAAAAGGGACTTTTTTAAGCCGTCCAGAATGATGCCGTCCGGCGCAAAAAGGGTGGGTTTCACCCGTTTTGGCCAGGCTTTCTATCCTCTGTATCAAAGAGCATTCGATCGATTTTAAGGGTATTGGTGCGTATGGTCAGGGGCGGGATCTGGTTGATGGCCTGGCACAGGGCCGTGGTCTCTTCCGTCCCCCAGGCGTCAACCCAGCGGTGGATGAGCCAATCCGGCATGGAGTGAACCATTGCCAAATTGCGGACTTTATTCTCATCCGAAGCGGGGTGGGCGATATCCGGCAGACTTCGCAAAGCCTTGCGCAGTATGGCGTTGACGAACCCGGTACAACCACTTTTTGTCGGATGTTTTAGCCAAATCCACCGCGGTATTGACCGCTGCCGAATCGGGTACCCGGTCCATATAGAGGATCTGGTAGAGCCCCATGCGAAGGATGTTGACAATCCGGCGGTCCATTCGGGAAAGCGGGGTGCGGGAAATGCCGGCGATGATCCCGTCCAAACGGCCGCGCCAGCGCAGAACGCCGTAAACCAGGGCGGTGACAAAAGCTTCGTCGCGGCGGTCAAAGCGGCTTTCATGATGGAAGCGGTCCATCCGTTGATCGAGGGTTGAGGGGCCTTTCTCGATATCCAGGAGAATGTCAAGGGCGCTCTGGCGTGGGGCAAGGCTCATGGGGCATTCATCCCAGTTGGGTGCCGGGAATGATGTCGGTGCCTTTCAAGAATTCCGCGGTGGCCATGCGGCGGCCGGAAGCACTCTGGATCTCCCGGATCGTCAAGGCACCGTCTCCCGTGGCCACCCTTATTTCGTCCGAGAACCCCTCGATGACAGTGCCGGGCGGGGCAGGTTGGGGTAATACCGCCGGCTGTACTTGGAATACTTTCAGGCGCATGTCGCCTAAAAACGTAAAGGCGCCCGGCCAGGGGGTCATGCCGCGCACGAAGGCATCGATGGCGGCCGTGGGCTGATCCCAGCGAATGCGGCCGTCTTTTTTCCTGAGTTTCGGAGCATAGGTCACCCGGGTCGGATCCTGCTTTATGGGATGCAGATCGTTGTCCGCCACTTTGTCAAGGGTGTCCACCAGGAGTGTGGCGCCCATCGCAGCCAAACGATCATGCAATGTCGCGGCCGTTTCTTCCCTGTCGATGGGGGTGCGAGCCTGCAGAAGGATGTCGCCGGCATCGAGTTCTTCGACCATCCGCATGGTGGTGACGCCGGTTTCCTCATCGCCGTTGATGATGGCCCATTGGATGGGCGCCGGCCCGCGGTAGCGGGGCAGCAGGGAGGCATGCACATTGATGATGCCATGATGCGGAATGGCAAAGTGCTGGGGTCTTAGCAGACGCCCAAAGGCAATCACCACGAAAAGGTCGGGCTTTTGAGACGCCAGAAAGGATAAGCACTCCGGCTGGTGAATGCAGCCGGGTTGCGCCACGCCGTACCCCAACGCTTGAGCTGCGATTTTAACCGGGGGCGGCGTCAGTTTGCGGCCGCGTCCCTTGGGGCGGTCCGGCCGGGTGACGACCGCCACGATTTCGTG
Source organism: uncultured delta proteobacterium (assembly GCA_963730675.1). Taxonomy (GTDB): domain Bacteria; phylum Desulfobacterota; class Desulfobacteria; order Desulfobacterales; family UBA5852; genus JABZFP01. Next base: position 27,742 of record CAVSSY010000008.1, on the reverse strand, counting down.
GCGGCTCCGGTGCAGCGCATCGAGGGCCGGCACCGCAAAATCCGGTGTTCCCATAAAGACGACGCGGAATGATTTCATGCGGTCTGCCGAAGTTGTTTTTTGCGTTTACGTTTGTACATTTCACGCTTCAGTGACGAAATGCGGTCGATGAACAAAATGCCATGAAGATGGTCGATTTCATGCTGGAGCACGATGGCCAGGAATTCCTCGGCATCGATTTCTACCGGGCGGCCGTGCCGGTCCAAACCCTCGACCCGCACATGGGAATTGCGTTTGACGTCGGCGCGGAAATCGGGAACGCTGAGACATCCTTCGTTTTCAGAGAGCAGCGAGCCTTCCCGAAAGACGATTTCCGGGTTGATCAACGCTTCCGCCTTCCGCTCGCCCTCGGCTTGCGTCACGTCGTAAACAATCACACTCCGGTCGGAACCGATCTGGATGGCGGCCAGACCGACCCCCGGTTCGTCGTACATGGTCTCGATCATGTCATCGATCAGCACTTGCAGGTCCTCATCGAATGTGTCGACCGGTTTTGTCGGCTGCCGGAGAAATTTATCAGGATATGTCAATATGGTACGAACAGTCATAAATTACCTTCCAGGCCTGTCGGTCGTTCTGGGGAACAACTCGGCACTATCGCTATACCGGCGGGCATTCATCGTAGTTGTCTGCGTGTTGAATATGGTGAATTTTTTAATAATTGTCAAAGCAGGCCTTCTTAGGTCCTTTTCGCGCAGCAGCCCTTGACATATGTAAAGGGCAATGCCTCCAGTCTTTTAAGTACAGTCGGTCGAACCAACTCGCCCATACGACCGGGAGGCCGGCAATTTGCCATCATGCTGCTGATGATGGAGTGGGTGGCGCATGGCAGCCGGAGCCGTCCCGCCGGCATAAGCAGCCACTGCCAGCGAACAGAACGGACAAGATAGGCCAGCATCAATGCGACGGCCGCCGGAATCGTCCATCCGTAATGGATCTGTGCGGCATATTTCAGAAGAGATGCCACGGGGACGCTCCGGAAGGCGAAGGCCAGATAGAGGCCAAAACAAGAGAAAGCAGCGCCTACAGTTAAGGAGATATAGGTCTTGTGGTTCATGGGGGATGGTTTGTGACTTGTCTGTTCCGCCGCTGAAGCGTTTAATTGTCAAACAGGCATCGTGCAACGGCGATGTCGTCTCGGATTTGATCGGCAAGGGCTTCGATGCCGTTGAACTTGATTTCGTCACGGATGCGTTTCAGGAAGTTGACCCTGATTTTTTGCCCGTAAAGATCTTCATGGAAATCGAGAATGTGGACCTCCACGGTGAAGACGTGGTCGTCAAAGGTCGGGCTGTAACCGATGTTGGCAACCCCTTGGTAAAGCTTTCCTTCCCAGTCCACGGTGACGGCATAGATGCCGGTTTTGGGGCAAAGTTCGTCCTGCAGGGCGATATTGGCGGTGGGAAATCCAAGCAATGAGCCGCCCCGGTTGCGACCCCTTACCACGGTACCCCTGATCTGGTAGCAGCGGCCCAACAATTTCTGGGCCTTTTCAACGTCGCCGGAAGCCACCAGTTTGCGGATGCGGGTGCTGCTGATACGGCCTTCGTTTTTAAGGGAGGCCTTGATCCAATCGGCCAGAATAACCTCAAACCCCAACTCGTGCCCCAAGGTCTGCAATAAGTGAATATCGCCCTCACGATTTTGGCCGAAAGAATAGTCCTGGCCGACAATAATGGCTTTCATGCCGATACGCTTCACCAACAGATCGGAGACGAAATTCCGGGCTGAAATGGCGGCAAAGTCTCTTGTAAATGGCACAATGATCAAAATGTCGAGTTTCGTGGCGGCAATCAGCTCTTTTTTCTGCTCAATAAGGGTGATCAGCCGTGGATGACGGCGCTTGGTGAGAACCCGCAGGGGGTGAGGGTCGAATGTCATCGCCACCGAGGTCCCCTGGAGTTCGGCAGCTTTCAGCACGACTTCGTGAAAAAGACTCTGGTGGCCGATGTGGACGCCGTCAAAATTACCAATGGTCACAACGGCGTTAGTGAAGGGATTTTCAATTTCATCAAGACGTTCGATGATTTTCATCAGAAGGCGATATTCCCGCAATATTTTCTTGACACCAAAATTAAAGCGGTATAGATAGACCATCTTGCGTGATTAATCAATGGTTTTCCTTCACGCATCCATGGTGTGCCGAAGTGGCGGAACTGGTAGACGCGCTAGGTTCAGGGTCTAGTCGACGTACGTCGGTGGGAGTTCGAGTCTCCCCTTCGGCACCACAGATGATTCCGGGGTTTCCAGATCGTGCGCAATGTTCTGGGAGCCCTTTTTTATTGAAATGCCGTCCATCACGGAATGGCAATTCGACTTGAGCGAGAATGGCGCAAGATTTCAGCATGAAAGGTTAGCCCTATGGGATGGATGGGAAAAATCGTCGGTGGGACCATTGGACTGGCGTTAGGCGGGCCGCTGGGGGCCATTGCGGGGGCGGCCTTCGGGCATTTTTTCGACCAGACCAATGAGATGGTCCGCCGCGGCGGCACGCAGGGCCCGCGCTTGAGCACCCATGAAGACGCCCAGATGACGTTTTTTGTGGCGGCCTTTTCCATGCTCGCCAAACTGGTGCAGGCCGACGGCCGGGTCACCCAGGACGAAATTGCCAGCATCGAGCGGTTCATGCGGGACGATCTGCGCCTGAGCCCATCCAGCCGGCAGGTGGCTGTCAATATCTTCAATACCGCCAAGACCTCTCCCCATGCCTTCGAGGACTTTGCCCTTCAATTTTACCAGGCTTTCCGGAACCGACCGGAAATTTTGGCCTTCATGCTTGACATCCTTGTGCGCGTGGCGCTGGCTGATCACGATTTCAGTACCACCGAAGCGGAGTTGGTGCGGCGGGCGGCCCGAATATTCGGACTGCCCGAGCCCGATGTTTTGGGCGGGGGTGTTCGCCAGGGGCCAGCGGAAGACCATTTTTACCGTACCTTGGGCGTGACAGCGGAGGCTTCGGACGAGGAGATCAAAAAGCATTATCGGACCCTGGTCAAGGAGTTCCATCCCGACCGCATCGCCGCCAAGGGATTACCGGACGAATTCACTGATTTTGCCGAGAGCAAGTTTCGCGAAATCCAGGAAGCCTATGAGGCCATCAAAAAGGCGCGCGGGATGAGCTGAGCGTCGTCGGGTCAGGATGCATTTTCGCGCGGGCTGGACTCACCTTGGTTTTGAACTAAGCCTTCCACCGCTGGTGGAAGCCTCGGAGATCTTTTACTGGTCCTGCGTGCCTTTTCATAAATCGTTTCTTCATTTTCTGTCACGTGACAGAAAACGAAGCAATCACGCCTCGGCGTGACAGGCTTCAAACGCCCGTGTCCCGCTTCATCCTGCGCGTCGTCACGGCGGCCGGAGCGCGCGGAAACTCGCTTCGCTCAAACAGTCCGCGCGCTTTAATGCGTCCGCCGCGCCGATGCTCGGCGCGGGACAAAGGGAAATTCAAAACCAAAACCTCGAAAACCGTTTTCAAGCCCCCTTTGAGGAGCTAACTGAGGTCTCCCTGCTATCCCCAGGCCGGAGAAGCAAACATCAGGTCGCGCGGCGCGGGCCGCAGAGAAAAGCGCAGCAACCTTCGGGCTGTCGCGCCGTTTCGCGAGGGACGTAACGCCGCAATTCGGCCTTAGGCGCTGTTTATAAGCGATATGACAGGCCGCGGAGAAGCAAGCATCAGGTCGCAGGGCAAGGCGCGGGCCGCAGCGCAAAGCGCAGCAACCTTCGGGTTGTGAGCAGTTTCGCGAGGTTCGCAACGCCGCCTTGCGGCATTAGGCGCCGCTTATCCGCGGCCTGTCGAGGGCCGAGCGCACCATGTTGGCAAAACTGGCATTGCCCATGGTGATCCATTTGACACGGCGGTCGGTCTTAGGATCGAGGCGTTTGATAATCTCTCGGAGGGGATATCCCTGGCGGTGCAAATCCCGGACGTCGTCCCGCAGGGCTTTCAGAAACGCCAGCTTTCGGATCAAGGCTTCTTTGCCGCCTCGGGATCGCGGGTTGTGGGCGCAGAAAAGCGCCTCGAAATCAAATTGCAGTATTTTTTCAAGAGAGCGGATCTGCGCTTCCATATCCTCGTCCGACCGGAAAAATTTGATACGCTCCCCGATGAACAGGTCTCCGGAAAACAGCCAGCCTTCGTTTTCTTCAAGATAAACCACATGATCCTTACTGTGGCCGGGTGTTGTAACCGGGTTTAGCCGATAACGTGCGGATTCGATCGCCCCCTCCAACGGGGTCACTTCCAGCGGCTGCGCCCGTCCCCAGACCAGATGCTGATAGGGCAGGATGCGATACCCCGCGGCAAGCTTGGCGGCTGCTGCGGCATGGCCCCATACAGCGGCTCCGGTCAGGCGCTGCAAGGCGGAAGCGTTGCCACTGTGGTCCTCATGGTGATGGGTCAGGAGAATGTCGTGTACAGGCCGATCGGCCACGGCCGCCAGGGCCTCCCGCTGCATGTGGCGTTGTCCGGTATCGATGAGCAGACCGTCCAGATAATAGAAATGCACACTCATGAGGGGCGGCCCCACAGGACTGTAGCCCATCTGGAAGGCCTGCACAGGGCCATGTTGGCTTTGCTTGACAAAACGCACAGCGGCTTTCCTTCGTTTCTTCATTTTCTTTCACGTGCAAGAAAACGAAGCAAAAGAAAACGCCCGTGTCCCGCTTAACCCTGCGCGTCGGCGCTGCGGCCGGAGCACGCGGAAACTCACCCCGCCTGCGGCGGGGCTCAGACAGTCTGCGCGCTTTTTTCCGGCCGCAGCGCCGATGCTCGGCACGGGACAAAGGGAAGTGGGAAAACCAACGGGTCAAAAGCCGTTTTCGAGCACTTAGAGGAAGCTGCTTGAGGTCTCCCGTTTAGAAAATGGGAGACTTACTAATTCTGCCGCTTTTTAAGCGGCAGAATTAGTCGTAGACTTTTTCATCCTCGACAAAGGCGCTTTCGGCATCATCCTCCGGCAGTCGGGCCAACTCGTCCTTCCGCTTGGACAATTGCTCGCGGTACCATTCATTGGCGATGATCATGGCCATGACTTCATTGCTGCCGGTCCAGATGGAGGCCAGGCGCAAATCGCGCAGGATGCGCTCCACCGGAAAAATGTCCGTGTAGCCGATGCCTCCCATGACCTGCATGGCATGGTGGGCCGCCTTCTGGCAGGCTTCGGTGACGAATTTTTTGGTTTCGGAAACCTGGCGTCGGATATACCGGGAGGGGCATCCGTCGTCCACGGCCCGGGCCGTTGTGTAGATCATAGCCCGGGCGGCATCCAGCAGCATGGCCGCTTCGGCCACCTGGAAGCTGACGCCCTGAAACTGGTTGATGATCTGGCCAAAGGCGCGGCGGCGGCTGGTGTAGCGGGTGGCCACCTCCAGGGCCGGACGGGCGGCCCCGATGGTCATGGCCGCGGTTCCCAGGCGTTCCGGGATCATCATGGTGTTGAATACGGCATAGGCGTCGTTGAGGGTTCCTACGATGTTGGCGGCCGGCACCCGCACGTCTTTGAAAACCAGGCGGCCGGCACCGCCGCCCCGGCAGCCCATCAGGTTGTACAAATAGCGTGTTTCCACTCCCGGACCCCGGTCCACGATGAAGCAGGTGAGAGCCTTGTGGGGTTCGGCGTCCGGAGCGGTCCGGGCATAGACCAGGAAATAGTCCGCCCCTTCCGCCCCCACGATGAATCGCTTTTGGCCGTTGAGGATATAATCGCCCCCCTTGGGCACGGCCGTGGTGGTGGTGCCAAAAAAATCCGACCCGCCCCGGGGCTCGGTGAGGCATTCGGCTGCAAAGAGATCTCCCTTCAGGAGCGGCTTGACATAGGCTTCCCGCTGGGTGTCTGTGCCGTGCTGGATGATGGCGTCGCATACCAGCTCGGCGCCCACCCCGAAGACACAGGCGAAGATATAGCCCAGGGTCCCGACTTCCTCCATCACCATGGCGGTGCTGACCCAATCCATCCCGCGGCCGCCCCATCGCTTCGGATAGCGGCAGCCCATCAGGTTGCGGCGGCCCGCCTCCTGGAGAAATTCCTTGGGAAAGCGAATGCGGTCCTTGTCCATGTCCAGGATCATCTGGCGGGGCACCCATTTGACAAGATCCTGAACTTCCTTACGCAGGGCCAAGGCTTCTGAAGACAGCAAATGATCAAACATTTAGATTCCTTATAATATAAATATTGAGAAAGTTGTTGAAGTTTCAGGCACCCCACCGTTACGCGGGAAGAGGGTAGATGATCACCTGGAAATGTTCGAATCGGTAGGGGCCTTTTCGATTTCTTCCAGCCGCTGGGTCAGCTTTTTTTTGACACCGATCAGCTCCTCGGCCAATTTCTGGAGTTCGTCCATGCGGGCGTAGATCTCGGCCAGTTTTTTTTCACCGTATTGCAGGCTTTTGCGGATTTGTTCGCGTTCCTCCATGTCGACCTTGGTATGACCGATCATTTCGGCGATTTCATTCAGGCTGTAGCCAAACCGCTTGCCCCGCAGGATGAGTTTCAACCGGGCACGGTCGCGTTTGCCGTAGATTCGCTGGTTGCCGCTGGTCCGCTGCGGCGCGATCAAGCCCTTTTCTTCATAAAAGCGAATCGAGCGGGTGCTGATTTCCAGTTCAGAGGCCAGCTGAGAGATGGAAAAGCGCTTTGAGGGCAGGTTTGAAGGTGGCATCCAAGAGGCTCCCGGTTGGATTGTGGCTGTCATCCGGTGGACCATCAATTAGTTGCCCTTAACGTAAAGGTTAACAAATTGTCAACAAGAAGTGGTGAACCACTCCTTATGGATCTGGCGTAAGAAGGAAGGGCGTGGACCCCGGCCGGCTACGGATCATATGAACGCAACATGCGGGCCAGAAACAGCGTGGCAACCCTCATCATGGTTGCCGCGCTGTTTCACTTCAGCTGGCATCTTGCCTTTTGCCCTGTTGGTTATCCTCGGCCTGTTGGGCGAGGGGAGGTCATCAAATAGCGTACCGTCGATTTATGAAGTGCCACCATTGGAGAAGCTGGATTCTCCCAACAGGCAGGAGAACGACGGAACAACGCCCCACCACGCTGGAAGGCAATCCCATTTGAATTGACGCGTGATTCCCGGCGGTTGATTTTGATCAAAAATTATCGCTGTATGGTAATTTTTTCAATGACAACGGGTTCCACCGGTCGGTCCATAGGGCCGGTGGCAACGGCGCCGATGGATTCCACCACTTCAATGCCCTTGGTAACGCGACCGAAAACGGAATGGCGGTCGTTCAAGTGCGGCGTCGGCGCCAAGGTGACGAAAAACTGGCTGCCGTTGGTATTGGGCCCGGCATTGGCCATGGAAAGAATACCGGGACCGTCATGGCGCAGGGACGGGTCGAACTCATCCTTGAACCGGTAGCCGGGACCGCCTGTTCCGGTGCCCTGGGGGCATCCGCCCTGGATCACAAATCCCGCGATGACCCGGTGGAAAGTAAGGCCGTCGTAAAAGGGGCCTTCTTTTTCAGTGGGCTGCCGCCCCTCGGCCAGGTTGATGAAGTTCCAAACGGTTTCCGGGCATTCCGCCGCAAAAAGCTCGGCCTCGAAGGTGCCTTTGTTGGTTTCGAATACGGCGACGGGCCGTTCGATGGATTCCTGGTGGTCGACTTTTTCAAATCTCATTTTTTTCTTCCTTTCAGGTTTTCGCGCGCATTCACGCGATGGATGTAAAACGGTAATGGATTCAATCCACGATCAGTCCTTCAAGCCGGCTGCCATCGCAAACCCTCTGAATCGTGACCGGCACGACCGTGTTCATGCATTCGTCGCGGCCTTCGAGCAGCACGATCAGATAATTGGGGGTCAAGCCTTTTAGAAGTCCCGTGGCGGGATCGCGCCGAGCCTCCACCAGCACTTCTGTTTTGCGCCCCAAAGCGCTTTGCAGGAACGCCTGTTTCTTGGCGGTGCCGATGGCGCGTACCCGGGCGGTGCGGCGTTTGGCGATGTCGGGCGGAACCTGTCCAGAATAGCCGGCGGCGGGTGTGCCGGGTCGCGCCGAGAAAGGGAACACGTGCAAATAGGTGAGGGGGAGACTTTCGATCAGTTGGCACGTTTGTTCGAAAGCCGCCTCGTCCTCGCCGGGAAACCCCACCAGCACGTCGGCCCCGACGGCCGCCCATGGCAGGCGGTGCTTGATATACGCCACCCGTTCGCGAAACAGATCCCGTGAATAGGGTCTGTGCATCCTATTGAGAATCGTGTCGTCGCCGCTTTGCAGCGGCAGGTGAAAGTGTGGGCAGAACTGGTCTGATTCGGCCACCAGGTCGATCAGGTCATCGGATAGTTCATGGGGTTCGATGGAACTCAGGCGGATGCGGGCCAGCGGACGCGCGTTGGCGATGGCTTCCAGCAAGGTGAGCAAACTGGCGGCTGGCTGCAGATCCAATCCATAGGCCCCCAAATGAATTCCTGTCAGGACCGCTTCGTGATACCCCATGGCGCCCAACTGATGGAGATGGTCGAGAACCTGTTCCGGGAGCATGCTGCGGCTTCGTCCGCGAGCGTGGGGGACAATGCAGTAGGTGCAGAAACTGTTGCAGCCGTCTTGTATCTTGAGATAGGGGCGCGTGCGGGAACCCGGCGCCGGCGCAACCGGCCCGCTGAAAGGAATTTTAGCGGGAAGACGGTCCGCGGCACGCAAAGGGCCGGCATCGGCAGCCCCGGCGGCCTGCACGATCATGGCAGGCAAATCCGCCTTGCGGCTTTGACCGGCGATCACATGCACCCCTTTAATGGCCGCGATCTCCTCGGGGGCGATTTGCGCATAGCATCCGGTGACGACGATACGGGCACCCGGATGTTGCCGCTGGAGCTGCCGAATGAGCTGGCGGGACTGCATGGAAGCTTTCCGGGTGACTGTGCAGGTGTTGACGATGCAAACATCGGCCTTCTCGTCCCTGTCCGCGGCCTGCCAACCATGGGCGCTCAAGCCGGCGGCAAGGATATCCGATTCGTACTGGTTAACCTTGCAACCTAATGTAGATACGGTAAACTTCAAATTAATCAGCCTGTTGATTGTTTATCATGAAACAAAAACTTTAATGCGCCAAAGGCGGACAAGGGTTAAATTCCCCGCCGCTTGGGGCGTTACATGGCCGTTATCGATACCCCCTTTTCTGCGGCGGGATAGTTCACTAAAACAACTCGCCCCCCGCTGGGATGTCACCTTCGGCGCTTCACCATCTTTGGGGATCGGCGGGCCTTACGATGGCTCAAACGATCCACCCACCTCCCAGCACTTCCTGATCCCGGTAGAACACCGCGCCCTGGCCGGGGGTGACCGCTTCCTGTGGGTGTTCGAACGCCACCCGGGCCGCAGATGGCTCTAATTTCGGTCAGTCGTGAAGGGACGCTTTGGTGGCGGTAGCGAATCTGAGTCGCGACCTTCGCCGGGAACCGTTGCGGACGTTGGATCCAGTTGATGTCCTCCACAACACATGCATCCCGGGCCAGTTCGTTGCGGTGCCCTACAATCAGGCGGTTGTTGCGGTGATCAATCTGGATCACATAGTAGGGTTCGGCGGCAGGGCAGTCGATCCCGCGGCGCTGGCCAACCGTGAACTGGTGGAGGCCCCGATGATGTCCCAGCAGGCGCCCCTGCGTATCGATGATGGGGCCTTCCCGTGGGGTAAAGCCCTCCTGCTGCTGCAGGAACTCATGATAGGGGGCGTTCTTGATGAAGCAGATGTCCTGACTTTCCCCCCGGGTGGCCGGCACAAGTTGGTTCTTCCGGGCAATCGCGCGAACGGCCTCCTTGGTCAGGCTGCCCAATGGGAAGCATGCGTGCTTCATCTGGTCCTGAGTCAGGCGGGAGAGGAAATAGGACTGATCCTTGCGGGTATCAACGCCGCGGTAGAGATGACAGCGGTCGTCAGAACCGGTTTCAAGGCGGGCATAGTGACCGGTTGCCAGCGCTTGGGCTCCCCTCTGACGGACATGGGCAAGGATATGACCGAATTTGATGGTCGGATTGCAATATAAACAGGGATTGGGTGTGCGTCCCTGCTGATAGGCGCTTGTGAAATAGGCAACGACCGACTCTCGAAACAGACGGGAAAGATCCAGTACCTCGACCGGCATTTTCAATAGTTGTCCGATATGGGTGATGTCAGACAATCGGGGAGCTGGTCCGGACGCCGTGGATTCGGGGGTTTCGTAGCCGGTTCGGAAATGGACACCGAAGACGTCGTGTCCCTCTTCCTTCAATAAAAAGGCGGCGACGAGGGAATCCACGCCGCCGCTGATGGCAACCGCAATCACCGGCATCAGTCAAAAAAGATTTTCCGTGTCGGGCGAACAGCCATGGCGCGTGATGGGCAGGCGGAGATGCAGAGTTCGCAGAGACTGCATTTACGCTGGTCGAAATCGACCGACATTTCGGGTCGTTGGATAAAGAGCGCGCCGGTGGGGCAAACTGCGGTGCAGGCGCCGCAATGGGTGCATTTGGCTTTTTCCCGTTTGATTTCCTGGTCGGCGTTTTGCACCTTGACGCCCTGTGTCTTGAGGTAGTTGACCCCCTCCCGAAAAAGCTTTTTCTCACCTGAAAGCTCCAGCACCATGACCCCCTCTTTGCGGGGCAGGATGGTCGCGTTCAGGATGTTGAAAGTCAGATCGAAGCGTTTGGTGAGATTGCAGACAATCGGCTTCTGGGCCACTGATTGTGAAAAATGCAGGATCAAAATTTTGGAATACACGCCGTCCTCCCGGTGCCATAAAGTTTGCTAACCTAACGATATTTGGACAAACTGTCAACTTGTGCGCGCTCTCGCGTTGCCTTTTCGGACCCCTTTTGCGATCCGCACCACGGGTCGATTCCAAAAGGCCGCCGTTGATTCAAACGCTCGATTTTATTATGTACAAAATAGTGACGCTCACCCCTATTGCCGGATGGCCGATAATTCAGCTATGAACCGATTTGCCTACCGAACGACAGCGCTGGCCCTGAAAGCGTTTTCCTGGTTCTCCCGCGCGCGCGTCAATATGCACAACAGCGAAAGAATTCCCCGCGACGGTTCGCTCCTCTTTGTGGTCAATCATTTTACCCGCATCGAAACGCTGCTGCTGCCATACTGGCTCAACCGGCTGACCCATTTGCCGGTTTGGTCCCTGGCCGATGTCGAGCTGTTCAAAGGGACGCTGGGCGCCTATCTCGACAAGGTGGGGGCGGTCTCGACGCGTGATCCGGACCGGGACCGTCTCATGGTGCGCTCCCTGCTGACCGGTGAAGCGGCCTGGGTGATCTACCCCGAAGGCCGCATGGTGAAAAGTAAAAAAATTGTTGAAAAGGGCCGGTATATGATTTCCTATGCCGGAGGCAAGCACCCGCCCCATACCGGCGCCGCAACCCTGGCCCTGCGCACCGAATTCTACCGGCAGCGCATTTATCGCCTGCTCACGGAGTCCCCCGGGGAAGCCCGGCGGATTCTGCAGGAATTTCAAATCGAAGACCCGGCGCCCATCTTGGCACGGCACACCTATATCGTGCCGGTCAACCTGACCTATTATCCCATCCGCGCCAAGGAAAACGCCCTAAGCGAGCTGGCCCGCAAATTCAACGAAAATATTTCCGAACGTCTTGTGGAAGAGTTGATGGCCGAAGGCACCATGTTCTTATCGGGGGTCGACATCGACTTGCGTTTCGGAAAGGCCATTCCCATCGGCGAATGCCTGACCTGCCCCAAAATCGAACAGGACATCGGCAGCCGGAAGGTCATCAATTTCGATGACTCCCTGTCCTCGCGCAAGCAGATGCGCCGCGAAGCCCTCACCATCATGCAGCGCTATATGGCGGAAATCTACCGCCTGACCACCGTCAACCATGATCATCTGTTCGCCGCCATGCTGCGCCGGATTCCCTTTCGCAAGGTCCGGCCGGACGATTTGAAACGCAAGGTCTATCTGCTGACCCATCAATGCGCGGACATGGACCGGAACCACTACCATCGCAGCCTCAGGGAGAACCAACTGCCGCTTCTGACAGATGATCAGTACGATAAATTCAGGGATTTTATCGCGCTGGCGCTGCAAACCGATGTAATTCGGGGCAGCGATGACAAATTGGTCAAAAACCACTCACGTCTGGGAGACCCTTTTGAATTTCATCGGGCGCGCATCGACAACCCGTTGTGGGTCATTGCCAACGAGATCGAGCCGCTCAAGTCCCTCCAGCGGTGCATCCGTCGGATCGCCTGGCAGCCTGCCTTCTGGACCCGGCGCAAGATCGCGCGGTTTCTCCGCCATCAGGCCATGCGGGAATTCCATCAGGACTACGAAGCCTTCTATCGGGAAGGCGAATCCAAGCCGCGCGCCATCGGCCGTCCCATCTTCAAAAAGGGGCGTTCCCGTAACATCGGCGTGGTGGTTGTGCATGGTTACATGGCCGCCCCGGAGGAGGTCCGCGGACTGGCCAGTTATCTCAACCGCAAGGGCTATTGGGTTTATGCGCCGCGGATCAAAGGGCACGGGACCGCGCCGGAAGACCTGGCCGGCAGAACTTATCAGGAATGGATCCGCAGCGTGGAGGAGGCTTACGCCTTGATGTCCTGCACCTGCCGTCATGTGGTGGTGGGCGGTTTCAGCAACGGCGCCGGATTGGCGCTGGAGGCCGCCTCCCGCATCCGGGCCATCAGGGGCGTTTTTGCCGTCAGTCCACCCCTGCAACTGCAGGATTATTCGGCCCGCTTTGTGCCGGCCATGGATATGTGGAACCGTTTGATGCGCAAGGTCCACAGCAACGGCGCCCGCAGGGAATTCATCGATAATCAGCCGGAAAACCCGCAGATTAATTACACCCGCAATCCGGTAGCCGGCATCCATGAACTCGAACGGTTGATGGATCACGTGGAAACCCGTCTCAGCGAGGTCCGGGTGCCGGCGGTGGTCGTCCAATCCGCCGCCGATCCGGTGGTGGATCCCCGCGGCTCGAGGCGGGTTTTCGATAAACTGGGGTCCACCGAGAAAAAATACATTCTTTTCAACCTCAGCCGCCATGGAATTCTCCTGGGGTCGGGCTGCGAGCAGGTGCATCGCGTCATCGGCAACTTTTTGGACGATATCCGCGATGGCGTGAAAAAATGACACCCCCGGGCTTCGTGGTCCAATGCGTAAATACGATGACATTCGGTCGCCAATGCATCCTGCCTGACAGTGTTGTGAAAACACGGCCTTTTCCGGATAGGCCTTCGTTTTTTCGCCTTGTCGGCCTGCCGTGACGCCCTCATGACGTCCCCGTTTTTACGAACAGGATCACTTAGCCGGGGAAGGACCCTGCAGGGACTTGATGCGCGGCCGCCGTTGGTTCGTTGGCCTCCAGCGGCATCTGCCGAAGACGCCATGTGTTGATCCTTGACAGGCCGGGAGGCGGTTCTAGGTTAAATCGGAAGGCGGTTGCCGAACCGTCTTTTAATCTCCTCGTAGGAAAGGGCGGCCTGAAGGAGGGCCGCCCTTGTTTGATTTTAAGGAGTGTCCACCCAGAAATCGGCATTGGGTTGAAATCAAAGTACATGGAAAATTTTCCCACAGGCATATAATTGATATTCCGAGGGTTCAATTTTTAGCGTAACGCCGCTAATGGGCCATTCATGGACGGGCACTGAACGAAGATTTTTTCTTGGAAGGGGAATTTTCAGCATGAATGGCATTGCCTGGATCGTCCTGGGGGCCCTGCTGATTGATTTCGGGCTGAATTGGGTGGCCGATCATCTCAACCTCAAAGCCCAGCCGGGCAAGCCCCCGGAAGCGTTCAAGGCCTTTTTCAAAAACGGTGATTACGAGCGATCCCAGACCTATCTTCGTGTCAACACCCGTTTCGGGCGCCTGGCCGAGGCCATCCAACTGGCAGCCATTCTGGTTTTCTGGTTTGGCCGGGGATTTCCCGTCCTGGATGCCTGGGTGCGTTCCTTCCAGTGGGGACCGATCTTTTCCGGGCTGGTCTTCATCGGCCTTTTAGCGGCCCTGCGCCTTACCCTGTCACTGCCCTTCAGTATTTACAGCACTTTTGTGATCGAGGAGCGCTTCGGTTTCAACCGTACGACGTGGCGTACGTTTATCGTGGATCGGATCAAGGGCGCCGTCCTGGGCGTTCTGCTGGGAGCGCCGCTTCTGGCCGGTATCCTGTTCTTCTTTCAAGCGGCCGGCCCTCTGGCCTGGCTGTATTCCTGGGGTGCGGTGACCGCTTACATGCTCGTGATGCAATACATTGCTCCCACGTTGATCATGCCGTTGTTCAACCGCTTCGAGCCCATGAAGGACACCGAACTTGAAGCGGACATCCGCCGCTATGCCCAATCCATCAATTTCCCCCTCCAGAACGTGTTCGTCATGGACGGCTCCAAACGCTCCGGTAAAGGCAATGCTTTTTTCACGGGATTCGGTCGTCACAAGCGCATCGTCTTGTTCGACACCCTGGTCCGGCACCATGATCGCAGCGAACTGGTGGCCATACTGGCCCATGAAATGGGGCACTATAAAAAACACCACGTCCTCATGGGGTTGGCCATGGGTATTGGCCAGACCGGAGTCATGTTCTACCTTTTGTCCCTATGCATCGGGTACCCGGCTCTTTTTGAAGCCTTTTTCATGCCCCACCCCTCGGTGTACGCCGGGCTGACCCTTTTTGGCCTGCTCTATGCCCCGGTGGATTTTTTTACCGGCATCCTGGCCATGATGATCTCGCGGCGCAACGAATATGCCGCCGATCGTTACGCAGCCGCCACAAGCGGCAGCGGCCAGGCGCTGGCCGAGGCCCTGCAGAAACTCTCCGTGCACCACCTGTCCAATCTGTCTCCGCATCCGTTTTATGTCTTCCTCAACTATTCCCATCCGCCCGTCCTGAAGCGCATCGCAGCCCTCCAGCGGCTGGCCGAATCTGCGGAAGGCGCACGGTTGTCATGAAGGCGTGCTGTAAATGCCCCCGCACGATCCCGGATGGGCTGTGAACTTGTCCAGGCGGGGTTGCCCCCGGATACGGGATAAGGTACACCTGATGCGTATTCAGGACGGAAGCGCCAATCCATGACGGACGGCAGGTGCGGTTTGCGCCGGCCGGATCGAAACCCGGGTCAAGTGAACAAGCGGAGCGATGCCATATGGTGGAACGTGTTTGGCGGGGCCTTGCCAGCGACAATTATGCCGGTATTCATCCCGATATTCTGAACGCCATGGCGGCGGCCAACGAAGGCCATGCCGTGGCCTACGGGGACGACCCTTACACGGCAGCGGCCATGGAATGTTTCCGGGAACAATTCGGGGAGGGGATCGAAGTATATTTCGTCTTCCTGGGAACCGGGGCCAACGTGCTCTCCCTGCAGGCGGCCACCGATCCCTACCAATCGGTCATCTGTGCGGAAACCGCCCATATCAACGTGGACGAATGCGGCGCACCTGAGCGCCATACGGGCTGCAAGCTGCTGACCGTGACAACCCCGGACGGCAAGCTGACCTGCGCGGGCATCGGCCGGCATCTGCACGGTTTTGGATTCGAACACCACGCCCAGCCCCGGGTGGTGTCCATCACCCAGGCCACGGAAGTGGGCACGGTCTATCGCGCGGAGGAAATACGGGCCATCGCCGATCTGGCGCACCGCCATGGGATGGTCCTCCATATGGACGGAGCCCGACTGGCCAACGCCGCCGCCCATCTGGGTACCGATTTGCGCACGTTGACGGCCGACTGCGGGGTGGACATCCTGTCCTTCGGCGGAACCAAGAACGGCATGATGGTAGGTGAGGCCATCATTTTTTTCAATACCGATCTGGCCCGGAACTTTAAATACCGCCGCAAGCAGGGCATGCAGCTGGCCAGCAAAATGCGGTTCATGGCCGCCCAGTTCCAGGCGCTGCTCTCAAACGATCTCTGGCGGCGGTGCGCCGCCCATGCCAACCGCATGGCCGCTTTGCTGGCCGAGACTCTGGGGGAAATCCCGGAAATCCGTGTGAGTCAGCCGGTGGAGTCCAACGGCGTCTTCGCCCGGGTTCCGCAAGAGATCATCGCACCGCTCCAGGCAGTTTGTCCCTTCTATGTCTGGGAAGAGGCCACCTCCGAAGTGCGCTGGATGACCTCCTTTGATACGACCGAAGAGGACATCCGTCATTTTGTCGCGGAACTCAAGAGGATCCTGGTAGCGTGCCCTTCCGCCGCGTGATGATCGTCGCCGATATCGAGGGTAGTTCGGGGTGCTGGAACCATGCGGCATCCGCCTTCCTGCGCAGGGAATGGGCCCCGGCCTGCAAGGCCATGACCCGGGATGTAGCGGCGGTGGTCCAGGCCCTGTTCGATGCCGGTGTGGATGACATCCTTGTCAAGGATTTCCACCGTACCGGCTACAATTTGCTGGCGGAGGGGATCCATCCCCAGGCCCGGTTAGAGAGCGGATACAGATGGGGTCCGGTGCCCGCCCTGGGGGATCCGGGCGGGGCCGAGGCGGTCTTTTTCCTTGGGTTGCATGCCGCCTCCGGTACCCGGGGGTTTCTGCCCCATACCATGACATCGCGGCTGGCCGATGTGCGGGTGAACGGCCGGTCCCTGCCCGAAGTCGCCCTGTTTGCCGCCTTGCTGGCGCCCTATGGTATCCGGCCGGTGTTCTTTTCGGGCTGCCCGGACGCCTGTCGCCAGGCCGCCGCGGAAATCCCGGGGATCACTACTTATCCGATCGACAAGGCCATGGGTCCGCAACACTTCGATGCTTGCGCCTGGCGTCTTGATCTGGCCTGCAGGGCTGTGGAGGCCCTGTCTAACGAAACGCCCCGACCCGTGACGGGTAACGGACCCTTCGACGTCCGTGTGGTGTTCCGGGAGGGGGCCGAGGCGGCCCGCAAAGCGGCTTGCCGCTGGGGATTGGCCCGGGAGGGGAGGGCGGTGCGGTTCACGGTTGTGGATCTGCGGGAATTATTCATGGTACTGAGCCGGATATGCTACCTGATTCCTGCGCTGCTGCCGGTATTGCCGCTGGCCCTGGGTCTCCAAAATGCGAAAGGACGTCTCGGATTGGCCTGGGTGCGGTGGCAATTGCGACATAACCATATGCATCATGATGGAAATTGCTGACATGGCAGATCTTCCCCTACCCGAACTCGACGACCCCGAAGGGGAGCGAGTCCCTGATCATCTGGCGATGGTGGTGGATGCCCACGTGCATGTGTTCCCCGATTTGCTTTTTGATGCGGTCTGGGGCTGGTTCGACCAGTTCGGATGGCCCATCCGTTATCGTCTTTATACCGACGCCCTGCTGGCATTTCTTTTCAAGCGGGGGGTTCGCCACATCGTGGCGCTGCAATACGCCCACAAGCCGGGAATCGCACGGGAACTGAACCGTTATCTGGCGGGGCTTGTCCGCCGTTACAGCGCCGTGACCGGCTTGGCCACCGTGTTTCCCGGAGAGGCTGGCACCCGTGAAATCCTGGAAACGGCTTTCAATGACGGCCTCAAGGGCGTCAAACTGCACAGCCATGTGCAGTGCTTCCGTATGGACAGCCCGGGCATGCATGCGGTCTACCGAATTTGCTCCGCGCGGGGCCTGCCCCTGGTCATCCATGCCGGTCGCGAACCCAAGAGTCCGGCCTATGCCTGCGATCCCTATGAAATCTGCCACTGGACTTTCGTGGAGCGTGTTCTGGAAGCCTATCCGGAACTGAAGCTGGTGGTACCCCACCTGGGCGCAGATGAATTCGACGCCTACCGCCGTCTGCAGGAGCGCTTCGATCATTTGTGGCTGGACACCACCATGATGCTGGCCGATTATCTGCCCGTCGAGTACCCACCGGATATCGGCCGCCTGCGTCCGGAGCGTCTGATGTTCGGCACGGACTTTCCCAATATTCCCTATGCCTGGGATCGGGAGCTGCGGCGGATCGATGACTTGGGGCTGCCGGACGAATCCCGGCGCTGGATCCTGGCGGATACGGCCCGGGCGCTCTATGAGATCGACCTCCCGGACAACCCCTTCAACGGCTGTGCAATGAAGGAGAATGGGCCGCATGACAGAGGATGAGCATCCCTCCGCCATCTTGAACCGCCTGCAGGTGCTGGAGAAAGAAAATGAAGCGTTGCGGCGGAAACTGTACCGCTATGAAAAAATGGAACGGCGCTTCCGTAAACTCGTCGAAACCATGACGGAGGGTTTGATCGTGATGGACGGCGACGAGCGCATCACCTATGTCAACAAACACCTCGAAGTAGTCAGCGGGTTCCGGGCCGAAGAACTGGTAGGGCGCAAAATCCATGAATTCCTGTCGCCCGAAACCTCCCAGCTCATCTACCGTAAACTCTCCGGCGAGGACGAACACCCGCACCGCTCTTTCGAAATCGCCTGGCAGCGCAAGAGCGGTGAAACGCAATACAGCATCGTATCCGCCCATGTGCTGGACAACGCCCAAAACGGCATGGAGGGCAGCTTTGCCATCCTCACGAACATTACCGCCAAAAAACAGGCGGAGCAGGCGCTGCGACGCCGAGAGGGGGAATTAAAGAGCAAGAATGCACGGCTGGAGGAGATGAACCTGGCGCTGCAGACCCTAGTAAAGATGCGCGAAAAGGATAGAGCCGAAATCGAAAGTGCGCTGTCGGCCAATCTTCAACGGCTTGTGGAACCCCTCATCGAAAAGCTGCGGAACAGCGGCCTCACCGACCGCCAGAAGATGGTCGTCACCATGCTGTCGGCCAATCTGGCTGAGATGACCTCCTCCCAGAACAGGGGCCTGGCCTCCCGCTTCACCGTATTGACGCCGGCCGAAATGGAAGTCGCCAATTTCGTCAAGCATGGCCGTACAACCAAAGAAATCGCCGCGCTGATGAATATTTCCGCCCACACCGTGGACATGCATCGCCTCAATATCCGGCGCAAACTGGGCCTCCACCGCCAAGGAACCAACCTGCGGTCTTTCCTGCTGTCGAGCTAGGGCACCACCGCCAGCGGATGCGATATTCTGCCGGAAATTTTACCGGTGCCGCATGCTATTCCGGGGGTTCATGCGCGGCCTTGTCGTACGCTTCGTCGAGGCGGGCGATGATGTAGGCCACGCGATCATCATCCCATGCTTCGATATCGAAACAATGGGCATCTTCGCCCAGCAAACCTTCCGGAACGAAATCCCCAATCTCATCCGGATCAGAGATCATCTCGCCGTAAAAACAGACGGAGAGCCAACGCTGGCTCGGATCGTCATCAATAATATCGATCATGACAAACAAGGAATGCTGATTTTGCCGGTGGTGTTTGGCCCTCAATGAGTAGGATACGCCGGGGCGGGCGACAAATTCGAAGGTCAGGGAGGGTTTGCAGGTCAGGTGGTCCCGCAGGTGGTTAAACGCTTTTTGGGTTTGTTGGGCGTTATCGCTCCATTGGGAAAGGAAGGCATCCAGTTCGGTGTCTGCAATGAAGGCGTTCATGCTGTAGGTCCTTTGGTAGACAGTTTAAAATGAGATATATCTCTAAAAAATTCTTTATAGACGTGAAATAAGGGAGCGTCAAGCCTTCAGGGATATAAACCAATGGGAAAAAGGCTGATGCGCTCAGCGCATCAATCTTTCCTGGCTAAAAAAAGGCTGTGCTTTCGCACCGTCCGACGGACGGTATCCATCAACAAATCAGGCGGGTTCGGCACCTTAGATTCATCTCCTACGGTCTCACTTCAGCAAGTGCTATCCAAAAAAAACTTGACAAGCAGCGGCTATCTTCTTTACGGTGTATGTCACACATAGTGAAAAAGCGTCACGCATAGTGTTACACAGGTAGGCTCACCAACCGCCTGTGATTTGCAACCTCCCCGTTTCCACGCGGTTTTCCCCAAAACAGGTGACTGCGAGATGCCATCTAAAGGTGAAAAATACTACGTCATCTCATCTCTTGGGAAAGGTCTGCGGGTGTTGGAACTGCTGGCCGATCACGGGGAATTGGGAGTTTCGGCCGTAGCTGCCCATTTAGATACGAACCGGGCCGGCTGCCACCGTTTCTTATTGAGTTTGAGAGACTTGGGCTACGTTGAGAAGACCGAGGAGGGACGTTACCGACTGACCTTCAAAGTACTCGAACTCGGCATGAAGAAACTTGAGGGTTTTGAAATAAGACATACGGCCCATCCCATGATGCAGGAGCTTTCCCGCGCCTTCCGTGAGACCGTCAATCTCGGCTTCTGGGACGGGCATGCCATCGTTCATCTGGATAAGATCAATAGCACGGAAATACTTCGCATGGATTCGGGGCTGGGCACCCTGGCGCCAGCTTATTGCACCGGATTGGGCAAGGCCATCCTGGCATTTTTACCTGAGGACGAAGTCAATGCCTATCTCCAGACGATCGAATTC
This sequence comes from uncultured delta proteobacterium, assembly GCA_963730675.1. GTDB lineage: Bacteria > Desulfobacterota > Desulfobacteria > Desulfobacterales > UBA5852 > JABZFP01. The sequence continues at coordinate 7,405 of CAVSSY010000008.1, read as the reverse complement.
GAAACATTGACGCCGAACACCATCCAATCGGCCAGCACGTTAAGGAATGCCCTCGACACAATTCGTGCGAAAGGCTTTGCCGTGGACAACGAAGAACTCAGCATCGGGTTGCGGTGCATCGGAGCCCCGGTATTTGATTACATCGGACGGGCCAGTTTTGCGCTCAGCATCTCCGGGCCCACTCACCGCATGTCGGACGAGCGTATCGAGGCCATGTCCGAGGTCCTTCAAACCGTCAGCCGGCGGTTGTCAAAAAAAATCGGAGGTTCGGGAAAGCAGCGCCCGGACTTCGCCTAAACAGGGAGGGATCGTAAATTATGGGAAAAAAACATACACGGTTTGACTTGCAGAAAATGAAGGACGAGCGCCAACGGGCCGTATGGGTAACGGCTTATGACTATTGGACGGCCAGCTTCGCCGAACAGGCCGAGATGGACATGATCCTGGTGGGGGATTCATTAGGGATGTGCATCTACGGCTACAGCGGAACGGTTCCGGTCACCATGGACCAGTGCATCTATCACAGCGAAGCAGTCCGCCGGGGAGCGTCCAACACGTTCGTCATCGGCGACATGCCTTTTCTCTCCTACCAGGTGAGCGTTCCGGAAGCCGTGCGCAACGCCGGCCGCTTTCACAAGGAGGCCGGGGTGGATGCCATCAAACTTGAGGGCGGACAACGCGTCATTGGGCAGATCCGCGCCATTGCCGACGGCGGCATGCTGGTCATGGGCCACATCGGACTGACCCCCCAGAGTTCAGGCATGCAGGGAGGCTTTAAAGCCCAGGGACGCACGGCCGAAGCCGCTAGAGACCTTATCGAAGACGCCTTGGCCATCGAGGCGGCGGGCGCCTTCGCCCTTTTGGTGGAGGCGGTACCGCCGGAAGTCTGCGGCATCATCCGTGACAAGCTGACGATTCCCGTCTACAGCATCGGCGCCGGATGGGAAGCGGATGGGCAGCTCATGATCTGCAGTGATGTGCTGGGCATATTCCAGGCCTTCACTCCCAAGTTTGTCAAGAAATACGAAAACCTGGGGAAAAAGACAGTCGAAGCCTTCCAGCAATACGCCCAGGATGCCCGTAGTGGCGAATTTCCCAAGGAAGAACATGCTTACAAGATGGTGGAAGGGGAGTTGGAAAAACTGAAGAAGCTCCTTTGACAAGAAGGCCAAAGGTTAAAGGATCGGAACAGCAGGATTACCGGCCTTCAGCCTGGGATTAGCCTCGACGGCGCAGGATTATTGGCCCTGCGGGCCAGGATTACGGCTTCGCCGGGTTTAAAGGATTAACGACAACGTTGTGCACGGGCACACGTTGAAAAACACATCAGCGTGTTCGCGGCAGAAATGAGGATTTTTGGCTCTGATCGTGGCCGCACAAGGGGTTGCGGTGAGGCGTACATCGGTACGCCGCAGCCGCTAAACCCGCGGAGAAGGAAGAGCAGGGGCAAAAAGACCATTTCGGGACGGACACCAAATCGGAGGTTCACATGTCAGATGTTCTCAAAACGATTCGTGATTTCATGGAAAAAGAAGGTATCCCCGGACGAGACGCCTATGATCTGCCCACATCGACCAAGTCCTTTCCGGACGGCGCCAGTTTCCGCATCGAAATCGCCGGCGTGGAGCGCGCCTCGACCATGGAGGCCATGATCGACGAGGCTCACAAACGCAATGTGACCATTCACCGCTGCATCGCCGCGGTGGGCGGATCCACCTACTGCGATTTCGAGGAGCTCAAGGCCATGGCCCAGATGGCGCGCGACGAGAAGATCGAGGTGATCATGACCGTCGGCCACCGCAAGGGCTGGGACGCGAGCTCCAAGGAGATCTCCACGGCGGAGGGCGCTATGCAGGGCTTTCGGCTGCGCGGCTCGGACAACATTTCCTATCACATCGCTGACATCATGCGGAACATCGACGCCGGCCATCGCGGTTTCCTGGTCTACGACGAAGGCGTGCTCTACATCTTGAACAAGATGCGCGCCGAGGGACTTATCCCGGCCGAGACCATCTTCAAGTTTTCGGTTTTTGGCGGGTACTGCAGCGCGGCCGGCGCCAAGGTGATCGAGTCCATGGGCGCCAATTCCATGAATCCCAGCTCCGATGTGTCCCTGCCGATTCTGGGCTCCATCCGCAAGGCCGCCGATCTGTCGCTGGATGTCTACCTCATCATCGTGGACTCTTTCGGCGGCATGTTCCGGGCCTACGAAGCGCCTGAAATCGCGCGGGTGGCCGCCCCATGCTACTTCAAGTTCGAACCGGGAACATCGGAAGGCGACATCTACAAACCCTGGATCAGCGAAGACTTTCACCGCAACCTCATCCGCGAAAAGGTCAAGATCGCCTCCATCGTGATGGAAATCATGCAGAAGCACGCCCCGGAGCTCAAAGCTTCCGAAAAAGGGCCGGCGGACCTTGTTTTACCGAGATGACTGAAGCCAGAGGCAGATGGTTGAAGGTCCAATGCGACCCTGAGGACCACGCTCCTCACCTTTCAGCTTTACCGAAGAGGAAAAAAAGATACCGAATAGCAAGTAAGGACAGCCCGTATGACAACGATCGATAAACTGGCCCGACGCACCCACCAAGTGGAGTGGTCGGGAATTCGCATCATGTTCGCCATGGCCGACGAAATCCCGGATGTCGTCAATCTGGGGATCGGTCAGCCCGACTTCGATACGCCGGCATTTATCCGCGAGGCCGCGAAAAAGGCTCTGGACGAAGGGTTTACCCGCTATCCGCCCGCCAAGGGCTTTGCGGACCTGCGCAAGGCCATCGCTAAAAAGCTCGAGGTCGAAAACGGCATCACGGCCGACCCCAACGCCGAAATCTTCGTGGCCGTGGGGGCTATGCAGGTCATTTTCAACACCTGTCTGCACTTGCTCAACCGCGGCGATGAGGTGATCGTCATAGATCCGGGCTACGACTACTATTCCCAGATCCGGTTGTTCGGCGGGGTGCCTGTGCCGGTCAAAGTTTACGAGTCCAACCAGTTCAAAGTGGATCCGGCCGACATCGAGGCAGCCATCACCGAGAAGACCAAACTGATGATCATCAACACGCCCTCCAATCCCACCGGGGCACTCTTCGACGAAGAGATCCTCAAGAAGATAGCCGACATGGCCAAAGCCCGCGACATCTGGGTGCTTTCGGACGAACCTTACGAGCACATCCTTTTTGACGGGCAAAAACATGTCAGCATCGGCGCGTTCGAGGGCATGGCCGAGCGCACCATTTCGGCCTTCACCCTTTCCAAGTCCTATGCCATGACCGGCTGGCGGGTAGGCTATGCTGCCGCGCCCAAGGTGATCATCGACGAGATGGAAAAATTGATGGAGCATATGGTCTCCGGCGTGGCGGCCATGGCCCAGCGGGCCGCCCTGACCGCCATCACCGCTCCCCAGGACTGCGTGCGGGAGATGGTGGCCACCTACGACCAGCGGCGGCAGCTCGTCTACGATGGACTCAACGCCATCGACGGCATCAGTTGCCTCAAGCCGGAATCGACCTTCTACGCTTTCCCGAACATCAAGGCTACCGGGCTCTCCTCCTGGGATTTTGCCAAATACCTGGTGAATGAACACCGGGTGGCGGTAGTGCCGGGAAGCATTTTCGGTGAGGGTGGCGAAGGATACGTGCGCTTTTCCTTTGCCGCCGGAATGGATCAGCTCAAGGAGGGCATTGCCCGCATCGAACGCGGCGTTGCGGCGCTCAAATGAACGCGTCGCTTGGCGTCGAATTGCCTCATAGTTTGAGGTAACGATCTCGCCGTGGATTTACACATTAAAGAGGTTAAAAGGAGGAAATGATGAAAATTCAATGGACAAAATTGTTGACAACAAGCTTGATCATTTCAGCGACAATACTTTTTTTGTTCGGCGGGATCATAAATCTGCATGCGGCTGAGAAGACATACATAGCCGGAATTGAAGCCGCCTTCCCGCCATGGGCGTATGCCGAAAAGGGCGAATACAAAGGTATCGCTGTGGATGCGATGCGCGAAATCGCGCAAATGTCAGGGATTAAAGTGGAGTTTAAGGACCTTCCCTGGCCTTCGCTAATTCCAGCACTAGGGAAAGGGGAAAATTGACCTGCTTGTCACCGGTCTGTCAGTCACATGCGAAAGAGATAAAATCATCGACTACACGATACCCTGGTGGGAAATAAATCAGGAAATTCTAATAAAAAAGGGTTCAGAAAAAAATGCGATTACGGGAATGTGCTGCGGCGCTACTGTGGCGTCCCAGGCAGGCTCAACGGCTTTCGACTGGATTGAAAAAAATCTGAAGGAAAAAGGGGTGAAAATCAAGCACGTCGGCTATGAAGACTATGTTACAGCCGTCGATGATTTGATAACCGGCAGGATTGATTCCGTTTTATGCGACACAGATACGACCGTGCAATTTGTTGCGAAGGGGCGCCCGATTGAATGGGTGGGTACGGTTATTGTCCATGAGCCGTATGCCCTTGCCGTCACAGGCGGCGACCCTCACAAACTGTTGGCAAAATTAAACAAAGGAATCGTAGAGTTATATAAATCAGGCAAGTGGGCAGAAATTGTTCATAAATATCTGCCTGGAGCTCCAATAAAGAATATCCCGGCATTTATGCCGGAATGTATAACAACCTACAAGAAGCCTATCCCTGGGCTTTAAATACGTTCTGTAGAGAACATTTATGCGGTCAACGACAGAACACCACGGTTTACCCCTGGATGAATGGGCCCGACGGCGGGGTATAATACCGCCATGGAATACATAAAGACAGCTCATTGTATTTACCATCTTCAGTACCATGTGGTTTGGGTCTGCAAGTACCGTCGGCGGAACCTGAAGCCTGGTGTGACCAGCTATTTGCAAAAGCTCATGCCGAAGTTGCTTCGAAGTATGCCCGACGTTGCGGTATAGACGATTGACTTTAATTTGGAGCACTTGCATCTGGTTATGTCAATCCCGCCAAGTACAGCATCTCTTCGGTAATGGGGGAATTGAAAAGCGAATCATCGTCAAAGCTGCGAAACAAGTTTCCGTGGCTTATCAAAGTTTACTGGAAAGAGAACTTTGTCTGGTCGCCGAGCTTCTTCGTAAGCAGCGTAGACGTCGACGAAGAAACCATAAAAAGTTACGTCGAGCATCAAGGCTGCCAGGATTCAGGTCAGCTTCAGCTTAAGCTGTAAGCAGTTCAGGACCCCGGGCTTGCCGGGGGTATCTATACGCTTAAAGGTGAGGGAGATATCAATGTCTCCCTCAAATCCTCATGAGGGCGGTCAAATCTTGATTTTTCAAACTTTATTTGAAGAATTCCCATATTTGCTAAAAGGGACCCTTGTAGCTCTTGAACTTTTAGCCTGCTTTATATCGCTTGGCCTTTTTTTTGGAATCACATTGGCCATTGTAGAAGTTTATGGCAACCGATTATCCGCAACATTAGCGGTGTTAATCGATCGCTTTTTTAGGGGAGTTCCTGCCGTTGTTTTGCTGTTCCTGTTCTATTATGGATTCAGTGATTTTTATAACATCTCGTCGTTTGCTGCGGCGGTGCTTGCTTTAGGCTTCAGGTCAGCGGCCTATCAGTCACAGATTATTAAAGGGGCTATCTTGTCGGTTTCTGATAAGCAGATGGTGGCGGCGCGGGCTATTGGTATGAGCAACTTTAAAGCCATCCGTTTTATCGTCCTTCCCCAGGCGCTCCGGTTTGCCATCGGTCCATGGTCAAATGAATTTTCCTCAGAGCTTAAAGACACATCTCTTGCTTATACCATTGGCGTCGTCGAACTTTTACGGCAGGGAAAATACATCGTATCTTACACTTATGGAAACACCTTAATTGTTTTTAGCTTGTGCGCCTTGATATACCTGATTTTGACCAGACTCGGGAATATGATTCTTTACCATTATGAGAATAAGCTTCGTGTCCCGGGTTTCGAAACAAGAACTTAAGGGGCTTATCGACAAATGACGGCAATACTTAAAGTTGAAGATATACACAAACATTTTGGTGAACTGGAAGTGCTTCGGGGCATTTCGTTCAACATGCGAAAGGGAGAGTCCAAGGTTTTGATCGGACCGTCAGGTACAGGTAAAAGCACACTATTAAGATGCATCAATTACCTTTCACCGCCTAGGAAGGGTAAAATATGGCTTGATGGGGAGCTGGTGGATTCTAAGGCCGATCTTAATCGCGTTCGGTCTACCATGGGTTTTGTTTTTCAGGACTTCAACCTTTTTTCACATCTCACTGTTCATGATAATGTGAATATTGGCCCTATGCGGGTTATGGGAATGAATAAAAAAGAGGCCTCGGAAGTGGCAATGGAAAAGTTGAGGCAGGTAGGACTGGAAGATAAGATTGGCGCCTATCCTGCCCAGCTTTCCGGGGGCCAGCAACAACGGGTGTCAATTGCCAGGGCTCTTGCCATGGAGCCCAAACTGCTCCTTTTTGATGAACCCACATCTGCGTTGGACCCCGAGTTGATCGGGGAGGTGCTGAAGGTGATGATCGATTTGGCAAAAAGCGGCATGACCATGCTTGTCGTAAGCCACGAGATGAGTTTTGCAAAAGCCGTAGCAGATGAAATCATTTTTCTTGATGGTGGTAAAATAATAGAGGCCGGTCCTCCAAGTCAAATTTTTTCAACGCCTCAACATGAACGCACCCAAAAATTTTTATCCATAATATCAGAGTTTCATAACATCAAATAAAAGGGACCACTTTGGTTAGCTTTTTTGAATTTGCATGGGCTTCATTGCCGGCTCTGCTGCGAGGAACAGGCATCACTTTAACGATATGGGTAATATGTATATCGATAGGGACCCTTTTTGGCATACTGCTGTCGCTGGGACGCGTTTATGGCAACAAGCCTATTTATAGACTTTCCACCATCTATGTGGAGATTTTCCGTGGGACACCGATGCTGGCTCAAATGCTAATCATTTATTTAGGCCTTCCAGATATCGGTATTATCTTGCAGCCTATCGTTGCCGCCAGCATTGCTATAGCCTTGAATACCGCTGCCTACCAAGCAGAATATTTTAGAGGCGCAATTCAAACAATTCCGACGGGTCAGATGATAGCAGCGCGATCCATCGGCATGAGCAAAAAAAAGGCTATTTTATATATCATTCTTCCCCAGGCTTTGAGACTTTCGATTCCCCAATGGTCGAATGAAGTAATCCTTGAACTTAAATTTACGTCCATCGCATTCGCAATTGGCGTGCCCGAGCTGATGGCTCAGGCTAAGATCATCGGTTTTAGAACATTTAGATACTTCGAAATTTTTGCAATTGCCGCCTTTATATATCTTTTCCTCGTAACAGTCTTTACTCAACTTCTTGACATTCTTGAAAAGAAGGTAAAAATTCCTGCATGAAGACAACCAAGACCATTAAACCCAAAATTATACC
>CAVSSY010000007.1:0-57600 GCA_963730675.1 uncultured delta proteobacterium | reverse complement strand
TTTCCGGTTTTCCTAACGGCGGAAGTGCGGCCGCATCAAACAATTTATTAGCGCCAACCGGCAAATCGTTCTTCAAAATGCGGTCTTCGTTCGGATGAAGAATCATCAACCTGTCATTACCATAGACATAGATATATCCCGACTATCCCATTTGGGTTAATCGAATTCCTTCTAACGCCTTAGGGGATGTTAGCTCTACGGAACAACCTAGCATTCCCGCAATTCGACCGGAAGTATCTTTTAGAACCGCTGTGAAGGTCAAAACAGGCTTGCCCGTCCTGGCCGATTGATAAGGATGGCCTGCAATTCCTTTCCGCTCGCCCATTGTTTTTTGGAAATATTGACGGAACGCAAACGACTTTCCCCTCACTTCGGAATGGAAAGGATTTCTCAAAATAATCGAGATAATAGTAACCGCTTATGGCAAGAGAGACCGTGAGGATTATTACCAGAAGAATTGAAGCTTTTATTCTTAACGTCATTGTCGCCTATATATAAACTTGCACGGCAAGAAGCAAAACGTCGAACGTGATGATTTCAGCTACTTCGATAGCCACGCTTGCGCGCTTTGGGGGTCGAAAAACTGCCGGAACGCAAACCCCTGCGCTTCCATACACGCTTTGAAAAGCTGGGCAAACCGCACGCGCTCTTCCGTGTTCGGAATGAGAAAAGCGATTTTGCTATCGACATCAGGCCCGAGTTTGGCACACTCCGAGGCGATCTGCATCAAGTCGAGCATCTCAGGTTCGGTTTCGGTCTCCCGCATGTCCATCAGGACATTGTAGCCTTTGTGCGTGTTAACCGCTATGGCAAGTTCACGAACCAGCCTGAGGGAGCGCTCCGTATAGAGAGCACCGCTTACGGTCCTCTCGATGATTTTCTTGTCTTGGTCGATTTTGATTCCCAATGTCATTTATCCTTAGCGCCAAGCTATTCCAGGGCGTTGTCTATATCGGTGAATGTCTGCATGGCAAAGGAGAAATCCGCCCCCCTGACATCCCACAGGATGCGGGCGGTTACCGTATCCCCGCCGTAACAGGTCATTATCCACTCACGATGCGCCTCCGCCGTCATCCTGCCGCTTGCCTTGGCAATCGTCAGATCCCTTGCCCGGTCGTATGTCGTTTCGATGGTGCCCATGGTGTATTGCTTCACATATTTTGGTTTCCTCACGGGGCGTCCTGGGAGGCCCGGTTGCCTTTTTAGGCGCTATTGACCGTGCCGGTCAAGCAGATCGTCCGCCGGGTGGCGGGCGGGTCAGCAAATCCTAGCTGAGGTCCAAGAGCCCCATTCTCTTTAACACATCTGATTTCAACGTGGATATTTTTTGCGCGCAGGGCGGTTTCCGTGTGCCAGGCACACCTTCCATATCAAAATAAGTCTCACGCATTCTGCTCAGACCGAAGCCAAGCATGTCCTTATCGATGAGAACCGCTGTTTTCCCACCTTTCCGCGCATCGGCAATAAGCTGTCTGGCAAAATGGACGTGGTCCAGGATGTCTTGACGCGTTATTTGCGAGAAATCCGCCTCCCTAACATCCCACAGGATGCGTGAGGTTACCTTGTCCCCGTCGTAATAGGTTTTTATCCATTCGCGATGATCCTCCGCCGTCATCCTGCCGCTTGCCTTGGCAATCGTCAGATCTCTTGCTCGGTCGTATGTCGTTTCGATAGTGCCCATGGTATGTTGCCTTGCAGCTTTTTTTGGTCCATCAGGGGGGGTCATAAGGGACCCTGTTGCTCTATTAGACGGTATCGGCTGTGCCGGTCAAGCAAATCGTACCGGGAAATGCACTATTCGACCTATCCGGTGTTCGGGTTTCTGTTCACCGAAACCAGGGAAGAGCGCCAGGACGAACTGGAAGCGATTCTGCACTCGTCGTTAAAGGAGTTCGTCATCTTGAAATTATGTCCTATGACTAAAAAATTTTGATATGATGCGTTCCTCGAAATAAAACGTATGGTGACGCCGACTTGCAGGGTTTCAAGGATTTTATCCAGTCCCTTCTTGCCCACGAGCGCTGGCTTCCCGGTGGTGCCCTTCTTATCAACCGCACAGACCCAAACGCCGCCCCGCTCACCAATAATGAAATTGATGCAACGACCGATTTCACAATGCCCCTGCAACCACAGACAGGGCCGGCAAAAGTGGCTTTCCTGGTAGTGCGGGACTTGGAGCACGGATGAGCCGTATGTGCCAAACCTTCACGAGAGAATCGGTCAATGAAATCTTAAAACCCCGAGGCAAAGCGATTCGCTGGAGGATTAAAACCCGGCTCTTACCCAATCGGATTCTTCCCTCTTGTCATTTCCGCCAGCGGCTGGTAATAAACCACACCATTCCGATTGGGGTGTTCTGGCCGCAGGCCGGCAGAACTGAGAACAGACCCATTGAACCTGATGCAGTTCGCACTGACGTAGGGAACTCGGAAACGGCTTTCTGATCTTCCCACCCCAGTGACAAGGGTCCCTCCCGCAGGCCGCCATGACGTGCCGCGACCGGCTGTAGTCCGCCGATTGACACCCCGCTCATTACATCCATTTTTTAGCAGGAGGGCATCGTCCATGCGCACAGCACTGACCATTGCGGGCTCGGACTCTTCGGGCGGCGCCGGCATCCAGGCCGATCTGAAGACTTTTCAGGCTCATGGGGTTTTCGGCATGACGGCCATAACGGCCGTTACCGTTCAAAACACGCAAAAGGTGTACGACATCCAGGAAATCTCTCCGGACATCGTGAAGGGGCAAATTCTCTGCCTGTTCGACGATATCGCCATCCATGCCGTCAAGATCGGCATGGTCTCCGATGTGGCCCTGATCGAAGCCATTGCCGAAGCGCTGGAGCAGGTGGAACGGCCGCCCGTGGTGCTGGATCCGGTCATGATCTCCAAGAGCGGCTATGCCCTGCTCAAGGAGGAGGCCCAGCAGGCCCTGGTGGAACGCCTCTTCCCCCTGGCCGAGGTGGTGACGCCCAACATTTTCGAAGCAGAACGGTTGGTGGGCCACACCATCGGTTCGGTAGACGAAATGCAGACCGCCGCGCGGGAAATCCTGGCCCTGGGCGTCCGCAAGGTGGTGGTCAAGGGCGGGCACCTGGGAGACGCCCAGGCCACCGACGTCCTCTACGATGGGCAGACCTTCCGGGAACTGACCAGCCCCCGCTACGCTACGCCCAACACCCACGGCACGGGCTGCACCTTCTCATCCGCCATTGCCGCCAACCTGGCCCTCGGCCATCCTTTTTTCGACGCCGTGGCCAATGCCAAAACCTATATCAGCGGCGCCATCCGCAACGCCCTGCCCATCGGCCGGGGCCACGGCCCGACCCATCATTTCTTCGATCTCTACGCCCGGGCCGGCCTGCTTGACGGAGACCCCGGCGCCCTCACCGGCCGCGCCCGAGGATCACAAGGAGTCCCCATGACGACCGACGGCATGTCGCCGGCCAAATCCGCCCAAAACACCCGCAAAACCGCCTATGCCGTGGTTTTGGTGGCCATCGGGGTGGCCCTGGCCCCCTACACCTCCTTTCCCATCGGCATCGCCAAGGTGAACCCCACCCAGCATTTCGTCAACGTCCTGGCGGCCGTCCTGCTGGGTCCCGGGTGGGCCGTGCTGACCGCTGCGGTGATTGCCGTCCTGCGCAACGCCATGGGCGTAGGCACGCTGCTGGCCTTTCCGGGCGGTATGATCGGCGCCTTTCTGGCCGGCATCGCCTTCCGGCTGGTGCATCGCACCTGGGCCGCGGCGGCCGGCGAAATCCTGGGCACGGGCGGCATCGCCCCGGTGGTCAGCGCCCTCCTGGTCGCGCCGTTCCTGATGGGCAAAGCGATTCCCCTGCTGGCTCTGGTACCGTCCTTTCTGGGCAGCACGGTGGCCGGTGCGATCCTGGGGGTGTTGGCCCTGCGTCTGCTCCGGCGCGCCGACATCGTCCAATTCTGACCGCGCAGGGCAATGTGACCGATAACGCCATCATAACCGCCCGGAACCTGACCTATCGCTACCGGCAGGAGGATCCCCGGCCTGTCCTGGACGGGATCGACCTGGATATCGCGGCTGGCGATTATCTTCTCATCACGGGCCGCAGCGGGTCCGGCAAATCCACCCTCTGCCGCACCTTCAACGGGCTCATTCCCCATTTTTACGGCGGCGTACTGGAAGGCGACGTCTTCGTGGACGGCCGGCCGATTCGTCAGACATCGGTGGCCGCCCTGTTCGACCGGGTGGCCATGGTCTTCCAGAACCCCGATGCCCAGTTGTTCTGCCGTTCGGTGGAGCAGGAGATCGTTTTCGGCCTGGAAAGCCTGGGCCTTCAGCGCCAAATCATCGAGGAGCGGTTGGAGGCGGCCCTTGATGCGGTGGGCATCGGCGCCCTGCGGCACCATGCTCCCCACGAGCTCTCCGGCGGAGAGAAGCACCTGGTCCTCATTGCCGCCCTCTTGGCCCTGCGGCCCCGGGTGCTCGTGCTGGACGAACCCTTTGCCAATCTGGACCCGACCAATGTCCGGCGTATTAGAAGACTTCTCCGGAAGCTGCATGCCGAAGGCTGCGGCATCGTCGTCTGCGAACACCGCCTGGCCCGTGCGGTGCCGGATGCTACCCGCATGGTCGTCATCCACGCCGGGCGCATCGCCGCCGACGGCGACCCGGATCACATCCTGGCCCATGCCGACGAGGCCTGGGGTCTGGAGCCGCCGCTGGCAACACGCCTGGGCGCGGCCCTAAGATTGAATCCACCGCCGCGGATCATCGAAGATTTACGGCACATTCCACCTCGCACCAGCCTGATCGATACACTTGAACCCCCATTGCCCCAAAATAGCATCAAACTTGGCCGGCAGCCGGTGCTGGAAGTGGACCACCTGTCCAGCCACGTGGCGGGGCGTCCGCTTTTGACGGATATCAGCCTGACCCTCCATCCCGGGGAATGCCTGGCCATCGTCGGATCCAACGGCGCGGGCAAAACCACCCTTCTGCGACATCTGATGGGGCTGCAGCGGCCGAGCAAAGGCGCCATCCGAATCGACGCACGCGCGATCGGCAAACTGCCGGTCAGCGAAGTGGCCAAAACGATGGGGCTGGCCTTCCAAAACCCGGACAACCAGTTCTTCCGCTTTACGGTGGAGCAGGAAATCCGGGTCGGACCGGAAACGATGGGCCGCCTGGATACGGACTGGATCGCTGAATTGATGACCCTCTTTCAGCTGACACCCTATCGATCAAAAGCCCCCTATCGGTTAAGCGGCGGCGAGAAGAAGCGGGTGGCCTTTGCCTCGGCCCTGGCGGCCCGACCCAAGGTACTGGCCCTGGACGAACCCACCGCCGGCCAGGACTTTGATTTCCGCCGTAATTTGCGAACGTTTCTGCGGCGCATGCAGGCCCGCGGGCAGGCCATCATCATCGTAACCCACGACCTGACCTTCGCCGAACGCACGGCCGGTCGCTGGCTGCTCATGGCCGGGGGCCGCCTCTTGGCCGACGGCCGCCCGGATGATATCATGGCCGATACGGCGCTCATGTCCCGAGCCGGATTGGAGGCCACCGACCGCTTTCAACTCAAACAACTGTGGCAAACGGACGGCCCCCATGCTTGATCCACGCACCAAACTCCTGCTTGCGATGGCCTGCGGCGTCCTGACAGCCTTTACGCGCCGGCAAGGCTGGCTGATAGGGGAATGGGCGGTTCTGGTGGTCGTCCTCGTCACCATGGGGCAGCTCAAAGCCTATCTGCGCTGGCTGATCATGCTGGTCCCCATGGCCCTTTTTTTCGGCGGCATCACCTGGTGGACCGCCGACCGGATCAGCGGCCAGGCCGCCGCCCTGGGGCTGATGGCCATAACGACCGTTTTCTTCGTCTTCTTTGCGAGCACGGAACCGGAGGACCTCGGCAACAGTCTCGTTCAGATCGGCCTGCCCTTTTCAGTGGCCTTCGTCATGACGGCGGCCCTGCAGTTTGTCCCCGTGGTGAGCCGCAAGGCCCGGGCCGTGGTCGAAGCCCAGCAGGCCCGGGGCATTGTGCTGAAACCCGGCTGGCGGGCCCTGCGCAACTACCCGGCCCTGCTGGTCCCACTGCTGATCCAGGCTTTCCAGACAGCCGAAAGCCTGGCCGAAGCCATGGAAGCCCGGGGCTTCGGCCGGTCGGGACGCAGTTTTCGCAAGGTCTACCGCATGGGGATCGTGGATTGGCTGGTGCTTGCCGGCGCCTGGGGGCTGGTGGGCGTGCTGCTTTGGTATGGGGTCCGCTGAAGCGAACAAGGGGTACCATGTCTGCAAGCGCGATAAGCACCCGAGACTATGACAGCCGACGAACGCTGATCATCGGCGACGTCAACAGCGGCAAGACACGCCTCACCGGAACCGTGCTGGCCGCTTGGACGATTCAGGGACGCTCCCGAGACATTGCCGTGCTGGACCTGGCCCCGCAGACCCGTCAAGGCATCGGGGGGCGGCTCACAATGCCGGAGGGATTCGCGGGCGTCTGCCAGGCGCCCGCCATCACCCCCCCGCGCCTCAGCGCCACAACTGAAGAAGAAGCCGAGATGCTGGCACGGGCCAATGCCGCAACCGTCGAGCCCCTTCTGAAGGCCCCCCCTCTGGCGGACTGCCCCATCCTGATCATCAACGACGCCACCCTTTACCTCCAGGCTGGCACCTACGATCACCTGCGGCAGGTGATCCGGTCGGCCGAAACCGCCCTGATCAACGCCTACTATGGCCACAGTTTCCCCGACTACCGTCTCTCCCGCCGGGAGCGCCTGCTCACCGAGCGCCTGATCCAGGACTGCGACCGGGTAATCCGGCTGCCTGCGGCCCCGGCTCTCACTCATCCCACCGAAGGAGGAACGCCATGCCAATCCTGAGATCCATTTTTGAGCTTGTGACCCTGGCGCTTTGTTTGGCGCCGGCCGCTTCCGGCGGCGCCCCTGCCGACCATTGGCAAAAGGTGGCGTTCCAAGAGGCCACCGCCGGATAGCTGCCGCCTCTCGACCTGGAGTTGTCGCTTCCTCTCGAATTCATTATTCGCTATCGAAAGCACCTTTACGCGTAACCGTATCGAATAGACCGCAGAGAAAAGCAGACACGCCGCCTCTTCCGAAATCGTCCCACCCGCCCAACACCATCGCAGGGCATTCCATTTATTGCCATGCCGACCTCGCCCAACGGCTGAATTTATCGGCTGCAATCTGCATCCAAAAACATGGCAAAAGATGCATAATACATCCTTTTGAACATTCGACGAGTGCATCGCTTCGCGCCTCAATCATTTTTTATTTTTAAAAGTCAAATGGATATAAATTTTTGGCGCCAATGGGAATTTTGGTATCAATTTTGATATCGTTTAACCAAACCGATTCCTCCAAACACATTGTGAAGAGCGCGACACTATCATTTTCAATGCTCAATGAGTGTCATATTTGATACCGTATATCCAAACAGCTTTTCTCATACATTTAGGGGAAGCGCGACATCATTCTTTCATTTACTTATTTTAAGGAGGCCTGAAAATGACTTTGGATCCCGCTGCTGCTGTTCAAGAAACTTCCAATCCCGTTGACACTGAAATGTATCTGGATGACGTCGCTTTGGCCAAAGCACTTCTGGATAATGCCGACCGCAACAACGGTGTCCTCAGTAACGCGGACATTGTATTCGCTTTGCGCAATCTCCTCAAAACGACCTACTATCCCGTGGCGATCAAATATTTCTATTCGGAAGACGAACTGGAAGACTTCAAAAACAACAATGATTACAAAACGGCAATGCACGCATACACCTTCTGCCATTTTGTCGCCGCCTCCCGAATGCGCGGCGACATTCTTCTGGGCACCGGCGATAAAACGGGATGCTCCAATGCCCAGTTTGTCATGGGCTGGAAAGAGCTCGACGACCCCGAAATCAAAAGTCACTTAAAATATACGAAAAGCTGGGAGCAGGCGGAAAAATTCGTCCGCACGAAGAAACGGCTTCCGGATGGGTTGCTGGCCTTTGCCACCGCCCCCTTGCACAAGGCCCCGTTCAAGCCCGACGTGGTTCACGGGATCTGCGATGTCCTCCAGGCCTATCACCTCGGCAACGATTGGTGCGCCGCCTATGACGAACACCCCTTCGAGATGATCATGACCATGAATTCCTCGATCTGCCACGGCTGCGTCCAATGCCATGTGCTGAACAAACCGAACATCACTCCCATGTGCAGCAGCAGCAAAACCGCCGGGAAAACCGAACAGAGCGAGATCAACTGGGTGTGGCCTGGTGACCATGTCGAGCCCACGGTGCATTGGATGTTGGAGCGCACGGTGCGGGATGGCGGCCCGTCCTTCCCCCGAACGGGAGAAACCTATCCCGGCTTCGACATCTGCAAGCTGTGCAACTTTATCGTTTTCAGGCCGCACAAGCACAAATAAATGGAACGCATCGCGATCCCTATATTTCAGTCCCGCATCTCTCCGGTCCTCGATGCCTGCAATGAACTGATGATTGTCGATCTTTCCGAAGCGGGGCCGGTACAGCGCGTTATCGTTTCGCTGAAAAAATCGACCCCCGCCGAGCGCGGGATGGCAATGTCTCGGCGGGGGGTCCAAAAAATCATTTGTGCCGGCGTGAGCGAATGGATGCTGGCCTGTCTCGTAAACCGCGGCATGCACGTCATTAGCGGCGTATCAGGGGAAGTGGAGCAAATTATCGGCGCCTATCAACAAGATATGTTGGACCAGGATCGCTTCAGAATGCCGGGCGGCAAAAAATTGGAATCCCCATCTGCCCACGCTCAAACGGCACGCCCCATGTAGTGGTCCTGTTCGTAAAAGCGGTGACATCATAGGGCGTCAAAGCGCTTGGCCGGCAAGACGCGAAAGCTAAGGGACATCAGGGAGATGCCGTGTTTTCGCAAGCCTGTCAGACAGGCCGGATGGGCGGCCGAAGGTCATCACCTTTACGAATAGGACCACCCCGGCCTATACACCTGCACCATGTCATTCGCTTACCACAATAGACTGACGCCCGTCTCAAGGGGCGGAAGGCCCCACCGGACATCGTCTATCCATCAATGCCATAAGCCGCTATCTTGCGGCGCAAGGTATTTTTATGGATATCGAGCTCCCGGGCCGTCGCCATCCGGCGTCCTCCGTTGCGACGCAGCGCCTCGGCAATGGCCCGCCTCTCGATGTCCCTCAGGGTAGCGGCACTGTTGGCCGTCATATTGGTGGGGCGGGGAGCGATGGTTTCCGGGAGGTGGGTGAGGTCGATGATGCCATCGTTGCAGAGGATGAAGGCACGCTCGATGGCGTTTTCGAGCTCACGGATGTTCCCGGGCCAATCGTGCAGAGCAAAAGCAGCCAACACCTCGTCCGAAACGCCGGCAATGCGCTTGCCGGTCAGTGAATTGAAACGCTCCACGAAATGGTCCACCAGAAGAGGGATGTCTTCCTTCCGCTCGGACAACTTGGGTAGCATCAGACGAATGACGTTGATACGGTAGTAGAGATCTTCGCGGAACTGTTTGGATTCCACTAGATCTTTCAGGTTGTGGTGCGAGGCCGCAATGATACGGGCTTTCATCTCACAGTCCGTATTCGCGCCAAGGGGGCGATAGGTTTTGTTTTGCAATACACGGAGAAGACTAACCTGGGTAGATAGGGAAATATCGCCGATTTCATCCAGGAAAATCGTCCCCTCCCCGCCCGCGGCAAACAGCCCCGCCTTGTCGTGCCGGGCATCCGTGAAAGCACCCGCGCGGTAGCCAAAAAGCTCCGCCTCGATGAGCGTATCCGGCAAAGCACCGCAATTGACCGCCACAAAGGGTGCATCAGGTTCGTTGCTCTGATTGTGAATGGCTTTGGCCACCAATTCCTTGCCGGTACCACTGGCCCCCTCGATCAGAACCGTACTGCGGCTGGACGCCACCAGCGGCAGCAACGCGAACAATTCCATCATACGATGGTTCTTGCTGACAATGTCCTCGAAGCAGTGGGTTTTGCGACAGGCTTGCCGCAGTTCGTTGATTTCGGTGAGATCCCGAAAAATCTCCACCGCGCCCATGGGCGTGCCATGCTCGTCCTGCAGCACGCTGGTGGTCACACTGACGGGAATCCGCTTGTTGTCAGCACGCACGATATAGACCGGCCTGTTTTGACAGGGCCTTCCGGTTTCCATGGTCATTTTGATGCAACACGCGGATTCGCACATCTCCCCGCGCATGACATCGTAGCACTTGCGCCCGATGGCCTCCTCCCGGGGCACCCGGGTAATTTGTTGCGCCGACCGGTTGAAGGCGGTCACGACCATATCGTTGTTCACGGTGAGCACCCCGTCGGCAATGCTATCCAAAATCACTTCATAGTAATGGAGCGCATCCATTGCGTCGCTCCTCATATCGTCCTCCTCTGCGCCTCATCGCTGAGGCTCAATTTGCATCCCCATATGGAACCAGGTGCATAATGCATCCTCTATCCCATTTCAGATTCGATTGTCAATCAGCACACCCAACAGTTTTTATGTAAAAATCCAATATATTGCATACCAAACAACGGCCTTCACCCCTCATGGCATGACTTTTGTTAAACAGCGGGATAAGGACGGTCCGGTCTCTTGGCCGGTCCATGTTAACGCGACTAATGGAACGCATTGCCATTCCGACATTTCAGGCGCGCATTTCACCGGTTCTCGATACCTGCAACGACTTGCTGGTGATCGATATCGACGCCGGAAAGGAAATTCAGCGCCTGACCGTTTCGTTGGCGGGGCTGTCGCTTCCGGAACGCAGCCAGACGATCGCACGCCGCAAGATCGACACGCTCATCTGCGCCGGCATCAGCGACCTGATGAGCCGCTATCTCGCAAGTCGCGAGATCCATCTGATCAGCGGCATCGCCGGGGCCGTCGACCGAATTATAGAAGCGTATGGCCAGGGTCGGCTCTGCGATCCATGCTATCAAATGCCGGGCAAAAGGCGGCCCTATCCGCCGGAAGCCCTTTGACGTTTTTTCCAACCATAGCCGTTGAGGAGGTAAACAGTGGCACAAATCATGGCATTCGATCCTGATCCCGAGATGGGCTGGGATGAAGTGGCGGCCCTGGGGCATGATGTCGTATCGTTCAATGATGCCGGTGAATCCGTCGATTACGCGCAGGGCCACAAAGTGGATATCGCCCTGCTGGTGGGTACGGAAGGCATCGACATGATCAAACCCCTGCGGGAAATCTCCCCGAATTTCAAAGTCGTGCTTTTCTGCGATGCGCCTGAAATCATGGAAATCCGCCGCGCGCTGCGGTGGGCGCCCTGCTCCGTCCTCTTCAAACCCATCGTTATCGAGGAATTGGACGCCTGCCTCAAACGGGCCCTGTTGAAAGGGAAAAGCACCATCAAGGGCAGCCTTAACCTGTAAGCCATCATCAAAAGTGGGGAGAATACGATGGAAGCCAAAAAGCTGGCAGCGGCCAAATTTGTCATTCAGCGTTTTTTAGCAACGGTATTTGCAGACGAAATTTCCGAAGACCTTTACAAGGCCATGAAAACCGACGACTTTCTGCGCAACCTCAAAGAGGTCGCGTTCAGTCTTTACACCAAGGAATTGGCGCGGGGAGCCAAGGTCCTGTTTGAATTCATGGACGGCGCCGGGGTCGACACCCATAAGACATTGCGTTTCGAGTATGCGGATCTCTTCCTCAATGCCGGCGAAAACCCGGTCCTGCCTTATGAATCCTTTTACCTCGACCGGGAACCCACCCTATACGGCGAACCGGTATTCCAGATGCGTGAGATCCTCCGCAAACAGGCGCTTCATAAAGATCCGGCCTATCGCGAACCGGAGGATCATATTGCGGTCGAGTTTGATTTCCTGGCCGAGATGAACCGGCGCGAAGCCGCCGGGGATCACTCCGTGGCCAATGTCCGATCCGACTTTGGACGCCGGCACATGGCCTGGCGCACCGAATTCTGCGCCGTTCTCCATAGCGCGGACAAATCGGGTTTCTACAAGGCCCTGGCGGAATTTACCCTGGGCTATCTCTTTGTGGCGCATCTGACCTCGCTGCCGCCGGAAACCGTCTTCCCTTCCGACCCTGCCGCGGATCTGGCAAGTATGGCGAACGTCCTGAAGATGCTCCCGCTGGCCAAGGAATCCTTTCTGCTTCAACCCGGCACCATCGACCCGGACCCGGCCCGCACGATTCCGACCCACTGCTATGCCTGCGGGGCCCTGTGCGGCATGACCGCCAAAACCAAGGACGGTATCTTGATGTCCACCAGCGGGTTGCAGGGGGATATCAAAGGCGGCGGTCGCCTGTGCATCAAAGGCGGCAATGCCAAAAACCACGTTTACTCCGCCTACCGCCTCAAATCACCGCTCATCAAGGAAGACGGCCGCTTCCGCAAGGCCTCCTGGGAAGAAGCTCTCGACAAGGTGGTAGACGACTTCAAGCAGCATGACCCCACCAAAATCGGCTATATGCGCGGCAACGATTTTGCGAACTGGGTGCATGAAGGCCTTTTCGATCACCTGGGATGTCCCAAGACCACCCACCGCCCCATGTGCGACAATGCCAACCGCATGTCCAATGAACACAATCTGAGCGACAAGCGGCCCTGGATCAATTATCAGGAGGCCGACTACATTCTCCATTTCGGCATGAACGAAGTGGCCACTTCCTATGGTCAGCGCAAGACCGCCCAATTGAAGGCGGCCGTCGACCGCGGCGCCAAACTGGTTGTCCTGGACCCGCGGCGCTCCGAAACGGCGGCCCTGGCAACCGAGTGGATTCCCATCAAACCGTCCACCGACGCTGCCGTGGCCTTGGCCATGTGCCACGTCATCATCAAAAACGGACTCTACGACAAAGCGTTTGTTTCCAACTGGACCACTGGGTTTGAAGCCTTCAAAAAGCGCGTGATGGGCGAAGACGACGATCTGCCCAAAACGCCTCGCTGGGCGTCCAGCATCAGCGGCGTGCCGGCCGAGACCATCGAACGGATTGCTTTGGAATTCGCCAAGGCCAGGGCCAAAGGCGCCATGTCCTGGACCGGTCTGGCTCAGGTGCCCAACGGCATGTACGCCACCGCCGCCCTGCAAGCCTTAAACGGTCTCTGCGGCACTTTCGATGCGCCCGGCGGTCCTTCGCTGCCGTTCAAGCGGAAGCTCAAACCCGCCTGGGGCGAGGGGCAGGAAAAGCCTCCCAAGGGCCAGGCGCCGAAACTCGATAAACTGCGCATGTGGGCCGGCTGGGCGCCCGCCTATCTGCTGGACGATGTCGAATCCGGCAAGCTGGAGGGCATGATCTGCTATTTCGGCGATCCCGTCTTGAGTTGGGGCAACCAGGCTGCGATCACGGAAGCCATCGAGAAAATGCAGTTCAAAGTCTGCATCGACGCCTTCATGTGTAACACCGCACTCTTGTGCGATGTGGTTTTGCCGGACAGCACCTGGCTGGAGCAAAGCCAGATCAAACCTGACTGGCTCTACGAAGCCCAGATCAGCTATTGGGCCGAAGTCGTCGAACCGCTTTACGAATCACGCCCCATGTACTGGATCACCCTGGAGCTGGCACGCCGGCTGGGGCTGGAGCGCTACTTCCCATGGCGGCATATCGAAGACGCATTTGAAAACCAGCTGCGGGGCCTGCCCTGTACTCTGGACCAGCTCAAAGAGAAGGGCTACGTCATCACCGACAAGGCTGAATACTACAAATACCGCAAGTGGGGTTCGCTCAATCCACCTGAGGGCTATGGCTCATCCGGCAATACCAAGACGGGCAAATACAATTTCCTGAACGTGGTGGCCCAGGAGAAGGGGGTCGATCCACTGCCCAACCATCACGACGGGCCGCCTGATCTGGCCACCGATGCCACCTATCCCTTCCTGTTCGGAAACTTTCGTATCCTGGAACACGAACATTCCTCCACCTTCAACGATTTCGGCCTGATGAAGACACGGGGCACCAATACCCTGTGGATCAACAAAATGGACGCCCACGATTTGAACATCGCCGAAGGCGATCTCGTCAAGCTCAAATCCCCCTGGGGCGAAATCGCTATCAAGGCCCATCCCACTTGGGACATCATGCCCGGCATCCTGGGCTCTCCAGGGGGATACGGTCACAAACGAGGCCTTGAAGGCGACCCCAAATTCCCGCATTTCGGAGGCCAGAACCCACCAGGCATTCAGAAGCCCAATATGACGGAAGACATGGGCGGCACGCCCCTGTTGAAATACATCAAGACAAGAATCGAAAAAATGATGCCGTCCAGCGGAGGATAAAGCGGTACGCCAGGCCAGTATCCCCGCAACACCACGCCATTAGCAAAAAATACGGCCGCCATCGCTGATCAGCGATGGCGGCCGTATTTTTAAAGGGTGATTTCTGGCAAGCCGCAACCGACTGGGTACCGCAAGCGTAGTTGCGCTACGTTTTGAGGACACACAGGAGGTAAGAACGCCAGCAGGGGCCAAAGGGCGCCCCCCAATCATGCGTCTTCCGATTGGGAGCGGTGAATTTTGGTTCCCGCCAAGGCCGCAACCGACGGGGTACCGCAGGCGTAGCTCAGCTACGCCGAGGACGCACAGGAGGCGAGAACGCCGGCGGTGAACAAAAGATGCCCCTTCCCAATCACCCGTCTTGGGCGGGAAGAGGTGAATTCTGGTTCCTGGCAAGGCCGCAGCCGACGGGGTACCGCAGGCGTAGCCCCGCTACGTCGAGGACACTCAGGAGGCGAGAACGCCGCCAGGGGCCGGAAGGCGCCCCTTCCCGCCCAAGACTACCAGCCCCACGTGAGATAATCATGCATCGAATCCGCCGCCTTCCGTCCGGCCCCCATGGCCAGGATGACGGTGGCCGCCCCGGTGACGATGTCGCCCCCGGCCCAGACGCCCTTCTTGCTGGTCTTGCCGGTTTCCGGATCCGCCATGATGTAGCCCCAGCGATTCAGCTTCAGATCCGGGGTGGACTGGGTCAGCAGGGGATTGGCGCCGGAACCCACGGCGATGATGACCAGGTCGCAGTCCATTTGGAATTCCGAGCCTTCCTTGGGCACCGGCCGCCGCCGTCCGGAATCGTCCGGCGCACCCAGCTCCATCTGGAGGCATTCCATACCGGTGAGCCGCCCCTTTTCGTTACCGATGAACCGCGTGGGGGCGGTCAGCAGGAACATCTCGATGCCCTCTTCTTCGGCATGATGGATTTCCGCTCCCCGGGCGGGCATCTCTTCGCGGGAGCGGCGGTAGACGATCTTGACGCTGTCGGCGCCCAGGCGCATGGCGGTGCGGGCCGCGTCCATGGCCACATTGCCGGCGCCCAGGACCACCACGTTCTGGCCCCGGGGCATGGGGGTATCCACCTTGGGAAACTGATAGGCTTTCATAAGGTTGGCCCGGGTGAGGTATTCGTTGGCGGAAAGGATGCCGATCAGGTTCTCCCCGGGGACGTTGAGGAACCGGGGTAGTCCGGCCCCCACCCCCAGGTAGACCGCGTCGTAGCCCGCCTCGAAGAGTTCGTCGATGGTCACGGTGCGACCGACGACCTGGTTGACCTCCACTTTGGCACCCAGACGCTCCAGGAAGTTGATTTCCTGGGCCACGATCGCCTTGGGCAGACGGAATTCGGGAATCCCGTAGACCAGAACGCCGCCAGGTTTGTGAAACGCCTCCAACACCGTCACATCATGTCCTTTGACGACGAGATCCCCGGCCACGGTGAGGCTCGAAGGACCGGAGCCCACGACCGCCACTCTTTTCCCGGTGGGATCGGCTTTGGGGGGCAGCACGCCGGTGCCATGGTCCCGTTCCTGGTCGGCGGCGAAGCGCTCCAGGTTGCCGATAGCCACGGCCTCCCCCTTCTTGGCCAGGATGCACTGGCCCTCGCATTGGATTTCCTGGGGGCATACCCGGCCGCAGACCGCCGGCAGGGCGTTCTTGGACCACAGATTGCGGATGGCACCGGTAAAGTCAGCCTCTTTGATCAGCTTAATGAAGCCGGGGATGTCCACCCCCACCGGGCAGCCGACGACACAGGCCGGCTTCTTGCATTGCAGGCAGCGGGAGGCCTCCTCCAAGGCCATTTCTTTGGTGTAGCCCAGGGGCACTTCCTCAAAATTGCGGCGGCGCACCTCCGGCGCCTGTTCGGGCATGGAAACCCGGGATTTGCTTTTATCTTTAGCCTTTTTCGCTGGCTTGTCAGACATGTCGATCATCCTCCAGAAGCAGAAAGGGGACGGCTGCCGCCGACTCCGAAATAAGGTGAAACCTCAGGGACGAATCTTGCAAAATCCGTCGTGGCAGGCCTTTTCGTCCTCGCAATAGGCCTGCAGGCGCTGCATCAGCTCGTCGTAATCCACCTGGTGGCCGTCGAACTCCGGCCCGTCGACACAGGCGAACTTGTTCTCGCCGCCGATACTGACCCGGCAGCCGCCGCACATGCCGGTACCGTCCACCATGATGGGATTCAGGCTGACAATGGTCTTGACGCCCTTTTCCTTCGTGATCAGGGAAACGAACTTCATCATGGGCACCGGGCCGATGGCCACGGCCAGCTTGACGTCTTCCTTGACCAGCACGTCCTTGAGCACCTCGGTGACGAACCCGTGATGGCCGTAAGAGCCGTCATCGGTGCACACGTGCAGTTCATGGGAGGCGGCCCGCATCTTGTCTTCCAGGATCAACAGATCCTTGGAACGCGCGCCGATGATGCAGATCACGTGGTTGCCGGCTTCCTTCAGGGCCCGGGTGATGGGGTGCAACACCGCCACCCCGGTGCCGCCGCCCACGCAGACCACCGTCCCCACTTTCTCGATGTGGGTGGGTTTGCCCAAGGGGCCGATGACGTCCTGATAGCCGCCGCCCACTTGCAGGGTTTTGAAAAGCGCCGTCGATTTGCCCACCACCATATAGATGACGGTGATCGTGCCTTTCTCCGCATCCGACTCGGCCATGGTCAACGGTATCCGCTCGCCGTCCTCGTTGGCCTTGAGAATCACGAACTGGCCCGGCTTAGCCTTGCGGGCGATCAGGGGGGCCTCGATTTCGTTGAGGATGACGGTGCCCTGGGACATTTCTTCCCGTTTGACGATTTTGAACATCATGACCTCCACATCATTTGGAAATCACCCACCGGGGGGGGTGAATGCGTTGACAAGCGAAACAAGGACTGCCGCAGCATGCCCTGTAAAAGGGCAAACTTTAGCGCTTGACGGCCCGCTTGGCAACCCCAATATTGCCGTCGGTGCCCCTTGCGAAGGAGGGCGGTGGAATGGTAAGGGGCACGGGCATTTGGCGCTAAACCGACAACAAGGGCAATCCCATGCGATTATTCGACAGCCACTGCCATTTGGACGACAAGCGATACGGGGACGACCGCCGGGAGGTGCTGGACCGCGCCCGGAAAGCCGGGGTTGAGAGGTTCATGGTGGTGGGCATCGACCCGGATACGACCCGCAAGGCGATCCGGATCGCCGAAGACCACCCCGGGGTCGTTGCTTCCGTGGGGATCCACCCCCACGATGCGGCCCGCTGCTCCGAGGCGGCCCTGGAGGATCTCATTGAACTGGCGGATCATCCCAAAGTCCGCGCCTGGGGAGAAACGGGCCTGGATTTCAACCGCACCTACGCCCCCCGGGACAACCAGGAGCGGTGCTTTCAGCGCCAGCTCGAAATCGCCCTCCGATTGGATCTGCCCCTGATCTTTCACGAACGGGACACGGACGGGCGCTTTCTGGCATTGCTGCAGGCCTTCGGCACGCCCGCCCTGCGGGGCGTGGTGCACTGCTTCAGCGGCAACCGCCGGGAGATGGAAGCCTATCTGGATCTGGGACTTTCCATCGGCATCACCGGCATCGTCACCATGCAGCAGCGGGGGGAAGCCTTGCGGGCGTTGGTGCCCCTGATCCCGGACGATCGTCTCCTGGTGGAAACCGACGCGCCCTACCTTACACCCTCGCCGGAACGAAATCGCCATCGGCGCAACGAACCCGCCTTCGTCAAATCCGTCCTGCTCAAGGTGGCCGAAATCCGCGGGACCGATCCGGAAACCATGGCCGAGATCACTTGGGAAAACACCTGCCGTCTTTATGGGCTGTAACCCTCTTCATTCTAATCCAAGGAGGATATCATGACCAACAACGTCGTTATCGCTCTGTCCTGCGGCACGGACAACCCCAACCGCTCCGCCCGCGCCTTCCACCTGGCCACCGTCGCCCACAAGGAAGGCAAGAACGTCACCGTATTCCTGTTGGATGAAGGGGTGTATTTGGGCCGCAAGGGACTGGCGGACAACCTCAAGGCCGCCACCGGCGACGTGGCCGACGACCTCATCGCCTATCTCCAGGCCCACGAAGTGCCGATTCTCGTCTGCAGCCCCTGCGCCAAGGCCCGCCGCATCGAAGCCGAAGACCTCATCGAGGGCGCCCGCCTGGGCACTGCTGCCGAGTTGATCAACCTGTCCTGCGACGCCGCCGTGATCAGCTTATAAAGGCACGACACGCCGTGCTTTTATGAAACTTGGCGACCAGGGATTCAGACGAGGCCCACAACGCCTAAACTTTTCCGCCACTAGTGGATTGAACGCCAGAGTACCTGTGCACGGCGAGTAGATTCTGGACCCAGTCAAGGCCGCAGTCATGCGCTGGCAACCAACGACGAAGCCCTGAAACGCCCAAGATCAAGGCGCGCAAATTCTGAGGAGGGAGGCGTACATCAGTACGCCGCAGTGACGAAGAATGCAGCGCAACGCCGATATTGGGCGTTTCAGGGCTTTGTCGTCAGGTGGGTGACCATTTCTTCGAGCCCGTCGATACTCAACTCGAACATGGGGAAAATGTCGCGAATCACGGTGATGGTGTGGGTGTAGCCCCAGCGGGCGCGGGGCACGGGATTGAGCCAGACGGTTTTGTCAAAGGTTTCCGCCAGCAGCTGCAGCTGGCGGATGCTGGGCTCGCCGCTGCGCTCCTGGATATAGATCGATCCTTCCCGGGCCATCAATTCGTAGGGCGCCATGCTGGCATCCCCCACCAGGATCAGGCGGGTGGCAGGATCGTAGCGGATCAGCTCTTCCAGCCGGACCGGGTTCTTGTAGCGGGTGGGGTCCTTCCAGAGGGCGTCGTAGATCGTGTTGTGAAAATAAAAGGTCTTGAGATCCTTGAACTGGGCCCGGGCATAGTCGAAAAGGGTCTGCACCATCTGGACGTAGGGGTCCATGGACCAGCCCCCGTTGTCGATGGCCAGAATGATCTTGAGGCGGTCCTTTAGATCCCGGTCGAAGACGATCTCGATTTCGCCGGCATTCTTCATGGTCTGGTAGATGGTGGCGTCCACGTTGACCTGGTCTCGGGGACCGCTCGGCACCAGGTGCCGCAGGCGTTTGAGGGCCTCGTTCATCATGGAGGCCTTGAGCGGTCCGCTCAGGGAGTAGTCCCGGTAGCGGCGGTCCATGGCCACCTTGACAGCGGATTTGTTGCGGGACACCCCCCCCACGCGCATGCCGCCTGGATGGTAGCCGGAGTGGCCCACCGGCGAGGTGCCGCCGGTGCCGATCCAGCGGTTGCCGCCGTGGTGCTCCCCATCCTGGTCCTTGAGGCGCTCCTTGAAGTATTCCAGAAGTTCATCCGGCGTCAGCCGTTGCAAGGTTTCCTCGTCGACCCCCAGAGCATCGGCCAGCTCCTTCGGATTGCGCAGCCACTCCTCCAGCAGGGACCGGGCGATGTCGTCCAGCTCGAGCCCCTCCAGATCGGGCAGCTCGGCCCCCTCGAAGGTGTGGGCGAATACCTGGTCGAAGCGGTCGAAATAGCGCTCGCTTTTGACCAGGATGGCCCGTCCGGCGGTGTAGAGGTCGTTCAAGGACCCGATCAGCCCGGTCTTGAGCGCCCGGTGCAGGGTGAGGAAGGCCGTCGGGCTGACCGGCACCCCGTTGTCCTTGAGGGTGTAAAAAAAATCGATGAACATCAGAAGAGCTTCCGGCGGTTCACCACGCTCCCGGCCCGCTGGTAGTCCTGACTTTTCTTGAACAAAACCCCCAGAAAGGGCACCTCGCCCCGGGAAAGCTGCTTGGGTTTAAAGTCCGGATCCGCCCGCAGGGCCCGGATCCAGTTGATCAATTCCCGGGTGGCCGGCCGCTTTTCGACGCCTTCCAGCTCGCGCAGGCGGTAGAAGGTATCCACGGCCGACTGCATCAGGGTGTCGTCGATGTCGGGGAAATGAACGGTGATGATCCGGCGCATCATCTTGGGGTCCGGGAAGGCGATGTGGTGGAAGTTGCAGCGCCCGAGAAAGGGGTCGGAAAGATCTTTCTTGGCATTGGAGGTGATGATGATGACCGGCCGGTGCCGGGTGTGAACGGTCTTGTCGATCTCGATGATGTCGAACTCCATCTGGTCGAGAACATCCAACATGTCGTCCTGGAAATCCGTATCGGCCTTGTCGATCTCGTCGATCAGGAGGACCGTGCGCGTCTCGGCCACGAAGGCCTGGCCGATCTTGCCCATCTTGATATAGGCCTCGATGTCGCTGACATCGCGCTGGGAGTCGCCGAAGCGGCTGTCGTTGAGACGCGTCAGGGTGTCGTACTGGTAGAGGGCCTCCACCAGCTTCATGCTCGACTTGACGTTCAGCACGATCAGGGGCATGCCCAGATTTTCCGCAATGGCGTGGGCCAGCATGGTCTTGCCGGTGCCGGGCTCACCCTTGAGCAGCAGGGGCATTTCCAGGGCCATGGAGATATTGACGATGGCGGCCAGTTCCTCGTCCAGGACGTAGCGGCTGGCCCCCGTGAAGGCGGCAGGGGGTAATTCGGACATCGCGTTTCCTCTATAGGGGGTTTTACGGGTTAGGGGTTGCAGGTCGAGGGGCATCCCTCAGATTGCGCGTCCACGGATATGGGCGGACACCTCCCGGGTGAGTGCCAGCACCTTCCGGGCCTGATCCAGGCTTAGGGATCCGACCCCGCAGCTGGGGCTGATCAGCGATTGGGCGCGCAGCTGCGCCGGGTCGACCCCCAGGTCTACCAGAGCGCGGCATTGCGCTTCCCACCGCTGCACCAGGGAAGCTGTCGTGGCGGCTTCGAGCGCTTCGGGGGAACCGGTGGGCACCAGGCCCCAGGCGATGATGCCGCCCCGGCCGATAAAGTGTTTGATCTGGTCGCCATAGAGCAAAAACCGGTCGAAAAAGGAGAAGGTGTCGAAGTTGACGACATCGACACCCGTTGCCAGGATCAGCCCCCAGTCCGTATTGGCGCAGACATGAATGCCCACCAAGCCCCCCTCGGCATGAATGGCGTCGTTGATTTCCTCCAGACTGGCCGCAATCTCATCCCCCGAGATGCTGATCAACTCGGAAGAGCCGTAGCCCGCCAGGGCCGGTTCGTCTTGAAAGACGATGACCGGGCAGCCGGTCTTTTTGAAGGCGCGCACCTGGTAGACGGCTTTCAAGGACAGGAGCTTGACGGCCGCATCCCGCACGTTGGGATCGTAGTAGATGGCGCGTCCTGCTTGATCTTTGAGCCCCAGACCGAAGGTTATGGGGCCGGTGATCTGCCCCTTTACGGCCTTGGGCGCCGGGTTCATCCCCCGCAACCGGCCCAACAGCACGTAAAAGCCGCCGGCGGCTTTCTCCCCCAGCGCAAAGCGGGAGGTCTCCAGGGGAACCTCATTGCCCGCTACCGCCAGATAGTCCTCGTAGAAGGCGGCCAGCTCGCTTTCGAAATCATCGCCGCCGATATCCACATAGAGCCGTTCCTCCTCCACGCACAGGCCGGGCATTCCGGGGGCAAACTGGGGCACCATGCCTTCGCCGGGATGAACCGGGAGCTGGGCCCAGACGGGAATCTCGGGTGTGGTCTGCAGGACCATGTCGGAGGCGGCCTGATGATCGGCCACCGGAAGGCTGCCGATGAGGATCGGAAGACAGTCGGGTGTGAAGAATGTCATGGAATCTCCTGGTGTCAAGGACGTCAGGCGGTATGGGACTGACCGCCGGTCTCGGGATTGATCGCGTCAAGTCGGAAACGGTATCATGGCCGCTTGGGATTGACAAGCCGCAGCGCGCGTCGGTTGCGAGAGGCCCTAAGCCCCGCCATTCCCGATTGACATATCATTTGGCGCGGTGCTATATTTTCCCAATTTAAAAGCGTGGTTAATCCCACCGGGGTTCCCGTGGCCGATATCATTTCCATATGTGACAAGCGTGACCGCGCCAAGCTGGACAAAGAGGCGATTCTCAGCCGACGCAAGCAGAGAGCGGTCGAAAATCTCGTTAAGCGGTCTTGTTGCGCGGTAGCGTGTGAAAAATGCGGCCTGCCTCTCGCCGGAGCCTGTTGCGGTCAGGGATGTGGCAAGGCACACGATTATCGGGTGCCCTACCAGTTTTGTGACGACTGTAAGGAAGAGTTCGTCGATTACATTGAACGCCTGAAAGGTCGTGGCGATCCGGATTGCTACTGGCGCAACGAAGCCTGGCTGGAAGCTTGGTCGACATGGATCAACCATCGGGCCGCCTTGGACCGTCATGCCCGTTCGAAGGAATTCGCCCGCCTGTTGCAGGAAGTCAAAGATATCTCGTCTGAGTGAGAGGAGGAAGTATGTTCGGAATCGGAATGCCTGAATTAATTATCATTCTCGTGATAATCCTGATTATCTTCGGTGCGGGAAAACTGCCGGAAATCGGCGCCGGAATGGGCAAAGCCATCAAAAGCTTCAAAACGGCAACCGCCGACGACGACAAGAAAGAAACCGAAAAAATAGAAAACGGCAACAAGGACGACAAACCCGAATAGGCATCTCCGACCCGGTGCCGCTCACAACCTGCACAAACCCGACCCCGGCCCATGGGCCGGGGTTTGTTGTTGGCATGCGCCCCGCCCGACCGCGCTTATCGGCCGGAAGTTAAGGTCGGCGCATTGCCGTCCAACCTTACGATTCCTGCCGGGACCGGACTTGCCGATTGGCAATCAAAACCATGGGGCGGTGACTAAAAAAGCCTTGCGGATAGAGCTCGGACTTTGGCCCACCACGATATCGAACATGAATTCTGGCACAATCTATACAAATTGTGATTGCTTCAATTTAGAAGGGGATATCGTCGTCGGCATCAGGATAGGGGGGTGGGCTGTTATAGTCGCCGCTTTGGGTACTTCCGCCGCCATGCCCCTGCGGGCGGCGTCCGCCGCCGGCCGGCCCACCGCCGGCTGACCCGCCGCCTCCGCCTTCCCGTGAGCCCAGCATCTGCATGGTGCCACGCATATCAACAACCACTTCGGTCGTGTAGCGGTCCTGACCGTCTTTCCCTTGCCATTTTCGGGTCTGCAGCTTGCCTTCAATGTAAACCTGGCGTCCTTTGGACAGGTACTCGCCACAGATTTCCGCCAGTTTCCCAAAAACGACCACTCGATGCCACTCGGTCTTCTCCCGCCGTTCACCGGAGCTCTTGTCGTTCCATGTTTCCGAGGTTGCAATGGAAAAATTGGCGATCGGCCGTCCATCGGCGGTATACCGGATTTCAGGATCCTGCCCTAAATTACCTACCAGAATGACTTTATTGATTCCGCCAGCCATCGAATCCTCCAGAACTTTAAGAATTATCAGCAATGTTACGCGACGTAACCCTTAGCGGATGTCCCCGGGGATGTCAATCCTCGCCTGCATCGCGCCCCGCACGGGTGAACCCGGTTAAAATCAGGCTTGACACCGTCGGTTGGTCGTGAACATTAAATTGCGCCGCCGGGACGCACCTGGGACAATGACGTGACCGCACCGGTTCAGCCGTATGCACCCGAATATTCCATCATCGGGCTGCCGTGAATCCTGACGGCATACCAGCGTCCCTGGCAAACAATGATGCCGGTTGCAAAAGACCGCTGAACGGTCCGGAGGAATCCCATGGGCAAACCAGAGTTGGAATTTTCAGCCAAATACACCCTGAAGCACTCGCGCAACTACCATGAAAAACACCGCCGTACCCTCGGCCGCCAGCTCTCCAACTGGCGCGAGCAGCAGATGGCCGCCCAAGCCCTGACCCTGGCCGGGAATCCCGCCGTGATTCTGGACCTGCCCTGCGGCACCGGGCGCTTCTGGCCCCTGCTGGCCCGCACAACCCAACAGACCATCCTGGCCGCCGACAACAGCGATTCCATGCTGGCCGTCGCCCGCGAGGTGACACCCCCGCCGCTGCTCGAGCGCATCACCCTCTTCCAGAGTTCCGCCTTCGACATCCAGCTGGAGAACAACAGCGTGGACCACGTGTTCTGCATGCGCCTGCTGCACCACATCACCCGTGCGGAGGATCGCCTGGCCATCTTAAAGGAATTCCATCGGGTCACCCGCCACACCGTGGCCCTTTCCCTCTGGGTGGACGGCAACTACAAAGCCCGGCGCCGGCGCAAGCTGGAAGCGCGCCGAACCCACAAGACCTATCAAAACCGCTGCGTCCTGGAGCGCCGCCAAATCGAACCCGAATTCGCCCGGGCCGGCTTCGCCATCGCCGGACACTTCGATTTCCTCAAATTCTACTCCATGTGGAGACTCTATGTCCTGCAAAAACAGCCCTCGTAACGGCCGTCCCCTGCTGGAAGCAACTGCCGGTGGCGACCTGCTGCAACGCAACGGACTCGACAGCTTTGAAAAAATCTGGTCGCTGGACGCGCCCTGGGTGGAGGAACCCAATATTCGCCGCCGGGGATGGAGCGGTGTATGCCGGTTGACGTTGACCGAGTCGGTGGGAAAACCCGTCGTCATCTATCTCAAGCGCCAGGAAAACCATAGCTATCGCAGCCTTTTGAGTCCCTGGCGGCTCCGGCCGACCGCCTTCCGTGAATACAAGCGTCTTAGGGACATGCACGCCGCCGCCATCGCCGCACCGGAGGTTCTTTATTACGGTGAGCGAAAGACCGGCAAGGCGCTGCAGGCCATACTGATCACCCGGGAAGTGCCGCAGAGTATCGCCTTCGAGGACTATCTGCACCTGGCGAACAAACGCCCCGCATCCGAAGTCCGCCAGGTCCTCCAGGATACCGCAAGCCTGATCGGCCGACTGCACCGCCATCGATTCCAACACTGCGCCTTGTACGGCAAGCATGTTCTTATCAGCGGCTACCGGAGCGGCACGCCGACCTCCGCGCTTCCCGAACAGCGACCGATGCCCTACCTGATCGATGTCGAAAAGTCCCGGCGCCGACCGTCGCGCATTGGCATTGCCTTGAGGGATCTGAACCAATTTTTTCGCCACACCCCCTGGACCGAGGCACAATGGGAAGCCTTTCTGGACCATTATGTCATCGCTTGTCGTATGGAGCGGCTGAGGTCCTTGCTCGCGTGGCTGATTCAACGCAAAGTGCGCCGCAAACAACCCATCCATAGCACGGCCGGGGAGCGGCAGATGGAGGACAAGCACCAAGCATGACACATCTTGTGTGACCGGCAGGACTTGATTTCCTGCCTTGTTTCATTTATTTTAAGTAAAATAAATAACTTGTGAGTTAGCCAGCGTAACCCGACGGCACCCTATAGGGCCAGATGGCAAAGGAAGCTGGATGCCGACAGCCAATGCCCGAAGCGCAGATGAAGGCCTCGCACAACGCACATGCCTTCCCCCCTTGGCACTGAGGAGCTACCTCGCATGCCATATTTCGGCCGGGATCCGGCGAACATAATCAATTGGTAATTTTACCATCATCTTCATGTAACCTGCTACGTATTAGGATCCTTATTTTTTAAATAGTGCCCATCCAGAGATGGTAGATTTTGGTTCCTGGCAAGGCCGCAGCCGACGGGCGCCCACAGGCGTAGCCCGGCTACGCCGAGGACCGACAGGAGGCGAGAACGCCGCCAGGGGCCAAAAGATGCATTTTATGGATGGGTACTAAATAGGTCACCTATGCATATTACATCGAAGATAACCAATCGCTTTTCATGATCCCGCTATTCCATCATAAGGAGAGCCCGTGTGCCCCCAAAGGTCAGCGGGCCCTCGAGTTCTACGGCCTGATCGGCCTTATGCTGATGGGGTTTATGTTTTGGGGCGCGCGCTTTTTCCTGGCGGTCTTTTTTACCGGCACCCTGTTCAGCCTGTGTGAATTGGCCCGGGCCATGGGCTACGGTCGCAACGTCGCCCTGAGCGCGGCTTTTATCTTTGCCACCGCCATCGTTCCGTGTGCTGCTGCTGGCGGTCGGCGGAAGCAAACTCGTGGCCCCCGCGTTTCGTCCCCCTGAAGCGCGCAATGCCGCCACGCAGTCGGGAAGGCTATCTTAAACATGTTATCCTGTTTTTTCACGAAAAAGAGCGCCCGCGTAAAAAGGTATTCTCCTGCGGGAAGGCGAACCGCCATCGCATGCGCTGCGCTGGCGGTAATGGCACTCCTTTTTTGGTTCCAACCGAGCAGCGGGACCCTGGCCGATTACGTTCATTCGCGATCCTTCCGAATCCCGGCCATCCCCAGAAATTTATCGGGCATCACCTATTGCGGCCAGTCCAAGACCCTGTTCATGGTTTCCAACGGGCCCACCCGGATATATGAAACCACCCTGGAAGGGCGCCTGATCCGTCAAATCACCCTGGACGGCTTCCACGACACCGAAGATATCGTTTATATTAAAGGACACACGTTTGCGGTGGTCGAAGAGCGCAGACGGGCCATCTCCATTTTCCAAATCCTTCCCGGAACCGAAAGCGTCGCTTATGGCCACTGCCGCCATATCCCCGTGCTGCCCCCCGATCCGTCCAACTCCGGTCTGGAAGGTCTGGCCTGGGATCCCGACTCCCAAACGTTTCTGGTCGCCAAGGAAAGCGACCCGCGCGCTGTTTATACGATTTCTTCCAGCGGCACGGAAGATGCCGTTCAATTGCCCGCATTGTATAACCTGCCCTGGCTCAAGCTTGGCGACTACTCCGGCCTGTACTTCGATCGCGCTTCCCGGCGGGTGCTGATTCTCAGCCGGACCTCCCGCAAGATCAAAGATTACCGCCTGGACGGGCAGGAAATGGGAAGCCTGAACCTTTCCCGCTCCATGCCTGAGATCATCCGGGCCGAGGGGTTGACGGTGGGGCCGGCCGGGGAGCTCTATGTCTGTTCCGAGCCCGACCGTGTCGATGTCTTTACGTGGCTAGGAAAGCCGCCGCGCCCCCTTCAGGCAAAGCGCGGACAGGCGGATGTCCCACCTGACCCCTAAACCATCTCCCCACCAAGTGTCCATCATCCTGGACGGATAGTACCCTTATCTGATAATGACGGGGCGCGGCGTCTTGTCACCGGCAAGGCGGACGATCCGATCCACTCACCCCGCGCGGCCCCCTCCGAGGGGCGCGACAGCAAAAGCGAGGGCTAATGGCAAAAAAGGCAACGCAGCATTCCACATCGGCCGGCTCCTACCAGCAGGCCATCAAACGTTTTTCCGCGCCTCAGGTCGCGTCGCAGTATCCTTCCCACTTCCGCTCTCGTCATTGGCGTGATCGTCGCGAAAAAAAGTGCATCACGAAGGCGCTGCGCAGCATCACTCCCGGCAGCCGCGTCCTGGATCTGCCCTGCGGCACCGGCCGACTGACCCGGCTGCTGATGGACCAGGGGTTCCGCGTCACCGCGGCGGATGTTTCCGAAGCCATGGTGAGCATCGCCCGCACGAACATTGCGGCCTCTCAATCGCCGACGGAAGGACATCTTCCGCATGTCGATTTCGAAGTCCGAGACGTCATGCAAACCGGTTATGCGGACGATCAATTCGACGCCATCGTCTGCAATCGCCTGTTCCATCACTTCACGGAGCCGGACACCCGTCTGCGGGCCCTCAAGGAATTGCGCCGCATCAGCCGCGGGCCCGTCATCATATCCTTTTTCAACAGCTTCGCCCTCGACGCGGCTTACCGCAGGGTCGTCAACAAGGCGCGCGGACGAACGCCCCGCGACCGCATCCCCATCCCCTACACGGTCTTTCATGGCGAACTCCAGGCAAGCGGCTTCCGGGTCCAAAAGAGAATTGCCGTACGCTGGGGCATCTCACCGCACTGGTATGTCGTGGCGGTTTGAGAAAGGTACCCCATGTTGCTTATTAAAAAGAAAAGGCCTAAAGAATCATGCTGAGGTTTTTCCCCGTCACAAACCGGAGTGGGCAGACTGCCTGGCTGCGGAACAGCCCCAATGAAAGATCTTTTGCCGACGCGAAAAAAAAAGGATTTTAAAACGACCATGCGAACGGATTTCCTCCCCTTTTCGCGCCCGTCCATCACGGAAGCCGACATCGCCGCGGTGGCGGATGTCCTGCGCTCCGGCTGGATCACCACCGGCCCCCAAAACGCCGAACTGGAAGATCGCTTCCGCGCTTTCACGGGCTGCCGTGGGGCAACCTGCGTTTCATCAGCCACCGCCGGGATGCACATCGCCTTGAAAGCCCTGGGCATCGGTCCCGGCGATGAAGTGATCACGCCCTCCATGACCTGGGTATCCACCGTGAACCTGATCGTTCTGGCCGGGGCAAAGCCGGTATTTGTCGACGTGGACCGGGACACCCTGATGGTCAACGCCGATCGCATCGCGGAGAAAATCACCGACCGCACCCGGTTGGTCATCCCCGTCCACTTCGCCGGAGCGCCGGCGGATATGGACCCCATCCGCCGCTTGGCGGACCGGCACGGCCTGGCCCTGATCGAAGATGCCGCCCATGCCATCGGCACCGAATACAAAGGCGTCCGTGTGGGGCGGACGGGAACGTCGATTTTTTCATTCCACCCCATCAAAAACATCACCACCGGCGAGGGGGGCATGGTCTGTTCCGAAGACCCGGACTTCGACGTGCGCATGCGCCGGCTGAAGTTTCACGGCCTGGGGGTGGATGCCTACGACCGCCGGACCCAGGGCCGATCCCCCCAGGCTGAGGTCATCGAGCCCGGCTTCAAGTACAACCTGCCGGACATCCTGGCCGTACTCGGCCTGCGCCAGTTGGACCGCGTGGACGCGATGAACGCTCAAAGAACCCTTTTGGCCGAAACCTATCTCGAAAAGCTGCGGCGGGTGGACGAAATTCGCCCCCTGGCCCTGCCGGACTACCCCATGAAACACGCCTGGCACCTCTTTATCGTAAGGGTAGCGTCCCAAGCGCGCGGAATGGATCGGGACCGGTTCATGGCCGCCCTCAAAGCGCTCAATATCGGCACCGGCATTCATTTCCGGGCCGCGCACCTGCAAGCCTACTACAGGGCGACCTTTCCCGAGGTCGAGGGCACGCTTCCCGATACGGAATGGAACTCGGCGCGCATCTGCTCGCTGCCCCTGTTCCCGGATATGACCCCGGAAGATGTGGACGATGTCGTCGACGCTATTAAAAAGGTCCTGACCCAATGAAAACAACCGATATGCTCTCTGTGGTCATCCCCGTTTACAACGAGGAACCCAACCTCGAAGAACTGATCCGGCGGTGCCTGGCGGCCTGCCGCGAGGCTGGGCAGCCCTTTGAAATCATCCTCGTGGATGACGGCAGCAGCGACCGCTCGGCCGACATGCTGGAGGAGACCGCGGCCGCCCACCCGGAGGAGATCGTGGCTGTTTTTCTCAACCGGAACTACGGGCAACATGCCGCCATCATGGCCGGCTTCGAGCAGGTGCGGGGGGAAATCGTCATCACCCTGGACGCCGACCTGCAAAACCCGCCGGAGGAGATTCCCCGTCTGGTCCGGACCATGGCGCAAGGCTACGATGTCGTGGGCAGCGTGCGGGCCAACCGGCAGGACTCCCTCTTTCGCAGGGCCGCCTCGAGCCTCATCAATCGGGCCGTCCAGAAAGCCACCGGCGTTAAGATGCACGACTACGGCTGTATGCTGCGCGCCTATCGCGGCCACATCGTGCACGCTATGCTCATGTGCCACGAACGCAGCACGTTTATCCCGGTGCTGGGCAACAGTTTCGCCCGCACGACGGCCGAGATCGAGGTCGGGCACGATGCCCGCCAAAAAGGCGACTCCAAGTACAGTTTTTCCCGGCTGATCTCCCTCATGTTCGACCTGGTCACGTCCATGACCACTTTTCCCCTGCGGCTGTTGAGCGTGGCCGGGGCCATCGTATCAGCCCTGGGGATCGGTTTTGGCCTTTTTCTCTTGTTCATGCGCCTGCTGTTCGGCGCCCAGTGGGCGGCAGAGGGTGTCTTTACCCTCTTCGCCATCCTGTTCATGTTTATCGGCGCCCAGTTTATTGGCATGGGACTGTTGGGGGAATATCTCGGACGCGTCTACCACGACGTCCGGGCCCGGCCCCGCTATTTTGTCCAACGGGTCATCTGCCGGAATCAGTGTGAGGAGAAACTCAATGAAAGCAGTTGTACTGGCCTATCACAACATCGGCTGCGTGGGCATTGAAGCGCTGCTGAAAAACGGTATCGAAATTGCGGCGGTTTTCACCCACCGCGACGATCCGAACGAATCCCAGTGGTTCGACTCGGTGGCGGAAAAAGCCTCGGGTTTGGGCCTGCCGGTCTTTGCGCCGGACAACATCAACCATCCCCTCTGGGAGGAGAAAATCCGCTCGCTGGAGCCGGACATCCTGTTCTCCTTTTACTATCGGGACATGGTCAAAGCACCGATCTTGAGCATCCCCCCCGCCGGATGCCTGAACCTGCACGGCTCCCTGCTGCCCCGCTACCGGGGCCGGTGCCCCATCAACTGGGTCCTGGTCAACGGCGAAACCGAAACCGGCGTGACCCTGCATTACATGACCCCCAAACCCGATGACGGCGATATCGTCGGCCAACGTCGAATCCCGATAGATGACGCCGACACGGCCTTGCGCCTGCACCACAAAGCAGCAACAGCGGCGGCGGCCTTGCTGGATGATCTTCTACCGCAGATCGCTGCCGGAACGGTGCCCCGGACCCCCCAGGACAAACAGCAGGCGTCCTATTTTGGGGGCCGCAAACCCAAAGATGGGGAGATCGACTGGAATTGGTCCGCGCGCACCGTCCAAAACCTGGTGCGCGCCGTGACGCGACCCTATCCCGGGGCGTTCAGCCACATCGGCAACCGCAAATGTCTGTTCTGGTCCGTTCGCGAAACCGCGGAAGACAGCGGCCGCCCGGGCACGGTGCTTTCTGTCGCACCCTTTGTCATCGCCTGCGGCGAGGGGGCGGTGGAGGTGCTGTCGGGCCAGGGCAACGACGGCATTACCCAAAGCGGACCTCAGCTGGCCGAGGAGCTGGGGCTGGTGGAGGGGATGCGCTTCGGGCCCGCGCCGGATATCCAGATTCAAAAGGCCCGCAAAAAGAGCGTTCTGATCCTGGGGGTGAACGGCTTCATCGGCAACCACCTGAGCGAACGCCTGCTGGAAAGCGGGCGCTACGAAGTCCACGGCATGGACCTGAATGCCGGATCCCTGCAGCGCCTCATGGATCACCCGGATTTTTATTTTTCGGAAGGGGATATTTCCATTCACCGGGAGTGGATCGAGTACCATGTACGCAAATGCGATATTGTCCTGCCCCTGGTGGCCATCGCCACGCCCATCGAATATGTGAGAAATCCCCTACGGGTTTTCGAACTGGATTTCGAAGAAAACCTGCGGGTGGTCCGCTACTGCGCCAAGTACGGAAAGCGCATCCTTTTCCCCTCCACTTCCGAGGTCTACGGCATGTGTCGGGATGACCACTTTGACGAAGACAATTCCCAGTTGGTGCTGGGGCCGATCCACAAGCAGCGCTGGATCTACTCGTGCAGCAAGCAGCTGCTGGACCGGGTCATCTGGGCCTACGGCGCCACCCAGGGCCTTCAGTTTACCCTGTTCCGGCCTTTCAACTGGATCGGTCCACGCCTGGACAGCCTGGAGTCGGCCCGCATCGGCAGTTCCCGGGCCATCACGCAACTGATTCTCAATCTCGCCGAGGGAACGCCCATCAAGCTGGTGGACGGCGGCCGGCAGCAGCGATGCTTTACCGACGTCAAAGACGGCGTCGAATGCCTGTTCCGCATCATCGAAAACCAGGGCAACCGCTGCGACGGCCGGATTTTCAACATCGGCAACCCGGAAAACGAAGCGTCCATCGAATCCCTGGCCCTGCTGCTCATCGACAAATTCGAGCGTCACCCCCTGAGGGACCACTTTCCGCCGCTCGCCGGCATCCGCAAGGTGGAAAGCCGCGCCTACTACGGGTCCGGCTACGAGGACGTCCAGCACCGGAAGCCCAGCATCAAGAATGCGCGCCGGCGCCTGAATTGGAGCCCCGTGATCCCGCTGGAGCAGTCCGTGGAAGAGACCCTGGATTTCTTTCTTCGAGAGGCCGTGGGGGCATCATGATCAGCCGACCCAGGACTTGCCGGGGGGATCGTTCCCATCGCCCCGGTCCGAAAGAACGTTGGAATCGGCCATGATGCTCGGTTTACGGGTGGATGTGGACACCTTGACCGGTACCCGGCAGGGGGTGCCGGTCCTGTGCCGGCTGTTCCAGCGACATGGCATCCGGGCCTCCTTCTTTTTTTCGGTCGGGCCCGATAACATGGGGCGCCATATCTGGCGCCTGCTGCGCCCCGCCTTTCTGGTCAAAATGATGCGGACCAGGGCGGCCAGCCTTTACGGGTGGGACATCCTGCTGCGCGGCACGTTCTGGCCCGGACCGGACATCGGCCTCAAGGCGGCGGCGATGATCCGTTCGGCCTCCGACGACGGTCACGAGATCGGCCTTCACGCCTGGGACCACCACGGCTGGCAGGCGCACATCGACACCATGGACCGCTATGCCATACGCATGGCGCTTGAGCGTGGGTATGCGCGACTCACCGACATTACGGGTCACGCCCCCACTTGCTCGGCAGTCCCCGCCTGGCGGTGCACGCCCATCGTCCTGGAGGAAAAGTGCCGATACCCATTTGATTATAATAGCGATTGCCGTGGCCGGCATTTGTTTTCCCCGGTCGTGAATGGCCGCGCCCTGCCGCAACCCCAAGTCCCTGTCACCCTGCCGACCTATGACGAGGCCATTGGTCAGCGCGGTGTTACCCGCGAAAATTTCAACACGCACTTGCTGTCCCTTATTCGTCCGGAACGGCTCAACGTGCTGACCATCCACGCCGAAGTAGAGGGCGGGATCTGCCGGGACATGTTTTCAGATTTCCTCGAATCCGCATTGGCGCAGGGAATTTCATTTGTCCCGCTGGGTGCTTTGCTGAAAACGGAACCCATCGGCGCCGGGTGCCTGGGACGAACAGAAATCGTTGGACGGGAGGGATGGGTGTCTTGCCAAACGGAACCCCCTACATCATGAGTTCCCGCACCAAACCATTGCACGCCATCATCTTTCTCGGGTTTCTACTGGCCTATATCCTTCCTATCGGATATCGCCCCCTGATTATTCCGGACGAGACACGCTACGCCGAGATTCCCCGTGAGATGATCGCAACCGGCGACTGGATTGTCCCAAGGCTGAATGGGGTGCGGTATTTTGAAAAGCCGGTCATGGGGTACTGGCTCGATGGACTCGCCATGCTCGTTTTTGGAGAGAATCCGTTCGCCGCAAGGTTCCCGTCGGCGATGGCGGCCGGGCTTTCGGCCCTGATGGTGTGGCTGCTGATGCGGCGCTCCGGCGGCGGTCCTGCCAGCGGCCTCATTGCCGCGTTGATTTTTCTGACCACCTTCGAAGTGGTGGGAACGGGCGTTTTCAGCGTGCTGGACGGTCCCCTATCCATGTTTATCACCATGGCCATGACCGCCTTTTATCTGGCCTCGAATGCCCCCCGCGGAAGCGGGAAGGAAAAGGGCCTGCTGGCGCTTTTCGGCCTGTGCTGCGGCATGGCCTTTCTGACCAAGGGGTTCCTGGCCTTTGCGGTCCCGGTCGTGGTCATCGTGCCCTACATGATCTGGGAGAAACGCTGGAAGGACCTGTTTCGCATGGCCGGCATTCCCATTGTCGCCGCCACGCTCATCGCCCTTCCCTGGGCCATCGCCGTCCACCTGAAAGAGCCGGACTTCTGGAACTATTTTTTCTGGGTGGAACATGTCAAGCGCTTCATGGCTGAAGACGCCCAGCACAAGGCGCCCTTCTGGTTCTATTTTCTGATGTTCCCCTTAGCGGCGCTGCCATGGAGCTTCATGGTTCCAGCCGCCGTGCGGGGTATGGATCGGTCCATGATGCAGACGGCGCTTTTCCGCTATGCCCTCTGCTGGTTTAGCGCTCCCATGCTTTTCTTTTCCGCCGCCAGCGGCAAGCTGATCACCTATATTCTGCCCTGCTTTCCGCCGTTTGCCCTATTGCTGACCCACGGATTGGCGGCTTATTTTGGGAAGGGGAATCGCAAGGCGTTTCGGGCCGGGGCGGTCACGTTTAGTGTGTTTCTCCTCGCCGCACTCGTCGGGCTCATTATCATGCAGACCACCGGTATCGGTGGACTTATTCCTTATGTTGCGGAATGGAAGGTAATTGCGATCGCGACAGCGATGCTGTTGCTCGTCGTTGTTCTGCTTCATTCTCTGAAAAAAGAGACCCTCGGAGAAAAAATCGGCTCGATCAGTCTCGCGACACTTCTGTTTTTAACCACCGCACAATTTGCCCTGCCTGATAAAATCATCACTCACAAGGCGCCGGGGGAATTTCTGCTAAGGAATGCCTCCCGGGTTCAAGCGGACACCTACCTCGTGTCGTTCAACCCTACCGTGCGGGCGGTCTGTTGGTATTACAAGCGTAGCGACGTCCTTGTACTCCGCGGCGGCGAAATGGCTTATGGATTCAGCTACCCGGAGGCACGCCACCGCCTTTTGGACCTGAAGCAACTCAAGGCTCTCATTCAGAGAAACAAGGGCAAAGTCGTTATTATCGGCAAGTATAAGAAATACATGGTTGCAAGGCACTTCTGCCGCCGCCGATCTACGAGGACCATAACGGCCCCGACGGTTTTGTCTTTGCCCAATATTAAATCTCATCGAGGTGCTATCGACATGAACAAATATCTGCCCCTGATCCTGACCGGTGTATTGCTCAACGCCGCCGCCCAGATTGC
Organism: uncultured delta proteobacterium; assembly: GCA_963730675.1. Taxonomy (GTDB): domain Bacteria; phylum Desulfobacterota; class Desulfobacteria; order Desulfobacterales; family UBA5852; genus JABZFP01. The sequence goes on along the minus strand of CAVSSY010000007.1, from coordinate 22,678 downwards.
CCTCAAACACGGCATGCGGACTATCGGGACCTTTGCTTTTTCCCTGGAGAATATGCTGCCGATCGGTCTTAGAGTGGGGATGAACCCTTTCGTCCTGCTCGGGCTCGGCTGCTACGTCGTCAGTGTCGTCGTGTGGCTCCTGGTCCTATCCCGGGTGGATGTCAGCTATGCCTACCCCATGCTGAGCATCGGTTACATCGTCGCCGCGTTGGCCGGGAAGGCCTTTTTTGGGGAGCCGGTCGATCTGATCCGATGGATGGGAATCGCCACCATCTGCGCCGGTGTTTATCTTATTACGCGGACGGCATAATACTTCAGCCGCATGTTGACGGGTAGCATGGATTTCCATGATGATGCCGCCCCATTCCACCGGTTTTCTCCCGCTCCCAGGACACTGTCGTCCTCAAGATTTTTCATCGCGTGACGCACGACACGGTGGCGGTATCGCTATGGGTCGACGGGGACGACAAAACCGTCCGGCGGCGAAAGGGGGAGTCCCGGGATAGACGCTTGACACTTCAAGGCCTGAACCCTCGAATCCCCGCAGGCGAATCCGAATCTTTGCGGCGAAGGTTCGGCGCCTTCTCCCCAACTCCATTTGGAAGAGAACTGAATATGATGACAAGCAGCGCCATCATTCATCAAATCTTCATCTTGGCCTGCTTTAATGCAAATCATGCGCTGGTCGATATGAATCTCAACGGAAAGAGGCGATGCAAAACCGTAAAAAGAATCTAAATGGTGGTGTTGCGAAATACGGCGTCCGGATTGTCGTGCTGACATGTTTGCTGCTCTGTTTCGTGGGGATTGTGAATCATGATCTATGGACGCCTGATGAACCGCGTGTCGCTGCGGTGTCTTTGGCGATGAGCCGTTCGCACAATCTTGTGGTGCCGATGTTGGCCTCCGAGCCGTTTGTTGAGAAACCCCCGCTGTATTTTGCGGTGGCCGGATGGTTCATTAAGGTGTTAGGTCCGGTTTTTGGGGATACCGGAGCGATTCGGCTCTCGACGACGTTTTGGGCGCTGGGCATTTTATGGATGACCTATCTGTTGGGCCGGCAGTTTTTGGCGCCCGGCAAGGCCTGGCTATCCTTGGGTGTGATGGCGACGATGGAAGGTTTCTTCGAGAATGCCCATTGGATCCGAGTGGATGCGGCCCTTTCATTTTTCGTGATCGCGGCAATTTGGGCATTGGTGGAAGTCTATTTTAAGCAACGGCGTTGGGTTGCGGTTTTGGCGGGAATTTTCGCGGCCGGCGCTTTTCTTTCCAAGGGACCGATCGGATTGATCATGATCGCCGCCGCCTGGATGGTCATGTTTATGCAAACACTGTTTTTCGGCGGGGAACAGGGGCTGGGGATCCGAATCAAGGGCGTTGGGAAAAGATTCCTGTCGGTCGGGATTGTGCCGCATCTGCTGGCCGTTGTCGTTTTGCTGGCCTTAGTGGCGCCCTGGGTCTATTTGATCCATGCGAGCGGAAAGGGCATTTGGCAGGAATGGTTTTGGGACAATCAGGTCGGCCGCCTGATGGGAACGGCCCAAAACCTGTCCCATATCCGTAGAAATCCATTTTATTACGTCACGGCATTGCTTTTATATGGTTTACCGTGGACACCGCTGCTGATCCCCTGGTTTTGGGATAAACTGAAAAAATTGTTTAAACGACAGCCGCTGAGCCCTTTGGAAATATTCCTGTTTGGCTGGTCTATCGTCGGCCTTGCCATATTGACCAGCTCGGCAACGAAACGCTCGATTTACATCTGGCCGATGATGCCGGTCTTTGCACTGATTGTTGCGGATCAGTTGATCCATTACAAAGACAAATGGCTGCCTGTTTATGCGCGGGCCTGGCAGATCCTGATGGCTGTTGTATTGTTTGTTTTAGGTGCTTTGCCGTTGCTGGGGAAATTGGTCCCGGCCCTCGCGGATATTGTTCCGCCGCGTTCAGGTGCTGTGCTGCTGACTTTCAGCAGCTTGCATATGGTCGCTCTGCTGCTTGGCGGAATACTTCTCGGTATTTATTTTGCGACGCGCGGCAGAGAATTCCTGCCGACCGCCATGATTTTCTCGACAGCGCTTTTCCTGGGGGGGATATGTTTGTTGGCGCAGCCCGCCTTGGATCGCGAGAAAAGTATGCGTGAAGGGCTGCTGACCTTCGTGGACGCAATTCCTGTCGAGGAACGCAGTAGCGTTGCTTCTTTCGGGTTCAATGAGACCATGCGAGCGATCTTCTATTATTATGCTGATTGGTCCATTGATCGCTTGGATGCCCATACCATGGGGGATGACCGGGAAAAAGAACAGGCGAATGGACGTCGACAAGTGGCGCTGATCCTGGAGGGGAAAGACCCCACGTATCGCTCGGTGGTCTATGCTTCCAAGCGACCCGGTATCGATATCGGCAACGATATGCCGGCAGCGAAAACGCTTCAGGTAGAACAACTTAACAGGGATCGTTGGCTAGCCCGGTTCGGACCGCTGGAAGGTAATTAGACGGGGATCCTCACCATCGGCGTCTAGCGCATTACGCGGACTGCGAAATACTTCCGCCGCATGTTGACCGGAAGCAGCATCTTCCATGATGATGCCGCCCCATTCCACCGGTATTTCTGCCGCGGCCGGGGCACGCCCATCCCCCGTCGATTGGTCTCGTGCCAAGATGAGGGTGTACGGGAGATTCGAAAATGCGAATTCTCATTGTCGAAGATGACGACACGATCGCTCATTTTATTGAAAAGGGCCTGCAGCAAGAGGGGTTTGCCATCGACCGGGTCGACAACGGCATCGACGGCCTGCACATGGGTTTGACCGAGCCCTATGATGCCGCCATCCTGGATATTATGTTGCCGGGCCTGGACGGACTCGCCCTTTTGGAACGGATGCGCAGCAGCGGCGTCACGACCCCGGTGATCATCCTCAGCGCCAAGCGCTCCCTCGATGATCGGATCAAGGGCCTGCAAAGCGGGGGGGACGATTATCTCACCAAACCCTTTGCCTTCTCCGAGCTGGTGGCCCGCCTCCATGCGCTCATCCGACGGTCGACGGGCACCGCCGAGCCCACGACCCTGACCGCCGCCGACCTGCAAATCGACCTTCTGACCCGCGCGGTCACCCGCGGCGAGGTGTCCATCGAACTGCAGCCCAAGGAATATGCCCTGCTCGAATACCTCATGCGCAACAAAGGCCGGGTGGTGACCAAAACCATGATCATCGAGCATGTGTGGAACTACAATTTCGACCCGGAGACCAATGTGGTCGAAGCACGCATCTGCCGCTTGCGCGATAAAATCGACAAGGGGTATGAGCCCAAATTGATCCAGACCATCCGCGGGGCGGGCTATGTTCTTAAAACGCCTTAGCCGGCTGCGCCACGACCTCAGGGTCAAGCTGACCCTGTGGTATACCGGTGTTCTCACCCTGACCCTTCTGAGCGCCCTCTTCGTCCTGTATTCGACGGTCCAGACCTATTTCGAGAACCGTAGAAACGACGCTATCCTCACCGAGTACCGCGAGTTCAGTGCGCTTTTCCAAAAAGACGGCATCCCCGCCCTTCAGCGGGAAGCGGTCCTGGAATCGGAATCCAAGGGGATCGACCACGTCTTTTTCAGACTCCTCGACCCTGAAGGGCAGATGGTGGCGCACTCGAATCTATTAAACTGGCGCGGCCTGATGACGTCCGGCCGCCCGGGGAAAGACCTGCCCAAAGGAGAGTCCTATCGGATCGATACCACGCTCATTAAAGGGCATAAGCATCGCAGCCAAATTTTATCCGGTCGTCTGGGCGACAGGCTACATCTTGCAGATCGGCCACTCCCTGAAAGATGAAGAGCATTTTTTGCATGATTTAAAAGACATTCTTACGGGATTCGGCGGCGGGACGATCCTGGTGGGACTGATCTGCGGCGGGCTGATTTCCTGGCGGGCCACCGCCGGCATCAGCGAGATTACCAAAGCGGCCCACATCATCGCGGAAGGGCAGTTCGGTACCCGGGTTCCCACCCTCAAACTGAAGGGCGAGGTGGCGACGCTGGCGGTGGCGTTCAATACCATGCTCGATCGAATTCAGGCCTTGATCACCAGCAGGCAGGAGGTGACGGACAATATCGCCCACGACCTGCGCAGCCCCATCACCCGCATCCGGACGGCCGCCGAACTTGCCCTGCAGGGGGCGGAGGATCCGGAAGAGTTCACGGCCGTCATGGCCACGACCATCAATGAATGCGACCGCCTGCTGGGCATGCTGGAAACCATGCTGTTCATCTCCGAGATCGAATCCGGCACCCGGGAGGTCCGGATGGAAGATGTCGACCTCGCGCCCCTCCTCGAGGAAGCCTGCGACCTGTTTCAGCCCCTCGCGGAAGATAAGAACATCGCCCTGTCGGTGCAGCCGCACACCTCCCCATGCCATGTCAAGGGCGAACCCGCCACCCTTCAGCGCATGGTCGCCAATCTCTTGGACAATGCCCTGAAATACACCGCCGAAGGCGGCCGGGTTTCCGTTGCGCTCAAGGCCCACCGCAATGAAGCGGTCCTCGTATTCGAGGACAACGGCATCGGCATCTCCGATGAAAACCTGCCGCGCATTTTCGACCGCTTCTACCGTTGCGACAAAAGCCGCCAGCAAAGCGGTACGGGGCTGGGGTTGAGCCTGGTGAAGGCCGTGGTGCAGGACCTGGGCGGTAATATTCAGGTTTCGAGTCATTACGGAAGCGGTACCGTGATCACGGTCAGCCTCCCCCGGGCGCACAACGCCTAATCCGCCTCTCGGCCATTCCCCCCGACACCCCGCCCATGCCGGAACGGCATATCTTACCAAGGATAGACCGCCAAGATGACGCATCGGTAATGTTGCGGCCATGCGACGGTAATCCCCCCTGAAGTAGATTGCCCCCATCGATGGTGGGCGGCCGTAACGAGAATATACAGATTTCAACTTATTCTCCCGGGGCGGGACCGGCATTAGGATGCTAAAAAGAAACGAAGGCTACGCAATTGGGGGGAAGGGTCACAAAATCGACTTATCGGCGCTCGCGGGGATCGCGCTTCTGACGGCGCTGCTATTAGGCGTCCTGTGGCTACCGCATGGCAAGGCCTTCCGTCGCGGATTAGCGGATAGTGCTCAGCGCGCCCACGACCCCATGCATGCCGTCGAACCGGTCACGCATCCTCGCTCTCGGCAGACCCAAGGCGTCAACAGTGCCGGGGGAAAAGTCCGATCCGACCGGCGCGCCTGCGGGGCTTCCCGACCGCAACACCCTCGTCCTAAACCGGTCGGTGACGTCCCGCCATCTTGAAATGCTTCACCCGCATTTCCACACCGATGGCAAAACGCAACGCCCTAGCGTGGCGGCGGCGTCTCCAAAAACACATCGCGGCGGCCTTTATACCGTTTTGTTATTGCTTCTCGCGAACAGCCGGCACTGAAAGATGGATAGAGGAAATCCGATGGGCACTTATACGCTGGAATTTTCAGCCAAATACACCCTGAAGCACTCGCGCAACTACCATGAAAAGCACCGCCGCACCATAGGCCGCCAGCTCTCCAACTGGCGCGAGCAGCAGATGGCCGCCCAAGCCCTGACCCTGGCCGGAAATCCCGCCGTGATTCTGGACCTGCCCTGCGGCACCGGGCGCTTCTGGCCCCTGCTGGCCCGCACAACCCAACAGACCATCCTGGCCGCCGACAACAGCGATTCCATGCTGGCCGTCGCCCGCGAGGTGACACCCCCGCCGCTGCTCGAGCGCATCACCCTCTTCCAGAGTTCCGCCTTCGACATCCAGCTGGAGGACAACAGCGTGGACCACGTGTTCTGCATGCGCCTGCTGCACCACATCACCCGTGCGGAAGACCGCCTGGCCATTTTAAGGGAATTCCATCGGGTCACCCGCCACACCGTGGCCCTTTCCCTCTGGGTGGACGGCAACTACAAAGCCCGGCGCCGGCGCAAGCTGGAAGCGCGCCGCACCCACAAGACCTATCAAAACCGCTGCGTCCTGGAGCGCCGCCAAATCGAACCCGAATTCGCCCGGGCCGGCTTCGCCATCGCCGGACACTTCGATTTCCTCAAATTCTACTCCATGTGGAGACTCTATGTCCTGCAAAAACAAACCGCTATGACAAGAGCAACGTGTTCGAATCTCCTGCCGGCACTATACGCCCGCACACGCCTGGCCATCGTCTGGCCCCATGCCCTGATCGCCCTGGCTGCGTTCGCCGCCTTGCGGAGCATTCTTCTGATCAGCGCCTGGCCGAACTTGTCTCACACCATGCGCGAGGGCATCTATATCATGGCCGCCGGAACACTCTATGATTTGGTTTCCTGGTCTATTTCGTCTTGCCGTTTGTCCTGCTGCTTTTGTTTTTACCGGACAAAATCTATCATAGCCGGCTGAATCGCTGGGCGGTCTATGCCTTGTCGATGGCAAGTTTTTACGGATTGTATTTCAGCTGCACGGCGGAATGGTTTTTCTGGCAGGAGTTCGGCACCCGGTTCAACTTCATCGCCGTCGACTACCTCGTCTACACCCAGGAAGTCACCCAGAATATCGCGGAGTCCTATCCCCTGGTACCCATCCTGGCAGTGCTGCTGGGGGCATCTGTATTATCATTTATGGGCATCCGAAAGCGACTCGCCAATGCGCTGACGGTCTCAGAGCCCTTTTCCCGGCGCCTCTTCCTGTCCCTGTCGTTTTTTCTGCTCGCCGGCTTGGGCCTGCTGTTCGTGAACCAGTCCCTGCGAGGCCTTTCGTCCAATAATTACGCCAATGAGCTGGCTTCCAACGGCCCGTACCAATTTGTAGCGGCCTTTCGCAACAATAAGCTGGACTACAAGACCTTTTACGCCCAGGGAGACGATCCTGCGCTTTCCCGCCTGCTGCGCGATCGTCTGCACGTCGCCGGCCAACCGTATGCCGGGGACACGCTATTCGATATCCGACGACGCATCGCACCGTCAGGAACACCGGATCGCCTCAATGTCATCCTGATCACGGTTGAAAGCTTGAGCGCTAAATTCCTGGGGCACTTCGGCAGTCCTTTGGGCGCCACACCGTTCATGGATCAATGGTTCCGGCAGGGCCTGCTGTTTACCAACTGTTTCGCCACCGGCACACGCACGACCCGCGGGCTCGAAGCGCTGACCCTTTCACTTCCGCCGACACCGGGCCGTTCGATGGTCAAACGGCCGGACAACGCCCGCATGTACACGCTGGGGAAGGTTCTGCAAGACAACGGCTACGATACGGCTTTTATCTATGGGGGACGCGGATTTTTCGACAACATGAATGCTTTTTTCTCCGGCAACGGCTACCGGACGGTGGATGAGACGGATTTTGAAACGGCGAACATCAGCTTCCGCAATGCCTGGGGGGTTTCCGACGAGGACCTGTATCGCAAAACCCTAAACGAAGCCGATCGCGTCCATCGATCAGGGCGGCCCTTCTTTTTTCATCTTATGACCACCAGCAACCATCGCCCCTATACCTATCCGTCCGGCCGAATCGATATTCCTTCGGGCTCCGGCCGCATCGGCGCGGTCAAATATACGGACGATGCCCTGCGCCGGTTTATCGATCAAGCTCGCCAGAAATCCTGGTATGCCGATACGGTATTTATCCTCGTTGCCGATCATTGCGCCAGCAGCGCCGGCAAGGTGGGGCTGAATATCGCGAAATACCACATCCCGCTTTTCTTCTTCAGCCCGGCCCACATCGCGCCGGGCGAAATCGATAAGCTATGCTCCCAGATCGATGTGGCCCCGACCCTTTTAGCGTTGTTGAAACTCCCCTACGAAACACATTTTTTCGGGGCTGACATTCTAGATCCGCAATTCCAGCCCCGGGCGCTGATTGGCAATTACCAGAAACTGGGCCTTTTGACGGACAACAACCAGCTGGCCATTTGTCCCCCGGCCAAAAAATCGATCTGCAACAGGGCGAGAAGCTCCAGCCCTTGCCGGCAAGATCCCCCTTAGCCCAGGGAGCTGATGGCCTATTACCAGGGTGCCGATTACATTCTCAGCCATCGCCTGGACCGATGGGGATCGATGCCCTCTTCGCATTATGTAAAAATATCTCACGATCACAAGTCTTCCCCCGAATCCGTGCCCCTTAAGCAGGATCGCAAGTATCGCAGCCACCTTCCGGCGACCGTTTCGGCTGACGCCGTGGCCCAGAAGGAGCAGACTTCGATGCCGCAATAGCCGCGGATGCAGCGGTCGTAGTCGAAGCGCAGCCGGTCACCGCTATATTGGATGGCGCAGGCCGGGCCGCATTACCAGAATTCGCCGCACAGGCGGCAGCGATCGAGAGCCGTCACCGGCCGCCGAAAGAGATGGCGTCGCCGAAAGGGGGCTGCAGAAACTCCGGTCCGAAGCGGGCCGAAACGGCCACCGGCACCTGGAGGTAGGTGCGCGCGGGACCGTCCCCCGTGACACGCTGGGGGTGATGTGGCATGGATAGCTTGTCGGCCGCTTTCAGGGTCGGCAGTCGTTCAGGAGGCCAGCCACGCACGCCACCGAAAATAGCCAGATGGAAATCTTGCCACTATCTATCGACTTTTCTTTTCAGATAGCGGTATACTCATCATTATTAATCATCGCTCTAACCTCGAAAGTGGAATTCTCGACATCTCAGCGCATTCGAGAGCGATCTTACGGGGAGAATGTGATGAACGCCATTGAAGAGAAATCCTCATCGAGCTACAACTTTAAGCAGGCGCTCCATTACCATGAACATCACCGCCGCAGCGTCGGCCGCCAACTCTCCAACTGGCGCGAGCAGTGCATGGCCGCACAGGTTCTGGCGCTTTCCGGAAATCCCGCAACCGTATTGGATCTGCCCTGTGGCACGGGCCGCTTCTGGCCTGTGATAGGCCGTCAAAAAGACCGCATCATCCTGGCCGCGGACAACAGCGCCCCCATGCTGGCGGTGGCGCGCCAAGTCACCCCCCCTGATCTGCTGGCCCGGATCAAGATCTTTCAATGTTCCGCTTTCGACACAGGTATGCAGGACGAGAGCGTGGACCACATCTTTTGCATGCGGCTGCTGCACCACTTTGCCCATGCCGATGACCGCCTGGCGCTCCTGAGGGAATTTTTCCGCGTGACGCGCGATACCGTGGCGATCTCCTTGTGGGTTGACGGCAACTATAAAGCCTTCCGTCGGCAGCGATCGGCGGCCCGGCGCACCCGTGCCGACGGCAACGCGAGGGCGCTCCGGTCGCAGGCAATCGAGCCGCCGGACACCCCGCATGGGTATGATAGGCGCAATGTCCTGCCGCGTGAAACTGTTGAACGCGAGTTTGAAAGCGTCGGCTTTGCGATCATCGGGCATGTGGACTTCCTGAAGTATTACGCCATGTGGCGGAGCTACGCGCTTAAGAAGCAGGCGTAATAAACCCGGGGGCCATGCGTGCTTATAAAAAAAACCGTCGGTCACATCTGCGTCGGTTCCGCCCCTAAAACCGCAAACGCCGCAACAATCTTCCGACCGCCGTTTCGGCCGACGTCATGGCCCCGTGGGGGCAGACTTCGATGCAGCAGTAGCAACGAATGCAACGGTTGTAGTCGAAGTACAGCCGTTCCCCGCGGGATTGGATGGCATGCGCCGGGCAGTACTTCCAGCATTCGCCGCACAGGCGGCAGCGATCGGCATCGGCCACCGGCCGCCGGAAGAGATGGCGCCGCAGCAAGGGCTGCAGAAATTCCGGCCCGAAGCGGGTCGTTCCGGCCTCCGGCAGCTGGAAGCGAATGCGCTCAGGGCCATTCCCGGCGACCCGCCGGGGGGCGTGGGGAATGCCAAGTTCTTCGGCCGCGCGCAGGGTCGGCAGCCGTTCGTGCGGCCAGCCGATCAGATCGCACACGGCGTGGTCGGCCGCATGGGCGCTCCGACTGCCGATCAAAAGCCCCAGGGCCACAGGCCGGCCGGCCTTGCCCGGTCCGTGCCCCTCCAGCCCCGTAACGCCGTCGATCAGGGTATAGAGCGGGGCCACGGCCTGGTGAATCTGCACGATCAGGCGGGCGAAGACGCCTTTGTCGATTCCGGCCCGCATGTGCCATTCGGGTTTCTTCAACCCCACCACACAGCCGAAGGTGTTCTTGACGCCCAGGGTCAGGGTCATCTGGCTGTGGGTCTTGAGTTTGGCCAGATTGATGACCGCATCCGCCTCGAGGGCCTGGCGGGCCAGCGGCACCCGTCCGAAAGGGGGGCCGATATCCACTTCGGCTTCCCCCTCGAAGGCCAGAAAAGGGACGTCTAATCCCACCAGAGCCTCCCGGTAAGCCCCGAGACGATAGATCCGGTCCATTTTCCCCACGGCCGGACTGTCGGCCACCACCGGACGGCCGCCGTGGTCCCGCACGAACTCGGCCACCGCCCGCACCACCAGCGGGTGGGTGGTGATGGCCCGCTCAGGGCGGGCCGCCAAAAGCAGGTTGGGTTTGATCAGCACCCGCCCCCGGACCTCACGATCGAGCCCTTCCTTTTGCAGGAGCGCGTAGATCGTCCCTTTCAAGGCATCGTCATAGGCCGCGCGGGAAATCGCAACGTTCATCCTATCCTCCTCAATGCACCTCATCTGCCGGTCCATCCCCGCCCCTATCCCCTTCCCCTGGGATCGGGGAACGACCGCGAAAGAGTGTTGCCTGAACGGCCGATCTCTGCGAAATAAAGACGATTCCGGATCGATTGGCAACCCCTCAGCCCTTTTGGCAGGACGAATCTGCCGGGGCAGGAAGTTTATGATGAACCAAAACCCGACTGACAATCCGGCCGTCCACCTTGATCCAGGCCGGCCCAGCGCTGCCGACAAGGCGCTTGAACGCCGCATCAAACAGCATGTGATCGGCCGCGAACAGCGGTTTTTCGCCATAACACCGCCGGGCTTGGAATCCCTCTGCTACAGCGAGCTGACGGGATTGAGCGTGCCGCCTGCCGAAACGATTCAACGCAGGGGCGGCGTGGCGTTCACAGGCCGGTTGACCACCGGCTACCAGGCCAACCTGATGTGCCGCACCGCCAGCCGCATTCTCATGCGCATCCAGCGCTTCAAGGCCCGTGATTTCGAAACCCTCGAAAAACACACCCACGCCATCCCTTGGGAACTCTACCTCAAAGACAACACGGCGCTCCAAGTGCGGGTCAGCACACACAAATCACGGCTCTATCACAGCGATGCCGTGGCCGACCGCATCGCGCAGGCCGTAAAGAATCGCCTAACCGGCCATCATACGTCCGGCGCCACCGTCGCAAGCCGCGATGACAACCCTGCCCAGCACATCTGGGCACGCCTGGAGAACGACCGGCTGACCCTTTCCCTGGACAGCTCGGGGGACCACCTTCACAAGCGCGGCGTCAAAACCCAGGGCGGTCCGGCCCCCTTGCGGGAAACCCTGGCGGCGGCCGCCCTGATGCTGGCGGGTTATGACGCCGATACCGTGCTCTGCGACCCCATGTGCGGCAGCGGTACCTTTGCCATCGAAGCGGCCATGCTGGCCGGGCAGATCCCGCCGGGCTGGTATCGTCCCTTCGCCTTCATGGACTGGCCGGCCTTTCGGGCGTCCCACTGGGCCTATCTCCGCCAACAAGCGGCACCCGTTTTCCCATCGCCGGCCAGGCCCAGGATCTATGCCGCCGACCGCAGCCGGACGGCTATCGATCGGCTCTCCGGCCTGCTGGGGGGATCGGACCTGGAAGAAATGATCGATCTCCGTCAGCAGGACTTCTTCGATCTCACCGCGCCCCCCCTCGGCGCCCATCAGGGGCTGATCGCCCTCAACCCGCCCTACGGACAGCGCCTGGGCAAAAAAGAAGCGACCCCCCGCCTGGTGGGTGAAATCCTGCACAAACTGCAGCGGGATTTTCGCGGCTGGCGGGTGATCCTGGTGCTGCCGGAAGACCATCTACTCCGGCAGTTCCCTTTCGAAGTTGCCGCCCATCGCACCGTGCATGGCGGACACCCGGTCTGGCTGGCCATCGGGAGCGTGCCGCTGTGAAACGTGTTGTGAAATGCGCCTGCCCCCTGGACTGCTTCGATGTCTGCGGCCTTTTGGCCGAAGTGGAGAATGGCCGGGTGGTGGGGCTCAAAGGCGACCCCGCCCATCCCCTTACCCGGGGCCGCATCTGCGTCAAAGGCAAAAAGCTGCTGGAACGCCTCTACCACCCTCAACGCCTGCGCCAACCCCGTCTGAAGGAAAACGGCCGCTGGAAGTCCCTCTCCTGGGAAGCCGCCATCGACCTCCTGGCCCAGCGCTTCAGCCATGCCATTCGAAGCCACGGCCTCCAGTCCATTCTATATTATGCCGACAGCGGTTATGGGGGCTTGATCAAATCCGTCGATCGTCTTTTTTTCGACCATCTGGGGGGCGTTTCAGTTCCCCGGGGCAGTCTCTGCTGGTCCGCCGGGATCGCCGCCCAGCGCTATGATTTCGGCGATGTGCGCGGGCACGCCTTCCAGGATCTGGCCAATACCGGCTGCATCCTGATCTGGGGCCGCAACCCGGTGGCCACCAACCCCCATTGCGTGCCGTTTTTGCAGCAAGCGCGCCAACAGGGCGCCTACCTGGCGGTCATCGACCCCCTCAAGACCCTCAGCGCGGCCCAGGCCGATCTTCATCTTCAGCCGCGGCCGGGCACCGACGGCGCCCTGGCCCTGGGAATGGCCCACCACCTGCTGGCCACCGACCGCATCGATCGCCAGTTCATTGCCGAACACACCCTGGGATTCGAGCGCTTCCGGGAATCCCTGCGGGACTTTTCACCGGCAGACGCCGCGGCGATTACCGGCCTCCCGCAGGATGTGATCTGCCGCCTGGCCGAACGTTACGCCGAGCGATCGCCCGCCACCATCATCATCGGCATGGGGCTTCAGCGCTATGCCAACGGCGGCAATACCGTGCGCGGCATCGACGCCCTGGCGGCCTTGACCGGCAATATCGGCCGCCCGGGGGGCGGGGTCAATTTTGCCAACCGGTCCATCGCCCCCTGGATCGACCGCACGGGGGGCACCGGTCCCCGCCTGCCCGCGCATGCGCCCCGGACATTCCCCCTGGCCCGCATGGCGCGCTTCCTGGCGTCGGCCGACAATCCGCCCATCAAGGTCGCCATGTTCGCCAAGGCCAACCCGCTGGTTCAAATGCCCGATATCGGCGCCCTGGAGCGCGCCCTGGCCCGTGTCCCCTTCAAAGTCGTCATCGACATGTTCATGACCGACACGGCCCGCGCCGCCGATCTGGTGCTGCCCTGCACCAGCATTCTGGAAGAAGAGGATCTCGTCTATAGCTCCATGTTTTCGCCCTACCTGAACTACGCCGGTCGGGCGGTGGCGCCCCCCGCGGGCCTGCTCGGTGAATATGAGCTCTTTCGACGGTTGGCGCGGCACATGACGCTCGACGGCTATCCCGATATGCCGGCCCGCAGCTTTCTGGAAAACGCCATAGGGCCCCTGACCCGGAAATTCGGCGTGACCATCGCGGACCTGCAGGCAGCCCCCTTTAAAATTCCCGATGGGGATATTCCCTGGCGCGACGGCCGTTTCCGCACCCCCTCAGGACGCTATGAATTCTATTCGACCCAGGCCTTGAAAGACGGCGGCCATCCCCTGCCGACCTATGTGCCGGCCCAGGCCGCCCCTGCGGGGTACCCCTTCCGTCTGCTCACCCCCCATCACGCCCACGCCATGCACTCCCAGCAATTTGCCTTTCGCAGCGACCCGCCGGTGGCGTTCATCCATCCGGAGGACGCCGCGCGTTACCAACTGACCCCGGACCGGATGATGCGGATTGCCAGCCCCCGGGGCCACATCGCCGCCCGCCTTAAAACAGATGCCGGCATCCTTCCCGGCATCGTCAAAATCCACCAGGGCTGGTGGCACCAGAGCGGATCCGTCAACCGCCTGACCAGCGACGCCCTATCGGACATGGGCGAAAATGCCGCTTACCATGAAGCCTTTTGCCACATCGAACCTTTAGAAGAAGACCATGGAGACCGTGACCGATGAACGCCAAAACCGTCACCGCAAGCCAGACCATTTTGACCCATTTCCTGCTGCCCGAGGATGCCAACCCGGCCGGCAACATTCACGGCGGCGTCATTGTGAAACACATCGACAGTGCGGCCGGTGTGGCGGCCTTCCGCCACGCCCGCTGCAATGTGGTGACCGCCTCCATCGACCGCCTGGACTTCATCCACCCCGCCTATGTGGGCAACCTGCTGATCCTCAGGGCCAGCGTCAATATGGCCGGCCGGAGCTCCATGGAAGTGGGCGTGCGGGCGGAGACCGAAACGCTTTTGACCGGTGAAATCCGCCATGTGGCCTCCGCCTATCTCACCTTTGTGGCCCTGGATGAAGAAGGGCGCCCGACCCCGGTGCCGTCCCTGACAGCCGAGTCGGCGCTGCAGCAACGCCGGTACCGCATGGCCCAGGCCCGCCGCAAGTCGCGCCTGGCCGAAAAGGCACGGGAGACCGCCTGCGGGGATGATCCCGACCAGTGCGCATAGAAAAAGGAAATCCACACGGGTGCTTTATTTTCGGTCAGGATGTCTTATGGTCATGGAACACTTTCGATCCAACATCACTGCAAAAGGAGAACCTCCATGGCCCAAATCACACTGAAAGGCAATCCCGTCAACACCGTCGGCAACCTGCCCGCTGTCGGCGAAACCGCCCCCGGCTTCACCGTCGTCGATAAAAACCTCAAGGATGTCAGCCTGCAGGAATTTGCCGGCCGAAAGGTCGTCCTGAATATCTTCCCGAGCATCGACACCCCCACCTGCGCCATGAGCGTCCGCCGCTTCAATACGGAAATCGCCCAACGCGACAATGCCGTCGTCGTCTGCATCTCCATGGATCTGCCGTTTGCCCATGCCCGCTTCTGCGGGGCCGAAGGCATCGAAAATGTCGTATCCGCCTCGGCCTTCCGCCGGCCGGAGTTCGGCGATCACTATGGAGTGCGCATCACGGACGGACCGCTCGCGGGACTCTTCGCACGGGCGGTGGTGGTCGTGGATGAAAAGGGCCGCGTGGCCTACAATCAGCTGGTTCCCGAAATTGCCGACGAGCCCGACTACGAGGCCGCCCTAAAAGCGCTCTAGCCCGGCGGGCCGCGCCCGATAGCGCCTCCCTTGCAATTTAAAACAGGGGCAAACCGGCGTGGACAAGTGCTGACGTCAGCTGCCCCCCACGCCGGACAATTCGCCATGTATCTGGCCGCTGTACGCGAAAATCGCTGGTACCGCTTTGAGATCCGGGAATCCTACTGGGACGGAAACTGCTACCGCAGCCGCCCCCTGGCTGATCTGGGGCACGATCCGGCGCAGCACATCGTCTATCCCGGCGGACGCAGCTACTACATCGACCCGGAGCTCGAAGACCGCATTATGGCGCAGGGCGGCCACCCCGAACCGGAGGAGCTGGACGATCTGCTCTGGCCCTTCGTGGACCGGGATATCCGCCATGCCGTGGAGGCCTTCCGCCGGCGGCAGCGGCCCCCTGAAGACCGCAAACCCTGCCGACCGCCGTCTGCCGGTGCATCTTTTCGACAAGCGCCGGGTCCACTTCCTGCGCTTCGGCCGGATGGACCAGGGCCATATCGGCCGCGTGCCGCCCAAGATCTTCCGTCCCGTCAGCGACCGCTCCCGCGACGAGATCGAGCAGTATTTCCTGCAGTCCGAACGCATCCTGAAGGCCCACGAGCGCAAGGCCTACGTCTATGTCATCTTCGACCTGCAGCGCCACTTCAGCCAGTTGTGCGCCAAAACCATGCCCCAGGCCCTCGATCAGGAGGCGGTCGACAGCTATTTTGTCCAGGAAATCTGCCGCCTCAACCGTGACGCGGCCTTCTGGGCCGGCCTTCCCCTGCGCGACCACCTGCAGGACTATCTGGTGCGTTACCTGATCATGTACTTCGATTTGGATTACGGCCAGAGCGACGTCCTGGAAAACCTCTTCCACCAGTTCCGCAACGCCCACCGCCGCCACCGCTGGCCCCAGGGCACGGCCGGGATTTCCTTCAAGGACGCCAGCGCGGTGTTCGGCATTGGCGAAGAAGCCTTGCGGAAAATGGACCGGCGCGCATTCACCCGTCTGTTTCGCCGTAAGGCTATGGCCATGCACCCGGATCAGGGCGGCCGCCACACCGACTTTGTCCGTCTCTCCGAAGCCTATCGGGCCGTCATGCAGACCAAACCCCGCAAACCATAGATCGACGGGGGACCTAAGCACGGCGCGAAAACCCGCCGCCAATCAATCTTTCGGGATCGCTTAGACATTGACTTTCGCGCCATGTCCCGTTAAAGGTTGTTTGTGGCCCAAGGCCCTGGAAGTATGTCACAATTTCGGCACGAAACAACTGCCCGGGAGCACCTCGGTTTTCGGCTTGCCGATAGCCCGGACCACCGCGCTAGCGAGAATGTCATTTTTATCCGAATATGACCGTGGGCGAGACTCATCCCCACGAGATTAACATAATAGAGAACATCCCATTTCAAAGCCGGTATCCCTCAGCCCTGCAACGGGGCAAATGGCAATCTTTGACGGGGGTGTTGCATGTTTGGAATCGATCCAACTGTGCTGACAGCGCACACCGGCGCTGCGAGTCATCATATTCTATTTTCCCGATTTAAAGTCCGAGATCCTCGGCATCACCCGCAATATCCCGGAAGACCGCCACATCATCCTGGCCGTGGACGTGGAACGCCTGCGCCTGTGCTGGCCCAAGCCGCCCTTCATCCAGCCCAACACGGCCTTCCGCACTGCCTTTATCGAGGAAGGCCCGGTGGGGCCATGCTGCGTGTCCCTCTACGCGGTGGACGAGGAGTACTACCAGAAGATCCAGGAATGGCTGAAGGCGGGGACGTTCGGGGGGATGGCGATCATCCCGGAGCGGTACCGGCTGGATGGGGTGGGGTTTTCGGTGGGGGCAGTGTAGCGAGAGAATTGCCATTCTTTTTCAGTAAATATTTAACTGGGGGACATGGATTTGAATGAATGCAGAACTTGGTTTTGTGGTTGGTAAGTGAAAATTAGAACTGATTCAGTCAATATTCAATACTCGTAAAAGAATCCCTGCTAATCAAGTTTTATGCTTCATGATAATAGATTCAATTAGCAAATAAAATTCAGGAGATTTTCAGTCACCTCTCATGACCTTCAGTATCCCCCTGATAGGAGGCATGAACATGGAACATAGACACGTGAGTCGAGAAATCGAATCATCTCTCCGACGTAATGCCATACGGCTCCTGTTCATTTTGGTAGCTGGTAGCGAAGCGATTACCAATCCCGAAAAGAACGGTCCCACACACATCTTTTCTGGCGAAGCACGGTTGCACGCTCTTGATTTTTGGGTCCGCTATCCTGATTATCTTGCAGATGAGCTGTTGGATCAATATGAAATAACTAAGAATTATAGTCTGATAGAGGACGTTCGCCGTATCTTCTCGGAAGATGAGCCCGATCTCCGTAAAATCCCAATGCTTCGTTACCGCTTTGGCGCTTATGAAAAAATAGATACTGCGATGTCGTATCTTTCCTGTAGAAAACTTGTCAAACCGCGTAAGCGTCAATCAGGAGATAAGATTCAGGAATATGACTTTCTAATTTTTTTTGATGCAATCTCTCTGCTCACCAGAATTCTCCGGGAGTTTCCACAGCTCCAGTGGTATTCCCACCGTGCCAGACTCGTGGCTCAACTTGCTGGCAACCGGGGAGGTAACGCCTTAAAGCAACATCAACATCAGCGCTGGGATGAATACCATATCACACCCATGGGACAAGCCATTCCCTCTATCGCAGACCGTGTATGGATTAGATTTCAATCATTGGAAGGTGTGGCGGCATGATACATCAAAAGTCAAAAAAATATTCACAGAGCAATACTTCCGATTGGCAGTCAGCTATTGCTAAACAGTCAGGGGTCTCCCCTGGCAAGGTTAAAGCCGTTCTGACCCGGTTTGGTATCCACCCATCTCCCCTTCCGGCAACTCCAGCCCACATAACCATTACCCAGTTGGATTTCAGAGGCGAAAAACACGGTACAGAACCTCCTGCCAAAGACGGGCCTTTCCATTTTACCTGGAAGAATTTGAATGGTGGGGCATGGGCAATTATGACTGATGTTAATCTGCGTGGAAAAAGTTCCGTATTCGAAATTGTCAAATGGCTTCTGCGTGGTGAGCCCTCTTCAACTCTTCAAGTGGACGTTCAAGGATGGTTAAATGAAGCTCGATTGGATTTTAAGATAGGCGGTGGAGATTATCGGTTGGAACTTCTTTTAAAGAAGGTAAAACAGACGGTAGAATACTCCAGATTAAACAAGGAAAAAGCGATCCATTAACGTTGGCGACATTCTCAACTGCCCCAGACTTTAAGGAAATTATGTCATCTTTCTTTATGAAGCATTTGAGGCTGGATATTATCCAGGCTTTTCGCAAGGGCTCTGAACACCCTGCGACTCATGAATGGCCGACCTTATCCGGTGCTCTTTTCATCGGTACTAATTATACGAGTCTTTTGGGTGAAATCGTGACTGACGGATTGCCTGGCAGGCTGTTGCAAATGTACCTTGGCCTTCCATGGATTTCGACACTTTCGAGTGCCAAGTCAGCTCTGAAAGGGTTCCTGGCTGAACAAAAGGAACATCGACGATATTCCGAAGAAGAACATAGATTTCAAGAAGAACGATTAACCAAGATAGAAAACCAATTATCCACAAAAAGACATCAATTGCAAACATTGCCATCACCAGAACAAATACGCATCAAGCATCGTAAAGCGATTCATAGGATGGGAGAAATTGGTGATGAAACTCGCAATCTTGAATCGCTACTTACGGAAGCGAAGAAATCACAAAATGAAGCATCTAACGCATACAATGAAGATAGACGTGAACTGCAATTCTTTAAGGAAGATGAGGCAACCACCGCAATTTTCCGAGCATTGGACCCTGAAATATGTCCTCGCTGTGAAGTCGCAATAAGCGAGGAGCGACGAAAGCAGGAACATGCCTCCCATGAATGCTCAGTCTGTGGTGAGAGGATGGTTTATGTTGAAGATGATACCCAAGAGATTATGAAATTGCTTCAGGACAGAGTGAAGGCATCAGCTCAAGCCCTTAAGCTGGCAAAGAGTGCCGTAGAGGAACTGGAAGAACGATTGCATGTGTTAAGCAAGAAGGCATCAATTAATGAAATGGAGTGCTCTGAGCTATCGAATACTTTATCTGGAGGATTTAATCAGTACTATGATGTTTACGGTGAAATCCGTGCATTGGAAAGCGAACTGGAATTTCTGACCCAACCACAAGAAATCGCGAAAGAACCTATAAATGATGAACAGGACATTTTGGAAGCTACTATTAAAGAGACAGAAAAGCGAGTTGATGGCCTGAAAGCAGAGTTGCTGTCAGAGACAAGCAAACATATTACCAGACTTGCCCGAGACTTCGGAATGTCAGCGATTACAAAAGCAAAACTTAAGGGTAATGCTTCTCTGCAAATCATTAAGGGTGGACAGACTACCACATTTTCCAAATTAACAGGAGGTGAAAAACTGGTCAGAAAGTCGCTACGGTTTTGGCTATTATTTCTGTGGCGGAAAGTAGAGGGCTTGGACGGCATCCTGGACTGCTATTTATCGATTCCCCGAAAAACCACCAAATGATCGACGATGATTTTGACCATTTATTAGCTGGCCTAAATACGTCTATTCAATCCCTACCTCACTTACAGGTATTTTTAGCGTCGACATCATCGCCATCGCTCCGTGAATGGATCGATCCAAAACGGTTGAAACATGCACAAGGTGACAGCTTTTTATGGTGAAACAATGCCTTACCTAAAATTACATTCTTTGGAAAGACAACTTGTTGAAGCCCTTGAATCCGGTCAGGAAATACACCTTTCCGATTTGGGTGGGGTTTCCGCTATTCAAGATGCTGCACATATAATTGATCACTCACCACTCATCCCTGAGTTTCTTAGGCTCCTTATCGAATCGTCTCAGTCCAAAGGGAATATAACATCAGACAGTTGCTTTAAATTAGCCATCCATTTTGTTGATATGATTAAAGACCCATTAATCTTAAACGAAACGGTTGAGATTATTCATAGTTGCCGTCCTTTTTAAAATTGGGAGAAGGTTTTTTCCAGTCTTTCCTTTTCATTGCATTCGACCTCTCAAACTTATCCCTTACACGTACATTTGCGCTGGATGGAGCATTTCGGTTTGTAGGAGATAGGCTTGGATTGAGATACGAGTTGCTCGCCAAATTGGTGGTTTTAAGCGATGATGACGATCTTGAATTCTTAAGGCATGCATCAAAAATAATGGGTATTGCCTATTCATTATGGCGTTCTGAAGGTATGACGGAACGACTTGAGGCGATGCTAAGGTTAGATAGCTTTGCGAAGGACGAGGTGGCCTTCGAACTTGGAATGGCAGCTCTTGTGGATAGCTTGGACGCAACAGAATACGACATTATTATGTCCAAAATGCATGATCGCTATAGACAATACTTTGACTTAGCAATTCAAATTCATGGGCACCGCCCGGATGCTGAACTTTTTTCATCTGTCATAAAGGCTATTGATGCATTCTCTGGAGACACAACTGCAGAAGATGTGTCCGCTTTAAATTTACAAATCTCTGAAGCAGCCTTTGAGACTCGAGCTTGGCATCATGACTTGGATGAACCGTCATGGTTGGGTGCTTGACTTTCAGAGATGGCATCATGGCAGCTGTTGTCAATTCGTTTATCCAGTTGTGCAAATAGGGTTCAAGAACCTTCTTGGCTTGATGCCGTTACAGTGATTGAACAGGAGCTTATCCCCATTATTACTGCCAGCCGTTCAATACTGCACCGGAAGAGTGATGGCGGCCTGGAGGTCATTGTCAGACCACGGCTCAAAGATGCCTTTAAAAAGAAAACACGGCCAAATCCATGTCCTTAAAAGATGGTAAGAAATAAATCAGAACCATCCAGAGGCGTCATCAATTGCAGAAATGTTGAATGACTCGGAGTTTTCCAGGTGCGCCAATTCTTTTAATGCTGCCTCTGGAAAGGCTTCGACTTGCCCAGAGGGTTCTCATACTGTTAAAGCCTTTACCACGCTATTTGAAATTCATGAATCATCCTCTTCTCCGCATATTGAACCGATCCTGGAGCGTTGCAATGCTGAATTAAGTCAACTTGATGATTACAAAATTCCAGATGTAAAGAAATGTTTCAATGCTGTTCTCCTTTTAACACTTCGGTATCTTTTTTCCAGGACTCGATTTGAGAATTAGGAAAAATGCCCCTTTACACAGGGTTTTTACACAGTATTGGAGATAATGAAGATCCTCCGAAAGAGGAGGCTCTGCAGAATGATTATTTTCAATTCACTGATAGGTGCTCTTGGCGCGAGTAGTGCATTGCACATTGAGCTCCTGCAGATATTACTTCTGGAAGGGCGGATATTGCATTTTCTTTTAATAGAATTCGCTTTGTTGCAGGGCTCAAGCGAGAACTTTCGGACGCCTCATTCGACGCGCTACTGAATGCCTACTCCGGACAGGCTTTGGAATATCAGAACACAAATATTCGAATAGGATTTCTGTTGGTTCTTGACCTGACTGCTAAAAATCAGGGGACAGCGCATGTGGTGAGAACAAGTCCCGTCCCTTTTTTAATTCAACGACCCAACGAAAGCTCAAAACGTGGTGTGGTGGTGGTTAAAATTTCTGGCAACAAACCACTTCCGAGTGAAATTCAACATAATCGTAATCTTAAGAGTGGACTAAAATAGGGTGGGGGAGTTTTGGGGACGTCTTTAATTATTTCAATATCTCCTTCATTTAACCGATGCCCCCCATCCAAAGCGAGTCTCTCTCCGCGCCGAACGGCATAGCCCACACCGGCAGGCGTCATGCCCAATGATTGCGCGATGTCGGTTAAGGACAGCCCCAGCTCCCGCGAGCACCAGTAGCAAAAAAGACTGCGCGCTTCCATCCGGACCCGCTGGCGACCCTTTCGATAGATCTCGGCCGGGGATAGGTTGTACAAAGAAGCCACCTGCCGGGCCACCTTATCCTGATCCCACCCTCGGCTGGCAAGCGCATATCGGCGCTCCAGTTCCTCGTTGGCCTGCTTCAGCGTGTGCTGTACGAATTCAGAATCGCCCAGAATGCGCTCGTCGCCTTTGAGCCTTCCCATCTTCTTCCGGCGTTGCCGCTTGACCTCGGACCAACCGCCCAAACTGCGGATCAATCCACCGCCGGTCAGCTCCTCCCGGCGGCCCTGTTCCACCCCCGAACGGACAAAGGCGAGATAACGCTTTCGGGCCGTGCGCAGGCTTCCTCCGAACTGATCGAGCACATAACCGCTATCCTGCCATGGGCGTTTCTGGTTCCCCATGATGACAGCGTGGCCGCTATAACGGAAATCCTTCAATTGCGCGACACCTTCAACCATGCCGGCGCGAAGCGGGTTTAGATGAATATA
The DNA here is from genome assembly GCA_963730675.1 of uncultured delta proteobacterium. Classification (GTDB taxonomy): domain Bacteria; phylum Desulfobacterota; class Desulfobacteria; order Desulfobacterales; family UBA5852; genus JABZFP01. The sequence goes on along the minus strand of CAVSSY010000007.1, from coordinate 198 downwards.
GCGAAGGTCCTAAAGCATGGTTAAACGGCCCTTGTAATTGCTATAGCGACTGTGCAACAGTTGATTTGCCGATAACAATCATAGTGTTTTCAAGGTGTTGCTTAATTATTCCAACAATATCAAATAGACATCCATTGTACGCATTCTGAATTTGGATTTATCAGGGGCCGATAAATAGCGACTCATGGATTGCATGCG
>CAVSSY010000006.1:0-63962 GCA_963730675.1 uncultured delta proteobacterium | reverse complement strand
TGGCGACATTTCAGCCGGTGGCGCGTCTCGGCAACAATGGTTTCTACCAGGTTGCCTGGCGGTCAGCCGCCCCGGGGGAAATGGATCTCATCAAAACCCATTGCGCCTGAGGGTGTCTCTTCATTCCGGATCCGAACCAAGGCCCCTTGCCCACAGCCTTCATCCACGGATAGTCTTCCCACTACTCCAGAAGATCTTCCAGGATCCGCTGCCATTCCGCTTGCCGGGATTCCCGGGCGGCATCCCGCAACGAATTAAAACAGGCCCTTATGATCGGGGTTTTGGCCTTTGGGCTGGCCAGCTGCGCTTCGATGCTGCGAATATCCGCTATCATTTCCGATAGGGTTTCAAACGGCAGACCGCGTTCCCCGAGGTCGGTCTTCAGACGGGTCAGGGTCTGATCGACCAGTTCGTATTGCGGCGGACTGAGGGGCGACGTCGTGCCCAAGCGGTTGGACGCACGGCCTTCATCGGTTTCCCCCAGCAGGTTTGCGCCTTCTTCGCTCAGCCCGATGCCGCCGGACAGGGTGCGGATTTCAACCAGCCCTGCGGCGATCAGGTCCTCTGCGGCCCGCGCGCTGACGTCCCGCTCCAGCCCGATGGTTTCTCCCATGGTATACATGGAAGCCTGGACGGCCGGATTGCCCTCCGTGAGGCGATTCAGCTCCTGAAAGAGCGCCTGGGCGGCTGTATCAAGATCCGGTAGAAACGTCAATCTACTCCCTCCCCTTTGTCATGGCTAAAGGCGGTCGGACTTTCAGCCCGGTCTTCAATCGTTTGTTGCAGAAGAGCGCTCCGCGGCGGCGGGCAGCACACGCCTCTGGCACTTCTGCGGCCAGGGCCTCCGCTTCCCGATCCGTGATGCGGAGGGACGGTAAAACCTTTCCGGCCCGCGCCACCCCTTATCAGGATGGCACGACCACGCCGACGGGGGATGGTTCAGAACCCCTGATGTCTTGAACGGGTCAGGGTCAAATCTAACCACATATCGGGCGGGAGGCAACCCGGCAAGTCCCAAGGGCTTTGCCGTCGTCCCCGGCAGTGGAAGGTTGGAGGTGGTGTGGCCTCATTTCGGCTTTGGGCTATTCCGGATCTTTTTCTGCCTGGCAGGCCGGGCAGATGCCGACGAACTCCAGCTGGTGACTCAGGATTCGAAATTCGGTTTTGGCCTGAAGGGCGCGTTCCAGGGAGTCGGTCACCTCGATGGGGGCGTCCACCAGACGATCACAGTGCATGCAGCGCATGTGATAGTGATTGTGGGGCGTGCCGTCGAAGCGTTTCAGGCTGCCGGCCAAAGCGATGGTTTGGATTTCACCCAAGCTCGGTGAGAATTTCAAGATTGCGATAAACGGTCCCTAAACTTATCCGGGGCAATTTCAGTTTCACCCGGCCGTAGAGATCGTCGGCACTGGGGTGCTGGTCCGTGGCGCGCAATTCTTCCAGAATTACCTGGCGCTGGCGGGTCATGCGTAAGTTGCGTTCTTTCAGCAAGAAGTCCTGTCTCCTCGTGAACATGGGGCGCACGGCGGTGCTGCGGTTTCCGAATCGATGGTTTAGCGGTCATCCATGGGCACAAAGCGGCATTCGTCCGGGCCGCAGTAGTCGCCGATATAGTCGGACTTGGGGCGGTACAGGGCCGGCTTGGGTGCGGCATCGGCATACTGCTCTTCGATGACGTGGGCACTCCAGCCGGCAACGCGCGACATGGCAAAGAGCGGCGAGAACAGATCGATGGGAATTCCCATGGTATAATATAGGGAGGCGCTGTAGAAATCGACATTGACATAGATATCGATTCCTTTGCGCTCCTTGAAGATGGCCTTACCGCGCTTTTCCAGCACGCGTGAAATCTCATACCACTGGGGCTGGCCGGTGCGTTCGCCCATTTTTTTCGACATAGGGGCCAGAATGTGGGCCCGGGGGTCGTCGGTCTGATAAACGGCGTGCCCCAGGCCGAAAATTACGCGTCCGGCCTCCAGCTCGCCTTTGACATAGGCATCCACATTATCCACGGAACCGATCTTGAGCAGCATCTCCATGACCCGCACATTGGCCCCGCCGTGCAGTTCGCCCGAAAGGGACCCCACGGCAGCCGCCACCGCGCTGTACATGTGGGCGCGGGTCGACGCTACCTGACGGGCGGAAAAGGTGGAGGCATTGAACGAATGTTCGGCATGGAGCACAAGCGCGGTATCGAAAAAGCGTGTCAACTCCTCGTCCGGCTTTTCATCATTGAGCATGTAAAGAAAATTGGCGGCATGATCCAGATCGGGATCGGGGTCCACCGGTGCCTGGCCGTTGCGGATTCGGTTCCAGGCGGCGATGATCGTCGGAAATTTGGCAATCAGACGGCCGGCTTTGCGAAGGCTGGCTTCGCGGTTGCGATCGTCCAGGTCGGGGTCGCCGACGGCCATCAGGGAAACGATCCCCTGCAGGATATCCATGGGGCTGGTCTCGGGCGAGCAGCATTTCAGGACGTTTAAAACGGATTCCGGCAGTGCGCGGTTGGCCGCCAAAAAGGCCTTGAAAGAGGAAAGCTCCCCGGCCGAGGGCAGATGCTCGTGAAGCAGGAGATGGGCGACTTCTTCATAGCTGGCATTTTCGGCCAGCTCCTTGACGAGATAGCCTCTGTAGATGAGCTTGCCGGCCGCACCATCCACACGGCTGATTTTGGTGCTGGCCACGGTAACGCCTCGTAGTCCGGTATTGACCGTTGGGGTGCATTCTTCCATGGTATTCATCTCCCTTGGCATCTGATTTTGCGGCCGGAAATTCCCAAAGCGGCTGGTTAACAAGCGTGCCACATACTGGCATCTTACCGAATATCTTTGATATATTGAGTATAAGAATGGAAGTTGTGATCTGAAAAGTCAAGTCCGAATTTTGACATTGCGACCGGATGCAAAACGCACGGCGGTTTCGGCAGGCGGTCCATCCGCTCCGCCTCATCCGCCGGCGGGCGGCCGGGGACTGTGGGGCCGCATCGGTGACTGTTTGGTACTTGATACGGACGGCCCTACCTTCGTCGGCTTTTCACGGATCAAGCAGATTTTCAGAAACCGATCTTTTCCGGCGGGCGGCGTTCGGGAACGAATTCCTGCGGGATGGTGCCCTCGTTCCAGGCTTTGGAAACATAGAGATTGCAGTAGCAGCTGCCGTATTCTGCCACATCCGGTTCCCGATAGACGCAGGGGCAGATGATGTCCTTGTCATTTTCCTTGTCGCCGGAGGCTAAACGGCAAGGGCAGGCCATGTAGCCGTAACGCTCCTTGTTTTTCAAAAGGGCTTCCAGCAGTTCCATGGTGCGGTCCCGATCGGCATTGAAGTAGTAGCCTTTGGCCGCTTGCGTCTTCGCCAGCATTTCATACAGGTTCTTGGCATCCATTACAGGCCCAGCGCCTCCTTGATTTCTTTTTCCTTATAGCCGACGATGGTCTTGTCGCCGATGATGATGGTGGGAAACGAACAGCGTTCATTGACGGCTTTGACTTCTTCGATCATGGCTTTGCGCTCCTCGCCCTGGAGCAGGTCGACATCGACGAAATCAAACTGAATGGTGCACTCATCCAGCAGTTTTTTGGTGGCTTTGCAATGGCTGCAAGTGCTTAAAGAATAAACTTTGACGGGTTTGTCGGTCATATTGGCGCATCCTTTCGCTGGGAGGGAAGACAACTGCAGGGTGTCGCGGGCTGTGATCCGCCCGCATGCGTTTGGTGCATAATATAATCAGGGCGGTCTTTCAATCCCAAATTCCACCCCCTCCATCCCATAGCGCCACCCCGGGACCGCAGGCGGCGCCACTGCCGAACGGTTTGCGCCGACCAACGGTATCCTGGCGGCCTCTTTCAGCAGGACGGACCGATCGGCCGGAGGAGCCTATGAGCGAAAGCGTCGCGCCGCCGGGTGATGGCGCGGATTTGCAAGGGGCGAGAACGCCGGCCGGGGCGGAAGGATGCTGTTTTAGGGCGGACATTCAAAAATGTCTCGCGTTTCATATGATACAGTAGTGTATTATCAAGACAATTCGACGCATTTGCCGCTTGACAGGCCCGGGACAACCCGTTAATCTACCTAATAATAATTATCATTAGTGTTAGAAGGCGTGTTTCCAAAGGTATCGGCCAAGGACGAGAAAAGACTTGCCTCCTGGCAACTTGCACAGGAGTCCCCCCTGAATAGGGATCCGGAGGATGTCCTCAAATTGTTGAACAGGCGTTGCAAGGTGTGCTGCCATCGCAATAATATTCATATCTCAATGATATTCATGGATATCTGACTGAAAGAGATCATGGCGGGACTTGCCCTGGGATGTATCAGGTCATTGTCTCAAAAAGCCGTCGGTCATAACAGCCGGAGCGCGGACGGCCAACAATCGCCCTCCAAGCCGGGCCGTGTCAAAATTGGTTATTGACTTTGAATATGATTTTAATTTAAGGGGTTGGAAGGCTTTTTGCCATCGAGCTGATTTCCAATTTCCCCTTGCGTCACCTCGGTTTTTTTGAATTCTCACTTGGTCTGAAATTTGCTTGGATATTCAGCTGTCGATGTTTTCACACGCCCCCAAATAAGACGGATGGTTTTACACGACGATCTGTTCCCTGTCTTCGATAAGCGCCGGAGCGGTGCTGCGGTGAAGCACTTGTTTAAATCGCACTGATTGAAGATCAACACTTACGATAAACCGGCAATTGCCACCCTTGCTTTAGGAAAGGAGCCAAAATGGAAAAGAAGGCAACCGTCTCCAAGAAGGAGATTGTCACCAAAGATGTGACCATTTGCGAATCCACCGCCCAGATGCTCGAAAAGGCCAAACGCGACGGCGTTGAGACCGCTTTCGACCGGGCGGCGAACATGAAGGCCTGCCCGATCGGGGCGGACTCGGCCTGCTGCAAGCACTGCTCCATGGGACCCTGTCGGCTGAATGCCAAAGCGCCCTACGACAAGGTGGGGGTCTGCGGTGCCACCATCGATACCATCATGGCCCGTAATTTCGCCCGCATGGTGGCGGCCGGAGCCGCGGCGCACACCGATCACGGCATGAGCATGCTGGACCTTTTCCGGGAGGTGGTCAACGGCAAGATTCTGGACTACGAGATCAAGGATGTCCACAAGCTGGAAAGCGTGGCCCAGGAAATCGGGATCGAAACCGAGGGCCGCAGTGTCAAGGAGATCGCCACCGATCTTTATCAGGAACTGGAGCGGACCTACATCCAGGTGGAGGGCGAGATCCCCTTTGCCAAGCGGGTTCCCGCCAAGACCCTCGAAACCTGGCGCAAGCTGGGCATCGTGCCCCGAGGCGCCATGCGGGAGATCATGGAACTCATGCACCGCACCCACATGGGGGTTGATCAGCACTACGAAAATATCACCAAACAATGCAGCCGCACCGCTTTGGCGGACGGCTGGGGCGGGTCCATGGTGGCCACCGAGATTTCCGATATCCTCTTCGGCACGCCTACGCCGGTGGCAGTGGATGTGGATATGGGCTGCCTCAAGGAAGACCAGGTCAACATTATCGTGCATGGCCACGAGCCCAACCTGTTCGAGTCCATGCTCGTATCGGTCACCGATAAGGATCTCGTGGCCAAGGCCAAGGCGGTCGGTGCCAAGGGCATCAACCTGGTGGGCATGTGCTGCTCCGGGGCCGAAATGATGTCGCGCCACGGCATCCCCCATGCCGGAAACTTCATGTCCACCGAAGCGGTGCTGGTGACCGGGGCTGTGGATGCCATGTGCGTCGACGTCCAGTGCATCAAGCAGGGTCTCGTGGCGGTGGCGGACTGCTATAAAACGCCTTTGATTACCACCAACCCGCGCTGCCACATCGAGGGCGCCGAGCATGTCGAGTTCCACGAGCATGATCCGCGCGATTGCACCGACACCATGGTCCTCAAGGCCATTCACCGTTTCGGGAACCGCACCGCCCAGATTGAAATCCCCAAGAACAAGAGTACCGGCGTGCACGGTTTCTCCCATGAATACATCAATTACATGCTGGGCGGGACCTTTAGGGGGTCCTACACCCCGCTCAACGACAACATCATCAACGGCCGCATCCGCGGCGTGGCCGGGGTCGTGGGCTGCACCAACCCCCGGGTCAAGCAGGATTGGGTGCATGTCGAAATGGTCAAGGAATTGATCAAGAACGACGTCCTGGTGGTCCAGACCGGATGCTCCCAGGTCGCTCTGGCCAAGGCCGGTTTGTGTACCCCGGAGGCCGCGCACCTGGCCGGCGCCGGGCTCAAGGAGGTCTGCGAAACCGTGGGGATGCCCCCGGTTCTGGGATTGGGCTCCTGTGTGGACAACAGTCGCATTCTGATTGCCTGCGCGGAAATGGTGAAAACCGGTGGCCTGGGTGAAAGCATTGCCGATTTGCCCGTGGCCGGTGCGGCACCGGAGTGGATGAGCGAGAAGGCCATCAGTATCGGCCACTATTTCGTGGCGTCCGGTGTTTTCACCGTATTTGGCGTGACGTTTCCCATCGTGGAAGAGACCAAATTCCACAAGCATCTGTTCCAGGGGCTCGAAACCCAGGGCGTCGGCAAGTGGGGTTTCACGCCCGATCCCTACGAAATGGCCAAAATGATGCTGGCCCATATCGATGCCAAACGTAAGGCTCTCGGTATCGACAAGGCCCGCGAACGCGTCCTGATGGACATGAGCGACCGGCAGCAATTGTCGGCCTAAAACGAACCCCACGACATAACCCTTCACCCGCAGGCGGAGCGCCGTATCGGCTCCGCCTGCGGTCGTTTGAAAGGCCCCGCAGGCGGTATCGCCTTGTACCGGCTGCCGTTCGTGGTTATGGTAGGGGCCATTCTGAGCATTCAGTATTCTCCCTGGGGGATAATCCTGAGAGGAAAGGTGCCGATGATGATGACGTTGGAAGAATTGCGCGGCAACCAGGCGATCATCGATGAGATCGACTGGAACATGACACCCGAAGAGGCGGTGCGGCTCTACCTGGAGTGGGGCAACAACTGGGCCCGCGGCGACGGCTATGTGATCGCCTCCAAAACGGACTACACCACCTATTTCGTGGTGAACTGCTGGCAGCGGCCCTACACGATCTATCTGATCAAGCGGAATTCCGAAGAAGCCCGGGAACTGGCCCAGTTCGAACTGCCGGCGCGTTTTGAAAAGGATGTTTGCGAGCTGAAAGGCGTCTACGCCCTGGACGAGGATGTCAAAGCCTGGCTGAAGGAAGCGCTGGGCGTCAAGTGAAGGCCTTCGGCCAGGCCGGCAATTACGCCCATCAGCGGTCGCCGCGCGGCCGGGTCCTCATTCGGCCTGGGGATCGCCGGTCGCCAGCTCGGGGTGGGTGTTTAAAAAGCGATACAGGGTGGCCCGCCCCACCCCCAGCAGCCGGGCGGCCTTGGATTTGTTGCCGGCGGTCTGGGCCAGGGCGCGCTGCACCGTGACGCGGTTGAGCTTGCGCGAGGGGCCCCGCCGCAGGGTTTCACGCCGGGCGGCCCGGATCTCCATGGGCAGATCGTCGCGGGTGATGATGCGGCCGCTGGATTTGACCAGCGCAAACTGAATGGCGTTCTGGAGCTCACGCACGTTGCCCGGCCAGTCATAATCCATCAGAAGCGATAGGGCCTCCTTGGAGATGCGCAGCAGCGCCTGGTTGTGCTTGACGGCGGCTTCGTGCATGAAGTGGTTGACCAGCAGGGGAATGTCCGTACGGCGCTCCCGCAGGGCCGGGATATAGATTGGAATGACGCTCAGGCGATAGAACAAATCTTCCCGGAAACGGTTGCGTCGGACTTCTTCTTTCAAGTCCTTGTTGGTGGCGCTGATCACCTTCACATCGACGGTCATCGTCTTCTCGCCCCCCACCCGCTCGAAGGTGCCCTCCTGTAAAAAGCGAAGCAGTTTGACCTGCATGTTCTTGGAGAGTTCGGCCACCTCGTCCAGAAAGATGGTGCCCCGGTCGGCCAGCTCGAAACGGCCTTTCTTGTCGCGGATGGCGCCGGTAAAGGCGCCTTTGACGTGGCCGAAGAGTTCGCTTTCGATCAAGCCCTCCGGCAGGGCGCCGCAGTTGATCGGTACGAAAGGCGTGCCGGCCCGGCGGCTCTCGTTGTGGATGGCGTTGGCCACCAGCTCCTTGCCGGTCCCGGTATCCCCGAAGATATGCACCGGGTAGTCATAGGCGGCCACATCGCTGATCTGCTGGAACACCTGGAGCATTTTGGCGTCCCGTCCCACGATATTGGAAAACTGGCTCAGGTTGCCGGACTGCAGCTGCAGCCGCAGTTCATCGGTGATGTCGTGGAAAAGGGCCAGAACGCCCACATCCCGGCCGGAGGCATCCTGCATCATGGTGACATTCATTTCGATGCGTCGCGTTTCGCAGGTCTTGGTGGTGATATTGAGGGTGTACTCTTTTTTGTCGATGCTGCCGGGGGCCAGTTTGGCGTGGTCGCAGAAGGAGCATCGCTCGCCGCAGAAGGGGATCCCGAAGGCATCGTGGCAGTCCTTCCCGAGAATTTCTTCCCGGCTGAAGCCGGTAATTTGCTCGGCCTTCTGATTGAAAAAGAAAATACGGCGATTCAGATCGTGGGCGATAACCCCCTCTTTGAGATTATCCAGGATGCGGGCCAGGTTCTCCCGGGGGGCCAGAATTCGGTTCAGATGGGGTTCCGCCATGGGCTTCCACTCGTCGACGCAGGGTGGCAAGATGGGGTTATGAATACTGCATGCGATTGGGAATGTCAAACCATATAAGTTATCAGATCAACAAGTTACACGATGTTTTGCGGTTTCGGAAGGTTAGAGCCGGCAGGGCAGGCGCCGATGCAGGCGGATTTCCTGCAGATCGATATGGACATCGTAGGCCAGGATCTCCACTCCGCTCGCGAGCGCGCTGCGCAGGGCCCTGCCATAGGCCGGATCGATGTCGTCGGCCGGCGCGAAGGCCTCGGCATCCATGCGTTGGATAAAATAGAACATGACGCTGCGTGGCCGGCGGCAACCTGCGCGCCGAGTTCCTGCAGATGCTTCAAGCCGCGGGCGGTGACTGCATCCGGGAAGCGGGCCACGCCGGCTTGCACCATGGTGCAGTTTTTGACTTCCACGTAACAAGTGCCCTGCCGTGTGTCCTGCAGCATGAGATCGACCCGGGTATGATCGCTGATGCGCACTTCGGATCGTACGGCGGCATAGCCCCGCAGTTCCTCCACCTGGCCGGTTTGAACGGCATGCTTCACGAGGCGGTTGGGCACCAGGGTATTGACGCCCACCAGGGAGTCCGGCATCCGGATGAGCTCCCAGGTATACTTCAATTTCCGCTTGGGATTGTCATGCACCGAAAGGTAGACGGGGCGGCCCGGCGCGCAGCAGTCCGTCATGCGGCCGGTGTTGGGGCAGTGGGCCGTGACCGTGTTGCCGTTTTCCAGCGTCACATCCGCCAGGAAGCGCTGGTAGCGTTTAACCAGCGTTCCTTTAACCAGCGGCGGCCAGGAGAGCCCCGGGCGCGGTGGGCGGGGGTCCCGGTTTCCCGGCGGCCGCCATCAGCGTTCGTCGGAGCACGGCGGCCGGTTTCAGGAAACGGGCCACGATCAGGTCCGCCAGGGCCGGGATTTCTTCCAGTCCGAGCACCGCAAAGTTGTTGATGCCGGGTTGGCGCAAGTCGATATCCGTCATCAAGGCGAAAAGATCGGGATCTTCGAGGAACAGGGGGTTACCGTTCACGGTATGCCGCAAGACTTCCACTTTGGGCATGCGTTCCGATTTGAACCCTTCGGCGATGATCAGGTCCATGCCCGCCATCAGAGGGCGGATATCCTCCAGCCGCGTGATGGGCGCATTGACGATCAAGGCGGTTTTATCGGGACCCGCCACGGCGGTGATATCGGCGCCGGCCTTCTGGTGGCGCCAGCTGTCTTTGCCTTCCTGGTCGATGGCGAACCCATGGTGGGCGTGTTTGATGGTGCCCACCTTGAACCCGCGTCGTTTCAGCTCGGGCAGCAGCTTTTCGATCATGGTGGTTTTGCCGGCATCCGAAAAGCCCACCACGGTGATAATCGGCGGCGGGGCCGATGCATGGTGCGTTGGGGTCATAGACCAGTAAACGCCGGCGAACCGGCGATTCTCCCTTCTATCGGTTTATCAAAGCAGGGGCAGATTATGCGTGTACGCCCCGGTTGTCAAGGTGCATGGCACCCTGACGGTCTATGGTTTGCGGCGTTTGGTCTGCATGACGGCCCGGTAGGCTTCCGAAAGACGGACAAAGTCGCCGTGGCGGCCACCCTGATCCGGGTGCATGGCCATGGCCTTGCGCCGAAACAGACGGGAAACCTCCCGCCGGTCCATTTTGCGCAAGGCTTCCTCGGCGATACCGAACACCCGGCTGGCTTCCTTGAAGGAAACCCCGGCCAGGGTCGGGGCCAGCGGTGACGGCGGTGGGCGTTGCGGAACTGGTTGAAGAGATTTTCCAGGAAGTCGCTCTGGCCGTAGTCCTGATCGAAGTACATGATCAGGTAGCGTGTCAGATAGTCCTGCAGGTGATCGCGCATGGGCATGCCGGCCCAGAAGGCGGCATCGCGGTTGAGGCGGCAGATCTCATGGACAAAATAGTTGTCCACCGCCTCCTGATCGAGGGCCTGGGGCATGGTTTTGGCGCACAATTGGCTGAAGTGGCGCTGCAGGTCGAAGATGACATAGACGTAGGCCTTGCGCTCGTGGGGTTTCAGGATGCGCTCGGACTGCAGGAAATACTGCTCGATTTCGTCCCGGGACCGGTTTCGGATGGGCCGGAAGATTTTGGGCGGCACGCGGCCGATGTGGCCCTGGTCCATGCGGCCGAAGCGCAGGAAGTGTACCCGACGCTTGTCGAAAAGGTGCACCGGCAGACCGCGGTCGACAGCGCCGGCGGTTTCAGGCGGCCGCTGCCGCCGGCGGAAGGCCTCCACGGCATGGCGGATGTCCCGGTCCACGAAGGGCCAAAGCAGGTCGTCCAGTTCCTCCGGTGCGGGGTGGCCGCCCTGCGCCATAATGCGGTCTTCGAGCTCCGGGTCGATGTAGTAGCTGCGTCCGCCGGGATAGACGATGTGCTGCGCCGGATCGTGCCCCAGATCAGCCAGGGGGCGGCTGCGGTAGCAGTTTTCGTCCCAGTAGGATTCCCGGATCTCAAACCGGTACCAGCGATTTTCGCGTACAGCGGCCAGATACATGGCGAATTGTCCGGCGTGGGGGGCAGCTGACGTCAGCTATTTGTCCACGCCGGTTTACCCCTGTTTAGAATTGCAAGGGAGGCGCTATCGGGCGCGGCCCGCCGGGCTAGAGCGCTTGCAGGGCGGCCTCGTAGTCGGGCTCATCGGCAATTTCGGGAACCATTTGGTTGTAGGCCACGCGCCCCTTTTCATCCACGACCACCACCGCCCGTGCGAAGAGTCCCGCGAGCGGTCCATCGGTGATGCGCACTCCGTAATGATCGCCGAATTCCGGCTGGCGGAAGGCCGAGGCGGATACGACATTTTCGATGCCTTCGGCCCCGCAGAAACGGGCATGGGCAAACGGCAGGTCCATTGAAACGCAGACCACCACGGCATTGTCGCGTTGAGCGATTTCCGTATTGAAACGGCGGACGCTCATGGCGCAGGTGGGGGTGTCGACGCTCGGGAAGATATTCAGGACGACCTTCCGGCCGGCAAAATCCTGCAGGCGGACTTCCTTGAGATCTTTATCCACAACGGTGAAGCCGGGGGCGGGTTCGCCGACGGCGGGCAGGTTGCCGACGGTGTTCACGGGACTGCCTTTCAGTGTGATTTGGGCCATGGGTGTTCTCCTTTTGCACTTGAATGTGATCCGATATGCACATGACCATAAGACATCTTTGCTGGAAATAAAGCTTTCCCTATCGATGCCGTTCTATGCGCACTGGTCGGGGTCGTCCCCACAGGCGGTTTCCCGCTCCTTTTCAGCCAGACGTGACTGGCGGCGGGCCTGGGCCATGCGGTATCGGCGCTTCTGCAGTGCCGTCTCGGCCGTCAGGGACGGCACCGGGGTCGGGCGCCCTTCTTCATCCAAGGCCACAAAGGTGAGATAGGCGGAGGCCACATGGCGGATTTCACCGGTCAAAAGCGTTTCGGTCTCCGCCCGCACGCCCACTTCCATGGAGGTCCGCCCGGCCATATTGACGCTGGCCCTGAGAATCAGCAGGTTGCCCACATAGGCGGGGTGGATGAAGTCCAGGCGGTCGATGGAGGCGGTCACCACATTGCAGCGGGCGTGGCGGAAGGCCGCCACCCCGGCCGCGCTGTCGATGTGTTTCACAATGACGCCGCCGTGGATGTTGCCGACCGGGTTGGCATCTTCCGGCAGTAGAAAATGGGTCAAAATGGTCTGGCTTGCGGTGACGGTTTTCGCTTTCATCGGTCACGGTCTCCATGGTCTTCTTCTATAGGTTCGATGCGGCAAAAGGATTCATGGTAAGCGGCATTTTCGCCCATGTCCGAAAGGGCGTCGCTGGTCAGGCGGTTGACGGATCCGCTCTGGTGCCACCAGCCCTGGTGGATTTTGACGATGCCGGGACGGATGCCGGCATCGGTTTTTAGGCGGGCGGCGATGTGGCCCCGGGGGCTGGCAATCCGCATCATCCGACCCGGGATCAGATGGCAACGCGCGGCGTCCTCCGGGTTGATGGACGCCGCCGGCGGGTCGCTGCGAAAGGCAAATTGCTGGGAGTGCATGGCGTGGGCGTGATGGGGGGTGAGCAGACGGAAGGGATACCCCGCAGGGGCGGCCTGGGCCGGTATATAGGTCGGCAGGGGATGGCCGCCGTCCGCCAGGGCCTGGGTCGAATAGAATTCATAGCGTCCGGAGGGGGTGCTGAAATGGCCGTCGCGCCAGGGAATATCCCCATCGGGAATTTTAAAGGGGGCCGTCTGCAGGTCCGCGATGGTCACGCCGAATTTCCGGGTCAGGGGCGCTATGGCGTTTTCCAGAAAGCTGCGGGCCGGCATATCGGGATAGCCGTCGAGTTTCATGAGCCGCGCCAATCGTCGAAAGAGCTCATATTCGCCGAGCAGGCCTGCCGGGGGCGCCACCGCCCGACCGGCGTAGTTCAGGTAGGGCGAAAACATGGAGCTATAGACGAGATCCTCTTCTTCCAGAATGCTGGTGCAGGGCAGCACCAGATCGGCGGCGCGGGCCGTGTCGGTCATGAACATGTCGATGACGATTTTGAAGGGGACACGGGCCAGGGCGCGCTCCAGGGCGCCGATATCGGGCATTTGAACCAGCGGGTTGGCCTTGGCGAACATGGCGACCCGGATGGGCGGATCGTTGGCCGATGCCAGGAAGCGGGCCATGCGGGCCAGCGCAAATGTCCGGGGCGATGCGTTGGCAGGCGGGGACCGGTGCCCCCCGTGCGGTCGATCCAGGGGGCGATGGAGCGGTTGGCATAATTGACCCCGCCCCCCGGGCGGCCGATATTGCCGGTCAAGGCGGCCAGGGCGTCGATGGCGCGCACGGTATTGCCGCCGTTGGCATAGCGCTGAAGCCCCATGCCGATGATGATGGTGGCGGGCGATCGCTCGGCGTAACGTTCGGCCAAGCGGCAGATCACATCCTGCGGGAGGCCGGTAATCGCCGCGGCGTGTGCCGGTGAAAAGTCCCGCAGGGATTCCCGGAAGCGCTCGAATCCCAGGGTGTGTTCGGCAATGAACCGGCGATCGATGCGGTCGGTGACCAGCAGGTGGTGGGCCATCCCCAGGGCCAGGGCGCCGTCGGTGCCCGGCCGCGGTTGAAGATGAAGATCGGCCTGGGCCGCGCTGAGGGTCTGGAGGGGGTCGATGACCGCCAGGTAGGCGCCCTTTTGGCGCGCTTGCTGCAAAAACGGCACGCAATGGGGATTGGTGGCCACCGGGTTGCGGCCCCAGATCAGGATGCAGCCGGTATTGGCCAGATCCTGGAAGGCGTGCCCGCGCACATCGCCGAAATCATAGCGCTGGGCGGCGATCCCGGCGGACCAGCAGAGACTGCCCCGGGGAACTGAAACGCCCCCCAGGTGGTCGAAAAAAAGGCGATCGACGGATTTGATCAAGCCCCCATAGCCACTATCGGCATAATATAGAATGGACTGGAGGCCGTGGCTTCGAATGGCATGACTGAAGCGCTGGGCCAGGAGGTCGATGGCGGCTTCCCAGGAGAGGGACTTCCAGCGGCCGTTTTCCTTCAGACGGGGTTGGCGCAGGCGTTGAGGATGGTAGAGGCGTTCCAGCAGCTTTTTGCCTTTGACGCAGATGCGGCCCCGGGTAAGGGGATGGGCGGGATCGCCTTTGAGCCCCACCACCCGGCCATTCTCCACTTCGGCCAAAAGACCGCAGGCATCGAAGCAGTCCAGGGGGCAGGCGCATTTCACAACACGTTTCACAGCGGCACCCTCCCGATGGCCAGCCAGACCGGATGTCCGCCGTGCACCGTTCGATGGGCGGCAACTTCGAAAGGGAATTGCCGAAGGAGGCGTTTTTCAGGCAGCACCAGAACCACCCGCCAGCCGCGAAAATCCCGCTGCAGTTTGTGCAGGATTTCACCCACCAGGCGGGGGGTCGCTTCTTTTTTGCCCAGGCGCTGTCCGTAGGGCGGATTGAGGGCGATCAGCCCCTGATGGGCGCCGAGGGGGGGCGCGGTGAGATCGAAGAAGTCCTGCTGACGGAGATCGATCATTTCTTCCAGGTCCGATCCCCCCAGCAGGCCGGAGAGCCGATCGATAGCCGTCCGGCTGCGGTCGGCGGCATAGATCCTGGGCCCGGCCGGCGATGGGAAAACGGGTGCCGCTTGTTGGCGAAGATAGGTCCAGTGGGAAGCCCGAAAGGCCGGCCAGTCCATGAAGGCGAAGGGACGATACCAGCCCGGCGGGATCTGCCCGGCCAGCATGGCCGCTTCGATGGCAAAGGTACCGCTGCCGCACATGGGGTCGCAGAGCACGGTATCGGCGTCATAACCCGCCAGCATCAGGGCGGCCGCCGCCAGGGTTTCCCGCAAAGGGGCCGGACCGCCCTGGGTTTTGACACCGCGCTTGTGAAGGTGGTCCCCCGAGCTGTCCAGGGAAAGCGTCAGCCGGTCGTTCTCCAGGCGCGCCCAGATGTGCTGGGTAGGGTTGTCATCGCGGCTTTCGACGGTGCCGCCGGACGTGTGATGGCCGGTTAGGCGATTCTTTACGGCCTGCCCGATGCGGTCGGCCACGGCATCGCTGTGATAGAGCCGTGATTTGTGTGTGCTGACCCGCACTTGGAGCGCCGCGGTGTCTTTGAGGTAGAGTTCCCAGGGGATGGCGTGGGTGCGTTTTTCGAGGGTTTCGAAATCACGGGCCTTGAAGCGCTGAATGCGCATGAGGATGCGGCTGGCGGTGCGGCACATCAGGTTGGCCTGGTAGCCGGTGGTCAACCGGCCCGTAAACGCCACGCCGCCCCTGCGTTGAATCGCTTCGGCAGGCGGCACGCGCAATCCCGTCAGCTCGCTGTGGCAGAGGAATTCCAAGCCCGGCGGTGTTATGGCGAAAAACCGCTGTTCGCGGCCGATCACATGCTGTTTGATGCGGCGTTCAAGCGCCTTGTCGGCAGCGCTGGGCCGGCCTGGATCAAGGTGGACGGCCGGATTGTCAGTCGGGTTTTGGTTCATCATAAACCTCCTGCCCCGGCAGATTCGTCCTGCCAACAGGGCTGAGGGGTTGCCAATCGATCCGGAATCGTCTTTATTTCGCAGAGATCGGCCGTTCAGGCAACACTCTTTCGCGGTCGTTCCCCGATCCCAGGGGAAGGGGATAGGGGCGGGGATGGACCGGCAGATGAGGTGCATTGAGGAGGATAGGATGAACGTTGCGATTTCCCGCGCGGCCTATGACGATGCCTTGAAAGGGACGATCTACGCGCTCCTGCAAAAGGAAGGGCTCGATCGTGAGGTCCGGGGGCGGGTGCTGATCAAACCCAACCTGCTTTTGGCGGCCCGCCCTGAGCGGGCCATCACCACCCACCCGCTGGTGGTGCGGGCGGTGGCCGAGTTCGTGCGGGACCACGGCGGCCGTCCGGTGGTGGCCGACAGTCCGGCCGTGGGGAAAATAGACCGGATCTATCGTCTCGGGGCTTACCGGGAGGCTCTGGTGGGGTTAGACGTCCCTTTTCTGGCCTTCGAGGGGGAAGCCGAAGTGGATATCGGCCCCCCTTTCGGACGGGTGCCGCTGGCCCGCCAGGCCCTCGAGGCGGATGTGGTCATCAATCTGGCCAAACTCAAGACCCACAGCCAGATGACCCTGACGCTGGGCGTCAAGAACACCTTCGGCTGTGTGGTGGGGTTGAAGAAACCCGAATGGCACATGCGGGCCGGCATCGACAAGGGCGTCTTCGCCCGCCTGATCGTGCAGATTCACCAGGCCGTGGCCCCGCTCTATACCCTGATCGACGGCATTGCGGGTCTGGAGGGGCATGGACCGGGCAAGGCCGGCCGGCCTGTGGCCCTGGGGCTTTTGATCGGCAGCCGCAGCGCTCATGCCGCCGACCATGCCGTCTGCGATCTGATCGGCTGGCCTCCCGGCAGGCTGCCGACCTTGCGCGCGGCCGAAGAACTGGGCCTAAACCACCTCCCCCTGCAGGTAACGGGGGACGGCCCCGGACACATCCGCCTGCAATTGCCGGAAGCCGGTACGACCCGCTTCGGGCCGGAATTTCTGCAGCCCGTGCTGCGGCGCCATCTTTTCCGGCGGCCGGTGGCCGATGCCGACCGCTGCCGCCTGTGCGGCGAGTGCTGGAAGTACTGCCCGGCCCATGCCATCCAATCCCGCGGGGACCGGCTGCGCTTCGACTACAACCGCTGCATCCGCTGCTACTGCTGCATCGAAGTCTGCCCCCACGGGGCCATGACGTCGACGGAAACGGCGGCCGGAAGATTGCTGCGGCGCCTGCGTTTTTAAACCGGCGGCGACAGCCTTGCGGGGGCTAGGCCGCCTGCTTCCTCAGCGCGTAGCTCCGCCACATGGCGTAAAATTTCAGGAAGTCCACATGCCCGATGATGGCGAAGCCGGCCCTGGCAAACTCGTCTTCGACGGTTTCAGGCGGCAGGGCGACGCGCCGGTCGTACACCCCGCGGGGGGGCGCCGCCTTTTGCTGGGGCGGGGCCGTCCCGGCGTCGTCCCCGGTCCGGGTGCGCCGGGCACGCCGCCGCCAAGCTTTATAGTTGCCCTCCACCCACAAGGAGACCGCCACGGTGTCGCGCGTCACGCGGCGAAATTCCCGCAGGAGCGCCAGGCGGTCCTCGGCATGGGTAAAGTGGTGCAGCAGGCGCATGCAGAAGACGTGGTCCACGCTCTCGTCCTGCAGGCCGGTGTCAAAGGCCGAACACTGGAAGAGCGTGATCCGCTCCAGCAGATCCGGCGGATTGACCCGGCGCGCCACCGCCAGCATGGGCGCGCTGTTGTCCGCGGCCATGATGATGCGGCCTTTCTGGCGGCCCAGGGTGGGCCAGAAGCGGCCCGTTCCGCAGGGCAGGTCCAAAACGGTGGCCGGATCGCCCGAGAGCGCCAGGAGCCTGGCGGCCACGCATTGCTCGCGCCAGTTGGAGAGCCGGCGGCCGAGCGTACGGCGATGATGTTCATGGTAACGGTGCGCCTGATTAAAATTGTAGCTTGAGGAGGAATGCTGTTCACTCGATGTCATCACGTCACCTCGATATGATCGCTCTCGCACGTGGGGATATATCGAGGATGCCGCCTATGGGGTAGGAGCGATGGTTGGATGCTAGACATTACACGAAGACTATCGCGTATTCAAGCGATTCACGTTAGCCGGCGGTGAGAATCTCATGAGGATCCTTGCGGTGGATCGGGCGTTGTCCGTGCATAGGGCGAAGGGGGCAGCGATCCCCATCGATCCAGGCGGTGGCGGAGAATGTAATCGGCGCCCTGGTAATAGGCCATCAGCTCCCTGGGCCAGGGGGGATCTCGCCGGCAAGGGCAGGAGCTGCTCGCCCTGTTGCAGATCGATTTTTTGGCCGGGGGATAAGATGGCCAGCTGGTTGCTGTCCGTCAGGAGGCCCAGTTTCTGGTAATTGCCAATCAGTGCCCGGGGCTGGAATTGCTGATTCAGAATATCAGCCCCGAAAAAATGTGTTTCGTAGGGGATTTTCAGAAGGGCTAAAAGGGTCGGGGCCACATCGATCTGGGAGCACAGCTTGTCGATTTCGCCCGGTGCGATGTGGGCCGGGCTGAAGAAGAAAAGCGGGATGTGGTATTTTGCGATATTCAGCCCTACCTTGCCGGCGCTGCTGGCGCAATGATCGGCAACGAGGACAAACACCGTATCGGCATACCAGGATTTCTGGCGGGCTTGATCGATAAACCGGCGCAGGGCATCGTCCGTATACTTGACCGCGCCGATGCGGCCGGAGCCCGAAGGAATATCGATTCGGCCGGACGGGTAGGTATAGGGGCGATGGTTGCTGGTGGTCATAAGATGAAAAAAGAAGGACCGCCCTGATTGATGGACGCGATCGGCTTCGCTTAGGGTTTTGCGATACAGGTCTTCGTCGGAAACCCCCCAGGCATTGCGGAAGCTGATGTTCGCCGTTTCAAAATCCGTCTCATCCACCGTCCGGTAGCCGTTGCCGGAGAAAAAAGCATTCATGTTGTCGAAAAATCCGCGCCCCCCATAGAGAAAAGCCGTATCGTAGCCGTTGTCTTGCAGAACCTTCCCCAGCGTGTACATGCGGGCGTTGTCCGGCCGTTTGACCATCGAACGGCCCGGTGTCGGCGGAAGTGAAAGGGTCAGCGCTTCGAGCCCGCGGGTCGTGCGTGTGCCGGTGGCGAAACAGTTGGTAAACAGCAGGCCCTGCCGGAACCATTGATCCATGAACGGTGTGGCGCCCAAAGGACTGCCGAAGTGCCCCAGGAATTTAGCGCTCAAGCTTTCAACCGTGATCAGGATGACATTGAGGCGATCCGGTGTTCCTGACGGTGCGATGCGTCGTCGGATATCGAATAGCGTGTCCCCGGCATACGGTTGGCCGGCGACATGCAGACGATCGCGCAGCAGGCGGGAAAGCGCAGGATCGTCTCCCTGGGCGTAAAAGGTCTTGTAGTCCAGCTTATTGTTGCGAAAGGCCGCTACAAATTGGTACGGGCCGTTGGAAGCCAGCTCATTGGCGTAATTATTGGACGAAAGGCCTCGCAGGGACTGGTTCACGAACAGCAGGCCCAAGCCGGCGAGCAGAAAAAACGGCAGGGACAGGAAGAGGCGCCGGGAAAAGGGCTCTGAGACCGTCAGCGCATTGGCGAGTCGCTTTCGGATGCCCATAAATGATAATACAGATGCCCCCAGCAGCACTGCCAGGATGGGTACCAGGGGATAGGACTCCGCGATATTCTGGGTGACTTCCTGGGTGTAGATGAGGTAGTCGACGGCGATGAAGTTGAACCGGGTGCCGAACTCCTGCCAGAAAAACCATTCCGCCGTGCAGCTGAAATACAATCCGTAAAAACTTGCCATCGACAGGGCATAGACCGCCCAGCGATTCAGCCGGCTGTGATAGATTCTGTCCGGTAAAAACAAAAGCAGCAGGACAAACGGCAAGACGAAATAGGCCAGGAACACCAAATCATAGAGTGTTCCGGCGGTCATGATATAGATGCCCTCGCGGATCGTGTGAGACAAGTTCGGCCAAGCGCTGATCAGAAGAATGCTCCGCAAGACGGCGAACGCGGCCAGGGCGATCAGAACATGGGGCCAGACGATGGCCAGGCGTGTGGGGCGTATAGTGCCGGCAGGAGATTCGAACGCGCTGCTCTTGTCAAGCGGTTTGTTTTTGCAGGACATAGAGTCTCCACATGGAGTAGAATTTGAGGAAATCGAAGTGTCCGGCGATGGCGAAGCCGGCCCGGGCGAATTCGGGTTCGATTTGGCGGCGCTCCAGGACGCAGCGGTTTTGATAGGTCTTGTGGGTGCGGCGCGCTTCCAGCTTGCGCCGGCGCCGGGCTTTGTAGTTGCCGTCCACCCAGAGGGAAAGGGCCACGGTGTGGCGGGTGACCCGATGGAATTCCCTTAAGATGGCCAGGCGATCCTCCGCACGGGTGATGTGGTGCAGCAGGCGCATGCAGAACACGTGGTCCACGCTGTTGTTCTCCAGCTGGATGTCGAAGGCGGAACTCTGGAAGAGGGTGATGCGCTCGAGCAGCGGCGGGGGTGTCACCTCGCGGGCGACGGCCAGCATGGAATCGCTGTTGTCGGCGGCCAGGATGGTCTGTTGGGTTGTGCGGGCCAGCAGGGGCCAGAAGCGCCCGGTGCCGCAGGGCAGGTCCAGAATCACGGCGGGATTCCCGGCCAGGGTCAGGGCTTGGGCGGCCATCTGCTGCTCGCGCCAGTTGGAGAGCTGGCGGCCGAGGGTACGGCGGTGCTTTTCATGGTAGTTGCGCGAGTGCTTCAGGGTGTATTTGGCTGAAAATTCCAGCGTATAAGTGCCCATCGGATTTCCTCTATCCATCTTTCAGTGCCGGCTGTTCGCGAGAAGCAATAACAAAACGGTATAAAGGCCGCCGCGATGTGTTTTTGGAGACGCCGTCGCCACGCTAGGGCGTTGCGTTTTGCCATCGGTGTGGAAATGCGGGTGAAGCATTTCAAGATGGCGGGACGTCACCGACCGGTTTAGGACGAGGGTGTTGCGGTCGGGAAGCCCCGCAGGCGCGCCGGTCGGATCGGACTTTTCCCCCGGCACTGTTGACGCCTTGGGTCTGCCGAGAGCGCGGTGCGTGACCGGTTCGACGGCGTGCATGGGATCGTGGGCGCGCTGAGCGCTATCCGCTAATCCGCGACGGGAGGCCTTGCCATGCGGCAGCCACAGGACCCCTACCTAGCAGCGCCGTCAGAAGCGCGATCCCCGCGAGCGCCGATAAGTCGATTTTGTGACCCTTCCCCCCAATTGCGTAACCTTCGTTTCTTTTTAGCATCCTAATGCCGTTCCCGCCCCGGGAGAATAAGTTGAAATCTGTATATTCTTGTTACGGCTACCCACCATCGATGGGGGCAATCTACTTCAGGGGGGATTACCGTCGCATGGCCGCAACATTACCGATGTGTCATCTTGGCGGTCTATCCTTGGTAAGATATGCCGTTCCGGCTTGGGCGGGGTGTCGGGGGGAATGGCCGAGAGGCGGATTAGGCGTTGTGCGCCCGGGGGAGGCTGACCGTGATCACGGTACCGCTTCCGTAATGACTCGAAACCTGAATATTACCGCCCAGGTCCTGCACCACGGCCTTCACCAGGCTCAACCCCAGCCCCGTACCGCTTTTCTGGCGGCTTTTGTCGCAACGGTAGAAGCGGTCGAAAATGCGCGGCAGGTTTTCATCGGAGATGCCGATGCCGTTGTCCTCGAATACGAGGACCGCTTCATTGCGGTGGGCCTTGAGCGCAACGGAAACCCGGCCGCCTTCGGCGGTGTATTTCAGGGCATTGTCCAGGAGATTGGCGACCATGCGCTGAAGGGTGGCGGGTTCGCCCTTGACGCGGCATGGGTTGGTCTGCGGCTGCACCGACAAGGCGATATGCTTGTCTTCCGCAATGGGCTGAAACAAGTCGCAGGCTTCCTCGAGGAGGGGCGCGAGGTCGACATCTTCCATCCGGACCTCCCGGGTGCCGGATTCGATCTCGGAGATGAACAGCATGGTTTCCAGCATGCCCAGCAGGCGGTCGCATTCATTGATGGTCGTGGCCATGACGGCCGTGAACTCTTCCGGATCCTCCGCCCCCTGCAGGGCGAGTTCGGCGGCCGTCCGGATGCGGGTGATGGGGCTGCGCAGGTCGTGGGCGATATTGTCCGTCACCTCCTGCCTGCTGGTGATCAAGGCCTGAATTCGATCGAGCATGGTATTGAACGCCACCGCCAGCGTTGCCACCTCGCCCTTCAGTTTGAGGGTGGGAACCCGGGTACCGAACTGCCCTTCCGCGATGATGTGGGCCGCTTTGGTAATCTCGCTGATGCCGGCGGTGGCCCGCCAGGAAATCAGCCCGCCGCAGATCAGCCCCACCAGGATCGTCCCGCCGCCGAATCCCGTAAGAATGTCTTTTAAATCACGCAAAAAATGCTCTTCATCTTTCAGGGAGTGGCCGATCTGCAAGATATAGCCCTCGCCCAGACGACCGGATAAAATTTGGCTGCGATGCTTATGCCCTTTAATGAGCGTGGTATCGATCCGATAGGACTCTCCGTTGGGCAGATCTTTCCCCGGGCGGCCGGACGTCATCAGGCCGCGCCAGTTTATTAGATTCGAGTGCGCCACCATCTGCCCTTCAGGGTCGAGGAGTCTGAAAAAGACGTGGTCGATCCCCTTGGATTCCGATTCCAGGACCGCTTCCCGCTGAAGGGCGGGGATGCCGCCTTTTTGGAAAAGCGCACTGAACTCGCGGTACTCGGTGAGGATAGCGTCGTTTCTTCGGTTCTCGAAATAGGTCTGGACCGTCGAATACAGGACGAACAGGGCGCTCAGAAGGGTCAGGGTGAGAACACCGGTATACCACAGGGTCAGCTTGACCTTGAGGTCGTGGCGCAGCCGGCTAAGGCGTTTTAAGAACATAGCCCGCCCCGCGGATGGTCTGGATCAATTTGGGCTCATACCCCTTGTCGATCTTGTCGCGCAAGCGGCAGATGCGTGCTTCGACCACATTGGTCTCCGGGTCGAAGTTGTAGTTCCACACATGCTCGATGATCATGGTTTTGGTCACCACCCGGCCTTTGTTGCGCATGAGGTATTCGAGCAGCGCATATTCCTTGGGCTGCAGTTCGATGGACACCTCGCCGCGGGTGACCGCGCGGGTCAGAAGGTCGATTTGCAGGTCGGCGGCGGTCAGTGTGGTGGGTTCGGCGGTACCTGTCGAACGTCGGATGAGCGCATTGAGGCGGGCCACCAGCTCGGAGAAAGCAAAGGGTTTGGTGAGATAGTCGTCGCCCCCGCTTTGTAAGCCCTTGATCCGATCGTCGAGGGAGCGCTTGGCGCTGAGGATGATCACCGGGGTCGTGACGCCGCTGCTGCGCATCCGTTCCAAAAGGGCGAGTCCGTCCAGGCCCGGCAACATAATATCCAGGATGGCGGCATCATAGGGCTCGGTCAAACCCATGTGCAGGCCGTCGATGCCGTTGTCGACCCGGTCGATGGCAAACCCCTCTTGTTGCAGGCCCTTTTCAATAAAATGAGCGATCGTGTTGTCATCTTCGACAATGAGAATTCGCATTTTCGAATCTCCCGTACACCCTCATCTTTGCACGAGACCAATCGACGGGGGATGGGCGTGCCCCGGCCGCGGCAGAAATACCGGTGGAATGGGGCGGCATCATCATGGAAGATGCTGCTTCCGGTCACCATGCGGCGGAAGTATTTCGCAGTCCGCGTAATGCGCTAGACGCCGATGGTGAGGTTCCCCGTCTATTTGCCTTCCAGCGGTCCGAACCGGGCTAGCCAACGATCCCTGTTAAGTTGTTCTACCTGAAGCGTTTTCGCTGCCGGCATATCGTTGCCGATATCGATACCGGGTCGCTTGGAAGCATAGACCACCGAGCGATACGTGGGGTCTTTCCCCTCCAGGATCAGCGCCACTTGTCGACGTCCATTCGCCTGTTCTTTTTCCCGGTCATCCCCCATGGTATGGGCATCCAAGCGATCAATGGACCAATCGGCATAATAATAGAAGATCGCTCGCATGGTCTCATTGAACCCGAAAGAAGCAACGCTGCTGCGTTCCTCGACAGGAATTGCGTCCACGAAGGCCAGCAGCCCTTCACGCATACTTTTCTCGCGATCCAAGGCGGGCTGCGCCAAAAAGCATATCCCTCCCATGAAAAGCGCCGTCGAGAAAATCATTACGGTCGGCAGGAATTCTCTATCTCTGGTCGCAAAATAAATACAGAGAAGTATCCCCCCAACCAGCAGGGCGATGGCATGCAAGCCGCTGAAAGTCAGCAGCACAGCCCCTGAACGCGGCGGGACAATATCCGCGAGGGCCGGGACCAATTTTCCAAGCAACGGCAAACCGCCTAAAACAAACAGTACAACGGCCATCAGGATCTGCCAGGCCCGCGCATAAACAGCCAGCCATTTGTCTTTGTGATGGATCAACTGATCCGCAACAATCAATGCAAAGACCGGCATCATCGGCCAGATGTAAATCGACCGTTTCGTTGCCGAGCTGGTCAATATGGCAACGCCGACGATGGACCAGCCGGACAAGAATATTTCCAAAGGGCTCAGCGGCTGTCGTTTAAACCATTTTTTCAGCTTATCCCAAAACCAGGGAATCAGCAGCGGTGTCCACGGTAAACTATATAAAAGCAGCGTCGTGACGTAATAAAATGGATTTCTACGGATATGGGACAGGTTTTGGGCCGTTCCCATCATCCGGCCGACCTGATTGTCCCAAAACCATTCCTGCCAAATGCCCTTTCCGCTCGCATGGATCAAATAGACCCAGGGCGCCACTATGGCCAGCAAAACGACAACGGCCAGCAGATGCGGCACAATCCCAACGGACAGGAATCTTTTCCCAACGCCTTTGATTCGGATCCCCAGACCTTGTTCCCCGCCGAAAAACAGGGCCTGTACAAACATGACGATCCAGGCGGCGGCAATCATGATCAGACCGATCGGCCCCTTGGAAAGAAAAGCGCCGGCCGCGAAAATTCCCGCCAAAACCGCAACCCAACGCCGCTGCTTAAAATAGACTTCCACCAATGCCCAAATAGCCGCGATCACGAAAAATGAAAGGGCCGCATCCACTCGGATCCAACGGGCATTCTCAAAGAAACCTTCCATCGTCGCCATCACACCCAAGGCTATCCAGGCCTTGCCGGGCGCCAAAAACCGCCGGCCCAACAGATAGGTCATCCATAAGATCCCCAGGGCCCAAAAGGTCGTAGAGAGCCGAATCGCTCCGGTATTTCCGAGAACCGGGCCTAACACCTTAAGGAACAATCCGGCCACCGCAAAATACAGCGGTGGTTTCTCAACAAACGGCTCGGACGCCAACATCGGCACCACAAGATTATGCGAACGGCTCATCGCCAACGACACCGCAGCGACACGCGGTTCATCCGGCGTCCATAGATCATGATTCACAATACCCACGAAACAGAGCAGCAAACATGTCAGCACGACAATCCGGACGCCGTATTTCGCAACACCACCATTTAGATTCTTTTTAGGGTTTTGCATCGCCTTTTTCCGTTGAGATTCATATCGACCGACGCATGCTTTGCATTGAAGCAGGCCAAGATGAAGATTTGATGAAAATGGCGCTGCTTGTCATCATATTCAGTTCTCTTCCCAATGGAGTTGGGGAGAAGGCGCCGAACCTTCGCCGCAAAAGATTCGGATACGCCTGCGGGGATTCGATGGTTCAAGTCTTGAAGTGTCAAGCGTCACGCGACGAAAAATTTTGAGGACGACCGTCTCCCGGAAGTGGGAGAAAACCGGTGGAACGGGGCGGCATCATCATGGGAATCGATGCTTCCTGTCAACATGCGGCCGAAGTATTAGGCCGTCCGCGTAATGAGATAAACGCCGAAGCAGATGGTGGCGATTCCCATCCAGCGGATCAGATCGACCGGCTCCCCAAAAAAGGCCTTCCCGGCCAGCGCGGCCACGATGTACCCGACGCTCAGCATGGGGTAGGCATAGCTGACATCCACCCGGGATAGAACCAGGAGCCACACGACGACACTGACGACGTAGCAGCCCAGTCCAAGCAGGACGAAAGGGTTCAACCCCACTCTAAGACCGATCGGCAGCAAATTCTCCAGGGAAAAGGCAAAGGTCCCGATAGTCCGCATGCCGTGTTTGAGCGCAATCTGGGCGGCGGCGTTGAGCAATACGCCGGTCAGGATCAGGGGCAGATATTTGTTCATGTCGATAGCACCTCGCTGAAATCTAATATTGAGCGAAAGCAAAACCGTCCGGACCGGTGTGATCCTCATAGATCGGCGGCGGCAGTTGCGTTTTCAAATACTGGTATTTTTCAAACTTGCCGATTAATACAACCTTGCCCTTGTTTTCCTGAATGAGCGCCTTGAGTTGCTTCAGGTCCAAAAGGCGGTGGCGTGCCTCCGGGTAGCTGAACCCGTAAGCCATTTCACCGCCGCGGAGGACAAGGACGTCGCTACGTTTGTAAAACCAGCAGACCGCCCGCACGGTAGAGTTGAACGACACGATGCAGGTGTCCGCTTGAACCCGGGAGGCATTCCTTAGCAGCAATTCCCCCGGCGCCTTGTGCGTGATGAGTTTATCAGGCAGGGCAAATTGTGCGATGGTTAAAAACAGAAATACCGCGAGGCTGATTGAGCCGATTTTTTCTCCGAGGGTCTCTTTTTTCAGAGAATGAAGCAGAACAACGACGAGCAACAGCATCGCTGTCGCGATCGCAATTACCTTCCATTCCGCAACATAAGGAACAAGTCCACCGATACCGGTGGTCTGCATGATAATGAGCCCGACGAGTGCGGCGAGGAGAAACACGCTAAACGTGACCGCCCCGGCCCGAAACGCCTTGCGATGCCCCTTCCCAAAATAAGCCGCCAATCCGTGGGTCAGCAATAGGGCAAACGGCGGAAAGCAGGGCAGAATATAGGTGATCAGCTTGCCGCTGGCGGCGGAAAAGAAAAGCAGGGGAGCGCTAAACCAGCAGAGGGCATAGCGGAAAAGCGCCGTCTGCATCATGGACCGATCCATACCCCGCACGGCGGCTGGAACCATGAAGCTCCATGGCAGCGCCGCTAGGGGGAACATCAGAAAATAGAACCAGAAGGGCGCCTTGTGCTGGGCGTCTTCAGCCATGAAGCGCTTGACATGTTCCACCCAGAAAAAATAGTTCCAGAAGTCCGGCTCTTTCAGGTGGACGGCGATGGCCCAGGGAAGGGCGATGAGCGTGGCGGCGACAATGGGAATGCCGGCCATGCGAAACAGGTCCTTCCAGCGTTTCTCCCAGATCATGTAGGGCACGATGACCACGACCGGGACCGCAAAGGCCAGGAAGCCCTTGGTCAGAAAGGCCATGCCGCAGCACAGGCCGAAAAGCGCCAGCAGGCCCTTTTCCTTCCCGCTTCCGCGGGGGGCATTCGAGGCCAGATAAAAGGCGGTCATGGCCATGGTGATAAACATGGATAGGGGACCGTCCAGCACGCTGAAAACGCCCGTTCCCACCACTTCGAAGGTGGTCAGAAAAATCAACGCGGCAATGAGGCCGCTGGCCGGACCGCCGCCGGAGCGCCGCATCAGGAGCCACACCATCAGGGCCGAAAGCCCGGCCGCCATCGCCGACGGGAACCTTGCGGCGAACGGATTTTCTCCAAAAACGAGCATGGCGAGTCCATCGAGCCAGTACCCCATGACCGGCTTTTCAAAATACCGCACCCCATTCAGCCTTGGGACAATCCAGTCGCCGGTTGCGATCATCTCACGGGGAATCTCGGCGTAGCGTGTCTCGTCCGGAATAATCAGGGGGCGATATCCGATAGGAAGGATATAGGCCAGTAGAAACCCGAGAAAGATGATGGCGTGCAATGGTTTGGTGCGGGAACTCATGATGTGGGGGGTTCCGTTTGGCAAGACACCCATCCCTCCCGTCCAACGATTTCTGTTCGTCCCAGGCACCCGGCGCCGATGGGTTCCGTTTTCAGCAAAGCACCCAGCGGGACAAATGAAATTCCCTGCGCCAATGCGGATTCGAGGAAATCTGAAAACATGTCCCGGCAGATCCCGCCCTCTACTTCGGCGTGGATGGTCAGCACGTTGAGCCGTTCCGGACGAATAAGGGACAGCAAGTGCGTGTTGAAATTTTCGCGGGTAACACCGCGCTGACCAATGGCCTCGTCATAGGTCGGCAGGGTGACAGGGACTTGGGGTTGCGGCAGGGCGCGGCCATTCACGACCGGGGAAAACAAATGCCGGCCACGGCAATCGCTATTATAATCAAATGGGTATCGGCACTTTTCCTCCAGGACGATGGGCGTGCACCGCCAGGCGGGGACTGCCGAGCAAGTGGGGGCGTGACCCGTAATGTCGGTGAGTCGCGCATACCCACGCTCAAGCGCCATGCGTATGGCATAGCGGTCCATGGTGTCGATGTGCGCCTGCCAGCCGTGGTGGTCCCAGGCGTGAAGGCCGATCTCGTGACCGTCGTCGGAGGCCGAACGGATCATCGCCGCCGCCTTGAGGCCGATGTCCGGTCCGGGCCAGAACGTGCCGCGCAGCAGGATGTCCCACCCGTAAAGGCTGGCCGCCCTGGTCCGCATCATTTTGACCAGAAAGGCGGGGCGCAGCAGGCGCCAGATATGGCGCCCCATGTTATCGGGCCCGACCGAAAAAAAGAAGGAGGCCCGGATGCCATGTCGCTGGAACAGCCGGCACAGGACCGGCACCCCCTGCCGGGTACCGGTCAAGGTGTCCACATCCACCCGTAAACCGAGCATCATGGCCGATTCCAACGTTCTTTCGGACCGGGGCGATGGGAACGATCCCCCCGGCAAGTCCTGGGTCGGCTGATCATGATGCCCCCACGGCCTCTCGAAGAAAGAAATCCAGGGTCTCTTCCACGGACTGCTCCAGCGGGATCACGGGGCTCCAATTCAGGCGCCGGCGCGCATTCTTGATGCTGGGCTTGCGGTGCTGGACGTCCTCGTAGCCGGACCCGTAGTAGGCGCGGCTTTCCACCTTGCGGATGCCGGCGAGCGGCGGAAAGTGGTCCCTCAGGGGGTGACGCTCGAATTTGTCGATGAGCAGCAGGGCCAGGGATTCGATGGACGCTTCGTTTTCCGGGTTGCCGATGTTGAAAATCCGGCCGTCGCAGCGGTTGCCCTGGTTTTCGATGATGCGGAACAGGCATTCGACGCCGTCTTTGACGTCGGTAAAGCATCGCTGCTGCCGGCCGCCGTCCACCAGCTTGATGGGCGTTCCCTCGGCGAGATTGAGAATCAGTTGCGTGATGGCCCGGGAACTGCCGATGCGGGCCGACTCCAGGCTGTCCAGGCGTGGACCGATCCAGTTGAAAGGCCGGAACAGGGTAAACTGAAGGCCCTGGGTGGCGCCGTAGGCCCAGATGACCCGGTCCAGCAGCTGCTTGCTGCACGAGTAGATCCAGCGCTGCTTGTGGATCGGCCCCAGCACCAACTGGGAATTGTCTTCGTCAAAGTGGTCATCCCGACACATGCCGTAGACCTCGGAAGTGGAGGGGAAAAGGATGCGCTTTCCGTACTTGGCGCAGTAGCGGACCACCCGCAGGTTTTCTTCGAAATCCAGTTCGAAAACCCGTAGGGGATTTCTCACATATTCGATGGGCGTGGCGATGGCCACCAGGGGCAGGACAATATCGCATTTGCGTACATGGTACTCGATCCACTCCCGGTGAATGGAAATATCCCCTTCCGAAAAATAAAAATCCGGGTGATCCATGAGGCGCTGCAGGGATCCGGCATTCAGGTCCATGCCGTGGACTTCGTAGCGCCCGCTTTCCAGCAGGCGTTCGCTCAGGTGGTTGCCGATGAAGCCGTTCACCCCCAGGATCAGAACGCTCTTTTTGCGGGCCTTTTGAATCTGGATATCCGGCGCGGGCCCGAAGCGCATCCCCTCCACCAGCCCCAGCTCCTCGGCCAGCTGAGGTCCGCTTTGGGTAATGCCGTCGTTGCCCTGGCCCGACAGCACCTCCACCGCCCCCTCGCCGCAGGCGATGACAAAGGGTGCGACAGAAAGCACCGTGCCCGGGCGGCCGCTGTCTTCCGCGGTTTCGCGAACGGACCAGAACAGACATTTGCGGTTGCCGATGTGGCTGAACGCCCCGGGATAGGGTCGCGTCACGGCGCGCACCAGGTTTTGGACGGTGCGCGCGGGCCAATTCCAGTCGATCTCCCCATCTTTGGGTTTGCGGCCCCCAAAATAGGACGCCTGCTGTTTGTCCTGGGGGGTCCGGGGCACCGTTCCGGCAGCGATCTGCGGTAGAAGATCATCCAGCAAGGCCGCCGCCGCTGTTGCTGCTTTGTGGTGCAGGCGCAAGGCCGTGTCGGCGTCATCTATCGGGATTCGACGTTGGCCGATGATATCGCCGTCATCGGGTTTGGGGGTCATGTAATGCAGGGTCACGCCGGTTTCGGTTTCGCCGTTGACCAGGACCCAGTTGATGGGGCACCGGCCCCGGTAGCGGGGCAGCAGGGAGCCGTGCAGGTTCAGGCATCCGGCGGGGGGGATGCTCAAGATTGGTGCTTTGACCATGTCCCGATAGTAAAAGGAGAACAGGATGTCCGGCTCCAGCGAGCGGATTTTCTCCTCCCAGAGGGGATGGTTGATGTTGTCCGGCGCAAAGACCGGCAGGCCCAAACCCGAGGCTTTTTCCGCCACCGAGTCGAACCACTGGGATTCGTTCGGATCGTCGCGGTGGGTGAAAACCGCCGCAATTTCGATACCGTTTTTCAGCAGCGCTTCAATGCCCACGCAGCCGATGTTGTGATAGGCCAGTACAACTGCTTTCATTGAGTTTCTCCTCACACTGATTCCGGCAGATGACCCGTTGGACAAAATAGCGGGGCCGGGCCCGGACGTCGTGGTAGACGCGTCCGAGATATTCCCCCAACAGTCCCATGCCAATAAACTGGGCGCCGATAAACATGAACAGGATGGCGAAGAGGGTAAAGACACCCTCTGCCGCCCACTGGGCGCCGAACAGCAGGCGCATGAACAAGAGAAAAAGGCCAAAACCGATCCCCAGGGCTGATACGATGGCCCCGGCCACGCTCAACAGCCGCAGGGGAAAAGTGGTCATGGACGTGACCAGGTCGAACATGAGGGAGATCAGCCGGGAAAAACTGTACTTGGAGTCGCCTTTTTGGCGGGCATCGTGCCCGACCTCGATCTCGGCCGTCGTGCGGGCGAAACTGTTGCCCAGCACCGGGATAAACGTGCTGCGTTCGTGGCACATGAGCATAGCGTGCACGATGTGGCCGCGATAGGCGCGCAGCATACAGCCGTAGTCGTGCATCTTAACGCCGGTGGCTTTCTGGACGGCCCGATTGATGAGGCTCGAGGCGGCCCTGCGAAAGAGGGAGTCCTGCCGGTTGGCCCGCACGCTGCCCACGACATCGTAGCCTTGCGCCATGGTCCGGACCAGACGGGGAATCTCCTCCGGCGGGTTTTGCAGGTCGGCGTCCAGGGTGATGACGATTTCCCCCCGCACCTGCTCGAAGCCGGCCATGATGGCGGCATGTTGCCCGTAGTTCCGGTTGAGAAAAACAGCCACGATCTCCTCCGGGTGGGCGGCCGCGGTCTCCTCCAGCATGTCGGCCGAGCGGTCGCTGCTGCCGTCATCCACGAGGATGATTTCAAAGGGCTGCCCAGCCTCGCGGCAGGCCGCCAGGCACCGCCGGATCAGTTCTTCGAGGTTGGGTTCCTCGTTGTAAACGGGGATGACCACAGAGAGCATATCGGTTGTTTTCATTGGGTCAGGACCTTTTTAATAGCGTCGACGACATCGTCCACATCTTCCGGGGTCATATCCGGGAACAGGGGCAGCGAGCAGATGCGCGCCGAGTTCCATTCCGTATCGGGAAGCGTGCCCTCGACCTCGGGAAAGGTCGCCCTGTAGTAGGCTTGCAGGTGCGCGGCCCGGAAATGAATGCCGGTGCCGATATTGAGCGCTTTGAGGGCGGCCATGAACCGGTCCCGATCCATTCCGCGCGCTTGGGACGCTACCCTTACGATAAAGAGGTGCCAGGCGTGTTTCATGGGGTAGTCCGGCAGGGCCAGGGGGCGAATTTCGTCCACCCGCCGCAGCTTTTCGAGATAGGTTTCGGCCAAAAGGGTTCTTTGAGCGTTCATCTCGGCCACGCGGTCCAACTGGCGCAGGCCGAGTACGGCCAGGATGTCCGGCAGGTTGTACTTGAAGCCGGGCTCGATGACCTCAGCCTGGGGGGATCGGCCCTGGGTCCGGCGGTCGTAGGCATCCACCCCCAGGCCGTGAAACTTCAGCCGGCGCATGCGCACGTCGAAGTCCGGGTCTTCGGAACAGACCATGCCTCCCTCGCCGGTGGTGATGTTTTTGATGGGGTGGAATGAAAAAATCGACGTTCCCGTCCGCCCCACACGGACGCCTTTGTATTCGGTGCCGATGGCATGGGCGGCATCTTCGATCAGGGCCAGGCCGTGCCGGTCCGCCAAGCGGCGGATGGGGTCCATATCCGCCGGCGCTCCGGCGAAGTGGACGGGGATGACCAACCGGGTGCGGTCGGTGATTTTCTCCGCGATGCGATCGGCGTTGACCATCAGGGTGTCCCGGTCCACGTCGACAAATACCGGCTTTGCCCCGGCCAGAACGATCAGGTTCACGGTGGATACCCAGGTCATGGAGGGCGTGATCACTTCATCGCCGGGACCGATGCCCAGGGCTTTCAAGGCGATGTGCATCCCGGCGGTGGCTGATGAAACGCAGGTTGCCCCACGGCAGCCCGTGAAAGCGCGGAAGCGATCTTCCAGTTCGGCGTTTTGGGGGCCGGTGGTGATCCAGCCGGAGCGCAGGACATCCGCCACCGCGGCGATGTCGGCTTCCGTGATGGACGGGCGCGAAAAGGGGAGGAAATCCGTTCGCATGGTCGTTTTAAAATCCTTTTTTTTTCGCGTCGGCAAAAGATCTTTCATTGGGGCTGTTCCGCAGCCAGGCAGTCTGCCCACTCCGGTTTGTGACGGGGAAAAACCTCAGCATGATTCTTTAGGCCTTTTCTTTTTAATAAGCAACATGGGGTACCTTTCTCAAACCGCCACGACATACCAGTGCGGTGAGATGCCCCAGCGTACGGCAATTCTCTTTTGGACCCGGAAGCCGCTTGCCTGGAGTTCGCCATGAAAGACCGTGTAGGGGATGGGGATGCGGTCGCGGGGCGTTCGTCCGCGCGCCTTGTTGACGACCCTGCGGTAAGCCGCGTCGAGGGCGAAGCTGTTGAAAAAGGATATGATGACGGGCCCGCGGCTGATGCGGCGCAATTCCTTGAGGGCCCGCAGACGGGTGTCCGGCTCCGTGAAGTGATGGAACAGGCGATTGCAGACGATGGCGTCGAATTGATCGTCCGCATAACCGGTTTGCATGACGTCTCGGACTTCGAAATCGACATGCGGAAGATGTCCTTCCGTCGGCGATTGAGAGGCCGCAATGTTCGTGCGGGCGATGCTCACCATGGCTTCGGAAACATCCGCCGCGGTGACGCGGAACCCCTGGTCCATCAGCAGCCGGGTCAGTCGGCCGGTGCCGCAGGGCAGATCCAGGACGCGGCTGCCGGGAGTGATGCTGCGCAGCGCCTTCGTGATGCACTTTTTTTCGCGACGATCACGCCAATGACGAGAGCGGAAATGGGAAGGATACTGCGACGCGACCTGAGGCGCGGAAAAACGTTTGATGGCCTGCTGGTAGGAGCCGGCCGATGTGGAATGCTGCGTTGCCTTTTTTGCCATTAGCCCTCGCTTTTGCTGTCGCGCCCCTCGGAGGGGGCCGCGCGGGGTGAGTGGATCGGATCGTCCGCCTTGCCGGTGACAAGACGCCGCGCACCGTCATTATCAGATAAGGGTACTATCCGTCCAGGATGATGGACACTTGGTGGGGAGATGGTTTAGGGGTCAGGTGGGACATCCGCCTGTCCGCGCTTTGCCTGAAGGGGGCGCGGCGGCTTCCCGGGCCACGTAAAGACATCGACACGGTCGGGCTCGGAACAGACATAGAGCTCCCCGGCCGGCCCCACCGTCAACCCCTCGGCCCGGATGATCTCAGGCATGGAGCGGGAAAGGTTCAGGCTTCCCATTTCCTGCCCGTCCAGGCGGTAATCTTTGATCTTGCGGGAGGTCCGGCTGAGAATCAGCACCCGCCGGGAAGCGCGATCGAAGTACAGGCCGGAGTAGTCGCCAAGCTTGAGCCAGGGCAGGTTATACAATGCGGGCAATTGAACGGCATCTTCCGTGCCGCTGGAAGAAATCGTATAAACAGCGCGCGGGTCGCTTTCCTTGGCGACCAGAAACGTTTGGGAGTCGGGATCCCAGGCCAGACCTTCCAGACCGGAGTTGGACGGATCGGGGGGCAGCACGGGGATATGGCGGCAGTGGCCATAAGCGACGCTTTCGGTTCCGGGAAGGATTTGGAAAATGGAGATGGCCCGTCTGCGCTCTTCGACCACCGCAAACGTGTGTCCTTTAATATAAACGATATCTTCGGTGTCGTGGAAGCCGTCCAGGCTGATCTGACGGATCAGGCGCCCTTCCAGGGTGGTTTCATATATCCGGGTGGGCCCGTTGGAAACCATGAACAGGGTCTTGGACTGGCCGCAATAGGTGATGCCCGATAAATTTCTGGGGATGGCCGGGATTCGGAAGGATCGCGAATGAACGTAATCGGCCAGGGTCCCGCTGCTCGGTTGAAACCAAAAAAGGAGTGCCATTACCGCCAGCGCAGCGCAGGCGATGGCGGTTCGCCTTCCCGCAGGAGAATACCTTTTTACGCGGGCGCTCTTTTTCGTGAAAAAACAGGATAACATGTTTAAGATAGCCTTCCCGACTGCGTGGCGGCATTGCGCGCTTCAGGGGGACGAAACGCGGGGGCCACGAGTTTGCGTCCGCCGACCGCCAGCAGCAGCACACGGAACGATGGCGGTGGCAAAGATAAAAGCCGCGCTCAGGGCGACGTTGCGACCGTAGCCCATGGCCCGGGCCAATTCACGCAGGCTGAACAGGGTGCCGGTAAAAAAGACCGCCAGGAAAAAGCGCGCGCCCCAAAACATAAACCCCATCAGCACCAGGCCGATCAGGCCGTAGAACTCGAGGGCCCGCTGATCTTTGGGGGCACACGGGCTCTCCTTATGATGGAATAGCGGGATCATGAAATGCGATTGGTTATCTTCGATGTAATATGCATAGGTGACCTATTTAGTACCCATCCATAAATGCATCTTTTGGCCCCTGGCGGCGTTCTCGCCTCCTGTCGGTCCTCGGCGTAGCCGGGCTACGCCTGTGGGCGCCCGTCGGCTGCGGCCTTGCCAGGAACCAAAATCTACCATCTCTGGATGGGCACTATTTAAAAAATAAGGATCCTAATACGTAGCAGGTTACATGAAGATGATGGTAAAATTACCAATTGATTATGTTCGCCAGATCCCGGCCGAAATATGGCATGCGAGGTAGCTCCTCAGTGCCAAGGGGGGAAGGCATGTGCGTTGTGCGAGGCCTTCATCTGCGCTTCGGGCATTGGCTGTCGGCATCCAGCTTCCTTTGCCATCTGGCCCTATAGGGTGCCGTCGGGTTACGCTGGCTAACTCGCAAGTTATTTATTTTACTTAAAATAAATGAAACAAGGCAGGAAATCAAGTCCTGCCGGTCACACAAGATGTGTCATGCTTGGTGCTTGTCCTCCATCTGCCGCTCCCCGGCCGTGCTATGGATGGGTTGTTTGCGGCGCACTTTGCGTTGAATCAGCCACGCGAGCAAGGACCTCAGCCGCTCCATACGACAAGCGATGACATAATGGTCCAGAAAGGCTTCCCATTGTGCCTCGGTCCAGGGGGTGTGGCGAAAAAATTGGTTCAGATCCTTCAAGGCAATGCCAATGCGTGACGGTCGGCGCCGGGACTTTTCGACATCGATCAGGTAGGGCATCGGTCGCTGTTCGGGAAGCGCGGAGGTCGGCGTGCCGCTCCGGTAGCCGCTGATAAGAACATGCTTGCCGTACAAGGCGCAGTGTTGGAATCGATGGCGGTGCAGTCGGCCGATCAGGCTTGCGGTATCCTGGAGGACCTGGCGGACTTCGGATGCGGGGCGTTTGTTCGCCAGGTGCAGATAGTCCTCGAAGGCGATACTCTGCGGCACTTCCCGGGTGATCAGAATGGCCTGCAGCGCTTTGCCGGTCTGGCGCTCACCGTAATAAAGAACCTCCGGTGCGGCGATGGCGGCGGCGTGCATTTCCCTAAGACGCTTGTATTCACGGAAGGCGGTCGGCCGGAGCCGCCAGGGACTCAAAAGGCTGCGATAGCTATGGTTTTCCTGGCGCTTGAGATAGATGACGACGGGTTTTTCCACCGACTCGGTCAATGTTAAACGGCATACACCGCTCCATCCCTGGCGGCGAATATTGGGTTCCTCCACCCAGGGCGCGTCCAGTGACCAGATTGTTTCAAAGCTGTCGAGTCCGTTGCGTTGCAGCAGGTCGCCACCGGCAGTTGCTTCCAGCAGGGGACGGCCGTTACGAGGGCTGTTTTTGCAGGACATAGAGTCTCCACATGGAGTAGAATTTGAGGAAATCGAAGTGTCCGGCGATGGCGAAGCCGGCCCGGGCGAATTCGGGTTCGATTTGGCGGCGCTCCAGGACGCAGCGGTTTTGGTAGGTCTTGTGGGTGCGGCGCGCTTCCAGCTTGCGCCGGCGTCGGGCTTTGTAGTTGCCGTCCACCCAGAGGGAAAGGGCCACGGTGTGGCGGGTGACCCGATGGAATTCCCTTAAAATGGCCAGGCGATCTTCCGCACGGGTGATGTGGTGCAGCAGGCGCATGCAGAACACGTGGTCCACGCTGTTGTCCTCCAGCTGGATGTCGAAGGCGGAACTCTGGAAGAGGGTGATCCGCTCGAGCAGCGGCGGGGGTGTCACCTCGCGGGCGACGTCCAGCATGGATTCGCTGTTGTCGGCGGCCAGGAGGGTCTGTTGGGTTGTGCGGGCCAGCAGGGGCCAGAAGCGCCCGGTGCCGCAAGGCAGGTCCAGAATCACGGCGGGGTTTCCGGCCAGGGTCAGGGCTTGGGCGGCCATCTGCTGCTCGCGCCAGTTGGAGAGCCGGCGGCCTATGGTACGGCGGTGCTTTTCATGGTAGTTGCGGGAGTGCTTCAACGTGTACTTGGCTGAAAATTCCAACTCTGGTTTGCCCATGGGATTCCTCCGGACCGTTCAGCGGTATTTTGCAATCGGCATCAATGTTTGTCAGGGACGCTGGCATGCCGTCAGGTTCCACGGCAACCCGATGATGGAATGCTCGGTTGCATACGGTTGAACCCATGCGGTCAAGCCATTGCCCCTGGTGCGTCCCGGCGGCGCAATTTAATGGTCACGACCAACCGGCGGTGTCAAGCCTGATTTTAACCGGGTTCACCCGTGCGGGGCGCGGTGCACGATGCGGCCGAGGATTGACATCCCCGGGGACATCCGCTATGGGTTACGTCGCATTGCTCACCGAAATTCTCAAAAGCTGGAGGTTAGAAATGGCTGCGGTCAACAAAGTCATTCTGGTCGGTCATCTGGGACACGACCCTGAAATCCGCTATACACCGGACGGCAGAGCCATTTGCAATTCACCATGGCCACCACGGACACCTGGAAGGACAAGACCTCCGGCGAAAAGCGGGAGCGCACGGAATGGCACCGCGTCGTGGTGTTCGGCCGACTGGCCGAAATCTGCGGCGAATACCTTTCCAAAGGGCGCCAGGTCTATGTGGAAGGGCGGTTGCAGACCCGAAAATGGCAGGGACAGGACGGCCAGGACCGCTGGACCACGGAAGTGGTGATCGATCAGCGCGGCACCATGCAGATGCTGGGGGCCCGGGAAGGTGGAGGCGGTGGGCCAGCCGGCGGTGGGGCGGCCGGCGGTGGACGCCACTCCCAGGGGCATGGCGGCGGAGGTGCCCAAAGCGGCGACTATAACAGCCCGCCACCCTATCCTGATGCCGACGACGATATCCCCTTCTAAATTGAAGCAATCACAATTTGTATAGATTGTGCCAGAATTCATCTCCGATATCTTGGTGGGCCAAAGTCCGAGCTCTATCCGCAAGGCTTTTTTGGTCACCGCCCCATGGTTTTGATTGCCAACCGGCAAGTCCGGTCCCGGCAGGACTCATAAGGTTGGACGGCAATGCGCCGCCCTTAACTTCCGGACGATAGGCGCGGTCGGGCGGGGCGCATGCCAACAACAAACCCCGGCCCATGGGCCGGGGTCGGGTTTGTGCAGGTTGTGAGCGGCACCGGGTTGGAGACGCCTATTCGGGTTTGTCGTCCTTGGTGCCGTTTTCTATTTTTTCGGTTTCTTTCTTATCGTCGTCGGCGGTTGCCGTTTTGAAGCTTTTGATGGCTTTGCCCATTCCGGCGCCGATTTCCGGCAGTTTCCCCGCGCCGAAGATAATCAGGATTATCACGAGAATGATAATTAATTCAGGCATTCCGATTCCGAACATACTTCCTCCTCTCACTCAGACGAAATATCTTTGACTTCCTGCAACAGGCGGGCGAACTCCTTCGAACGGGCATGACGGTCCAAGGCGGCCCGATGGTTGATCCATGTGGACCAAGCTTCCAGCCAGGCTTCGTTGCGCCAGTAGCAATCCGGATCTCCACGACCTTTCAGGCGTTCAATGTAATCGACAAACTCTTCCTTACAGTCGTCACAAAACTGGTAGGGGACCCGATAATCGTGCGCCTTGCCACATCCCTGACCGCAACAGGCTCCGGCGAGAGGCAGACCGCATTTTTCACACGCTGTCGCGCAACAGGACCGCTTAACGAGATTTTCGACCGCTCTCTGCTTGCGTCGACTGAGGATCGCCTCTTTGTCCAGCTTGGCGCGGTCACGCTTGTCGCATATGGAAATGATATCGGCCACGGGAACCCTGGTGGGATTAACCACGCTTTTAAAATTGGAAAAATATAGCACCGCGCCAAATGATATGTCAATCGGGAATGGCGGGGCTTAGGGCCTCTCGCAACCGATTCGTGCTGCGGCTTGTCAATCCCAGGCGGCCATGATACCGTTTCCGACTTGACGCGATCAATCCCGAGACCGGCGGTCAGTCCCATACCGCCTGACGTCCTTGACACCAGGAGATTCCATGACATCCTTCACACCCGACTGTCTCCCGATCCTCATCGGCAGTCTGCCGGTGGCCGATCATCAGGCCGCCTCCGACATGGTCCTGCAGGCCACCCCCGCGATCCCCGTCTGGGCCCAGCTTCCGGTTCATCCCGGCGAAGGCATGGTGCCCCAGTTTGCACCCGGAATGCCCGGCCTGTGCGTGGAGGAGGAACGGCTCTATGTGAATATCGGCGGCGATGATTTCGAAAGCGAGCTGGCCGCCTTCTACGAGGACTATCTGGCGGTAGCGGGCAATGAGATCCCCCTGGATACCTCCCGCTTTGCGCTGGGGGAGAAACCCGCCGCCGGCTTTTACGTGCTGTTGGGCCGGTTACGGGGGATGGACCCGGCGCCCAAGGCCGTAAAGGGGCAGATCACCGGCCCCATCACCTTCGGTCTGGGGCTCAAGGATCAAGCAGGACGCGCCATCTACTACGATCCCAACCTGCGGGATGCGGCGGTCAAGCTCCTGGCCCTGAAAGCCGTCTACCAGGTGCGCTCTTTCAAGAAGACGGGCTGCCCGGTCATCGTCTTTCAAGACGAACCGGCCCTGGCGGGCTACGGCTCTTCCGAGTTGATCAGCATCTCGGGGGATGAGATCGCGGCCAGTCTGGAGGAAATCAACGACGCCATTCATGCCGAGGGGGGCCTGGTGGGCATTCATGTCTGCGCCAATACGGACTGGGGGCTGATCCTGGCAACGGGTGTCGATGTCGTCAACTTCGACACCTTCTCCTATTTCGACCGTTTTTTGCTCTATGGCGACCAGATCAAACACTTTATCGGCCGGGGCGGCATCATCGCCTGGGGCCTGGTGCCCACCGGTTCCCCCGAAGCGCTCGAAGCCGCCACGACAGCTTCCCTGGTGCAGCGGTGGGAAGCGCAATGCCGCGCTCTGGTAGACCTGGGGGTCGACCCGGCGCAGCTGCGCGCCCAATCGCTGATCAGCCCCAGCTGCGGGGTCGGATCCCTAAGCCTGGACCAGGCCCGGAAGGTGCTGGCACTCACCCGGGAGGTGTCCGCCCATATCCGTGGACGCGCAATCTGAGGGATGCCCCTCGACCTGCAACCCCTAACCCGTAAAACCCCCTATAGAGGAAACGCGATGTCTGAATTACCCCCTGCCGCCTTCACGGGGGCCAGCCGCTACGTCCTGGACGAGGAACTGGCCGCCATCGTCAATATCTCCATGGCCCTGGAAATGCCTCTGCTGCTCAAGGGTGAGCCCGGCACCGGCAAGACCATGCTGGCCCACGCCATTGCGGAAAATCTGGGCATGCCCCTGATCGTGCTGAACGTCAAGTCGAGCATGAAGCTGGTGGAGGCCCTCTACCAGTACGACACCCTGACGCGTCTCAACGACAGCCGCTTCGGCGACTCCCAGCGCGATGTCAGCGACATCGAGGCCTATATCAAGATGGGCAAGATCGGCCAGGCCTTCGTGGCCGAGACGCGCACGGTCCTCCTGATCGACGAGATCGACAAGGCCGATACGGATTTCCAGGACGACATGCTGGATGTTCTCGACCAGATGGAGTTTGACATCATCGAGATCGACAAGACCGTTCACACCCGGCACCGGCCGGTCATCATCATCACCTCCAATGCCAAGAAAGATCTTTCCGACCCCTTTCTCGGGCGCTGCAACTTCCACCACATCGCCTTCCCGGACCCCAAGATGATGCGCCGGATCATCACCGTTCATTTCCCCGACATCGACGACACCCTGATGCAGTCGGCCGTGGATACCTTCTACCGCCTGCGCGAGCTGGAAGGCGTCGAAAAGCGGCCGGCCACCCGGGAATTGATCAACTGGATCCGGGCCCTGCGGGCGGATCCGGACTTTAAACCCAAGCAGCTTTCCCGGGGCGAGGTGCCCTTTCTGGGGGTTTTGTTCAAGAAAAGTCAGGACTACCAGCGGGCCGGGAGCGTGGTGAACCGCCGGAAGCTCTTCTGATGTTCATCGATTTTTTTTACACCCTCAAGGACAACGGGGTGCCGGTCAGCCCGACGGCCTTCCTCACCCTGCACCGGGCGCTCAAGACCGGGCTGATCGGGTCCTTGAACGACCTCTACACCGCCGGACGGGCCATCCTGGTCAAAAGCGAGCGCTATTTCGACCGCTTCGACCAGGTATTCGCCCACACCTTCGAGGGGGCCGAGCTGCCCGATCTGGAGGGGCTCGAGCTGGACGACATCGCCCGTTCCCTGCTGGAGGAGTGGCTGCGCAATCCGAAGGAGCTGGCCGATGCTCTGGGGGTCGACGAGGAAACCTTGCAACGGCTGACGCCGGATGAACTTCTGGAATACTTCAAGGAGCGCCTCAAGGACCAGGATGGGGAGCACCACGGCGGCAACCGCTGGATCGGCACCGGCGGCACCTCGCCGGTGGGCCACTCCGGCTACCATCCAGGCGGCATGCGCGTGGGGGGGGTGTCCCGCAACAAATCCGCTGTCAAGGTGGCCATGGACCGCCGCTACCGGGACTACTCCCTGAGCGGACCGCTCAAGGCCTCCATGATGAACGAGGCCCTCAAACGCCTGCGGCACCTGGTGCCGAGCGGTCCCCGAGACCAGGTCAACGTGGACGCCACCATCTACCAGACCATGAAGAATGCCGGCGAAATCGAGATCGTCTTCGACCGGGATCTAAAGGACCGCCTCAAGATCATTCTGGCCATCGACAACGGGGGCTGGTCCATGGACCCCTACGTCCAGATGGTGCAGACCCTTTTCGACTATGCCCGGGCCCAGTTCAAGGATCTCAAGACCTTTTATTTTCACAACACGATCTACGACGCCCTCTGGAAGGACCCCACCCGCTACAAGAACCCGGTCCGGCTGGAAGAGCTGATCCGCTACGATCCTGCCACCCGCCTGATCCTGGTGGGGGATGCCAGCATGGCGCCCTACGAATTGATGGCCCGGGAAGGATCGATCTATATCCAGGAGCGCAGCGGCGAGCCCAGCATCCGCCAGCTGCAGCTGCTGGCGGAAACCTTTGACAAAACCGTCTGGCTCAATCCCGTGCCCCGCGCCCGCTGGGGCTACACCCACACCATCACCGTGATTCGCGACATCTTCCCCATGTTCGAGTTGAGTATCGACGGGCTCGAAAACATGGTCACCCACCTGACGACAAAGCCCTGAAACGCCCAATATCGGCGTTGTGCGGCGGTCTTCGCCGCTGCGGCGTACCTGGTGTACGCCTCACGCCTCAGGCCTTGCACGCCTTGATCTTGGACGTTTCAGGGCTTCGTCGTCGGCCACCAGCATGACTGCAGCCTTGACTGGATTCAGAACCTACACACCGTGAACAGGCGCTCTGATGCCCAATATCGGCGTTGTGCAGCGGTCTTCGCCGCTGCGGCGTACCTGGTGTACGCCTCACGCCTAGGCCTTGCACGCCTTGATCTTGGGCGTTTTAAGGCGTTGTCTAAATTCCTTGTCGTTAAATTTATAAAAGCACGACGTGTCGTGCTTTTATAAACTGATGACGGCGGCGTCGCAGGACAGGTTGATCAACTCGGCGGCAGTGCCCAGGCGGGCGCCTTCGATGAGGTCATCGGCTTCGATGCGGCGGGCCTTGGCGCAGGGGCGTGCAGACGAGAATCGGCACTTCGTGGGCCTGGAGATAGGCGATGAGGTCGTCGGCCACGTCGCCGGTGGCGGCCTTGAGGTTGTCCGCCAGTCCCTTGCGGCCCAAATACACCCCTTCATCCAACAGGAATACGGTGACGTTCTTGCCTTCCTTGTGGGCGACGGTGGCCAGGTGGAAGGCGCGGGCGGAACGGTTGGGGTTGTCCGTACCGCAGGACAGAGCGATAACGACGTTATTGGTCATGATATCCTCCTTGGATTAGAATGAAGAGGGTTACAGCCCATAAAGACGGCAGGTGTTCTCCCAAGTGATCTCGGCCATGGTTTCCGGATCGGTCCCGCGGATTTCGGCCACCTTGAGCAGGACGGATTTGACGAAGGCGGGTTCGTTGCGCCGGTGGCGATTCCGCTCCGGCGAGGGCGTGAGGTAGGGCGCGTCGGTTTCCACCAGGAGACGATCGTCCGGAATCATGGGCACCATCGCCCGCAAATCCTCCCCCCGCTGCTGCATGGTGACGATGCCGGTGATGCCGATGGAAAGTCCCAGATCCAGATAGGCTTCCATTTCCCGGCGGTTGCCGCTGAAGCAGTGCACCACGCCCCGCAGGGCGGGAGCGCCGAAGGCCTGCAGCATTTCCAGAAAGCGCCCGTCCGTGTCCCGTTCGTGAAAGATCAGGGGCAGCTCCAGTCGGAGGGCGATTTCGAGCTGGCGCTGAAAGCACCGTTCCTGGTCGGCCCGGGGGGCGTAGGTGCGGTTGAAATCCAGGCCCGTTTCGCCCCAGGCGCGGACTTTGGGATGATCCGCCAGTTCGATGAGATCCTCCAGGACCGCCTCTGAGCAGCGGGCCGCATCGTGGGGGTGGATCCCCACGGAAGCAACGACCCCGGGGTGGCCTTCGGCGATTCGGATCGCCTTGCGGGTCGTATCCGGGTCGATGCCCACCACCATGAACCTCTCAACCCCGGCTTCCCGGGCGCGGTCCAGCACCTTCCGGCGGTCGTCCTCGTAACGTTTGTCGTCCAAATGGCAGTGGCTGTCGAATAGTCGCATGGGATTGCCCTTGTTGTCGGTTTAGCGCCAAATGCCCGTGCCCCTTACCATTCCACCGCCCTCCTTCGCAAGGGGCACCGACGGCAATATTGGGGTTGCCAAGCGGGCCGTCAAGCGCTAAAGTTTGCCCTTTTACAGGGCATGCTGCGGCAGTCCTTGTTTCGCTTGTCAACGCATTCACCCCCCCGGTGGGTGATTTCCAAATGATGTGGAGGTCATCA
This sequence comes from uncultured delta proteobacterium, assembly GCA_963730675.1. GTDB lineage: Bacteria > Desulfobacterota > Desulfobacteria > Desulfobacterales > UBA5852 > JABZFP01. Next base: position 20,227 of record CAVSSY010000006.1, on the reverse strand, counting down.
TGTTCAAAATCGTCAAACGGGAAGAAATGTCCCAGGGCACCGTCATCCTCAACGAAATCGAGGCCCCCCTGATCGCCCGCAAGGCCAAGCCGGGCCAGTTCGTGATTCTCAAGGCCAACGAGGACGGCGAGCGCATACCACTGACCATGGCGGAGTCGGATGCGGAGAAAGGCACGATCACCGTCATCTATATGGTGGTGGGCAAATCGACGGCGCTTTTCAAAACCCTGCAAGTGGGCGGCGGCTATCAGGACGTCATCGGCCCCCTGGGCAAACCCACCCACATCGAGAAAGTGGGGACGGTGGTCTGCGTGGGCGGCGGCACCGGGGTGGCCGTTTTGCACCCCATCACCCGGGCCCTGAAGGAAGCCGGCAACCATGTGATCTGCATCATCGGCGCTCGTTCCAAGGATCTGTTGATCCTGGAAGACAAGATGCGGGCCGCCTCCCATGAACTGCACGTCTGCACCGATGACGGCTCTTACGGCCATCACGGGTTCGTCACCGAGGTGCTCAAGGACGTGCTGGCCAAGGAAGACGTCAAGCTGGCCGTGGCCATCGGCCCGGTGCCCATGATGAAGTTCGTCTCCCTGATCACGAAGGAAAAGGGCGTCAAGACCATTGTCAGCCTGAATCCCATCATGGTGGACGGCACCGGCATGTGCGGCGGCTGCCGGGTCAGTATCGGCGGCGAGAACAAGTTCGCCTGTGTCGACGGGCCGGAGTTCGACGGCCACCAGGTGGATTACGACGAGCTGATGCAGCGCCTGCAGGCCTACTGCGAGGATGAAAAGGCCTGCCACGACGGATTTTGCAAGATTCGCCCCTGAGGTTCCACCCTATTTCGGAGTCGGCGGCAGCCGCCCCCTTTCTGTTTCTGGAGGATGATCGACATGTCTGACAAGCCAGTGAAAAAGGCTAAAGATAAAAGCAAATCCCGGGTTTCCATGCCTGAACAGGCGCCGGAGGTGCGCCGCCGCAATTTCGACGAAGTGCCCCTGGGCTACACCAAAGAAATGGCCATGGAGGAGGCCTCCCGCTGCCTGCAGTGCAAGAAGCCGGCCTGTGTCGTCGGTTGCCCGGTGGGAGTGGATATTCCCGGTTTCATCAAATTGATCAAAGAGGCCGATTTCACCGGCGCCATCCGCAACCTGTGGTCCAAAAACGCCCTGCCGGCGGTCTGCGGCCGGGTATGCCCCCAGGAAATCCAGTGCGAAGGCCAGTGCATCCTGGGCAAGAAGGGCGAGGCCGTGGCCATCGGCAACCTGGAGCGGTTCGCCGCCGACCAGGAACGGGAGCATGGCACCGGCGTACTGCCCCCCAAGGCCGATCCCACCGGGAAAAGAGTGGCGGTTGTGGGCTCCGGCCCCTCGAGCCTGACCGTAGCCGGCGACCTCGTCGTCAAAGGACATGATGTGACGGTGCTGGAGGCCTTTCACAAACCCGGCGGCGTCCTGGTTTACGGGATTCCCGAATTCCGTCTGCCCAAGGCCATCGTGGCCCAGGAGATCAATTTCCTGGAGCGCTTGGGTGCCAACGTAGAGGTCAACCAGGTGGTGGGCCGTACCGTGAGCATCGACGAATTGTTCGAGGCCGGCTACGACGCGGTCTACCTGGGAGTGGGGGCCGGGCTGCCCCGTTTTCTGAATGTGCCCGGAGAAAATCTGATCGGCATCCTTTCGGCCAACGAGTATCTCACCCGGGCCAACCTGATGAAGGCCTATCAGTTTCCCAAGGTGGATACCCCCATGCCCCGGGGCCAGAACGTGGTGGTCCTGGGGGCCGGCAATGTGGCCATGGACGCGGCCCGCACCGCCATGCGCCTGGGCGCCGACAGCGTCAAGATCGTCTACCGCCGCTCCCGCGAGGAGATGCCCGCCCGGGGAGCGGAAATCCATCATGCCGAAGAAGAGGGCATCGAGATGTTCCTGCTGACGGCCCCCACGCGGTTCATCGGCAACGACAAGGGGCGCCTCACCGGTATGGAATGCCTCCAGATGGAGCTGGGCGCGCCGGATGATTCCGGACGGCGGCGGCCGGTGCCGAAGGAAGGCTCGGAATTCCAGATGGACTGCGATCTGGTCATCATCGCCGTGGGTTCCGGCGCCAATCCCCTGCTGACCCAGTCCACCCCGGATCTGAAGCTGAATCGCTGGGGTTACATCATGGCGGATCCGGAAACCGGCAAGACCAGCAAGAAGGGCGTCTGGGCCGGGGGCGACATCGTCACCGGGGCGGCCACCGTCATCCTGGCCATGGGGGCCGGACGGAAGGCGGCGGATTCGATGCATGATTATCTCACGTGGGGCTGGTAGTCTTGGGCGGGAAGGGGCGCCTTCCGGCCCCTGGCGGCGTTCTCGCCTCCTGAGTGTCCTCGACGTAGCGGGGCTACGCCTGCGGTACCCCGTCGGCTGCGGCCTTGCCAGGAACCAGAATTCACCTCTTCCCGCCCAAGACGGGTGATTGGGAAGGGGCATCTTTTGTTCACCGCCGGCGTTCTCGCCTCCTGTGCGTCCTCGGCGTAGCTGAGCTACGCCTGCGGTACCCCGTCGGTTGCGGCCTTGGCGGGAACCAAAATTCACCGCTCCCAATCGGAAGACGCATGATTGGGGGGCGCCCTTTGGCCCCTGCTGGCGTTCTTACCTCCTGTGTGTCCTCAAAACATAGCGCAACTACGCTTGCGGTACCCAGTCGGTTGCGGCTTGCCAGAAATCACCCTTTAAAAATACGGCCGCCATCGCTAATCAGCGATGGCGGCCGTATTTTTTGCTAATGGCGTGGTGTTGCGGGGATACTGGCCTGGCGTACCGCTTTATCCTCCGCTGGACGGCATCATTTTTTCGATTCTTGTCTTGATGTATTTCAACAGGGGCGTGCCGCCCATGTCTTCCGTCATATTGGGCTTCTGAATGCCTGGTGGGTTCTGGCCTCCGAAATGCGGGAATTTGGGGTCGCCTTCGAGGCCTCGTTTGTGACCGTATCCCCCTGGAGAGCCCAGGATGCCGGGCATGATGTCCCAGGTGGGATGGGCCTTGATAGCGATTTCGCCCCAGGGGGATTTGAGCTTGACGAGATCGCCTTCGGCGATGTTCAAATCGTGGGCGTCCATTTTGTTGATCCACAGGGTATTGGTGCCCCGTGTCTTCATCAGGCCGAAATCGTTGAAGGTGGAGGAATGTTCGTGTTCCAGGATACGAAAGTTTCCGAACAGGAAGGGATAGGTGGCATCGGTGGCCAGATCAGGCGGCCCGTCGTGATGGTTGGGCAGTGGATCGACCCCCTTCTCCTGGGCCACCACGTTCAGGAAGTTGTATTTGCCCGTCTTGGTATTGCCGGATGAGCCATAGCCCTCAGGTGGATTGAGCGAACCCCACTTGCGGTATTTGTAGTATTCGGCCTTGTCGGTGATGACGTAGCCCTTCTCTTTGAGCTGGTCCAGGGTACAGGGCAGGCCCCGCAGCTGGTTTTCAAAGGCGTCTTCGATATGCCGCCATGGGAAGTAGCGCTCCAGCCCCAGCCGGCGTGCCAGCTCCAGGGTGATCCAGTACATGGGGCGTGATTCGTAAAGCGGTTCGACGACTTCGGCCCAATAGCTGATCTGGGCTTCGTAGAGCCAGTCAGGTTTGATCTGGCTTTGCTCCAGCCAGGTGCTGTCCGGCAAAACCACATCGCACAAGAGCGCGGTGTTGCACATGAAGGCGTCGATGCAGACTTTGAACTGCATTTTTTCGATGGCCTCCGTGATCGCAGCCTGGTTGCCCCAACTCAAGACGGGATCGCCGAAATAGCAGATCATGCCCTCCAGCTTGCCGGATTCGACATCGTCCAGCAGATAGGCGGGCGCCCAGCCGGCCCACATGCGCAGTTTATCGAGTTTCGGCGCCTGGCCCTTGGGAGGCTTTTCCTGCCCCTCGCCCCAGGCGGGTTTGAGCTTCCGCTTGAACGGCAGCGAAGGACCGCCGGGCGCATCGAAAGTGCCGCAGAGACCGTTTAAGGCTTGCAGGGCGGCGGTGGCGTACATGCCGTTGGGCACCTGGGCCAGACCGGTCCAGGACATGGCGCCTTTGGCCCTGGCCTTGGCGAATTCCAAAGCAATCCGTTCGATGGTCTCGGCTGGCACGCCGCTGATGCTGGACGCCCAGCGCGGCGTTTTGGGAAGATCGTCGTCTTCGCCCATGACCCGCTGTTTGAATTCCTCGAAGCCGGTGGTCCAGTTGGCAACGAACGCTTTGTCGTAGAGTCCGTTTTTGATGATGACGTGGCACATGGCCAAGGCCACGGCAGCGTCGGTGGACGGTTTGATGGGAATCCACTCGGTTGCCAGGGCTGCCGTTTCGGAGCGCCGCGGGTCCAGGACAACCAGTTTGGCGCCGCGGTCGACGGCCGCCTTCAATTGGGCCGTTTTACGTTGACCATAGGAAGTGGCCACCTCGTTCATGCCGAAATGGAGAATGTAGTCGGCCTCCTGATAATTGATCCAGGGCCGCTTGTCGCTCAGATTGTGTTCATTGGACATGCGGTTGGCATTGTCGCACATGGGGCGGTGGGTGGTCTTGGGACATCCCAGGTGATCGAAAAGGCCTTCATGCACCCAGTTCGCAAAATCGTTGCCGCGCATATAGCCGATTTTGGTGGGGTCATGCTGCTTGAAGTCGTCTACCACCTTGTCGAGGGCTTCTTCCCAGGAGGCCTTGCGGAAGCGGCCGTCTTCCCTGATGAGCGGTGATTTGAGGCGGTAGGCGGAGTAAACGTGGTTTTTGGCATTGCCGCCTTTGATGCACAGGCGACCGCCGCCTTTGATATCCCCCTGCAACCCGCTGGTGGACATCAAGATACCGTCCTTGGTTTTGGCTGTCATGCCGCACAGGGCCCCGCAGGCATAGCAGTGGGTCGGAATCGTGCGGGCCGGGTCCGGGTCGATGGTGCCGGGTTGAAGCAGAAAGGATTCCTTGGCCAGCGGGAGCATTTTCAGGACGTTCGCCATACTTGCCAGATCCGCGGCAGGGTTGGAAGGGAAGACGGTTTCCGGCGGCAGTGAGGCCAGATGCGCCACAAAGAGATAGCCCAGGGTAAATTCCGCCAGGGCCTTGTAGAAACCCGATTTGTCCGCGCTATGGAGAACGGCGCAGAATTCGGTGCGCCAGGCCATGTGCCGGCGTCCAAAGTCGGATCGGACATTGGCCACGGAGTGATCCCCGGCGGCTTCGCGCCGGTTCATCTCGGCCAGGAAATCAAACTCGACCGCAATATGATCCTCCGGTTCGCGATAGGCCGGATCTTTATGAAGCGCCTGTTTGCGGAGGATCTCACGCATCTGGAATACCGGTTCGCCGTATAAGGTGGGTTCCCGGTCGAGGTAAAAGGATTCATAAGGCAGGACCGGGTTTTCGCCGGCATTGAGGAAGAGATCCGCATACTCGAAACGCAATGTCTTATGGGTGTCGACCCCGGCGCCGTCCATGAATTCAAACAGGACCTTGGCTCCCCGCGCCAATTCCTTGGTGTAAAGACTGAACGCGACCTCTTTGAGGTTGCGCAGAAAGTCGTCGGTTTTCATGGCCTTGTAAAGGTCTTCGGAAATTTCGTCTGCAAATACCGTTGCTAAAAAACGCTGAATGACAAATTTGGCCGCTGCCAGCTTTTTGGCTTCCATCGTATTCTCCCCACTTTTGATGATGGCTTACAGGTTAAGGCTGCCCTTGATGGTGCTTTTCCCTTTCAACAGGGCCCGTTTGAGGCAGGCGTCCAATTCCTCGATAACGATGGGTTTGAAGAGGACGGAGCAGGGCGCCCACCGCAGCGCGCGGCGGATTTCCATGATTTCAGGCGCATCGCAGAAAAGCACGACTTTGAAATTCGGGGAGATTTCCCGCAGGGGTTTGATCATGTCGATGCCTTCCGTACCCACCAGCAGGGCGATATCGACTTTGTGGCCCTGCGCGTAATCGACGGATTCACCGGCATCATTGAACGATACGACATCATGCCCCAGGGCGGCCACTTCATCCCAGCCCATCTCGGGATCAGGATCGAATGCCATGATTTGTGCCACTGTTTACCTCCTCAACGGCTATGGTTGGAAAAAGCGTCAAAGGGCTTCCGGCGGATAGGGCCGCCTTTTGCCCGGCATTTGATAGCATGGATCGCAGAGCCGACCCTGGCCATACGCTTCTATAATTCGATCGACGGCCCCGGCGATGCCGCTGATCAGATGGATCTCGCGACTTGCGAGATAGCGGCTCATCAGGTCGCTGATGCCGGCGCAGATGAGCGTGTCGATCTTGCGGCGTGCGATCGTCTGGCTGCGTTCCGGAAGCGACAGCCCCGCCAACGAAACGGTCAGGCGCTGAATTTCTTTTCCGGCGTCGATATCGATCACCAGCAAGTCGTTGCAGGTATCGAGAACCGGTGAAATGCGCGCCTGAAATGTCGGAATGGCAATGCGTTCCATTAATCGCGTTAACATGGACCGGTCAAGAGACCGGACCGTCCTTGTCGTGTTGTTTAACAAAAGTCATGCCATGAAGGGTGAGGAATCGCTGTTTAGCGTACAATATATTGGAATTTCAGTAAAAAAAGGTTTGCAAGCCGATTGACAATCGGACTGCAAATAAGATAGAGGATGCATTATGCACCTGTTTTCTTAGGAGGGTGCAAATTGAACCTCAGCGATGATGCGTGGAGGAGGACGATATGAGGACCGATGGAATGGATGCTCCCCACTACTATGAGGTGATCTTGGACAGCATTGCCGACGGGGTGCTTACGGTGAACAATGACATGGTCGTGACCGCCTTCAACCGGTCGGCGCAACAAATTACCCAGGTGCCCCGGGAGGAGGCCATCGGCCGCAAGTGCTTCGATGTCATGCGCGGGGAGATGTGCGAATCCGCGTGTTGCATCAAAATGACCATGGAAACCGGAAGGCCCTGTCAGAATAGGCCGGTCTATATCGTGCGCGCCGACAACAAGCGGATTCCCGTCAGTGTGAGCACCAGTGTGTTGCAGGACGAGCATGGCACGCCCATGGGCGCGGTGGAGATTTTTCGGGATCTCACTGAAATCAACGAACTGCGGCAAGCCTGTCGCAAAACCCACTGCTTCGAGGACATTGTCAGCAAGAACCACCGTATGATGGAATTGTTCGCGTTGCTGCCGCTGGTGGCGTCCAGCCGCAGCACGGTTCTGATCGAGGGGGCCAGTGGTACCGGCAAGGAATTGGTGGCCAAAGCCATTCACAATCAGAGCGCCGAGCGCGAGGCCCCTTTCGTGGCCGTCAACTGCGGGGCCCTGCCCGAAACGCTGATCGAGGCAGAGCTCTTTGGTTATCGCGCCGGGGCTTTTACGGACGCACGCCGCGACAAGTCGGGCCTGTTTGCCGAGGCTGCGGAGGGAACCATCTTCCTGGATGAAATCGGAGATATCTCTCTGTCCACCCAGGTGCGCCTGCTGCGCGTTTTGCAGAACAGGACTTTTCGGCCCCTTGGTGCGAATACGTCTCGCCAGATGAAGGCCCGGATCATCGCCGCCACCCATCACAGCCTGAATGAGCGGGTGGCGGCCAAGCGCTTCCGGGAGGATCTCTATTACCGGATCAACGTCATCCGCTTGTTCCTCCCCAACTTCTCCGAGCGCAAGGAAGATATCCCTCTCCTGGTGGACCATTTCGTGGAGCGTTTCAATTCACTGACCGGCAAGCGCATTGCCGGCGTTTCGGACGAGGTGTTGGCTGCTTTTGCCCTGCATGATTGGCCCGGGAACATCCGTGAGCTCGAAAACGCCATCGAGCATGCCTTCATCCTCTGCAATGATGGCATCATCGACCTCACCCACCTCCCGGAAACCATCGCTCCCCGCCCCACCAATATGACGGGCAACAGTGCCGCTACCCTGAGGGACATCGAGAGGCGGGCCATTGCCGAAGCGCTGCGTCGCAACGGAGGACGCCGGATGGCGACGGCCCGGGAACTCGATATCCACAAAAACACCTTGCGGCGCAAAATAGAGGCTTATGACATCGATGGATAGACGATGTTCGGTGGGGCCTTCCGCCCGCCCGGAACGGGCGTCAGTCTGTTGTGGCAAGCGAGTGACGTGGTGGCAGGTGTCTATACCGGCGTAGTCCCATTCGCAAATACGATGACCTTCGCCCGCCAATCTGGCCTGTTTGACAGGGTTGCGAAAGCACGGCATCTTCCGGATCTCCCTTAGCTTTCGCGTCTTGCCCGCCAGGCGCCTTGACGCCCTGTGATGTCACTGTTTTTACGAACAGACTACTAAATGGGGCCTGCCGCTTGGGCGTGGGGAGATGGAGATTCCAATTTTTTGCCGCCCGGCATTCTGAAGCGATCCTGATCCAACAGGTTTTGTTCATAGGCCGCGATAATCTGCTCCACCTCCCCTGATACGCCGCTAATGACGTGCATGCCACGGTTTACGAGACAGGCCAGCATCCATTCGCTCACGCCGGCACAGATGATTTTTTGGACCCCCCGCCGAGACATCGTTATTCCGCGCTCGGCGGGGGTCAATTTTTCCAGCGACACGATAGCGCGCTGTACCGGCCCTGCTTCGGAAAGATCGACGATCATCAGTTCGTTGCAGGCATCGAGGACCGGAGAGATGCGGGACTGAAATATAGGGATCGCGATGCGTTCCATTTAGTTGTGCTTGTGCGGCCTGAAAACGATAAAGTTACACAGCTTGCAGATGTCGAAGCCGGGATAGGTTTCTCCCGTTCGGGGGAAGGACGGGCCGCCATCCCGCACCGTGCGCTCTAGCATCCAATGCACCGTGGGCTCGACATGATCACCGGGCCATACCCAGTTGATTTCGCTTTGTTCGGTTTTCCCGGCGGTTTTGCTGCTGCTGCACATGGGGGTGATGTTCGGCTTGTTCAGAACATGGCATTGGACGCAGCCGTGGCAGATCGAGGAATTCATGGTCATGATCATCTCGAAGGGGTGTTCGTCATAGGCGGCGCACCAATCGTTGCCGAGGTGGTAGGCCTGAAGGACGTCGCAGATCCCGTGAACCACGTCGGCCTTGAACGGAGCCTTGTGCAAGGGGGCGGTGGCAAAGGCCAGCAGCCCTTCCGGGAGACGCTTTTTGGTGTGGATGAACTTTTCCGCCTGTTCCCAGCTTTTCGTATATTTCAAGTGGCTTTTGATTTCGGCGTCGTCGAGCTCTTTCCAGCCCATGACAAACTGGGCGTTGGAGCATCCCGTTTTATCGGTGGTGCCCAGAAGGATGTCGCCACGCATTCGGGAGGCGGCGACAAAATGGCAGAAGGTGTAAGCGTGCATCGCCGTTTTGTAATCATTGTTGTTTTTGAAGTCTTCCAGTTCGTCTTCCGAATAGAAATATTTGATCGCCACGGGATAATAGGTTGTTTTGAGGAGATTGCGCAAAGCGAATACAATATCCGCATTACTGAGGACACCGTTGTTGCGGTCGGCATTATCCAGAAGCGCTTTGGCCAAAGCGACGTCATCCAGATACATTTCAGTGTCAACGGGATTGGAAGTTTCTTGAACAGCAGCAGCGGGATCCAAAGTCATTTTCAGGCCTCCTTAAAATAAGTAAATGAAAGAATGATGTTGCGCTTCCCCTATGTGTGAGAAAAGCTGTTTGGATAAACGGTATCAAATATGACACTCATTGAGCATTGAAAATGATAGTGTCGCACTCTTCACCACATGTTTGGAGGAAGCTGGTTGGTTAAACGATATCAAAATTGATACCAAAATTCCCATTAGTACCAAAAATTTATATCCATTTGATTTTTTAAAATAAAAAGTGATTGAGGAGCGATGCGATGCACTCGTCGAATGTTCAAAAGGATGTATTATGCATCTTTTGCCATGTTTTTGGATGCAGATTGCAGCCGATAAATTCAGCCGTTGGGCGAGGTCGGCATGGCAATAAATGGAATGCCCTGCGATGGTGTTGGGCGGGTGGGACGATTTCGGAAGAGGCGGCGTGTCTGCTTTTTCCTGCGGTCTATTCGATACGGATACGCGTAAAGGTGCTTTCGATAGCGAATAATGAATTCGAGAGGAAGCGACAACTCCAGGTCAAGAGGAGGCATCTATCCGGCGGTGGCCTCTTGGAACGCCACCTTTTGCCACTGGTCGGCAGGGGTGCCGCCGGAAGAAGCCGGCGCCAAGCAAAGCGCCATGGTCACAAGCACAAAAATGGATCTCAGGATTGGCATGGCGTTCCTTCTTCGGTGGGATGAGTGGAAGCCGGGGCTGCGGGCAGCCGGATTACCCGGTCGCAGTCCTGGATCAGGCGATCGGTGAGCAGGCGCTCCCGGCGGGAGAGACGGTAGTCGGGGAAGCTATGGCCATAGTAGGCGTTGATCAGGGCGGTTTCGGCCGACCGGATCACCTGCCACAGGTGATCGTAGGTGCCAGCCTGCAGGTAAAGGGTGGCGTCGTTGATGATCAGGATGGGGCAGTCCGCCAGAGGGGGGGCCTTCAGAAGGGGCTCGACGGTTGCGGCATTGGCCCGGGCCAGCATCTCGACCTCTTCTTCAGTTGCGGCGCTGAGGCGCGGGGGGGTGATGGCCGGCGCCTGGCAGACGCCCGCGAATCCCTCCGGCATTGTGAGACGCCCCCCGATGCCCTGACGGGTCTGCGGGGCCAGGTCCAGCACGGCGATGTCTCGGGAGCGTCCCTGAATCGTCCAGGCGGCCAGCACGGCTCCGGTGAGGCGTGTCTTGCCGCTGTTGACGTCGCCGATGATCAGCGTTCGTCGGCTGTCATAGTCTCGGGTGGTTATCGCGCTTGCAGACATGATTCCCCTTGTTCGCTTCAGCGGACCCAATACCAAAGCAGCACGCCCACCAGCCCCCAGGCGCCGGCAATCACCAACCAATCCACGATCCCCATGCGGTAGACCTTGCGGAAACTGCGTCCCGACCGGCCGAAGCCCCGGGCTTCCATGGCTTCGGCCAGACTTTCGGCTGTCTGGAAAGCCTGGATCAGCAGTGGGACCAGCAGGGCCGGGTAGTTGCGCAAGGCCCGCCAGCCGGGTTTCAGCACAATGCCCCGGGCCTGCTGGGCTTCGACCACGGCCCGGGCCTTGCGGCTCACCACGGGGACAAACTGTAGGGCCGCCGTCATGACGAAGGCCACTGAAAAGGGCAGGCCGATCTGAACGAGACTGTTGCCGAGGTCCTCCGGTTCCGTGCTCGCAAAGAAGACAAAGAAAACGGTCGTTATGGCCAGCAGCCCAAGGGCCGCGGCCTGGCCGCTGATCCGGCCGGCGGTCCACCAGGTGACGCCGCCGAAAAAAAGGGCCATGGGGACCAGCATGATCAGCCAGCGCAGGTAGGCTTTGAGCTGCCCCATGGCGACGAGGACGGCCACCAGAAACGCCCATTCCCCTATCAGCCAGCCTTGCCGGCGTGTAAAGGCTGTCAGGACGCCGTAGGCCATCGCGAGTAGGAGTTTGGTGCGCGGATCAAGCATGGGTGCCGCCCGTCTGCCACAGCTGTTTGAGTCGAAAGCAGTCGGTGGCTTCGAGCCCGGCCCGGGACATGAGCGCCGTATCGGCCATAATATCATCCGGGCGGCCGTCGGCCAAGAGGCGCCCCCCGACCATGAGCAGCCAACGGCCGGCCGTGCGTTCGGCGAAGGTCAGGTCGTGGGTTACGATGATGATGGCCTGCCCGCGGGCCTGCATGTGGCGCAGAAACGTTCGCAAATTACGGCGGAAATCAAAGTCCTGGCCGGCGGTGGGCTCGTCCAGGGCCAGCACCTTGGGGCGGGCGGCCAGGGCCGAGGCAAAGGCCACCCGCTTCTTTTCGCCGCCGCTTAACCGATAGGGGGCTCTAGATCGATAGGGCGTCAGCTGAAAGAGGGCCATCAATTCAGCGATCCAGTCCGTATCCAGGCGGCCCAGCGTTTCCGGTCCGACCCGGATTTCCTGCTCCACCGTAAAGCGGAAGAACTGGTTGTCCGGGTTTTGGAAGGCCAGCCCCATCGTTTTGGCCACTTCGCTGACTGGCAGTTTACCGATTTCGCGTGCGTCGATCCGGATGCCGCCTTTGCTCGGCCGTTGCAGCCCCATCAGATGCCGCAGAAGGGTGGTTTTGCCAGCACCGTTGGATCCGACGATGGCCAGGCATTCCCCGGGTGGAGGGTCAGGCTGATATCCGTCAGAAGCGGGCGCCCCGCCACGTGGCTGGACAGGTGGTCCACTTCGAGCACCGGCTGCCGGCCAAGTTCGATGACATTTTGGGGCAATGGGGGTTCAAGTGTATCGATCAGGTCGGTGCGGGGTGGAATGTGTCGTAAATCTTCGATGGTCCGCGGCGGAGGATTCAATCCCAAGGCGGCGCCCAGACGCGTTGCCAGAGGGGGCTCCAGGCCCCAGGCATCCTCGGCGCAGGCCAGGATGTGATCCGGGTCGCCGTCGGCGGCGATGCGCCCGGCATGGATGACGACCATGCGGGTGGCATCCGGCACTGCCCGCGACAGGCGGTGCTCGCAGATGACGATGCCGCAGCCACCGGAATGCAGCTTCCGGAGAAGCCTCCTAATACGTCGGACATTGCTCGGATCGAGGTTGGCAAAGGGTTCGTCCAGCACGAGCACCCGGGGGCGCAGAGCTATAAGGGCGGCGATGAGGACGAGGTGCTTTTCGCCGCCGGACAGGTCCTGGGGGGCGTACTGCCGCAAAGCGCCGATGCCCACCGCGTCGAGGGCCGCCTCCAGCCGCTCCACGATGGCCCGGCGCTCGATTCCCAGGCTCTCCAGGCCGAAAACGATCTCCTGCTCCACCGAGCGGCAGAACAACTGGGTATCGGGGTTCTGGAAGACCAGGGCCACCCGGTCGAACAGGGCGGCTACCGTAGTCTGACGGATCGGCCGGCCGTCCACGAAGACGTCGCCCTCCAGCACGCCGCCGTAGAAATGGGGAATGAGCCCGTTGAAGGTGCGGCAGAGGGTGGATTTGCCGGACCCGCTGCGACCCGTGATGAGAAGATAATCGCCAGCCGCGATATCCAGGTCGATCCCGTCCAGGACAGGCCGGGGATCCTCCTGCCGGTAGCGGTAGCTCAAGTTCCGGGCGGTTATGATGGCGTTATCGGTCATATGGCCCCGCGCGGTCAGAATTGGATGATGTCCGCGCGCCGGAGCAGCCGCAGGGCCAACACCCCCAGGAGCGCACCGGCCACCGTGCTGCCCAGAAAAGACGGTACCAGGGCCAGCAGGGGAATGGCTTTGCCCATCAGAAACGGTGCGACCAGGAGGGCGCTGACCACCGGGGCGATGCCGCCCGTGCCCAGGATTTCGCCGGCCGCCGCGGCCCAGGTGCGATGCACGAGCCGGAAGGCGATGCCGGCCAGAAAGGCGCCGATCATACCGCCCGGAAAGGCTAGCAGCGTGCCCACGCCCATGGCGTTGCGCAGGACGGCAATCACCGCAGCGGTCAGCACGGCCCACCAGGGGCCCAGCAGGACGGCCGCCAGGACGTTGACGAAATGCTGGGTGGGGTTCACCTTGGCGATGCCGAGGGGAAAGGAGGTGTAGGGGGCCAGGGCCACCCCGATGGCCACCAGAACTACAGCATAGGCGGTTTTGCGGGTGTTCTGGGCGGATTTGGCCGGCGACATGCTATGGGGCGTCATGGGGACTCCTTGTGATCCTCGGACGCGGCCTGTGAGGGCGTTGGGGTTCCGTCAATCAGGCCGGCCCGGGCGTAGAGATCGAAGAAATGATGGGTCGGGCCGTGGCCCCGGCCGATGGGCAGGGCGTTGCGGATGGCACCGCTGATATAGGTTTTGGCATTGGCTACGGCGTCGAAAAAGGGATGGCCGAGGGCCAGGTTGGCGGCAATGGCGGATGAGAAGGTGCAGCCCGTCCCGTGGGTGTTGGGTGTATCAAAGCGGGGGCTGGTCAGTTCCCGGAAGGTCTGCCCGTCGTAGAGGACGTCGGTGGCCTGGGCGTCTCCCAGGTGCCCGCCCTTGACTACCACCTTGCGGGCGCCCAGGGCCAGAATCTCCCGTGCGGCGGTCTGCATTTCGTCCACCGAACCGATGGGGTGGCCCACCAACCGTTCGGCTTCGAAGATGTTGGGCGTCACCACCTCGGACAGGGGGAAAAGGCGCGCTACCAGGGCCTGCTGGGCTTCTTCCTTGAGCAGGGCGTAGCCGCTCTTGGAAATCATGACCGGGTCCAGCACCACGGGCGGCCGTTCGACCTGGCGCAGCGCTTCGGCGATGGCCTCGATCAAAGCCACATCGGAAACCATGCCGATCTTGACGGCATGGATGGCGATATCGTCGAACAGGCAGAGAATTTGCCCCTTCACGATGTCCGGAGAGATTTCCTGGATGGCGTACACCTTGCGTGTGTTTTGAACGGTTACGGCCGTGATGGCCGTCATGCCGAAAACCCCATGAGCCTGAAAGGTCTTCAGATCGGCCTGGATGCCGGCGCCGCCCGAAGAGTCCGAGCCCGCAATGGTCAGCGCTGTGCGCATGGACGATGCCCTCCTACAGGGAAAAAAGATTTACTGAGCGGGGTGTCGATCGGCGGATTGCAGCCGGTCGCGGCACGTCATGGCGGCCTGCGGGAGGGACCCTTGTCACTGGGGTGGGAAGATCAGAAAGGTGTTTCCGAGTTCCCTACGTCAGTGCGAACTGCATCAGGTTCAATGGGTCTGTTCTCAGTTCTGCCGGCACGCGGCCAGAACACCCCAATCGGAATGGTTGGGTTTATTACCAGCCGCTGGCGGAAATGACAAGGGGCGGCTTCATGGTCGGGGCAGAAAAAGAGGATGACCGGAAGGCACAACATGGAACCGGGTACTTTTAGTATGCGGGCGGGTTCATCCGGGGCGTAGCTGGTATAAAGGTCCCCCCCCGGATCTTGTGATCAAGGCCTCATCCATTCGGTTCGTGCCGTATAAAGATGTATATAGACGCGAAATGCCAGGGGGCATCGGTGGCCCATCAATCGATCCGAGGACCTCGTTGTTGGGAACAGCCAAGAGGGAATCCGATTCG
This sequence comes from uncultured delta proteobacterium, assembly GCA_963730675.1. Classification (GTDB taxonomy): domain Bacteria; phylum Desulfobacterota; class Desulfobacteria; order Desulfobacterales; family UBA5852; genus JABZFP01. Next base: position 5,205 of record CAVSSY010000006.1, on the reverse strand, counting down.
GAACCCGGCCCCGGCCGGCGCCGGGGTAACTTTTTACGTCCCGGTGGCAAAGATTGCCGATACGGTCGCCATTCCCCGGACCGCACGAACCGCTCTCGCCGGTCAATCCAATACCGTACCGGCGTCAGAAAGGGGCGAGTCCCGTATTCGATACCAGCCAGGGTACCCGGCCTCTGAATATAGAGGAAAATTTTACGCCCGCCAGGAAAGCCGTTTTCGCCGGCCCTATCTGCGGTTGCAGGGGCATTATGAGATCGGTTATTTCATCAATTTCGGTATTGGTAAGCGGAGCGGCGTTTAGTCATAGGACATTATTTCAAGATGACGAACTCCTTTAACGACGAGTGCAGAATTGCTTCCAGTTCGTCCTGGCGCTCTTCCCTGGTTTCGGTGAACAGAAATCCGAACACCGGATAGGTCGTATAATCCATTTCCCGCAGTTCAAGCGGTTTCTCAAATCCGGCAAGCACCCTGTCAAACTGGAAGGCGGCGATATCTTCAGCCGGCACACCGGTTGAATTGTCAAGCACGATAATGCTGAAAAGCTTGCCTCCCTTGCCGCTCAACAATTCAGGCCAATCGGGGCGCTGCTGGTGATGGTAGGCGAGATAGGGGTTCAGGCCGTAGGCGAGGTAGGTCAAATCCGCCGTCGAACACCAGCCGCCAAAGCGGAGCGGATTGACCTCGATCGGGAGCAGGGCGCCGTCCGGCCTTTTGCGAAGCTCGATATGCACGGGGAAATTCTTCACGCCGGCCAGCCGCCCGATCTTATCGACAAAGGACGTAAACGCATCGAGGTGCTGTTCATATAGGGCGTTTGAGGTCGTATACACGCGATCGCTGACGTCCTGATCCGACGAGAAGGTATGCTGCAGGATCCCGAGGATCACCGGTTCCCCCGCCATGGTGTAATAGGCATCGATGGCAAATTCCTCCCCCGTGATACACTGTTCGATAATGAACGCCTGAGGGCTCACAACTTCCGCCGGGTAGAGCGGTTGAATTTTGGTGATGTCATCCAGGATGCTCGCGACCGTTTGCGGCCATTCCTTCTCATGGGTAATCTTATAAACGCCCATGCTGAAAAATCCAACGGAGGGCTTGATGATGCAGGGGCAGGGGAAGGTGTGAAACGGAAACGTAGTCAATTCTTCGGCACGCACTTCGGTAAACGCAAAATTTGGAAACAAGGGGCGTGTCATCTTGCGAAAGGCAAACTTGTTTTTAAATAGCGCGACTTTTCGAGCGAGATGGCGGCATTCCGGGTGTCGCGAGAGCCAACTGAGGGCGTTTTCAGATGTCGTATAGACGCTTGGATACGGTGTTTCGCCAATCATGCGGCAGGCCTGTGCTTCATCCAACAGGGGGGTGCCCGGGTACAGATTGAAATCCTTGACCACCGGCGTTCGGACCACCGGGAGGGCATGCTTTTCGAGCGTGCGCTTGAGAAAATCCGACACATAAGGGTGCTCCACAAAAAACATATCATTCCTTTCATCGTCAGGCCTTGGGCCGTTTGAGGATGCATACCGATGGGGCCTTCTCATAGCACAGCACCCTATCGGGTGTCTTGTATGGCAGGCACGGCCAATGCCGTGTAGGGGGATATCGTGCGCAAAAGTAAATGGGATTTTAACATTCGTACAAGAAATGACGCCCCTATCAGATATGATGGGCATCGACATTTCAGCAAAGCGTCGCGCCTATTCGGGTGTGTTAAAGAGGATGGGCCGTGGTTATGATTTGCTGACCCGCCCGCCACCGGCGAACGATCTGCTTGACCGGCACAGTCGATACCGTCTAATAAGGCGACAGGACATCCTCGACCACGTCAATTTTGCCAGACAGCTTATTGCCGATGCGCGGAAAGGTGGGAAAACAGCGGTTCTCATCGATAAGGACCTGCTTGGTTTCGGTTTGAGCAGAATGCGTGAGACTTATTTTGATATGGAAGGTGTGCCCGTTGCCATGCAGACCTTCACCGATATTGAGAACGCCTTGGAATGGCTTGGCGTTAAGGAAAAATGACATTGGGCATCAAAATCGACCAAGACAAGAAAATCATCGAGAGGGCCGTAAGCGGTGCTCTCTATACGGAGCGCTCCCTCAAGTTGGTTCATGAACTTGCCATAGCGGTTAACACTCACAAAGGCTACAATGTCCTGATGGACATGCGGGAGACCGAAACCGAACCTGAGATGCTCGACTTGATGCGGATCGCCTCGGAGTGTGTCAAACTCCGGCCTGATGTCGATAGCAAAATCGCTTTTCTCATCCCGAACACGGAAGAGCGCGTGCGGTTTGCCCAGCTTTTCAAAGCGTGTATGGAAGCGCAGGGGTTTGCGTTCCGGCAGTTTTTCGACCCCCAAAGCGCGCAAGCGTGGCTATCGAAGTAGCTGAAATCATCACGTTCAACGTTTGGCTTCTTGCCGTGCAAGTGTATCGATAGGCGACAATGACGTTAAGAATAAAAGCTTCAATTCTTCTGGTAATAATCCTCACGGTCTCGCTTGCCATAAGCGGTTACTATTATCTCGATTATTTTGAGAAATCATTAAGGGATTCGATATATAAGGGCCTCGATAGTGTCAGCTCGACCGCATCCCGTGAAATATCTCACTTTCTGATGGACGGTTTGAAAGAGGCCGAAGCGGTCGCTGAGGCGTTGCCCAAAATAGCCATTGAACAACACAATTCAGGATTGATTGATGCGACATTGAAGTCCTACTTTTCCATCTTCCCAAAATTCGCGAACGGGATGTTTGTTCTGGACGAAAGCGGGAATTTATGGGCTGACTATCCTTTCCATTCCGAAGTGAGGGGAAAATCGTTTGCGTTCCGTCAATATTTTCAAAAAACAATGGCTGAGCAGAAAGGAATTATAGGCACCCCTTATCAATCGGCCAGGACGGGCAAGCCTGTTTTGACCTTCACAGCGGTTCTAAGAGATACTTCCGGTCGAATTGCGGGCATGCTAGGTTGTTCGGTAGAGCTCACATCCCCTGAGGCGTTAGAAGGAATTCGATTAACCAAAATTGGACAGACGGGCTATACCTATGTCTATGATAAAGACCGGTTGATGATTCTTCATCCGAACGAAGACCGTATTCTGAAGAACGATGTGCCGGTGGGCGCTAATAAATTGTTTGATGCATCCATCGAAGGGTTTCAGGGAACAGGTGAAACCGTAAATTCGCGCGGTATTCCAATGTTGATCAGCATGAAACATATTCCTCATACCAATTGGATCGTTGGGGCGCAACAGCCCAAAAGCGAAGCTTTCGCTCCAATTGAGTCCGCCAAGACAAGAATTTTTTGGGGGATTTTATTGGTCGCAGCGGCGTCAGCTTTCGTCGGCGCGCTATTGATGCGCGGTATTACAAAACCCCTCATCACCCTTCAGAAGGCGATTAAAGCCATAGGCAACACCGGCGATAACGGGTTTTTGGTTAGGGGGGGGTTCAAAGCCGAATTGGGGGCCATAAAGGAAAGTGGTGAAATAGGAAATCTGAAAACAGCTTTTCTGTCCATGTCGGAGCGGCTGGATTCGGCCATGCGGTCGCTCCATAAGCTTGCGGACGACTGGGAAAAAACATTTGATTCGGTCATTGATGTTATTTTTTTGCTGGACAAAGAGAATAAAATCGTTCGACTCAATCGCGCTGCCAAGGACCTGCTGGATAAGCCGTATCAGGAATTAATCGATAAGCCGATATCCGAGTTTTTATCCATACCGTCGGAAAAAATTTGGTTGGCATCAGGAACGAATGACGAAAAGGATAAATCATTCAATATCAACATTATGGATCGTCAGATTTACGAAATATACTGTAATTCTCTAGTCGATGAGAAGAAAGCTATAATCGGTACCGTTTTAGTGGGGAGGGATATAACCTCTCGCTTGGAGGCCAACAAGGAAAAGTTGCGGCTTGAGGAGAAACTCCAAAAGGCGCGCAAAATGGAAGCCATCGGAACACTGGCCGGCGGCGTGGCTCACGATCTTAACAACATATTATCCGGGATTGTCAGTTACCCGGAACTGCTGTTGATGCAGTTGCCCAAAGACAGCCCATTGGTGGAACCTTTGGAAACCATTTTTCAATCAGGGAAAAGAGCAACGGCCATCGTGCAGGATTTATTAACGCTTGCCCGAAGAGGTGCGGCCACTTTATCCGTTCTGAATATCAATCCGATCGTAGATGATTACCTGAATAGTCCTGAATTCAGGAAGCTTAAATCCTTCCATCCCAGAGTCCGAATATCTACCAATCTGGCCCAAGACCTTTTGAACATCGAGGGGTCATCCGTGCATTTATCGAAGGTGCTAATGAATCTTGTATCCAACGCCGCCGAGGCCATGCCCCGAGGCGGAAGCATTCAAATTGCGACTGAAAATAAATATGTGGATACGAAAATAAGAGGCCATGAAGATATTACCGAGGGCGATTATGTGGTCCTAACCGTCCGTGACAATGGGCTGGGAATTGCCCCGGGCGATTTGGACCGCATTTTCGAACCCTTTTACTCAAAGAAGAAGATGGGGCAAAGCGGTACGGGTTTAGGGATGTCGGTCGTGTGGGGAACTGTCAAGGATCATAGCGGGTTCATCGATTTTACAAGCGCGCTTGGTGTCGGTACGACATTCAAGATCTATTTTCCGGTGACGCGAAAGACCCTCCAAGACAGCAGAGGCAGATTAGACCTCGAAGATTTATATGGCGCTGATGAGACGATTTTAGTTGTCGATGATGTCGCGGCGCAAAGGAAAATCGCCACTTCGATATTGACGCAGTTAGGGTACGCGGTCAGTTCGGTCGCAAGCGGTGAGGAGGCGCTATTATATTTGAAAGATCATACGGTAGACCTTTTGGTTTTGGACATGATCATGGCACCTGGAATGAACGGACTTGAGACCTATCGTAAAGCGCTGGAAATTACGCCAAATCAAAAAGCGATCATTACAAGTGGTTATGCCGAAACCGATTCTGTCGCTCAGGCACAGACCTTAGGCGCCGGTCAATATGTTAAGAAACCCTATACCATCGAGAAAATAGGCCTTGCGGTAAAAACGGAACTGGGTAAGGCTGGAAATTCCAAAGAGACGGCCTAAAAGCCGGATCCTTCGATAAGGCCCCCACAATGTTGACAGCAGATGCATCATGGATGTGATGCACCTGCACTTCCGCAGCTAGAAAAACCGGAAGA
>CAVSSY010000005.1:0-13758 GCA_963730675.1 uncultured delta proteobacterium | reverse complement strand
GCGTCGACCCGCACGCTTGTGAAAAGGTACACATAGCAACTATAGTGCCAAAATGAGTGCCACCAGGCACAGCGGCAGGGATCGGTCTCCACGCATCGCCCCTGCTTTCTGTTATAAATACCAACAAACTGTATTCGTTGTGTTTTTCCACATCTTAAGGTCATCAAATTTCTGGCGGGCGTTTAGATCCACCCCCTGATTTTTCCGCGTCCCGGCCCCCTTGCCAAATCATTTTGTTAAGCCTATGTTAGCACTGTTAAGTTAACAGATTAACACTCCTGGAGCCCTTTCCGAATGGATATTACCCGTTTTTGGGAAACCATCGTCAATACCCTGCACGACGGCCTGCTGGTCGTGGATGCCAAAGGGACGATTCTCAACGTAAACCCGGCCGCCGAAAAATTGACCGGCTATTCGTCTGCCCAGTTGGTGGGCCGGAACTGCCGGGTGCTGAACTGCTCGGGGTGCCAGATCTTCGGCCGGGGCATCGGCAAGGAGTGGTGCAGCTTGTATGCCCACGAGTATCCGCGCCAAGAAATGCACCATCAATGACAAAAACGGCCGCGCCCTGTTTGTCATGAAAAACGCCTCGGTGCTAAAGGACGATAACGGCCATGTGGTGGGGGCCATCGAAACGCTCACCGATATCTCCGAACTCGTCCGCCAGCAGCAGGAAATCATCTCGCTACGCCAATCCTGCCACCTGGATGACGGCTTCCACGGCATCATCGGCCATGCGCCGCCCATGCAGCGCCTCTTTGAACTCATCGACAACGTGGCCCAGAGCGACGCCCCGGTGCTGATCCACGGCGCCAGCGGGACGGGCAAGGAACTCGCCGCCCGGGCCGTACACGAAGCCGGACCCCGCAACGGCGCGCCGTTCATCAAGGTCAACTGCGCTTCTTTAAATGAAAATCTGCTGGAAAGTGAACTCTTTGGCCATGTCAAAGGCGCCTATACCGGTGCCGACCGCGCCCGGATGGGACGGTTCGAAGCAGCCCACGGCGGCACCATTTTCCTGGATGAGATCGGGGATATCCCCCCATCCACCCAGGTCAAGCTCCTGAGGGTTCTGGAGGAAAAAGAAATCGAGCGGGTGGGCGATCATCAACCCATTGCGGTGGATGTGCGGATCATCTCCGCCACCAACAAACATCTGGAAACCAACATCGCCGAGGGCCTGTTCCGCGAAGATCTCTATTTCCGGATCAATGTCTTCCCCTTGACCATGCCCGCATTGCAGGAGCGCATGGAAGACATCCCTCTGCTGGTGCAAAGCTTCATCCTTCAAAACAACCAGCGCAGCGGAAAGAAGATCGAGGGTCTGTCCCCCGACGCCATGGATGCCCTTTCAAGCTATGGCTGGCCGGGAAACGTCCGGGAACTGCGCAACACCATCGAATATGCCTTCGTGCTCTGCCCAAGCGGCTGGATTGGGCCTGCGCATCTGCCCCACCGCATTACCCAATCGCAATGGAGCCCCGCCGAGGCGATTCTTCGGGAAAACCGCTTGCGCAACCCCGAGCGCACGTCTCTGATTGAAGCGCTGCGCCGGACGGGCGGCAACCAATCCGAAGCCGCCCGCCTCCTGGGCGTCAGCCGTGTCACGGTCTGGAAGCGAATCAAAAAGTTTGCGATCGACATCGCCCGGGATCTTTAGCCGTTGCGGGTCCGAAGACCGCTTTACGCTTCCCCCAATGGGCGGCCGATAGGATGAACGAGCGGTCGAATGTCAGCGTTTTTGCGAACAGGGCCAGTTAGGAACCCCGCCGTTTGACAATCGGCCCCGAGCCCCTATACTGCCGGATATGCTCGGCATATCACCGAAGCAAACCGCAATGGTCAAAGGTTTGACAAGGAAATCCGTACCATGAAAGACGCAGCCCTCGACAGGAAGGCGGAATGCACCCGGGAAGCGGCATTGCTTTCCGCGTATCGTGAGCAGATTCCCGCCATCGCCGAAGAAATCATTCACATCTGCGATGACGTCAAGTGCTTCACCCATGTCGAATTCGATCCGATTCCATCCCGGGAAACCGTGGTTTCCATCATCGACCAGTTCCGGGAACTCGTCTTTCCCGGCTATTTTTCCAAGGAAAAGCTGGACCCCGTGAATCTGCGCTACAGTCTGGGGCAGGCCGTATCGCGCTTCTTCGACAGCCTCTCCCAGCAGGTCGCCCTCAGCGTGCAGCATGAGTGCTTCCGCCACAACCACCCTTGCCGACGCCACACCGAAACCGGCTACCAGGTGGCGCTGGACGTTCTGCGGAAGGTTCCCGAACTTCGCAAAACCCTGGCCGCCGACGTGCAGGCCGCCTTTGACGGCGATCCGGCGGCCCAAAGCCATGATGAAATCATTTTCAGCTATCCCGGCATGTATGCCCTCACCGTCTATCGCCTGGCCCATCAACTCCATACACTGGAGGTGCCTATCCTGCCGCGCATCATGACCGAATATGCCCACAGCCATACCGGTATCGACATCCACCCCGGCGCCCGGATCGGCAAGTGCTTCGTGATGGATCACGGCACGGGCGTTGTCATCGGGGAAACCACCCGAATCGGCGACAATGTGCGCATCTACCAGGGGGTTACCCTGGGGGCCCTCTCCCTACCGCGGGAGAAGGTCTCCGAACTGCGGCATACCAAACGCCATCCCACCATCGAAGACAACGTTATCATCTACTCCGGGGCCACGATTCTGGGAGGGGATACCGTCATCGGTGCCAACGCCATCATCGGCGGCAACGTCTGGCTGACGGAATCGGTGCCGGCCGACACACGCGTCATGCTGGAAACGCCCAAACTGGTCTACAAATAGGAGGCGAAACCATGCGTATGTATTCTCACATCGCCGATACCATCGGTCGCACGCCGCTGGTGAAACTCAACCGCACGGCTGCCGGCGTCGAGGCGGCCGTCTACGCCAAGCTGGAATTCTTCAATCCCCTGGGCAGCGTCAAGGACCGCATCGGCGCCGCCATGATCGCGGCGGCGGAGGCTGAGGGCCGCATCGGTCCGGAAAGCCTGATCGTCGAGCCCACCAGCGGCAACACCGGCATCGCCCTGGCCTTCATCTGTGCCGCCAAAGGCTACCGGCTGCGTCTCACCATGCCGGAAACCATGAGCGTGGAACGCCGCAAACTGCTCAGCCACCTGGGGGCCGAATTGGTGCTGACCCCTGGCAGCGAAGGGATGAAAGGTGCCATCCAAAAAGCCCGGGATATCCTGGCCGCCACCCCGGATGCGTTCATGCCCGATCAGTTTGCCAATCCGGCCAACCCCCGCATCCATCGTGAAACCACGGCAGAGGAAATCTGGTCCGACAGCGACGGCCAGGTGGATATGCTGGTAGCCGGGGTGGGCACGGGCGGCACCATTACCGGCATCGGCCAGGCCCTCAAGGCGCGCAAAGCCTCCTTCCGGGTTATCGCCGTCGAGCCGGCCGACTCCCCGGTCCTGTCCGGAGGTGCCGCCGGGCCCCACAAAATTCAGGGCATCGGGGCGGGCTTTATTCCGGAAGTCCTGGATACGTCTCTGATCGACGAGGTGGTGACCGTCAGCAACGATGACGCCTTTGCCACGGCACGGCAGCTGGCCAAACAGGAGGGCATCCTCTGCGGAATCTCCTCCGGGGCCGCCGTCCGGGCCGCTTTGACGGTTGCGGCCCGGCCGGAAAATGCCGGGCGGACCATCGTCGTCATTCTGCCCAGCACGGGTGAGCGCTACATCAGCACCGATCTCTTCCTTCCCGGCTGAAGCGCGTCAATTGACGATGGGTCTTCCCCATGCTATGGGTGGGCGGCATTTGGCCAATTTCCAGGAATCCACAGGACAAATCGTTGACTTCGACACTGCCGACCTCCATCGCTCGCTGGCGGGAAAAGCTGAATCTCTACTGGGCCCTTTCCCGCACCCCCCATGGCATCATCGATATGACGACCCCCTGCATGGCCGCCCTGCTCTGGCTGGGAGAATTCCCTTCCGTAGGGGTCACATTGGTGGGGGTGATCACCGTCTTTGCAGGCTATACCGCGGTCTATGCCCTGAATGACATCATCGGCTACCGCTCCGACCAGGCCAAACTGCGAGCCGGGGGCTTTGCGGGCGCCGCCCACAGCAGTGACCTCGACGCGTTGCTGGTACGCCACCCCATGGCCCAGGGACTGATCAGCTGGCCGGCCGGCATCGCGTGGGCCGTCGGGTGGGGTGCCGTGGCCGCCCTGGGCGCTTATTGGCTCAACCCCGTCTGCCTGCTCATTTTCGGCACGGGCTGTCTTCTGGAAACGGTTTACTGCCTGCTGTGGCGGGTGAGCCCCTACCGGTCGCTTGTCAGCGGCGTGGTCAAATCGGCCGGTTCCATTGCCGCCGTGTTTGCCGTCGACCCGCGCCCCTCGCCGTTCTTTTTGCTGTTTCTCTTCCTGGTGATCTTCTTCTGGGAAATCGGGGGGCAGAACGCTCCCAACGACTGGACCGACATCGAGGAAGACCGGCGTTTCGGCGCCCGCACCATCCCGGTCACCATCGGCCTGCAGCGCACCCGGGACATCATTATGGGCTCCCTGCTGCTGGCCCTGTTGTCGACCCTGGCCATGTTCCTGCTCTCTCAAACGGCTTTCGGGCCGGCCATCTACCTGATTACCCTGGCCGTGGGCATCGCCCTGCTCATCTGGCCGGCCTGGGTCCTGTACGATTCCCGGCGCAAGACCGACGCCATGCGCCTTTTCAACCGCGCCAGCTATTTTCCCATGGCTCTGTTCGGCATTGTGGTGGCTGCCATCCTGTTATAGTATCCGTCCATAAATGGCATCTTTTGGCCCCTGGCCCGCCGCCGGTGGACCAAATCCACCTTTGGCGGACAAGCTGGCGTTCTCGCCTTCTGTCGGTCCTCGGCGTAGCCGGGCTACGCCTGCGGGCAACCACCGTTGAAGAATCCATCAGATGGGAAGTCCCGCTCGGCGTGACGCCAGTCGGCTGCGGCCTTGCCAGGAACCAAAATCTACCGTTTCTGGACGGACACTGTTCTAAAAAAAGCCATCTCAAAATTTTGAGATAGCCTGATAGCCCGATAGGCTTCCCTCCAGGCGGCCGCGCGCCTCAGCTGTCATCGTGGGCGGTCCGGCGAATGATCTCTTCCTGCAGCTCCGGCGTCAAATCCACGAAATAGTCGCTGTAACCGGCCACGCGTACGATCAGGTCGCGATAATCGTCCGGCGCCTGCTGGGCCTGGCGCAGGGTGTCGGCGTCCACCACATTGAACTGGATGTGGTGACCGTCCATCCGGAAATAAGTCCGCACCAACTGGGCCAATCGATCGATGCCGGTGGCGTCCTGCAGGATATGGGGCAGAAATTTCTGATTCAACAGCGTGCCTCCCGTGCGCAGGTGGTCGAGCTTGGCGGCGGATTGCAAGACGGCGGTGGGGCCCCGGCGGTCCGCCCCCTGGACCGGTGAGATGCCCTCGGAGAGCGGCTTGCCGGCCCTACGGCCGTCCGGGGTGGCCCCCAGTTTGCTGCCGAAATAGACGTGTACTGTGGTGGGCAGCAAATTGATGCGGTAAACCCCGCCCTTGGTGTTGGGGCGGCCGTCCACCGCCCGAAAGTAGGCTTCGAAGACGGCCCGCATGATGTCATCGGCCCGGTCGTCGTCATTGCCGTAACGGGGGGTTTCTTCTGCCAGCCGGCGCCGCAGGCTCTCGTTCTCATCAAAATCCCCGGCCAGCAGCTGTCCCATGGCCTCCATGGTCAGAAGGCGGCGCTCGAAGACGTTGTATTTCAGGGAGGACAGGCTGTCCGTGACCGTCCCCAGCCCCACCCCCTGAATGTAGGAAGTGTTGTAGCGGGCGCCCCCGGCATTGTAGTCGGCGCCGTTGGCAATGCAGTCCTCAATCAGAAGGGAGAGGAAGGGCACCGGCATTTCCCGGGCGTTGAGGCGTTCGATGATGTTGTTGCCCATAATTTTGATATCCACCAAGTGGGCCAGCTGGCGCTCGAAGGCCTCGAACAGCGCCTCAAAAGCGGTAAAGCCGGCCGCCTCCCCGGTGGCAAGACCGATCTGCCGGCCGGTCAAGGGGTCCACCCCGTTGTTCAGGGTCAGCTCCAGGATCTTGGGCAGGCTGAAATAGCCGGTCAGGATGTAGCACTCCCGGCCGAAAGCCCCGCTTTCCACGCAGCCGCTGGCTCCGCCGCAACGGGCGTCGGCCATGGACTTGCCCTGGCGCACCAGTTCCTGCACGATGGCATCCGTATTGAAGATGGACGGCTGGCCGAAGCCGGTCTTGACGATGTGCAGCGCCCGCTTCAGGAAGCGGTCGGGATTCTTCTTGCTGATCTGCACCATGGCGCTGGGCTGCAGGAGCCGCATCTCCTCCACCACATCCAGGATCAGATAGCTCAGGTCGTTGACCGCGTCGTCGCCCTCGGCCGTGAGCCCCCCGGTGTTGATCAGGGCAAAGTCGACATAGGTATTGCTTTCCTTGGCGGTGACACCGACTTTGGGCGGCGCCGGATGGTTGTTGAACTTGATCCAGAAGGCCTGGAGCAGTTCCCGGGCCCGCTCTTCGGTGAGGGTGCCGCGGTCGATCTCTTTTCGGTAATAAGGATAGAGGTGCTGGTCCAGGCGTCCGGGGTTGAAGGCATCCCAGGGATTGAGCTCGGTGATGACCCCCACATGGACAAACCAGTAGGCCTGCAAGGCTTCCCAGAAGGTTTCCGGCTTGTGGGCCGGCACCTTGCGGCAGATGGCCGCCATCTGGCGCAGCTCTTCGCTGCGTTGGGGATCGGACGCCTCGGCGGCCAGGTGGCTGAGCGCCTGTGCGTGCCGCCGGGCAAAGGCAATCAGGGCGTCGGCCGCGATGTCCATGGCCTGCAGCTGCTCCCGCTTGTCCAGGGCCCGCGGGTCCCGGAAAAAGTCCAGTGCGGCGAGGGCCTCGGCAATCTCCTGCTTGAGTTCCAGAAACCCCTTGCGGTAGATGACATCCCCCAGGGCCGTGTGCCCGGGGGAACGCTGCTCCTGGAACTCCGTGAAAACGCCGGCCTCATAGGCCGCTTGCCAGGAAGCAGGCAGTTGGGCGAACATGCGGTCACGCATGGTGCGCCCCTGCCAGAAGGGGATGATCTCTTCGGCGTAGACCCGCCGCATTGCGTCGTCGGAGGTATAGGGCACCTTGGGGCGTTCGTGCAGCAATTGAAGGTCTTCGAGGCTGTGCAGGCAGATTTCCGGATAGGTGGGCGTGGCTTTGGGGGCCGGCCCCCGTTCCCCCACGATCAGCTCCCCCGGAGAAATGCAGATCTGTTTGTTTTCCATCAGATGCTGAAAGATTTTGGCCCGCCGGACCGGTACGGCATTCCTCTCCAGGCGGCCGCCTTTGAGCAGTCGGGTCACCAGAAGAGCCCTTTCGGCCGTCAGGGTCGCCGGAGTTTCGAGGCTTTGCTGCCGCAAGCGGCGAATGCGTTCACTGATCATGGTTAACCTCCCACCCGTACCGTAAATCCACGGGTCGCAAAATAGCCCGACACCCGTTCAATCGCATCCTCCCCCGGCGCTGCCAGGTCCGCCAAACGATCGGGGCATCCGAGACGCTCATATTTTTGGCGATGAATGCGATGATAGGGCAGGAGATCGATCCGGTTCAGATTCAAATCGCCAAGATATGCCGCCATCCGCGCCAGATGGTCCGGCCCATCGTTGATTCCCGGAATCAGTGGAAAACGGACGACAGCCGGCCGGCCCGCAGCCACGATACGGCTCAGATTGTCCAGAATGCCGGCATTGGATACGCCGGTATAGGTCCGGTGCTCGCCGTCATCCATGAGTTTAAGATCGTAAAGGAAGAGATCAACCAGGGGGGCCACCCGGGCAATGATTTTCGGTGCGGCATAGCCAGCGGTATCGAGGGTGGTGTGGAGGTCCTGACGGCGGCAGTCCGCCAGCAAAGCAGTTAAAAAATCCGGCTGCAGGAGGGGTTCGCCGCCGGAAAAGGTGACGCCGCCCCCGCTTTCATCATAAAACAGGACATCGCTTTCGATTTCGGTCATGACCTCGGTGACGGTCATTTCTCGGCCCACATCCACCGGAGCCCCATTCCCGGCGGGTCCCCTCATGGATTCCGGATCCGAATGGCGCCCCTCCGGGTTATGGCACCACCAGCAGTCCAGGGGGCATCCTTTCAGAAAAACCGTCGTACGGATCCCCGGCCCGTCGTGGATGGCAAAGCGTTTGATATCGAAAACGATGCCCGTCGGCATGCCCATCTCTCACTTATGAGAATGCACCCGTGTTTTCTGGCAATCGGCCCCCGCCGGCGAAGGGCACGTTGCTTTCCCGGCTCCTTGGAGAAAATCGCCAGAGTGATGTAACTTAGCACATTGCCGCACCGCCTGTAAATTCAGTCCTAATCCGCGTCCGCTTGCGCCGCAGCACCATAATGAACGGCATTCATCTGTTGACAGGATATTTAAAGCCATAATATACCCAACCCATTGTGTTCATTGTACTGTGGCAATTGCTGTGCCATCCAGCCTCAAGGAACGGAAAGGGATAATGCCGGCGACACAATGGGCTTCCTGTTTGATCCTCAAGCCCAGGCTCATGTCGCGGATCTATGCGGTATCTGACGCCGAGGCACCGCGGAGCGAATAGGACCTCCTGCGGTGCCAACCACACCTATTAAACTATCGGAAGCGTCAGCCGGCAGTCCCGATCGATTCTAACTCGGAATTTTTCGACGGCGAAAGAAAATTGAATGGGTGTGATCATCAAGTTATGTCGCTGGATCGACACGCTGAATACATGGGTGGGACGCGTCGTTGCCTGGGCCACGGCGCTCGTCGTGGCCGTCGTTTTTATCGATGTCGTCATGCGCTATGCCTTCAATATAAGCTTCGTCTTCACCCAGGAGCTCGAATGGCATTTGTTTGCCTTTATCTTTCTGATGGGGGCGGGCTACACCCTGCTCCAAGACGGGCATGTAAGGGTGGACATTTTTTACCAGCGCTGCAGCCCCAAAACCCAGGCCTGGATCAACCTCCTGGGGGTTATCTTTTTCTTGATTCCGGGCTGCTACATGGTCATCGCCACGTCGCTCCCTTTTGTCTACAACGCGTGGGTTGTCATGGAGGGATCGCCTGACCCGGGCGGCATCCCCTACCGTTTCCTTCTCAAAGGCTGCATACCGGCGGGTTTTGTCCTGATCCTGCTCCAGGGGCTTTCCCTGGGTGGCAAGAGCCTGTTGACCATCCTCGGCAAAGAGATGGAATCGGAGGGTGACGGCTGATGTTCATGGAATTCCTACCGGCCTGGATGTTCCTGGCACTCACGATCCTGCTGATGATCGGCTTCCCCGTCACCTTCACCCTCATGGGTACGGCCCTCTGTTTCGGTCTGATCGGATTTGGCTGGGATTTTTTCAACCTGCTGCCCCTGCGCATCTGGGGGGTGATGACCAATGTGACCCTGCTGGCGGTGCCCCTCTTTGTGTTCATGGGGGTTATGCTGGAACGCTCCGGGCTGGCCGAAGAGCTGCTGGACACCATGGGCTTGGCTTTCGGGCGCCTGCGGGGGGGCTAGCCATTTCCGTCGTGGTGGTGGGTGCCCTGCTGGGAGCTTCCACGGGCATCGTAGGGGCCACCGTGGTGACCATGGGGCTCCTGGCTGTACCCACCATGCTCAAAAGAGGCTACCAGAAGGAGTTGGCCACCGGCACGGTGGCGGCCTCGGGAACCCTTGGGCAAATCATTCCCCCCAGCATCGTTCTGGTTCTGATCGGCGACATCGTGGGCGTTCCCGTGGGGGATCTTTTCATGGGCGCCGTCCTGCCGGGTCTGGTCCTGGTGGGGCTCTATATTTTATACATCCTGATCGTGGCCTTTTTCAATCCGAAATGGGCGCCGCCCATCCCCAAAGAAGAACTGGCCGCCCTTACGCCCCGTATCCTGATGAAAAAATTCGCCCGGGCCCTCTTCCCGCCTCTGTTTCTCATGGTGGCGGTGCTCGGATCCATTTTCGCCGGGGTGGCCTCGCCCACCGAAGCCGCCGGCGTGGGGGCCGTGGGAGCCACCCTGCTGACCATCGCCAACAAGCGTTTCAGCATGAAAATCCTTCAGGAAGTCATGAATTCCACCATGCAGCTCACCTGCATGGTGTTCATCATCCTGGTGGGAGCCGCCTCGTTCGGGCTGGTATTCCGCGGCATGGGGGGCGACCACCTCGTACGGATGTTTCTGGGAAGCATTTCCCACCATTACGGTCATTGGACGGTGCTGGCCATCGTCATGGGCCTGATCTTCGTCATCGGTTTTTTCCTGGATTTTATCGAAATCACTTTCATTCACGTGCCGGTGCTGGCCCCCATCATGATCGAGTTCGGTTTCGACCCGGCCTGGTTCTGCATTTTGATCGCCGTCAACCTGCAGACCTCCTTCATGACACCGCCCTTCGGGTTCTCGCTGTTCTACCTGAAAGCGGTGACACCGCCGGAAATCCGCACCGGCGACATCTACCGGGGGATAATCCCCTTCGTTTTTTTTCAGCTGATCGGATTACTGATCGTGGTGCTCTTTCCCAAGCTGGTGACATGGCTGCCGTCGGTGGTCTTCAAATAGTATCCAGCTGGGTTGCACGAGGGTTTGTTGAATGTTCGAGATCAAGGCTTACGAATTTCGCAAGCCATGAGGCGCGCTTTGGTAAACTGCAGCGGCGCGGAATGAAAGCTAATGCAGCTACTTATCCGCCAGGACGGATCGAACTTTTAGCGAAGCCATCCAACCATAGAACGCGTATCATTTCCTTTAACCCGCAGCAAAGGAGAAGGAAGGTATGGAAAGACGTGATTTTCTGAGAAAAGCAGGTTTGGCGGCGGCCGGTGCCGTGGCCGCAGGCGCCGGCCTGGCCAGTTGTGGGCAGGAGAAAAAGGAAGAAGCCAAGCAGGCAACCCCGGCGGTCCAGACCAAAAAAACTTATGAGTGGAAGATGGTCACCACCTGGCCCCCCAACCTGCCGGTCTTGCAGACCGGAGCAGAGCGCTTTGCCAAACGCGTGGATGAGGCCACCGGACGGACAAATCAAAATCGAAGTATATGCCGGCGGCGAACTGGTGCCGCCCCTGGGTGTTTTCGATGCCGTATCCGAGGGCACGGTGGAATGCGGCAGCGGCGCGGCCTACTATTGGGCCGGAAAAGTCCCGGCGGCCCAGTGGTTTGCCGCCGTGCCCTTCGGCTTCAACGCCCAGGGCATCAACGCCTGGTTCTACAGCGGCGGCGGTTTGCAGCTCTGGGAAGAGGTCTACGCCCCGTTTAACGTCATCCCTCGCCCCCAGGGCAACACCGGCGTCCAGATGGGCGGCTGGTTCCGCAAAGAAATGAACACTATCGACGACTTCAAGGGCCTCAAGATGCGCATCCCCGGCCTGGGCGGCAAGGTCGTCAGCAAGGCCGGCGGCACCGTGGTGCTCCTGCCCGGCGGCGAGATCTTCACCTCCCTGGAACGCGGCGTGATCGACGCCACCGAGTGGGTCGGCCCCATGCATGATTTGCGCATGGGTTTCTACAAAGCCGCCAAATACTACTACTACCCCGGCTGGCACGAGCCCGGCACCTGCCTGGAGGTCATGTTCAACAAGAAAGCCTACGAGTCCCTGCCGACGGAGTTGCAGCAGATTCTGGACGCCGTGGCCGCCGAAACCAACATGTGGAGCCTCTGTGAATTCGAAGCCGGCAACGGCGCCGCTTTGCAGACCCTGATCTCCGAGCACAACGTCGACTTGGTCCAGTTCCCACCCGAGCTCATGGCCGACCTGCGCAAGCTGGCCGACGAGACCTTGGAGGAAGAGGCCAATAAAGACCCCATGAGCCGCAAGGTCCACGACGCCTTCAAGAAGTTCAAGGCCCAGGTCGGCGTCTGGGGTTCGGTCTCCGAAAACGCCTACTACAATGTGATTGCAGACAAGTATTCGTTGAAGAAATAAGCCTTGCTTGCCAACCGCTCGGCGCGATTGGCAAGAACACAAAAGGCCCCTGCCGTTCCCGGCAGGGGCCTTTTGGTTTTGGTTGTCGCTGTCAGTAGAGCGCAGCGGAACGGTTGCTGTTGCCGTAATCGAAGATTTTTGTCTGTTGTTGGAAAAGAACAACGACAACGCTATCAGAACTGCTTTTCCAAATCGAAATCGCGATCGGGATCAAGAACCGATTTCATCATTTCGTAATTCCCGGCCTTGACCACAGGAACGAACGCCAATAGCCCGCGTTGCACCCCGGCGCCATCAGCAACATCCGCCAACCCTTCAAATTGTAAAGTGCACCGCTGTCGACACGCCGGCCGCGCTTAGCCACTTGCCAGATCTTTTCCTCCCCTCCCCAGCCAGCCCCACGACCCTATTGCCACAGCGGCCAAAACGGAATTGCCCGGCTCCGTGCAGCATCAATCCGACCGCATGATACCTTCGGACAGGGCAAAACCATATAAGCAATCATTTCACCAAATGTGAAAAAAATTTCCCAATTTTCCTGCGAAACATTGTTCCGCACGCTTTAAAATGAGGAACCGAATATCATGATCAAAATTATTTATCATATTATTACATTAGGTTATATTATGCTATGTAACATTTTACAGAATGTCTCATAAAAGCACATCGTCGGTACGTTTTTTGCAATATGTACTGTAACATAACAGCCAAACTTGGCGAAAGCCAGGGACGGAAAGCCACGGGTCCTAAACTCTAAAAAAGCGGATAGCCGGGTTGCAAATGCAGCGCGGCTGTTTTTATTTTTGGCGGAAGGCAAAACGAAATGAAAAAATTGTTATGGATTTTAGTCAGTGTGTTTTTATGCTTGGCATTAATTAGCCCCGCTTCGGCATTGGTCTGGGGGGACAACGGGCATGACTATAAGATTGTCTACTTCGAAAACAGTCAAAAGAATTGGAACGATGCCCGTTCCGCTTTAGAGGGGACGGGATATACTCTTGCCACCATTACGTCTTATGAAGAACAGCAGTTCGTTCAATACTATTTGAGCAGCTATTCAAAAAAAGGTGGTGATCTGTGGATCGGCGGTTATCAGGACCCAGCCGAAGCTATCCCCGGGGAAGGCTGGGGATGGATCACAGATGAAAAATGGTATTATGAAAACTGGATCAACGGCGAGGCCAATGACTATTATGACGCGACTTGGCATGTTCTGAACAGCGAAAAATTCTTGAGTGTAAGAAGCGCATTTAATTGGGGGTGGAACGACGAGGGCAACTTGGGAAATATTTCAGGCTACTTAGCGGAAACCGCCCCCGTCCCCGAACCCGGCACCATCGTCCTGATGGGCCTCGGCCTGGTGGGCCTGGCCGGTGTGGGGCGCAGAAGATTCAGGAATTAAGCTCCAAATTTATCGCATTAGGCGTCAGATAGGCCCACACCAACGATCGGAGGCGTTCGTTGGTGCGGGCTTTTTATTTTCCCGGCATGCCGGCATCCCCGCTCAAACCTTGCCATAAAACATCGAAAAAACACATATCCTTCCAACACCCTACTGCCGTCGCTCCTGTGAATGACCGGAAGAACTAAGGCAGGCATGATCCCCTATCTGTCGTCGACCCGGCGAGGGCGTAAGCCCTGTAGGTTTGTCGCTATCGGTCATCACCTTTAGGCAACCAATCCGAAAACCACTACCACGCCTGTTGATTGTCCGGTCACCAGGGAGATAAAGAGATGGAGAATGGGGCCTAACGCACATTGGGTAACCAGCTACCCAATTAGGTACCAAGTATAAC
>CAVSSY010000004.1:0-239522 GCA_963730675.1 uncultured delta proteobacterium | reverse complement strand
CGCGTACGTCGTAAATAGAAATGGCAAGTTCGTCTGCCATTTCAGATGTTTTTAGAATTCAATGGTCTCTCACTGCCCTTCCTACAGCCTATCCACCTATAGCCTGCTTTTTATCGCATCAACCGGAACGCCTGCTCGGGGGTAAAAGTAACGCTGAAAGTAACCCGGTTTTCCGTGTACTCACTGAAGATTATAAGTCGGACGAAAGATCGCGGAAGGCATAATCTAAATTGAGAACATCCAACACAGACCTGGTATTCGCAGACCGGCGGCCGCTGTAATGGTTTTATCCGTGCGGCTGGGGAGTTTCATCCGGGTAATCATCCCAGCGATAGCCAATTCGCGCGGTACCTGAAAAGCGGGGTGTGAAGGAAAATTCTCCACGAACGGCCCCTTCATAATATATATCTAGTCCAAGATCTTCGACGCCCTCGTCATCAATGTCGGATCCGGCTAGCAACGTAATGCCCACCAGCCTCTCCGAAAGGGCCAAACTTTGTCTGCCAGGGCCGTTGGAAGAAATCCGTCATTACTGTCGCCACTATCAAACTCTTGCCAATAATAGCCGGCACCTAAATCGATTCGGGTATTTTCATCCAGTTGGTAGCTGAACCCACGGTGGGTTCATAAACATCAAAATCGTCTCCATCATCCTGATAATTAACATAGCGCTGGACATATTGGCCATAGAGGCTAAAATGGCGTGTGAGTCTTCGATTTAAACGCAGTCGACCGTACCATTCGTCCCGGTCTTCTTCGTTTTTGTAATTGCGGTCAGAAAATAGAAGATCGCTTTCAATGCCCCAGAAATTGGTGAACCAATAAGTTCCCCCGATGGAAGGTTCATAGATATCATTATCAGATCTCTCGTATCGGAGAGCATCCAGATCTCTTCGGCGCCGATAACTGTATTGGGCATAGACCGTGTCTTCGGCTCCGAACTGGTGATCCAGTCGTGCCGTTGTCGCATTTTCGTAGTATTCGCCAAGCCCTCTTCTATTGGGGTCGGCTGTAATATCGGGTGCTACCAAAGGATCGGCGGAGGTTGCGCCTGCATAGTCGGTTCTCTAAAGTGCCCCTTGTTCGAATATAGGCATTTCTCAATTCGATACTGGTGTTGGCAGTGAAGTTGTACCAGGTTGTCCAAAAGATCCTGGTTCCAACCATCAAATTCGCTATAGTCATTATACCACTCGTAGGAAGGCAAATAGGTAAGTTCCAACCCTGCTGTACGGCCAAGCCACTCAAGCGTTCCCCCCAATGTGACCGTAGTGATATAGTCGTCTTTCTCGCTATTCGGCGTTAAAAAAAGGTTGTCCGTATACGCTTCGCTGACCGTCAGCACCGGTGTGAAGTTCAGTTGAGCACTTTGAGCATATGGGCTGAAGGTTAACACCAAGACAACCGCAATTACTGGTAATACCTGAGATTTTAGCATGCCAAACCTCTCTTTTGGTTGTGGTGGATGGTTGACGGTCACTAAAGTTATTTTTACCCTGAAGGTCAGGATAGGCTTAGGAAAACCAAGGATATAAGAAGTTGATAGTTTATTGGGCTATATTGTTTCTTTCACTTTAGCCTACAGCCTAAACCCTACAACCCGTTACGATTTCAACTTCAACTAAGGCACGATGATCGTGTCATCGGCTTTTATCGGAACGTTTTGATCCAGATTATTGCCGTCGGCAATCTCTTTGTAATCGACCCGAATGGTTACGTCCTTGCCGTTTTCCTTCCGGAGCAAAAGGATTTCATCTTTGGAGGCCCATTGGGTAAACCCGCCCGCAAGAGCGAAAGCCTGCAGCACGGTGAGATGTTTGACGAGGGGGTATTCCCCGGTATTGACCACTTCCCCTAAGATATAAAAGCGCTGGCTGCCCGAAGTGACGATGGTGACCGTTACTTCGGGGTTGCTGACATAATTCGTGAGACCTGCTTCAATGGCCTTTTTCAATTCCGTCGGTGTTCGACCGGCAGCTTTGACATCGTTCAGCAAAGGGAAGCTGATAAAACCATCGGTGCGAACCATAATATTTTCCCGCGATAAATCAGGTTCCTTCCAGGTGACGATTTCGAGTACATCGCCACTGCCTATCTTGTAGGAACCGCCTTCACTTGCGGACCAAACCGCAGACGGTAAGCCGGCAAGCACCAAAATCATAAGTAGAATCCAAATTTGTCGATAAATTTTCATAGCTGGTCTCCCAAAATTGTGGCTATCCGATAATAAATCAAAAACACGTTTCACCACGAAGCGGCCATGAAGAAAGCCTCTTTATATGAAAGGTAGTCCTATCGAGCCTTCCTGTTCAGTGAACCCATCCCCGTCTTTTTCACGGGAGCCGATTTTCGGAAGCGGCACTACTTGAGATGAGCTTTGCGGGTTGCCCCTGCGCGTAGCTCCGCCTTTTGAATTACAAGGCAAATGAATTCGTAAGGCATAGAAATGAAAGGGGAAAAGCTTAATCGCAGGTGCTGTAGCGGGCGCCTTTCCCGAAATGCACAATTTTTTTACCGTCCGGAATACAATCAGCATGTCGAGCAGAAAGGACATGTTTTTGGTGAAAAATAAGTAATAGTTCAATTTCTCAACAGTTTTTCAATCTCCTCCTAAAGTCTACCGCCTATCAACCTGTTCCCAATTTAGCCTGAATCCCATAGACGCTTTGTCGACAGACACGAAGCGCATGTAACCGTGCTCCTGACGCCTCAATTTGGTTTTTCAGAACCGTAATAGTTGTACTGGGAATACTTGCCCTTTCCATAGAGATACGTTGAGCCTTTATCCATCCAATTGGCCACCACACCGAGGATTTTATCTTTTTGGAATTTATCGACCAGTTCTGATATAAGGTCGCGGCTGGTGCGGCCGAATTTGACGACTACGATGATGCCGTCCACGAATTGGCCCAGGGCTTTGCTTTCCGCGGTCAAGTGGGGCGGCGGGGAGTCGATGATGATGTAGCGATCGTCATAGCGCGAGCGGACTTCCCTGAGAAGGGCCAGCATGCGATTGGACGACAGCAATTCGGCCGGATTGGATGGCGCCGGGCCGCCGGGTAAAATGGATAGATGGTTGTTGCCGGTCCGGATCAGCAGGTCCGGAAGCGTGGCATCTCCCATCAGGTAGTTGCTCAATCCCGGTAAATTTTCGTATCCAAAAATCTTGTGAACGGTCGGACGCCGCATGTCGCAATCGATCAACAGCACATGCTTGTCGATGTTTTGGGCAATGGTCAGGGCCAGGTTGCTGGCAACGAAGGATTTGCCCTCGCCCGGCAGGGCACTGGTTACCAGAATGGTCCTTGGTGATGGCTTCCCCCCGGAAGGAAACAGGATGTTGGTTCGCAGCATTCGGAATTGCTCGGCTTCAAAAGACTGGGGGCTGTGGTAGGCAATCAGGTTTTTATCAAAATGGTACGCTGGGCGCGGTGCAGCAAGATTCGTTTCTATCGCAGGGCGTTGTTTTGCCTCTAGTGGGGGCCTCAATAGGCTTTCAGGACCGGTTGATCTGTCGGGCACCTCCTCCCTATCAGACACCTCGGCTTCATCAGGAAGATAAGGGCTTGTTTCATCATCCGTGATCACATCTGAATCGGTAACCAAGGATGGCTTTGGAGTGGCTTTGCCTTTATCCGATTTTTGCAGTGCTTCAAAAAATTTTCCCACGTTAGCAGCCTCTATTGTTAAATGAAGATATCTTTTATTGTTGTCACGATAGAGAGGGTTCCATCGACATCTTTCAGGGCAAGCACCGCAAACACAACTAACATCATACCGGTTGCCACCAGGGCGATACCGGTGGCGATCCAATTAGCGGTTTTAAGAAAGCGTTTTCTAGGGGCCTCGATTATGGGTATCATGGCGATGGTCGGAAGCCCGAGGGTGAGCTCCACTTCTTTGGGGGATCGGAATCCGGCATTCATATATTCCAGGAGGAAGATAATGCCGCCGCCAAGACCGATTCCCGCGGCAATCGTCACCAGGAAAAGTATTTTCATGTTGGGTTGCACCGGACGCTTGGGCAGGCGCGCCCGATCCAGGACACGAAATTGTTCGCCTTTTTGTTTGCGCTCCATGTTGACGGCGATGTCGGCTTCAAGTTTGCGGTTCAACAAAGAGCTGTACGACGCCTGCATGTTTTCATAGTCTCGTTGCAAGGCCAACAATTCCTGCTCCCTTTTGGGGGTCGATTCTACCCGTCTTTGATAAGAGGCAATTTCGGACTGGATACGGCCGATATCGGCGGAAATATTATTGATTTCCCGGCGGACGTCGGTGATTTCGACGGGTTCGAGGCGGGCTGTCGACGGTCCGGAACCGGAAGAACCGGAATTGGCTTCCAAGTCTTTAATTTGCTGTTTGAGTTTAATGATGTCCGGATGTTTATCGGTATAGCGGGATTGCAGCCGGGCCAATTCAGCCTGAAGGGCGGCCGGGTCCAAAGGATCCGGCTCCCGCGGTCCGGCCTCGCCCGCCCCTTGACCCGTCAGCAGCCCGGCCGAAGCCTGATTTTGAAGACTGGCCAAGCGCGATCGGGCGTCCCGCAAACTTTCCTGCTGTGATGTCAGTTGCTCTTGGAGGCGATCAAGGCTGCGTAAATTGGTTTCCAACTGCTCGGGCAACTCACCCATATTGCTCGTTCGAAAGGCTTCCAGCGCCTTTTCCTTCTGCTCGAGTTTGCGGCGCATGGATGCGAGTTCCGTCTCGAGAAAGTCGCTTGTTCCAATGGCCTGCGATTCCCGGGCTTTTAAATTTTCGTCGATAAAAAAGGTTGCCAGGGTGTTGGTGATATTCATCACCTTTTCCGGGTTCCTGCCCCGATAGGTGATCGAGAACGCATTTGTTTCCCTGCGGTTTTGCGTCACTTCGATAGTAATATCTTTTTTTAAGGCCTCGACCTTGTCTTCCAAAAACATGTTTTCGAATTCAGGGCCGGTGTAAAGCCCAAATTCGTTGATAATTTTTTCCAGATTGGTGCGGCTCAAAATTTGTTGGGAAAGGGTGCTGATACGATCTGCGACTTCCTCGGTCGACACAACGGCCTGTACGTAGTTGGTGGGCACCCTCTGGGGTTCGATCAATATCAGGGTTTTAGCTTCATACGCTTTGGGCAGTTTGATCGCGAGAAAGGATCCCACCACCAAAGCCACCATCAAGGGGACGATCAAAAGCCATCGGCGTTGAACGATGGTTTTAATGATGTATTCAGGCTTGAGGAATTCTTGCTGTATGGTTTCTTCTTGCACGGTTTTGGTTCCTAATTTTTGATGAACTCGTAAAAAGACCCCGGACCGTCACCCCCGTGAAGGCGGGAGTCCAGAACGCGCTGAAATGGCTGGATCCCCGCCTTGGCGGGGATGACAAAATGCCCCCTCCCTTTACGTTCTACGAAATCACCATTTCGGGGGGCTACAATAAATCGTGATTATACTCTTATATTGGCATGTTACCGCAGGATGACCTATTCGGGAAGGGGAAATAGGGCTTAATCGCCTGTTTGAGACATGCCGGTATCCTGCCCACGAAGTATTTATTTGGATTTATAATCGGAAGAGGACGGTTATTTGAAAATCCCTCCTTATTTGTTATAAAAACCTCAATTTGAGTTACAAGATAAATCCATCAAGGCGGATGGATTCCGAGTTGCGCCTTCCCTTGATTACCTATTGATCATAAACAAACGGTGTCTTCCGGTCCATATTTGTGGCTTCCCATACGCTACAGCCTAAATCCTGGCCACAATTTGTCGCTCATAGATGAATTATAGGTAACTTACCATGACGACTCAAAATTATCAAAACCTAAAAGTGATTAGCAGCTGGCAATGGGGTTGAGGAATTAACTCCCTTATAGACCATCGTTAGTGCCCATCCATCAATGGCATCTTTTGGCCCCGTCCAGCGTTCTCGCTCTTTTGAAATCCTCATCGTAGCGCACTACGCCTGTGGTTTCCACCCACAGCGAGAGTCAACCAGGCGGGAAGTCCCGCGTAGCGGGAAAAATCGCTGCGGCCCTGGCCTGAACCAAAATCGACCTCTTCTGGATAAACACTGTTAAACGAAACAACCTGATAAGCAATATTCAAGCCAATTTCATATCAATGTCCGTTCATCAATGGCATTTTTCGGCCCCGGCCGGCACGCGCTTTGGGGATCCCCGCCGTAGCCGGGCTGCGCAACGCTATCGCTCATACGGCGACGCCGTCGGTTTCCACTCCCAGCGGGGTTGGATCAGACGGGAAGACCCGCAAAGCGGAACAAATCGTTGCGGCCTTGACCGGAACCAAAATCTACCATCTCTGGACGGACACGATTAATAGATCTTGACACAAGCGAAAGATATTCCTATATGAAAAAAAGTTCATAGTTTTCTTGCCGCACCCCTAATCCACATATCAGGAATCGATTATGACACCCAACGCTTCGGCACGCTTGTTGATCATCGAGGATAATGAGGAAGTTCTGCGGTCGCTCAAGAAATATTTTACCAAAAAGAATTATGACGTTGTGACGGCCTCCAACGGTTTGGACGGGCTCAAGGCCTATGAAAATGACCCCGGCGGCTTCGATCTCATCATTACCGATCTTGTGATGCCCAACATCAGCGGCGTTGCCATTATTTCGCTGGTGAAAAAAAAGTCACCGTCCACGCCCGTAATTGCCATTACCGGATGGGGCGAGCATCCGGAGGCTCTCGCCACGGAAGCCCAGGCCGACCTGGTTTTGGAAAAGCCCATTGAACTGGATAAGATGGACAAGTTTATCAACGACCTACTGAACAAGCAGATGATTTAACGCAAAACAGCCCTTCTTTCGTTTGTGCAACCTAATTTAGTGTCAAAAAAAGCCATCCTATGAGTCCTCACAAGGTACAACAAAAAGCCCCGACCATTATTGGTGCGAGTCAGGCGATCGAAAGAATCCGTGATCTGATTGACCATGTGGCCGATACCGGCCTCAATATTCTGATTTGCGGGGAAAGCGGGGTGGGCAAGGAGGTTGTCGCCCAGAACCTTTACCAAAAATCCCCCCGCAACCACCGGCCGTTCCTCAAAATCAATTGTGCGGCGCTGCCCGACGGATTGCTGGAAAGCGAGCTGTTCGGTCACGAGCAGGGTGCGTTTACCGGGGCGGAGCGCAAGAAGCGCGGGAAATTCGAGCTGGCCAATGGCGGGGTTCTCCTTTTGGATGAAATCGGCGACATGTCGATCGCCCTGCAGGCCAAATTGCTGCATGTCCTGCAAAGCGGCGAGTTTTCGCCGCTGGGCTCCGAAAAGGAAGTCTACACCGATACCTGGGTACTGGCGGCCACCAACCATGAACTGGAAGAGGACATCCGCAAGGACAAATTCAGGGAAGACCTTTATTACCGGCTGAATATCATCAAGATCCTCATTCCGTCTCTGCGGGAGCGGCCGGAGGACATCCCGCCGCTCATCGAACATTTCGTCAACGAATACGCCTACCAGTTCCAGGCCGGCCGCATCAACATACCCGCCAACAGCGTGATCGCCAAACTTTGCGAATACCATTGGCCCGGGAATGTGCGCGAGTTGCAAAATATCCTGAAACGGGGTTTTGCCTTGGGCAACTGGGATGAAATCCTCGACGAACTGTTCCGCCATGCACCTGAACCCAGCTATGCCATGCGCAGCGGCGCGCCCATGGGCAGGTCCTCATCGGTTAGCGCGCTTACCGGATTGGACTATCAGAATCTGGATCTGGATGATTTATCGCTCAAGGAGATTACCCGGGCGGTTCAGGATCGGGTAGAGCGGGAGGTCATCACCTATGTGCTGGAAAAGACCGGCTGGAACCGCAGCAAAGCCAGCCGCATTTTGAAAATCAGCTATAAGGCGCTGCTTTACAAAATTAAAGATCTCAATATCATCGTTCCCCACTGAGGGTTTTAACAAGAAAGCAGGCTGTAGGTGTTTAGGCTGTAGGCTGATAGGAAACCCGATAAAACAGCAGGTTATCTTTTCAGCTCTATCAATCCATACTCCACGGTTTTCAATACCCCCAACAAACGCAACAAACCCAGTGTGTGGTCAATTTTTACATTGACACAGCGGTTGATGTAATTACAATGTATTTACATTTTCTACCAATTACGCAATCGGAAAAGAACAATGAGAGCACGGATTATTAAAATCGGGAATTCTCAGGGTATCCGTATTCCAAAGCCTTTGCTCAAACAGATTGGCATTGGAGAGGATGTCGAATTGGCGATCGAGGACAAACGTATCATTATCCTTCCCGTCTCAAACCCCAGGGAAAATTGGGATGAGGCCTTCAGGAAAATGGCGGCTAATGGTGACGATGCGCTTTTGATTGGAGACCAAGACTTGACGCATTCCTGGGACGAGGAGGATTGGCAGTGGTAGTCAAGCGGTTCGACGTCTACCTGATCAATCTCGATCCCACCATTGGCTCTGAAATTCAAAAGACCAGACCGTGTGTGATCATTTCACCCGATGAAATGAATCGACACATACGAACGGTGATTATGGCACCGATGACGTCCACCGAAAAAGAGTATCCCACTCGCATCGCATGCCGGTTCAAGAAAACCGATGGCCAGATCGTGCTCGATCAGATTCGCACCGTCGATAAAAAACGACTTGTAAAGAAGATGGGCACCATCGATCCCAAAGCCCAACAGGAGGTTGTTGCCGTATTGCAGAAGCTATTTGCCTTCTGAGTTTCAACCCCAGATTCACAGATGGACACGGATGAACGCTGATTTACACAGATAAAGCAGATTACCATGAAGGTCATGAAGTAAAGGACATTGTAACTGCAAAAAGACGATACCGATACCGATCCCGATAGCGATTTCGATCCCGGTTTGATGAAGGGTTGTGTATTCTGCCTCCAGCCTATAATCCACCCACAACACACAACCCACGGTTTTTAGCCAACCCAACCAACCCATGAACCCAACAAACCCAATAAACCCAACAAACTCAATAAACCCATTGAATCCACCACTCACAGCTTTTACCTACAGCCAATAGCCTACCACCTGAAGCACCCTATATTTTCATCCCCTAACGTCTTCATGATCTTCATGACCTTCATGGTGAATCTTTATTTTGCTTTTTATTGATCTGAATAACCACTGCCCGGCGTTCCGGGGACATTTTCCACGGGTTCGACCCTTTCCGAAATGAGGGTCAGCAAGCGGATGATTTCCCGGTTTTGCTCGATAATTTGGTCGTATTTGTCCGCCAGTTCCCCCTGACGCGACAGCATTTCCTGGTTTTGCTGATAAATCAGCCCCATGGAGCGCGCCGTATAAAGCGCTCCCAAGGCGGCCTGGCGCGTGGGGTAATCGGTTCCCACCGAACTGTTCGGCGGCGGTACCATTGCTTCATATTCATTGTCCAGGGACTGAATCAGCTCTTCCATGGGGTCGGCGAATACGTAAACAGTGACTGATAGTATGGCCAAAATCATTATCAACACCATGCTCTTTTTCATCATAGCTCCCAAATGATTAGGTGGTGGCCATCAACGATGGCGTCATTCGGTCCCGGTCGGCATTCACGCTCTTCGGAAGTCCTCGCCATAGCCTGGCGATGCCTGTGGTTTCCACATCGTTATCATTTTTGCGGCACATAGATAAAGGTCCAGTCCGCATAGGTTTTAGCCGTTTCAAACCCCTTGTCTTCCTTGCGGAAATTCCCCGTTTTTAAGGGCTCGCCCTGACTTGCGCTATGAACCCCTTTGATCCTCTTAGAGGCGTCCAACACGTAAACCCAGTCGCCTTCCTGTGTCATGGGGTCGCGGTACCACTTGCGCAAATGCCGTTTGAGATTCGGATAGCGGGGATCTTTAAGAAGATCGCTGAATTGGCGCGGGTAAGTCTTATTTTGTCCTCCGGGAGGATTGTTGTAGTAGGATCCGATGGCCTCGCGGATCTGATCCCCGCGGTAGAGGAGTTCGGCTTCGCGTTCCCTTTTGACGATCATGCTCCAGTAGCGCCCGGTGCCGAGGAGGGCGACGCTCATGACGGCGACCAGGATCAGCACCCCCAAATACGAAAACCCTGAGCGGTTGCGCCAGAGGACCAAGCTCGGCGTTGCACGGCGCCCCTCGTCGCTGCGGCGTACCGGTGTACGCCTCGTTCCTCGAGGCTTGTGCGCCTTGATCTTGGCCCTCTGGCGCAACCGCTCGGCGGTGTTTGAGAAACAGTTTACGAGATCTTGGCCTTGGGCATTCTGCGTAATCGCAGGCGTGCAGTAAATGCTCGGCGTTGCACGGCGCATCTCGTCGCTGCGGCGTACTGGTGTACGCCTCACTTCTCGACGCTTGTGCGCCTTGATCTTGGCCCTCTGGCGCAACCGCTCGGCGGTGTTTGAGGGAAAATTTGCAATATCCTGACGTTGGGCATTCTGTGTAATTGTTGGCGCATCAGAAATGCTCGGCGTTGCACGGCGCCTCTCGTCGCTGCGGCGTACCGGTGTACGCCTCGTTCCTCGAGGCTTGTGCGCCTTGATCTTGGCCCTCTGGCGCAACCGCTCGGCGGTGTTTGAGGGAAAATTTGCAGTATCCAGACGTTGGGCATTCTGTGTAATTGTTGGCGCATCAGAAATGCTCGGCGTTGCACGGCGCGTCTCGTCGCTGCGGCGTACTGGTGTACGCCTCAGCTTCTCGGCGCTTGTGCGCCTTGGAACTACGGAAAACTGGCTGGAAAGCAGACCACTCGGCAGGTAGTTTAAGCTGAGAGAGAATATGCGAAAGATATTATGCTTAATGCTACAAACTTACAGCCTAATCGTCTGCAGCCTAACAGGCTAAACACTTTCAGGTGGATAGGCTGTAGGCTGTCTAGGGAACTAGGCTAAAACTAGGCTGCTGAAAGCAGACCGTCGGCAGGTAAGTTTTAAGCTGAGAGAGAATTTGCGAAAGATAATGCTTAATGCTACGAACTCAGTCTAATTGTCTGCGCCTCAGCTAAATGCTCGGGTTGATGGCGCAGTCTGTCAGCGGCGGCTACAGGTATAAGCCTGAAGTTTGTATAGATTATATGTGAGTGGGTTGTAAGCCAAAGCGTTGCGTTCATTGAGTTTGTTGCAGTTGTTGAAAACATAGGGGGACCGGGTACGTAGATGAAAGGCTATAGGCTGTTAGCCTTTTAGGCTGCAGGTTGTCATGGAATAGACTTAGGAATTATTGACATTTGGTTAACTTAAGTCTTCTTGGAATCGTCGCTAAATCTAATGCCCTAATAAACACAACGAGCCCAAGCAAACTCAACAAACCCAATGAACTGCCTGCTACGCGGATATTGGGCCTTTTACAAAGCCGTCACCATTCATTGTAAGGGGTGCCTTCCAAACTCACTTTATTGCTGCCGCTGTGTACGTCATACACGTTGCCCTCGGCAAAACCCTCCGGGGGGATGGTGACCCAGGTATCGGAACTGCCGGTAAAGGGGTCCATGGGGATTTGACGGATGTACTTGTCGGTTTCCAGGTCCTGAAGGCTGTCCGGGTAGCGGCCGTGGTCTGCGTAGTACTGATCGATGGTGTCCCGCAGGATGAAAAGGGTGCGGTGCAGGTTGGTTTCCTTGGCGCGGATCAGGGATCGTTGAAAACTGGGCATGGCCAGGGTGGCCAGGATACTGATGATGGAGATAACGATCATCATCTCGATCAGGGTATACCCCTGTCGATTTTTCATCCCGGTATCTCCAACCCTATGATTGCCAGTCCATTTATACATGATCACTCGAGTATTTAATGGGACAC
The DNA here is from genome assembly GCA_963730675.1 of uncultured delta proteobacterium. GTDB lineage: Bacteria > Desulfobacterota > Desulfobacteria > Desulfobacterales > UBA5852 > JABZFP01. Next base: position 227,761 of record CAVSSY010000004.1, on the reverse strand, counting down.
AGATGAACGCAGATACCCACGGATATTTATAAAATAGAAATAGACAGTTTCATAAAATTCATGAAAAAAATCAATTTGCCAGAGATTGATTCACGCGATTAAAATCGATGAACTCATAATAAGTCGCTGTAAGAGTTGTTTTGTCATCCTCGTTGAAGGAGCTGGAGATCTATTCATTCCAGATGGCTCTGGACTCCCGCCTACGCGGGAGTGACGGCTCAGGAACATTTTCGGCACCATCTAAAGCCCTTAAAACAAGTTATCCGCTCGCTGCCCCATGTTGTTAATGTTGAAAATGGGTTTTTTCGATCTGTGAAAATCAGTGTTCATCTGTGTCCTATTTACTTTTCACCAATCCCGGTAATAGGTCCCGTCCAGGGCCTGCTCCTCGCTTTGGGAATAGACGTCGTAGACATCCTGGCCGCCCCAGATGTCGCTGTCCGGGCTGTCGACATAGGACCGCAACCCCCATTCCCCGTCCTCGGTCATGGGGTCCTTGGGGATCCGGCGCAGAAACTTGAGTTTGATGGGATCGGGATCGTTGCTGTCGACACCCTCCACCAGGATGTCCAGGGTGGGCGGATAGCCGGTTCCGTCCACGGCAAGCGCAATGCGCCCGTCGTCCACCATTTTTTTATAGTCATCGATGGCGTTGCGAATGATGCGCAGATTTTGGCGCAATTCGATTTCCTTGGTGCGTTTGTAGGTCATCACGGAAAGGGGCAGGATGCCACTGACCAGAATGGTGAGGATCCCCATGGCGACGACCAACTCGATCAATGTAACGCCAGTTGCCGTGCGGCAAGCGCCGCCGCCTATCAGCTTCCGACGGCCCATTGACGGTCCACCACATGGATATCGCGGGTAAATTCACGTCTGGTACGCAGCTGGTTGCAGATATCGCCGGCCTGCGCCTCATTGGTGTAACTCCCGACGAAAATGCGATGAAAAAGGCCTTTTTGGGGAATCCGGGCGGGGATCATGAAACAGTCATAGTTCAGCGCAGCCAGCTGCCGGGCCCGTTTTTCCGCTTCCTGGCGGTCGAGGTAAGAGCCCACATGGATACTGTAGCGTGCGTTGTCCGGCCAGGTGGTTCCGAAAACCGCTGCGGTCTGAGACTTTCCGGCGGGCACCGCATCCGCGTCCGGTGGCGGTTCAGACGGTATGGCCGCCGCAGGCGCATCCTTGCCGTCCGGTGTTGCCTTGGACAGCGGAGGCGCGTCAGGCGCTGCCGCGCCGGAAGGTGCGGCCTCGGGTTCGGGTGGCGGCATGAATTCCCGGATGCCTTCCTCCGGCGTCTCACTGAATTGCGGCTCTTTATCGCTGCCGTAAGGTGCGTCCAGTGACCAACGGTCCTCGCTGCCGGACCAGATTTCGGTGGCTTCCGTTCCGGGAATTTCCTGGCTGCGAATGACCACCGGGGTTATGACCATCAAAACGTCTGTTTTGGTCTCATCGTCGTTGTGGTTGGAGAATAGGCTGCCAATGGCCGGGAAATCGCCGACGCCCGGAATTTTGCGGACGGTTCGGCGTTCGTTGTTGTTGATCAGGCCCCCGATGATGACCGTTTCACCGTCACGCAGGGTGAGAACACTCTGGGCGGTGCGGGTGCGAATGGGAATCTGCGGATTTAAGGGGTCGGGGCTTATGTTTTCGCCCAGGGCGCTGACTTCCAACAGGAGCTTAAGGGTGACTTCGTCATTCATATTGATGATGGGCATGGCCTCCATTTTGACGCCCACATCGGTATACTGGTAATCCTGCGTCGTATCCCCGGTATTGGAGTCGATCCGCCGGTTGACGATCAGTGGAACGCGTTCGCCCAAAAGGATCGACGCTTTTTCGGCATTGACCACCCTTAGCTTCGGTTTGGCCAGAATCCGGGTGTCGCCATCCTGTTTCAGCAGGTTGAGGGTTGCCGAAGGCGTCGATAGAATAATATCCTTGTCGGAGATCCGCTTGAGGGAATACAGGGAAATGTTATTGACAAAGACGGTATCTTCACTCACCGCGTCTCCGGGAGCGCCGATACCGAAGGTCAGACTTTCCGAAAACGTCAGGCCGATGTTTTCCTGCAAGGAGCGTGTGACTTCCAGGAATTCCACATCCAGCAGCACTTCGGCCGGTGTTCCGTCATTGGCCTGCAGGATCCGGCCGGCAATTTCGATCACCTCCCGGCTGCCACGGATCACCACGGCGTTGATATTTTCGTTGGCAATGATGTCTTTGCTTTTGAGGATCTTGGAGAGCAATCCCACGGCCTGTTTGGCTTCGAGATTGGACAGATAAAAGGTTTTGATTTGCAGATCCTCGTATTCCTTGGCTTTCTGGGGCGTGTCCGGATAGATGATCATGGTCTTTTCGTTGATCAGGACCGCATTCAGATCATTGGAGCGCAGCAGGACATCAATAAAACGGTCGAAGGACACGTCCGTCATGAACATGGTCACTTTATTGTTCTGGACTTCCTTGTCGAAAATGAAATTGATGCCCGACAATTTGGTGAGGACTTCGAACACGTTGATAATGGGGGTGTTTTTAAACTTGAACGATACCGGGGCATCGGGCTGGCCGTTGATCTTGTAGGTACCGGTGTCGAGGTCTTTCTTGCGGTAGTAACTGAGGGCCTTTTGGGCGGGCGCGTAGTCCGGGTCCAGCCGGGCGGCCTTCTCGAAAGCCCGGCGGGCGGGGCCGAATTTCTGTGTCTTGAGGTAGTTCTGCCCCTGTTTGAAATAGTGGCGGGCATCCATGCGACGCCGGGCCTTTTCTTCCAATTCGGCGGCTTTTATATTGGCCGGGTTCATGGCCATGCTGATGCGGAACTCGTTGATGGCTTCATTGAACAATTCCTGCGACAGGTAGGATTCTCCTTTGAGCTGGTGCATGCGGGAAGACTCGTATTTCGAGCGTACCAGCATCAAACTGATCTCCGTATTGTCCGGATCTTCTTCATGGGCTTTTTGAAAAAACCGCACGCTGTTGTCCCATTCGCCGGCGTTTGCGTACTTATGGCCCTGGCGCAGATATTTATAGGTATCGGTCGCACAGCCGCCGACAACCATCAGCGTCAGCGCAAGACCGATGAGGGCCGTCAGGCGGTATGGACAGGTTGTGCAATTTGGTTTCAGCATGGCTGATTTCCCATGGGTGGCGTCATTATAAAGCCGCTGTTTTCCAAAAGGCTATGAAGCTGGTCCTTTTATAAAAACCATAATGATTTCTATAGCATGAAAATATATGGAACTCCAGACGAACCGTTATGGCTCATTGAAATCGATTTTCAGGGGCGCAGACAGCCCTTTTGCCGTGATGGTGATGGATTTTTCGGTCAGATCCGTTATGGTGTATTGGCCGTCTATCCGGTCGCCGCGGGTGACGATCAGGACCTGCTTGCCCCTTTCCAGAAAAATATAGATCTCATCCGCGTACCGGTAGGAACCAAAGGCTATGAAGCGTCGGAACTGATCCTGAATTTTTTCGCGTTCCGTTTTGGGCGGCGGCTGGGGAGCGGATGCCTGTGGTTTGACCGTTTTTTCGGAAGCTAGCGGCCGCCTTCGGTGGCCGAAACAAGTCGCGCTGGAGTGCAATGTTGTACTTGGGGGGCGACTCTAAAAGATCGAGACGGAGTTTCGTTTCGGAATCGCTTGCCGATTTGGGCGGCGTCACCCTGGTGGCACGGGCGTAAGGCAACCGCTGGACGGTTTCCTGCTCGAAGGGGTTTGTCAGGCGGTAGGCCAGGGCAAGCGCCAACGTCACCAACAGGCCCACTAGTATTTTTTGTTTGCGCGGCATTCGTTAAGTCAAAAATTCGTCCATTTAAATGATGAATAAATCCCGTTGGCGGCCCGGCTGCTTTCAGCCTCTAAGGTTGGGGGGCTTTTCCGTCGTCGCGGAAGTAGGCCGAGAGCCCCAATTCCATTTCCAGCGGTTTGCCGCCTTCCGGCTGCCGTATATCCAGCTGGTGAATACAAAACAAGCCGGGTATGGCCTGCAAATCACCGATGAAGCGTTTGAAATCGTCGTATTCCCCCGAAGTCCGCAATGTGGTGGTGAATCGGACCAGATTTTGTTCTTTAACCGGATCGGCCCGAAAGGACAGATCCTCAGATTTGAGTCGGTAGCGGTTTAGCATTTGTCGGAGCTGCTGAATGCGTTCGGGAAATGCGATTTTTCCGGGAAGAAAGCTTTCGAAAGCCGTCCAGGCTTTCTGCATGGATTGAAATTCCTGGATGGCGGCCTGCTGTTTGCGCAACTCCATAACCTTCTTGCGTTCCGCCTGGAAGCGGTTTTGAAGTTGGGTGGTCTGGCCGGATCCGGAAGCAATGAAAACGGCATAGAAAAGCATATTGGCCAACAGCAAGACGCCGCAGATGACCCAGAAGATGCGGTAGGATCTGATGATATCAAAAAGTCGGCCGCGTGATTTCATGGTCTGCCCTTATCGAACCTTCCCGGCCTTAACAGCGGCCAGTGTCATCCAGAGTCCGCCGTATTGTTTTTCAGGAAAGACAGCCTCCAGGTTGAGCCTGCCGATCATTTCAAAATGCATCCCACCGCTGGCCCCGGAGCCTTCGGCCGCCGGCGCTTCAGGGCCAAAGTCCATGTTTTCGATCACCACCGACTGAAACAGGGTTGATTTCCCCAAGGCTTCCTGAAACCGCGTGATGGGCTCGACGGACGGCGTGCGACCGTTGATGCGGATGGTTTTCAGGTCCTGGGAAGGTAGAAAACGATCCAGGACCACCTGGGGGGGGATGGTTTTTTCCAACTCGTCCATGATGGTGATCCATGGGAAAATATCCAGCGCGATTAGATAGTTGGCGTTCTGGATGCGCTTTTGCAATTCGTCCGCGGCCGCGGCATCGAAAGCGGCAACGGCTTCATCCTGCTTGGTCAGGGTTTTGGCCTGCTGCTGCAGGTCGCGAATTTTGGCGCGGTAATCCGATCGCTCATTAAAGGCCTTAAACCCGTTTACCGCGTTAAACAGCGTAAAAATAGTCAAAAACAGGGCGATACCGCTCAAGACCCCAAAGACCATGCGGCGATCCACGTGGTCGTGGGTGGTCAGGTTGATCTGGTTGAATTCCATAATTCTCCGGTAGACGGATTCGTAAAAGGCCCAACCCGCCAGAGGCGGATAAATATCGGCGTTACGTGTATCCCTCGTCACTTCGGCGTACAACTTTGTACGGCCTCCCCCCTCGGGATTCGCACGCCTTGATGAGCTTTACAAAGCCTGGACGGATCCGTAAAAAGTCCGATATCCGTTACGCGTATCCCTCTCACTGCGGCGTACCCCTTGTACGTTCTGGGATACCGTCTGACGTTCGAATCCGTCGGATTTTTTAGCGTACTTCAAATTGAGACAAAATTTAGAAATTCATCACCAGATGAATTTCTATTTGACCATACCCTGGGCGGCGCCGATGGCCGAGGCAAAAGACGACAGCTTCAACCGCTCCAGGGGCTGTGTCAAATCAAAATCGGACCCGATCAACGCGCCCTCGTCCAGTATGTCGAGCTTGATGTCGATCAGGTTGCTCAACACCTCCTTGAGCTCGGCATGATACCCAACCTGGCTGCCGACGCATAATTGCGCGATGCGTTTGCCCGGGTTGGATTCCAGGTAGTGCTGCATGGTCAGATCCACGTCCTGAAAGAATTGTAAATCGGAAAAGCCCCGTTTGACGCCGTGAAAAAACGTTAGCCGGGCGTTTTCAAACACCAGGAAACAAAAATAGTTGTCGAAAAGCCCCAGAAAGGCGTGGTTCCCCTGGGGGGGAAGGCTGGGGGCGAAAAAGTTGTACAGATTGATGCCGGCCGGCCGCACAATGCGCGTGTCGATATTCAACCGGGCCAGGAGGTCTTCGTACTGCCGGATCACGTCGTGCATGGCCAGCGTAACCAAAAGATGCGTCGTACCGGAGGCATCGCTGCCAATGACCTGATAGGAAACTTTGGTGTTTTCGATGGGGAAATGAAACGACTTCTCAAGACTCCAGGAGATCAATTTTTCGATTTCCGCTTTGGTATCCGGCAGCTTCGGATATCCGCGCAAAAGCATGCGCACGATTTCGCTGGGCAGGGACAGGCTGATCGAGCGGGGCGCGTCATCGAATTCGGTCATCAACCGTTGGACGGCTTCCGCAAAGAGTTCCGGTGCAACGACGTTTGGGCTTTTGAAAGAAGGTTTGATGGTCCCCTCGGGCAGCGGGATGCTGGCGCTCTTGACCAGGCGCATGGTCCGGCCGGATCGTTCCACCAGGGCCACCCGAATAGCGCCGGGCGCGATTTCCATGCCGGTAAAGCGCCGATTGAGGGTAAACATCATCAACCGTCCATCTCCACAAAGGTGACCCGGTTGGCTTCCCGGAGGGTGGTGACACCGTTGAAGACTTCCTGCAAGGCGGCGCGTCGCAGGAAAACCGTTCCGGATTCGCGGGCTTTCTGTTTGATCGCCGTAAGACGGGAGCGTGTGATGAAAAGCTCGCGCATTTCATCATCCATTTCCATGATTTCGATGACCGCCTTGCGCCCCCGGTACCCGGTCCCCTGGCAGCGCTCGCATCCCTTGGCCGCATAGAAGGTGTAGCCCTTGACAAGTTTGGGGGTCAACCCGGATTCCATGAGTTCGGCTTCATCGGGGCGGTAAACGGTTTTGCACTCGCACAGCGTCCGGATCAGGCGCTGGGAGGCGATGCAGTTCAGGGCGGCCATCAGATTTTCGGTCTGGATGCCCATGTGCATGAAGCGGTTGATCACATCGAAGGAGCGGTTGGCATGGACGGTTGTAAACACCATGTGGCCGGTTAGGGCGGATTGGAGGGCGATCTGGGCGGTCTCGGGGTCCCGGATCTCCCCCACCAGGATTTTGTCGGGGTCGTGGCGCAGGATCGAGCGCAGCCCCCTGGCAAAGGTCAGGCCTTTTTTTTCATTGACCGGTATCTGGACGATGCCCTCGAGCTGGTATTCCACCGGGTCTTCGATGGTGATGATTTTGGTGTCCTTGCTGTTGATTTCGGAAAGGGCGCCATAAAGGGTCGTGGTCTTGCCGCTGCCGGTGGGCCCCGTCATGAGGAACATGCCGTAGGGGGCGTGGATCATGCGGCGGATGCGGAGTTGCTCGTATTCGGCAAATCCGATGTTGTCCAGCTTGAAGGTACCATGACGGCCGGAAAGGCTTTCCCGGTCCAGAATCCGGATGACCGCATCTTCGCCAAAGATGGTGGGCAGGATGGAAATCCGAAAATCGATGAAGCGATCGGATACATTCAGTTTGAAGCGCCCGTCCTGGGGGATGCGCTTTTCTGAAATATCGAGCTCGGACATGACTTTGATGCGGCTGATAATCGGGCTTTGATGTTTGGCATCGATGGGATTGGTAGCCTGGTGGAGCATGCCGTTGATCCGGTAGCGGATGATGATGCCCTTGCCGGTGGTTTCGATGTGAATGTCGCTGGCCTTTTTATTGATGGCATCCAGAATCGTGGAGTCGACCAGTTTGACAATGGGACTTTCTTCGGCCGACACCTTCTCGGCGCTGAGGGTGTATTCGCCCTGGTCGGACTCCCGGACCACCGACAAGCGCATATCATCGGTGGAGCTGTCGATCATGCTGCGGGAAGACTTGATGCGGTTGATGGCTTTCTTGATATTGCGCTCGCTGGCGACAACGGCGGAGACTTCCGTATCGGTCAGCATCTCCAGTTCGTCCACCAGTTTGAGCAGGTTTTTTGGCTCCGCCATGGCGATGGTCAGATGCTCGCCGGATTTGCGGTAGGGAACGAATTTGTAGCGTGCCATCAGATCCACCGGCACCAGATTGGCCAGGGCGTCCGGAATGGCCGCGTCCAGCTTGACGTAGCGGTAGGAGAACTGGGCCGCCATGATTTGAGCCAGATCTTCTTCATCGATCAGACCCTCCTCGAGGCACAGCTGTCCGATCATCTGCTTGGAGATGTTTTTCTTCGACAGGATATACTTCAGGTCATCCTGGGTCATGAAGCCGAGCTTCAGGGCCCAGTCACCGAAGCGGAGTTGGCGGTAGGCTTTGGGTGGCATTGTTACCTATTGCCCATCCGTAAATGGCATCTTTTGGCCCTGCGGCGTTCTCGCCTCCTGTCGGTCCTCGGCGTAGCCGGGCTACGCCTGTGGGCGCCATGGGCTGCGGCCTTGCCAGGAACTAAAATCTGCCATCTCTGGACTGACATTACCTATGGTTGTCGGTTCTCGCTAAATGCCCAACCCGCCAGAAGCGGGTAAATCTCTGCATAGTGCAGCATGCCTCATCACTGCAGCGTAGTAAAGTACGCCTCGTCCTCCGCATTTGACGCCGTGATCTTGATTTTTCGAAACCTCTTGCTAAAGATTATTTCGCCATCTTCGAATGTTCTAAAGTTGCTGTCGTGGCGCATCTCTATAATGGGACATAGATGAGCACTGATGGAGATAGATGTTATATACAGATAACAAATGATTTCAGATTTATCATATATTTTAAAATTTTTCTTTATGGTCTTCATGCTCTTCATGGTGAAAGCTTGTATTTTGATTTCCGCTACTGTATCGTCCCGGCCAACTGGAAGATCGGCATGTACATCGCCAGCACGATGAAGCCGATCAGCAACCCCATGATAATCATAAGCGCCGGTTCGATGGCCGCGGAGATGACGGCCAATTTGGCATCGACGTCATCATCGTAGAAATCGGCGGCATCTACCAGAACCTGCTCCAGTTCCCCGCCACTCTCACCGGCGGCAATCATGCGGATCGCCAAATGCGGGAAGGATTCCGTTTCTTCCAGGGCCTCCGAAAAACCATAGCCTTCCGTAATGCGGCGCACCACCTGGATGAGCTTGTCCCTGAGGAAAAGATTGTTCAATGTGCCCGCCGCGATGCGCACGGATTCAATCAGAGGGGCGCCGGCCGTGAGCACCATGGCGACCGTGCGAAGCACCAGCGCTGTGGCATAGCTGATATAGAGACCGCCGACATAGGGCACCTTCAATAACCATTGATCCCGCAGGGTTCGCCATGTTTCGTGCCGCACCGCGCGGTTCCAGCCGACCACTATGAGAACGGCAAAGATCGCCAGGTACAGAAAATGATTTTTAACCCCGTTGCTGAAGGAGATCAGCACCATGGTAATGGCGGGCAGTTGGGTGCCGCTTTCAAAATACGTCTTCGTGAATGCGGGCACGACGTAAATCAACAGCAAAAACAGCACGGCCACGGATGCGCTCACGAGAATCAGCGGGTAGACCGAGGCCGAAATCAATTTGCGCTTGAGCGCCATCATCTGTTTCAGATAGGCCACATGTTTGATGAGCGCGTCCGGGATATTTCCGCTTTTCTCACCGGCCTGTAGAGAGGAAATATATAATTTGGAAAAAATGCGGGGATATTTGGCAAAGGCCTCCGAGAGGGATTCACCCGTGGAGACATCGTAGCGGACCTGTTGGAGAATATCATTCAATTCGGAAGGCTCGCTTTTCTCGATGATGGCGTCCAACGCGGCAACGATCGGCATACCGGTTCGGATCAGGACGGCAAATTCCTTGTTGAAAGAAAAAAAATCCCTGATTTTAAACCGCTTGGAACGCCCCTCGCCGCCCAGGATCAGTTTGAGACGCTCTTCACGTTTGATGCGGTAGATGAAATGGCCCTCTCTTTCCAAGCGCCATTTTAGATCGTCCCGGGAATCCGCCGCAATGGTCTTCTTGACGTACTGCCCGTCGGGCGTCATGTATTTGCATCGATAGGAAGGCATGGATTCAAGAACACTCTGGGTGGACCTAAGGGGTCCCCGCCATAAATGGCCAATTTTCCCGATCCGCCAGAGGCGGACAAGTCTCGGTGTTGCGCGAAAAATTGAATCCTCGGCATATCAGCGATAGGCTTGCCGCTTAATTTTCCGCGCGCCCTGATCTCAACCAAATTTGCCGATTCCCGGATGGGGACTCAGTGGGTATTTAAACACCAAAACTATACGATATTTCTAATATTTATCCCCCATCACTAAGGGATCTTAAAGTATAAAAACACGCGGAAGTCAACGTTTGACAAGGAATTCCGGCGGTTCGGACCGATTGTCAGCGAAATGGCTTTTTTCAGTCCGGGTGCTATCGAAGCCCATACTTGGAAATGAGGCGGGATAGGTAGGTTCGTTGAATCCCCATGATCTTGGCGGCCTGGCTGCGGTTTCCGCCCGTATGATCCAGGTTGATGGTGATAAATTCCTTCTTGAAACGGTTTAAGGCGTCTTTCAGCGTAAGGCCGACCTCAAGCCCCGAATCGCAGCTCTGGGAGTTGAAGATCGGCAGGTCTTCCGGCCGGACTTTTTTGTCGTCCCCCATAACCACGGCACGCTCGATGGCATTGCGAAGCTCCCGGATATTGCCGGGCCAATCGTATTTGCGCATGCGCTGGATGGCTTCTTCCGACATGGTGAGGTTGGGTAGGCCGCGCTCGCGCCGAAATTCGTCCAGGAAATATTCCGCCAATTCGGGGATGTCTTCTTTGCGGTCCCGCAAGGCCGGCATCTGCATGCTGACGATGTTGAGCCGATAGTAAAGGTCTTCACGGAAGCGGCCCTCTTTGACCTCGTTGGAGATGTCCCGATTGGTGGCCGAGAGCACGCGGACATCTACGGATATGGAGTCGTTGCCCCCCACGCGGTAGAAGACGCCCTCCTGAAGGACGCGCAGGAGCTTGGCCTGCATTCCGGCACTCATTTCCCCGATTTCATCCAGGAAAAGGGTTCCGCCATCGGCCAGTTCGAATTTGCCGATCTTGCGTTTGAGAGCGCCCGTAAAGGCGCCCTTCTCGTAACCAAAAAGCTCGGCTTCTAAAAGGGTTTCCTGCAAGGCCGCGCAATTGAGCACCACCAGGGGGCCGTCTTTGCGCGGGCTGGAGCGATGAATCAGATGGGCCAGCAGCTCCTTGCCGGTGCCGCTTTCCCCTAAAATCAGGGTGCTCGTGTTGGAGTTGGCCACTTTCAGGGCCTGGGCCGTAATTCTTGTAAGGGCCTGACTTTTTCCGACAATCTGGTATTTGGCGGCCAGCTCTTCCCGCAAATCGCGGTATTCCTGGCTGACTTTTTCAAAACGCTTGGCATTTTGGATGGCCCGGGCGGCGACATCCGAAAAAACGGAAAGATCCCGCAAATCGCCTTCGGTCAAAGGGCGGTCGCCAGTTTTGTCGATCACTTCCAGGACCCCGATGATGCGTCCCTCGCTCTGCATGGGCACGCAGGCGATCGACTGGGTGTCCAGACGCAGACTGTGGCTGATGGAACTGTCCCACAAAGGGTCCCGGGAAACATTGCTGATCAAGAGCGGCTCGCCGGTTTGGGCGACATGGCCGGCGATGCCCTGGCCCAGGTTGATGGTAAAGGATTTGACTTCTTGTTTTTTTTCACCAGTGGTGGCTTTGAAAACCAGTTTTTTGGTCCGTCGGTTCAACAACAGAATCGAGCCGGCTTTGGCGTTTAGAATACCCACCGCCGTTTCCAGAACCAGTTCGAGGAGTTTTTCCAGATCCTGGGAAGATGATACCCAGCTGGCGATCTCATGCAGCCTTGCGACCAAGCTGTCCGTTGCAGCAGCGCGTTCCGTCATTATCTGTTTTTACCCTTCATTCATATTAATGGAGGCATAGTTCTTTATCGTTGTGGCGAAAACCTTCAGGGAAAATTTTAGTTAAAGATGCCGTCGCGAAGATAGGCTGATGATTGTGGACGAAAATTGATTTAAGCGTATCGCCAGACTTAGGATGTTTGGAAGAGCGCCTGTATTATAGTTTTTCAGTGCTCTATTAGCTGTGCTTAAACATGCTATAAAATTACCTCTTTTATTTATCTGTATAAAATAGTACACTCCAAAGCTGATTGCAACCATCTTTAATTCGTGAAAGGATATTTTGCAATTTGGGTGGTCCATTTCTCCTGAACTGTTAGCCATGCTTGATTTGTGTCCATGCAGTTTTGTAATTCATTTTGGAGGGTTCCCATGGGACGCTGGCGCTATCTGCCGCTGATCATCATCCTGAGTCTTGGCTTTTTCCTGTCCTGTGCTTCGGATGATGAAAAAATTCGAAATTACCTCAACAGCGGCGATCAATATTTCGCTCAGGAGGAATACCGCAGCGCTGAAATCGAGTTTAAAAATGCCATCCAGATCGATCCCAATCTGGTGGAGGCCCATCTCAAACTGGGCGAAACCTATCTCAAGCTGGGCAACGCCCGGGGGGCGTTCGGCGAATTCAGTGCCGCTGCCAAGATCGATCCGAACAATATGGATACCCAATTGAAGCTGGCCACTTTTCTTTTTCTGGGCAAACAGGATGAACTGGCTCACGAAAAAGTAGCGCTGATCCTAGCGGCGAACCCCCAAAATCCGGAAGCGCTGTTATTGCGCGGCGGTCTGGAGGAACGCGGGCAGCAATTTGAGAAAGCGGCCGGCACCTACCAAGAGGTGCTGCGGATCGATGGCAACCGCATGGGCGCCTACCTGGGACTTGCGAGGGTTCAACTGCATTTGGGACAACAGGATGCGGCGGAAGCCACACTGATAAAAGCGGGCCGGGTCGCTCCTGAAGCTCTGGAGCCGAGGATGGCCCTTTTTCGGCTTTATGCCGGACAGGGGCAGCTGCAAAAAGCCAATCAGGTCATCCAGAACGCGATTGCCGATCACCCTGACAATGCGGGGTTGCTCATTGTGCAGGCCAATTTCCTGGCCCGCCAGAATCGGCTCGACGAAGCCGAAGCCGCCCTCAGGCAGGCGATCGTCGTGGAACCCGAGAGCACACGGCCCTATCTCACCCTGGCCGCCTTTTATGAAGCGAACAAGTCACCGGACAAGGCCTTGGCCGTTTATCAGCAAGCGTTGGCCGCGCACCCGGAAGACAACCAGGTGAAGATCCACCTGGCCCGCTTTTATCTGAGCCAGGGCAGAACCGGGGACGCGGAAACCGCGGTTGACGGGCTGCTGGAGGAACGCCCCAATTACGCCCCGGCCAAAATGCTCAAGGCCGAGCTGCTCGTTGCGCAGCGGAAATTTTCCGAGGCGATTGTCTTGCTGGATCAGTTGATTGCGGAGGAGCCCCAGGCCGCCCGGGCGTATTACTTCAAAGGACTGGCCCAGGTGGGCCAGGGGGACCGCCAGGTGGCGCAGACCGCGTTGTCCAAAGCCATCGAACTGGCCCCCCGGGATATTCGGGCGCGGTTGTTGATGGCGGAGGTCTACATGGGAGAGCGGGAGTTCGACTTGGCGGCCAAGGAGGCTCAGGCCGCTTTGGAACTCGCCCCCACCAATTACCGGGCCAAGTTGATTTTGGGCAATGCCGCCATGATGAAGCGCGATCTTGCCTCGGCCGCGAAATGGTACCGCGAGCTGGTAGCCGCCGAGCCGGATAATCCGGTGGGTTACTTCCGGATGGGCCTGCTCAGCCGGGCCCGGCAAGACAACGCGGCCGCCCTGGATTATTTCGATCGCGCCGCCGCCATGGACCCGTCCATGATCGATGCCACACGGCAAAGTGTTCTTATCCTGGGATCGGAGAAACGCTACGACGAGGCCCTGGATCGCTGCCGGTCACAAATGAAGCGGCTCGGCGACGATAAAAGGGCTCGGGCCGTCCTCACCGCTTTGACCGGGGATCTTCTGCTGGCCCAGGGAAAGAGCGCGGAGGCCGAAGCCGCCTATGAGCAAGCCATGGCTTTGGATCCCGATAATATGGGACCCTATTTTGCGCTGGCGCGCATGCATCTGCGCAGCGGCAATGCCGAAAAGGCCATCCGCCAGTATCAGGCCGCATTGGCGCAAAACCCGCGGCAACCCGGTATTCAAACCATCCTGGGCACGATATACGATCAACAGCATCAGCCGGAGCAGGCCGAAACCCATTATCGGGAAGCGCTTAAAATCGACCCGGAGTTTGCGCCGGCCGCCAACAACTTGGCTTATATGCTGGCCAATAGCGATCGCGAACTGGACGAAGCGCTCACGTATGCGCGTTTGGCCAAAGCCAAATACCCGGATGATCCCGGCGTTATGGACACTCTGGGGCTGGTTTATCTGAAAAAGGGACTGATCGACAGCGCCGTCGCCGAGCTCAAGGAAAGCGCTGCCAAGCTGGGGGAGAACCCGACCGTGCGCTATCACCTGGCGCTGGCCTATCATCTGCAAGGCAAGCCCGACCTCGCACGCCAGGAGCTGCAGGCCGCACTGGACCTGGACAAAGCCTTCCCCGAGAAGAAGGCGGCCCAACAACTCCTGGCGGGGCTTTAACCCCCGGTCATGCGCTATCTGTCGATCAAAGCGCTGATCGTCCTGGTGGTGCTGCCGCCGGTATTGTACGTCACGGCGATCCAGGGGTTGGAGCGCTATCTGACGTATCACTACCGCACTGCGCTCCAGAACGCGATCCCCGGGGATACCCAGGCCCTGCTCTCCGGACGAACGCGGCTCTCCGATCACGTCCAGACCGCGGTGAATGCGCTGCTGGCGAATGCTGCCTTCCGCCATCACGGCGTCCGGATTGCAGTGACCGTCCGGACCCGGGAGGGAGGCCGGTTGTATCCGCCGGTCTACCGCGATAACAGCCTTGGCGTCTCCGACAACGACGCGATGGATATCGCCAGCGAAAACTTTGCGTTGCTCAGTGAAGGCCTGGATGTGTCGCTGTCGGCGACGATCGAGCACAACACCCTGGTGGCCAACGCTGTGCTGGCGGCGGCGATCTTGTTGGCGTTGTGCGGGTTGGCGATCGTCTATCGTCGCGGCGCCCGGGTGTATGCCCGGGAAGAAGCCCGCCGGCAGGAGGAACGGGCCCGAATCAGGGCCCGCGAAGCATCCCAGCGCACGGTCCTGGCCTCCCTGGAGGAGCAACGCGCTCGCCTGGCATCCGCGATCGAAACGACCCGGACCGAACTCACAGCGGCCCAGGAGCGGGCCGCGCGCAACGAGGCCGATCTTTTCGATGAAGTCGAGGCCCTTGAACAGAAGTTGCAGCACAACCTCACGCAGCAGGATCGGCAGCGCAACCGAATCCATGAGCTGGAGGATCAGCTGGCCCAGTTGGACCGGGAGCGGGAAGCCCTCAGCGTTCAGCACAGCAAGGACGCCGACGGGTTGCGCAAGCGGATGGAGACGCTTTACAAAAATACCGCCTTTTCCAACCGCGCGCTGGAGGGTTTGACCGAGCTGACCGAGGCCATGCAGATCAAGGCCGAGGAAATCATCCACCAGCTGGATGCCCAGGCGGATCAGGTGCCGATCAAGCGGAAACTATTCCGCGGCAAAGGCAAGGAAACGGTATTTGAAATCGTGTTTGCCTATAAAGGACGCCTCTACTTTCGCCGCACCAAATCGCGCAAGGTGGACATCCTCGTTATCGGTACCAAAAATTCGCAGGAGAAGGATCTGGTCTACTTGGATCGGCTATGATGGGCTTGTGCCCATTAGATCGTCAGTATTAGGCAGTGCCCATCCACAAATGCCCAATTTGCCCGATCCGCCAGAGGCGGACAAGTCTCGGCGTTGTGCTCAAAATTTAATCCTCGGAATATCAGCCATATGCCTGCGGTTAAATTTTTCGCACGCCTTGATCTCGACCCAATTGGCCTATTTCCGGATGGGCAATAGGTAAACCCACTTACTAAGGATTGCGTGCTACTATGTATCTCGAGCACTACGGCCTGAAGGTCAAGCCGTTTCAGATCAGTGCGGACCCGCGCTTTCTCTGGCTGGGGAGCAAACACAAGGAAGCCCTGGCCATCCTGAAATACGGTATTTTCGACAACCGGGGGTTTCTCCTGCTCTCCGGTGATGTGGGGACGGGCAAAACCACCCTGATCCATGCCCTTACCCGGGATATCGGTGACGACACGGTGGTGGCCACGGTGCCGGATCCCGGTCTGGACTTGATGGATTTCTACCGCTACATCGCCCGCGCCTTCCATATCACAACACCTTTTGAAACCAAGGAGCAGTTTCTGGAGGTGTTCGAAACCTTCCTTCTCCGCAACGAATCGTTGAAAAAGAAGGTGCTCCTGATCGTCGATGAAGCCCAGCGCCTAACCTCGGAGCTGTTGGAAGAAATTCGGCTGCTGTCCAATATCGAGAAAGACTACACCAAACTGCTCAATATCTTCTTTGTGGGCCAGAATGAATTCAACGACATCATCCTGAAGCAAAAAAACCGCCCCCTGCGCCAACGCATCACCATTAACTACAATATCGATCCGTTGGAGCAGCACGAAGTGATGGAATATATCAATTTTCGCCTCGGTGTGGCCGGCTGCAAGGAGCCCTTGTTTACCGGCGATGCCGTCAAGGAGGTGTTCGCCTTTTCGGACGGCTATCCGCGTTTGATCAATATTGTCTGCGACCATGCCCTCTTGACCGGCTTTGTGCAGGGGGTGGCCCGCATTACCGGGAGCATCGTGAGCGAATGTGCCGAAGAACTGAGCATCCGCTCGATGGCCCCCACCCCGACACCGCTGCCGGAACCGACGCCATTCCCCCAGGCGGCCGTTTCCCCTCCGACGGTTTACCCGGCCCCCGCCCAGGAAAGGGAGCCGTCCAAGGGGCTGTCTTCGACCCAAACGATGCTGGTGGTCATTCTCGGGATCCTTTGTTTTGTGGCCGGTCTGCTGGTGTTTTCCCTGCGCAATCGCGATTCAAGCACCGTCTCATCCCAGCGCATCGGTGAAGCCGCCGCCGTTCTGGGGGAGAAGGCCGTTGACGTCACCCCCCCGCTTGCCGCGGCCGCACCTGAAATAAAAGGCCAATCCGGGATGCCCGTCCCAACGCAGGAGCGCTCACACCCAGCTTCCGCCGATCGTAAAGCGGGGTCGCCAACAGATGGCCCGATGCCTGCGGACCCCGGGGATGCTTCCCGGGCGAGCCCGGTGGTCGATGCGACCCATGGCACCGCAACGACGACGGCCGCGAAGCCGTCACCCACCGCCGTCGATGCTGCGCCTGCGGCACTTCCCCGGAAGTCACCCATCCCTCCCGCGCCGGTCGTATCTTTTCAGGACCTGCTGGCCGATCCCGATGCCCTGACCGTCAATTTCAAAGTGGACTCCAACGAATTAACCCCGGAGGATATGCAGGATCTCGATCGCATTGCCGCCCTGCTGAAGGCCCGCGACGACATCCGGGCCAAGGTGACCGGCTACACGGATGCGGTGGGGAATCTGCATTACAACCTGAAAGTTTCCGAATTCCGCGCCAATATCGTCAAGACCTATCTCGTGGGCAAAGGGGTGGCGGCCGATCGTATTGCCGCGGCGGGAATGGGGTCGGCCAACCCGGTCGCCAGCAACGACACCCTCGAGGGGCGGCGACGCAACCGGCGCGTCGCGATCGAACTGCAGACGGCACCAATGTCTTCATCATCGAATGGCTGAAGCCCCATGGGACCTAAAACAAAATTCAAAACGGACTATATGATCCTTTCCGGTCTGCTGGTGGCGACCATCTTCTGGCTGATCGATTCCGTTTTGCACATTTTCTTCTTCAACGAGTTCGATGTCGTTCTGCAGCTCATCGGCCCCAACCAGTACAATATCGCCATCCGGCTGATCGTCCTGTGCCTTTTCATCCTGTTCGGCTCCCACGCCCAGTACACCATCAACGCCCGCAAGAAGGCCGAGCAGGAACTGATCGACTACAAGAATTCCCTGGAAGAAGCGGTTCGGCAAGGAACCTGTAAACTCCAGGAGATGAACGAACAGATGCGCCTGGAGATCGCCGAGCGCAAACGCATGGAAGCGGCCGTGCGCGAGTCGGAGGAAAAATACCGGCTGCTGGTGGAAAATGCCAACGAAGCCATCTTTATCCTACAGGATAACCAGCTCAAATTCACCAACCCCAAAGCCGAAGAAATCATCACCCGTCTTTCGCTGGATCCGAAGCAAAGAGATCTGGCCCGGCTGATCCATGCCCAGGAGCGCGAGAAAGTGATCGCGTGGTACCGGCGGCGTTTGAAAGGCATGGAGCTGCCCTATTCCTTCATGTTCCGCCTGGAAGGGGATCGGGCGGTATCCATCTGGGTCGAGCTCAATTCGATTCTGATCAAACTTAACGGCAAGCCGGCTACGCTCAATTTTATGCGGGACGTGACCCTGCAGAAAAAACTGGAGGAGCAGTTTTACCAGTCCCAGAAAATGGAATCCATCGGCACCCTGGCCGGCGGCATCGCGCACGATTTCAACAACCTCCTGATGGGCATTCAGGGGAATATCAGCGTCATGCAGTTGGAGGTTGACGCCGTCGATCCCCTGCAGGAAAGTATCCAAAGCATCGTCCGCTGCGTCAAAAGCGGCTCGCAGCTTACCAACCAGCTGCTGGCTTTCGCCCGCGGAGGCAAGTATGTCGTCACCCCCAGCAACCTCAATACGATCGTTCATAAGACCGTCGAAATATTCGGACGGACCAAGAAGGAAGTCGATCTGCATCCCGTGTTCGCCAAAGACATCTGGGCGGTGGAGGTGGATCCCGGCCAGATCGAGCAGGTGCTCATGAACCTTTACGTGAATGCCTGGCAGGCCATGCCGGAAGGGGGCGATCTATACATCGAACTGGAAAATGTCCAGCTCGACGCGCATTATGCCCGCCTCAAACCCTTCAATGTGCGCCCGGGCCGTTTCGTCAAACTTTCGGTTACCGACACCGGCGTGGGGATGAGTCCGGAGACCCAGAAACGCATCTTCGAACCCTTTTTTTCCACCAAGGAAAAAGGGATGGGCACCGGGCTCGGTCTGGCTTCGGCCTATGGAATTATCAAAAATCACAATGGGTTTATTAATTGTTACAGCGAACTCGGGCAGGGCACGACTTTCAATGTCTATTTCCCGATCTGTGAAACCCCGTATTCGCCCGAGGAAGGCGCAAGCGAGGACGAGCTGGTGGAAGGGGTCCCGCGTGGGGACGAAACGATTCTATTCGTGGATGACGACGAAGAGATCATCAGCGTGGGGCGCAAAATTCTTGCCAGCCTGGGCTATACGGTTCTTGTGGCCGACGGCGGCCAGGCGGCCATCGATCTTTTCCTTGACCAGAAGAAGCGCATCGATCTGGTGATTCTCGACTACGTCATGCCGGGCATGGGCGGACGCGAGGTCTTCGATGTATTGAAACAGACAAAGCCGGATGTCAAAGTGCTGCTCTCCAGCGGCTACAGCAGTACCGATCAAGTAGCAGCCCTGATCGAGAAAGGCTGCCGGGGCTTCATCCAGAAGCCCTACGATACCGTCAAAATGTCCCGCATCATTCGAACCATCCTGGATGCGGAGCCGGCGGATGCCGCTCGGCAGAGCGCCACAGGCACCTCTGTTTAACGCGGTCCGCCACTCAAACCCGTTGTTGCTGTATAAATCCCGGAGCGATTTTATTTTGCCCATCATGCGACTTTATGCGGCTGCCGATCTTCACGGGAAACGTCATCATTTCAGAACCGTGAAAGAGGGGATCCGGGAAAGTGGGGCCGACGTTGCGGTGCTGGCCGGGGACGTATTGAATTATGGCCGTGGGCGCCCCTTTCTGCCCATGCTGGAGGATCTGCCGGTGCCGGTCTTCATGGTGCGCGGCAACAGCGATTCACCCCGCCTGGACCGCTGGACCGCGACCAGTCGGAACGTGCGCTCCCTGCATCTCAAGGTGGTGCCCTTCAAGGGCGTCGCGTTCGTGGGGATCAGCGGGACCCTGCCCATTCCGTTCCATTCGCGTGCGGGCTGGCACGAAGCACAGAACCTGAAGCACTTGGCCGCCTTGACACACCGCCGTTCCATCCTGGTGGCCCATCCGCCGCCCCACGGGTGCCGCGATCAGGTCCTGGGGCGGTTTTCGGCCGGCAGCCGCGGACTGGCCCGTCTGGTGCGTGAAACCAAGCCCGCGGTGATGCTTTGCGGTCACATCCATGAAGCGGCCGGTGTGGCCCATATGGGCGATACCCTGGTCGTCAATTGTGCGCTGGGCGGTGATCGCCGTGGGGCGTTGATCGTGGTGGAGAAGGACCGCCTGCCGTCCGCCGCGATGCTTTAGCCGCCATCGCCTGGAACCAAAATCCCATTTTTGATGCAGCTTGCATTGACGATTTTCGATTCGCCGGCATGTGCCGATGTGACTTCAAATGCTGTGATTTTGCACCCTCCCGCTGCCGGTGCCCACTTCAGGGCCGAAGCTTTGCGACCCGGTGTGCCGGCCGCCTATTGCAGGGCAAAAGGCTTGCATTCATTACCCAGGTATGAAAAAGTTGCCCGCGCCGTTTGGGCCGGGGTTTGCACGACGAGCCGCAAGGCCTTGCTATCAATCGCAAAACCGGCTTAGCAACCGTGGTTAAACGGTGTCTCAGGCCGCAATGCGGCGTTGTCCCGCATTGCGGGAATTTTCGTCTGATCCTATAAGCTAAGGTGAGTCCCGCCCTCACGAAACGGCGCGCATGAGGGTTGCTGCGCTTTTCGCATCGGACGGAGCCGTCCTTTCAGCCCGTTGGTTATCCACGGCCTGTTAGCCTAACGATGCGCCGGATACGCGCCATCAGTTTCAACCGAATACCCGCTTGGCGGGATAACAATTGCGATGATTGCCTAATGACATTTACACCCCCCGACACGAATTCGCCCCTTCTGCGCCTGCGGGAAAGCATGGCCTTTTTCCGGGTCTACGGACGGGATCTCCTCCGTTTTTTTATTCTTCTCTACCTGCCGGTGGTGATCGTCTCCTTTTTGCTGCCCCAGGAGGGCAGCGAAGGGGGTGGCGCTGGTTTCCCGACCGTGGCCTTTATCCTGAATTTTTTCTACCAGCCCATCTATACGGGAGCCCTAATCTATCAACTGGCACGGCTGGAGGCAGGACAACCCTGGACGGTGCGGGAAGGCTTCATTACCGGTATCCGCTTGTGGGACAAGCTGCTGCTGGTCAATCTGGTGAGCCTTGCCTTGACCCTGACGGGGTTGATGGCTTTTATCGTCCCGGGCTTGATCGCCTACGCACGGCTGGCCCTGGCCGAGTTCCGGGTGGTCCTCGCCGGGGATTCCCCTATGGATGCCTTGCGGAACAGTTTTAAGATGACCCGGCCCTACACGTTGCCGCTTATTGCCTGCACGGCCGTTTTATTCGGCTTTTTTCTCGGGGCGCAGCTCGTGATCGAGTGGCTGGCGACCGCCATCGCGATGCCGCTGCTGTTGCCGGAGGTCCTGAACATCCTGCTCTCGGTCGTGTTGATGGTGTTTCTGACCATACTTCTCTTTCGGTTCTACGGATTGGCCGACCAGGCCGGTAATTCCTTATCGGAGTGAGGTAATATGAAACGGCTGCGCCATCGCCTGCACGAGATTATCTTCGAAGCCGATACGGCGGCCGGCAAGTGGTTCGATATCCTCTTGATCGCCAGCATCATCGCCAGCGTGATCCTGGCCATGCTGGACAGCGTGACCACCATCCGGGAGGTTTACGGCCCGTGGCTCAACCGCGGTGAGTGGTTTTTTACGCTCCTGTTCACCGCGGAATACCTGTTGCGCTTGTTTTGCGTGCAGCGGCCCATGCTGTATGCCCGCAGTTTTTTCGGAATCGTGGATCTGCTGGCCATTTTGCCGACCTATCTCAGTGTCATCCTGCCGGGGGGGCACTATTTCATCATTATCCGGGTGCTGCGGCTGCTGAGGATTTTCCGGGTTTTCAAACTGGTGCAGTTTCTAAGCGAAGCCCGGCTGCTACTCGGTGCTCTGAAAGCGTCCCTCCGCAAGATTGCCGTTTTTTTGTGCACGGTGCTCACCCTGGTCATGATTTTCGGCGCCCTGATGTACGTTGTCGAGGGGGCGGCCAACGGCTTCACGAGCATCCCCCGCAGTATCTACTGGGCGATCGTTACCATGACGACCGTGGGTTATGGGGACATCTCGCCCCAGACGGATCTCGGTCAGGCCCTGGCCGCGGTTATCATGATCATCGGCTATGGGATTATCGCGGTGCCGACCGGGATCGTGACGGTGGCGTTGTCCCGCGCTACGCAGCGGAGTGTGTCCACCCAGGCCTGCCCCGAGTGCGGCCGGGACGGGCACGACGCGGATGCCGATTTTTGTAAATACTGCGGGGCCTCGCTATAGTGGGTTGCGCATTTTTCGAAATGCAGGGCCAGTTCCGAGGTTAAAGGAGAAATGGTCGGCAAGGACGTCTTTTTCGCGGTATCACACGCCGACATAAGCCGGAGCCTAACGGGAGATGATCGCATGTCATTCGTTCCAGAAGAAAACCCCATGGTTTGGGTAGCCGTGCAGACCCTGGACGGGGTCGATCAGTATGTCGGCCAGCACAACCCCGACCAGGAGATTGTTTTCATCCCCTTTTTCCAGGAAAAAGAAGACGCCCAGTATGGGCTGAGCCTCATGCCGCGCAAGAAGGGCGGCCGCTATGAAGTTCAGGCCATACGTTTCCGTGAACTCGCCCGGGACGCGGCCCAACAAGGCTTCCTCCTTTTTCGCACCGACGGGGAAGGCCAGATCCTGGACAAGATCGACCCCAGCACGGTTGCCTGAAACGCGGTCCGGCCCTTTGCGTGGGGTGGGATCTAAACCCGTCCTATGGAGATGAGTTCCACGGTTTCCTGGCACCGGTCCCAGATCAGGCACAGGCCATCGGCCAGGGCGCCGCAGGTGATCACCGCCGGTTGGCGGGGGGCCAGCGGGACGGGACGTCCTTCCGCCATGGGCCGCCGGACAAGGGAGGCCTCCCTGAAACGGACGATTTCCGGTTCATGACTGTGGCCCCGAAAAAGCTGCGTTTCCGGGTAAGCGTCGAAAAATCGCCCCAAGTGGCCGACATCCATATCCTCCAGCAGGCAGCGTGCCCCCAGAACGTCATCAAACGGCTGTGAATGGGCCAGCAGGACTTGTCCGATCCGTCGGCCGAAGGGCATGGCCCGGATGGCCGCCATGGCCTCGCGGCCGAGCCATGAGGATTTGTTAAGCAGCAGGGAGTGCTCGTTGTTGCCCCGGATGGCTTTGATCCTCCAGGTTTCCAACGCCTTCAGACAGGCATCGATGGTATCGGGACGGGCTGTGTCGACGATGTCCCCGAGGTGAACGCACATGGCGCATCCCCTGGAGTACAGGACGGCGGCCGCACTTGCGATCAGAGCGGCATTGCCATGGCTGTCGGCCATAAGGCCGATACGGTCCGGGGCTCCCGGTTCGGATGCCCAGGGATTGGTGATGCGGGCGGCGTCAGAAACCATTGGGACTTTTCCCACGGCCTAAATCTTGAAGCTTTCGGTCATGCCGGCATATTGCTTGCGCAACTCGGGTTTTTCGATCTTGCCGGTGGGGTTGCGGGGAACCTCCCCGAAGATGATCCGACGCGGCCGCTTGTAGCGCGGCAGGGCCTGGCAGAAGGCATCGATTTCCTGGACACGCAATTCCTGCTGCGGCTTGACCTTGACGATGGCGGTGGCGATTTCCCCCAGCCGCAGGCTGGGCAGACCGATCACGGCCACGTCCTGGATCTTGGGATGGCCTTGCAGAAAATCTTCGATTTCCACCGGGAAGATGTTCTCCCCGCCGGTGATGATCACGTCCTTTTTGCGGTCTACCAGCCAGATGAAGCCGTCCTCGTCCTCCCGGGCGATATCCCCGGTCATCAGCCAGCCGTCCCGGAGGGTTTCCCGGGTGGCTTCCGGATTTTTGTAGTATTCCCGCATGACGCCTGGTCCCTTGATGATGAGCTCGCCCGGGCTCCCGGGGGCCACGGGGGCCATATGATCGTTCACGATGCGGTACTCCCAGTCGAAGCCGGGGCGGCCGATGGCGCCCACCTTGTGGCTGTTTTCGATACCCAGGTGCACGCAGCCGGGGCCGGTGGATTCGGTCAAGCCGTAGTTGGTGTCGTACTGGTGGTGGGGAAAGCATTTCTGCCATTCCCGCACCAGGCTGGGGGGGACGGGCTGGGCGCCGATGTGCATCAGCCGCCACTGGTCCAGCTGGAAATCCCTGAGCTTCAACTCCCCGCTTTCGATGGCAAACAGCACGTCCAAAGCCCAGGGCACCAGCAGCCAGACGATGGTGACCTGCTCCTCGGAAACGGCTTCCAAAATCCAACGGGGCTCGATTCCTTTCAATATGACCGCCTTGGCGCCCACAATAAAATTGCCGAACCAGTGCATCTTGGCGCCGGTGTGATAGAGGGGCGGAATGCACAGGAAATTGTCGTCGTGGGTCTGCTGATGATGGCGGTTTTCAATATAGCAGGCGAATTCCAGGTTGCGGTGGGTCAGCAGGGTGGCCTTGGGGGTGCCCGTGGTGCCGGAGGTGAAATAGAGGGCGGCCTCGTCTTCCAGGGCCAGGGGGACATCAGGCGTTGCCGATTTCGCCGAAGACAGGAACGCCTCGAAATGCTCGGCATATTCGGGGGTTTTCCCCTTGGGGCCCACGAAGACATAAAACCGGACCGTGCGGTCCAGATCGGCCCTGATCGCATCGATGCGCGCGATGAACTCTTCCCCGAAAATTATGGCCCGGGCTTCGGCGGTGGCGGCGCAGCGCAGGATGGTTTGGGCCACGAAACGAAAATTGAGGGGCACCGCCCAGGCGCCCGTGCGCAGGATGCCGAAATAAATGGGCAGCCATTCGATGCTGTTCATCATCAGGTGCACCACCCGGTGTCCCTTTGCGATGCCCCGGGCCATCAGGGCCTGGGCGACCCGGTTGGTTTGGTCGTCGAACGTCGCCCAGGTGATTTCCGTGCGTTTATTCTCGGCCGGGGCGCGTTCGATCAGGGCCGTTTCGTTGCCGTACATGCGGGCGTTGCGGGCCAAAATTTCGGTGATGATCATGGTGTCGGCTTTCTATCCGCTCCGGTGGTTTTCGAGCTAACCCACCGGTGGTTCTTGAGTTGCGAAACCGTCTTTTAGGCGCACCGTTGCATACCAGAGAGCAGCGGCGACGGTCAACCGGATCGAAGCGGTTCCGCAAAAAACTACCGGCGGTATGGCCGCTGAAGACCTCTGGCATGGCTGAGGATGGCCGGCGCTTCTTGGCTCCGCGCTCTGCCTCTTGACAGGGCCGTGACCACCGCCTAAGAACCGGAACGGACGTTTGCCTGCTGACCACAACACCAAAGGAAGGCCGATGCAGCCCATTCAGAAGTTTCCGACCGAACAGCGATCCGCCATACGGTATGTGCTCTGCGATATCGACGACACCCTGACGGTTGAGGGGCGGCTGCCGGCCGCCGCCTATGCCGCCCTGGAACGCCTGGACGCGGCCGCAATTCCGGTGATCCCCATCACGGGGCGGCCGGCCGGCTGGTGCGACCACATGGCCCGCATGTGGCCCGTTGCCGGGCTGGTAGGGGAAAACGGGGCTTTTTATTTTTGCTACGACGCCCACCAGCGCCGCATGGTGCGTCGCTATTGGAAAACGGATGAGGAGCGGCGTGAAGACCGAGCCCGTCTGCAGCAGATCGAGAAGGCGATTCTGGCGCAGGTCCCCGGATGCCGGGTATCGGCCGATCAGGCCTATCGCGAAGCGGATCTGGCCATCGATTTCTGCGAAGACGTGCCGGCCCTGGCCATGGCCGAGGTGGAGAAGATCGTGGCGTGCTTCGAGGCGGCCGGGGCCAAGGCCAAGATCAGCTCCATCCACGTCAATGGCTGGTTCGGGGATTACGACAAACTGGCTATGACACGCCTTTTCTTCCGCGAACAGATGAGCTGCGACCTGGAGGCGGTTCGCGGCCGGGTGGTGTTCGCGGGCGATTCACCCAACGATGAGCCCATGTTCGCCTTTTTCCCTCATGGGGTGGGGGTGGCCAATGTACGGCGGTTTGCAGACCGCATGGTCCATCCGCCGGCCTGGATCACCAAGCGGGAAGGCGGCTTCGGGTTTGCCGAACTGGTGGACGTGCTTCTGGATCGCTGATGATGACGCGCTAATCTGACGGTAGGCAGGGGTTCGACTCATCCCACCGCTATTTCTCCCTTTCCACCAAACCTTTCACAAACCAGCGCTGCATGAAAAGAACCACCAGGATCGGCGGCAGCATGACGATCAGGGCGCCGGACAGGGCGACGTTCCAGAAGGGGACGTCGTCGATTTGGGGGATAAGGTTCTGAAGGCCGATGACGGCGGTGGTCATGTCCGGATCGGTTGTGATCAAGAGGGGCCAGAGATACTGGTTCCAGCCGTAGACGAACTCGATGACCACCAGGGCGGCGATGTTCGTTACGGAGAGGGGCAGGAGAATCTTGCGGAAGAACATCATGGCCGAAGCCCCGTCCAGTTTGGCTGCTTCGCAGAGCTCTTCGGGAACGGTCAGGAAAAACTGGCGGAAGAGAAAGGTGCAGGTGGCCGATGCCACCAAGGGCAGGATCAAGCCCGTATAGCTGTCCAGGAGACTCCATTCCAGCGTAATCTCGACATCGTGTCCGACCCACCATTGGAGGAGTTGGTTCAGGTGCAGGGCATCGACCAGCCATTGCAGGGGACCGAAAATATTGGCGGCGATCTCATAGGTCGGCAGGATGCGCACTTCCACCGGCAGCATCAGGGTGCAGAAAACGGCCGCAAAGGCGACCTTGCGGAAGCGGTAGTCGAAATACACGATGGAAAAGGCCCCCAGCATGGAGACCACGATCTTCCCGATCGTGATGCCGGATGCCATCACAAAGGAGTTCAGCAGCTGGCGTCCCAGATTGCCCTTCGCCCAGGCGGCCTCCATGTTGACCCAAAACTGATCGCCCGGCACCAGGGGCATGGGAACTTTGGAGACTTCCGACAACGGCAGCGAGGCCGCCACGAAGGTATAGAAAATCGGAAATCCCACGATACAGATGCCGATCAGCAGGAAAGCATAGGTCAGGGTGTCGAGAATAGGGGTTCGTTCAACCATGTCTTTTTATAGGGTGTATTGCACCTTGCGTTCCACGTAGCGGAACTGCAACGCCGTTATGGTTATGATCAATGCCATCAGCACCACCGACTGGGCCGCCGAGGATCCCAGATTCAACCCGATGAACCCGTCCTGGTAGACTTTGTAGACCAGGGTCGTCGTCGCGCCGCCCGGTCCCCCCTGGGTAACGGTGTGAATGACGCCGAAGGTCTCGAAAAAGGCATAAATGACGTTCATGACCATCAAAAAGAAAAGCGTGGGCGACAGCAGTGGGAAGGTGATGGCCCAGAACCGGCGAAAGGGCCCGGCGCCGTCCATGGCCGCCGCTTCCACCAGCGAGTGGGGGATGGCCTGCATGCCCGCCACGAAAAAAACGAAGTTGTAGCTGATCTGCTTCCAGGCGCTGGCGATGATCACCATGATGAGGGCATCGCTGCCGTTGAGAAGCGGATTCCAGTCGATGCCCAGGCGGCGCTTGAGAAAAAAGGCCACCACGCCGAAGGAGGGGTGCAGCAGAAACAGCCACAGGATGCCGGAAATGGCCGGCGCCACGGCATAAGGCCAGATGAGCATGGTGCGGATCACGGCCTTGGCCCGTAAGGCCCGATTGGCCAGGCTGGCGATAAACAGGCCCAGGGTGATGGCGGTCAGGGCCGTCGCCAAGCTGAACCCCAATGTGATGCCGACGGATTTCAGGTAGAGCGGATCCGAGAAGATGGCGATGAAATTGTCCAGCCAGACAAACCGGTTGCGCTGCCCGAATGGGTCGCTCAACATGACCGATTGAATCAGGCCCTGGGTGGCCGGCCAGTAGAAAAAGATTAGCGTCACCAGCACTTGGGGCGTGATCAGCAGGTACGGCAGGAGGCGTGACTTGAAGATGGAACGCTTGATCATGACCGTTGTATTCGTTGGATCGGTTGTCGCACTCGCTTACGCGCCGTTGGCGCCCCTCGTTGTTTGAAAAGCGAGACGGCCGCATCCCGACCGGCCTTCGTTAGAGGTGTCTTGGACCTCGTTTACGAAAACCGGTGCGGGATGGGGTCGTGAGGGTCGGCTTTACTTGTAGGTTTTCTCAAACTCGCGCAGCTTTTCGTTGCTGCGGGTCACGGCGTCGTCCATGGCCTGCTGGGGACTCTTGGCGCCGCTCCAGAGTAGTTCCATTTCCTCGTTGATGATATTGCGGATCTGGACGAAGTAGCCCAGGCGCAATCCGCGCGAGTTTTTGGTGGGATTCCGACGGGTCATCTGCTTGATACCGACCTCCTGGTAGGGATTTTCGTCGAAATACCCCTCGGCTTTCAGGGATTCATAGGCATTGATGGTGATGGGGAAGTACCCGGTTTCCTCGTGCCACAATTTCTGCATATCGGGTTGGGCCATGAAATAAAGAAAGTCGGCTACGCCTTTGTAATCCTCCTTGGGATGGCCTTTCATCACCCACAGCGAGGCGCCGCCGATAATGCTGTTCTGGGGATTCTTCATGCTGGCTTCCACCGGCAGGGGCGCGATATCCCAGGCAAAGGTGGCATTTTTCTTGACGGCGCCGATGCCGCTGATGGATTCCATCAGGATGGCCGCATCCTGGGCGACGAAGGCCGCCTGGGGTCCCTGGTACTTCTGGCCCTCGTAGGAGAAGCGGCCGTCCGCCATCCAGGATTTGAGACGCGCCAGGTGATTCACCACCTGAGGGTTGTTGATCAGGAGCTCGCAATCCAGGCCTTCATAGCCGTCGGCTTTGCTGGCGAAGGGCAGATTGTGAATGGCGCTGTAGTTTTCCACCTGGATCCAGGACTGCCAGGAGGTGACCATGCCCTTGTTGACGCCTGAAGCGACCAGTTTGGCCGTGATGTCGCCCATCTGGTCCCAGGTGAGGGGTTCGGTTTTGGACGGCATGGGAATGCCGGCCTTCTTGAAGAGATCCACATTGTAGTACATGACCGGGGTCGACGAGTTGAACGGCATGGACAGCAGGTTGTTGTTTTCATCCACATAATAAGAGAGAACGGGCTGCAGGTAGCCCGACCAGTCGATCTTGTAGCCTTGATCTTCCATCAGTTGATAGACGGGATAGATGGCCCCCGAGAGCATCATGGTAAGCGTGCCCACCTCGAAAACCTGCAGGATGTGGGGTTGTTTCTTGGCCCGGTAGGCCGCTACGCCGGCGTTGACCGTTTCGTCGTAATTGCCCTTGTTGGTTTCGATGACCACATAGTCGTTTTGGGAGGCATTGAAGGCGTCCACGATCTTCTTTAGGGTTTCGCCCCGGGGGCCCCGCATGGCGTGCCACCACTGAATTTCAATGGGCTTGGCCATTACTTCGCTGGCCGCAAAAAGGGTTACCATAGCCAAAATGACGAGCACCACTAACTTCCGCGATTTCATATCCTTTCCTCCTCTCCCATGAGTGCTATTGACGCTGAGAACCCGCCACTCGGGTTCTGTTATCCAATCCTGTCATGGAGAAATGCCCATAGCAATTTACACGCATATCGGGGATGTGTTAATGGAGTCAAGGATTAATTGGAACCGGGCGGAAGAATTCGGATGCCATCCCGGGGTTGGATGGATTAGGAATAAATTTATTAGGTTATCATTGGCCGGGAATGAATCCAGGCCCCCTGAAGATGAAGGGGAAACAGGCCCCCGATCAGAAGACTGATCCCGGGGCGGGAAAGTGGCGATGGCACGCGTCGATCTGAGAAAAGTGGTCAAGCGGTACGGAAAAGTGGAAGTGGTGCACGGGATCGATCTGGAAATCAACGACGTGGAATTTGTCGTCCTGGTGGGGCCCTCGGGCTGCGGCAAATCCACCACCCTGCGCATGGTCGCCGGCCTGGAAGAGGTCAGCGAGGGGGAAATCTTTATCGACGACCAGCGGATCAACGACCTGGCGCCCAAAGACCGTGGCGTGGCCATGGTCTTTCAGAACTACGCGCTTTACCCCCACATGAACGTCTACAATAACATGGCGTTCGGGCTCAAACTGCGCAAAACAGCCAAGGCCGAGATCGAGGAACGGGTCCAGCGGGCCGCCGCAACGTTGGGGTTGACGGACTATTTGAAGCGCAAACCCCATGAGCTCTCGGGCGGCCAGCGCCAGCGGGTGGCCATGGGGCGGGCCATTGTCCGCAATCCCAAGGTATTTCTGTTCGACGAGCCCCTTTCCAACCTGGATGCCAAACTGCGCACCCAGATGCGCATCGAGATCAAGCTGTTACACCAGAAGGTCCGGAACACGATCATTTACGTCACCCACGACCAGGTGGAGGCCATGACCCTGGCCGACCGCATTGTGGTCATGCGGGACGGGTATATCGAGCAGGTGGGGGCCCCCCTGGATATTTTCGAGAATCCGGTCAATACATTCGTGGCCGGGTTTATCGGCAGCCCCCCCATGAATCTCGTGCCCGCCAAGCTGGATGCCGAAAGGGGCGGGTTGGTGCTGGTCTTCGAGGGGGGCTTACGGGTTCCCGTGCCCGCCAAGGCGGGTACGGAGCTGCAGGCGGGCATGGAAGTGATCATGGGGCTGCGAACCGAGGACATCACCATCGACAACGGCGATGCCAAATTGCCCGAAGCATGGATGGCGGAGGGCGTCGTGGAGGTGGTGGAACCGCTGGGCAGCGAAACCAATCTGCACATGGATTTCTCCGGCACCAAAATGATCGCCAAGAGCGAAGGCCGCCAACCGGTCCGCGCCGGCAAGCGCTGCCGGCTGGCGATGAATCTCAACCATTTACATCTATTCGATGCCCATACCACGGAAGCGATCTACTGAACCCGATGGGGCGCTGCTCGCAAGCATTCTGATACGTGTGATGCCTCAGAGGCCGGTCGGGCCTGACAACGACGTACCCTTTCCGACCGGACGACAGGCAGGTCAAATCCGGCCCGTTGGTTTGCCCTCCGATCCCCTCCCCAACCATTGGAACCGAAACCCCCAGGCTTGATCTACCGGCGAAGGCCATTATCTTAAAAGGCGGTTTCGGGCGATTTCCGATCGACGATTCTTTTTGAGATCCATCTTTTCAGCTATAAAATTTGCCACTGATCAAAGGGAGAACCAACGCGTGATGACAACGACTGCCAATCCCTATCTCATCCGTTGTCCGAATTGCCGGACGCGCAACCGCATCCCGGCCGACAAGCTCGGCGCGGTGGCGCGCTGCGGCAAATGCCACGGGTCGATACCCACCGCGGATGTGCTCACCCCCCAACCGCAGTTGGTATCGGACGCCAATTTCGAGCAGACCATCCTGAAGTCCCCTATCCCGGCCCTTGTTTTTGCCTGGGCGCCCTGGTGCGGCACCTGTACCCAGGTGGCGCCGGCCTTTGACAGTTTTGCCCGGGAGGCCAAGGGGCGTGTCCGGTCCGGGAAGCTCAACGTGGACGCCAACCGGCAGCTCGCCACCCGTTTCAATATCCTCAGTGTCCCCTTTCTGTTCGTTTTCGACAACGGCCAGTTGAAGCAGAGTCTGCCCGGCGTTCAGACCAAGCACGAACTGATGATGCTGATGGCGCCCTATATTTAGGCCGGCCGGAGTCCCCGTATGCCTGCCGTCGTGCCCGCAAACCAGCCCAGCCCTTTGGAAGACGCTCTCCGCAGCGCGATGGCCGCGGGCGTCGTGCTGACCGGGTCGGTCTGCCGTTTCATGGAGGCCACCTTCGGCGATGCCTCGCCGGCCGCTTTGCAGGCGCTGCTGGACGATGAATCCGATGCCGAGCGGGATTCCCTGCTGGACCTGCTCTTTTTTCCGGATCAAACCCTGCAGGCGACCATCGAACCGATCCTGGAAAGACACCCCCCAACGGTGTCGGAGGTTGCCCGCCTGGCCGACCGGCTCAAGGCCGAACCTGCGGCGGTGCGCTTTCTTTTTCCCGGATCAGACGTACCCATTGGAGCAGCCCTGCCGATTTTCGGAGTGGATGCCTTTCTCAACCGTTTGAATCTCACCTGGCAGCCCGCGGCAGCGCTCGAGGCGGTCCTCACCCGGGTGGATGCCCGGCCCCTGTCCCCCAACAGCGATTCCCGGGACGGACGCAGCCGGCTGCGGGTTTGGCTGCGCAACGCCGCTTTGACGCAAACAGCGGTCCAGGTCCGGTTTTTGTGTGATTTCCTGACCCGTCTGCCCCTTGATGATGCGGCGTTTGTAGACCAATTGGATTTCAGTCTCGTCTTCTTACAAGAGCATGAAGGTGCTGCCAATCTCTATACCGCCTTGACGGACCGTAAAAAATTTATTTTCCGCCATCTCATGAACGCCCGGCGAGCGGCGGCCAGGGCCGCCCGGAGCAACATGGAAACCCTGATCATGACCGGCGTTCGCACCCCCCACTTCGATGTCGCCCAGGGGGAGCAAACGCTGGCGATGATCGATTCCATTGCGATGGCCGTCTACGGCCGCACGGAACCACTGGAAGGCGTCCCCCGGGAGGTGGATCTGGGCGATCACACGGAAGGACTTGATCCGGCGGACTTGATCCGCAGACTCTCTTAGGTCCCAAGGGCGGGTATTTACAAGCGGGTCAATTTCCCATAAAGAACCTTCACCAATGCATCCGGAGACAAAGGGATTCTTATGAAAACCATCCGATTAGGCCTGTGCCGCGCGGTTGTGTGGTTCGGGATCGTCTTGCTCGTGACCTCCATGGCGGGCGCTGTCCACGGGCAGACCGAGGGCACGGCGGATATCGATCCCCTGGTGGACGAAATTCTTACCCATGTCGAAAAGCGCTATACGAGTTCGGCGTTCTCGGCGCGCTTTACGATCGAATCGACCCTCAAGGCCATGCAGGTCACGGATACCGCCTCCGGGCGCCTGCTGGTCAAATATCCTGGCAAAATGCGCTGGGAGTATGAAAAACCCGACCCCATGCTCTTCATCACCGACGGGAAGACGCTCTGGATGTACCAGCCCCAGGAGCGCCAGGTGACCGTGGGCAAGGCGGACGAGGTGCTGGGCGGCAGCCAGGGCGCCAGTTTTCTGTCGGACATGCGCCTGCTGCGGCGGCAGTTCCGGATCGAACTGGATCCCAGCGGCAGCGATGCCACCGCCCGGCTCAAGCTGACCCCCCGGGAAAATACGTTTGATATCGCCTCCATCACGCTGACGATTTCCCGGGCCACCTATGATGTGGTGGAAGTGCTGACCGTCAACATCTACGATGACACCACGCGTATCATGTTCCACGATATCGCCTTCCAGCAGAACTTGCCGGATGCCCTGTTTGAGTTCAAGATACCGGAAGGCGTAGACGTTCTCCAATTCTAGGGCGGTTTCGTAAAACGCTCGATATCCGCGTTACGCAGATCCCTCCTCGCTGCGGCGTACCTGGTGTACGCCTCACTCCTCGGGATCTGCAAGCCTTGATCTCGAACGTTTTACGAAACCGCCTAAATACGATTTTTTGCGACGTTATCACTGCTGATGGTGCCAATGCTTAAAAGTAGTTTCTATCATTTCGGTGTTCACGAAACATGAGGAGACGAACTGCGATGGAAGACCAGATACGGTCCCTGTTGAAGAAGCGCCGGGCTATTCTGCTGGCCCACAATTATCAGCCTCCGGCGATCCAGGATGTGGCCGACGTGTGCGGCGACTCGCTGGAGTTGAGCATCAAGGCCGCCCGCACGGACGCCGAGGTCATTGTCTTCTGCGGCGTGCATTTCATGGCCGAGACGGCCTCCATTCTGTCGCCTGAGAAGACCGTTCTCCTGCCCCGCGCGGATGCCGGCTGCCCCATGGCCGATATGGTGACGCCGGAGGCACTCCGGCAGAAGATGGCGGCCCTGCCGCCCATGCCGGTGGTGACCTACGTCAATTCAAGCGCCGCCGTCAAAGCCCTCTCCACGATCTGCTGCACCTCGGCCAACGCTTTCGAGGTCGTCGAGAGCCTGGAGGCCGAAGAGGTCCTCATGGTGCCGGACCGCAACCTGGCCCGCAATACCGCCGCCCGCAGTCCAAAGAGAATCCATACCTGGGAGGGCTACTGCCCGTTCCACAACCTTCTCACGGTGGAAGAGGTTCAAGCGGTCAAGGCCGAACATCCCGGAGCGGTTTTCATGGCCCACCCCGAGTGCCCGCCGGAGGTGGTCGCCCTGGCGGATGTCTCCGTCAGCACGTCCGGCATGATTCGCTACGCCCGGCAGTCCCAGGCGTCGTCCTTCATCGTGGGCACCGAAGTGGGGATGCGCTATCCTCTTGAAAAAGCCTGTCCGGACAAGGTTTTTCATATGGCCTCGCCCCGGATGCGCTGCGACGATATGAAGAAAATCACCCTGGCCGATATCGTGCGCTGCCTGGAGACCCTGGAGGGGGAAGTGAAAGTGCCGGAGGACATCCGGCAGCCGGCCCTGAAGGCCGTGGAGCGCATGATCGCCATCTCGGCATAGACGTGCGTTCAATCCCCGATAAATCTTTTTATCATCGGGTTCGAAATCGAAATCGTTATCGGAATCGTGTTATGCTGGGATCTGTGATCCAGCGTCCTGCGTAAGGTCGATGGATTTAGCTTTATCAGGTCATGGGGATGGTTTCGATTTCGATGTTCCCGCAACATCCGATGGCCGCTGGCCTTTGACCGTCATCTGAAAGTTTATACCATCTGAATCAACAACAAACGCGGACGTCCCGCAACGGGCGTCCGCGTTTCCTTCATTTTTCCGGCGAGAAGACGATGCGTTCGTGTCAGTCGCCCACCATGTCGTCCGGGATGTCGGCGTTGGTGTAGACTTTCTGGACATCGTCGCAGTTGTCCAGCATGTCCATCAGACGGATCATCTGCTCCGCCTCTTTGCCTTCCAGGCTGGTGGTATTCTGGGGCAGCATGGTGATTTCGGCGTCGATGAAGGGGATCTGGGCGGCCTCGATGGCTTCCTTGACGGCTTCGAAATCTTCCGGGGCCGTGATGACCTCGAAGTTGCTGCCGTCCTCGCGCACGTCTTCCGCGCCGGCCTCCAAAGCGGCTTCCATGAGTCGGTCTTCATTCACGGCGGATTTTTCGATAACCAGGTACCCCTTGTTATCGAACATCCAGGCCACGCACCCCCCCGATCCCAGGTTGCCGCCGCACTTGGTAAAGCAGTGCCGGATTTCGGAAACCGCCCGGTTCTTGTTGTCCGTGAGGGATTCCACGAAAACCGCCGCGCCACCCGGGCCGTAGCCCTCGTAGGTGTTTTCCTCGTAGCTGACCCCCTCCAGCTCACCGGTGCCTTTCTTGATGGCCCGGTCGATATTGTCCTTGGGCATATTTTCGGTTTTGGCGAGATCCACCACCCGGCGCAATCTTGGGTTGGCGGCGATGTCGCCGCCCCCCATGCGTGCGGAGACGGTAATTTCCTTGATGAGTTTCGTAAAAATTTTCCCCCGCCGGGCGTCGGCCGCCCCTTTGCGGTGTTTGATGTTGGCCCATTTGCTGTGCCCTGACATTTATGCCTCCTGTCTTTTCCCTTTGCCGATCACGAAAATTTCACGGCTGGCTTTGCGGCTGCTTTGGGGTTTGTAGATATGGCAGCGGTCGAACGGCTGCTTTACACTTTCGATAAAGGTTGCAGAATCCGGTCCCTGGAAAATCTTGCATACAAATCCGCCGCCCGGCAGCAGGTATTCCCGTGCGACGGCCAGGGCGCTTTCGCACAGGTTCAACGAGCGGGCCGCGTCCACGTCCCGGTGGCCGGTGGTGGCCGGGGCCATGTCGCTGATCACGAAATGGTATCCCGGGCGCAGTAGTTCGACGGCCTCCCCGGGCAGATCGAAAATATCGGCCACGATCATTTGGGCGTTGGGCGGCAGCGCCATTTTTAACGGCTTCAAATCCAGCCCGAGAACATAGCCCTTGGGCCCCACGATTTCGGCCGTGTATTTCAGCCAGGAACCCGGGGCGCAGCCCAGATCGAGGACCCGGCTGCCGGCGCGGAGCAACCGATAGCGCTTCTGAATTTCTTGAAGCTTATAGACCGATCGGGCCGGGTAGTTGTCTTTGCGCGCCTGGCGCGTGTAATGATCCGCCCAACGGTTGCGGTTGCCTGGTTTGGTTGTTTTTCGGGGCATGCGGGTCTGCGCCGCCCGCCGCTGCGGGCGTTAATTCCTTGTCTTTACTTGATAAAAGCGATCTTCTATACACTTAAAACAGAAACGAAGTCAAGGCGGCGGCTTACCATTGCTATCGGCCGCAATCCTCTGACGGGCCTAAAAGAGGTTTTCCAGGGCATCCTCCACCGTTTTTACCCCGATGGTCTCGATTCCCGGCACGGCGACCAGACGGCGGGTGTTGCCATGGGGCACAAGGCAGCGCTTGAAGCCCATCTTGGCGGCCTCCATGGCGCGGATATCCACATGACCCACCGCACGGACTTCACCGGTGAGGCCCACTTCTCCGAGGATGAGCATGTCAGCGGGCACCGCCTTGTCCATGAAGCTCGAGGCGATGGCCGCCACCACGGCCAGGTCCACGGCCGGTTCGTCCACCTTGACGCCGCCGGCCACATTCATGAACACATCCTGCCCGATCAGATGCAGGCCGAGCTTTTTCTCCATGACGGCTACCAGCAGGGCCACCCGGTGGGCGTCGAGGCCCAGGATGGTGCGCCGCGGGGTCCCGGTATTCGTTCCGCTGACCAGGGCCTGGAGTTCCAGCAAAATCGGCCGGCTGCCCTCCATGCTGGCGGTCACCGCCGAACCGGGCGCGCCGGCCGGGCGTTCGGATAGAAAGACGGCCGAGGGGTTGGCGACCTCCACCAGCCCCTGGTCGCGCATTTCGAAAACACCGATTTCGTTGGTGGAGCCGAAGCGGTTCTTGACGGCGCGCAAGACCCGGAAAATATGATTCCGGTCCCCTTCGAAGTAGAGCACGGTGTCCACCATGTGCTCCAGCAGGCGGGGACCGGCGATGGCGCCGTCCTTGGTGACATGACCCACCAGCAGGACGGGGATCCCCGATTTCTTGGCCATCAGCATCAGGCGCAAGGTGCATTCGCGCACCTGGCTGACGCTGCCCGGGGCCGAGGTCAAGGCACTGTTGAACATGGTTTGAATGGAGTCCACCACCACCACCCGGGGCTGATGGGCTTCCACCATCTGAATGATCGCGTCCACGTCGATTTCCGATACCACCAGCATGCCGGAGGCGACGGTCTCCAGTCGCTGGCTGCGCAGGCGGATCTGCCGGATGGATTCCTCCCCGGAGACATACAGCACCCTGCCGTGATGCTTGGCCAGGCCGTAGAGGGCCTGCAGCATCAGGGTGGACTTGCCGATGCCCGGGTCGCCACCGATCAATACCAGGCTGCCGGCCACCAGGCCGCCGCCTAATACCCGGTCCAGTTCGGCGAGCGATGTTTGGCAGCGTTCCTCCGCTTCCAGATCAACGTGGTCGATGGGGACCGGCTCCGAAACGCCCATGGATCCTCGCCGGCCGGCCTTCGTGCCGGAAACCTGGCGCGTGGATTCCACCATAGTGTCCCACTGCCGGCATTCCGGGCAGCGTCCCATCCAGCGCAGGGCTTCGTAACCGCAGGATTGGCAGGTGAAGATGGTTTTGGTCTTGCGGGGCACGGCCATGGGGTTTTCGCGAGGTCCTTTCAGCGTTGGGAGAGACCGGTTACCGGTTTGGTCCGGCTGACGATTCAGGCGGTCTTATATCATGACCGGGAAGCCGGCAGCAAGCTGACGGAGATGAGGGATTGCCTTGGTGGGGTATTAAAGCGGGTGCGGAAGGCGCCGATAACGCAATTGACCCCTGATTCCCGATGCGATCGACTGGATCAGGGCGGATGAATATGGTATGAATGATATACGGGCAGCCTGGCAGGCGATCTGTGGCGGCGGATCATCCATTCCCAAGGCCATCCTTCCTCCATGAGAACGCGCCGTACTTGCCAAAGCAATGATTGATGCTGATGATTTTTGCCAGCGGGTTCCCCCGATTTAACGCCACCGGAGCCCTTGCCCGGAGGCGTGCCGTGCGGTGAAACAATAAGAGGAGATGGCGCCTGAT
The DNA here is from genome assembly GCA_963730675.1 of uncultured delta proteobacterium. Classification (GTDB taxonomy): domain Bacteria; phylum Desulfobacterota; class Desulfobacteria; order Desulfobacterales; family UBA5852; genus JABZFP01. The sequence continues at coordinate 189,872 of CAVSSY010000004.1, read as the reverse complement.
GATGCCATTCCAAAAAACTGGGCCCCTTGTGGCGATCGTTCTGATTAGCTTTTTGATGGTGCCGTTTGTCCATGGGGAGGAAGCCCGCGGCCTCGAAACGACACCGGGTTTTTTTGGGGCCTTGCAGACCCGGCTCTTTCAGGACGGATTCGACCCGGAGACCATACGCCGTCTCTATGCCCAGCCGGGGGTCAACTTCGAAATCAAAGGCGTCGCTCTTTTTTTCAAACACAGCGAAGGGCGTCTGGACTATAATCAGTTTCTCCAAAGCCGCCGTATCCAGATGGCGCGCGCCTATATGGTCGAGCACAGTGGCGCCCTATCCATGACGGAAGATCAATACGGCGTTCCGGGGGAGGTCATTACCGCCATCATTCTGGTGGAAACCCAGCTGGGCACCCTGGTGGGCAACCAGACGGTGTTCAATATCCTGTCGACCATGGCGGCCCTGGACGACGCCCGGGTGCGGAAAGATTTCTGGAAAGAGCTGCCCCAGGAAGGGCGCCTGTCCCGCAAGGCCTTTGAGAAGAAAGCAGATCAAAAATCGCGTTGGGCCTACAACGAACTCAAGGCCCTGCTGCGCTTTGTGGCCGCCGAAAACATGGATCCCGTGACCATCCGGGGATCCTATGCCGGCGCCATGGGCTATTGTCAATTCATGCCCAGCAATGTCCTGCGGCTGGGGGTGGACGGCAACGGGGATGAACGCGTCGATCTGTTCGATCATACCGATGCCATTGCCAGCGTGGGCAACTATCTCAAACACCACGGATGGAAGCCCGGCATGACCCGCAAGCAGCAGTACCAGGTGATTCTCAAGTACAACTACAGCAAACCTTACGCGAACACGATTCTCAAAATCGCCGATCAGTTGAGAGGATAGCGATGACATTCAAGACGGCCCTGACCGTTCTGGTTGCCAGTATTCCCTTTTTCGTTCTGACGGTTTGGGCCCTGGTGGACGTGTTTGTGAAAGAATTCGGCAGCACCGGCCGCAAAGCCCTGTGGGCCGTCATTGCCGCCGTGCCCTTCGTGGGCGCCCCGGTTTACCTGCTTTTCGGTTTCCGTCAGGGGCGTAAACCCGAGCAAGTCTCCTAGGGTTGTTATCGACCACGCGGCGCTCTGAAAGCATTTGACAATCCTCAAGGTTTCCGGTAAATGCACCCTACATTTCCTATTGTGGTCCCATCGTCTAGCGGTTAGGACGTCGGCCTCTCACGCCGGTAACGGGGGTTCGATTCCCCCTGGGATCACCACTCAAAAATAAGGGGGGGGGTGGAAGCAATTCCAACCCCCCCCCCTTTATTTTTGGTCTATTTTTTCAGGAAGAGGTAGGCGGCCAGGCCCAAGAGGACAAAGGCAAATATCTTCTTGAAACTGCCGGTGGAGACATGTTCCACAAGCCTTGCGCCGACCTGGGCTCCGATAATGCCGCCGATCCCCAAGGCGATACCGAGCCGATAATCCACATTGGCGAGCTTGCCATGGGCGACCAGCGCGGAAATCGAGATCACGAGGATCGCCATAAAGGACGTTCCTACGGCCTGTTGGGCGCTAAAGCCCAAGAAGAGCAGGAGGGGGACCATCAGAAATCCTCCTCCAAGTCCGGTAAAAGACGCACCGATGCCCACCACAACACCCGCCAGAGCCAATAAAATCAAGTTCGGATTCATAGGACTTCTCCCCATAAAAAGAGTGTACAACCTGAGACCTCAACAGGGTCTGATCTCCCGCCCGTCAATGTTTGATAACCCGCTTGGGTTACGCCCGATCGATTCTGCTGCACGTTTCTTCCCCTCTCATTATAGCGTCCTGCCCGCCCGAGGGGTATGCGGAAACGGACCCACCGATACTAAATCGTGTAAAGCACCACCAGACACCGGGTGGGTTCGCCGGAGAGGCTTTTGAGCCGGTGGGGGATGTAGGAATTGAAATGGATGTGCTCCCCGGCTTTAAGGACGTGGGCCTTTTGATCCAGGATCAATTCCAGTTCGCCGGCCATGACGAAGATGAACTCTTCCCCCTCGTGCTTGTAGGCCACCGGTTTATGCGCGCCATGAGGTTCGATGGTCACCATGAAGGCCCGCAGGTGATCGGCCTGGCCGCCCTCGGTGAGGGTTTGGTAGGAATAGTTCTGGGTGCGCCGCACGTAAGCTTCCAGCCGGCGGTCGCGAATGGCCACCTGCTCTTCCTTGCGCAGGAAGGTGCCAGGATCGACGTTAAGGGCCTTGGCCAGCCGCATAAGGAAGCCGACCGGCGGCGACAGGGCATCGTCCTCCACGTGCTGGATGAAGTCCGGCGTCTGGCCGGTGGCCTCGGCCAGGGCTTCGATGCCCCAGGCGTGCCCTTCCCTCAACTTGCGTATACGGCTGCCGAAGCTTTCGCCGTCCTGCCGTTTGACCTCGGCCTCACACAGCACATCGGCCAGTTGACGCATGACGGCCTGACGGGCGCGTTCGATGAGCACCGGCAGAAACGTGTGGACGTCCGCCACGACGCCGGTGTCGGCGATTTGAAAAATGGCGGCCCCGGGATCGCGGTTGACGGCCACGATGGTTTCGGCCTCCATGATGCCGGCCGTATACTGGGTGGCACCGGAAGTACCGATGGAGATAAGCAGTTTGGGGGCCACGTGCTTGCCCGTTTGCCCGATCAGGCGGTTTTCATCCACCCAGTGATGGAGTACCGGCGGCCGGGTGGCGCCCACCTCGCCCCCCAATACAGCGGCCAGTTCACGGACATGGCGAAACGCCTGGGCACTGCCCAGGCCGGCGCCGCCCACGACGACGATGGGCGCGTTTTCCAGTTTGCGCTGGGATTCGACCGCCGGCCGGGAATTCAGCATGCGAAGGGCGGGGAGCTCGGGCAGGTTTTCGACGGCCTCGCGCCGGACGGTATCGGCCGGTGCCTGTACCGGTTCGGCCCGGCAGCAGTGGGGCTGCACCGTGGCGAATCCGGTCCCCCAGCCTTCCACGAAGGTGATCTGGGAAACAATGGCGCCGCCCCAGGCCGGGCATTCTCCGATGATGCGGCCTTCGCCATCGATAATCAGATCCTGGCAGTCGGCAATCAACCCGGCCCGGCAAAGACGCGCGGTGCGGGCCGCCAGTTCGCGTCCGAAATCCGTCAGAGCCGCCAGGACCAGCCGGGGTCCGGCGCTCTGGACGGCTTGGCAGAGGGCATGGGCAAACAGATCGGCGCGCGGGGTGGCAAAGCGGTCATTTTCCAGCACCAGCACCTGGTGGGCGCCGTGCGCCAGGCAGGCCGCTTCCGCAGATGCCGCCAGCCTGCAGCTATCACCTTGGGAGGCCGCCCGTTGGAGGCCGTCCTTCGGCGCCAGCAGACAAGCCACGGCCTCCCCGCCGATAGCGGCGGCCAGCGCACAGGCTTTCGTGAGAACATTCAGGGAAAAATCGAAAAGGTGGTTGCTGCGGCAATCCATCCATACCCAGATTTCACTGGTGGGGGCGGCAGGCATTAGTCGAGCAGCCCTTTCTCCGTCCATTGCCGGATCAGCTGGTCAGCGAGATCGGCGGTCTCGCCTTCCAGAAATTGACCTTGCCGTTCATGCTTGCAGGGCCTCATGGCGACCACCCGGGTGGGGGAACCCGGTTCCCCAGTGTCGCCGGCGTCCAGATCGAGATCGGCAAGGGTCAGCATTTCCACCCTGGATGCGTCGAACGCTTCGGCCAGGCCGGCCAGCGCGATGTCGCGCGCAGGGTGGATTTCGGGCCGGATGGTCAGCGCCGCCGGGAAATCGACCGCGAAGGACTCCACCAGATGGTCCATGGTGCGCTCCACCTGCAAATGGTCGGCGGCCGGCGAAAGGGCATGGACGCCGGTCACCAAGGGCAGATCCAGGGCCACGGCCGTCTGGGGCCCCACCTGTCCGGTATCGCTGTCCGAAGTACGGGTGCCGAAGAGGACCAGGTGGTAGGGGGCCAGCTTTCGGATGGCCGCCGCCAGGGTGGTCGAGGTGGCCAGGGTGTCGGCCCCGGCCAAGACCGGATCGCAGGCCAGTACCGCACGGTCGGCCCCCATGGCAAGGGCCTCGGCCATCACGGCGCGGCCTGATGGGGGACCCATGGACAGGACGGTCACACGCCCGCCATAGTGGGACCGCAGTTGGAGCGCCGTCTCCAGCGTGGGCCGGTCAAAGGGATTGAAGCGGCTGTTTTCCGCCGACCGGACGATCTTCCCCCGGGGTGCCCGGGCCACAACGGCTTTGATGCAGACAATCGTGTGAAAGGTCATCACCGGATTTTCCATCTATGGGGGGGAAACCTCATTTAACACCTTGTTACCGCCTGGCAGTCGTCTTTCGCCGTATCACCCATTCTGGAACACGGACCGGGCGATCACCATTTTATGGATCTCGGAGGTGCCTTCGTAAATGCGGGTCACGCGGGCATCGCGGTAGTAGCGCTCCACCGCGTAGGCTTTGGAATAGCCGTAGCCGCCGTGAATCTGCACGGCGGTATCCGTCACCTTGCAGGCGGCCTCCGAGGCGAAAAGCTTGGCCATGGCCGATTCCTGGGAAAAGGGTTCGGCCTTATCGCGCAACGCGGCGGCGCGATAGACCAGAAGCCGGGCCGCCTGGACCTGGGTGGCCATGTCGGCGATCATCATCTGGACGGCCTGGTGGTTTTCAAGGGGTGCGCCGAACGTCCGGCGCTGTCGGGCGTATTGCACGGCCTCTTCCAGGGCGGCCTGGGCAATCCCCACGGCCTGGGCCGCGATGCCCATGCGCCCGGTGTCCAGCGCGGCCAGGCCGATCTGCAGCCCCTGGCCGCACCGGCCAAGCAGGTGATCCTGGGGCACCCGGCAGTCATAGAGCCGGATCGAGCTGACCGGATTGGCGCGCATGCCGCACAGGTCTTCCAGGTCGCCCACCACGAAACCCGGCAGGCCTCGCTCCGCCACCACCACGCTGATCCCCTTGCGGCCGGCGGCCGGGTCGGTGCGGGCAAAGATCAGGCAGATATCGGCCACCCCGCCGTTGGTTACGAACACCTTGTTGGCATTGAGGACATACTGATCGCCGTCGGCCAGCGCGGTGGCGCTGACGGCGCCGGCATCGGAGCCGGCATCGGGCTCGGTCAGGCAGAAGGCGCCGATCTTTTTCCCCTGCGCCATGGGGCGGACCCAGCGCTCTTGCTGGCGATCGGTGCCGAAGGCCATCAGCGGATAAACGGCCACACTGTTGTGCACCGTGACGCACAACCCCAGGGCGGCGCATACCCGTGAGATCTCCTCGATGATGATGGCGTAACTGACCGTATCGAGGCCGGCCCCGCCCAGGGAGCGGGGAACCTGGATGCCGAAATACCCCAGGGCGGCCATCTTCTCCACGATTTCCCAGGGGAAGCGGGCCTCCTGGTCGATTGCGGCTGCAATGGGGCGCAGCTCGCGTTCGCAAAAGGACCGCACGGTGCGTCTTACGGCGATATGCTTGTCTGCCAGGAGCTTATCCATTGACCTGTCTCATGGGCTTCCTCTGGCGGGGAGCGTCCAACCCACCGGCCTGGTGCCAAAAACGTGCAGATATCAGCATTTGGGCGAGGCGTCAATTCAAGGGCCAATCTTTTGGACGTCCCAATGAGGATCAAATCTTCTCTTTGGTTAACCCCCTTTTGGGGGGCATTGGCGGGATTTCAACCTAGTCGATTTTCTTCCGGCCGGTGATCATGGCCCAAACCAAATTTTCTTTATGGACACAGCTGGAGACAAGGACGCCGCAGATGTGCACCACGGCGAGAGAAAAGAGGCGTCCCACCAGTGAAAAACACGCACGAAAAGATCCCATACTTTAATGGTTTTCGGCGCTCCGATCGGATGTGCGGAAAAAGATGTCCGCATTGACATAATCGCGTGCCCGCAAATTTAGTCGACTGGTGTTGGCGTCGAATGAGGCGGCGGATAAAGCGGGGCGCACCCTTTTTAGCGGACAGGGTAATCCTTCCAAGCATTATGAAATTTTAGTCTATCGATGTCAATTTCGGGATCACCGGAGACGGGAATAGCCCCATCCGGGCAGAAGGATTCCCACCGTTACGTTGTGTATTCGCCTGAACCATCTTCCCAGGGACGCTCTCGCATCAGCCTAACGCCGGGTATCGGCCCCATACCGTTGACGACGGCCATGAACGATTTCTTCTCCGTAGGACATAGCCCGACATGAATTACCAGGCGAGTCCTACAGCAAAATAGGAGCTGGGCTTATACCCATCTCTGATCCCTCATCTTACTTTTCAGGTCAAGGATTTCGGAGAAAACCATCGCAAATGGCAGTCGGATGGTTTTTGCAAACTTAACAACCGAACATCAAGGAGAAGATCAATGAAACGTCGTCGTTACACCTTACGGAGCTTTCTTTTGGTAGCCCTGGCCGTAGTGTTTACCCTGGGGCTGACGCAGTGTGATTCCCAGTCGGCGATCAAAACGGCTGAAACCGCGCCGGCTAAAGCCATGCCGGCGCCGACGGCCACGTCGCCGTCGACCATGAACTGGCAGACGGCCATCGCCAAGGTGGCTCAGGAGACGATTCCCGCTGTGGTCCACATCAATATTTCCCAGAGCCGGGAAGTCGCCAATCCCCTGCTGCCTTTCAGTAATGATCCTTTTTTCCATTTTTTCTTTAACGGACGCAAGGTGCCGCGCAAATTCAAGGAGGAGCTGCGGGGTCTCGGTACCGGCATGATCATCGACGGGCAGGGCCATATCTTGACCAACAATCATGTGGTGGCCGGGGCCACCACGATCAATGTCCTCCTGGCCGACGGCAAATCCTATCCGGGCAAAGTCGTGGGGACAGATCCCAAGACCGATCTGGCCGTAATTCAGATTTCCGCCGACGAGAAGCTGCCCACGGTGACCTTCGGGGATTCGGACAAAATCGCGGTGGGTGACTGGGTCGTCGCCATCGGCCATCCCCGCGGACTGGATGAGACCGTGACCCAGGGCATCATCAGCGCCAAACATCGCAGCGGCGTTCTCAATCCCACGTCCTACCAAGACTATCTGCAAACCGATGCGGCCATCAACCCGGGCAACAGCGGCGGACCACTGCTCAACTTAGAAGGTCAGGTCATCGGTGTTAATGCCGCCATCGCTACGGATTCGGGTGGTTTCGAGGGGATCGGCTTTGCCATCCCGAGCAATATGGCCGTGCATGTCGCCAAGGCGCTTATCGCGAACGGCAAAGTCACCCGGGGTTGGCTGGGGGTCAGCATCGGCAACCCCACACCGGAGCAGATGAACGCGCTGAATCTCAAGAACAACAAGGGGGCTCTGATCACGGACGTGGTCCCGGACGGCCCGGCCCAGAAAGCGGGCTTGGAGAAAAACGATCTGGTGGTCCAGTACCAGGGGCAGCCCATCGTCGATTCTACGACCTTGCAAAGCCGCGTGGCCGACACATCCATCGGCACGGACGCCAGCATGGTCGTGATGCGGGACGGCAAACGGGTGGACGTCACGGTCAAGATCGGCGACCTGGACGATGCGATCCGCAAAATGGCCACATCCATAGAGGATCGTCTGGGCGTGGTGGTCCGTCCTCTGACCGCCAAGGAAACCCAGCAATACGGCCTCGAACCCGGACAGGGGGTGGCCTTGTCTTCCCTGAAAAAAGACAGTACCCTGGCCAAGGCCGGATTTGAGAAGGGTGATGTCATTCTGGGCATCAACAACGTGCCCGTGGACGGGATCGAAGGCTTTGTGGACCTTGTCAAAGCGCTGCCGCCCCATCAGAAAATCCTGCTGAAGGCCTTGGATCACCGCACCGGACAAAGTGGCCTTGTCCAGGTGGCGATCGGATAGCAATGCGCCGGCCCCCTCCCATGGGGGCCATTGCATTGAGCCCGATAACGGAAGATTCCAACGGAGGTTGGCATGCAACAACAACATAAATTTTCCCTCAGCTATTACCTGTTCGTCTTCCTGACGATCATCATGCTGGAATCGCTTTTTTTCAGCGGTACGGCCGTCAAGGAGATTTCCTACAGCCACTTTCGCCAGTTGCTCGCAGAAAACCGGCTGCAAAGCGTCATCCTGGAATCAGACCGTATTTTCGGGCTCGAGAAAGCTCCCAAGGCGACGGAGGCTTCGACGGCCCAAAAGGGGGCCGCGAAGCCTGCCTCGGATTTTCAGCCGGCACGCAAGAAGGCGCCCTGGCATTTAAATCTCAATCTATTTGGCGAAAAGCCCGCGACTTCGGCCAAGCAACAATTTGTCGTCATCCGCGTGCATGATCCTCGTCTGATTGACGACCTGCAAGCCCATGATGTGAATTACCGTGGCAAGATCGAATCCCACTGGCTTTCTCATTTCCTGGGCAACTGGATCCTGCCGCTGATCTTTTTTATCCTCCTGGGGCGCTTCCTGATGGCCCGCATGGGCAAAGGCGGCGGTTTTCTGGACGTGGGCAAAAACAAGGCGCGCATCTATGCGGTGGAAGACTCGCAAAAGGTCTCCTTTGAGGATGTGGCCGGTGTGGACGAAGCGGTGGAAGAGATCAAAGAGGTGGTGTCCTTCCTGAAGGAACCCGACCGCTACACCCGGCTGGGGGCCAAGCTGCCGAAAGGCATCCTGCTGGTAGGTCCCCCCGGAACCGGCAAGACACTGTTGGCCCGGGCGGTGGCCGGCGAGGCCGGCGTTCCCTTTTTCAACCTCAGCGGTTCCGATTTCGTGGAGATGTTTGTGGGGGTCGGGGCCGCCCGGGTGCGGGATCTTTTCAAAGATGCCAAAGGCAAGGCCCCCTGCATCATTTTCATCGATGAGCTGGACGCGGTGGGCAAGAACCGCTCCCAGGGGATCGCATTAGGAGGGAATGACGAGCGGGAAAACACCCTCAACCAGCTGCTCACGGAGATGGACGGTTTCGATCCCCAGGCCGGCATCATCATCATGGGGGCGACCAATCGACCCGAAGTGCTCGATCCGGCCTTGCTCCGTCCCGGTCGTTTCGATCGCCAGATCCTGGTGGATCGCCCGGACCTGAAGGGGCGCATCGATATTTTTGCTGTCCACACCCGGGATCTCATCCTCGACGACAAGGTGGATTTCCAAAGCTTGGCCGCGGAGACCCCTGGCTTCGCCGGGGCTGAGATCGCCAATGTATGTAATGAGGCGGCGCTTCTGGCCTCGCGCAAGGAGGGGGCGGCTATTACCCAGACCGATTTCCAGGATGCCATCGAGCGTGTCGTGGCCGGTCTGGAAAAGAAGAACAAACTGATCAATCCCCACGAGCGCCAGGTGGTGGCCTACCACGAATCCGGCCACGCCATTGTGGGGCACCTGACACCAGGGGCCGATCCGGTCCAGAAGGTCTCCATCATTCCCCGGGGCATCGGCGCCCTGGGGTACACCCTGCAGACGCCCCTGGAAGATCGTTTTCTCATGTCGCGCAGCGAATTGATGGGTAAGATCAAGGGGCTGCTGGGGGGGCGGGCCGCCGAAGAGCTGGTTTTCGGTGAAGTTTCCACCGGCGCCTCCAACGATCTGGAAAAAGTGGCCGACATTGTTCGTAACATGCTGACCGTTTACGGGATGAGTAGCCAAATGCCCAACCGGTCGCTGGTGGAAAAGGGCCGTAATCCCTTTCTGGATCAGGGGCCTTCCACCCAGCGCCGCTCCGAGAACCTGGAAGCCCTGCTCGACCGCGAAACCCAGGAGATCATCGATGCCGCCTACCAGGCGGCGCGCCAGGTGCTGGCCGATCACCGCGCCGAACTGGAAGCGATGGCGCGCCTGTTGCTGGATAAGGAGAAGATCGACGCGCAAGACATCCAGAGCGTCCTGGGACCGGCGGCCTCTTCCGGGAAAGCGGCCGAAAACGAGTCCGACGCCCGCAATGTGACCTGAACCAAAATCGACCCCTTCTGGATGGATACTGAATGGAAAATGACATGGCCCCTAAAAAAATAGGATACTGGTCGGTGGTCGCCATCGGTATTGGCGGAATGGTGGGGGGCGGCATTTTCGCCGTCCTCGGCCTTTCGGTTGAAATGACCCATGGGGCGGCGCCGGTCGCTTTCCTGCTGGCCGGGTTGGTGGCGCTCGCCACCGCTTACTCTTATGCCCGCTTGTCGGTGACCTTCCCCAACCAGGGCGGCACGGTTACATTCCTTGACAAGGCATTCGGATCGGGACTGCTGCCCGGCGCGACCAATATCCTGCTGTGGATCAGCTACATCGTGATGCTCTCCCTCTATGCCTTCGCTTTCGGCAGCTACGCGGCCGCCCTTTTTCCCGAGGGCTCCCGCCTCGTTTGGAAGCATGTCATGATCAGCGGGAGCATCATTGCCGTGACCGGCCTCAATTTTTTTGCGGTCGAATTGATCGGCATGGCCGAAGAATGGATCGTGGCGATCAAGATCGCCATCCTGCTGTTTTTTGTGATCGTGGGGGCCTGGACTATCGATGCCGCCCGTCTGGCCGTGGACAACTGGCCGGCCGCCTCTCCGATCCTGGCCGGGGCCATGATCATCTTCCTGGCCTACGAAGGGTTCGAGTTGATCGCCAATACGGCCGGGGACGTGCGAAATCCGAAGCAGACCTTGCCGCGGGCCTATTATTCGGCCGTCGGTTTCGTCATCCTGCTCTACGTTCTGGTGGCCGGCGTGACGGTGGGCAATCTGCCGGTGGGTCAGATCGTGGCGGCCAAGGACTATGCCCTGGCCGAAGCCGCGCGCCCCTTTCTCGGCGCTTTCGGTTATCTGCTGATTACGGTGGCCGCCCTGCTATCGACCCTGTCGGCCATCAACGCCACTTTATACGGAGCCGCCCGCCTGAGTTATACCATCGCCAAAGACGGGGAACTGCCGGAATTCCTGGAGCGCAAGCTGTGGCAACGACCCGTCGAGGGCCTTCTGATTACCACCGGGGTGACGCTGCTGGTGGCCAATCTGTTTGATCTATCGAGCATTTCGACGATGGGCAGCGCCGGGTTTCTTTTGATTTTTGCTGCCGTGAACACGGCCAACGCCTTGCTGGCGTCTCAAACCGGAAGCCGCCGGTGGCTCTCTGTGCTGGGCGCGCTGCTCTGTATGGGGGCTCTGGCCAGCCTGATCCGTTATACGCTTGGCCATGATCCGGCCCATATCGGCATTCTGGCGGCCATGCTGGTTCTGGCTTTTGCCGTAGAAGGCATCTATCGCCTTTGGCGCAGCCGCCATTCCACCGTTTCCTGACCCGCCTCCATTAAACCCCATGTTGTTGTGCGGGGGACCGTTGCGCCGCCCGCCCCGGGAACACCCGGTGAGTGCGATCTTTATTTTGGGCTCCTTTTTTTCAACGGTTTTGGGTGGCGCGGGAGGCTGAAAGCAGCCGCAACGATTTAGAAGAAATAGCATGAAACACTGGTTGAGGATCGCTGTTAGCAGGAGGCGCTCCGCGTCGCCGGCGGGGTGGGCCGGAAAAATGCATACTGCCGGCAGATCGATGTTTTTGGGCTGCAATATGACTTTGGCGTGATTTTCGATGGGGCCCGCGGTTCTAATCCAGAAACTCAGACAGTTTGCTGTGGCAAACCTTCAAATGATGAATCATTCGATCGTAGCGAAGGATATTTTTCAGGGACCGCATGATCAGATAGCTGCCCAGGGTGATCAGCGCCAGGAGGATAATGCCCAGGGGAATGATCAGCGGCAGTACGTGCAGTACGTTGTAGTAGCGCGAAGTGGCGATCAGCAGGCCCATCACCGAGAGCGGCAGGACAAAGACCGCAATGCCGGTGCGCATGGCCGCCAGGGAGGTGCGTTTTTCGGCCAGGATCAACTGGGCTTCATTGATGATGAGGGCATCATTACCCTGGGAAGGCTCCGCACAGACAAAGGCCTCCTCTTCCAAGTCGCTTTTCATGAAGTGCGGCAATCCGACCATGGTCCCCCCTTATTTAACCAGCATCAGGGTCGCCGGCAGGCGCCGGATGATGGCATCGTTGGTCTTGCCGAACAGGAAGTGTTCCAGACGTCCTTCCCTATGGGCCAGCATCAGGATCAAATCCACGTTTTCACTTTCAACGACGTTTTGAATCTCATCCACCGGATTGCCTTCCTTGATCCTCTCGGTGATGATCAAGCCTTCGGCTTTTTCGGCATGCACCAAGCGATCGATCTCCCCCCGCGCCGAGGCGGTCATTTTTTTAAACTCATCTTCGAGAGAGGGAACCGGAAGATTCCATCCGTTGACACTGAAAGGGTCGTGGATGATGTGCAGGATGTGCAGTTTCGCCCCGTACTTGCGGGCCAGAGAAATGCCGCGACGCAGCACCCTGACGCAGTGCTGGGTGGAGCGGCTGACAACGAGTATGTTTTCAAATGTTTCCATGAGAAATTCCTTTCACATGAAGGGCCTGTCCCGGCCGTTCAGTTGGCGGGACGGCCCGTGATGGTGCCGACGATCTTTTCAAACTCCAACGTTTTGTTCAGAAAGTGATCGGCGCCCAATCGCCTGCATTGCCGCCGGTACTGGGCATCATCGAAGTTGGTCAGCATGATGACCGTCACGCGCGGATAGTGTGCCTTGATTTTTTTGAGCAGCGTGATGCCGTTTCTGCCGGGCAATCGAATATCGAGGATGACCGTATCGGGCTGAAGGAATTGCACCGCCTCCCATCCGTCCTGAACATTGCCAGCCTGGCCGACGATTCGGATTTGCTCGGATTCGGTCAGTAAAGCGGCCAGCCGTTCGCGTATGGGTTGGGAATCATCGACGATCAGCACCTGGTTCATGGCAGACTCCTTTTCCGATGTTCCATAGTAAGGCGTGCGAATGGTTTCGAAAATCAGTGGCCGTCTGATCTTCCTGTAGGAGGGCCGCGTGAGATCATGTCGGTGTTTGTCCGACGGCGGGGCGCCCAAGCGGCGGCAACGGCCTCAGCGGAAAGAAGGCTGGTGCGTGGCGGTCTCGGGGCGATGTGGGTCGGCAGCGGCAGGATGGGGAGCGGTTTACTCCACCAGATTGTTTTGAACGGCGTAGTGGATCAATTCGGCGTTGTTTTCCAGGTGCATTTTTTCCAAAATACGCGTGCGGTAAGTGCTGACGGTCTTGACGCTCAAGGCCAGGGATTCGGCAATCTGGGATACGGTCTTGCCCTGGCCGATAAAGCACAGGACCTGATATTCCCTGTCGGACAACGCCTCGTGGGGCAGCTTGCTCGCATCCTCATCCAAGGCAAAGGCGATTTTTTCCGCCAGGGACGGGCTGATATATTTGCCGCTGCGGTGCACCTTGCGGATGGCCTTGATCAATTCATCGCCGGCGCTTTCTTTGGTGAGATAGCCGGATGCGCCGGCCTTCAATATCCTCAGCGCATACTGGGCTTCCGGGTGAACGGTCAGAATGATGACCGGTAGATGGGGCTTTTCGATTTTGAGCTGCTTCAACACGTCCAGCCCGTCCATGCCCGGCATGGTCAGATCCAGCAGGACGACGTCGTAGGAATGCTGCCGCACACGGGTGAGCAGTTCAGCACCGTTGGAAGCCTCTTCCGCTACCGTGATACCGGGATCTTCCATAATGATCTGTTTCAAACCGGCGCGAACGATAGGATGGTCGTCGGCGATAATAACGTTGATCATAGAGGGGTTCCTTTCTCGGCAGTGGGAAGCCGAACCGTCACGCAGGTTCCCTGGCCGGGCCGGCCGGCGAACGAGACACGGCCGTTCCAGGGATAGAGCCGTTCGCGGATGCCGAGCAAGCCGAAGGCTTTGGGGTTGTCGATTTCCGCTGCCGTGATGCCGCGGCCGTTGTCCCGGATTTGCAGCATCAGGTCATCCGCCTGGGCCTCCAGGCGGACCACCACCTCGTCCGCCCCGGCATGGCGTAAAATGTTGGTCAGGGTTTCCTGAAAAATGCGGAAGAGGGCCGTGGCCTGATCCTTGGGAAGATCCGGTTCGAAGCCGTCGTGTTCCAGCCGACAGGCAATACCGCTCCGATGGCGGAATTCCTCGACCTGCCATTCGATGGCGGCGGCCAGGCCGAAATCGTCGAGAATCACCGGCCGCAATTCGGCCGTTACGGTATGCAGATCGTCGAGGGCGTCCGAGATGACCAGGGACATGGCGGCGATTTTCTCATCGGCCGCCGGGCGGTTTTCCCCCAGGTGTTTTTTGAGCCAGGAGAGGTCCATTTGCAGAATGGTCAGCGACTGCCCCAGCTGATCGTGAATTTCACGGGCGATGCGAATGCGTTCCTGCTCCAGGGCGTCATTCTGATAGGACGCCAGACTGCGCAGCTGTTCGCGCGAGTGCTCCAGGGAGGCCTTGGCCCGGGTTTCCTGTTCGATGCGGTTTTGCAGGGATGCAGCCATTTCGTCAAAGACGCTGGCCAGATGGCTCAATTCGTCACGGGTGCCGATAGGGCCGATGCGCACTGCCAGATCGCCGGCCGCCAGCCGGCGCGTGGCCGTGACCATAACCCGGATACGCCTGAGAATAAACCGTTCGCCGGCCCACCAGATGAAGATGACGGTGATTAAGGCTGTGGTCAGCAGCAAGGCCACGTTGCGGTTGAAAGCGGCTTTTGATGTGGTCAGGGCCTGATCTTCGGGAATCTCCAGCACCACGGTGATTTGACGTTCCCGGAAAGAGCTGGCCAGAGGGGCGAAGGCGTTAATGCGGGCGTTCCCGGCTTCGTCGACCGTGCTGAGCGTGCCGGCTTTGTGGATAGCGATGGCCTGTTGCAAGTCCGGGCTGATATCCTGGGGAACGGACCACTGTCGGGTGTTGACGTCGTAGCGGAGCATACCTTGTTGCTCATCCAGCATGCTCAAGCGCGACCCCTCGGGCAGTTCGGCGATGCGCGCAAATATGGCACGGTTCATCCAGTTCAGGTTCAGGGTGGCAAACGCTACCGCCACGATGGACTCCTGGGCATCCAGGATAGGAAGGGCGACATAAATCACCGGCTGCCCATCGATGTGCTCCCCGTTGTAAGGCTCGATGGTCAACTCCCCGGTTTGCAGGGAGGTGAAAAGCCAGGCCTTTTGACGGAAATTCCGTCGGCTTGACAAGGCCGCGCTGCCGACCAGGAGGCGGCCGTCGGTCCCGAGCACGCCGCATTCGGCAATGGCGTTGGAGCGCTGGGCCATATGGTCCAGCAGATTTACCAGCCTTCCGCTGCGATCGTCCGCCAGCCGAAAGGCATCGGCCACCGCTGCCAGAAGTGTTTGGGTGTATTCTAACTGCTGATTTTCTTCATCGGCGACAGCCTGGGCAAGTGCCAAGGTTTTCTGATAGAGCGTGTCGATCTCGAGCGCTTTCTGTTTTTCGGCGATATAGAAGATCAGCAGGGCCACGGGAAGAAACGCGGCCAGCACCATCAGGTACAGCCGCATCTTGAGGCTGGTGCCTCGGAATTTCTGCATGTCGTCCCCCGCGGGTAGCTTGTTTTCGCGATTGGATCCGGTTTGATCCGGGCCGCTGGCCCGATCTTGTTTTATAAGGTCAAAACGTCCCTCATCACAACCCATCCCTTCATTGGATTTGCCGGTCTGCGGAAGATGGCGGCTCATAACCGTTACCGCCGGAGTTTTCGGGCAAGCCCTACCGCCGGATGCTGGGGGGCTCCAGGGAAAGGGCCGAACGCAAAACGGTCGGGCTGACGCGCATCTGGGAAACCCAATACTCACAATGGGTGTAATCCATTACCCTAAATAATCGGCTTATTTTCTCTTTTTCACAACCGCCCATATCTCAAATGATGGGTTAAAATTAAATATAGATTGGATAATCAAATAGTTGCTACGATGGTGGCTCGTTTGATAAAATCAATGGCATTGCTTTTGCTGCATTGTGTGCATTACTGACGTGTAAGGGAGATACACCGTGCGGTTGGTTTCGATTCTGCCCGTTTTATTGATCATGGTGTTGCCGAAGACCGCCGAGGTTGCCATGGCGGCCAATGATGCCACGTCTATGATGCTGTCAAGCCATCCCGCCTGGTTGAACATCGAATCGTCGACGCTCATCATGCTGGGATGCATCCTCGTTTTCCTTGCCGTGTGGGCGCGCAGGAAACTGAGTAAATACTAGATAAGGATCGATATGGTCCCGGACAAGCATGCCAGAGAGAAAGAGCGTCGCTCGGGCATCGACCGCCGCCAGTTTTCCTATGCGCTTCACCTCCCCGAGCGAAGGAAAAACGGTGAGCGCCGTCGTCCCACCCGCAGGCCGGACACCCACCTCCAGGAAGCTCTGCCGCTCGCGGATTATGCACGCCCCTGATCAACGCTTGCCGGCGGCTGATGCTTTCCCGCCCCTCCTTGAGATGCCATTGGCGTTCTGATCGCTCCTCATCGCATGCCCTTCGAATGTGAACCCCTTTCCAGACAAGCTCTCAAGACCCACCGGTATGCTCCCCGGCCTGGGGCGCGGCTGTTTTTCTGCGAATACGGATAATATCCTCTGGATAGATCAAATCCGGGTTGCGGATCCGGCTGAGACGGGCCAGCTCCGGGTACTGGAACGGATTTCCAAGGTAATGGGCGGCAATGTCCCATAGGGTATCGCCGGAAACGACGCGGTGGGTGATTTCGCTGCCCGGTGTCAACCGCCGCCGGTCGGGTGGGGAGGCGGGGGTGTCGTTCTGCGCCGCAGGGAAATGACCCGGTACACTTGGCCGCGATGCTGCACAACCCCAATGATCGAAGGCGGGGCTTGGGGCAGCGGACGAATGCGCGGAGCGACGATGATACCCTCCACCTCCGCCGCCGGCGCGCACAGGCTGTAGGGCGCAACATTGAAGACCACCAGGTGGCCATGGTCCCGGTTCGTTGAGGTATTGTCCATGGCGGGTACCGTGGGTGGAGCGGCCGCCGGGGTATCATCGTATGGCGATCGCATATCCACCGCTCGTATCATAGAGGGTTGCTCGGGATAGTGTCAATTCATGCCCCGGGACATTCAGGCCAGGCAAGAACGCTGTCTGCCGCCTTTGCCCGCGGCTGGAGGCACCATCGGGCAAGGTCGGGCGTAAGCCTTCCGGCGGGCTTGGCCCGCCGGTGGATGGAAAAGGATTTCAAATGTTATCGGCCTCCCAACAGCGGGGTGTCGCCCCATTCGCCCCTCGGCCACTCACGGCAGCCAGACGTGCTGCAAGGGCTGCTATGGCGAGGGGCTGCCGCCGGCATCGGCTTTGGTTTCTTTTTCGTCGCCCTTCAGATCGGTCAAGAAATTTTTGATCGGGTCGACATCGAAATCGGACAGGGTGAAGGGATCCCGCCGCAGGGAGGAGCGGGCCGGAACTTCGCTGGCCTTTTCGTCGGACGGCGCAAAAATCTCCAGGGTTGCGGTCGCCTCGGATTCGATACGGATGAGATAAGTGGGGTTCGAAAAATCGGCCTTGGGCCGATCGGTCAGATAGGCCCGGCATTTGAGGCCGGATAAGTCCGTGAGGAAGTCTATCACTTTTTTATTGGCCACGGCCGGCCCGTTGACGAGCTGCCAGGTGGCCTCCGGGGCCGCCTGACCCTTGGCGTCGGTTGCCGAGGAGGCAGACGAGTCTTCCGATGCCTTCGGCGCAGGCACCTTCTTGAGCGTGAAGGCCTGGCCGGCGGTTTCGATGGTGAAGGCCGTAACCGCGTCGGGTTTGAAGGCCATTACCGACTTGTCGCGCAGGCTTTCAACGGTTTGGTCGAAGTCGTTACGGAAGTTGCCCCGGGCGTGGTAGACATTGGGATCCCCGGCCAGGGTGATATGGGTGTGCCGCATGGTGTCCGCGGCTTTGCCGATGTCAAAGGCCCTTACGACTTTGCCGTCCTGGTAGGCCGTCACCCGAATCTGATGCGTATCATCCAAATCGTAGCGGGCATAATTCTGCGATTCCGACACCAGGGCGGTGACTGTGAGGTTCGCCAGGTCGTCGATCATCCGGTTGACGAGACGGTCATCGACCGGGTAATCGCCCGGTGAAACCCGCCAGCCGTCGTCCTGGCGGGTCAGGGTGACGGTTTGATCCCCATGGCGGATCTCGATTTTGGTGAGGTCCGTTGCGCTCAGGTCGGGGATGTCCGGCAGATTGTAGGTGGTGCGATCCGTGCTTCGAAAAGCCAGGTACAGCCCCAGGGCCACAATGACGACCAACAGAATCACATATTCTTTTTTCACCTTCATGGCGGGATCTTCACTCCTTTTAGGATTCCTGGAACATGGTCTGGATACGTTTCTTGCGGGCGATCCGGCGTAGCCAGACCGCGATACCGAAAAGCACTACCAGCACGGGCAGCCCGACGATGTTGAACGCCTTGGTCAGGGTCCGCGTGGCCGGTGTAGGATTTTCCAGGGGGTTGAAGCGCTGCTCCTTGCTGCGCATCAAGGCCACGTCAACGCGGTCATTGAGATAATCGATGATATTCATCATGAACATGGCGTTCGGGCTGCGGCCATCGGCTTCCAGAACGCTGTCCTGAACCAGCTCCGAGGATCCGATCAACAGGATTTTGGCCGGCACACTTTTATCCCGGCGCGGCGGTGTACTCTCGAAAGCGGAGAGGTCCTTGGCGGCCGGTTGGGGGGGGTCGCCATCTTGCGAAAGGTTTTGGGCATCCTTCCCCGAGGGCTCCGCCGGTTTTTCCGGGATCGGCTTCCCGGCGAAGTAGCTGGGGAATTCGCCTTCCAGGACATAGGCCAGGGGATAGGCCGTGAGTTCTTCGGCCGGCGGCGGTTCGCCGATCATCGTCGGGTCCAGCGAAATGCGGTCTTTCATCTCCCAGGATTTTTCCGAGGAGGAAAACAGCCGGATGGCCTGGAGGCCGTTTTGTTGCAAGCGCTCCTGGTCCAAGGTCAAGGGGGCCATTCGAAGCGCGATCAAGCCCTTGATGGTTTTCATGAAGGGCAGATCCTGATTGATGTTGGTGCTCTTGATCAGGGGCGCGAAGTAGATAGGCCGCTCCCCGCCGCCCATTTCCGCCGGCAGACGCTGTTTGTAGCAGTTTTCGTCGAGCACCATGGCAGGGTTTATTTTAATGCCATAGTTGGCCAGAAGTTTTTCCAGCCCCGAGTCGAAGGGCTTGAAGGACGGCCCCGGCATGAAGGCGGGTTGCTGGCCTGGTGCGCCTTCCACAAAGGCATCCACCAGAAGGGCCAGGTTGGTGCCGCGCATCAGGGCCTGGTCGATCTGGTAGAGTTCGTAATCCGAGAAGGGCTCGGTGGGCCGGGCGATGATCAGGCTCGGCAGGCTTGCCGGAATGGGGTCCTTGGCCAGGTCGATGTGCTTGAGGGAATAGCTGTCGGCCACCAGGGTCGTGAAACTGCGCATACTGGTGTCGTTGGGGCGTCCCGGCATGGGCGTCGTCGAGAGGGTGCCGTTGCTGGCCAGGTATCCCAGGTTTTCGTTGATATCCACCAGCGCTTCCAGGTTGCCGTTGATCAGCTCCTCCATTTGATCGATGCCGACCATCTGATACTGGGTGCCGATGACGGGCAGCCGCAGCACATTGATCAGCGGGGTCGTGACGACCTTGCCGCCGTATTCCATCACCAGCCCGATGACGCCTTCCCCGGCGCTGAGGTTGGCTTTGGGGATATCCGGCCAGTTGATTTTCATGATGTCGTATTTTTGGGAGAGCGCTTCCCCCGCAGGGTCTTGCGAGGGATCGATATAGCGGTAATCAATCTTGTTGTAGGCGTTTTTATTGACCCGCGCGACGATTTCCTCCAGGCGCCCGGCAAAGGAGGGCAGTTCCTCCAGTCCCATATAGGGGGCAACCCCATTGAGGGAGGAAGACAGGAAGAGGGTCACCTTGATTTTGTCCTTCAGGTTCAAAAAAGCACTGGTTTTATTGTTGAGCTTCTGGATGGCGGTGGTCAGTTTGTACTCCAGCCCGTCGATGGTTGTAATGGTGGGGATCTGTTCGACCATATCCCCATGAATCAGGACCAGGCCCATATAGGCCCGTTTGAACTTGACCTCGTCTTCCTCGATGACCTGGATTTGAACGGGCGAGATGCCGTAGTCATTGGCCTGCTGCTGGTTTTCACTGGCCTGCAGGCCCACATCCCCTTCCTGGGGGCTGACATCATAGAATTTGTAGTTGAAGTTGCGATTGGCATGGAGGGCGTATTCCTCAAGCAGATCGTGCAGGTAGCGCTCGGTGTTGTTGTGCGGCGCCGGCAGGTTGCGCGTGAAAAAAACCTTGATGGTGAGGGGTTCCTTCAGGCTCGAAACGACTTCCTTGCTGGTTTTCGAAAGGGAGTAGATGCCGTTGGCGGTGAGATCCCATCGAAAAAAGAGGGTCAGTCCCGCGATGTTGAGCAGGACCAGGACAAGCAGGTAAATGCCGAACTTGACGTATTTTTCATAGCGAGGTGTGGCCATGACCGACTCCTTATTTCTTTTCCTGCATTACGAGGTGTGCGGCGTAGAGCCCAAGAAAGACGAGACTCAGAAAATAGAGCACGTCCCGGGAATCGATGATTCCCTTGGCCACATTCTGAAAATGGGAACTGGCCCCGATATAATTGACGATATTGAGGATGGGGCCGGGGAAGAAAAACAGCATCCGGTCAACCGTGGTCAGGACGAAGCAGATCACGGCCCCCAATATGAAAGCGATGATCTGGTTGCGGGTGAGGGCGGAGGCAAACAGGCCGATGGCGGTGAAGGCGGCCCCCAGCATAATCGCGCCGGCATAACCGCCCACGACCGGTCCCCAGTCCAGTTCGCCCATTCCGGAAATGAAGAGGGGATAGGAAAGGGTCGGCACGAGGATGGCGCCCACGAAAACGACCCCGGCCAGGAATTTGCCCAGGATGATGTCGCGGAAAGTCACCGGCAGTGTCAGGAGGGTTTCGTAGGAGCCCGTGTTGAGTTCTTCGGCAAAGAGCCGCATGGTGATGGCCGGCACCACAAAGGCGAAGGTCATGGGAAGCAGATTGAAAAAGTTGCGCAGGTCGGCCTGGTTAAAAACAAAAAAGGTCGAGAAGAACAACCAGCCGGTCACCAAAAGGAAGACTGCGATAACGATATAGGCGATGGGCGAGATGAAAAAATCCTTCAACTCTTTGCCCATGATATGGATCACCTGCTGCATGTCAGTTCTCCTTGGTCAGTTCCCGGAAGATGGTTTCCAGGTCTTTGGTTTGCTGGACGAATTCCATCATGACCCAATCCGTGGCCTTGATGGCGGCATAGACGGCCGGCCGCGGGTCTGCGGCGCCCTGGCAGGTCAGCACCAGGTTCATCGTATCGCTCCCGCCGGATGGGGCGCCTTCGGCCGTTGTAATGCCCTCGAGGGCGTTGAGCGTCGCCAGGGCGTCCTCCCGGTCGGCATTTTGCAGCGTGAGATGAAGACGCCGTGATTGGCCGCCGGACTGCTTCAACGTCTCGGTGCGATCATCCGCCACGATGCGGCCCTGGTGAATGATGACGATGCGGTCGCAGGTCGCTTCGGCCTCGCTCAGGATATGGGTGGACAGGATGACGGTTTTCTCGCGGCCGATTTCGCGAATGATGTCCCGGATCTCGGCAATCTGGTTGGGGTCCAGCCCCGAAGTAGGTTCGTCCAGAATCAGGATTTCCGGGTCGCTCATCATGGCGTGGGCCAGACCGACGCGCTGTTTCAACCCTTTGGACAACTCCCCGATGGTTTTGTGCATGATGCCCTGCAGTCCGCAAAGGTCCACCAGGCGGCGGATGCGCTGCTGTTTGATGTCGCCCTTGAGCCCGCGCACATTGGCGATGTAGTCCAGATAGTCGAAGACGAGCATGCCGGGATACAGGGGGGCGGATTCCGGCAGGTAGCCGATCAGGTGTTTGATGGCCACCATGTCGTCCTCGATGGTGAAATCTTTTATTTTGACCCGGCCGGCGGTGGGTTTGAAATAGCCGGTCAGCATACGCAGGGTGGTGGTCTTGCCGGCGCCGTTGGGCCCCAGAAGTCCGATGATTTCACCCTTCTGGATGTCGAGGTCGATGCGATCCACGGCGCAGAAGTCGTCGTAGTACTTGGTCAACCCTTCGACTTGGATCATGCCAGTTCTCCTTCGGTTAACGCACCCGAGTGCGGTTTAGGCCGGCCCGCATCCGGCCGTCGGCAAGGTATTGTACGTCGGCGAAGATGGGGCGGCATTTCATTTTGCGGACCAGGGCCGACACCGTGCGCGGCCCGGATGGCCACGCCGACGGGAGTCCGTCGATGATGGCGGGCTTGCTCTATCATGGATCGCCGGTGTCTGCAAATGTTCAATGATTTTTATTATATTACAAATAGTTATGGATTATGAGGGCTGGCGTTAGGTGCCGCTCCGGATGGCGGACAACAGCGCTTCTCCGATCGGACGCGCCAGTTGCACAAGGTTTTTGACAGGCCTGCCAGGGCCGCGGGCCCGCGGGTAACGGCTTTTTCAAAATCAGGGATATCGGATGGGTGTCGTGCGCAGGCGATAGATGAACAGGCAGTCGATAAGATAGGGATAAGGTTTCATGTTCTTTCCCAGAAACGGCAGCTCTGTTAAGGCTGAACGCCGCTCCGGTTTGTCTTTACATCAGGCTAACCACTTGGTAACGTTTGGAATACTAAGAACGATCGCGAAAATGTCAAGACGTCCGCATTCTCCCGGGAGGGGGCGCCGATGTCTTGGGGAGGACCATGGTCGCTAAAGTCTCCCAAATTACGCCGGAAGTGTTCCAGATCGGCGGGGCCGGCCTCACGGCTGCGGAGGACGCGGCCGTCTATCTGGTGGCTGTCGAGGAGCAGGCCGCTCTGATCGATGCGGGCTGCGGCGGCAGCGTTGCCCAGCTCATCGCGAACGCTGAGGCCTGCGGTGTTCGGGCGGACGCCCTGCACGATCTGTTTCTGACCCATTGTCATTTCGACCATACCGGCGGGGCGGCCGAACTGCAGGCGCGGCTGGCACTGCGGGTGGTGATGCATGCCCTCGAGGCCCCCTTTGTGGAAGCCGGCGATCCGGAGGTCACGGCCGCTTCCTGGTATGGGGCCACTCTGCAGCCGTTTCGTCCCGACCATATTATCGAGGGGGGAAGCGAGGTCTTCCGGATCGGCGGCCGGCGCCTGGACGCCCTGCACATGCCGGGGCATTCCCCGGGTTCGGTGGTTTACCTGCTCGAATCGGCCGGGCTCAAGGTCCTATTCGGGCAGGATGTTCACGGACCGCTTCATTCCTCCTTAAAATCCGACCGCCGGGCCTACCACCATTCCCTGCAGCGGCTGATCGAGCTGAAGGCCGATGTATTATGCGAGGGGCACTTCGGCGTTGTCGAGGGCGCCGAGCAAGTCCGGCATTTTATCCAGCAGTATCTTTAAACGCCGGGAGGCAGGACACTTTGCCGCTTTGGCTGCGGCCCCATCGATCGGGGGCATGGTCTTCAGCCGATACCGGGACGGGCGGCCACCTCAGGGGCGACGAAGAAGAGATCGTCTGATGATATAGGCCCACTCCCTGACCAACTGCCGGCGGCGGCGGTGGGATGGCAGTGTCGCAAGGGCAGGTGAGGGGTCAGTCGTCCGGGTTTTGATCCAGCCTGTTCTGGATGGTCTTCAAACGGTAATTGGTTTCCCGCAGTGCCGCCCGTATTTCTTGCAGGACGGACACAACGTTTTCTTCCGTGCCAGAGGACGCGTCCTGTCCCGGTCCGATCTGCCGCACGATATCGTCCAGCCGGATGCCGAGGGTAACGATGAAATACAGCAGCAGCATGAACATGTAGTCGTCCCTGAGCCAATTCAGATAGAAAAAACCGAAAGCGATCAGGACGATAAAGAGGGCACTGGTGATCGTATAGGGATGGCGTGCGACCCATTTCTTCATAGTCTTCATGCAGGTTCCTAAGCGTCGTCGTGATGTGTTGGGTCACCATAGGAGAAACAGCGCCAAAAATCAATCCAAGCCCCCAGGCCTGCCGTGCACCCGCCCGGTGCCGAACGGTGCGCGGTTCCGTGGGACCCACCGTCGGTGGCTGAAATCAGGAGCACACCGCTCATCCGGTAGGTGGGTTGAGGGAGGATTTACGGTTGTTAGGTTTTGGGGTCTGATGCGACGAATTGACAACCAAATCGCCGGTGGACACTTTAATGGAGCACGTGTCATTTCGTTTTATGCCATGCAGCGCGTGCGAGATATACGTAATCGAACGGGAGGGTCCGGCCCTTCAGGAGGGATTGCCATGCGACGCCGATGGTCAATCGCCGGTATGCTGCTGCTGGCCGTGTTCGGTCTCGGGGTTCTCCCGATCAAACCGGCGGCGGCCGCTCCAACCACCGTGGACAACACGCTGTATGCGGGGCTGCTGGCGCGTCATGTCCATCAGGGCCTGGTGGATTACCGGGGATTGAAACAGGAAGAATCCCAGTTGGATCGCTATCTCGATGTTCTGGCGGCCGTCAACCCTGATCTTTTGCCGACCGATGAGCGCTTCGCCTTTTACGTAAATGCATACAACGCCTGGACCTTGAAGCTGATACTCAAGCACTACCCCGGTATCATGTCCATCAAGGACGCGGGCAGCCTGTGGCAGAGTCCCTGGAAGAAAAAACTGGCCCGTATCGACGGCGGTATGCTCACATTGGATCAAATCGAACACGATATCCTGCGGGCCCAGTTCGGGGATCCTAGAGTCCACTTTGCGGTCAATTGTGCTTCCAAGAGCTGTCCGCCCCTTTACAGCATTCCTTTCAACGGACGTGACCTGAACCGCCAGCTCGATCATGTCACACGGTCGTTTATCAACGATCCCGCGCGTTATCGGCTGGAGGGCGATGTCCTTTTCGTGAGCCGGATCTTCAAATGGTTCGGCGAAGATTTCAACGACGACATTATCGGTTTTTTTCAAACCTATGCCGAGGGTGATCTGAAAGCCGTCCTGCAACTGAAGGCCCGGGACCTCGAAGTGAAATTCCTCGATTACGACTGGTCCCTCAACGGTGCATGAGACAAGGCCCTGACCCGCGAGCAAAGGAGCACCCGTACCAGAGAGCAGTCTGAAACAGGGGGGCGCATGACATCCTATGACTACGATATCGCCATCATCGGCGGGGGTGCGGCGGGACTGACCGTGGCATCCGGCGCTGCGCAACTGGGCGCCCGCACATTGCTTATCGAAAAGGACGCGGCGCTGGGCGGAGACTGTCTGCACTACGGCTGTGTGCCCAGCAAGACCCTGATCAAGTCCGCGTATGTCTATCATGCCATCAAAAATGCTGGCGACTACGGCTTACCGGACATTCAGGTTCCCCCCATTGATTTCAAGGGGGTGGCCGATCGCATCCGTTCCGTGGTGACGACGATCCAGAAGCACGATTCGGTGGAACGCTTCTGCGGTTTGGGGGTCCGGGTGGAATTCGGCGAGCCGCGTTTCACGGATGACCATAGCGTCGAACTCGGTGGGCGCCCTTATACGGCTCAAAAATGGGTTGTCGCCACCGGTTCCTCGCCCGTTGTACCCCCCATCGAAGGGCTGGCGGACGCCGGCTACCTCACCAATCGGGAAATTTTTTACATGGAGCGCCTGCCGGCCTCCATGACCATTCTCGGCGGAGGCCCTATCGGCATCGAAATGGCCCAGGCCTTCAATCGCTTCGGTTGCCGGGTGACCGTGGTGAATAGGGGCCGCCAAATCCTCGGCAAGGAAGACAGGGACATGGCTGATGAGGTGATGGCGCTGCTGGAAGAGGAGGGCGTCGCCTTTCATCTGAATGCCAACGTCATCCGCGTGCGAAGAGAGGGAACAAACCGTAAGGCGATTGTGGTCGCGACCGCTGACGGGGAACGGACGCTCAGTTCCGAAGCCATTCTGGTGGCCATCGGCCGGACCGCCAATGTCGACGGTCTGGGGCTGGAGGCGATCGGGGTGGATTTTGACCGGGGCGGCATCAAGGTGGACGATCGGATGCGCACGACCCAAAAACACATTTTTGCCGCCGGCGACATCAACGGCGGGTACCAGTTTACCCATGCGGCCGGCTACGAAGGGGGCATCGTGGTGGCCAATGCCGTTTTTCGCCTGCCCCGCAAGGCGGATTACACCTATCTGCCCTGGTGCACCTATACCGATCCCGAACTGGCCAGCATCGGCCTGAACGAGAAAACCGCCCAGGCGCGCGGCGAGACGTACAGCGTGTTCTCCGAAGCCTTTGAGGACAACGACCGCAGTCTGGCCGAGGGCCAGCGCCGCGGGCGCATTAAGCTGCTGCTCGACCGCCGGGAGAAGCCCCTCGGTGTCCAGATTCTCGGCCCGCGGGCCGGCGATCTGATGAGCGAATGGGTGGCCGTCCTAAACGGCCAGGTCAAGCTGGCCACCCTGGCTGCGGCGGTGCATCCCTATCCCACCCTGGGGGAGATCAACAAGCGGGTGGCCGGCAGCTATCTGGCCCCCAAGATTTTTTCCGAGAAGATCAAGAAGGGGCTTAAGCTGATCTTCAACTTGAAGGGGAGAGCCTGTGGCGGTCCACAGGAAAAATGCCTGCAGGATTGTGAAATGAAAGAGGGCGCCTGACGGAGGACTTACAAACCTGTATGCTATCCCTTGGGCGCGGGGTGTGCCCATCACCACCTGCTGTTCCGGCGCCGACCGAGGAGACGTTACGCATGGATGAAAACACCCGGACGGGTGCTGGCGGAAGTCGCAAAGCCATCTTGAAAGCGGTGCTTTTTTTTCTGTTCATCACTGCGGCGATCGGTCTGGTGCGTTACTCCCCGCTACGTTCGTATCTCACGGCCGAGGCGTTGCAGCAGTTCCTCGATGCCGCCGGCCTTTGGGCGCCGGTGGTTTTTGTCCTCGTGTATGCCCTCGGGGTATGCCTGTTCGTTCCAGGCACCCTTTTGACAGGGTTGGGGGCGGCCATCTTCGGGGCCTACCGGGGCTTTGTATTTGTGTGGGTGGGGGCCATGCTGGGGGCCGCTCTGGCTTTTTTCATCGGCCGCGGACTCGGGCGGGACTTTGCCGCCTCTCTCATCGGCGACAGGCTCAAAAAATACGACGATGCCATCCGGCGCAACGGGTTTGCCACGGTGCTTTATCTGCGGCTGGTCTATTTCCCCTTCACGCCGCTGAATTTTGGGATGGGGTTAACGAGTGTGGGATTCCGGGACTATATCTTCGGGACCGGTTTGGGGATTTTGGTGGGGACCTTTGTCTTCACGTTTTTCATCGGATCCTTGAAAGAAGTCTGGGCTTCCGGGGACTGGGGGCGGCTGCTGTCCTTCAAAATCTTCTTTTCCATTGCCCTGTTTGTCTTTTCCTTCTTTATCCCGAGGATGATCAAACGCTTGCGGGGGTGAGGTTTGAAAAGCGCGCGGGCGATAGGCTTCTAGGCCGAAAGATCAAGAGCAGGCTATGTTGACAAAACGAAGCAGGGCAGGCTATCACATAACGCTTTGTCTTCCCGAACTATTCACTAAGGCTGCCGAGCCGGTTGCTTCGGTGATAGACGCCCCCAAGACCGCGGTGCTAAAATAATCGCTATATTTGCCGTCCTTTTGCGGGAATCTGGAGGATCCAACCGGTTAAGGAGAAAGCGCCGATGATCAAACATTTTGCCATTCCCAAAAGCGTCCTTGGGATAATGTTGTCTTTCGCCGTGCTGATCTTATTGATGGTTGAAGCCGTTGCGGCTGAACCGCGTTGGGAAGAGATCGTGTCGGCCGCGCACGGACAGACGGTGGAATGGTTCATGTGGGGGGGCTCGCCGGCGGTGAACGCGTATGTCAACGGTTACGTGGCCGACCGGCTCAAAACCCAGTACGGGATTACCCTGCGCCAGGGACCGGTCAGGGACATCTCCGAGGTGGTGGGCAAACTGGTGATCGAAAAGCAGGCCGGCAAAGACCACGACGGTGGGGTGGATCTCATGTGGATCAACGGAGAAAATTTCCGAACCTGCAAAAAACACGACCTGCTCTATGGCCCCTTTGCACACCGGCTGCCCAACCAGAAGCTGGTCAACTGGGACAACCCTTCCGTCTCCAACGACTTCGGGGAGCCGGTGGAGGGCCTGGAATCCCCCTGGGGCAGTGCCCAGGTGGTCATGATCTACGATACGGCGCGCGTCGCGCACCCTCCCCGCACGGTGGGCGCTTTGCTCGATTGGATCAGAAGCCATCCCGGCCGCTTTGCCTATCCGGCGCCGCCGGATTTTACCGGTTCGGTTTTCGTGCGTCACATCTTCTACCATGTGTCCGGTGATGTTCAGCGCTGGCAGGGGCCATTCGATCAGGCGGCCTTTGACCGGGCGGCCACTGAAACCTACCGCGTCTTGAAGGACCTGGCGCCCGATCTCTGGCGGCAGGGGCAGACCTATCCCGAATCACCGGTGCGCCTGAATACCCTCTTTGCCGACGGTGAAGTTGACTTCTCCTTTTCCTATCACCAGGCCGAGGCCTCCCGCCATATTGTCGACGGGCTGTTCCCGGATACGGTGCGCACCTTTGTTTTCGATGAGGGCACCATCGCCAACACCCATTTTGTGGCCATCCCTTTCAATGCCGCTGACAAAGCCGGGGCCATGGTGGTGGCCAACTTTCTATTGTCGCCCGAAGCCCAGTTCAAAAAGGCCGATCCCGAAGTATGGGGGGATTTCCCGGCCATCGACCCGGCGCGCCTTCCGGCGGAGTGGCAGACGCGCTTCGGGAAGCAAGCCCGGGGCATTGCCACCCTGAGCGATGCCGAGTTGCAAACCCACCAACTCCCGGAACCCCCTTCCCAAATTCTGATCCAGTTGGAGAAGGGGTGGGAGGAACACGTCCTGAAAGGACGCTGATGACATCGCGCTCCCACCACGACCTGGACGCCCGCACACGCCCGGGACCCGGATTCACGGGACTGACGGTCCTGTTGGCACCTGCCCTGGCGATCGTGCTGGTTTTGTTCGGGGGCGGTCTCGCGCTGGGGGTCGTGCAGGCCATGGGCTATCTGCCCGGCGCCGGTTTGGGGCGTCTGGGGTTCCACCATTTTGCGCAGGTGCTGACGGATCCTGATTTTGCCGCTAGTTTTACCCTGACCTTCTATATTGCCGGCGTCTCGACCGCGCTTGCCGCCGGTCTCAGCATTGTGGCCGCACTCGCCCTTTCCGCCCTGCGGTCGCGCTGGATTCATTTCATCTTCCAGGTCCCGCTCACTGTGCCCCATCTGGTGATTGCCGTTGCCGCGGTGTTCCTGCTGGCGCCGGCCGGCTTGTTGTCCCGGGCGGCAGTGGCGCTCGGGTTGATGACGGGTCCCGCGGATTTCCCCTTGTTGATCAACGACAACTGGGGCATCGGGATCATCCTCGTCTATGTCTGGAAGGAAATTCCGTTTATCACGCTGATGATTCTGGCCGTGCTGCGCAATTCCGGCCGGGAGCTGACGGATGTGGGCCGCACCCTCAAGGCCGGTCCCTGGCAGCGTTTTCGCTACATCACCCTGCCGATTATCTTCCCGGCCCTGGGTGCTGCCAGCCTGATCGTGTTTGCCTTCACCTTCGGCGCCTTCGAAGTTCCCTACCTGCTGGGCCGCACCTACCCCATGACCCTGCCGGTGTGGGCCTACAAGCATTACAGTGACATCGACCTGCTGGCACGCCCGGAGGGTATTGCCGCCGGGATCGTCATTGCCCTGGTGGTCGCGACGGCGGTGGTGCTGGCCCAGATGCTGACCAAGGCCGCCCGCAAGAAGGGAATCGTCCTGTGAAACCGTACCGGCGCCGTTTGACGGGTCTGGCCGTGGTCTTGGCCGTGGGGCTTCCTTTTGTGCCGCTGGCGCTCTGGTCGTTTACGGAACGCTGGTTTTTTCCGGACCTGTGGCCCCAGGCCTTCGGGTTGCGCGCCTGGACCTACATCACTTCCACGGCCGGGGTACAGGTCCTGTCCGCCGTCGGGCAGAGCGTGGCGGTGGCGGCCATCACCGCCGCTATTGCCGTGGCGCTTGCCGTTCCGGCGGGCCGAGCCCTTGGCCTCTACGATTTCAAGGGCAAGGATCTGGTATCCGTCCTGCTGATGCTGCCGGTTATCGTGCCTCCCCTTTGCGTGGCCATGGGGCTGCACCTGTGGTTTATCCGGCTGGGGATAGCCGAAACCTTGGGGGGCGTCATCGGCGTGCATCTGACCTTCAGTCTGCCTTATGCCATTTTCGTGCTGTGGGGGGTTTTCGCCAATTACAACCCGGATTTTGAAGCCCAGGCGCGCTCTTTGGGGGCATCGCGTTTCAAGGTAATTATCCGAGTGATGCTGCCGATGATTCTGCCGGGCATCAGCGTGGCAGCCCTTTTTGCCTTCCTGTTGTCATGGAGCCAATATTTGAGTACGCTGATTATTGGCGGAGGCCGGTTGATGACGCTTCCCGTTTTGCTGTTTGCGCTTATGGGAAGCGGCGATCGGCCGGTGGCCGCGGCGGTCAGTCTGGTATTTGTGACCCCGGCCCTGGTGGCGCTGTTTTTCAGCGCCCGCTACCTGGGAGCCCGCAGCCTTACAGGAGTGCGTTAGATGGGGGATCTGAGCCTGCACAATCTGACCATCGGTTACGGAAGCCGGACCATTATCCAGGGTCTCCATCTCGACGTGCGCGACGGCGAAATGGTTTCCCTGCTAGGCCCCAGCGGGGCCGGGAAGACGACGATCTTGAAGACCGTGGCCGGATTGCTGCCGCCCACCAAGGGCGACATTCGGATCGACGGGCGATCGGTGATCGACCTGGCCCCTGAGCAGCGCGATGCCGTGATGATATTCCAGAAACCGCTGCTGTTTCCGTTTCTGAATGTGGAACAAAACATCTGCTTTCGGCCTTCGCATGCAGAAGCGGCGCCGGGCTGAAACCCGGCGGCACGTGGGGCAAATTCTGTCCCTGACCCGCCTGGAGGGCTTGGAACGGCGCAAGGTACACGCGCTTTCCGGCGGGCAGCAGCAGCGCGTGGCCCTGGCTAGGGCCCTGGTCCTGAAGCCTTCGGTACTGCTGTTGGACGAACCGCTCAGCAATCTGGATGCCAACCTGCGCCAGCGGATGCGGGACCTTATTCAGACCATTCAAGCGGAAACCCGTATGACCATGCTCTTTGTCACTCACGATCAGTCCGAGGCGCTTATGATATCCCATCGGGTGGCTTTGCTGCTGGACGACCGGCTGCGGCAGGTGGGCACGCCACGTGAATTGTTCCATCAGCCGGTGGATCCGGATGTGGCGCGATTTTTCGGCGGGAAGAATTTCTTCCAGGGGCGGATGCAGAACGGCCTCCTCATCTCGGACTTCGGTGACTTTCCTATAGGCCCCCAGGTGGGCAACGGCCATTTACGGACGGCTACGGTTCGCCCGGAAGACATCGGGATCGCGCCGTGCTCCGGGGTTTCCACCACGGCGCTGACCGGGCGGATCGTCAAGATGAACTTTGAAGGCAGCGCTACCCGGATCGTGGTGGCCTGTGCGGCGGGCGAGCTCATGGTGTCGACCGCCCATGATCGGTTTGGGCTCGGAGAAGAGGTTGAGTTGACACTGCCGCCGGAGAAAATCAGACTTTTCCCTCTGTCATAGCCGAGCGCGCCTTTGAAGCGCCGCCGATGCTGCTTCGAAAGGGGATGGCCAACACGTCCGGATGAATGTGACCCAACAAGGAAGGTTTCTTGGTGCCTGACCTGATACCCACCCTGCAGACGCGAATTGAGGACTACCTGCGCCAAGGGGACTGGTCCCATCTGCCGATTCTGGCCGGCCGTCCCCTTTCGGTCAGCCTGCTGGCCCGGGGGGAATACAACCTGAACTACCGGGTTCGCGCCGGAGAAGAAACCCTCGTCTTCCGGGTGAACATGGGCACCCAGATTGACCGGGAGGATCAGATTCAGTATGAATTCGCTGCGCTCAAGCTTCTGGAGGACAGCGGCGTTACCCCCCAACCCTATTTCGTGGACGATTCCCGCACCTTTTTCGATCAGGGTATCGGCATCATGGAATATCTGCCCGGCCGAAGCCCTGGACTACACCGCCGATCTGGAGGCCGCGGCCGCCCTGCTGGCGCGGGTTCATCAGACGGCGGTTCCGGACGATCATCATCTTATCCGGGAGGAGGCCCCGCTGGATCTGATCTACCGGGAATGCGCCGGCCTGCTTGACACCTATTTTCAGTCGGATCTAGCCGATCCGGCCATTGCCGCGTTTTTGCGGGAAGTCCTGGACTGGTCCGGGGAAGCCCGCCGCCGGGATCGTTTCTACCGGGAAGACCCCTGGCCCTGCATTGTCAACACCGAGGTCAACTCGGGCAATTTTATCGTCAACCCGGACCGGCAGACCATCCATTTGGTGGACTGGGAAATGCCCCGCTGGGGGGACCCTTCCCAGGACCTCAGCCATTTCTGCTCGCCGATGACGACCCTCTGGAAAACCGATTTCCGGATGACTGCAGATGAAAAAATGCGGTTTCTTAAAGCCTATGCCCGGCACATCCATGATCCGCACCTGCAGGACACCCTGTTCGAGCGTGTTCGTCTGCGAGACCCTTTTGTCTATCTGCGGGGCATATCGTGGTCGGCCATGGGGTGGGTGGCTTACCAGACCAAGTTTGCCGGCATGAAAAATCCTGACACCTGGGAGACATTGCAGCGCTATCTAAATCTGGCGTTTATCCGCTCCCTCTTCGAACCCTTCATGCAAGCTGCGCAATCCTGACGATGCCGGCAAATCCCCGGCCCAGGCGGTCGGGGCACCAAGCGCAGAGAGGGTGTTGATGGCAGGTGACGCCATGAACCATCGTGAACGGCTTATTCTCTTTACCCGCTATCCGGAACCGGGAACCACCAAAACCCGTCTGATCCCCCGTCTCGGCGCCGAGGGGGCGGCCGACCTGCAACGGCAGATGACCGCCCGTGTCTTGGCCCAGGCCAGACCCCTGAAGAATATGCGGAAGCTGGATCTGGAGGTGCGCCACGAAGGCGGTACCGGCCTGCTGATGCAGACCTGGCTGGGGGGTGGGGTGGACTACGTCGAACAGGGGGAAGGGGATATCGGGCAGCGCATGGGGCGAGCCTTGCACGATGCCATGCAGCAGGGCGCTGTTGCGGTGGTTCTTATCGGCAGCGACATCCCTGGCATCACCACGGCCCTGCTGGCGAAGGCGTTTGCGAAGGTCGAAGAGGGGACGGTCGTTCTGGGCCCGGCCGTGGATGGCGGCTATTACCTTATCGGGTTGACGGCGTCCGCCCTGGATGCGGCATCGGCGGCGATTTTCACGGATATGCCCTGGGGAATGTCAGTGGTGCTCGAAGAGACCTGCCGCCGGCTGGAGCGTGTGGGGCTGTCCTATAGGCTTCTCGATCTGCTAGCGGATGTTGACCGCCCTGAAGACCTTATCGTCTGGGAGGCCTATCCGCACCCATGAGCACCTTGTCCCGCAAATCCGTTGTTTCCGTGATCATTCCGACCCTGAATGAAGAGGCCCATATCGATCGCGTTCTCACGGAAGTTCTCCAGGGAAAATCGGTCGAGGCCATTGTCGTGGACGGGGGCAGTGGGGATGCCACCACGGACAAGGCGGCGGCCCGTGGGGTGCGCGTGAGCCGTTGTACGGCCGGACGGGCGCGCCAGATGAATCAGGGGGCGGCTTTGGCGCAGGGCGGCCTTTACTTCTTCCTGCATGCCGACAGCCGACTGCCGGCGGGCTACGACGCTATCATTCGCCGCGTTCTTGCCTGCGACCGGGTGGCCGCCGGGGCCTTTTCCTTGGGCATCGATGCCGATTCCCCTGGGCTGCGCTTCATCGCAAGCTGCGCCAACCTGCGATCCCGCTACCTTGGTCTGCCCTATGGCGACCAGGGGTTGTTCCTCAGAGCGGACCGCTTTCAGGCCTGCGGGGGATTTCCCGATCTGTCCATCATGGAAGACGTCGTCATGGTCGGCCGTCTGCGGAAATCGGGTCCCATCGTGACGGTCGCGGAGCGGATCCGGACCTCTTCCCGCCGATGGCACCGGTTGGGCGTGCTGCGCACCACCCTGATCAATCAGACGATTCTGGCGGGCTTTCTATTGGGAGTTCCGGCCGTGCGCCTGGCCCGCTGGTATCGACGCTTCCCGCCGGCATGACATGCGCGCCACATTTCATCATTGCGCCCGGCCGTTGTTCAAACCCTGGCGCGGGTAGACCCGCTGGCGCGCCTGGGCGGCCTTGACCAGGGTATCCACATGAATATCCACGTAGTCGAAAACCCGCGCGCTGCGCTTTCCCGGGGCCGGCCGCAGGACGCGACCCAGATATTGGAGCAGACGCCCGCTGAAGCGAATCGGCGTTACCAGAAAAAGGGTTTGCAGGCGGGGGCAGTCGAACCCTTCGCCGATGAGTTGGCCTGTGGCAATCAAGACTTTGACCTCGCCGGCCTGGAGACGTTCCGTCACAATCTGGCGCTGTTTTACGGGCAGATCGCCGGTGAGCACCTCGGCGTTGATCCCGTGGCGGTATTTCAGGAGCACCCGCAGGTTTTCGCAATGGGCCTTGCGGTCCGACAGCACCAGGCAGACCCCGGAATCGGCCTGGTGGGCCGCCGCCACGTCTCCGACGATGAGCAGATTACGTTCCTTGTCCTCGGCCAACTCGGAGAGCATGCGGGAATAGTCGCTGACCGGATCGAAATAGGGCCTGAAGTCGGTCTCACGGAGGATCACCTCGGCGCTGAGCACATCGCCGCTTTCCACCAGGGTCTGGGAAGCGATTTCCCACTGCACATTGCCAAGATGCCAGAAAATCAGCTTGGACAGGCGGTCCCGCCGCCAGGGGGTCGCTGACAGCCCCAGCATGTATTGGGTGTCGAAGGCCCGGACCGCCTCGGTAAAGGTGCGGCTGGGGGTGCGGTGGCACTCGTCGACCACCAGATGACCAACCCGGGGGGCCAGCTCAGGAGCGCATTTGTATAGGCTCTGAACCAGGGCCACCGTAATCTGATCGCCGAACCTGCGGCGCCCGCCACCGATAAACCCGATTTCCTTCTCCGGCAGTCCTATAAATTGTTCGATGCGGGCCACCCATTGGTAAGCCAGGTCTTTGGTGTGAACGATAACAATCGTCGGCTGGCGTCGCCGGGCAATCAGGTAAAGGCCCATAACGGTTTTGCCGCTGCCCGTGGGCGCACTCAGGGTGCCGAAATCCTTGGCGCCCATCTTGGCCACGGCCTCGCGCTGAAACGGTTTCAATTCGCCCTGGAAAGCAAAAGCCGTGTCGGCAAGCCGCCGCCGCCGGTCTTCGAGGGTGCAGGCAATATCCATACGGCGGCACTGCCGCATGAGGTTTCCCGTAAAGCCTCGTGGGATGCGCAGACCGCCGCCTCGCACCTTGCGGTAGAATTTGAGCTCTTTGGGCGTCTTCCGGTTCCAACGGCCCATCCGTTCGTTTTCGAGCCATTTCGGGTTGGGAAGGGTCAAGCTGGAGATGAGCCATTCGGACAGCGCTTCCGGCGGCGAGGGGATGCTCAACACATTGGTCAGGCGCATTTTAAGCGGCGGCATGGCATCGGCTCCCGGCCGCTTCCGATAGGCTGTCCGGGAACGGCGGGTCGGTTCATGGGGATGATGTGATTATTCGTTCTCCGCCAGCAGGGCTTCCGCCACCCGGATGTCGTAGGCCTGGATGGGGTCGAAAGGGACCTTTGCGGGCATACATGGCAGACGCTTTGCGAATCGCCCCCCAGGGAACCCAGTCGTGTTCTTCCCACAACTTGGGATCCTTGGCATTCCAGAGCCGGAAGTAGATATCGTCCGGGCCCCGGCGGACATACATGCGCGTCTGGGGGTTCTGGGGGTAGGGTAGATAGTAGAGGCCGCGTTCATCTTTCATGGTTGTAGGCAAGACTCCCTTCATCGGGTTTCGTTTGGGGCCGCCGGGTTTTTACACACACGGCCCGCCTCCCGTCAATTGTAAAGCAACGGCCCATAATGACACTTCAAATTTTATCTGTCATCCTGGTCCACCCCATAGGCCCGCAGCTTGCGGCGCAGGGTATTCAAGCCGATGCCCAGTATCTTGGCGGACTGGGTCTTATTGTTTCCGGTCTGGGCGTAGACCTTCAGGATATGGCACCGCTCCGCTTCGGCCAGGGTGGCCGTCATGTCGGGCTCATCGATGCGGCATTCCCGGAGATGGGGTTTGCGCGGCGGATGCAAATGCTCCTGGAGACATTTCATCGTGATGGTTTGTCCCTGGGCCAAGTTGAGGGCGGATTGCAGGATGGATTCCAGCTCCCGGATGTTTCCGGGGTAGTCATACTGCATCAGCGCGGCGAGGGCCTCCTCGTCGATGGCATGGCGCCCCTGGGTATCGCCGGCGCGTTTGATCAGCCCGTTGATGAGCAGCGGGATGTCATTGCGGCGTTCCCGCAGGGGCGGCAGGTGCAGCCAGGCGCCGCGGATCCGGTAATAAAGGTCCTTGCGGAACATCCTATTATCGATGAGCCGGTCCAGGTCCTCGTTCGTGGCGGCGATGATGCGCACGTCGGTGCGTCGCGGCAGGCTGGTGCCCAGTTTCATATACTCGCCGTTTTGCAGCACCCGCAAAAGTTTGCCTTGCAATTCCAGCGGCAGGATACCGATTTCATCCAGGAACAGGGTGCCCTTGTTGGTCATTTCGAGATACCCGGTACGGTCATGATCCGCTCCCGTAAAGGCGCCTTTGGTATGCCCGAAAAACTCGGCGTCAAACAGATTGCTGTTCAAGGCGGCCATGTTGACCGGCGTGAACGGCGCCGCGGAGCGCGGGCTGGCGGCATGAATGGCCCGGGCCAGCAATTCTTTGCCGGTCCCGCTTTCTCCGGTGATCAGTACGGGAAAGGGCTGGTGGCGTGCAACTCGGCTTCCTTGAGGATGCGGATCATCTTGCGGGACTGGGTAATGATGGCTTGGAAAGCGGCTTTGTTTTGGACCTCCGGGAGCGTATCCCGCTTGTCCATGTCCAAAATGTCCAGCAGGCGCTTACGTTCCAGCGCCCGGTTGACGGTCATGGCAAGATCTTCTTCACGAACGGGCTTAACGAGGTAGTCATAAGCCCCCTTTTTGAGGCATTTGACCGACACGCGGGCCTCGTTCAAAGCCGTTATCATGACACATTCGGTATTGGGGCTTGTGTTTTTAATGATTTCGAGCAGTTCCATGCCGTCCATCTCCGGCATAGTCACATCGATCAGAGCCACGTCGAAGGTTTCGCCGGCATCGAAACGGTTGGCGGCTTCCAGGGGGTCGTCAATGCAGATAATATCCTGAAAACCGATGCTTTTCAGCTTCAACAGGACGATTTCCAGATAATCGCGGTCATCGTCAATGACAAGAATGCGGCTGGGCATGGCAGTGACCTCGACAGAAAGCGGATCAGCGTCATTCGAAAACACTTCCGATTCCCGGAAGCTTCGTCTCAGGTGTTGTACAATGGAGCAGCCGGGGACCTCGACCGTTATCCCGGAAGCTTGTCGTGAACAGCCCTAACAGAATGCCAAAATGGACTATGCCAAAATGGAACCGGCGGAATAAATACCTGAATTTAAATAGAATGTAAAGAGAAGTGTTCCAAAATGGTAGGCATTTTAGGGCCTTGAGCGACATCCGCAAACTATTCGTAACGCGGACATTCGCTCATAACCCGTTGAAACAATGAAGATAAAACCATTTTTTTGATATGAGCAGCCCTGGCCTGGACTTTGCTTTATACCCTACCATGAGATGGTCGCAGGGAGACAAATTGGAAGGGTCTTAAGCCCGGGTGTCTAAGGCGGTGCCCTTTTTCCCCGGTAAATCGGACGGAGGAGCGGTGATGCACTTGAAATGCAAATTCGACAACGGTGAATTTGCGCTTCTGGCCGAATTGCAACCGCCCAAAGGAACGGACATTTCCCGCATGATGGCCAACATTCAACCGGTTCGTGACAGCGTGGATGCTTTCGTGGTTACCGATATGAACAACGGCATCATGCACATGAGCGCCCTTTCGAGTGCCATGCTTTTGCAAACCCGGGGGGTCGAGACTGTGATGCAAGTCTGCGTGCGCGATCGCAATCGTCTGGCCTTGCAGGCGGACTTGTTAGGCGCCAATGCCTGCGGAATCATGAATCTATTGGCGGTCACCGGCGAAGATCCGACCTTCGGGGATCATCAGCAGGCTCTTGCCGTCCATGACCTCGATCATCTTGACCTCCTCTATGCCATCAGCAGCCTGCAAAGGGGCAAGGATCTGGCGGGCCGAGACCTGGACGGAGCGCCCCAATTTTTGATCGGATCGACGGTCAATTCGAATTTGAAGGGTCAGGCGCTGGAGTTGGAAATCGAAAAGATGAATCGGCGCTGGGAGGCAGGCGCGCGGTTTTTTGTCACGCCGCCCGTGTTCGATCTGGCCAGCATGGCGTCCTTTTTCAGAACGGGTCGATTCCAAAAAATTCAAAATCATTCCTTCGGTGCTGCTTCTCAAATCCTTGGGAATGGTGCGCTATATTGAACGCAATTTAAAGCATATCTACATTCCCCGCACCTTGATTCAGCGCATCCAGACCGCCAGGGACAAAAGCCGGGAATGTCTCCGAATCACGCAGGAACTGGTTGCCGTCCTGAAGGATGAGGGATTTTGCGGGGTACAGATTACAACTCTTGGTCGTGAGGATCGGCTTGCGGCGCTGCTTGGGAACCCGGGAAAAGAGGATTGCCCGACTTTTCAATAAGCCGGCGTGGGCGAGGAAAATACAAAGGAGGTTACCGATGGCTGAAAAAAAACGCATCCTGGTAGTGGACGACGAACCTGATTTCGCTCTGCTGGTTCAGGGTAATTTGCAAAAAGAAGGCTTCGATGTCGATGTGGCCTATAATGGCGTGGAAGGATTGGAGAAAATCAAGCTTAATCCGCCGGATGCCATTGTGCTCGATGTCATGATGCCGGAAAAAGACGGCTACGAGGTTTGTGCGGAACTCAAAAAAGATGATCGCCTGTCCGAGATTGCCATTCTCATGCTGACGGCGGTGGCGGATCACGTCACCTCCACGCGTTACTCGCATTTTGACGGGATGAGCATGGAAGCGGATGATTATTTGCCCAAACCGGCTTCGGCCGAAGAAATTACCGAGAGTATCAAAAGCCTTTTGAATATGTCCTGAGAATGCCGATTCGGTTGTCTGGTCGGAGAGGGTTTCTGCGGGCAGGGGCTGCCGGCGAAACACGGCCGACAAGGCCCGCTTTCGGGATACTTCGATGATCCGTAGCGGCCATTGTTGAGCCGTTGTGAGGGGGAGAGTGACCCAGGGCGTAATGGCGGACTTGCGGAATATTCCCAGAAAAGATATGAGACATAGAGGGTTCATGCTTGCGGCAGCGCGGTCTTCCCCGGACGGCAAGCGTACTTCCTTGAAACCTCCCCGTTCTTGCGAATGCGAGGGTCTTGATGGCCATTGATGCCAAGTCCTTCCGAAACCCCAAATCCGCTTTCGAGATCCAGTGCAAGGTTTATTGCATCCTGGGCGATGAGCGGGTGTTCAACTCCAAATCCCCCGAAATGTTTTCCGCCGTATTTCAGCGGGTGGGACTCAGGGGCGCCTACGTTCCTTTTATGACGACACTGGAGCGTGTGGGCGAAGCCCTCAACAGCATTCGTGTGTTGAACATCGCGGGCGCCAATGTCACCGTGCCTTACAAGGAGTGCGTGATCCCTTTCCTGGATGTGCTCTCCGAGGGGGCTAAAATTATTGGCGCGATCAACACCATTGCCTGGGAAGGAGATGTCCTCAAGGGTTACAACACCAATGCCATCGGGTTTATGGACACTTTGGAAGAAATCGAGTATGCAGTGCCCGGCAAACGGGCCCTGGTGTTTGGCTCCGGCGGAGCGGCCAAAGCGGTGGTGTTCATCCTGAACTGGTTGCGGGCGGAAAGCGTTTATATTTCAGCCCGCAATGAGCCGCGCTCCCGCGAAATGGCCAAACGGCTGGGTGGAGAAGCGATTTCACTGGAAGATGCCGTCGCCTCCCCTCTGGGGGTGGATCTGGTGATCAATGCCACTTCGGTATCGAGTGAAGATGAATCACCGGAATTTGCGGCCCTGGTGGACCGGCTTGACCTCAGCGGCTGCCAGTTGCTGATGGATCTCAATTATGGTCGTGAACAGAATATATGGGAACGCAAAGCGGCAGCATCGGGGGTGGCATTTATGGACGGTCTGCGGGCGCTGGCCTACCAGGCACGCCGCACATTTGCCCTCTGGACCGGCATCCAGGTCGAACCCAATGAATTCCTTTCCGAGCTGCATGTGCGGTCGAAGCGATAGTCGCGTTTCGCGCAGCTATGATGTGGAAAGGTCTTCGCTGTTTTTCAGCGGGAGGAGGATGTGAAAAACGTTATCCTTAGCGCTGAATGGGTATCAGCACCGTGAAAGTAGATCCCCTTCCGGGCTCGCTTTCAACTGAAATAGACCCGCCAAGAGAATCCACCAGTCCTTTGACAATCGGCAAGCCCAAACCGGTTCCCGTGATAAAACGGGTTTTTTCATTTTTTACCCGATAGAAGCGATCGAAAATTTTTCCCAGGTATTTGCCTTCGATGCCGAACCCATCGTCTTGGACGGCAATGCGGACATTGTCCCCCACCCGATCCACTTTGACGGATATCGCGCCGCCTTCCTGGGTGTAGTTGACGGCATTAGTGATCAAGTTGCCGACGATGCTCTCTAACGCGAGCGGGTCGGATGTGAATGTCGGCAGGGGATCTTCCGGCACCTCGAGGCTAAGCGACTGGTTTTTGGCTTTGGCCTGGGCCTCGAGGAAGTCCACCACGCTGCCCAGCAGTTCCTCGATGCGGAATTCGCGCGTTTCACTACAGATATTGCCGGTTTCAATGCGCGAAAGATCCAGCAGGTCGCCGATGGTGGAAATCAGGCCCCTGGTTTTCTCTTTGGCACGGCTGATGAGATGCTGGTCCGTGGCATCTTCTTCTTCGGTCATGGCCTTCATCACCATGGCCAACTGCTCGTGGATGGTGGACAGGGGCGAGCGCAGTTCATGGGATACTTTGGCGACGAACTCGGTTTTCAGTCGATCCAACACTTTCATGGCGGTGATATCCTGAAACGAGATCACCGCCCCTAAACATTGCATGCGTTCCCCCATCACGGGTCGGCCCTTGACCTGATAGAACTGGTTTTCCGATAAAACGAGTTCGTAAGTGGGGATCTCCTCAAAGTCCACATGGCGTCCCCGGGAAATATCCTGAACCAGCTTGCACAAGCCCTCATCCTTGATAAAGTCGGTAAAGGGCGCGCCGGTGCAGCTCCCTGGCGCGTTACCGATCAACTGGCAGAAGGTCGGATTGGTCAGGACGATCTGACCTTCCGTATTGGTCACCACCAGACCGTTGGGCAGCGATTCGATAATGGTGCGGATACGGCTTTTCTCCATGCCCAAATCCGCCAGCGTGCGACGCCGGTCCCGTTCGAGCTTTTCCGTCTCCTTCCGCAACAAGATTCGCTCTTTGGCCCGGTTGACCACGATACGCAGAGGATCGGGCTCGAAGGGTTTGGGGATGAAATCATAAGCACCTTGTTTCATGGCTTCGATGGCCGTTTCGACAGTGGCGAAACCGGTAATGATGATCACGAGAAGATTCGGGTCGATTTCATGCATGCGGCGCATGACTTCCATCCCGTCCATACCCGGCATCTTGAGATCGAGAAGGACAATATCAGGCTTTTGGCTGTTAAGGATTTCGAGCCCCTCCTCGCCGCGCGACGCACCATAAACATCGCATCCCATACGGCTTAGAATACGTTCAGATCCTTCCCGGATACCGTCTTCGTCGTCAACCACCAGAACCTTGATATCCTCACGGTCGTTTTTCAATGGGCGTCTCCCCGTTTTCAGAGGTGCTGATCGGTAATTCAATGATGAAACGTGTTCCACAGGGCGTGTTGTTGAGAGCGCGAATCTTGCCCTCATGACTTTCAACGATGCCGTAGACCAGGCTCAGTCCGATGCCGGTGCCCTCGCCTTCCTCCTTGGTGGTAAAAAACGGTTCGAAAATATGGGGCCGAATATCTTCCGGGATACCGGGTCCGGTATCGGCAATTTCGATCACGACCCGTTCACCGCCATCCGACAGGCGTGTGCCCACGGTCAGTGTCCCCCGACCCTGCATCGCCTGGGCGGCATTGAGGATGATATTCATGAACATGTGATTGACCTGCTGGGTATCGCCGCGAACGGTGGGAATATCGTCGGTGAGATTGCGGATGACGGTGATGTTTTGAAAAAGGGTCTGGTTTTCTAACAGAAAAAGGGTACGGGTGATCGCACGGTTGATATCCAGGGGGCGCATTTCGTGCCGCGTCTGTCGGGCAAATTCCAGCAATTCCTTAACGGTATCCCGACATCGTTCGGCATCTTTGAGGATGCGGTTGAGGTCTTTGCGGGCGCCTTCTTCAAGATCGTATTCTTCCAGCATCAGGCGGGCAAAAAGGGTGATGCCGCCCAAGGGATTGTTGAGCTGGTGGGCTACCCCAGCGGCCAACTTGCCCAATGAGGCCATCTTTTCCGACTGCAACAGTTGGATCTGGGTCTGCTCCAGTTCCTTCTTTATTCGCAATGACTCCCGCAGATCGTGAAAAAAGCCCATGGTCGCGGTTTCGATGCCGTTTTCATAAATAATAGCCGCATTGAGACTGATCGGAATCAGGGTACCATCCTTGTGCCGCACATCGATCTGGTAGGATTTTAATTTGCCGGTTCCGCCGTGCTGCTCATTGCGCAGCTTTGCCATAATTTGGTAGGCCCCATCATCCGGGTAGACGTCGCGAATATTGAGCGATGTTAGGGCTTCTTCCTCGGTGTAACCGCTTATCTCCGAGGCGGCGTCGTTGAAGATAAGGATTTTCCCCGTTTTATCCGCGGCGATAACCCCGTCGACGGAACTGTGAAGAAGGTTCTTGAGAAAGGCGTTGGATCGCCGGAGGCGTTCTTCAAAATTTTCTAAGGAGGCATCCTGGCTGTCGATGATGACCATAGTTCAGCGCATTTCCTTGTTCAATGGGGGATCGGCAAGACCTCAATTGAAAGTTGTTGGCAGCGCGTCTAGATGGGTCAATCCCCTATTTATGTACATCCCTTTTTGATTTGAGGGGGCGGGCGGATAGGGCAACGGCTTGAACAAACACCGCAGGCTGATGGCGCGACGTATTAGGGAGCTCACGGGCGAAACAGCGCTCGATCGACACAGGCGTTTGTGGAGCACATTCCCATTTAAAATCATAGTCGCAAAATTTGGTATGAATTGCAACTCCGTTTCAGGCGCCTTTTTGAAGGTAGGACCGGGATTAGTTGGCCTACGTCATCACACCGGAAGATGTGGGGCGGCCCGATAGATCTTCAAAACCACGCAAAGCGCGTGCGATATGAATATTGATTCATTTTCGTAGTGGCCATGGAAGAATGACAAATTTCCGGCATAATTCCCATCGCTGTTGAAGGGGATTTTGGAATAACATCCCTTTTTTAAGACAATAATTGATCAAAGCGCCCACGATCGATTTGCGCTTGACAGGAACCGGGAGTTCCTGGTAAATGAATGAGTATTCATTCATGATTGGGCGGGCCACGCTGCCCGAGGGGGACGTCATTACTACCAAAATCAAAAACGATAAATATCACCGAATTCTGGAAGCG
The DNA here is from genome assembly GCA_963730675.1 of uncultured delta proteobacterium. GTDB lineage: Bacteria > Desulfobacterota > Desulfobacteria > Desulfobacterales > UBA5852 > JABZFP01. The sequence continues at coordinate 146,300 of CAVSSY010000004.1, read as the reverse complement.
GCCGTTACGGTGTTTGCCAAGGCGGGTTTCCACGAATCGACCATATCCCAGATCGCCAAGGCGGCGGGGGTGGCCGATGGGACTATATACCTTTACTTTAAGAATAAAGACGACATTCTGGTTCATTTTTTCAATTTCAAAACCCGTCAGGTTTTTGCGTGTTTTCATGAAGAAGTCGACCATGCCCACAAGGCTGTGGACAAACTCCGCAATCTTATAAAGCGCCATCTGGAAGAATTCCAGAAGGACCGCCATATGGCGGTCTTGTATCAGGCCGAAACTCATCGCATCAATCGATTGGCGGAGGAGCAGATCCGCGAAATGCACAAAATGTATCTGGACCTCATTGCCGAAATTGTGGAGCAGGGTCAGGTGGAGGGTGCGATTCGTCGGGATCTTTATGTCGGCTTGGTCAAACGCTATATCCTCGGCGGGGTCGATGAGGTGATCAACACCTGGCTGCATTCCGAACGGAAGTACGATTTAACCTCCATGGCGGATCCCCTGGTGGATCTCTTTATCCGAGGGATCGGGGTACAGCCGGAGGCTTATTCTTAGATACCGTTTTTGTGATGTCGAAGGGCGCACACTTTAAAAGGAGATAGGACAGATGGCACAATTTATCGCAGATCGCAAGGATGTGGATTTCGTACTCCATGAGCAGTTGAACGTCGAGCAATTAAGCAAGCATGAGCGCTTTGCCGAATTCAACAAAAAGACCGTGGATTTAATCATCAGCGAGGCGCGCAATCTCGCCATCAAGGAAATTTTGCCGACCCAAGCAGTTGGGGATAATGAAGGCGCTCAGTATGAGAACGGAACCGTGGTGACGCCCAAGGAATTCAAGCGCGCCTATGAGCTCTTCGTTGAAGGCGAGTGGTTGGCCATGTCCGAGGACCCCGAATGGGGCGGGCAGGGCATGCCGACGACCCTGGCCCTGGCCGCCAGCGACTATTTCAACGGCGCCAATTTCGCTCTCATGATGTATCCCGGCTTAACCCACGGTGCAGGCAAGCTTGTGGAAGCCTTCGGCACCGAGCTGCAAAAAAAATTGTATCTTAAAAAAATGTTTACCGGCGAGTGGGGCGGCACCATGCTGCTGACCGAGCCGGAGGCCGGGTCGGATGTGGGGGCGTTGACGACGACAGCCGTTAAAAACGACGACGGCACCTATTCGATCACCGGGAACAAGATTTTCATTTCCGGCGGCGACCATGACCTGGTTGAAAACATCATCCACCCTGTACTGGCGCGTATCGAAGGCGCTCCTGAAGGTACCAAAGGAATTTCTCTTTTCCTGGTACCCAAGATCTGGGTGAACGATGATGGTAGTCTGGGGGAACCCAACGATATCATCTGTACCGGGATCGAAGAGAAAATGGGTATTCATGGCAACGCCACCTGCTCGATGGCCATGGGCAGCAAGGGGCAGTGCCGAGGCACTCTGCTGGGTGATGAGAATAAAGGTATGCGTGCCATGTTCCTGATGATGAATGCCGCTCGATTGTTGGTGGGGATGCAGGGGTTTTGCTGTGCAAGCGCCTCTTATATGAATGCCGTCAACTATGCCCGCGAGCGGGTGCAAGGCAAGAATCTGTTGCAAATGTTCGACAAAACAGCGCCGGCGGTTCCCATTATCCAGCATCCGGATGTGCGGCGTATGCTGCTGGGCATGAAAGCCTATGTGGAGGGCATGCGCAGCCTGCTTTACTATGCCGGCTACTGCGAAGATCAAAAGTTGCTAACGGAAGATGAAAATGAAAAAGCCCGCCTGCAGGGCATCATCGACGTGTTGATTCCCATTTGCAAGGGGTACATTACCGATAAATCTTTTGAGGTTTGCAGCCAGGGGATGCAGGTTTACGGCGGATATGGCTATATCAAGGAATACCCCCAGGAGCAGCTTTTGCGAGATTGCCGCATTACGCTGATCTACGAGGGCACCAATGGTATCCAGGCCATGGACCTTCTGGGCCGTAAACTGGGCCTGAACAAGGGAAAGGCCGTCATGGATCTTTTCGGCGAAATCCAGAAGACCATCAACAGCGCCAAGGAAATCGAGGCCACGGCTGATTTGGCGGTCAGCACCGAGAAGGTGGCCAACAAGCTGGGTGAGGTGGCCATGCACATGGGCGCCACGGCGATGTCGGAAAAAGTACTCAATGCGTTTGCCTTCGCCCATCCATTTATGGAGGCTTGCGGTGATGTAACGATGGCCTGGCAACTGTTGTGGCGTGCACAGATTGCCGCCCAAAAATTGGAGAAGGCTAAAAAGAAGGACGCGGCTTTTTATGAAGGGCAGTTGAAATCGGCCGAATTTTTCATCAACTCCGTTCTTCCCATTACCCTCGGCAAAATGAACGCCATCCTCAACAACAATGGTGCGGCGGTCGAGATATCTGAGGATGCTTTCGGAGCAAAGTAACCCGGCGTATCGATACGCTTGAGGGTACGCATTGGGAGGAGGGCTGCGGGGATTTCCCCGCAGCCTTTTTTTCTGGACAGTTTTGCAAGGCAGCACGCGAAGGATGGCGTCACAGAGGTGTCGCGTAGGGTAGAAATCCGCGGACATACGTGTGCAAATCCGCTGCGCGGCGCGCCCGCAATTCTTACCGGACCTGCCGCGAACCTTGCCGAAAGACTTGGCGCGGCATCGTGCCCCTTGGTGAATAAGTTAGACGTTCATGATTTATTGGCTGGTTTGGGGTGCGTCTTGAGAGCCCATAAACAGTGCGGCCGGCATATAAATGCCGGCCGCAGGAGAGGGAGCAGGTTGTTTAGGGTGCGCGCGCTATGCTTCTATGCTTGGCCGCGCTTGGCCAACTCTTCGGCCCGTAGGTCTTTTTTAAGGACTTTACCCACGTTCGTTTTCGGCAGCGCGTCGATAAATTCGACTTCAGTAGGCAGTTTGTAGGTCGCCAGCTTACCTTTGCAGTATTCGATGATTTCCTCGGCAGTCGCCTGTTCCCCTTCCTTCAGCACAATGAAGACTTTGACCTGCTCACCACGGCGGGGGTGGGGCACACCGATGGCAGTGGCTTCCGCAATTTGAGGATGCTCGAAAAGGACTTCTTCGATATCGCGGGGGTAAACATTGTAGCCGCCGGAAATGATCATATCCTTCTTGCGGTCCACAATGTAGAAATAGCCGTCTTCATCCATCTTGGCGATGTCGCCCGTGTGCAGCCACCCATCCACCAGCGTTTCGGCTGTGGCGTCCGGTCGCTGCCAATATCCTTGCATGACCTGAGGGCCGCGCACAACCAGTTCGCCCGATTCACCCACCGGCATTTCCTGGGAACCTTCATGCAGATCCACAATGCGGGCTTCGGTATCCGATATGGGAATGCCGATGCTACCGACTTTGCGCTCGCCACCGAAAGGATTGATGTGGGTCACCGGGGATGATTCCGTCATGCCGAAGCCTTCCACGATGACCGCCCCGGTTTTATGTTCGAAATCCCGGATGACCTCGAGTGGCAATGGGGCGCTGCCTGAGAAGCAACCTTTGATCGAGGTCAAATCGGTCCGGTCAATCAGGGGATGGTTGAGCATGCCGATATACATGGTCGGCACTAGCGGGGCGAAAGTCGGTCGATATTTGGCGATGGTTTCCAGTAAAGGTTCAGGTTGCGGTTTCGGCACCAGGACATCTCCCCACCCCATGAAGACGGCAAAATTCATGGCGACCGATAGGCCGAAAACATGAAAGAAAGGAAGGGCGCCCAGCATCGTCTCCTCGCCCCGGTTGAAACGGGGGAACCAGGCCCGTATTTCTTGTACCTGCTTACTAAGGTTGCCGTGGGTCAACATGACGCCTTTGGATACACCGGTCGTGCCGCCGGTGTATTGCAGCATGGCGATGTCATCGAAGGCGAGGGGCACCGGTGATGGCGTCGGGGAATAGCGGGACAAAATGTCTTTCCATTTATACAGGTCGGAAGCCGGGGATACGTCCGCGGCAAGCCCCTTCTTCTTTCCCACTAGGGGAAACAGAAAATTTTTGGGAAAAGGGAGGTAATCCCCGATGGATGTGTAAATGATGGTCTCAAGGGGCGTTCGGGGCCGTAACGCCACCATGCGGTCCGCCAACAAGTCCAGCGTAATAAGCAGCTTGGAGCCAGAATCGTTGAACTGGTGCTCAAGCTCGCGATCGGAATAGAGGGGGTTGTTCATGACAACCCGGGCGCCCGTTTTCAAGATGGCGTAATAGGCGACCACGCAGGGGATGATATTGGGCAGCAGGATGGAGACACTGTCTCCCTGGCGAATGCCCATATCTTGAAAGGCATTGGCCATTCGGTTGACCATGATTTGCAATTGCCGGTAGGTGACTTTGTAGCCCTGAAAGAGCAGTGCCATGCGGTCCGGAAACTCGGCTGCCGAGCGGTCGAGGAATTCGGGCAGACAGACCATTTCATATTGAACAGTTGCCGGGACACCCTCCTCGTATTTTTTGAGCCAGGGTTTGTCGGCGTAACGCATCGAATTCGTCACCTGTACCTCCTTTTTGTTGGCGGTTGGATAAAAAATCCCTATCGGCGCTTCCCGTTCTTCTCCATATGCGGGGTGGAGGCGTACACGACCCATTGCGGTTGTCGTGACCCCACCCGTGCGTCTTGGCAGGATGAATTTTCGCCATCGCGCATCACAAAATAATGAATGGCGGTTCAGTCATTAGGTGAATCGAACAGAATTGTCAAGAAACCAATTTAGTGGTATGGAATGATCCGACAAGTTGCCTGGCACATTTGCCCATCGTGCGGGCAAAACCAAAACCAACCACTATGTGCTTGTACCGGCGGAAACCGACGAGGGGCTGGATTTAGATGGCCGGCGGTTTTTCCCTTGACGCATGGTGATTTGTTTACTAAACTGAATGAGCATTCATTCAGTATATTTTCTTATCCCTTCCAAAGGAGGCTAAACCCTTATGGAACCTGCTTTGTTGTCGCCGGCTGCATATAAATTCTTTCACATACCGACAGCCCTGTTCGCATTGCTGATTCCCTTGGTCGGTACAGGCGCTTTCGTTTTCATCATGAAACGCCGTCTTGCGCCTTTGTTGAAGGCCGCCCCTGATAATCGGTTCAATCGTCCGTTAGCGCGCCTCTGGAGAGTGCTCAAGATCTGGCTGGCCCAGTGGCGCCATCCCCGCTACAGGATGGCGGGCGTCATCCATATTCTCATCTTCGCCGGCTTCCTCGTGCTCAGCATCCGTTCCACCACCCTGGTGTTTCTCGGTTTCTGGCCGGGGTTCACCCTCCCTGGATTCGGAGGGGCTTTGGGCCATGCCTACAATATATTCAAAGATTTTGCGGCAACATGGGTCTTGATCGTCTGCGTGATTGCCGCCGTCCGGCGCGGTATTTTCAAACCTGAGCGCTATGCCGTCCCCAAACACTTTGGCAAGGACCACACCAGCGAGGCGGTGTTCGTCCTGGCGCTGATATCCACCCTCATGATTTCCGAAAGCCTTTTCGAAGCCACCCTGGCAGCGGCGCAGATTCAGGAATTACAGCCCGCCGAGTTCGTGGCGCCGGGCACCCTGGCCTGGATGTTCCGCAACATGTTGGTTGACACCCCCATTGTCCAATTGCAGAGCATGCACATCACGGCCTATTTTATCCATGATCTGACGTTTTTCTTTTTCCTCTGCTTTTTGCCGCTGGGCAAACATTTCCACGTGATCACTTCCCTGTTCAACGTTTATTTCATGCGGCTGGACCGTGGCAATATCAAGCCGGTCAAACATGGGGTGAGCGATGCGCAGTTAGATGATCTGGAATCCTTCGGGGTCAAAAAATTCGAGGATTTTACCTGGAAGCACATGCTGGACTTTTATTCCTGCGCCGACTGCGGCCGCTGTTCGGACAACTGCCCGGCCAATGCGGTCAAGCGCCCGCTTTCGCCACGCTTTATTTCCATCAAGGGGCGCGACTACGCCTTTGCCAACTATCCCCTTACGGGTGAGGACATCGCCAAGGCGGAGGACTACCAGCTGATCGGCGACATTTACAGCGAGGACGAGATCTGGTCCTGCACCACCTGCGGAGCGTGCGAGCAGGAATGCCCGCTGGGAATCGAATACATCGACAAAATCGTGGACCTGCGTCGGGGCATGGTGGACGAGGGCAATGTCCCCCAGTCGCTTCAAAAGCCGTTGCGTGCCCTTGAGAAACGCGGCAACCCCTGGGGCAAAATGGAGAAAAAGCGCGGGGACTGGGCCAAAGAAATCGTCGATGACGTGTCGGTGAAGCGTTTCGAAAAGGGCGAAAGCGCCGAGGTGCTTTATTTCGTTGACAGCATCTCCTCCTTTGACGACCGCATGCAGGGCATTGCCCAGGCCACAGCGCGCATCCTGGCCAAGGCCGGCATCGATTTCGGCATCCTGGGAAAACTGGAAAAAGACAGCGGCAACGAAGTGCGGCGCTTCGGGGAAGAAATGCTTTTTCAGGATCTCAAGGGGCAGAATACGGAAGCCATCCTGGAGGCGGGCGTCAAGAAAATCGTGACGGCCGATCCCCATGCCTTCAATGCTCTGCGCAAGGACTACGACAATCTGCCGCCGGTGGAGCACATCAGCCAGGTGATCTGCAAACAGATTAAGGCCGGCCGCCTGTCCCTGACAGGCACCAACGGCGATGGCAAGGTCTATACCTATCATGACCCCTGTTATCTGGGGCGGCACAACCAGCTCTACGATGATCCGCGGCGTGTTCTGGACGCCATTCCCGGGCTGACGCGTGTGGAGATGCTGCGCAGCGGCGACCGGTCGTTCTGCTGCGGCGGCGGCGGCCTGATGCTCTTCTACGAGCCCGAGGAAGAACAGCGGATGGGGGTTTTGCGGGTCGAGATGGCGGCCAGGGCCGGGGCCAACGTCATTGTAACGGCCTGTCCTTTCTGCCTGGTCAATATGGAAGACGCCATCAAGGTGGCTGGGATGGAAGGCAAGATGGAAGCCATTGATTTGTGTGAACTGGTGGCCAGCCATTTGGCCGACTGATTTAAGGTTCTTCTTCCGGGAGATAAACGCACACCGGAAGAATCAAAGTTTTGGGTCAATACCAACATCGGGAGGAAAAACATGGAAATTTTGGTGTGTGTCAAAAGAGTGCCGGACACTTCCGAAAATGAGATCGAGCTGAACAGCGCCGGCAACGACATCGACCGCGACGACCTGGTCTACTCGGTCAACGAGTGGGACAATTACGCGGTGGAGGAAGCGCTGCAGATCGTGGACAAGGTGGGCGGCAGTGTTACGGTGGTATCCGTGGGCGATGATGAGGCCGAGGAGGTGTTGCGGCGGGAGATGGCCATGGGAGCCGACAAGGGACTGCTGCTGAGCGACGATGCCTTCGAGGAGGCCGACGGCCGCGGGATTGCCGCCGTGCTTAAAGGTGCGGTGGACAAGGGACAATATGATTTGATTCTTACCGGTGCCCAAGCTGATGACGGGGCCGGTCAGGTAGGCGGCATGCTGGCCGCCATGCTGGATGTACCCTTTGCCTCCCTGGTCAACACCATCGAGGTGGATGGTGACAAGCTGAAAATCGGCCGTGAGATCGAGGGCGGCAACCAGGAGATGCATGCGATCAGCCTGCCGTGCGTGCTGTCCATCCAGACGGGCATAAACGAACCGCGCTATGTGGGCATCCGCGGCATCCGCAAAGTGGCCTCGGTGGAGATTCCCACCATGGGAGCGGGCGACCTGGGGCTGGATGTGACCGCCACCAAGGTCAAGCGCCTGGATTACTTCCTGCCCGACATGGGCGAGGGCGCAGAGATACTGGAAGGCAGCACGGAGGAGATCATCGACAAACTGGTGGAACTCTTAAAGGCTAAAGGAGGGCTGAAATAATGGCTCAGATTTTTTCCTATATCTTGCACAAGGACGGGGTCATTGACGATACGGCCCTTGAACTGGCCGCCGCTGCCAAGAAAATTGATGCTTCAGCGAGCCCGACGGCCATCGTGGTGGGTTCCGGAGACGGCCTTGATGCGGTCTGCAACACGGTCGCCGCCAGTTACGGCGAAGTCTGGAAGGTGGCCAACGATGCCATCACTTATCCGGATGCGGAAATGATCCGCAAGGTGCTGGTGAATATCCTGCCGGCGGAGAGCATCGTGCTGATCGCCCATGAGCATTTTGGCATGGATCTGGCTCCGGGCCTGTCCATCAAACTGGATTCGGCCCTGACCACCGATGTGGTGGATATCGAAGGCGTGGATGGTGCCATGCTGAAGCTTGTGCGGCAGGAGTTTGGCGGTGCGGTGAGCGCCCATGTGACCTGCGATGCGGGCCAGGGGGCGGTGCTGACCCTGCGTCCGGGTTCCTTTGCGGCCGACGAATCCAAGAGTGCCGGCGGAAAGGTGGTGGATAAATCCTCTGAAGCTGGGGATCTCACCGCCCAGCGGAAATTTCTTGAGGTTGTGGAAGCCGAGGCGGGTGATGTTGACATCACCAAGTCGGAGGTGCTGGTGTCCTGCGGCCGGGGCATCGAGGATGAAGAGAACCTGGAGATCGCCTTTGATCTGGCCAAGGCCATGGGGGCGGATGTGTCCTGCTCGCGTCCCATCGTGGATGCCAAGTGGCTGCCCAAGGCGCGCCAGGTGGGCACCTCGGGGCAGACCGTCAAACCCAAGGTTTATATGGCCTGTGGGATCAGCGGGTCGTTTCAGCATATGGGGGGCATCAAGGGCAATCCCTTTATCGTGGCTATCAACAAGAACCCCAAGGCGCCCATCTTCCAGGTGGCCGACGTGGGCATCGTGGCCGACATCCTCGAGTTCCTGCCCGAACTGACCGAAAAAATCGAGGAACTCTAAGCAAATCGCGCAACCTAATTGAAGTTGACAGGCCGGCTGTTCTCTGGTGGGAGCAGCCGGTTTTTTTCTGCGAATTGCTCGAAAAGCAAAAATACGCTACGGTTACTGAACGCGTTGGCCATATGGAGGGGGTGGATTTTGGAGGGGGACAGGCCTTATCGATTGCCGAAAACGATTGCATCGGATGCCCGAGCAGAGCCATTGCTAAAAATTTTGGCCACGGCCTCCCACCGCCTTTGGCCGGGAAGCTCGCAAGGCATCCCCGAAGCGGACTTGAGCGACGCTTTGTTGGAGGCATTGCGAGCAGCTCTTCGTACGGGAAATGTGGTGCGCAGTCTGGAAAAAGCCCAAACCGTATTGACAGCGGAGGCGCATGGCCAGCGAATGGCGGATCGAAGAAGTGGAACCGCGCGCGGCGTGCGTATATCCCGTCTGCTGGTGCTGACCAACGATGGTGCCGAGCGTTTCTACCGTCAGGTGGCATCCCTTCTGGAGTGCCACGGGCCAAGGGTCGTCGCCGTGCGTCTAACGGTGGACGCGGAAACGCTTGGCAGCGCCTTGTACGGCAAGGGGGGGGCGGCACGCCTTTTGATGATCGAACACAAGACCGCCGTCGGTGCGGTTCTGCTGGCTCTGGCGGACCAGTGGACCGGTTCAGATGCCGCATCCTGAGAACCATCCAGCATTGCCATAAACAGCCCTGACCGACGGATGCCGGCATGCCGACCATGAACGCTATTTAGGGGGGGCGCCGATGGTCGATACCATGACCAACAGTTTGGGAATGGAAATGTTGCTCCTGCCGGCAGGAGCCTTCACCATGGGAGGGGATTGGGATGCCGAGCAGGCCGACGAAAATGAGCTCCCCCAACATGAGGTAACGTTTGAAACGCCTTTCTACATGGGAAAATATACGGTCACCCAATCCCAGTGGCAGGCGCTGATGGACAACAACCCCAGCGAATTCAAGGAGGCGGACCATCCGGTCGAGACGGTTTCCCACGAGGAGGCGTGCGCCTTTATTGCGCGTTTAAATGAACAGGAAAACACCCGTAGCTACCGTCTGCCCACCGAAGCCGAGTGGGAATATGCCGCCCGTGCCGGCTCCCAGCGCACCTATTGTTACGGAACCGAAATCAACCATTTAACCCGATTTGCCTGGTTCCAGAACAACAGTGGGGGAAAAACCCATCCCGTAGGGCGGCTGTCGCCCAATCGTTGGGGGCTTTACGACATGCATGGCAATGTGCATGAGTGGTGTGCCGACTGGTACCGCCGCAACTACTACGCTGAGTCTCCGTCCCAGCACCCCGCCGGTCCCCCCAAAGGGGTCGCCCGGGTACTGCGCGGCGGCGATTGGGGTTCCGAGGCCTGGTATTGTCGCTGCGCCATTCGGAGTTTAAGCTCCCCCCAGCGCCGAAGTCCGAGGGTTGGTTTCCGGCTGGTCAAAGTCCTGACGGAACCTTCGGCCGTCAGGTCAACCAAAAAGATCGTCGGCAAGCTGTTTGGGATGCGGTGAATTTTTGTCATAAACGCCGGCATCCATTCCCTGACGAACAGGCATTATCCGGCTTACGGCACAATGTTAAAGCCCGCGTCCACAGGACGCCTGGGTGGAGGGACCATCATGATCGCCTTTGAAATTCTCGTGAACGGGGATAGAGTATGCACCGCCGGTGTGGAAAGTGACTTCGGCATGCTGACGACTGTTCTTTCCTGGACCAAAAGGGATCTCGACCGGCTTCCGGACGAGATCCGCTCGGAAGTGCCCGCGGAAGAATTGAAGATGATCATCAGCGGCCAGAAAAGCCTGGATGAAAAGGACTTTGAAAATCTCCAGTGGCAGGGAAGGGAACTGAAGCCGGGAGACGAGGTCAGGATCCGGATCATCCACGCTGACCAGGTCGATGCGCCGGAATCATCCAAGAAGATCCATCCAAAGTACGTCCGGAAGAAACGCTCCGGCAGGCTTTTGCACTGATCTTGACCCGCAGCCGGTATGCGACCGGCCCCATTGCAACGGGAGACAGCCGTGCGTGCGACCTTCAAACAGAACACCATCGCCCTGGTCTACGACTTCGACGGGACCCTCTCTCCCCAGCCCATGCAGGAATATACCGTCCTGCCGGAGTTGGATCTCAGCCCGCGCGCTTTTTGGGAGGAATGCCAGCAGGAAGCCCGGAAGTACAAAGCGGATGCCATGCTGACCTACATGCGGCTGCTGATCGAGAAGATCGAGGCCCAGCACACCCATCTCGACAAGAGGAAGCTGCGGGATCTCGCCCGGAGCATTCGCTATTTTCCGGGCGTGGAATCCTGGTTCGACCGGATCAACCAGCATGTGAAAAGCGTTTCCACCGGCAAAGTCAACGTCAAACACTATATCATTTCCGCAGGCCTGAAGGAGATTCTCGAAGGTATTACCATTCGGAAGCATTTCGAGAAAATGTATGCTTCCGAATACTATTTCGACCATCACAACGCCGCCCGGTTCCCCACCGTGGTCATCAACGATACCTCCAAGACCCAGTACATCTTCCGCATCAACAAGGGCGTCGAAGACATTACCCGCTCCATCAACGAATACATGCCTGAGAACGATCGGCCGATCCCGTTCGAAAATATGCTTTACATCGGCGATGGGTTGACCGATGTCCCTTGCATGACCGTCACCAAGAACTACGGCGGATTTGCTCTGGCGGTGCACAAACCCCGCAATCCGGAGTCCCTAGCGGTATGCCGTAAGCTTGCCAGGGCGGAGCGCATCGACTATTACGCGCCGGCGGACTACCGCCCTGGCAAAACGCTCGAACGGCGCGTCAAACTGATCCTGAATCTGATTATCGCCCGCATCATGTTCCACAGGGAGCAGTTCTCCTTTCGACGGGGGATTCTCAGGACGTAAAGCCTCGGAGCCATCCCTTCTAATTGAAAGACGATTAAGGACAGAATGAAAGCCATGCAATCAAGTGAAATGAAACTGGCCGTTATCGGTGCCGGTGCCATCGGTGGGACAACGGCCGCCTTCCTGAAGAAGGGCGGTTGGGATCCGATTCTGGTGTGCAAGCATGCCGACACGCTGGCGCAGATTGAACGACAGGGGCTCCAGATTTTTGGGCTGAAAGGAGAACACACGGTGCCGTTGTGCGCAGTGCAGACCGTAGACGATCTTCCCAATGATCTGGATGTAGTCTTCCATGCCACCAAGGCCAATGATTGTGAAGCGGTGGCCAGGGGGTTGGTGCCTCATCTCAAACCGGCATCACAGGTGGTTTCCCTGCAAAACGGCATCTGCGAAGATGCCCTGGGGAAGATTCTGGGGCGCGAACGGGTCATCGGCTGCGTCGTCGGCTGGGGCGCCACCCATGCCGGACCGGGCAGGATCGAGGTGACCTCCCCGGGGGAGTTTGTTCTCGGGTATCTCGACCGTCCGCCCGATGCGCATCTGGAAACCCTTCGTTCGATGCTGGATGCGGTCCAGCCGACCCGGATTTCCGACAACATCATGGGGGAGCTTTATTCCAAGCTGATGATCAATTCCTGTATCAACTCCCTGGGTGCCATCACCGGCGCGGCGCTGGGAGAGCTGATGGCCGTGGGCAAGATTCGCCGCATCTTCATTGCCATCATGCGGGAGGCTCTGGCGACGGCCAATGCCATGGGCCTTCAGGTGGCGCCTTCTACGGGCGGCAAACTGGATTACGACCGGCTTTTGGCGGGCGGTGGTATTGTGAAGCAGTTCCGCCGGCATCTCGTTTTTCGCATTATCGGATTCAAGTACCGTCGGGTAAAATCCTCCAGCTTGCAGTCTCTTGAGCGAGGACGCCCGACGGAGGTCGATTATCTCAACGGCTATATCATACGACGGGCTATGGAACACGGCGTTCAGGTGCCGGCAAACCAAGTGGTGGTGCGTATGATCAAAGCCATCGAGGCCGGCCAGCGCCCCATCGCCATGGACAACCTGGATGATCCGTTGTTCGATGGTTTTTAAAGCCGAAAGAAAGTTGTCGGGCTGACCTGCCCCCATTTTATTGGACCAACCATTGAGGAAGATATGTCATGCGAGGCTGGCGCGAAGATGAAATTAAAAATAGGGCCTTGATGGCCCCCTGCGGCCTGTATTGCGGGTTTGATCTTTTGTGGTCAGGCGATGCTATGGCTGAGCACTGGCGGAAACACGCGCCAAGGAGCAACCGTTCAAATGAGAATGCTTGAATCGTTGAAAAGGACTATGCCATGAGCCTGGAAATCTGGATCACATTTGTCATCGCGGCGGAAATCATTCTGGTCATTCCCGGCCCCACCATCATCCTGGTGGTGAGCCAGGCGATCGCCCACGGCCGCAAATCGGTCATCCCGCTGGTGGCCGGGGTGTTGGGCGGGGATTTTACCGCCATGACCCTTTCGCTGCTTGGGCTGGGGGCGGTACTATCCGCTTCGGCGGCCTTGTTTGTTGTCCTCAAGTGGATTGGCGCCCTTTATCTGATTTATCTCGGATTCAAGCTGTGGCGAACCGATCCGGTCGAAGGGCAGGCCGCCATCGCCGGTCGGGAAGAATCCGCCGCATCACTTTTCAAAGGCGCTTACATCGTCACGGCGCTCAACCCAAAGAGTATCGCTTTTTTCGTGGCCTTTCTGCCCCAGTTCATCAATCACCAGACGTCCACCTTGCCGCAGTTCCTGATATTGGGGGCTACGTTTCTGACCATGGCGACCCTCAATGCCGCTTTGTATGCAATTTTCGCCGGGCACCTGCGCGATACCCTGCGAAAGAAAAAGGTCCGCAAACTATTTGACCGCTGCGGCGGAAGCGCTCTCATCGGAGCGGGAGTTCTGACGGCCGCCATGGAGCGGTAAAGAGACTGCGAATCGCCAAAGAATTGGGTAGCGCATGTTGCTCTAAATCACGCCCTGGTTCCCTATGGTGGCCATTGCCATCGGCAACGGGTTTCTGAGGGACAATGTTTTCAAGGGAAGGGGATGGCCGGCCATTCTGGTATGGGTGGCAATTGCCCCTTACCTGTTTTATCGATTGCACGCCTGACAGCGGTGCGGTTTGCCCACAAAGGGCGAAGAGAGGAACCTATGAATGCTTTTCCGGATGATGTGCTCGACCTGATCAACGACCATTTAGGCGGGTACAACAATGCCATGGGGCTGCGGTTTATCGAAGCGACAGAAGATCAATTCGTGGCTGAACTCGAAATCGACGACCGTCACCGGCAGCCCTATGGGCTGGTCCACGGCGGCGTGTATGCCGGCATGATCGAAACTTTGTGCAGTACAGGAGCTGCTCTGAGTGTTTGGAACGAGGGGAAAAGTGCCGTCGGATTGGAGAATACCACTGCTTTTCTGCGGGCGGTCCGATCGGGCACGCTGCGCGGTACGGCCCGGCCGCTTTCGCGTGGCCGGCGCTCCCATGTTTGGGAAGCTCATATCAAAGACGCCCGCGGCCGCCTGGTGGCCTCCGGCCGGGTGCGGCTGATGGTGCTCGATGCGGGGGCCGAAGCCGATGGGGAAACCGTCTCTCTGGAAAATGTTAACGACCAGAGGCGGCGTTCCTAATGTGACCGCCCACCCCCGAGAGCGCTTTGTCCGCCATGACCAGGAATAGATTCATCGTGCTCCTCAATTGGATGCACGCCATCGTTTTACTGGCGATTTTGTCGAGTTGTACCGCTCTCGATCGTCCTAAGGCCATACCGGGGCCCGGGAGCCTGTCCGATGAGGATGCACGAATCGTCCGCTTGGAGGCTGACTTGAGCCTGCTTCTGGGATATCAGGATCAAGAAACGCTCCGGCTGGCGCAGACCATCGTGGCGACGACGGACGAGCTGGCCATGACCTATCGGGTGCAGCCGCCGGCCCTGTGGCACAATTTTTTGGTCAATTTAGGGGTTCGCGAGCGGGGACTGTGCTGCCACTGGACCCAGGATCTTCTCAAGGAAATTAATGCGCTGCAATTGGCGAACTATCATGCCGCCTGGGGGGTCAGCCGCTACGGGACCTGGCGGGAGCACAACAGCGTCGTCATCACGGCCACCGGCAAAGCTTTCGCGACCGGGGTCGTGGTGGACCCCTGGCGTCAGGCCGGGGAATTATTCTGGACCCCTGTTGCGACGGATACCTACCGGTGGCAGCCTCACCCCGGCGATACTAGCACCACCCGCATCCGATGCCGCTGAATCCTAAAACCCTATTATAAAAGTTATGCAAAGCCATATCCCCGCTGCAATAGTTATCAATGGGAGATGCGAACGAGGCCGCCTGCCGTGCGAATAACTTTCCACAGCACATGTTGCCTTATCCATCTATTGCCGTTCGCGAGAAGGCATTCTCCCGCCCTGCATCAAACATGGGGGGTAAGTTGCACGGCCATCCGCCGGTTTTGGCTACCTTACGCCCGGCAAAGCCCTGTAACGGCTCTCCCGGGCTTTGCCGCAGTCACTCCGGCGCCCGCCGATAACGGCCGGGCATAGACCGATGGGGAGATCGCCCGTCCTGTCCCTGAGTTCCTGCACCTGCCGGCGAATATGAATATACCGGGGATATCCTCTCGGGGCATTGAATCCTGTTCACCGATCTTGTGAATTGACAGACGGCCTGAGATTTTATAAGTAAACAAATAAACAAAAAATTTATTTAAAAATATTTATCATGAAACCCAAAGAAGACATCTCCACCATCTATGACGCCGCTCTGGGGGTTTTTGCCGAATTCGGGTTTAAGAAAGCCACCCTGGACGACATCGCCGCCCAGCTCGGTATGACCAAGGGCAACCTCTACCGTTATGCCCGCAACAAGCAGGATCTCTACCGAAATACGGTCCGCCATGCCCTGTTGCGCTGGCAGGGGCGCGTGCGGGACGCCATCGCGGTCGAGCCGGACGTGGTGCAGCAGTTCCATGTCATGTGCCGCAAGGCCGTGGCCTACCTGGCCGAGGATGACGCCCTGCGGCGGCTGCTGGTCCGGGACCCGGATATTTTCCCCATGTTTCCCAAAAACGATCCCTACGCGGACATCAATGCCAATTCGGTGGCCATGATCCGGTCGATCCTGGCGCGGGGTATAGCGGCGAATCGTTTCCGTCCGGTGGACCTGGATACCGTCCCGGAGATAATTTTTTCCGTCTACAAGATGTTCATCATCCGCATGTACATCATATCCCGGGACCGCGCCCAGGAGGAGATGTTCACCCAGACGGTCGCCTTGATCACCCAGGGGTTGTTCCCAGCCGAAAACGAAGGCAATCGATAAAACAGGAGGTGCCCATGACCGAACAAATTCAATATCTTACCCCCGCCTGGCGGGACGAAGCCGAAAAAAGGCTCAAATCCGAACTGAGCCCGGAGCGGATGAATTTCATCACCTCCTCCATGTCCAATATCTATCGCGACTGCCCGGACGGGAGCACCCGGTATCTTTTTTTCCGTTTCGAGAAGGGCGAATTCGCCGAACTGCTGTTGGGGGAGGGGGAACCGCCGGCCGCCGAATTCCGGATTATGGGCCAATACGACACCTTTGCCAAGATCTCCCGGGCCGAGCTGGGATCCCAGAAAGCCCTGATGACCGGCAAGCTCAAGCTCAAAGGGAACATGGTCAAGGCGTTGAAGCTGGCTTCCATCGCGGACCGCCTCAACAAGGTTCTGTCGACCATCCCGGCTGTCTATTGAAAGGAGAGCGATGCCATGACACCCCCGAACAATCCCTATTTCATCGATTTTCCGGCGCGCATCCGTGCCATTCAGGCGGAGATGGCCAAAGAAAACATCGACGTCTACCTGGGCTCCCGGCTGCGCACCCTGTCCTGGACCCTGGATGCCTTCTGCCCCTGGCGCAGTTTCGTCGTTATCCCGGCCGAGGGGCTGCCCACGGCCTTTACCTTCGTCATCGATGCGGCCCGGGTGGCCGATGACTCCTGGCTCGATGAAGACCATGTGATGGGGTTCGCCCCCATGGGCGGCCAGGACCAGATCGAACTGATCGCCGATTTCATCAAGGACCTGCTGCCGGGGGAGACGGGGCGTGTGGGCATCGAAAGCGGCATGTCCAACTACCTGCCGGAGGGCAACCTCACCCATTACGAATACGAACGCTACCGCGACGCCTTGGAGGGCTGCGAGCTGGTCAATGCCCACACCATCATCGACCAGTTGGCCATGATCAAGGACGCGGGCACGGTCAACCGTTTCCGGGAAGCCTCCCGTATCGTGGACATCGGCCACCAGGCGGTTTTCGAGGCCCTCCAGGACGGGGGCTGGAAGGGGATGACGGAAACCGAGATTGCCGGGCTGGCCGCGCTGGCCATGCGCAAGGCCGGCAGCGAGTGGGAATGGTCCTTTACCGGCGGCAACGAAATTGCCAGCGGCTATCGCACCGGACTGGCGGGCGGGGCCTGCACCCCCGCTTCCCGGCGCGAATTGCAGGCCGGCGACCCCCTGATGATCGACATCCACGCCATGTTCAAACTGGGATTGGGAGACCATTCCCACAATTACCTGATTGCCCCGGTCACCGACCGACAGAGGTGGCATGCCAACAATTTCGTGGACATCGTGAAGCTGACCCTCGAGACCTACCGGGCCGGCATCACGCCATCGGACCTGGCCGAGCAGATGATCGCCTTCGCCGACGAGCGGGGGTTCTCGGATTACATGGTGCCGGGCTTCGAACACGGTATCGGGATGATGGGGGATGAATGGCGCATCGGTCTCAACGACGGCCCCTTTCCGTACTGGACCAATCCCGAACACGTCTATCGGGCCGGAGAGCTGCTGATTTGCGCCATGCAGTATGCCTGCCCCGAGGAAGATATCGGATTCCGCTACGAAAACCCGATCGTGCTTCACGAGGGTCGCTGCGAGCCCCTTTCCCTGTTCCCCCTGAGCATCGACGAAATCCGATAATTTTTGCAGCTCCCATTCTGAAAGGGCCGGCGGTATGCACACCGCCGGCCCTTTTTGTTGGTCCGACCGGCACGGTCATAGACCAAGTTTAAACCGGAGGATGCGGAGCGCCTGCGGGATCGGCCTGTTCCGCAAATGACGGGACTGTGCTAAGGTGACGTCTTCAAAATGGAGTCTCTTCCGCTTCGCCATAACCAGGTCAATGGACGGGATCGGCCGGCATGACGGAAACCCTTAGTCTGAGACAGGCGCGGCGGCTGGCCCTGGCCCGGGCCGGACTGCTCAAGCCGCAATGGTCCGGGCTGCCCCGGCGGGCCACGGGGTTGAGCCGACGGGCACGCCAAGCGGCGCATCGCATCATCCGGCGTTTCGGCTATCTGCAATTGGACACGGTGGCCGTGGCCGGCGCCCGCAGTCATGCCATCGTCCTGCTTTCCCGCCTGGACGGTTTCGCGCCGGAGCTGGCGGAAGCGCTGCTCCAGCCCGGTGAGCCGCTGTTTGAATACTGGGGGCACGAGGCCAGCTGGCTGCCGATCGCGCTTTATCCCGCCTTTGCCTTTCGCCGCGATGCCTTTCAAACGCATCCCTGGTGGGGCGATCTGATCGGCGAACATCCCGGTCTGGCCGAGGCCTTGGTGCGCCGCATCCGCGATGAAGGTCCATTGCGTTCGCTGGACCTGGAAGGCCGCGGGAGCCGAGGATGGTGGGATTTGAAACGGACGAAGCGAATGGCCACCGCCCTCTGGTCGGCCGGCGTCCTGGCCATCCGGGAGCGGGCCAGTTTCCAGCGGGTATACGACCTCACCGAACGGGTGATACCGGCGCGCTGGCGTGAAAAGTCGATGCCCAAGGAGGAGGCCCTCGAACATCTTCTCCTGCGCGCCCTCAAGGGCCACGGCTGGGCCGCCAGCGGTACCCTGTCCCAGACCTGGCGCTTCCGCAACGCTGCCGAAGATCTTCGCAACGCGATGGAGCGCCTTAGAAAAGCGGGGAAGGTGGTGGCCTGCACCCTGGTGGAAAACGACGGCCGGCCCCGGTCCGGTTGGATCCGTCCGCAAGATTTCGAGCTGACCGATCGTCTTGCGCGCTTACGCCCCCGCAAAGACAAGGGAGTTTTGCTGTCTCCCTTTGATCCGCTGTTATGGGATCGCCGGCGGGTGAAGCAATTGTTCGGCTTCGACCAGCGGCTGGAGATCTTCAAACCGGTCGGTCAACGGATCTACGGTTACTACTGCTTGCCGGTCCTGGCCGGCGAAAACCTGGTGGCCAGGGTCGATCTCAAGGCGGATCGCAAGGGGGAAAGCTGCACGTCCTCTCCACCCGCTTTGAGGCCGAAAACATCAGAGGACAGATCCCTCCGGCCGACCGCGAGGCCGTGCGCACCGCTTTGGTGCGCTATGCCGATGCCTTGGGCCTGGAACCATTGGGCGGGCCGGTATAGGGCAACCCTCGAGGACCATCAGGCGTTCGCCGATTGTACCACGGCCCACGTTGCGGATTACTCTGGCTTGACCAAACCAAGGAAAGGCGCCTTCTGTCATGCCGCGGCTTTACATCGACGAATACACGCGCATCCTCGCCGGCAAGCAGGTCCATATCGCATGTCGGGAAGGGATTCTGCGGGATCATTTCGGCGATATCGTCGATGACGTCAAATTCTTGAACCGCCAGGGGATCGTAACCACCCTCTTTCACAACATGGCCAACCGGTTTGCCAACCAGAAGCATTTCCGGACATTGGCCGAACGTCTGCCCGAGACCTGCATCGTGCGCGTGGATTCCGAGAAGGATTTTTACGCGGACGTATTGGCCCAGAAGCCGGTCTATAAATTGATTTTTCTGGAGCGCAAGTATCTCACCGACATCCGGGGGCGCCGCATCAACGCCCTGGACACGCGCCGCATCCGCGACGACTGGCAGAGCTATGGCGACCTGATCGCCAACGCCAGCTTTCGGTCCACCATGGAAAAAATCTGCCAGCGCATTGACGAAGGACATTTAAAACGGGTCCATATCCTGCCGGCACGCAAGCATACGATCAAACACGAGCTTTTCACCGTGGAGGGCAGCGGCACCCTGATTGCCAACGATTTCCAGGAGGCTTTTCTCCCCATTCTCAGCGAGGAAGACGAACAGCTGGTGGCCGGCATCCTGCAGCTCTATAAGAGCAAGGGGTTTCTGAAGCCGCGGGACCGGGCCTATATCACCGCCCATCGGGATAATTTCTTCATGACCCGGATCGACGGGATCGTGGTGGGCTGCGTCGAATTGCTGCCCGTGGACGACCAGACCGCCGAACTGGGCGCCCTGGCCATCTCCACCCGCTTCCGGGGTCAGCGCGTGGGGGTTTTCACGGTGAACGCCTTTATCGACGAGGCGCGGCGCCGGGGATATCGCCGCATTATTTCCCTGACCAAGAACCCGCGCCTGCAATCGCTTTATCTGAGCCTCGGTTTCGCTCGGCAGTCGCCCCCGCGATATGCGCAACGCCAGGCCCGTTCAGCGGGAACGCCCATGTTCGTTTTTTCTTGACACAAAAATTGGCTTAGCATAATAACTGATTAGTCAGTCAGTTTTTTGTGAGAGGCCAACCCATCATGACCCGCAAAGAACAGATCCTCAAAGCCGCCACCGTTCTTTTCGCCAACAAAGGCTATGCGGAAACGACCACCCTTGAGCTTTCCGAGACCATCGGCGTGGCATCGGGAACCATTTTTTACCACTTCGGTTCCAAAGAAGGCCTTTTCCTGGCCATCCTCGAAGATATCCACCACACCATCGAGCTGGAATTCGATCTCTATTTCAAAGAATTGGCGTTTCCTTCCGGTCTGAAGATGCTGGAGGAAGTCATCGCCTTCTATCTTTATCTGGCCTCCAAGCACGAATCGCAATTCATGCTGCTGCAACAACCGCATACCAGCAAACTGGCCCTGAACAACACCGAATGCCGCGCGCACCTCGAAGCGATTTACAATCGTCTGGTCGAGATTTTTGAAAAGACCATCGTGGCGGGCCAGAAGGATGCATCCATTGAGGAACTGCCTGTTCGCAAAACCGCCCTGATCGCTTTTTCGATGGTGGACGGATTTGTCAGGCTTAAAAACAACAATATCTACGACGCGGGAGCCCTATTTAATGAATTGGTCAAGCTCTGCCAACGAATGCTCGAAAGTCGGACGACCGAACGTGAGTCTTGCCATGCTATTTAAATTTCTGCCGTTTCTGGGATGGTTCAAAGGGTATCGTTTGGATAGCTTCCAACGGGATGCCTTATCGGGCCTGACGGTGGCCCTGGTCCTGATCCCCCAGTCCATGGCCTATGCGCAGCTGGCCGGCATGCCGGCCTACTATGGTCTGTATGCGTCGTTTCTGCCGCCCATGATTGCCGCCCTGTTCGGCTCCAGCCGCCAGCTGGCCACCGGGCCCGTGGCCGTGGTTTCCCTCATGACCTCGGCCTCCCTGGAGCCACTGGCCACGGCGGGCAGCGAGGGGTTTATCGCCTATGCGATTTTGCTGGCCCTGATGGTCGGGATCTTCCAGCTGGCTCTCGGCGTTCTGCGGCTGGGGTTGGTGGTGAATTTCCTGTCCCATCCCGTGGTGAACGGCTTTACCAATGCCGCGGCCATCATCATCGCCTCATCCCAGCTTTCCAAGCTGTTCGGGGTTTACGTGGACAAAGCCACGCACCACTATGAAACCATCATTCACGTCTGTCAGGCCGCCATCCACTATACCCATTGGCCGACGCTCTTTATGGGGGCGCTGGCCTTCGCCATCATGTACGGCCTGAAGAAAATCAACCCCCGCATTCCCAATGTCCTTGTGGCGGTGGCACTGACCACGCTGCTCTCCTGGGGCCTGGGTTTCCAGCATGACACCACGGCCACCATCGATGCCATCGCCGCTCCGGAAGTCCGCAGCCAGATCGACAAGTTCAATGCGGCGACACGCGAAATCCCCCTTCTGGCCCAGGAGCGCACAGACTCCATGGCCAAGCTGGAAGCCGCGAAAGCGGAAAACAATACCATGGCAGTGCTGGACGCCGATCACACCGTCAAAATCATCACGGCCCAAATGGATTTTCTCAAACACGAGGCCCACCTTTTCAGGGCGGAAATCCGCAACGTGCTCTTTGCAGGCGTCCCGGGACCGGACGGAGAATTGACCTTCTATCCTGAAGGGACCCTTCCCGAGGGCGCCCAAACCGACGGGCGGGTATGGCGCATCAAGGTGGGCAATACCCCCCTGGATCCGGACCGGCTATCCATGAACGGGGGCGGGGCCGTGGTGGGTATCGTCCCCAAGGGGCTGCCGGCGCTGTCGATTCCGAAAATCGATTTCAAAATCATAATGGGGCTGTTCCCCTATGCGGCCATCATTTCCCTCCTGGGATTCATGGAGGCCATTTCCATCGCCAAGGCCATGGCCGCCAAGACCGGCCAACGCCTGGATCCCAACCAGGAACTGATCGGTCAGGGGTTGGCCAACATGCTGGGCGCCGTGGGTAAGAGCTATCCTACTTCAGGATCTTTCTCGCGCTCCGCCGTCAATCTGCAGGCCGGCGCCGTGACCGGCCTGTCGAGCGTCTTTACCAGTCTGGCGGTGGTGATCGTGCTGCTCTTTTTTACGCCGCTGCTCTATCATCTGCCCCAGGCCGTCCTGGCCGCCGTCATCATGATGGCCGTGATCGGGCTGATCAACGTATCCGGCTTCATTCATGCCTGGAAAGCCCAATGGTACGACGGGGCGATCTCCATCATCACCTTTATCTGTACGCTGCTTTTTGCACCCCATTTGGACAAGGGGATCATGGTAGGGGTCTTGCTGTCCCTGGGGGTTTTCCTCTATAAGAGTATGCGGCCCAAAGTGGTCTCCCTGGCCCGGTCCGAGGACGAAGCCCTGCGGTGCGTGGAAGAGCACAGTCTCCGGGAGTGCGAGCATATCGCCGTCATCCGCTTCGACGGCCCCCTGTTTTTTGCCAATTCGAGCTACCTGGAAGACCAGATCACCGACCGGATGCAGGCCAAGCCCAATTTGAAGCATATTGTGATCGTGGCCAACGGCATCAACGACATGGACGCCTCCGGCGAAGAAATTCTTTCCCTGCTCGTGGATCGGGTCCGCAGCGCAGGCGTTGATTTGTCCTTGAGTGGGGTCAATGAATCGGTCATGAAAGTGTTGAAGCGCACCTATCTGATCGCCAAAATCGGTGAAGACCATCTTTTTCCGACCATGGAGAAGGCGATCGGCACCATCCACGCCGGGGCTCACCTGGACAGCCGGGAAGCTGCCTGCCCATTGACAACGGTGTGCCATCTGGCCTGATCGCAACCTTTAAAGGAGAACCATTATATGTCTAGCATCAGCATTTTCAGCGGGTCTTTTTGCAGCGAGGATGCCGTGGTCGATGGCCTGATGGCCCGCACTGGTTATCAATTGGTGACGGACGAGGATGTGGTTCGGGAAGCGGGCCGGCTTTCCGGAATGGAACCCGGCAAGATCATACGCGCCTTTTCCGCCAAGGTATCGGTGTTCAACAAGTTCACCCACGAGCGGGAGCGCGCGATCGCTTTCATGAAGCTGGCTCTGGCCAAGACCTACCTGGCTGACGGCTGCCTGTACAAGGGTTTTTGCGGGCTGCTCATCCCCAAGTATATCGAACATGTGCTCCGGGTTTGCCTTATCGCGGACGCGAAATTCCGGATGGCCGCGGCCCAGCAGCAGGGCATCCCCAAGGGCGATGCCCATCGCAGCATCCATGCCGACGATGAGCGTTTTGCGGCCTGGGTGGAACAACTGGAGGGCAGCAAGGATCCCTGGAACAGCAGCCTCTACGATATCACCATTCCCATGGACAAGGACAGTGTGGAAGAGGCCGTCGAACTGATCAGCAACTACGCCGGTTCCGGAGCGGTCAACTATACGCCCCTGACCCAGCGCGCCGCGGAGAATTTTAGGTTCGCCGCGGAAGTGGAAGTGGCCCTGGCTAAAGAGGGCCATAACGTGGGGGTCGAAGTTCACGAGGGCACTGTCATCCTCACCATCAACAAGCAGGTGCTCATGCTGAGCCGTCTGGAGGAAGAACTCAGGGGCATCGTCCAGAAGACAACGGGGGTTGATCAAGTGGAAATTAAAATCGGCGAGGGGTTTCACCAGACCGATATCTACCGCAAGTTCGATTTCGAGGTGCCGTCCAAAGTCCTTCTGGTGGACGATGAAAGGGAGTTCGTCCAGACCCTTTCCGAGCGGCTCCTGATGCGTGATATGGGGTCCACGGTGGCCTATGACGGCGAGTCGGCTCTGGCCATGGTGCAGGAGGAGGAGCCCGAGGTCATGATTCTGGACCTCAAGATGCCCGGCATCGACGGCATCGAAGTCCTGCGCCGGGTGAAGGCCACCCGCCCGGATATCGAGGTCATCATCCTCACCGGCCACGGATCCGAAGCGGATCGGAAAGTCTGCATGGAGTTGGGGGCCTTCGCCTACCTGCATAAACCCGTGAACATCGAGCAGCTGAGCGATACCCTCAAGAAAGCCAACGAAAAAATCCTGGCACGCAAAAATGCTGATGATGGAGGATTCTGATTCCGCTGTGGGACCACCTTGACGGGTCATCGAAATGGCAATTGTCCAACATCTTGAAAATCTCAGGCCGCAGTTCCTGAAGGGCGAAAGAATCGAAGCCGAACACTTTCGCTACCTGTTCAACTATCCCCGGTTGTGGCAGGTGGCCATCGCCCTGATGGCGACCGTCGCCGTGGTGCCCCTGATCTGTGTCACCGTTTTCGACTACCGGGTCACCCAGCATGCCTTGAAATCCGAGATCCTGTTGCGTACCTCCCGGCTGGCCTCCAACACCAAACGCTCCATCGCCTTTTTCCTGGAAGCCCGCAAGTCGGCCCTGGATTTCGTCGTCCACGACAATGATCCGCAATCCCTCAGAGATACGGCGCGATTGAAGAAGATCCTGGTGGATCTGGACAACGGCTTCGGTGGGTTCGTGGATCTGGGCGTGATCGACGACCAGGGGCGGCAGGTCACCTATGTGGGACCCTATCGCTTAGCGGGCAAAGACTACAGCCCCCAGGCCTGGTTCCAGGAAGTCGTGGAACAGGGGATCCACATCAGCGATGTCTTTCTGGGGTACCGGCAGCTGCCCCATTTGGTCATCGCCGTAAAATATCCCCTGGAGAAGGGCTCGTTTTATGTGCTGCGGGCCACCATCGACACCGAGCCGTTCAACCGCATTCTGAGCGAACTGGAAGTCAGCGGTTCCGGGGATGCCTTTCTGATCAACCGCGACGGCATCATCCAAACGCCCACACGCAGCTCGGGCGACGTGTTCGAAAAAGCGCCCCTGCCGGTGCCGCCCTATTCGGCGCACACTGAGGTCTACGAGACACGCGCGGCGACCGGCGTCCCTTTGATCGTCGGCTACGCCTACATCCCCTCCACCTCGTTTGTCTTGATGATCGTCAAAAAGACCGAGCAGGTGATGCAGGCCTGGTACGCCACGCGGATCGACTTCATCAGTTTCCTGGTGGTCAGCATCGCCGTCATCCTGACGGTCATCCTGGCGGTGGCCACCTACCTGGTCAACAGCGTCTATCTCACCGACCGCAAGCGGCTGATGACCCTGCATGCCCAGGAGTACGCCTCCAAATTGGCATCCATCGGCCGCCTGGCAGCCGGCGTGGCCCATGAAATCAACAATCCGCTGGCGATCATCAACGAAAAAGCCGGTCTCATGAAAGACCTCCTGCTGATGAAAAAGGCGCAGCAGAATGAGGATCGCCTGCTCAAGGAGTCCGATGCCATCATCTCGTCGGTGGAACGCTGCGGCACCATTACCAAGCGTCTGCTGAATTTCGCCCGGCACATGGACACCAGCCGCAAGACCATTTCGCTGCCGGAACTCATGGAAGAGGTGCTCGGATTTTTAGGCAAGGAGGCCGAGTATCGCGGTATCGAGGTCACGGTGGATATCCCGGATAATATCCCGACGCTATACACGGACCGGGGCAAACTCCAGCAGATCTTCCTCAACATCATCAACAATGCCTTTGCCGCCATGGAAGACGGCGGCCAACTGACCCTCAAGGCTTCCCGCGTCGATCCGGACCATGTCGCCGTATCCATCCAGGACACGGGTTGCGGCATTTCACCGAACGATTTAAAACAGATCTACGACCCGTTTTTTTCGACCAAAACGCGCACGGGCGGCACGGGTCTGGGCTTGTCCATCACCTACGGGCTCGTGGGCGAAATCGGCGGTCAAATCGAAGTTGACAGCCAGGTCGGCGCGGGCACTTGTTTTAAAGTGAAACTGCCCCTCCGGATCGAGGAGAAGGGAGAAGCACAGGAATGCGCGTAATACTCATAGATGACGAGGAAGAATTCGTGGCGACGCTGGCCGAACGTCTCCAGATCAGAGGAATCGATGCGGACTGGGCCACGACGGCCGAGGAGGGCTTGCAGCGGGTCGCGGAAACGCAATACGACATCGCCGTCCTGGATGTGAAGATGCCCAAAATAAGCGGCATCGACCTCAAGGCCAAAATTCAGGTCCTCTCGCCCGCCACCAAATTCATTTTCCTGACGGGTCACGGGTCGGAAAAGGATTTTATCGCCGGCACGTCCATATCCGAATTCTATCTCATCAAACCGGTCCAGATCGACGACCTGGTGGAAAAATTGCATACCGCCGCGGGTCAGACAGGAACGCCATCATGAAAGCAAATGAGACCACGTCGCAAGAGACGGGGCTGCAATTTTTCGGAAAGCTTTCAGCCGCCGTTTCCCACGATCTGAAAAACGTGTTGTCCATTATCAACGAGAAAGCGGGTCTCCTGGAGGATTTCTGCCACATGACCCGGCAGGGAATGGCCCTCGACATGGAGCGTATCGATGCGGTGACCGCCCAAGTGAAGGCCCAGGTGGAAAGGGCGGATCAGATCATCCGCTGTTTCAACCGCTTCGCCCATAGCACCGACCACCCGATTGCCTCGGTGGATATGGGAGAGACGGTGACGACGCTGGTGCGGCTGGCCCAGCGTCTGCTTGCCGGTATGGAAGTCTCGGTGGAGGTGCAGCCCATCGATCCCCCGGTGGTGATCACAACCCGTCCCCTGATGGTCCAGGAGCTGATCTGGGCCGCCATGCAGTGGATGGCGGCCCAGCCGGGTGAAAAAGGGGCAATGTCGCTTGCCGTGGAGCGATGCGGCGATGGCGCCCGTGTTCTGATCGGAGCGTTGGGGCATCCGCCCGAAGGCGGCCTTGACGCGGCGTTTTGTGCCGCGACGGATGCCGTGCGGGAGGCGCTGCAAGCCGAAATTCGTCTGGACCATGCTTCCGGAATGCTCCAGCTTCAATTGGCCGCCCTTGAGCCGCCTCCCTGATAAGGCCTTAGGGGTGATGCGGCGGTAACCTGAAGCGGGCCCATTTTATGCCGCTTGGAAAAGCTTGAATGACCTATTTATTATTAAGGAGAAAAACCATGGACGAAAAAGTGCTCCTTGTCGACGATGAAGGGGAATTTCTCGATACCCTTGCCGAGCGCATGCGCAACCGGGGAATGAGGGTCACCACCAGCATGTCGGCGGTCGAGGCCATTCATAAGAGCGAAGACGGTGATTTCGATGTTATCATCCTCGATTTGCTGATGCCCGGCATGGACGGTATCCAAGCCCTCAAGGCGCTTAAGGAAAAAAAACCCGACTTGCAGGTGATCTTGCTGACCGGCCATGCGACCGTTC
The DNA here is from genome assembly GCA_963730675.1 of uncultured delta proteobacterium. Taxonomy (GTDB): domain Bacteria; phylum Desulfobacterota; class Desulfobacteria; order Desulfobacterales; family UBA5852; genus JABZFP01. Next base: position 118,807 of record CAVSSY010000004.1, on the reverse strand, counting down.
AGAAAGGGATCGAGGCCATGAAGCTCGGTGCGATGGACCTGCTTGAAAAGCCAGCCGATATCAACGAATTGACCGAGAAAATCAAGAAAGCCAAAGCCCAGAAAATGATCCTGGTGGAGAAAAAGGCCGAGAAGAAAATCCGGGACATTCTCAAAAGCAAATCATGGTAGACCTTGCCACGTAAAGGTTTACCAAGAAGTAGGAACGCCTCTTACGTCAGACGAAAATGATCTGTGAGGGGCGGATTGACGTCCCCGCCACTTGCAGCTTGCTTGCAGGTGATTATTCTTACCTTTAAGCCACAAGGGGGACGCTATGTGAGGTGGTTCGCCAAGCGCTTAGGGCTGACCATAATCGGCTATACGATTCATCTTAACCCAAAACCGCGGAGGTTTAACATGCAAAGTTGGCAGACGACCAAATGTGCGATCTTGACCGTGCTTGCCGTATTTGGGCTTGCACTGGTTGTGGGCTGTAGCGGCGGCAACAATGATCTGACCAAAGACATCAGTGGCACCTGGCAGCGTGACAAGGGGGAGGGCACCGTGGAGATCCACCTCGCCAAGGACCCGTTGTCCGTGACTCTGGACGGCAAAACTTTCCCTGCCACCATCACCAAGGTCGACAATGGGTCCCACAGCCTGCACATTAAGGTGGAAAACAGCGGGAAGCCGGAAGAATGGATTCTGCGCCAGGTCTGGAATGACAATGGCAGTGACTATACGGTGGCCTTCATTCACGAAGGCACCCACGAGAAACTCGTATCAAAGCAACAGTCTTAAACGACAACGACGGATCTTCTCTCCGATCCCCGAAATGGCCTGAGGACAATCGGTTTTGGAAAATTTGCTGCACGTTTTTCGTAATACCCCGCTAGGTCGGGAAACCCTCATGCAGTCCATCCATTTTTGCAGGACACTGGACATCGGCCTCGATATCTATATCCCGGACGCCATGAGCTTCATGATGTATTTCGACGATGAAGCGGTCCAGATCGATCTGGACCGCTCCTATCTCTACGAACCGGATACGGCCGTCGAACACGCCCGTTCGCTTGCGAAAGCGGCCGGTGTGGCACCGCGTTTTATCAACCCCAAGTATCGCACCGCCCGCGACCTGCCGGATATCCCGACCTACTTCCAGTTTATGTGCTGTCCGCGCAGCATCAGTGATCTATCATCGAAGATCGGACTCGGCTACATCGGGCCCAAGGTACGGCGTATCATGCAATCGGCCCCTTTCCCGGTGCTGATGACCGCGCAAGTCTTCAAAGCCTGGAACAGCATCATGGTGTTGTTCGGGGGGTCGGAGAGCGCCTGCAATGCACTCGAGTTCGGGTTGCAGATCGCCGAGCGCACCGGACTTCCTTTGGATCTCTTCACCCAAATGGAGCAGGAAGAGTTTTACTACTACGAGCAGATTCACGATGCCGGTTTGGAGAAAACCCTCAGTGAGCGGGTTCGCCATTGGCATCAGTTCGAAACGGGCGCTTTCGCAGAGAATCTTTATCATGTGCCCCACGATGCGCTGGTTTTATCGGGTGCCTACCATCATGGGTTGCTCAAACAGATGATTTTCGGAAGCAAGCTGGAAACCGTCCAAACGACACTTACCAACCCGATGCTGGTGAGCGGTCCCCGGTCCATGGCCAGCCTGACCGTCCATTAGCACGTCGGCCACAATCCTCTGCCGCTGTGGGTGACGACCGGGCTTGACCGTCCGATAGGGCAGGTTTAAGATGGGCGCCAACTTAGCACGCCTTGTCGACCGGGCTTAACAGGCCGTGGATAAACGGCGTCTAAGGCCGAAATGCGGTGTTGTCCCGCGTTGCGGGAATTCTCATCTGATCCTATGGACGAAGGTGAGTTCCGACCTCGCGAAACGGCGCTACAACCCTGATGGTTGCTGCGCTTTTCGCAGTGGACGGCGCCTTGCCTTTCGGCCTAATCCTTGTTTATCCAAGGCCTGTTAGAGGGTGCGGTCAACTCGCAATCAAGCGATATTTCACTATCCCGCTGTCACACCGACTTCACCTGTGTTGGAGGATTCCAGCCATGCCGTCGCCTAAAAAGCACCTTGCGCTGCTGGTCTTGCTGATCGTTTTGTGGACGACGAGCGGCATGGCCGCCGAGATTCCGCAGGGTGACAGCATCGCGGTTGTTACCGACTTTACCTATCACCGCGGGGAGACGGATTCGGGTGCCAAAGCCAAAGCCCTGGCCTTGTTCGGGGCCAAATTGAAAGCCGTCAAGCTGGCCGCCAAATATCTGACCCACAAGGGCCTGCTGGAGCATTATGGAAAAAAGGAGAACGAGATATTCTGTCTGGCGGTCGGCACCATCCCTGCAGACGTGCTCCATGAAAGGGGCGATGACCAACAAGGCACCTATTCCGTTGAGATCCGTTCGATAATCCGCAATGTGGATTTCATCCGGGCCCAGATCGAAGATTTGGAAGCGGAGAAAAAGGAAGCCCATTTCGCCTATCGCCGGGAAATGGAGCAGCCGGTCATGCCGGGCATCGAACCCGGACGGGAACTCTCCAGGGCCTACCGCTACATTCGTCAGCAGGAATGGCGCATCGCCATCATCTATCTGGATCACCTCGAAAAGAAATATCCTTCCTGGGGCGATCTTTATTTGGCCAAGGCGGTCGCCTTTTATGGGATAAATGATCGCGAAGGAATGCGCGCTGCGCTGAAAAAGGCCTGCCGTTTGGACAGCCAGGAAGCCTGCCACGAGTTGCAGAGCTTTTCGTCGGAGGCTCCCTGAAGGTTTGAACCACGGCGATGCCTGCCATGCGATAAACCTCTCATCATGCAGGGTGTCCGGCTCATTGAACCGCAATCCGCTTCACGAGAGTGGGGGGGAAAATGACGCGCAAAAGCGTACCCACCCGGGGCCGCACGCTGGATCACGCCGCCCTGGTGTATGATTTCTGCGAACCTGTCCTGCTGTTGGGCAAACAGGCCGAATATGACCGCCATTTGCTTGGGCTCCTGGATCTCAAGGCTTCGGATCGGGTTTTGGATCTGGGGTGTGGTACCGGTGTGCTGACCCGCATGATCGGTGATCGGCTGGACGGCACGGCGGGCGGGGAGAGTGTGGGTATCGACGCGGCGGCCCAAATGATCGCCGTGGCGCGCAAGAAGCGGGGAAGCTCCACTTGCCGCTTCGAGGTCATGGCGGCCGAAGACCTGGGGTTTGCCGACGCCGCCTTTGACGCGGTGGTGTCGAGTCTGTTCTTCCACCACGTTCCATTGGATCTCAAACAAAAGGCCCTGGCCGAAGCCTTCCGGGTGCTCAAACCCGGCGGGCGGCTCGTAATTGCGGATATGCACATACCCACCACCTGGATGGGCGCTCTGGTATCCCATGTGTCCCGCTGGTTTTTTATGCAGCCCCAGATTGGCGAGAATATCCGGGGGGTGCTGCCCGGTGCCATCACCCAAGCCGGTTTTAGGCCCCCGGATATCGTGGCGACGTATTTTGGCTATATCGCCGTGTTCAACACCCGCAAACCGGACGCCTGACCATGCCCTGCGACGATGATCGTTCCGTCGGCCTGGGCCCGATGGTGCAAACCCCGGTCTTCGAGACCCTGCTGACGGAGCTGCAGGCGGGGCTGGAACGCTATTGGGAAACGGCCGACCGGATCCTCCTAACCTGTGGCGTCAGCCTTCAGCCGCCCGCCGAAACAGCGTTTTCCCTTGCGAAAAATTTTTTCTCCGCTCTTTTTCTCTACTCCTACCAGCGGGCGGGTATCCCCCATGGCCGCCGCCTTGTTTATGCGGCGATCCTGCAGTGCCTGAGGGGGATGGTGACCGGCTGCGACAATCTGCTGGACGACGAATATAAACCCACCCTGGAGACGGACCTCCCCGCCGGCGGCTACCGCTTCCGGTCCGTGGTGGACATCATGGTGTCCGATCGGGTGCTCTTCCAGATCCTTTTACATGCCGCCCGCCAGGGAGAGATTGCCCTGGAACAGGTTCCCCTGGCAGCGACGGCCTCCATGAAAACCATGACCCGCAGCGGCATCGAGGAGGCGGGCGAAGAGGGGGGGGTGACCGACATCCTTGGACCGGATGCGATCCTGCGAACGGTCCACCACTATAAAACCGGCATCCTGTTTCAATGTCCCTGGGATATCCCCCGGGCCATCGAATCCATTGACGAAGCCCATCTCGCCCCCTTGCTGGAGGGACTCTACCACATCGGGATGGGCTGTCAGATCATGGACGACATGGTGGACCTGGCGATCGATGTGCGCACCCGGAAACACAACTACCTGGTTTCCCTGATTCACCATGGGGAAAGCGTGGATGAAAGCGCGCAATTGGCGGGTGTCATGGCTTCGGACACGCACCTGGTTTCGGAAACATTGCACATGGGCCGCTTCCCGGCCGCGGCCCGACAGGCCGGGCAGACCGCCCACCAGCTGCTGACCCGTGGATTCGGCCTTCTCTTCGCCAGGGAGCATCAGGCGCTGACCCCCCATGCCATACGCTTTCTGGAGCAGCGCATCGGCATGGAGCCGACCGGCGGCGGAGCAGCTCGATGAAATCCGGCGGCGTCGGTCTATGGGCACGGATCGCACTTCTTTTTCTCCTTCGTTCCGGCCGTTCCACGGCCGCCCTGTCCGTCATGGTGGTTACGGCCGTGGCCGCCCTGATTTTTCTCTCGGCGCTGTCGGTGGGGGTCCAAGACGCCATGCTGCGCAACACGGTGGGGCTGTTTTCAGGGCATATCACCGTCTCTAACCTGCCGGAAACATTGCCACTGGACGATCTCCGAATCGCGGGGGTCAAGGCCGTCTTGAAACGCCGCTATCTGCCGGGCATTCTTTCCGGGGACGGGCTGGCCCTGCCGCTGACCTTGTGCGGGATCGATCCCGCCCGGGAATCCGCCACGACGGCCCTCAGGAAGAAAATCGTGGCAGGGCGCTACCCGCGGCACGGGCGGGCGGAAATCCTCATCAGCCGCGACCTGGCCCGGTCTTTCGGAGTGCATATCGGCAGCGAGCTCCGCTTTCAGGACCGGCGGGATAATCCCGCATTGCCCCTCGAGGTGACCGGCATCTACCAGACCGGTCTGGAGGCCCTGGATCGGGGCCTGGCGTTCTGTCCGCTGGATTGCCTGCCGGATAAGGGTTCCCCTTGGACGGCCGCCGTGTTTCTGGAAGACGGGGTTGCGCCGGCCGCCGCTCTGAAACTATACCGTCAGCAGCTGCCCGCAACCGTCCGGTTGGAATCCTGGGAGAACCAGATGCCGGATCTGCGCCAGCTCATCGACCTGGAGGCGATCTCCATGACGGTGGTCATCGTGCTGGTTTTCGGGGTCGTTGCCATCGGCCTGGCCTGCTCGTTTGTCATCTTCATTATCCGCAACATGCGCGAATACGGCATCCTGAAGGCCATGGGGGTCACCACCGCCGAGATGACCCGGCTCATCGTGGCCAAGGTGGCCCTGATGAATCTGGCGGCCTGCGGGGCGGGGCTGATGGCCGGGGTGGTGGCTGTCCTGGTGGTGGCCCGGCTGGGGGGCATCGATATCAGCGCGTTCACGTCCCACAACCGCTATTTTGCCGTATCGGGTATCATCTATCCGCGTTTGACGGCCTTTTCCCTGTGGGCGCCCCCGGCGGTTTCCCTGGTGTTCAGCCTGGCCGCGGCGGCCTGGCCGGCCCTACTGGTGGCCCGCAAGCGGGCCGCCGACATTTTGAGGATGATCTAATCCCGTGATCACGCTGACCGACATTACGAAAACCTTCCGTTCCGGACGCGGCCGGGTCGACGCCTTGGTCAAAGTCTCCCTGGAGGTTGCGGCCGGCGGTTTTGCCGCGATCATGGGCAAGTCCGGGTCCGGCAAGTCCACCCTGCTCAATTGCATCGGCGGGTTGGAGGCGCCCGACCAGGGGGAGATTCGCTGCTTCGAAACCGTCGTCAACCGGCTGGCGGCCCGCCAGTTGAGTCTGTTTCAGCGCCGCCACCTGGGCTTCGTCTTCCAGAGGGGCAATCTGCTCTCCTACCTCACCGTGGCCGAGAATATCGGCCTGCCCCTGACCCTGAACGACGTGACCGGCGCGGAGCGTACCCGGAGAATCGAAGCCCTTCTCGAGGGGATCGGCCTCCCCGAAGCGGCCCGGGCCCTGCCCCATGAATTGTCCGGCGGCGAAACCCAGCGGGTGAGCGTGGCCCGGGCCCTCGCCCACCGGCCGCGCCTGCTGCTGGCCGATGAACCCACCGCCAATCTGGATACGGACAGCGGCCGGCGGGTGGTGGAACTCTTGCGCCGCCTGAGTGCCGAGGACGGCAGCACCATCATCATGGCGACCCACGACCGGGATATCCTCAACGACGTGGATCAGATCATCAATTTGAAGGACGGTACCGTGGCAAGGGAGACCTCATGAGGACAGCGAAACACCTTTTGATCGGCGGCGCGGCCCTGCTCCTTTTGGGGGGCTGCGCCTACCGCTACTACCTGGGGATGCACGGCCCGTCCATCCGCCGTTTCCCCGATGTGCACGCCGGTGTGACGGAGGACGCCCAATGCCTGGCCTGCCACGATCCGGACGGCGATCCCGTGGGGCCGCCCACCTCGCACCCCCAGTTCGTCGGCTGCCTGAAGTGCCACAATGACGTGGTGAAGTAGACGTAATCTCCGAAATGCTACTAACGGCCATCTATCGGGATCGAAATCGCTTTTGCGTTTAGCGCGCGATTGAGGCGCAGCGCCTTTACAGACGCGAAGCGTTCCATACGCCGCACGATCGCTCGGCAGCCGAAAGAAGACGCCACTTACAGGGGCCAAAGGCTCTTTTCGATTCCCACTGTGCGTCCGATTGCGACTACCCGCTATCATTGCGTTTCGCTCATCACTTGGGGCCCGCCGGGTTGGGTTCGGGAGCCGCTTACGATAATAATGCGTGCAAACGGCGAAATCGTACTTATAGTATATTGTTAAAGCTGATAGCGTTCGTCTGCCGCGGAGTTTGCGGATTCTTCACCCAAAACGATCGGCCGGCCCTCCAAACAGGCAGCGAACGATGGCGACTGCCCCTTTCCTGCCGAATTCCGTCCCAGATCCAGACGCGTCATTCGCCCTATCCGTCTTTTCTTTTTTTTCGACCAACGCCGTGCATGGTCATAAGGCATGTCGGCAAATTACAGTCCAAGCTGGAGGTGTCATGGAACAGCCGTCGGAAATCGAATTCAACGTCGATGAACAATACGAAAACGAGAAGGGCGTCTTCAAGGTTGTTTCCATCCATAAAGATCAGATGGTGATACGATGGGAAGACGGTGAAGAAGCCCGAACGGATATCGAGCTGCAACGCCGCATTGCCGAACGCCGGCAGTGGGAAGAGCGCAAGCGTTTGGCAGATCGCGAAAGTGCCGAAGGCGCCCGGCGCAAGTCGGCCTCCAAGACCCCCAAACCTGTGTTTGCCGGTTTGGCGGCGACGGACTTTAAAACCAGCATCAGCCGGACAACTTGGCGTTCCCGCTATCAACTGGGAGGGGCCGTAATCCAAAAAATCAGCCCCAATCAGTTCCAATTCAATTCCTGGGCGGTGGGCAGCCAACCGGAAATGCATGTGCAGGATATCAAACATCATAAGGCGGACCACCCCGCTCATCAGACCACCTTTTTTGTCCGAATCGATCAGCAGGCCATCTACTATGGCCTCCGCGTGGTGCGCCCGGCAAGTGGTGATGGGGCCTTGGCCGGTTGCCCTGCCTTGCGCGAATGGTTGACCAGCGAAGAAAACGAGCAGGCGGTTCTCGCAATTGCCGACGAGTACAAGCTGAGCGCATGCAACCGCGCACGGCCATCGGTCTGCATCAAGACCTCTTCTGGTGGCGGCGGCTGGTGTGTCGAAGAAGAGCCCCCATCGTCTTCCGAAATGCCGCTGGCGGCCTTCTTTGATAAGACACCTCCAGAGGCGCCGCTCGAATTCGAACTGTTTGCCACACTTCCCAAGGATGACGCCGTGGCCGCCGGAACGGATATTGCGTCAAGAATCGCCCAGCTGTTTACGGCCCTGCTGCCGTTGTATAAAACGGCCGCAACCCCTTGAGGACGCCGTCCGCAGCGCATTCAGCCTAAAGAACGTGTGCGACCGGCGACCGGTGCCATCGTCGACTCCCTTGGAAAATCGAATTGACAAACCAGGGAATTCCTGTCTTTATTCACGAATTGCAGGGACGCCAATATCCCTCGCCGTGGTGGATGTCGCGTTGTGGATACAAGCGGCTATCGGCGTTCGAATCGAGGAGCACAGGCCGGGGTGAAAAATTGGATCTCTGCCACGGGCCGGAAGGCCTGGTCCTGGGTCAAGTACCGTCTGCCGGTAATACGCGGTCAGGTTAAGACCGCTTTCGTTGGACCCGAACCCCGTCACGATACTCCGCCCTCCGACCGATCCCGCCGCACCCCCCAGGACCCATCCCGTTGTCGATCCACGATTGCCGTAGCCCCCGATCTATGCCCGAGACCCGTGGCGGTTTGCGACCACGGGGGCGCCCATAAACCCGATCCATCCGAACTGTTCCACTATCTCAACCGCCGGGAAAATCACATCGACGATATCCGCAGGACCAATGACATTTTGCGGATGCCGCGGGTTTTGCTGGAAATCGGCTGCGGCAGCGGCGAGGCGGCCCGCCTTATCGCTCTGGAAAACCCGGGGATGGGTGTTATCGCCACCGATCTCTACGATTTTACCTGTGAACCGGCCAACGGCTCCTACTACGGGAAGATCGCCCGCCAGTGGTGCGCGCGCGAGCTGCCATCCCAGAAGGATGTCCCTCCCAACCTGGTCGTCCTGCGGGCCGAAGCCGCCCTGCTGCGCTGCCTGCCGGACGCCGTCCTCGATACGATCCTGTTGATCAACCCCGAACCCCTTGTGGGACAGGCCTTTATCCAGTTCCTCCAGGAAGAGAAAGTCACCGCTAAAATCAAACCGGGACCGAACCAGATCGTGATTTTGCCCTATTCCCGGGAGCTGGGGGTGATGGCCTGCGGGGGGTGTTCCTTCGAACACGATCCCGACTGGTCCCGGGGCCTGGGCTATATTCTGGGCAGCGGTCTGGCCTTCCGGCGGGGGCTGCCGGTTCAGTGGGGCGTGGACTTGCTGCGGGTGTCGGCCTACTCGGGGAATTCCACCCAGCGGGACATCTTCATTTACGGGGATACGCCCAACTGAGGCGCCGGGTTGCCGCCCGCCGGGCAGGACAGTTCACACAGGCGGCAATAGGCCACCTTGAACTTGGTCGGCATGCCGACCACGGGCGATCGCAGGGCGATGGGGTTGGCTTCGTCGGCTTTCATTTGCAATTGGCAGCGTTCGCGGTCGTAGGATCCACTGGCGAAGGCGTCCTGGGGGCAGGCGCACAGGCAGGGTGCGGGACATTCGTTGCAGGGATCAAACCCCTCCAGGGACGCCGTTGCCGGCATGGAAAGATCCAGCACTAAAGCCTTTAAACGAACCCGGGGACCATAGCAGGGGGTGATCAGCAGATTGTTGCGCCCCATGACGCCCAGCCCCGCCAGGATGGCCGCATCCTTGAGGAAAATCCCGTTCCGTTCCACCTGGTAGGGTAGTTCCACAGCCTCAATCGTGTATTTCTTGCGCAGCCATTTCACCAGCCGGTGATTGATATTGATCTGACGACGATTGCCCGGCGTTCCGCCCTGCCAGTTGTCCCACCAGTCCATCTCCGGCTGCTCCGGGGGGTGTTCAAGGGCAAGGACGATGGCCGTACTTCCGGCAAACTTTCCAAGGTCCATCGCATACCGCCTGTGGGAAGGGGAGTCCCTCAGAAGGTCGACGGGAACGATTCCGACGCAGGAGGCACCCAGCGATAGACCGCGTTTGATAATTTTTTCACGGGTGATGCGATCCATGGGCGGTTCCCTGCTTTCGGGCAATTGGAGTGACGGCACCCGGACCATGCTCATGCGATCCCTGTTCCTGACAATGGGTACCATAATCCAACGACGGGTTCCATACCAACCGTCCGTTGTGGCCTGCGGATCACCAGGCGTCTTTATGCGCTTTCCGGTTGCCTGCAACGCATGAATGACCAAAGTTACGGTCAACGAAAAAAGCAGACCCCTAGATTCGTCCCCCCACCAAACCGAATCGTTGCGGCCCTGGCCTGAACCAAAATCTACCATTTCTGGATGGACCCTGACGAATAGTAACCCTTGACAGCAACGCTGCCGTATTGATAAGGCCTGCTCTATCCCGTGCCCCACTGCATCCGCCGCTGGAATTGATCTTCATTCCCCATTGTTCAGCCTCTTCTTCTGGGGAAGTCGATTCTGATTTGCAACGCCCTTTCATCTTCGATCGTTCGTCATTTCCGGAATTTTCGTTGTTGGGGGAAGATCATGGCTGAATCGAGACCCTGGCATGCCCACTATCCGGCCGGTGTACCGGCCTGGCCGGAATTCGAAAGCATCACCCTTTCCAAAGCCCTCCAAAGGACCGCCGAACGCTTCCCGGAAAAATCCGCGCTCTACTACATGGGCAAAAATATCAGCTATCGCGAGTGGTTCCATGATCTCCAGGAAGGGGAGGGCAGCATGCTGGCGGTCTTCCCGTTTTTCCACGCCGCCGGCTTTACGGCGATCCAGTGCTCATGCGTTTTCAGCGGACTGACCGATGTTCTCGTCCCTCGTCCGGAGCCCACCATCATCGGCGTGCCCGATGCCTACCGCGGTGAAACGGTCAAGATCTTTGTCGTACCCAAGCCGGGCGCATCGTTGAGCAAGGAGGAGCTTATCGCCTTTTGCCGCTCGCGGCTGGCCGCTTATAAGGTGCCCCGGCAGGTCACATTCATCGACGAGCTGCCCAAAAGCGCGGTGGGGAAGATATTGCGGCGAAAGCTGAGGGCAAGGGAGGAAGAGGAAGAACAACATAAAGGAGCCTCTCATGAAAGAGCAGATCGTCTTCGGCGACCAGATGGCCCGGGTCACCCTGCCGGACAGCGTCATCACGGCGCCGCCGGGTCTTTCCACAACTTTGGCGCCAGTGGAAGACATCGCTGGCGAAATCCAACGGGCGCTGCAATCTCCCCTGGGCCGTCCGCCCCTGCCGGAGCTGGTCAAGCCGGGAGACAAGGTGACCATCGCCTTCGACGACCCCACGGTGCCCTGTTTCGCCCCGGTCTGGGAGCCGGCCATCAAGCAGGTCATCGCCGAGTTGGGCAGGGCCGGCGTCACACCGGCGGACATCACCCTGGTCAATGCCGGCGGGATCCATCGCAAGTTCACCCGGCGGGAGCTGGCCAAGATCATCGGAAATGATCTGGTCCGGATGTTCGGCTACCGATTGATCTGCCACGATGCCGAAGACAAGCAGAATCTCGCCTATCTCGGAACGACCCCCAGCGGCTACGAAGTGGAGGTCAACCGCTGCCTGGTGGAGTCCGACCTCACCGTCTACGTCAACACCGTGGTGTGGCGCGGGTTCAACGGCGGCTGGAAATCCATCTGTGTGGGGCTGGGCTCCTACCGCAGCATCCGCTGGCACCACTCCCCGGACAGCATGTCCATGTCCATGAACAAGAACCGGATGCACGCCATCCTGGACGAGATGGGCGCCCTGATCGAAGAGAAACTGGGCCGGAACCGCATCTTCAAGATCGAGACCGTCCTGGCCAACCCCCTGCAAGTCCACAAGGTGTGGGCCGGAGGCGTCTTCGAATGCCGGCAGGCGGCCTTGGAGCTGATGGCCTCCCAGCTCAAGCCGCGTCGGGAGATCGTGGCCGAAAAAGCGGACATCCTGCTCTACGGCATCCCCAACTGGAGCCCCTACGCGGCTTTCTCCGTCATGAACCCCATGATCACCCTGCTGTCCACGGGGCTGGGCTATTTCGGGGGCGTGATCGAGGCCATGGGCAAACCCGGCTGCACGGTCATCCTGGCCAGCCCGCTGCCCGATGTCTGGCACCACGAGCACCACCCCTCCCACCAGGAAATATGGGAGAAGATTTTACCGCACTACCGGGATCCCTACGACATCATCGACCGGTATGAGGACGACTTCGCCCATCGTCCCGAATACATCTACAAGTACCGCTTCTGCCATGGCTTCCATCCCATGCATGGCCTCATGGTCACCTATCCTCTGAAGCGTCTCCGCCATGCCGGACACCTCATCGTGGCTGGCGCCAAGCGCCCCAAGCTGGTCCGGCACCTCGGCTTCGAGGCCGCCGAAACGATCGAATCGGCCATCGAGAAGGCCCGGGCACGCCACGGTCGGGAAGCTTCCATCGTGTTCGTGAATTACCCCCTGCTGGCCTGTCGCGCCTGAAGGAAGGCGGAAAGCCTTAGCGGATCTGGGCGGGCACCTAAGGGGAGGGGCACCCCCTTTTTCAACCCTCCCACATATCGACGACGGGCCATTTGCTGACGACTTTTTCTGACAGCGCCTGACCCAGTTTTCCCCCCATGCGATCTGCAATCGCAGGCTCTTCCGCGGGCGGCATCCGTGTGATGAACAAGCAGGCCAAATCCTGCGTCGGGCCCCGCCGCCGTCCATTGCAGGGCCTATTCGTACCGAGAATGGCGACGCACAAGGGGGATGCCGCTGCAGGCAGCGCCATGCCGAAAGAAACCGTTACGATAATCCAACGGGTACTCGCGTGGGGGAATCGGGTGCCATTGTGCATCCGGCCCGTGAATGCCGAGGCGAATCCTCTTTTTGCGCGGGTCCATAAAAAGCCGTCTAATCTTAGGCGGGCGAACGCCATTTCGGATTCCCTGCTGTTTCCATGGCGGCCAGCAAAAGCATTTCCTTATTTCGCTTGCCATTTTGTCGGCGGCCGGACTAAGAAGTGATTCTATCGCCTACCGTGATTTCATTGTGTGCAACGCAGGCAAAAAGCGCTTTCATCGTGACGTCGCCGTTCCCGCCGGAGTGACGATCCCTGCCATCGGATTAGGATGGGGAAGCCGGGTGCTTCCGGGAAGATGACGCCGTATCCCCGGCACGCAGAGCTTTCGACTAGGGCATGGCTCCGCGAGTCGACGGTAGCGCTCCTTCGCCGACGCTCGATCTGGCGATTGCCGATGACAAGGCCAACCCAAGAATAGGTGAACAATGGAGGGACCGTTTACCACGTCGCTGTTTGTCGTTATCCATTTGATGGTGCAACTGGGCCTGCTGGTACGAGCCCTGCTGCGGCCCCACCGGGAGCCGGCCTCGCGTGTGGCCTGGGTGGTGGTGATTCTCGTTTTCCCGGTCGTGGGCATCGCGGCCTATATCCTTTTCGGTGAGACCAACCTGGGGCGGGGCCGTGTGACGCGGATGCGTGACGTCCTGAAAGGCCTGCCGGATGTGGGCGCTTCCTCCGGCCGGCCCGAAACGGCGCTGCCGGGCGCCGTCCCCCAACAGTATGCGCATTTGTTCCAGCTCGGCAAAACCGTCAACGGCTTCGATCCGGTGGGCGGCAACCGGGCCCGCCTGATGCCCGATTCCAACGCCGCCATAGCGTCCATCGTGGCCGATATCGATGCGGCCCGGGAGCATGTCCACCTGCTGTTCTACATCTGGCTGCCGGACAACAACGGCTGCCAAGTTGTCGAGGCCCTAAAGCGGGCGGCCGCCCGCGGGGTAACCTGCCGGGCCATGGCGGACAGCCTGGGATCCCGCCTCATGATCCATTCGAAGCACTGGCCGGAAATGCGCAAGGCCGGGGTGCGCCTGGCCAGCGCGCTTTCCATCGGCAATCCGCTGCTGCGGCCCTTGAAGCGCCGCATCGACCTGCGCAACCACCGCAAGATCGTCGTGATCGATCATGCCGTCACCTATTGCGGCAGCCAGAACTGCGCCGATCCGGAATTCCGCATCAAGGCCAAGTACGCCCCCTGGGTGGATGCCATGGTCCGCTTCGAGGGTCCCATCGCCCGGCAGAACCAGTATCTGTTTGCCGCCGACTGGGGAGCGGAAACCGGTGAAGATCTGGGCTATCTGCTCAGCCGCACCATCGACCCGCTGCCCCAGGGGTTTCCGGCCCAGGTAATCGGCACCGGGCCCACGGTGCGCTATTCTGCCATGCCCGAGATGTTCGAGACCCTGATGTACGCCGCCCGACGCGAGCTGGTGATTTCCACGCCCTATTACGTGCCCGACGAAGCCATGCAGGCGGCGCTCTGTGCCAGTGCCCGGCGGGGCGTGGAGACGACCATCATTTTCCCGGCCCGCAACGACTCCTGGATCGTGGGGGCGGCCAGCCGCAGCTACTATTGGGATCTATTGGCGGCCGGGGTTCGTGTTTTCGAGTACCAAGGCGGGTTGCTGCACACCAAATCGCTGACGATCGACGGCGAGGTGACCCTGATCGGTTCGGCCAACATGGATCGGCGCAGCTTCGAGCTCAATTACGAAAACAACATTCTGTTCTGCGATCCATCACTGACGACCGATGTGCGCCAGCGCCAGGCCAGCTACATCGCCCAATCCCGGCCGGTTACCCGGGAAAGCGTGGCGGGCTGGACCTGGCGCCGCCGGCTCTGGAACAACACCGTTGCCATGATGGGGCCCGTGCTATGACGCGATGCGATGTGGATGCTTACGATTCCCTGCCTTTCCGATAGGTGTGACACACCGACACGCCTGCAACTGATATTTTTGTTTTCAAGAACGATTCGATATCCCGCCGGAACATCTGAAGGCAAGATCCTATTCGCCGTGCGAAGCGGCCGGGACTGCCGGCGGGCGCACCTTAAGGTCGATTCCGGCGTCAACCGGCTGATTTTATCGTAACGAAGGTATTTAATGAAAGGAAAATTCAATGAAGCGGCTGACTTTGACGGTCCTGTGGTTGCTGCTCTTCCCGGCCGGGATGCTGTACGCTGCCGCCACCACCGGGGCCTACGACTACCCCTTCGTCGACCCCTATACGGCAACGGTCGTCGGGACCCCTGCGATTTATCGGGCCGACCTTCCCAAGGAAGTGCCGGTGAAGGACTACAGCCTGGAGGTCTTCGCGGACCGTCAAATCCCGGACCTCTTCTGGTATAGCGAGGGTCTGCGGTTTTCGCTGGTACCCCAGAAGGAGCGGGCGCCTCTGATCTTCGTGATCGCCGGCACCGGGGCCAGTTACAAATCCCCCAAGGTGCAGGCGCTGCAGAAAGTATTTTACCAGGCCGGTTTCAGCGTCATCTCGATCTCCTCGCCCACCTACATGAACTTCATCGTCAACGCCTCCGCCACCAAGGTGCCCGGCCACGTCATCCATGACGCGGAAGATATCTACCGGGTGATGGAGAAGGCCTATCGGCAGGTGGCCGACCGGGTGGATGTCTCCGCGTTTTATCTCACCGGCTACAGCCTGGGGGGCACCCAGGCGGCTTTTCTGACGCGCCTGGATGATGAGCGGCAGGTCTTCAACTTCCAGAAGGTGCTGATGATCAACCCGGCCGTGAACCTGTTCAACTCGGTGGGCATCATCGATAAGATGCTGGCCGACACGGTGGGCGACGAACCCGGGGCCTTCAACAGCTATTTTGGACGGGTCATCCGGGCGTTTGTCACGGCTTACGACCGCACCGAACCGCTTGGATTTCAACGAGGACTTTCTCTACCGGGTCTACAAGAAAAAAATCCCCACCAATGCGGCCTTGGAGAGTCTGATCGGATTCTCTTTCCGCATCTCCTCGAGCAACATGGTGTTCACCTCGGATGTCATGAGCGGCTACGGCCTGCTGGTGGCCCCGGGCACACGGCTCACCCAGACCACTTCTTTGACCGAATACCTGGGGGCCTCCCTGCGCATCACTTTCCAGGATTACTACGAGCGCTATTTTTACCCGTTCTATCACGCCGAAAATCCCATGCTGACCTCCGCGCAGCTCAAGCACGAGATGAGCCTGGAAAGCATTGCCCCCTATCTGCGCCGCACGGAGAAGATCGCCATGATGACCAACAACGACGACATCATTCTGGCGCCGGGGGAGATCGACTTCCTGCAGGATACCTTCGGTGCGCGGGCGACCATCTGGCCCACGGGCGGGCACTGCGGTAATATGGAGCAGAAGGATGTCGTGGCCTTCATGGTGAACTACTTCAAAAACTAAAGGGAGACCCTCATGCACTGTCCCTCGAAGATATGGAACTGGATTTCGCTTGTCGCCGCCGCCGTCGTTCTGATGACGCTCGTTTCCGGCGGCGTGGCGCTGGCCCAGGAGGAGCCCGAGGCGCGCAAATTTACCGATCCCACGGATCCGGGATACGAAAGACCTGTGGCCAACTACGACCCCTGGGAGGGGTTCAACCGGGCCATGTACAAGTTCAACTACGGCTTCGACACCTACTTTTTCATACCGGTGGTTGATACTTACCGCTTTATCCTGCCGCAGGTGGTGCGCACGGGCATCGCCAATTTTTTCGACAACCTGTATGAGATTCGCAGCGTGGTAAACAACCTGCTCCAGGGCGATGCCGAGGGAACGCTCAATTCCACCGCCCGCATTGCCTTCAACACCACCCTCGGCCTTGCCGGGGTGCTGGATCCGGCCACGCCCATGGGGTTTCCCGCGGACAAAGAGGATTTCGGCCAGACCCTGGGGAAATGGGGACTGGGGCCGGGACCCTATCTCGTGCTGCCGATCCTGGGGCCTTCCAGCGTGCGCGATGGCATCGGCACCGGCGTTGACGCCGCTATCGGCACGGTCTGGGTGACCTGGGTCGTCGACGAAGTGTACACCAACACCGGGGACCGCGACAAGCTCCGCTGGGGGCTTACCGGCCTTTACTACATCAGCGAGCGGGCCCGCATCCCGTTTCGCTACTACAGCACCGGCTCGCCCTTTCGAGTACGATTACGTGCGCTTCATCTACCTGAAGTACCGCCAGATCGAAATCGGGAGATGATCCTTTTACCACAAACCCTTCGGGTGGCAGGCGCCCTTTTTCAAAAAGACCAGTCTCTATTTCAAGACCGCCTATTTGGAGAGCGACAGCAACATCGATTTCTATGACACGGAGATTTTTACGGCCGGGACCGGGCTTCTTTTCCGCTTTTAAATTTGAATTCCCCGCTGCAAGCAACGGAGAATTCAAATTTAAACAGGGTTGCCTTGACTCGCAAAGGCCGATGCCCTTATAAGTTGCCTTTGATCAAGGTGCCTTTGGGCACCTCCATCCGGCTATTGCAACCCTGGAGAGCCTCCGTTGCTGTCACCGTTCCTGCGATCCATTTTTCCCGAACCCCTGAGACCGCAAGGCGCGTCCCGGAACCGGCGGGTTTTGCTGAAAAACCTGGCGTTGCATTTTCGGCCCACCACGGTTCCCCGGGATACCCTGCGGTTTTCCCTCACCTGGGGACTGGGGGGCATGGCCGCGACGCTGGTTGCCCTTCAACTGGCGAGCGGCATCCTACTCAAGTTCGCCTATGAACCCACACCGGTGGCCGCGTACGTTTCCATTCAGTCGATCATGGCCGAGCTGCCCTTCGGCGGGCTTGTGCGCAACCTGCATTACTGGTGCGCGCATCTCCTGGTGGCCGTAATCCTCCTGCACCTGCTGCGGGTCTTTTTCACCGGGGCTTTTCATTCGCCCCGCCAGTTCAACTGGGTTGTCGGACTGGGCCTGATCGGTATCGTTCTTAGCGCCAACTTCACCGGCTATCTGCTGCCCTATGACCAGCTTGCTTACTGGGCGGTGACGGTTTCCACCGGGATGCTGGAATACGTTCCGCTTATCGGAGGAAATTTGCAGGCCTTGATTCGGGGCGGCCGGGAAATCGGCCCCCAGACGCTGCAGATGTTTTACGCCCTGCATACCGCGGTCCTTCCCATCCTGCTGTTCGGCCTGATGGCGTTCCATTTCTGGCGGGTCCGCAAAGCCCGGGGCCTCGTGGTGCCGCGGCCACCGGATGCATCGGTGGAAGCAAGGCCCGACCCGGCACCGACGGTGCCGGATCTCCTGATGCGCGAAATCGCCGTAGCCCTCGTCCTGACGGCAGCCGTGCTGCTGCTGGCGGCCTCCATCGAGGCCCCTCTGGGCGATCCGGCCAACCCCGGACTGAGCCCCAATCCCACCCGGGCCCCCTGGTATTTTGCCGGACTGCAGGAACTGCTGCTTCACCTCCATCCGGCCTTTGCGGTCTGGGTGGTCCCTTCCCTGGCGGTGCTCGGGATGATGGCGATTCCCTATCTCAAATATCAGACCGACACGGGGGGCGTTTGGTTTGCGTCCCGCCCCGGTCGGAAGATGGCGGTGCTGGCCGCCCTGACGGGAATCATCCTGACGCCGCTGCTGATCCTGGCCGACGAGTGGCGATCGGCGGCCGGACCGCGGTGGGATATGCCACCGGTCGTAAGCAATGGCGTGCTGCCGACGGTGGCGCTGCTGATCGCTCTGGGAGGATTCTATGCCGTTTTGAAAAAGCGCTATGGCGCGACGACGAACGAGATCGTCCAGTCCATGGGCACGCTGGTGATGACCGCTTACGGAATGCTGACCATCACCGGTGTCTGGTTTCGGGGCGCCGGTATGACCCTGACGGTTCCCTGGTGAGGCGGCGGGAGGTGAGGATGCGCGCGAAAAAAGAAAACCCTGTGGCCGCGGAGATCGCCGCGCCGCGCCGGGATTTTCTGTCCTTGTTGTGGGTCGCCCTGGGGTTTGGCGCCCTTGCGGAGATGATCTGGGTGGCCGGCTCGTTCCTGGGTTCCGGCAAGCGCAAACGGGCGGGCGGGTCTGCGGACGCCATTATCGCAGCCGGGGCGGTGGCAGATTTTCAGCCCGGAACGGTGACGGCCTTTCCCCGGGGACGGTTCTATCTGACCCGGCTGGCCGACGGCGGGTTCCTGGCCCTGTCCCGGCGCTGCCCGCACCTGGGGTGCACGCTGCCCTGGGTCGCGGAAGAAAAACAATTCCTGTGCCCCTGCCATTCATCGGCCTTCGATATCCGGGGCGACCTGATCCGTTCACCGGCGCCCAGGGGCATGGACCTGTATCCGGTGACGATTGAAAACGCCATTGTCAAAGTCGACACGGCGCGGGTCCTCCGGCGCGACCGGCTGTCGGAGATTCCGGTGGCCTATCCGCCCAAAGTTTGAGCATAACGAATTACCGCCCATGACCTCTAATACCAACTACGCCTGGAAGATCGCCGCCCTTATTGCCACCCTGGTCATCCTAGCGACCATACCGCTCTACCATGCCTGGCATCAGGCCTTGCCCCCGGGCAGCCGGGTTGAGGGTGCCCCGCCGGCGGCCGCCTTCGTCGGCAGCGAGGCCTGCCGGGACTGCCACCGGCCGGAATACGACAAGTGGGCCAACTCCCATCACCGCTGGGCCATGGAAACGGCCACCGCCAAGACGGTCCGGGGGAATTTCAACGACGCGACCGTCGACTATTTCGGGAAACCGACCCGCTTCTATATGCGGGACGGCAAATACTATGTGCATACCCAGGGCCCGGGCGGCCGGCCGGGCGAATTTGAAGTCACCTACACCTTCGGCTGGTACCCGCTTCAGCAATACCTGGTGCCTTTCCCGGGCGGCCGTCTGCAATGCCTGCCCTTTGCCTGGGACGTGGATGGGAAGCGCTGGTATCCTCTCTATCCCAAGGCGCCCCTGGATCCCAAGGACTGGCTCTACTGGACCAACAACGGCCAGAACTGGAACGGCATGTGCGCCGAATGCCACTCCACGGACCTGAAAAAAAATTACGACTACAAGACCGACACCTACGCCACCACCTGGTCGGAAATCAGCGTGGGCTGCGAGGCCTGTCATGGACCGGCCGCGGCCCATGTCAAGTGGGCCCAACTGCCGGAAATGGGTCGCCCCGAGACGGCCAATGCCGCCCTGACCGTCACGACCCGGGATCTCACCTCCCGGCAACAGATCGAATTGTGCGCACCCTGCCACTCCCGCCGCATGTCGCTGGACGACAATATCCACCGGCATGCCGATTTTCTCGACTATGGCGTACCGCAGCTCCTGAACGAGGGGCTCTATTTCCCGGACGGGCAGATCCTGGACGAAGTCTACGTGTACGGATCCTTCATGCAGAGCAAGATGTACGCGCGCGGCGTGCGCTGCAGCGACTGCCACGACGTCCACAGCATCCGCCGCATCAAGGACGGCAACGCGCTTTGCCTCCAATGCCACCGGGCGGCGGTCTACGACCAGCCCAAACACCATTTCCACAAAAAGCCGGGCGAAGCGGGCGATCCCATCCGGTCGCCGTCCGGGGAGGTGCTCTTCGACGTGGGCAGCGGCGCCCAATGCGAAGCGTGCCACATGCCCGGACGCATTTACATGGGCATCGATTATCGCCCGGATCACAGTTTCCGTATCCCGCGGCCGGATCTTACGCTGACTATGGGCACTCCCAACGCCTGCGACCGCTGCCACGTGGACAAATCCACCCAGTGGTCGGTGGACGCCATGGCCAAATGGTACGGGCGGACATGGCGCCCCCATTACGGCCAGATTCTCCAGGCCGGCCGGCAACAGCAGCCGGAGGCGGCGGCCGCCCTGGCATCCCTGGCCCAGGATCGGCTCTACCCCACCATCGTGCGGGCCACGGCCTTGGCCGAGTTGGCCGCCTATGAGGGCGAAACCGTCCGCAAGGCGTTTGCCGCGGCCCTGACCGACGAGGAATCCCTCATGCGTCAGACCGCGGTGCGCCATCTGCCGGCAAGGGATCCCGTGGAGCGGCTGAAGCTGCTTACGCCCCTGCTCTACGATCCGGTGCGGGCGGTCCGCATCGAGGCGGCCGGCAGTGTGGCCGATCTCCATCCCGACACCCTGCCGGCCGATACGCGGCGGCAGTTCGACAAGGCGCTGGCCGAGTATCGGCATGCCATGGAGCGTACCGCCGATTTCGCGGCCTCGCGCCACAACCTGGGCAATCTCGAGCGAAGCCTGGGGCACTTTCAGGAAGCGGAGAAGCAGTACCGTCAAGCGATTGCCATCGATGACCAGTTCTACCCGGCCAAGGTGAATCTGGCCATGCTCTACAACCAACTCGGGCGCAACCGGGAGGCTGAAAGGCTTTTGCAGGAAGTGGTGCAACAGCATCCCGACCTCTATGAACTCCAATATTCGCTGGGGCTGCTGCTGGCGGAGCAGAACCGGTGGGCGGAAGCCGCCGTCCACCTGGGGCAGGCCGCAGCAGGCCTTCCCCGGCGCTCACGCATACAATACAACCTGGGCTTGTTGCTGCAAAAGCTCAACCGTGACGGCGAGGCGCAGACAGCCCTGCAAAAGGCCCTTGCTCTCGAACCCCGGAACCCGGATTATCTCTACGCCCTGGCGGTCTTCTACCTGGAACGCGGCAACCGGGAAAAGGCCCGGGAGATGGCCGAAAAGCTAACGGTTGTGGCGCCCGGCGCTCCGGCCGGCCGGGAGTTGATGGAGATTATTCAACACAACAAAGGTGATTGAGATCACCATCCGGCCGGACCATGGCATCGGCAATGGCCCTGCGTATCGATCATCGCCCTGGCAACGATCCGCTTTGCTGTTTTTGCTGTCTCATGAGGGACATCGTCGATATCAAGCGGCTGGAGGTGCCATGTATCACAATCTGGCGCTGTTAGGGGTCTTCGTCTTTTTTTACAGTATCGTGAGCGGCGGCATCGAACGTACGCCGTTCGGCGGGGCGATTGCCTTTGCGGCCTTCGGTATCGCTTTTGGCCCTCTGGGATTGGGCTGGCTGACACTGGAGGCGGATTTGAAAGCCCTGAGCACCCTGGCCGAGTTGACCTTGGCGCTGGTGCTGTTCACGGACGCCGCCAATGCGAATCTGCGCGAGCTACAGCATTCCTTCCACATCCCCCAGCGGCTGCTCTTGATGGGACTCCCCTTGACCATCCTGTTGGGATGGGGTGCTCGGTCTTCTGATTTTCCATGACCTGGACCTGTTCGAGGTCGCCATTCTCGCGACGATGCTGGCCCCCACCGATGCGGCCCTGGGCAAGGCGGTGGTCACCGACCAAGCGGTGCCCTCCAACATCCGCGAAGGTCTGAACGTGGAAAGCGGGCTGAATGACGGGATCTGTGTGCCCATCCTGTTCATCTTTCTGGCCCTGGCCGCGAGCTCGATCGAAGTGGGGGAGACGACAACGCTCGCCTTGCGGCTGGTGGCGCAAGCCATCGGCATCGGGGTGGCCGCCGGCGCTGGTTTGACCTTCTTAGGGGTGCGTCTGCTCGCGGTTTGCGCCAACCGCGGCTGGATTACCGAGACCTGGCGGCAACTCCCCGTTCCGGCGTTGGCGGTGACCTGCTTCGCGGTGGCCCAATGGCTCGGCGGCAGCGGCTTTATTGCCTGTTTTGTGGGCGGCATGCTGTTCGGCGGTCTTGAAAAGCGGCACAAGCACGGGCTTCTGTTGGCCGCCGAGGGCACCGGCGACACCCTGTCCCTGATCACCTGGGTGGTGTTCGGTGCGGCCGTGGTCGGTCCGTCACTGGATGGCTTCAGCTGGCGGGTGGTGCTCTACGCCCTGCTCAGCCTCACGCTGGTGCGGATGGTACCGGTCTTTCTGGTGCTGGTCGGGATGCCGTTGCGGGCAGACGAAAAACTGTTCATGGGCTGGTTCGGTCCCCGGGGTCTGGCGAGCATCGTCTTTGCTGTGATCGTGATTGAAAACCGCCTCCCCAACAGTGATATCCTGTCGATGACCGTCGCCTGTACGATCCTGTTGAGCGTGCTGGCCCACGGGCTCAGTGCCCATCCTCTGGTGGCCGCATTGGCAAACAGGGCCGCACGCTCCATGAACAATTCGATGATCAGGAGGTGAACGCTGCCCCCCTTTCCGGTGGCCTTCGGGGGCCGGCACGATGGGGATCCGGCTTCCATTTCAATTGTGTTTCCGCGCTATACGCCGCCAAGGAATGTTCGCATGCCGCACATGTTTACCAACCGCCCCCGGATTCACGATCTGACCAAGGACCGGTCCGACATCAGGGCCCATTTCCGCTGGGAGACGATCAATGCCGTTTTGTATAAGATGGGTGGTTTGGTCTTCGTCATTGGCAGTCTGCTGTTTTTCCCGCAGTTCGAAGCCTACGCGAACATCGGGGCCTGGACCTTCTTTTTCGGCTCTTTGCTCTATCTCGTGGTTACCGCGCACGATCTGGTGGAAGTCCGGCAAAACTGGCGCCATCACCGCCGCCATGACCGGGACAAAATTAAGGAATATATTGCCGCGGCCAGCTATGTCTGGGGTACGGTCCTGTTTACGGTGGGCAGCATCTTCTTCCTTTCGATGGTCGGGTGGTTTACGGCGGGCGCCTGGTGCTTCGTCATCGGCAGCCTGCTCTTCGTTTTGGGGGCCTGCATCAATGTATTGCAAATCGTAGAGGCCAGGACCCTCGTTACCCTCCAGCTCATGAATTTAACGGCGGTCACCTTCGTGGTCGGTTCGGTGCTCTTTACGGTGGCCTCGATTCCCTACCTCTGGCATGTGACCGATCCTTCCCTGCGAACAACCCTATACACCTACCTGGCCTGGCAGTATTTGATCGGCAGCGTCCTTTTCTTGCTGGGCGGTGTGTTCAACTACTGGCGGGCGTATATTGTCATGCGCGAGGCCGTCGATCAAAAAGGATCGAAACCCATTGGAACGTGAGCGATTGCCTGAGGTCAGGGACTTCGAAAGCCCCGTGGTCGGGATTTTCAGCGGGATCTCCCTAATCATTCACATTGAGGTATCTGGCGTTGTAGCAGCGAGGGGTGTTTTGCCGACAAACGCCATCGGCCAAATTGCGATGGATAAAATGTCGGCGATCGTCGGTGACCGGATCGCAATTTCGTCACAGCGGGTTCGGTCATTGCACAACACAACATGCAGGCCTTGATTAGGCGGTCATAAGGTGCATTCCATGCTGGCCATTAGCGACAAATCAAGACCCGCGTCCATAGAAGGAAGGTATTATGACCGATGCTATCGAAGCTCAAGAACTGAAGGAGCTGATAAAGTCCGTTTTTTCGCCAGCCCCCGACGATCGCCATCTTCTGTTGATGGTGGACGCCCCGGACGACATCTTGCCCGACACCGAACCATGGCGCGTTCGCCGGGGACTGGCCCAGGACTGGTGCCGGAAATTGGATTCCGTCAAAAGGGAACTTGATCTGGACAGCGTGCGGCTGCTCGCCTACCCCAATGTGCACTCCAACAACGCGGACCTGCCCGCCTGGGGTGTTTTGGTCGCTGCGGACCTGGAGAACCTGAGCACCGACAAGCTGGCGGCTATGGAGAACCGGGTCATCATCGAAGACGTTCTGGCCGGCGTCCAGATCGTCATGGCGCTTACTCAGCTCTCCACCACTGCCCCCATGAAGCTGCTGGCCAGGAAGCATAACTTCCGGGCCGCCACCATGCCCGGCTTCATGCCGGCCATGATACCCGCCCTGCGCATCGATTACGGCGAGGTGAACCGGCGGGTCAACCGCATCAAGGACGAGGTCACCCGGGCCGCTGCCCTCGATATTCAATTTGCGGTGGATGGCAGGGACCGCTGCGATGTGCACTTCGATTTGCGGCACCGGGCCGGCCATGCTTCAGGGGGTCGTTTCCCCGCCATGGGGGAGGTCGGCAACCTGCCCTCAGGCGAGTGCTACATCGTGCCCTATGAGGGCGAACTTGAGGAGGTCTCCCGCTCCGAGGGCGTGTTGCCGGTTCAGCTGGAGGACGAGGTAGTGCGCTATCGCATCGCCCGGAACAAGGCCGTGGAGGTTCTCAGCCAGGGCCGGCACTCTGCAAGCGAGGCCCGGCGCATAAAAGACGAACCGGCCTATGCCAACATCGCGGAACTGGGTTTCGGGGTGCTCAAGTATTTCGGATTAGGTCCGGTAGGGGTGACGCTGCTGGACGAAAAGCTGGGGCTGCACATCGCCTTCGGCCGCTCGGACCACTTCGGCGGCGCCGTGGGAGTGAGGGATTTTTCGAGTCCTGAAGCGGTCATCCACATCGACCGCATCTACATCCCCGAGACGGCCCCCCGCATCCAGGTTGACCTTGTTCGCCTTTCCATGCCGGATGGCGGCACCCTGAATCTCATGCGGGATGGACGCTACACGATATTCTAAGTGCGCATGGTAGACGCGATCAACTATGCAAAAGTATTCGCGTGATGCTTGAAATCGTCCTGACACTTCCGGTGGTAGCCTTCGTGGTACGGCATCCTCAAGGGGTGGCGCACCCAGGCGGTGCTCATCGTGGCCGGCTTTGCCCTGCTGATCGGGGGTTGGCTGAGCGCCGCTTTCCTCAACATGTTCATCACCAGCGCCACGGGCCGCGGTCTGCTTTTGATAGCCACCATGTATCCGGGCTTCCGTGGCGATCGTAGCCGCTTTACAAAATCGGCTCGGTCACAGGCGTCCAGCTGTCGTCGGGGTTGTAGGCCGTGATCCCCTTGGCCAGGGTGGGGGTATCTTCTCCCAGATCTTTTTGGAAGACGATTCCCCGTTGGTTGACCATGAAGGTCATGATGCCGGATTTGCCATAGACCGCCGGATAGGCCAGCAGACCGAAGCCGCGGGTCAGGCGTCCGTTGACAATGTAGGACATGGCCCCTCCGGGGACGTGCGCGCCCTGGGCGGTCAGGATGCGATAGACGTATCCATGGTAGGGTGCGGGGTTTCCCGATCGGTTTTTGAAATACCCCTTATCAGCTGCCTTGGCCACCAGAGGACCTAGTGGACTTTGCGGCTCGCCGGGCGCAACCGGCCAGTAAAGGCCGTCCCTTTGCCCTGCGCTGCTCATGAAGCGCTGGGCGAACTGCGGCCCAGGTTGCCCGGTGGGGTTTTGGGCGGCGTATTCGTGCTGGGCGTCCACGTAGGCCCGCATGGTGGCAATGGTGTGGAGTTCGTCCCGGCCGATGCGTAGATCCAGATACGCTTCCACGCCGTCTTGGGTGTCGAACCGCCAGCCGGCGTGCTCTTTCACGATGGGGATCGGCAGGCGCCAGTTCCTCGGGACCGACTTCCATGTAAGCGATGTTGTCGTCGGCGCGGACGATGCGATGACGCGATCGGGCCGCCGCCACGAATTTTTCCTGATCACCGGCATCGGCCACCGGGTCCCCCGATTCGAGTTGGTCGGCATCCGGCCCCAACACCGCTTGGATGGCGTTCCGGTCCCCTGTCGCCAGGGCGTCGATCAGGCCCTGGGCCGCCGTTTCGGGGGAGGCGAAGACTTTCTGGGAGGAACCAGCGGTTTCGGTCGTACCGGCTTGCCGGCCGGCGCTGCTGCAGTCCCACATTGCCGCCAATACCATCATCACCAGCCACCAACGCCATTTGCTATTTTGGATCCGGACCATCACTGATTCCTCCTGCCGGGATGTCTTCAAGGTCGTTTTCATGGCTCACCGCCGCCCACCGCCGCCACTCATGCGGCCACCACCGCTCTGGGCGAATCCGCCGCGGCTGCTTGCTCCCCGGTTGATCGCCTGCTGGTCAAAATTTCTGTCGCCCACGCTGAAGGCGCTGGAACTGCCGGAGGGTCGCTGCGACGGATGTTGAATGTCGCGGGTTGACGTTTTCGGGAGATCCCGGGTCTGGGGTCGTTGGGTGTCACGGGACGAAGGCCGCTGGACATCACGTGTTCGGGGCTGCGGGATATTACGGGTCGAAGGTCGCTGGACGTCCCGGGTGCCGGTCCCGTCAAATCCCCGTTTGGCGTCCCGGTCAATGCGCGCCTGACGGGTGCCTTCCATCCGGCGGTTGTCAAACTTCAGCTGGGTCGATGTGTCCCGGTAGCGGACCCCACCCCGGTTTTGGGGATTGTGCTCCCACTTCTGAATGTTGGTGCTATTGTTGATGTTGACGCGATTGACATTGATATCGACGTCGCCAGGGCGGTGGTAGAGGCTGTGGCGGTGCCAGTTGCAGCCGCCCCAGAGGGCCGCTCCTACCGCCACGCCAACGCTGAAGGAAATCACATTGGAAGCCATATAGCCGGGGGGGTACCAGTAGGCGGGGGGGCGGGTGTAGATGGGATAGTAGTAGATCGGCGGCGCCCAGTAGGTGCTGTAGACAACAGTCGGATTGTAGGCCGGTACGTAGACCACCTGGGTGGCGGGTTCGATCTGGATGATCTTATTTTCCACCACGACGTTTTGCTGATCGTTGGGTTTCAGGTTGCCGGCATCGTAGGCATACTGGCGCATACGCTGCACCGCTTCCATGACCGTCTTCTGGTCGGCCAGCACCGCATCGCCCAGGTCCTGGGTCCATTCCAGATTGCTGCTCATGCGGTCGAGGACGTCGGGGAAAAACACCAGGGACTGGACGCTGGGGTCCCATTGCTCCTTTTCGACGGCCTTCTGGAGGGCGTCCCCCTGCAAGTTCGGGTTTTTTTTCACCCAGCGGTCCGCCTCGACCACCTGGAGCGGATAGGTGGCGGCCATCAGGATTTGGGCCACCAGGCCGTCCGTGTAAAGGGCGATGGGCGCCACCAGCTGTTCGAGCTTGTCTTCGGAAAAAGTCTGGTTCCCGTTTTGGGCCGTGTCCTGGGATAGGGCCGGCACCGACCATGAGAGCAAGACGACGAGCGACCAGAACACGCATCGAAATGGAAGTCCCTTCATGGGGCGTTCTCCTCGAAAGGCGGTTATAACAAGGGATGAAGCGGAGTTTCATTACGGCGGCCGGGCTGCAAGGCTGGTTAAAGGCCGCTGTGGCGATGCCGGTAGATTCCGATAAACGCCCAGGCGGCAGGTCCACCCCGTTGGCGGCAGGCCTGGGTGAGCGCCCTGCCAGAAGTAGGATAGCGTTAGATAACGACCCTTGTCCAAGATGTCAATCGATGATCCTCACAAGCCGCAGGAGAACCCGGGCAGCCTGACAAGGCCGGCGCCCGGCGGCGCAATCGTCCCGCACAGCGTCGGTTTGAGCAATCGGTTTCTCAATCTTCTGCAAAGCTTTACCCCCTCCGGCGCCTTCTGCGGCCCGGCCCAACCGCCCTATTCAGGATTTTGTTTTCAAATGGTGCAGTTAGGGGCGAGCAAGATATCGTGTATGAATCTTGCATCATAAACCATACTCGCGGCAGAACAGGCATTCATGGGCAAAGACAACCATTTGACCGTTATCGGTAACGCCAAGGTATGCCCGCGAGCCGCCTTGGCGTTTTTTTCGCGAAGGGAGGGGGGCCAAGATGAAGACGTCCATACGTTCGAAGCATCACCTCTACATGATGATCCGATTTTTTATGGCCGCAATGGTTGTTTTGTGCTTACCCGGCAACGGCCGGAGCGCTCCTCCCACTGAAATGGGCATTGTAACGGGGGGGCCTGCGGGCACATATTACCAGTTCGGGCTGAACCTGCAGGCATTAGGAAATCAGAACGGCATCGACCTGCGGGTGGATAATTCCAATGGCTCCATCGAGAACATCTACGCCGTCTATCAACGTCCCAAGACCCAGCTGGGCATTGTCCAGTCGGATGTCCTGGCCTTCGTATCGCGGGTACAGAGCAATCCCGTACTGCAAGGCATCGCCCGCAAAACCAAACTGGTCTTTCCACTCTACAATGAAGAAATCCACCTGGTGGGGAAACAGGATATCCTGGGGTTCGATTATCTTACCGGCCGCAAGGTCGCCATCGGCCAGGAGGGCAGCGGCACCTACATGACGGCCGAGCTCCTGTTCAATGTGTCCGGCGTCGAGCCGGCGCAAAAGGTGGCCATAGGAACCGAGGAGGCGCTGGAAGAGTTGAAGCGCGGCAACATCGACGCCATGTTTTACGTGGCCGGTTATCCGGTGAAGCTTTTTTCGGAAAATATTCAGACCGAAGACAATCTGGCCCTCATTCCCATCACCCATAAAAGCATTCTGGAATTCTACCCGGAGTCGGAAATCCCCGCCGGCACCTATGCCTGGCAAACCGAAGCCGTTCCCACCGCGGCGGTCAAGGCCGTCCTGGTGGCCTACGATTTCAGGAATTATCATTGCGATACCGTCGGCAAGATGGCGAAACTCATTTACGAGAATATGGATTGGCTTTCCGCCAACGGGCATCCCAAATGGCAGTCGGTGGACTTGAACTACCAGCTCAAGGGCTGGGAGCAATACGACTGCGTCCAAAAGGCCCTGGCCGGTGCCCGCAAGCCGGTGCAAAACCAAACCCGCGCCCGGGAGTTGAATCCCGTTCTGGACGCATTGAAGGAAATGCTCTCCGAGTAGCTGGCGGGAGAGAACGGCGACAGGGATCAGCCAGCCCCGGCGCGCCGGTGGCGACAGTGTGACATGCGTCCCTGAGTCGGCCCTGCCCGCCATTGGAGACAGGGATGAGGAGAGGACTACCGCAGACGGCGGGTTGGACCGCCCGTCGCGCCGCAGCCAGACAGCCGCCATGTACCTTGAACACTTCAATTTAAAGACCAAGCCGTTCACGCTCAGCACGGACCCGCGTTTCCTGTGGGCCGGCGCCATCCAGCGCCAAGCGCTGAGCACTTTATCCTACGGGCTGCGGGAAAACCGGGGCATCGTCGTTTTAAGCGGTGAGTTCGGTACCGGGAAGACCACCCTCGTCAATGCGTTCGTTCAGAACCTGGATTACACGGTCCGCGCGGCGCAGCTTCCCGAGCCGGGAACCGACCGGACGCACTTCCGCCGCTCGGTGGCCGAGGGGTTCGGTATCCGCACGGAAACCCCGGATCTGGAGGCGTTGCTGGAAGCCCTGACCCATTTGGCCGATGATCAGCAGGACTATCAGGGGCGCCTGCTGCTGGTCATCGACGAAGCCCAGGGATTGACGGCGGAATTGCAGGCGGACGTGAATCGCCTGGCTTGCCGGGAGTACCGGGACCGCCGACTTCTGCATATCCTTCTGGTCGGGCAAAATGATATTTACCAATGGGCCGCCAGCCCCTCGCGTGATGCGCTGATCCATCAGGTTTCAGCAACCTGCAGACTCTACCCCCTCAGCGAAAGCGAAACCACAGCCTACATCAGCCTCCGCCTGCGGGTTGCCGGCGCTGTGCGGCCAATCTACGAGGAAGCGGCGATCAGCGCCATTCATTCATTTTCTCACGGCGTACCGCGCGCGATCAATCTTGTGTGCGATTTTGCGTTACTGCATGCCCACCTGAAAGGCGCCGAGACGGTCGATGCCGAAATTGTGGAACTTTGCAAAGACCGCTTCCAAATGGCTCTTCTCGACACCGGAACTACTCCGGAAGTGACCGTCCGGGACCTCGCAACGCTGACTGCCGAACCGCCACCGACCTACAGCGGATGGTTCCGGCGGCGTCTGGGGCTTGCGGCGCCGGTGCTGTTGCTCATTTTCGCGGTGGGCTTCTGGTATTACCAGGCGGTGAAACACCCGCCGGTGAACGGGGACAAGGCCGATTCCGTAGTGTCGCCGACAGAGGAATCTTCTTTGCCTCCCCGGCCGTCTTCCGGCCCTGCCCCTTCGGGTCCGCCGTCCATTCCCGCCGTTGAAGCGCAGAAGGCCGCCACCCTGCCATTTGCGGAACCTCGACCCCCCAAGCCGGAGGCGTCGTTGAAAGAAGTGCACCTGCCAACCGAAGGGATCATCGACCCGCAGCAGACTGCGCCGAAGGCGGGCGGCGCAGAAGGAGCGCCAAAGACGGCGACAACTATTTCTGCAGAGAAGCACGTCAAGGCGCGCATGGATGCGCCGGTGGAAGCGCAGCGGCCGCCGACGGTAACGATTGCCGACCCGCGGCCGGTCCCCATACCGGCTCCGGCGGTGGAGGAGATTACAAAGGCGGCCGACGATGCCCGTGCCGGAAAGCCGTTGCAGGCGCCACCCTCCCTCGCGACGGAACAGAAGCCTGCCGCTCCTCCCCATGGGCGGATTGCCGACAAGGCCTCTTCCCAGGGCCCGGCCGCCGGAATGGCGCCGGCATCCAATGCCCCAACCGCTGCTGATCCCGGCGATATTATCGACTGGCTGATTCAGAAGAAGCACACGGGCGGCAAATCGCAACGGCAGGTGCCCGACGAAACGCGACCCGCCAGCGAGTAAAGACCGGGTTCGCGCTTTCGGCGGTTGTCAATCTCTGTTGGACAGCATCGGTAATGTTTCGGCACGCTGATGCACCCACTACCGTTGACCCAACGTCTTCTCGGCGATTTCGGTCAACTCCCTGAAGGCTTCCTTGGGGCTGAATTCGATGAGCACTGTGCCCGCTTCGGCGGCCATGGTGTGGCCGGGCGCCATGTCGTATACCTCGCCCGCCTGGATGATGTCTTCGTGGCCGGCGTAGCGCACCGTCAATTTGTCCGGCCAGGAGATAGCCCCAGTGCGGACACGGGCAGTGCTCGCCCGGGAGGCCTTTGAGCAGTTCTGCATCGTCGAAGTCCTTCAAATAGGTTTCATAGCCGACTCGCATGTCGCCCCATTCATACTGCCGCCAGATGGCGATTTCGGATGCAATGGCGGTTTCGAACTCCTTGAGAGCGGCATGACGGCCTTCAGATAGGGGCGTTTTCACTCTCCTCTCCTTTTTCAATACCGTGATGACGTCAGCGTGTAAGCGGCACCGCCCCAGGCATCAGCGAACTGCTCGGCAACGGCTTGCGCATCCTGTTGCTTGCCCTGCTGCGCCAAGGCCTGCTGCAATCCGAAAAGCGCGTAGCCGTTGTTGGGGTTCTTGCGAAGATCCGCCGCGTAGACCACCTCGGCCTCGCCGGGCCAGCCGGCATCCAATAGCATGGCGCCCAGGTAATGGCGCACCGGGAAGTACCAGTCGGGAGGTTCGTTGTAGCGCAGACTGTCTTCCAGCCGGACGGCCCGCTCGAGATGCGCCAGGCCTTCGAAGGTGCGGCTCTGGCCATAGGCCGCCTCGCCCTGCACGATTTCCTCGGCGATGGTGAGCAGCGTTTCCGCCGTAGCAAATCCGACGTAATGGTCAACTTCACCCATGGCCTTGCGGGCCTCCGTCAGGCCGCGAAGTTCCTGCCGTGCTCCGTCGGAGCGACCCGTGTTGAGATAAGCCAATGCGCGTCCATAGTGCCAAATTCCGGTCATGAACCGGGAATCGACGTCTGGTTTGGGCTCCGTCAGCATGGCCTCCCACATTCCGAAGCGCACCATGACGAACATGGGTTGCGACAGGAAGGTCTCGTAGAGCGCCCAGACGTTCTTGTCGGCGGAAAGCTCGGGCGGCACCTTGTCCACGATCTTGCGCGCCGCCTGGAGGGCCTCCTGCGGGCGTCCCTGGAACATGGCCGACCAGGCCATGAAATGGATGTTGTGGGGGTAGTAGTTCAGGGGATAGATATTCTGGGCGCGGCACTGGGTGATGTAGTTTTCATCGGCCGCCACGGCCTGGCGATTGGCATCGTACGCATCCGCGTAACGGCCCACGCGCATGTAAATATGGGACGGCATGTGGACGAGATGCCCGGCGCCCGGCATCAGTCCAGCCAGGCGATCGGCGGGCTGCTCGCCTTTTTCCGGATGACGCGCTTCCACCGTGTGGATGTAGTAGTGCAGCGCCCCGGGATGGCGGGGGTTGCGATCGATCACCGATTGCAGGGTGACCAGGACTTCTTCCGTGCGGCCCTTGGGGCTGCCGTCCAGATTCCAGTAATCCCATGGGCTCAGGTTCATCAGAGCGGCGGCATAGAGGGTGGCGGCGTCCGGATCGTCGGGATAGCGTGCTGTCAGGTCCCCCATGGCCTGGGCATAGGCGAGGTCCATAGGTGCGCGATCAGCGGAAGGATCGTTTGAATAGCGTTTGCCGAGGGCCTCGATGTAAGCGCGCTCCCGCGGGGAGACCCTGCTCTTGAGGGCCGTCGCCTGGTGAATGGCGCTGTAGGCTTGCGGCACGACGTCCGGCATCATGGGCAGGTTGAGATTGGGGCCCAGGACCAGGGCCCAGCCCCAGTAGGCCATGGCGTTGTCCGGGTCGCGGCGGGCGGCCTCCTTAAAGGCCCGCAGGGCTTCCGAGTGGTTGAAGGCATAGGTCAGCCGCAGGCCCTGGTCGAAGAAGACCTGGGATTCCGGAACCTGGGTGGTGACCGGAAAATGGTGGTCGCCCAATCCTTCGAGAAGCGGGGCGATGGGCGTCCGAGCCTTGGCCGGATCCGCCGCCAGGGCCACCGGATCATGGACCTGCGCCGCCGCCGGCGCCGCGATGAGACATAATAGTGTCAGGGAAATGATGATGGTACGCATTTTAGGCTGCTCCTCCCTCTCAATCGCCTTTTTCAGGCGGTAAAGTTTTGGTCTGTATGGCCCGACAACAGGTGCCAATCGGTTCCCGGCGCTACATTTCGGGGAAGGTCAGGCCGAAGCGTTCGCACAGCCGGGGAACACTTTCAATGTCCATTTTGAGGTCATAACGGGCATTGATCTGTTTAAAGCGTTCGAGATTCCCCCAGGTCGAGGCTACCTCGCGGAAATAGTTCTCGAAGCCGGCCGGGGAAATGATCTCGATGATTTCACAGGGCGTGTCCCGTGGGTTCCAGAAGGTATGCCACTGACGGCGTGGCTTGAACACCCAACTGCCCGTCTCGGCGATCACCTCGTTTTCTCCCAGGAGGGCGCCAAGTGTTCCCTGTAGAACGAAGGAGTACGCGTCTTCGTTATGGTGAAAGTGAAGGGGGGCCGCCAGAGCGTGGGGTGCAATGGGGTGATGGCGACGGCAAACCGCTTTTCGCTGCGGATCCCCTCGATCTTCCAATGCACGCCTAAACCGCCTAAGTCGAAATAATCCCCCTCGTCCGCCAGGATGGTCATACGTAAATCCATGTTCGCTTGCCTTTCACGCATCGGCGGTCTGCCGTTGATAGGATAGCGACAGGCCGGGGGGACGGCTCAAGGTCTGGTGGACGACGCAATAGCGTTCCGTCAGCCGCATTAGGGTAGCCAACTGTTTTTCCTCGGCATCGGTAGCCAGATCGAACTGCAGGCGGATGGCCTTGAAACCGACCGGCACGTCACGGGCCACGCCCAAGGTGCCGCGAAAATCAAGATCCCCCTCGGCCCTGACGCGGCCGTCTTTGATCCGGATGTCCATGGCGGTGGCCACAGCCAGCAGGGTAACGCCGGCACAGGCCGCCAGGGCTTCCAGCACCATGTCCCCCGAACAGGCAAGGCTGCCGTCCCCTCCGGTGGCGGGGTGCAGGCCCACCTCCCGTCCAGCCGAGGCGGATGACATTTGGACGGCGATGCGATCCTGGTGCAGACGACCTTCCGCATGCAGCACGTGCAAGGCGGATTGGGGCGTTTCGCGGTACCGCTTTTTCAGGGGCTGCTGTTTGTCACGCAATTCCTGTGCATTCATTGGGGTGTCTCCTTTGCTGATGGCTCCGCCGGGTACCGAACCAAACCCCAAACCGCATCCCCTTCAAAGCTTCAGGGCCATGAAGACCAGCCAGTCTTTGAGGTCTTCCGGGAGATCGTAGTAGGGCGCGATGGGCCGGAACCCCATTTTCTTGTAAAGGCTCTGGGCCTCGGCCTGCCGGAAGCTGGTATCCAACAGCATGGAGCGATAGCCGATCTCCCTTGCCTCCTGGATGAGCCGTTCCGCCAGGGCGCGTCCGATCCCTTTACCGTGGAATTCGGGATAGACGAACATGCGCTTCATTTCACAGGTCTGATTGTCGATCTCCCGCAGCGCCGCGCATCCTGCGGTCTGGTCGTTGAAGTGCGCCAGCAGAAGCCGCCCCTTGGGGGGCGTGTATTTGTCAGGCAGCCGGGCGAGTTCTTCCTCGAAGGCTTTGTCTTCGAAGTAGTCGTCGATGAGCTGCCGGTCTTCTATGTGGCGACGCCGGTGCCAGTCCACGAAAGCCCGCAGGAGATGGCGCACCTGGTTCAACTGCGATTCGGAAGCGGCGTTGTGTATCTCGATCATGGCGCAATGTTCTGGTTGTGATGGAAGACATTCTCCGGATCATATTGCTTTTTGATGGCCTTGAGACGGTCGTAATTGGCGCCATAGGCGACCGGCACGCGGCCCTTTTCGTCCCCGGTCATGAAATTCACATAGCCCCCGGCCGAGGCATGGGGCTTGGCCGATTCGAAAAATTCCCGGGCCCAGGCGATGCCCGGCTTGTCTTCCGCAGCGTCGTTCCAGCGGCCGTGCACATTCATGACGAAGCGGGCGTCCCGGTGGAAATAGGCCGTGGCCTCGGGGGGAACACGATTGGGGGCGCCCTCCAGCTGACCGATGAATATTTCGCACTGATCGCTGGGCAGCCGACCGGCGGCGGACAGCACGACATCGAAGAGCGCATCGGGCAGTTCGGTGAAGTTGAGGGACTTCCAGTAGTTGCGGGCGCCCGGAGTGAGCAGGGGATCGAAAGCCTGCTGCCACTGGCTGTAGGGCTGGATGCCGATGTGCTCCCCATGGGGATCGCCGAAATGGCGCAAGGGGTCTATCATTTCGCGGCCCTTGGCGGCATCGCCGGCATAGAAGACGGCCAGCACCGCGACTTCGCGGCCGTGAACCGACTCCGGCAGGAAGGGTAGGGGTGGCGCCTGGCGCAGGATGGTCCAGACATTGAGCTCCTCGGGCGCCGACGCCGTGAAACGGCGGTACTGCGAGAGTACCTCCCGGGCCTGGTCCATGGGGTAGACGATGAGGCCCGCCAGGACCTCCGGCCCCACCGGATAGAGATCGAATTCAAACCGGGTGACGATACCGAAATTTCCCCCGCCGCCCCGGATGGCCCAGAACAGGTCCTCGTTTTCGTGCGCGCTCACCGTCAACTGCTGTCCGTCCGCGGTCACGAGATCGGCGCCCACGAGGCTGTCGATGGTCAGGCCGTATTTGCGGCTCAGCCAGCCGAAACCCCCGCCCAGGGTGAGCCCGGCGATGCCCGTGGTGGAGTTGATCCCCACCGGGACGGCCAAACCGTGGGCCTGGGTGGCCTGGTCGAGATCGCCCAGGGTGGCTCCGGGCTGCACCGAAGCCCGGCGTTGGCCGGGATCGACGCGGACCGCCTTCATGCCGGAGAGGTCGATCATCAGCCCATCGTCGCATAGGGCACTGCCGGCGATGTTGTGTCCGGCGCCGCGAATGGACAGATCCAGTCCCTGATCGCGGCACCACGCCAGGGCCGGTGGAATGTCGCCGGCGTCCCTGCAGCGGAGGATGGCGGCGGGCCGACGGTCGATCATCCCGTTCCAGATTTTGCGGGCCGTCTCATAGTCCGGATTCGATGGATCAAGGACGTTGCCTTTTACGCGAGACTGCAATTCATCGATGACAAGCTGTGTTGGTCTATTCATGATAGCATCTCCTTAGATGAGGCGTGTCAGGCGGTCGTCATGCGCGCCGCATGGTAGAGCGCCGTCGCCCCGACAACAAACAGCGCCACGGCCCAGATCATGTCGAAATTGACCCAGCTGCGGCGTAGGATCGTCAGCCCGAGCCTGCGGTAGACCACCAGGGCGGTAACCAGCATCACCGTCAGCATGGCCGCGGTGTGCAGCAGAATCGCCACCACTACGCCGGCCGCGGGCGTTAGTCCGACCGCCGGGCCGGCGGCCGAATGACTGACTTCGAGCAGGGTGGGGGCCACCATCAAACCCGCCCCGTGGGCGGCCGCCATCAGGAAAGACCAGAAGAAAAGGTCCTTCATGCCGACCCGCATGCCCACCCAGCGGGGGTGACGGTAGGCATTGAACAGCTTGAAAAGGGCGAAGCCCAGCAGCACGATTGCGGCCAGGTAGCGCAGGTGCATGATCGAGAGCCAGTGGCCCGCGGCCAATACGAGGGCCGCCACCAGAACGATGGAGGCGGCGTGCCCCGATGTGATGGGCAGCATGGACCGCCAGATGGCGCGCTCGTTCTTCTGCTGAAGCCCGAGGGCCAGCGCGAAGAGCCAGCCCATTCCGGGATTCAGCCCGTGGTAGGCCCCGAACCCGATCATGAGGGCCCAGCTGCCCGCCAGCTCAGGAAGGGTAGCAGAAGGTGTCAGTGGATGCATCACCACCCTCCAGACGCACTTGATGGGGACGGGTCTCGCCATAGTCGATAAAAAAGCGGGGGTCGAAGGCGATGCCGCCGCCTTCGGCCACGTCCAGTTTGGCCATCCAGCCGGTCATACGGTCGGGGTAGAACTGGTCGTCAACCGTACTGTAGAGGGAGTTGGTGAAATAGACCCGGCGGCCGTCCCGGCTGATTTCCACCATCTGGGGGCCACCCAGGAGCGGTCCATCGCTCTTGGGATGGGAGGCCCGACGCGTAATGCCGCCGATGCGAACTCTGCCCGTCAACTGCGGCTGCATGGGGTCGCTGACGTCATACTGGCGGAGTTCACCGGTCCCCCAGCAGGATACGTATAGAAAACGATCGTCCAGGGAGAGGTCGATGTCGGTTACAAAAGGCGGTACGGCCTTGAAGTCTTTGAGGGGCGGCGGCAGCTGGTCTGGGTCGGCCGGCTCGGCCGGGATCTCGATGGTTTTGCGGGCCGTCCACTTGCCGTTTTCGCGGTGCCAGGTCCAGATGGAACTGCTCAGGTCCTTGAGACTGAGAACCACACCGGCGAAGCCATAGGTCTTGGAGGGTTCGTGGGCGGGCCGCAGTTCGAAGACGAACTGGTATTCGTCCCCCAGATTGATAGTCTGCAAATGCCGGCGTCGGCGCATGTCCCAGAAGTGCAGGTTGTGGCCGTAGCGTCCGGCCAGGATGTCTTCCAATACGAGGCCGTTTTCGAACTGTTTGGGAAAGCCCCACTCGCTGGTGATCATGGTGTCTTCCGTGATGTGCCACCAGAAGTCGTAGGCCAACTTCTGGGGGCCGCGGTCGATCTCCCAGGGACCCAATACGTCGTAATTGAAATGGTCGAGCATGAAGATGCCGCCGGGACCCACCGCCGCCGTTGTCCGCCCCCAAGGCGCTGACGTAGATGGCGTCCGGCCCGCAGTGGATGGTGTGGGGCCGGCTGTAGCCCGAGCGTTTCATGACCTCCTCCGGCTCGATGATCTTGGCGATGGACGGGTGCCGGGGGTCGGGCTTGGTGTCGATGATGTAGATGCGCGAGCTGCGCAGGCCCGGCACAACCAGATAACGCCGTTCCAGATGCGGGTGGGGGGCATAGGGGCAGAGGGCCGAACTGCAGGCGTTCCAGCCGAAGTGGTGCAGCTCGTCTCCGGCGTAAGGCATCTCCAACGTATCGATGACACTGCCGTAGCCCGGCGAGTCAGGATCCAGATCCACCACACTGATGGCATCGGGTTTATCGTTGCGGCCCGTATTCAGGGTGGCGACGTATCCCAGACGTTCCGCCGGCGCCTGGCAGGCCATGCTGGGTGACGGATAGAATGTTTGGTCGGGTTTTAGAAATGTCATGGCGACACCTCCATAGAAAAATGGTTGCGCTTATCGGGGCCCTTGGGGCTCGTGCGGTCCGGACAGGCGTCCTCGTTTAAATATTGAAATGATCGACGATGCTCCCCGGTGGTTAAACGAGATGAAAAAGATGCGGCGCAGGTCATGTCAGTTGAGAAATTGCCGCTGCTGAGACCGGGCGGTGCGAAATGGGCACGAAATTCCGGGGTGTTGGGATCTGTCTTCTACATGAAGCATGCCATTTGAATCGCGTCTTGATCCAAAAGCTGTTAATGCATTGGAATAAAGAGATTTATATGGCAGGGATGACCAACGTAGGGATGGCCGGACAAAAATGGAAGGCGCAACTATTGGCGAAAATTGCCGTTTTTGACGCGCAACATTTTGCGGGCAGGTTTATGGTCAGGGTGCGGCTGTGCGGGACGGGTTTTTGCGGTGTCTTGCTCCCAGGGCTTGCGGATGCGGAGTTTTTTGATGCGGTAGCGGAGAGTGGAGGGGTTCAGATCCAGCAACTTGGCCGCGCCGGCGGGGCCGCTGAGGCGCCACCCCGTGGTTTCCAGAACGCGGGCGATGTAACGTCGCTCCATTGCGGCCAAAGAATCGAATTTCGTTGTTTCCTCATCTGAAGCTCGATGAAGGGCGTCGGAGCCCGGAGATTCGGGCAACCGAAGTTCAGGCCCGGGGCTGGTGATGACGGCCCGTTCGATGACGTTTTTCAATTCCCGCACATTCCCGGGCCAATCGTAGTCCCGCAGGGCATCCATGACGTCAGGGGGGATCGCTTCGATCATCTTCCCGATCTGCTGGGTGATTCGGGGCAGGAAATGGTTGACCAGAAGGGGGATGTCTTCGCGCCGCTCCCGGAGGGGCGGAACCCGGATGGGATAGACGTTCAAACGGTAGAAGAGGTCCGCCCGGAATAGACCGCTTTGTACCGCCTCCTTGAGTCGGCGGTTGGTGGCGGCCACGACGCGCACATCACAGTGGAGGGTTTGGGTCCCCCCGACCCGCTCGAATTGTCCCTCCTGAAGCACCCGCAGCAGTTTGGCCTGGAGTTCCAGCGGGATTTCGCTGACCTCGTCCAGAAATAGCGTGCCCCCGTCGGCCAGTTCGAAGCGTCCCTTGCGCTTCCGGGTCGCACCGGTGAAGGCGCCGGCTTCGTGGCCGAAGAGTTCGCTTTCCACCAGGTTGGGTTGCAGGGCGGCGCAGTTCAATTTGATGAAGGCGCCCTGGGTGCGGCGGCTGAGGCGGTGCAGGTAGCGCGCAATGAGTTCCTTGCCGGTTCCGGTTTCGCCCTGGATGAGCACCGTGGTATCGGTGCCGGCCACCTGGGCGGCACTTTGCAGGACCTGCTTCAAGGCAGCGCTTTCGCCGATGATATCCTCCCGTGATCGGAGGGTCTCCCGGAGATAGTCCCTTTCCTGCTGGAGGTGGCTGATGCGGCGCTCGGCCTCGATGCGGGCGTTGACATTGCGCAGAATGAGGGTCAGGTACCGGTGTCCGTGGGTTTCAAAGCGGGAGATGGTCACTTCGGCTTTGAATTGCCGGCGTCCCGGGCCAAGCGCCTGGAGACCGTCCGGTATCCACATGAATCGCTCGCCTTCGGGGGCGGCGTCCACCCCTTGAATAAGGCGCTGGAGCTTTTCGCGGCTTTCGGGCGTCAAATACGACCACAGACTGTCCCCGAGGCCGGCTTCCGCACTCAGCCCGAAAACGCTTCGTGCGGCGGGATTCATGCGGTTGATGCGAAAGGCGTCGTCCAGCACGACGATGCCGTCCATGGCGCTGTCGACCAGGGAGCGCAGTTCCATTTCCCGCTCCTTGAGGTCCTGTTCGGCCCGGATGCGGCGCAGCTCGGCGGCCGCGCGGGCGGCGAAGATTTTGAACAGGGCCAGATTTCGCGGGGCCTTAGGCATCGGCTGACAGTCGATGACGGCCAAATGGCCCAGGACGGCCCCCTGTTGATTGCTCAGGGGCACGCCCATATAGCTTACGGCCTCCAGTTCCTTCAATTTGCTGCTGCGGGGGAAGAGCTCCTGGATGTTGTCGGGGTAGTGGACGAACTGGGAATGTTCGATGATTTTCTGGCAGGGCGTGTTTTCGATGTCGATTTCAAAGGGCGGTTCCAGTTGACCATCCCTGCAGAACGCGAGGGTCTTCAAACGCCGCAGGCCGGCCATATGCTCCGTCACCCAGGCATAGCGCGTTTGGAGGGCCGCCGAGAGATTTTTCACCAGCACTTCGAAGAAGCCCGTACCGGTTTC
The DNA here is from genome assembly GCA_963730675.1 of uncultured delta proteobacterium. Taxonomy (GTDB): domain Bacteria; phylum Desulfobacterota; class Desulfobacteria; order Desulfobacterales; family UBA5852; genus JABZFP01. The sequence goes on along the minus strand of CAVSSY010000004.1, from coordinate 78,283 downwards.
GATGGCGGTTCCCTCCAGCACCGCCCGCAAGGTATCGTTCTGATCCAGATCGCACGAAAACCATTCGTGGTGGCCTGTCATATGGTCGCTCTCTTTGCCGGTTATAAACTTGATGGGTTGAGTCCTTGGTGGAGCCAACTCCCGTCATCATGACACCATCGTTAAAGTGTTATGGTGATCGATGACATGGTTTTCGCCTTGCCTCCGGCCAGCAGGCCGGCAATGCGGCTGTCTTCGACCCTCAACCGAACCTCGATGACACTCGGTGATGGCAGCGCCATAAAGTGCCCCTGGCCGATGCGGAAAATTTCCTGCTGAACTCCCATTTTTTCGTAAAGATAACAGGCCAGCGGTCCGGCGGCCATTCCGGTGGCGGCCTCTTCATTGATGCCGAAGCGCGGTGCAAACATACGGGCGTTTGCGTCCCGCCCCGGCATATGCGGAGCCCTGGAAAAAATATAGTAGCCGATTAAATCCAGATCTTCGGATATCGTTTGAATGGTTTCCAGATCAGGGTTGACGCCGCCAACCGTCCGGGTGTTTTCCAGCGGTACAATCAGGAACGGGTTGCCGGTATCGACGATCAGCGGCCCGGCCTCGGAAGGAAGTGCTTCCGGAGGCAGCCCGAGGGAAGCCATAATACGGTTCATGTCGCCATCGACCGCGCGATAGCGCGGCGCCACCTGCTCCATGAAAGCCATACGCTTGTTTATGAAGATTTGGCGGTTCCCGTCGATCGTTTCTTTGGAAGTTGACCCCGATGGGATGCGGCCCAGCTGATGGAGGAGATTGAACGTGGCGATCGTGGCATGGCCGCAATGAGCGATCTGGCGTGTCGGCGTGAAGAATTCGAGCTTGAAATCGGCCGACACCGAAGATGAAACAAAGGCCGTCTCCGACAAACCCACGGCCACCGCAATATTTTGTTTCTGTTTTGTGGTGAGATGGTCGGCGTCCAGAACAATCCCGGCGGGATTGCCGCCCGCGTCACCATCGATGAATGCATTGACCACGTTCACGTCGATTTTCACGGGATCTCCTTTGTCGGCCAACGTTCCGTTTTCGGGCTCAGATACTCCAATCCTCTCGGGGCGCGGCCGCTGGTCGAGCTTTGACGATGACCAGGCTGATGTCGTCTTCCTGCTTGACGCCGTAGGTAAAGCGCTTCAGATCGTCAGCGACCGAATTATCAATGCTTGAGCATGGCAATGAGCCAAGACGGTGAATCCCGGCGATTTCTTCCGTCAGATGCTCCAGTCCAGTGCGCCCGATAGACGCTCACCGATTTTGACGACAACCAGGCTGATATCGTCTTCCTGTTTGACGCCATAGGTAAAGCGCTGGAGGTCTTCATAGACGGCATCGACGATAGGGGAGGCCTTATGTGCGGCACTCTTCCGGATCACATTGCGAAATCGCTGCATGCCGTAGAGCTTTCCCCGCCGGTCGAAAGCCTCCCAGATGCCGTCCGTGCCGATGGCAATGATATGGCCTCCGGTCGTTTCGGGCCCCCTGTGGTATTGATGCTGATAGTCGGCCTTTACCCCTAACGCCATGCCCTCGCCCTTGAGCTCCTCGAAGCGGTCCTCGCGGGGTGTGTAAAGAAGCGCGGGGGCGTGCCCGGCCCTGACCCATCGGGGCCGACGGTCCCGGCTGTCCAGTTCCAGACAGAAGAGGGTCATGAAGCGTCCCGTGTCGAGGACATCCTGGGACAGTTGCCGATTCATGGCGTTGATGATGCCTGCTGTATCGTAACCCTGGGAAGCCTCCATCCGAAAGATCGCCCGCGCCGTCGTCATTAAAAGGGCGGCCTCCGCACCGTGCCCGGTCACGTCGCCTACGACGATGCGGACACGCTCTCGTGGTCGGTGCGGATCCACCCAGAAGTCGAAGTAGTCTCCTCCGATTTCATCGCAGCTGCGGGTTTTGCCGGCGATGTCATAGCCCTTTACCCGGGGGCTGCTTTGGGGTTGGAGGCTTCTCTGCACCTCGCCGGCCAGCACGAGGGAACTTTTCTGCCGGGTCAAATCGCTGACAAAGTTCATGTAGCCGATGGGCGCCCCACGATCGTCTTCGAGGATATCGCCATAGATGCGTACGGGTATGGCCCGGCCGGATTTCGATACGAGCGCGCCTTCGATTTCTTTGTGGCGGGCGTAGAACAATTTGGACCGGTTGACGGTTAGGAATTGACGGAAGTCTTCGGCGGCAAAGTCCAAGGACGAACGTCCGACGACCTGTCGCCGGTCGTAGCCGATCATCCGACAAAAGGCATCGTTGGCATCGGTGACCGTCAGGTCCTTGTCCAACAGTACGAAGCCTTCGCCGGTCGTTGCGATAATGCGTCGATATTTTTCTTCGCTTTTGCGAACGTTGGTCTCGGCATGCAGCCGTTGCAGCTCCGCGGAGGCCCGGGCGGCGAAGATCTTGAACACTTCCAGCAGGTGCGTCTCCTGAGGCATGGGGCGCGTATCGAACACCGCCAGATTGCCCAGGATCCGCCCGGCATCGTCCAGCAGAGGAACACCCAGATAGCTGCGGGCCTGGAATTCCTTGAAGGCCGAATTGTGGGGATAGAGTCGCAGCACATTGTCGGGATAGTGGATGATATCCGTTGTTTCGATGACCTTTTCGCAGGGCGTTCCGTCGATGTCGAGATAGAAATCTTCGGCCACATGACCGTGGGACCAGAAGGCCAGGGCATGCAGCTGGCGGGTTGCGGGGATATATTCGGTTACCCAGGCACTGTGGGTTTGCACGGCGCTGGCCAGGTGTTCCACCAAGGCCCTGAAAAAATGCTCGCCCGTAGCCGTGGCGGTGCCTTCCATAATGTGGCGCAGGATGGCATTTTCGTCGTGGATGCGGGAATGAAGGCGTTGAACAGTTCCCATGCGGATCACTCCAGTATAGGGTGGAAATCGAATGCACGATGCGAATCTTATCGTCGAGAACGATCGGGCGGCGGGAGCGGCGGTTGGAGGGAATATGGGTGAAGAGGGAATTTAACGGTGCTCCCATCACAATCCGGATACTGTCAAGATGGCGTTTCGTCCTGCTTTGTCAAGATCGGCAGGAACACGCCACACCTATGGGCCGTTCTCTATCGCCGGGAAGCACAGGGTGGGGATCATTTACGCGGATATCAATTGAGAACAAACAATTCGACAATGATCTGCCGGACTGGGGAAAAAGCATGATCCTATGCGCGCTCCTCAAGCGCATCCACCTCATGCGCGCCAATGGCAGGCGCGACTGAGGTCCTGAATGGTCCCTTTCAGCTGCCGCTGGGATCGGAAGGATTTTGATCCGCCTGGGGCGACAGATAGCGCCCCACGATCAGCGCGACAATGATGGCCATGTAGATGCCGCCCATCCCGGCCTCAAAGACCGCCAGGCGCTTGGAAAGCGCCGTCAGGGGGGCCACGTCCCCATAGCCCACGGTGGTCAGGGTGACGAAACTGAAATAGACATAATCGACCGTACCGGATGTCGTCGAAAAGGAGCCCGGTGCCAGGGTTTCCAGGAGCCCGTAGACGCCGGCCCACATGATGCCGATCAGGAGATAGATGGAGATGGCGCAGTAGATCATGTCGGTGGTGATGGTTTCGCGCGTCAACAGGTTTTTCAGGAGCAGAATGACGATGTACATGTAGAGGAGGGTTCCGAAGCTGTACATGATCACGGACAGATAATCCCTTGTGTAGAAGAGGTGGAGCGCGTCGAGGAAGACAAAGGGCAGACTGAGAAGAAGGAGAACGATCGCGCGTTTGCGGTCCGCGGAAAGCGCGTAGAAACTGGCCAGCGGAATCATGGCCACCAGCAAGCTGGACGTCAGCCAGCCGAGTATGCCGGCGTGCCGGATGAAGGGCATCACCAGGATGACCAGCATGATCACCAAAACAATATAGAGAAAGCGGCTTTTCATATCCTTCCCTCCCATCACATGCGATTCTGAAATGTTCCATGACAGTAATCGCTTTTAAGCACATGCGCAAATCAATTGACCCTGCCTTGTCATTTCAGTATAGTCCCCCATTTTGATGTCGTTGCCCAAAAACGCTCTGTGAACCCGCGATGGTACAACCCTCCGGGCAGCTGCCGGGGGGAGACGCCCTACCGCTGAACACCATGACCGAGTCCGCCAAAACCAACCTGCGGGTGATCTTCGCCCTGACCCTGGTGCATTTCACCGGGGATTTCTACAGTTCCTTTACCACCCCCCTGTTCCCATTGTTCGTGGAAAAGCTGGGACTGTCGCTGACCGAGGTGGGGCTGATTGCCGGGATCAGCCGCTTTCTGGCCTTCATCGTGCAGCCGTCGGTCGGTTATCTGGCGGACCGCTACCCCACCCGGGCCTTTACCATGGTGGGGCTTCTACTGGCGGTGGTGTTCATTCCCCTGTCCGGCCTTGCGCCCGGGTTCTGGACGCTGCTGCTGGTGGTCGCCGTGGGGTCTGTCGGCTCATCCATGTTTCATCCTGCCGTTACCGGCATGGTGCCGCTGTATGCCGGCCGCAATGCCGGCTTTGCCATGTCCATTTTCAACACGGGCGGCACGTTGGCCTTCGGGGTGGGACCGCTTTTTGTCACCTGGTATGCGGCGCGCTTCGGCCTGGCTGCGTTGCCGGCCACCATGGCTCTCGGACTGCTGACGGCGGTTTACCTCTACCTCGTGCTGCCATCGCCCCCCAACGAGGGCTTGCAGCGCAACGGCCTTTGGAGCGCCATCCGGGAAAGCCTCGGCGACGCCTGGAAAGCCGTGGCCCTGATCTGGATGGTCATGGTGCTGAGGGCGGTGGTGGGGCAGTCCTTCATGACGTTCATGCCGGTGCTTTTCGTTAAGGAGGGGTTTTCCCTGGTCGAGGCCGGCACGCTGTTTTCCCTGTTCACCGTGGCCGGCACCATCAGCGGATTGATGGCCGGCGCCATTTCCGACCGGATCGGCTTCAAACCGGTGTTCTTCCTTACCCACGGGCTGATGACGCCCGTCCTGCTTCTTTTCCTGCAGCTCAAGGGAGGATGGGTCTACGCGGGCGCCGCCCTGGCCGGCGCCATCGTGCTGGCCACGCTGCCGCTGGGGGTGGTCATGGCCCAATCCCTGGCCCCCCGGGGTCGTTCCATGGTGGGCAGCCTGATGATGGGGTTTGCCTTCGGGCTGGGGGGGATCGTGGCCCCCCTGGTGGGACGGCTGGCGGATGTCTATTCCGTGCGCACCGTCCTGACCGGGATTTCTCTGATTCCGCTGCTTACCCTGCTCATCATCGCCCGCTTTCCCGCGGTTAAACACTGAACCACTTGAAATCAAAGAAAATGAGTGTTTAATAGAAGGTGTGCCGCAGATTGGCGAGTATGGTCTGCCTAACGCCGTCTGCCCATACCATACCCTAGCCCGAAGCCCCGAGGCGTTGGGCCTATAGGAGGTCTGCCGTGCCCGCATACCCCTGGGATCGCATGCCCGTACGACACGTTATCGTGGTTCTTGTATTGGCGCTTTTGGGCTGCGCCGGGAACAAGCCACCGGCGCCGGTGGTGGTGACGGGCCCTGATCCGGCCGTCCTGGACGCATTGGAGGCCGACAATCGGCGCCTGGAAGAGGCGGTGGCCCATCAGGCCCGGCAGCTCAAAGAGAAGGAAGCCCTGATCGGCCGGCTCCAGCTGCAGCTCCTGGAACGCGATGCCCGCTCTCGCGCCCTTACCGATCAGCTCTCATCCCAGCAGGGCCGTCTGGACGAAGCGGTGGTGGAGGTGGTGCGGACCAAAGCCAAGCTGCGCAGTATCGAAAGCCGGGCCGAAGCGGCCTCTTCCATTACCGAAGCCGAGATCGCCCTCAAAGGGCTCAAGGATCGTATTGCCGCCACCGAAGCCGCGCCCGGCGACGACTTTCAGAAAGCCCAAGCCCTGGTGCGCATGAGCACCAGCGAGTTCAAGAAGGAGAACTACGGCGGTGCCCTTTATCTGGCGGGCCAGGCCCAGGGCCAGATCAGGGCCATCGAAGCGCATTTGACCCGGCCGGAAGATCGTTCCCTGGCGCCGGGCGAGGTGCTCTTTGCGCTGCCCCTGCCGCTCAAGGTGTTGAAACGCAGTAATTTGCGCCGGGGGCCCTCCTTGCAGGCCAAGATCGAACGCAGACTGGATGCCGGCGATCCGATCCTCGGGTATTCGTACAAGGAAGAGTGGATTCGGGTCCAAACCGAGGACGGGATAAATGGTTGGATTTTCCAGACCCTGGTGAGTGAACGGTAGGCGTCCGGCCGGACGGCTGTCACGCCGGATCGGCGGGATTCAATTTCCGGTGTGTCGCTTTTCTTTCGTAATGAGTCGGATGGGGCCCTGCTTCAATCCCGAGGCTTCCTGATCGGCGGCCGTGACCACCACCCGGTTGCGCCCGGCGGCTTTGGCCGCGTAGAGGGCCTGATCCGCCTGTTGGAACAGTTCTTCCGGGCTGTCGCCGTGTTGGGGGAACATGGCCATTCCGACGCTGACCGTGATCCGATCGCCCTTAGGATTGATGCGTTGCTGGGCGACCCGTTCCCGAATCCGTTCGGCCACTTCCAACCCGCCGGCCGCCCCCACCTCCGGCAGCATCACAATGAATTCCTCGCCCCCGTAGCGGGCCGCATAGTCACAGCTGCGGACCGTATCCCGGAACACGCCGCCCAGCAGGCGCAGGACCTCGTCGCCTTTCTGGTGGCCGAAAGTATCGTTGATGTGTTTGAAATGGTCGATATCGACCACCAGCAGTGCAAAGGTGTGCCCATTGCGTTTGGAGCGGGTGACCTCACGGCCCAAAGTTTCCATCAGGTGCTTGCGGTTGTTGAGCCCCGTCAGCTCGTCGGTGATGGACAGCTGGTGCAGTTCGCGGTTTTTCTCCTGGAGTTCGGCATTGACGCTGTCCAGCTCCTTCCGGCTGCGCCGCAGGCGCGCCACCATATGGTTGAAGACCTGTGTCAGGTAGCCCACCTCGGACTGGGTATAGACCGGCAGGTCCACCGCCAGATCGCCGGCCGCCACCTGATCGGCGCCGCGGGTCAGGCGACGCAGGGGGCGCACGATGGTCAACCCCAGCCAATAGGCGCACAGCCCGATGCCGATCAGCAGGCCTCCCACCAGAACCAGGGTCATGCGCTGAAGGGCCTCGATTTGTGAAAAGGCCTTGGTTTTGTCCATTTCGGCCACCACCCCCCACTTCAAAGAGGGGACGACTTTAAGCGTACCGATCACGGTGGGTCCTTTGTAGCTGGCATAGGTGACGGACTTGCCGAGGTGATCGTAAAGCTTGGTGACGCTGGCATGCTCCAGGTAGACCTCCCGGGAGGGCGCGGAGAAAAGATGCGAACTGGCCAGCACTTTGCCCTGTTGGTTGACCAGGTAGGTTTCCCGGATATCGGTTTGGGAGTAAGCGGCCAGCACACGGTCCATGGCATCCAGCGACAGCTTGGCCCCCAGGATGCCGATAACGTCGCCGCCGGGGGCGCGTATGGCGTCGGCAATCAAGATGACCCGGGTTTGGAGCGCCTGGTCGTAGGTGGCTTGGCCGACGATCGCCTGGCCCTCATCGATGCGCTCGCGCCAGCCCACCGGAAGGACGGGCTCTCCCTGATCCGTCGCACTGGAGGCGATGCGGCGGCCTTCGAGGTCGAGGATCATCAGCTCTACATAATCGGCAAATTTGGCGCGCACGGACTGCAGATACTCCTGAATCAAACTCATGGCCACCAGATGTTCCACGTGGGCGCCGTCCGCGCGGAGAATTTTAAGCAGGTTTTCCGAAACGACGTAGGAACTGGCGAAGACGCGCACGTCGTAGAGCTTTTCCTTTATCAGGAGATCGATTTCGCGCGATACCTGGGAAGTGGCGTCCCGCAGCTCCTGGGAGATCTTTTCACTGAGGAAGCGGGTGTTCTGGAGGTAGGAGAGGCTGCCCAGGGTGATGGCCGGGATGATGGTGGCCGCCAGGGCGAATACCATGATGCGGATTTTGATGCTTTGCAGCCAGGGCGGTTTGGATGAAACCGCAGGGCGTTTTGTTTCCGACGATGGGGGGGCCTCGGATGCCATGCCGCTATAGCCCTCTCGGGTAAGACTTCGGCCAGGAGATGTGATCGGATCCTATGGGCTCTTATATATCCTGCATTATAACAACTATTTGAAACAATGGTCAATATTTACTGATTTAGGGCGGTTTGAAAGCGCCGGGACAGGTTGACAAGCGGCCAGGCCCATGGTTTGACCCAAGGCCAAAGGGCGTCGGACCCACTCATTCTTGAATCCGCCAAAGGCGGACAAGGGTTTAATTTACCGCCGCTTGCGGTGTTACTGGGCCTTTATCGATACCCCGCTACTCTGCGGCGGTGTATTTCATTCTTTTAAAAGAGGACGCGTCATATGGAATTACTGGTTCTGTTCTTTCTGCTGTCCATCGGATTCTCGTTCCTCTGCTCGATATGGGAGGCCGTCCTGTTGAGCATTCCGCCCTCCTTCGTGGCGGCCCTTGAAAAAGAGGGTTCACAGTTGGGGCGGCGTCTGGGGCGGTTCAAGGAGGATATCGACCGCCCGCTGGCCGCTATCCTGACACTGAACACGATCGCCCATACGGTGGGGGCCATCGGCGTTGGCGCCCAGGCGGCCCGGATGTACAGCGACGCCCATTTATGGGGGCTCAACGTGGCTGCGGTGATCGTCCCCACCGCCATGACCCTGGCGATCCTCATCCTATCGGAGATCATCCCCAAAACCCTCGGGGCCACCTACTGGCGATTCCTGGTGGGGTTTACGGTGCGTGCGGTGAACGTGATCATCATCGGTCTTTACCCGCTCGTCGGACTCAGTCAGCTGATAACCCGCAGCCTGAAAGGGGACAACACCCGGAGCGTCCTGAGCCGCTCCGAGTTTTCCGCCATGGCCGAAAGCATTACGGCCCAGGGCGTTTTGAAGAAGCACGAGTTCGGGATGATCAAGAACCTGCTGGATTTTGAATCCGTGCGCGCCCGGGACGTCATGACCCCCCGCACCGTGATGGTGGCCGCCGACGAAACCCAATCCATCGCCGCTTTCAACGAAGCCAATCCGTCCATCCGGGTTTCCCGTATTCCGGTTTTCGACGGCAGCATCGACCGGATCACCGGATTCGTGATCCGAACGGATATCCTGGCCCGGCTGGTGGCCGACCAGGACTCCCTGCTCTTAAAAGATCTCAAACGCCCCATCGTCGTGGTGTCGGAGGAGGATTTGCTGCCGGACGTCTTCAATACCCTGATCGAGAAGCGGGCCCACATCGCGATTGTGGTGAATGCCTTCGGCGGGACCTGCGGAGTTCTGACCATGGAGGATGTGGTGGAAACCCTGTTGGGGCTGGAAATCGTCGATGAATTCGACCGCACGGCGGATTTGCAGCTGCTGGCCCGGAAGAATTGGGAAGTACGCGCCAAGGCCCTGGGGCTGATTGCCAGCGATGCGCCCGATGTGGGATGATCGAAACCATCCCCGCTGTGTCGGGCCTCGCTGAGGTTCGACCGCCGCGGGGGTTTATCCCTCAAGTGGTGTCTCGCTCCGGCAATAGGCGATAAAAAAACGCCCGAAGCCGCACTGAGCCGGCTCCGGGCGCTAATGTCATACGCGACGGATTGCGTTACATGGCGGCCTTGCGGGCTTCCTCCAGCCAGCCGTTCCACTTGTCCGTGTTCTTGGCGATCCATTCGTCCACGTGTTTTTCGATGTCCTTCTGGGATTTCTCCCCCTCGTTCATGCGGGCGTTCTGCGCGTTGATGTCGGCCAGCGGCAGGGTGAACACCTCGAAGAACTTTTTGGCGGCCGGGTTGCTTTCGGCGAACTTCTTGTTGGCCACGATGCGGATGTCGGAAACCACGAACCCCAGCTTGATGGGATCGGTTACGGCACCCTCGATGCCGGAGACCGTCATGCGGTCCACAGCGGATTTCTGGGAATCTTTGGGAATGATCTTGGGCACATTGATCCACATGACATCCTTGCCCGGTTTCAACTTGTAGGTGGTCCAGTTGGGCGTCCAGGTATAGAAGAAGATGGGCAGGCCGCTCTTGTAATCCCCTATGGCGGAAGCCATGCCGGCTTCGTAGGAGGCCTTGACCGGGTTGATGTAATCGCCGAGGTCGTAGACCTTCATGTGCCAGGCGATGACGTTTTCGCAGCCCCAGCCCGGCGGGCAGGCGGTCAGGTCGGCCTTGCCGTCGCCGTTCTTGTCGAAGGCTTCCATGACTTCCGGGCGTTTGAAATCGTCCAGGGACTTGATGTTGAACTCGTCCACGGCTTTTTTGGATACCAGGTAGCCTTGGAGCCCGCCGGCTTTGACCACATAGCCGAGCTTTTCCGCCTTTTCAGCGAAATCCTTGGGTGTCTGGCTGTCGTGGTTGGGAAACCAGCCGTTGGTCCAGTAGTCGACATCTCCGAGGGTCACGGATTTGTAGAAGATCGGGTTCTGCAGGTCTTTGGGTTTTTTAACGTCGTAGCCCAGCGTTTCCAGCCCGCGGCGCACCAGCGCTTCCTGGAAAAAGCCCGTGTTCCAGGTGGCCCGGGCCGGCTTGACCGTGACGCCCTTGCCCGGTTTCATGTCGTCGGCGGAGGCGGGAAGCACGGCCAGCGACAGACAGACGGTGATCATGATCAACAATTGGGATAATCTTTTCATGGATCCTCCTTGATTTGCTTCGTTGGTTGCATTGACAGGTCGACGTTCGAAACGTCGCAAGCTCTATTTCTTCTGCGCCATGGACTGGGTAAGCCGGTCCAGAACGATGGCCATCAGTACGATGCTCAAGCCGCCGATGACGGCCCGGCCGATATCCAGGGTGTTCAACCCCAGGATCACGGGGGATCCCAACCCTCCTGCACCGATGAGGGCCGCAATCACCACCATGGACAGGGCCATCATGATGGTCTGATTCAGGCCGGCCAGGATGGTGGGCATGGCCAGGGGCACCTGCACCCGCACCAGCACCTGCCAGTTGGTGGCCCCGAAGGCCTGGGCGGCCTCCACCAGTTCGGGGTGCACCTGGCGGATGCCCAGGGAGGTCAGGCGGATGATGGGCGGCAGGGCAAAGACGATGGTGGCCAGCACCCCCGCCACATTGCCCACCGAAAACAGCATGACGATGGGTACCAGGTAGACGAAGGCCGGCGTGGTCTGCATGGCATCCAGCACGGGCCGGATGCCGGTCTCGAAGGCATCGCTGCGGCCGGCCCAGATGCCCAGCGGGATCCCGGCCAGGGCGCAGAAAATAACCGACGACAGCACCATGGCCAGGGTGGTCATGGTGTCCCCCCAGAGGCCCAGAAAACCGATGAACGTCATGGTGATGACCGTGAAAATGGCCAGCCCTTTGCCCGAAAAACGCCAGGCGGCGATGGCGATCAGCGCGATCACAAGGAGCGGCGGCAGGGCGTTCAGGCCGGCATCGAGCCCGTTCAGGGTCTGCTCCACAGGCCACTTGATGGCCTGAAAGACATCGCGGTAGTTTTCTACCAGCCAGTCGACAAATTGGGAGACCCATATATCTAGCGGAATGACTTTGTCTTCAAACATGCTATTTCTCCGTATTCAGATGGAGCGTTCAGGCATACGCCGATGCACGACCGCGAATCCACCTGTTTATTGGTTGGCGGCCGCCTGCTTCTCCAGTTGTTCTTCCGTGCGGTGCAGTGTTCGCAGGAAGCGGTTTTTGGACACGACGCCCTTGTAGACATTCCGATCGTCCACCACCGGTATGGGCCAGCTGCTGGAGGCCACCTGGGGGAGGATGTCCTGCATGGAATCGCTCATGTTGACGGCCGTGCCGTTTTCAAGGAAAGCCTGGTTGATCGGATTGTCGGGCTTGCCGCTTTCCAAGGCTTCGCGCAGGGAGTCCGAAGAAACGATCCCCAGAAATCGGTGTTTGGGGTCGAGCACGTAAAGGTGGTCGCGTTCGCTGCTGCTCAGCAGTTCATGGCAAGCGCGCAGACTGCCCTTTTTGGACACCACGATGGTGGGATGGGTGTCGCGCACGATGTCGCCGGCGGAAATCACGTTGGTTGGGTCGACGCCCCTGAAAAAGGCCCGCACGTAGTCGTCGGCCGGATTCTGGAGAATCTCCTCGGGCGGTCCTACCTGGACCACGCGGCCCCCTTCCATGATGGCGATGCGGTCCCCGATGCGCAGGGCCTCGTCCAGGTCGTGGGAGATGAACACGATAGTGCGCTGATCCTCTTCCTGGAGCTTGAGCAGTTCATCCTGCATTTCGGTGCGAATCAGAGGGTCGAGGGCCGAGAAGGCTTCGTCCATGAGGAGAATATCGGGATCCACGGCCAGGCCGCGGGCCAGGCCCACCCGCTGCTGCATGCCCCCGCTGAGTTCCCGCGGGTAGGATTCCTCCCAGCCGGCCAGCCCCACCTGCTCCAGCGCCTCCATGGCGCGTTTACGGCGTTTTTCCTTGTCGGTTTTGGCGAGATCCAGTCCGAAGGCGGCGTTGTCGAGCACCGACAGGTGCGGCATGAGGGCAAAGGACTGGAACACCATGCTCATATTGTGCAGGCGGAACTTGACCAGTTCGTCCTGGCCCATCTTGGTGACATCCTTCCCGTCCACGATCACCTTGCCGGCGGTGGGTTCGATGAGACGATTGAGCATGCGCACGATGGTGGATTTGCCCGAGCCGGAAAGCCCCATGATGACAAAGATTTCGCCGGCCTGGATGGAGAAGTTGGCGTTGTCGACCCCCACATTCATACCGGTTTTGTCATGGACCGATTCCTTGTTGTGGCCCTCCTCGAGCAGCTGCAGGGCTTTTTTCGGTTGGTCACCGAAAATTTTATACAAATTTTCTACGACGATCTTATCCACGGCTATCTACCTCTTCTAAATGACGGTTGCAGGGACGCCTACGGTTCCGTTTGAAAGCCCGGCGGCATGGTTTCGGTGATTTTGGCGCCCGAATTGTCCAGGGGGCTGGTGGCCAGAAAAGGGCCGGCCTGAATCGCCCGGGCGTCCATGATGGTGACCAGGCGCTGCAGGGCGCTCAGGATCATGGTCTGCTCCCAGTCTTGCAGACTGGCAAAGCGTTCGATGAACGCTTCCTGCATGAGGGGTGGGGCTTCTTGCAGAATGTCTTTTCCTGATGGGGTAATGCGAACCATAATGCGGCGTTTATCGCTGTCGCTGCGCTGGCGGGCCAGCAGACCGCGCTTTTCCATGCGTTCCAGAATGCCGGTCACGGTGGCCTGGCTGAGGCTGACGGCCCGGGCGATTTCTCCAGCGGTCACCTCTCCCAGGTTGTTGATTTCCTGAAGAATGACCAGCTGGGGGCCGGTCAATCCGACGCGTTTGACCAGCTTTTTGGAATTCATGTCGATGGCCTGGATAATCTTTCGCAGGGCGATCATGACGCTGTCGCTGACAGATCGGTGGGTAACAGTGTCGATTTCTTGATTTTGTGGCATATTACTTAGATCCCGAAGCAAATTTTGTTATGGAACTGCCAAAAAGAATATACCGTGAACACCGTATTTTTAGTTCGACAACAAAGTAAATTAATAACTATCTGATGGTGTCTTTTTAAAGAAAGCATCTAATAACAGTATATTAGAATTAATGCAACTATAATTTGGGATTTAAAAGATTTGAGCAGAATACATATTTTCTGCCGATTTCCCTTGCTTATCAGAGTGAAGGGATACTGTATCAAGGCAAAAAAATTTTCAGCTCAATCTATGTTTGGTGGGGAGGAGATCTTGACCAGGATATTGGCGGGATCCGTCTTCGAACGGGTGTCCAGGGCTGAAGGGCATGTCGTGGGACGCTACCGATCCACGAGCAATTTTGATCCCAGTGCGATGGGAGACGAATTGATAGAGGGCGGCGGCCCCCGCCGGTGGCGGGGGCCGCACGCGTAATGAAGGGTCAAGGGATTGATCAATACATGTCGTCATCCATGCCGCCCGACGGCATGGCCGCTGTTTTCTTTTTTTCCGGCTTATCAGTGATCATGGCTTCGGTGGTCAGCATCAGGCTAGCCACTGAAGCGGCGTTTTGAATGGCAAACCGAACCACCTTGGTGGGATCGATCACCCCGGCCGCAACGAGGTTTTCATAGACGCCGGTCTGGGCATTGTACCCGTAGTCATCCTTGCCTTCGAGGACCTTGTTGAGCACCACCGATCCCTCCGCGTCGGCGTTTTCGGCAATTTGGCGCAGGGGTGCGGTCAGGGCGCGTTTCAGGATGGTAATCCCGTTTTTCTCCTCCCCCTTGGCCGACGTATTGTCCAGGGCCTTGAGGCAGCGCACCAGGGCCACCCCGCCGCCCGGCACGACGCCCTCCTCCACGGCAGCCCGGGTAGCGTTCAAGGCGTCTTCCACCCGCGCTTTCTTCTCTTTCATCTCGGTTTCCGTGGCCGCCCCGATGTTGATGACCGCTACGCCGCCGATGATCTTGGCCAGCCGCTCCTGGAGCTTTTCCCGGTCGTAGTCGGAAGTGGTCTCCTCGATCTGGGCCCGGATCTGTTTGACGCGGCCCTCGATGGCGGTCCGGGTGCCGGCCCCGTCCACGATGGTGGTGTTGTCCTTGTCGATCTTGACCGTCTTGCATTTGCCCAGATCCTTGACGGTGATATTTTCCAGCTTGATCCCGAGGTCTTCGGAGATCACCTGTCCGCCGGTCAGGATGGCGATATCCTGGAGCAGGGCCTTGCGACGATCTCCGAAACCGGGCGCTTTCACCGCCGCCACATGGAGAGTGCCCCGCAGCTTGTTGACAATCAGGGTTGCCAGGGCTTCGCCCTCCACATCCTCGGCGACGATCAGCAGGGGTTTACCGGAGCGCGCCACTTCCTCCAGGAGCGGTACCAAGTCTTTCATCATCGAAATCTTCTTTTCATGGATCAGCAGGTAAGGCTCCTCGAGAACGGTCTCCATTTTTTCGGGATTGGTGACGAAGTAGGGCGACAGGTAGCCGCGGTCGAACTGCATGCCTTCCACGATGTCCAGGGAGGTCTCCATGCTCTTGGCTTCTTCCACCGTGATGACGCCTTCCTTGCCCACCTTCTCCATGGCTTCCGAGATCAGCTTGCCGATGGTCTCGTCACTGTTGGCCGAAATGGTGCCTACCTGTAGGATTTCTTTTTTATCCTTGGTCGGTTTGGAAATTTTCTTCAGCTCGGCCACGATGGCCTCGACCCCTTTGTCGATGCCGCGTTTCAGGGGCATGGGGTCCATACCGGCGGCCACCATCTTCTGGCCCTCGTTGTAGATGGCCTGGGCCAGAACCGTGGCCGTGGTGGTGCCGTCACCAGCGGAGTCGCTGGTTTTGCTGGCCACTTCCCGGACCATCTGGGCTCCCATGTTTTGGAATTTGTCCTCCAGTTCGATCTCCTTGGCCACGGTCACACCGTCTTTGGTGACGGTCGGGGCGCCGAAAGATTTTTCCAGGACTACGTTGTTGCCTCGGGGGCCCAGCGTGACCTTGACGGCATCGGCCAGGCTGTTCACGCCCTGGAGCATCGCTTGTCGGGCTTTGGTACCATATTTAATGATCTTGGCTGGCATGGTGCGTTCCTCCTTAAGTTAATTCAAGATGCCCAGAATATCGTCTTCACGCATGAAAATGTGCTCTTTACCGTCAATCTTGATCTCGGTACCGGCATATTTGGAAAAAAGGATGCGGTCGCCCTTTTTGACCTCCAACGGAACCCGCTTGCCGCTGTCGTCCTGTTTGCCGGGGCCGACCGCCACCACCTTGCCCTCCTGGGGCTTTTCCTTGGCGGTATCGGGAATGATGATGCCGCCGGCGGTTTTCTGCTCTTCTTCCACGCGTGTGACGAGCACCCTGTCGTTCATGGGTCTGATCTTCATTGTTTCGTCTCCTCATCTGTATAAGATTAAATGCGCCGGGGGGTTCCCGCAGCGCGATCTATCCGTTGCGGGCCGGTTTCCGTTCTCGGGGAGGGGCCGCGATCCCGCATAAAAATAGAGCGCCCGAAAAGGGGTGGACATCCGGGACGGCTTCCGTCATCCCTTGGACATTTGAGACTTGATAAAACCGACTAAAAAGGCTTTCCACCGGGAAGCGGCGGCCTGTTTGATCACTGGATGGCATCCGATGGGTAAACCGGATAGGTTGTGGACGTGATTGAACCGTCTGACGAACAGCGGCATGGGGATGGCAATCAATAAAAAGGGTACCCCCCGGGGCCGGAAAACAGCATCCAGGGAATGGGCATGCATTTTCGAACGCATCAATATTAAGGCTGTTACGAACCAATCCCAGAAAGTCGCGTTCCATCTCTCGAAACGTCCAGAATCAACAACAAGCCGCCATATCGACCGCTCCGGCGGGATAAACCGCTCGAAGCCTGCATTTTTATTCGTCATCGTCAGGGCCACCCAGGCACGAGAGCCCTCGGTAGGTCAGCTGAAACTTAATGCACAATGACTCTTGCGCAAGGGGGCCTGCCTACATTTATCATCCTTATCAGGGCGAGGGCGCCGCTAAATTAAAATTGACTTTATAAAAGTAACGATGTTACGTTAAACGAAATTGCCTCTCCCCGGGAGAGGACCGGCCGTGCCCAAACCCCAACGCAGCCCTCAAAAATCGAAGCCGTCCGGGAAACATTCTCCGCCATGCCCTGCGCTGATCGTGCAGGACGGGTTCCAGGGCTTCAGCATGCGCAAACTGGCAGCCCGGCTGGGCATTGCCGCCAAACCATCTACAATTACTACCGCAACCAGGACGAACTCTACCTCTGCATTCTGATCAAGGGGTTCGAACAGCTCTACGCCGCTTTCGAAGCGGCGGTCCGCGCGGCCGGGCAGCCCCTGGACCAGCTGGAGGCTGCCGTCCGGGCCTATGTGGATTTCGGCCTGGCGAATCCCCATCTCTACAACCTGATGTTTACCTGGCACGTGCCCAAGTACAACGACTATGTGGGGACTTCCATGGAGAAGGCCGCCTATCGTGAACTGAAGGCCGCGCTGAAGTGTGCGGATCTATCCTGAGATATGCGCCTGCCGGGAGAGGAGGAAGCGCTATCGAAGACGGCCTGCGCTTCGAGATGATCCAGATTTGTCGCAGATGCACGGCTACGTGGCCGGCATCAACAATCGCTGCTGGACTACATGACGCAACCCGCGTGCGCTCCAGCCGCGCATCATCGTCCGATCCGCAATACCCGGCAGGCACTCCAAACCATGGACGAAAAGCGGAATTGAGGATATGAAAACACGGTTATCCACCCGGTAAAGACGATTGCCCATGACCGCATCCCATACGCCCGATGAGATCCCCCCTTCCTCCGAAGCGGCTCCTCTGATTCTGGATGTCAAAGGCAATGCCCTCGATGACGGGCCGGGCATCCGATCGGTGGTCTTTTTCAAAGGATGCCCGTTATCCTGCGTCTGGTGCCACAACCCCGAGAGCAAAAAGGCACTCCCGGAACTGGCTTTCGATGCCAAGACCTGCGCCGGTTGCGAGGGCTGCCTGGCGGTGTGCGAAGCCGGAGCCCGTTCGCGTCGGATTCCCGGCTATGTCGACCGGCGGGTTTGCCAACAATGCTTTGCCTGTGCGGCGGTCTGTCCCTTGGGCGCGCTGGCGCAGGTGGGGCCGGTGATGCCTGTTGAAGGGCTGGTCGAGAAACTTCTCAGGGACAAGCCGTTCTATGACACGTCCGGCGGCGGGGTCACCTTCTCAGGCGGCGAACCCACCCTGTTCATGCCCTTCCTGTCGTCCCTGGCCTCTGCCCTGCAGGCCGCGGGGGTTTCAACCCTGCTCGAAACCTGCGGGCATATCGTGCGGATCGGTTTGAGACGCGGGTGCTGCCTCACCTGGATGCCATCTACTTCGATCTGAAACTCTTCGATGGGGAGCTGCACCGGCGTTACTGCGGCCTGCCCAACGCCATCATCCTGACCAATTTTATCCGTTTAGGGCACTTTCCCGCGGGAACCGCTTCCCTGTGCCCCGCATTCCGCTGGTTCCCGGCCTAACGGCCACCCAGGCCAACATCCGCGCCTGGGTGGCCTTTCTCAAAACCCACCGAATCGGCCGGGTTAAACTGCTGGCCTATAACCCCTTGTGGCCGGCCAAGGCCGCCCGCATTGGAGAAGACAACCCCCATGCAGCCGCGGCAGCGCTGCAGGACTGGATGCCGCCGGCCGATGTGGCCCGGCTGGAAGGCCTGTTCCATGAGGCCGGTATCGAAACGCTTTAAGAATTGGGGAACATCACCATGACATACGACCTTAACGGAAAATCCGTGGCTCTGACCGGGGGCAGCCGCGGCATCGGGCGCCGCGTCGCCGTGCAGTTGGCCGGGGCCGGTGCCCGTCTGGTTGTGCTGGGCCGGGATGTGGCCGCCTTGCGGCACCGTGGGCCAGGTGGCCGCCGCCGGGGGGCAGGCTGTTGCGATCCCCTGCGACGTGACCGACGAGGCCTCTGTCCGCAGCGCGGTCGAACAGGCCGCCCGGGCCCTGGACGGGATCGATGTCTTCATGAACATGCCGGCGTCACGCTGCAGAAACCCCTGCTGGAGGCCACGGATGACGATGTACGCCGCGTCATGGACACCAACCTGCTGGGGGTGCTGCGCTGCTGCCGCCATGCCGTGCCTTTTCTTAAAGCGCGCCGCGGGGTGTTGGTCAATGTGGCCAGCATCATCGTCAGCAACCCCTTTCCCCATATGGGCGTCTACGCTTGCTCCAAGTGGGCCCTGGCCGCCCTCAGCCACACCCTGCGGCAGGAGCTCCACGGCAGCGGCGTACGGGTGCTCACCGTCTATCCCGCCGTGGTGCGCACCGGCGTGCTGGCCCAGGAGCCGGTCCTGGCCCGCACCCCGACCCAATCACCGGAGGCCTGCGCCCGGGCCATCGTCAGGGCGCTTCAAAAGGGCCGTCGGGAGGCCAGCACGGCCTGGCTGCCCAAGATCAGCGGGGCCCTGTTCAAGCTGCACGCCCCATGGTGTGACCGCATCAATCGCCTCTTTTTGCCCCAGGCCTTCAAGTGACCCTTTAGGGACCCTTTAACATTAAGGAGGTGTCGTCATGGTCCTGTTCCACCCCACACCGCCGCCGTTAGCCCCGCCAAGGACTGCCGGGCGGTCCGCCATGCAATGGGTGGTCAAACTGCTCCTGCGGCTCATGGCGGCCAGCTTCCGCTACCGCCCCGCCCTGCGGCGCTGTCTGCGAAGCGATCAGGGCTGGATCAATTTTACGGCCGGCATCCGGACGCGCTCCGGATCGATCCAGGCGGCCATCCGTTTTAAGGAAGGACGTGTGTCCGTGCGGGGCGGCCTGCCCGAGGACACGGATATGCCCTGGTGTTCCGGTCGGATGCCGCCGTGCGTCGATTCCTTACGGCCACGCCCACCGAGCAGGTCACCATGATCCTCAAAAACGATTTTTACACGGTGGGCAACGTTTCCTACCTGAACCTCTTTGTCTATGTCTCTCCCTGCTGCTCAGCAAGCAGCAGATCCGGCAGATGAAAAGAGCGGCGGACGGCCCGCCAAGACCTGCGCAAAACATCCCCCACAGCCCAATCCCAGCTGGTCGATGAATTCAAGGCGCGACGGGCCAATCCCTTGAAGGGGGCGCGGGTCGACCCCGGCGTCCGCTATCTCGAAGACCCTTACCTGGCGCTTATCGCCTGGAGGATTTCCCCGGTGGCAGCCTTTCTGGACGCCCATTTCGAAACCCGGCCGAGTCTGCCCCGAGCTGCCGAAACTGGTGACCGACTGGCACAAGGCCAACGTACGAACCGATACGCTGGCGCCCGTGGAATCCGATTTTGCGCAAGGCCCTCTGCTACAAGCACACCATGGCCAAGCGGCGTCCCATCATTCGGAAAACGATCTGATTGCCGGGACTACCACCACCAAGGAGATCGGCGTGGTGGTCTACCCGGAGGGCCACGGCACCATGATCTGGGGGGAGCTGCTGACCGTACCCCACCGGTCGCTCAATCCCTACGACGTGGCCCCGGAGACCCGGCGCCTGCTGCACCACGAGGTGTTTCCCTATTGGATCCAGCGCAACTTCAAGGAATGGGTGCGGCAGAAGTACGGCCAGCCCCTTTGCCAGCAGATCGACGAGCGCTGAGCCGTGTATTTCAACTGGAAGTCGGTGACCATTTCCCACACCATCCCTGATTTTCCCAAGTCCTGCGGCTGGGGGCCCGCGGCATCATTGCGGAAATCGAGGCCGAACGGGCCGCCGAGCCCGACGATCCCGCGAAGACCGCCACCCGGCAGGCCATGATCCTGTGCCTGGAGGGCCTTATGGCCTATGCCGCCAACCTCTCCCGCCAGGCGGCGATCGAGGCCCGCCAAGCCGATGACCCCGCACGTCGGACCGAACTTGAAAACCTGGCCCGCATCTGCAGGCAGGTGGTGGCCCATCCGGCCCGCACCCTGGACGAAGCGGTCAACGCCGTCTGGATCACCTGGTCGGCCTCCATATGGAGAGCACCAATGCGGGGCTGTCCCTGGGACGGCTCGACCAGTGGCTGCAGCCCTATTTCGAGGCGGACATGGCCGGACGGGACCGGCCGGAGGACCGCCAGGCCTATCTGCGCCACGCCATCGAGCTGATCGGCTGCTTCATGCTGCGCTGCACGGATCATCTCCCCCTGACGCCGGATTTCGCCAACTACTACTTCGGCAGCAGTTCGTCCGACCAGGCCATCACCCTGGGAGGGGTGACCCCGCAGGGGGAGGATGCCGTCAACGACATGACCTATATCTTCCTCAAGGTCACCGAAATGCTCAGCCTGAGGGACCCCAACGTCAACGCCCGCTGTCATCTGGCCCACAACAGCGATGCCTATCTCAAGCGTCTCTGCGACGTCAACCTGACCACCGCGGCCACGCCTTCCCTGCACAACGACGAGGCCATCTGGCAATCCCTGGCGGAGTTCGACTACGCTCCGGAAGACCTGCGCAACTGGTCGGCTACGGGCTGTGTCGAACCCACCCTTTCGGGCCGGCATATGGGCCACACCAATTTCCAGATGATCAGTCTGGTGGCGGCCCTGGAGATGGCGTTGAACACGGGCGCCACCCCCTCATGGACTGGAAGCTCGGTCCGGACACCGCGAGGGTGGAAAAGGGGGACTTTGTCACCTTCGATCAGTTCTTCGAAGCTTTCACCCGGCAGATGGCCTTTCTCGTCGAGCAATCCATCCAGTACAATGAAATGCTGGCCCGGGCCCACCAGGTGATCCGCCCCACCCCGCTGCTCTCCACCCTGATCGAGGACTGCATTCGCACCGGCCTGGACGTTACCCGGGCGCGCCCGCTACAACAGCTCGGGCGCAGCCTGTATCGGCCTGGCCGACGTCACGGATTCCCTGCTGGTGATCAAACAACTGGTCTTCGACGAGGGGCGGGTATCCTTCGCGGACCTGAAGCGGGCCATCGACACCAATTTCGAAGACGATCCGGCCCTGCATGCCCTGGTGACCCGCAAGGTACCCCTGTTCGGGTCGGGCAGCGCAGCCGCGGTGGCCATGGCCAACCGCGTTACCCGCTTCGTCCACGATACCTATGGAAGCTACCCCCACTACCGGGGCGGGCGCTACACGGCCGGCTTCTGGTCCATGTCCAACCACGTGGCCTACGGCACCCTGGCCGGCGCCCTGCCTTCCGGGCGCCTGGCGGGCAAACCCTTCACCCCAGGCTGACCCCCCAGCCGGCGGCCTCCACCAATCTGCTGGACAACCTGCGGACGTGGCCGCCTTGGAGCCGCGCAACATGAACAACAACATCGCCTTCAACGTGAAGGTGGTGCCCGGCGCCGGGGAACCCCGCCGCCGGACCGTGGATACCCTGTTCGCCTACGTGAAAACCTATTTTCAGCTCGGCGGCATGCAGATGCAGATGAACGTGGTTACCTCGGCGATGCTGCGCGGCGCCATGGCCCACCCGGAAAACTACCGCAACCTGCTGGTGCGCATTTCGGGCTACAACGCCTATTTCGTGACCCTCAACCGGAACATGCCGCAGACGCTGATCGAGCGGGCGGAATACGGATTATGAAAGGATGAAGACGCATATGATGACGCGGCGCAGTTATCAAAACGGCAGGCGACTCGTGCTTTGGCGCGCATGGGCGCGGGGGATGTTGGGCCTCTTCTGGATCGGGTCGATGGTGCTTCTTTGGGGTCATACGGCTACGGCGGTGACCGGCAATGCAGAACCGGCGCCGCGGCCCAACGTCATCATCGTTTACTGCGACGACCTGGCTATGGCGATCTGGGGTGCTACGGCAGCCGGGCCATCGCCACCCCCAACGTGGACCGGCTGGCCCGGGAAGGGGTGCGCATGACCGACTACTACGCCTGCAATGCCATTTGCGCCCCCTCCCGGGCCGAGCTGTTGACCGGGCGCTACCCCTTTCGCTCGGGTGTCATCGGCAATCTCTACCCCAAGGACGAGCCCTTCACCCGCCGGGCCGCCCGGGAGTATGTGGGCGGGTCCCTGCAAGGACTGGCGCTCTCGATTTGCAGGAAGGGGAGGTGGTGGCCGGAATCCCCGCCCAGGGAGCTGCTCCTCGGCGAAGCCCTGCAAACCGCGGGCTACCGCACCGCCATGGTGGGCAAGTGGCACCTGGGGGATTACAGCATCGACGCCGCCTATAACCCCCGGCGCAACGGGTTCGATTTTTACCTCTGTGCCCCACAGCAACGATATGCTGCCCTGCCCCCTGTACCGCAACGAGGAGATGCTGCAAGCGAATATCGGCACCGATCAGGCCAAATTGACCGGCCTTTACACCCAGGAAGCCGTGCGCTTCATCAAGGAGGCCGGCCGGGAGCCCTTCTTCCTGTATGTGGCCCACACCTTTCCCCATCAACCCCTGTATGCTTCGGCGCAATTTGCAGGTCAATCCAAGGCCGGCAAATTCGGACGCGGTGGAGGAAATCCACTGGAGTGTGGGCCAAATCATGACGACGCTGCAGGAGACGGGGGTTGCGGATAATACCCTCGTTTTTTTCACCAGCGACAACGGACCCTGGTTCGAGGGCAGCGCCGGTCCTTTCCGGGGGCGCAAGGGGCAAAGCTATGAAGGCGCTTCCACGTGCCCATGATCGCCCACTGGCCCGCCGGGCTGCCGGCCGGGCGGAATGCCGGGCGCCCTGGATGAATATCTACCTCTATCCCACCATCCTGGCCCTGGCCGGGGTGCCACTGCCGGAGGACCGTGTGATCACGCCGCGATATCCTGGTCTGCTTACCGGCCGGGAAACCCGCTCCCCCCACGAGGCGCTTTTTTTCTACCACTACGATCAGCTGGAAGGTCTCCGCTCCGGCCAATGGAAGTATTTCCGCCGGATCAACCGTTACGTGTGGCCGGTTCCCCTGGATGCGGCTTCCATCCCCAATAAACTGGGCGGCAGCCAATTGGGCAACCGCTGGCCGTTGCTCTACAATCTCGAATTAGATCCGGGCGAAAACTACAACGTCATCGCCACCCATCCGGAGGTGGCCGAGCGGCTGGCCACCCTGTTGGAGCGCTGGGAAGCGGACAACGCACAGAATCCGGGGGGGTGGCGGTAGAAACGAGGTGCCTTGTGGCGTCCGGCCCCGCTCGTCGTCTCGAACGGCTGCCGCTCAGGATACGGCCGGCCAGCCCCAAGGCCTCCGCGTTGACGATGCTCGGGGCTGCCCGGGGCGGGTCATCCTCCAGGAAAGGCTGGATATCGGACCCCTTCCAGACCGGATAGCCCATCAGGAGGCCGGCCACGTTGGCGGCCGCCAGGGTGGCCATACCCCGGCGGGTCCATCCGGTGGCCGAGGCGATGTGGGGGACGATGACCACGTTGTCCAGCTCACCCAATCCTTCGGCCAGTTCCGGTTCGTTTTCGAAGACGTCCAGGCCGGCCCGGAATTCCGGGTGGGAGCGGCAGTGGGCCACCAGGTCGTCTTCCTTGACCACCGGTCCCCGGCTGGTGTTGACCAGGATGGCGTTGGGTTTCATCAGGGCCAGACGCCGGGCGTCGATCAGGTGGCGGGTGGTCTCGTCCAGCACGGTGTGGATGCTGACGCAATCCGCCTGTTGCAGAAGCGTTTCGAGGGTGCCGACCCGACGGCAGGCGACGGCCGGCTCACCCCGGGAAGCCAGGAACCGGCCGAAGGCATCGATATCCTCCTCCAGGGCCTTGTTCGCGCTGCGGCTGTAGTAGAGGACGTCCATCCCGTAGGATCGGGCCATCATGCGGGCATAGGCGGAACCGATACGGCCGGCGCCGATGATGCCCAGTGTTTTGCCCTTCAGCAGCTCCCCCAGGAACAAGGTCGGCAGCCAGCCCCGGTAAAGTCCGGCCCTGAGAAAGCGTTCGGCTTCCCCCACGCGGCGGGCGGCGGCCAGGGTCAGGGCCGCCGCCATCTCGGCGGTGGTGTCGGTGAGCACTCCGGGGGTGTTGCCCACCGGTATGCCGCAGCGGGTGGCGGCCGCCAGGTCCACGTTGTTGTAGCCCACCGCGTAATTGCTGTAGGCGATGCCGCCGGCGGCCTGCAGTGCGCCGAAGAGATCTTCGCCCCAGGCTTCGGTCAACTGACCGATGGCCCCATGGCAGGTGTCGCCGATGGCCGTTGCGATCACCTCGGTTGGCAATACCTCGGGCGAGGTGCAGATCTCGACCCGACAGTCGGCGGCGGTGAGAAAGTCGAGCCAGCGCTGACCGGGCAGTTCCTTGGTCACGATCACCCGCCGCCGGCCCTCCGGGTTGTGGACACGCCAGTCGTTTGAAGACATGCTGGGATCCTTATTCCGTGTCCATCCAGAAATGGCATCTTTCGGCCCCGGCCGGCATTCTCGCGTTTTGGCCGGAACCAAAATCTACCCCCTCCGAACGGCCACTATCCTATTGCCGTGCCCGGATTCTACTCGTTGCAAGGCGTTTGCGTGAGTGACGTGATGATCCATTATCCAATACCCGGCGCGCTGGCGACCGTCAATCAAATCTTGATCAATGGGGTCGCAGGTATTATATGCCCTTTTTGACCAAAAACCGGCATTTTGGGGAAGGATGCGTTTTGCCCTACGAATTGCTTTACGGCTACTGCCACTGTTTTGGCAAAACCACATACCGCAAGGGAGTGGTCGCGTCGGAGAAGGAAGCGCGTCGCTGGGTGGAGGCGTCCCGCGAAGATCTGCGCCGTCCCGTGCCCCCCGGCAGCGATCCGGTCTGGACCTGCCCGGTAACCGGCTGCCCGGGGCATGTTCAGCGGCCCTGGTTCGGCTATCGCCCCGCGCCCGGCGGTGAGGATGCCCAACCATGAAACGTTTTTGGCCGGTCATTGGCGGCTGCGCTTCTGGCGGTGGTGCATTTCGCGGCCAGCCTGGCCATCGTGCCGCTCACCCTGAAGATCGGGGCAACCCTGCCGGAGGGGCCGGCCAACTCGCTCTTCTACAACGTGCTGGCCGGGGTGACCAAGGTGCTCTACTTCCCGATCATATCCCTGGCCCTCTACCCGCGCCACTGGTTTCCGGGGGACATGATCACCATCCCCATCGCCTTCAACAGCCTGCTGTGGGGAATGGGGCTGATGGCCGCCATCTGGCTCTTACGGCGAATTCGACTTCGGGTCGGGCATTAAAGGCCGCGCCCCGGGGGATATCTCCTGTTGCGGCGCCAGGGCCTCCCACTGGTTTTATGGACAAAGGAGCGAAGAGAATCCCATGCTGCATCACATCGTCCTGATGAAGTTCAAATCCGAGGCAAGTGAAGAACAAATCCACCGTTTGGCGCAAATGCTCGACGCGTTGCCGGACAAGATCATCGAAATCCAGACCTACGAGTTCGGCCGGGATATCGTCCGTTCGGAGCGCTCCTACGATTTTGCCCTCGTTTCGGGGTTTGCCAACCCGGAGGCCATGCAGCGCTACCAGACCCATCCCGAGCACCAGAAGGTGGTGGCCCACATCCGCGACATCTGCGACGACATTCGGGCCGTGGACTTCACCACGGAATACGCAGCCCCCGACAACCTGGCCGAAGCGGACCCTCTGGGGGGATTCAAGATCCCCTGAGCCGGCCGGCCGGGGAGGCTCAGCTGAGCACGGCCCGTTCCGGCCGCAGGGGATCCTTGACGGTCTGCCCCCTTTGGCGCCGGGCAACTCCATCCCGGATAGCCCGATGGGCGCTGGCGTCCAACGGATAGGCCAGGGCCACGAGCAGCGCGACGATGTTGCACAGGCAGGGCACCAGGGCGTAGAGGATGCGCAGCGTCATGACCACATTCGCGGACTGCGCGACGTTGGGTTCGTAGCCGGCCTTGCCCAAGAAGGCCAGGGACACCCCCACCCCCACGGCCGCCGCCATCTTTTTGGCGATGGACCATATTCCGATGTAAAGACCCTCCCGCCGCTTGCCGGTCAGCAGCTCGTCATAGTCGATGACGTCCGCCTGGATAGCGGAGGGCAGCGCCAGGGTCGCCCCGAAACCCAGCCCGGAGCCCACCACCAGAATGCCGTAGATCTTTTCATCCCCCGGCCCCAGGAAAAAGACCCCCAGGAAGACGCCGGTGTTGATGGCCATGGAGATCAGCCAGGCCGTTTTCTTTCCAAAGCGACCGGCAACTTTGATCCAGGCCGGCAGAAACACAATGCCGGTGACGAAATACAGGATCAGGAAGAGGTCGGCCCGAGATGATTGCAGGACATACTCCACGTAGTAGAGAATGAGGGTGGCGGGCAGATTGCTGCCCACGGCACCGATGGTATAGGCCGTCAGCAGGATCATGAAGGGACGGTTGTCCCGGATGCTGCGCCAGCCTTTCAAGGTGGGGGTGGCGGCGGCCGGCCGGCCGGCGGCCTGGACTTCGTGGATACGATAGACACACCAGGCACAGGTGCCGATCAGAAAAGGGGCGTAGCAGACGGCCAGCCAGAAGAATTTGCGGCGTTCGCCCTCCGGGGAGGGGCCTGTGCCGAAGAGGGCCTCCACCAGGGCCGGCGAGACGGCGGCCAGCAGGGTGCCGGCGATCAACAGACCGTCCCGCACGGCGAAGAGGGATGTGCGTTCGTTGTAGTCGAAGGTAAGCTCCGGCCCCAGGGATTCGTAAGGCACGGCAACGGCCGTCCAGCACAGAAACAGGGCGAAGATCCACACGCCGAACCACAACGTGTGATTATGGGCCGGATCGTCCGGGGGGGTAAAAAGCATCAGCATGGTCAGGGCGACACTGAATCCCCCCACCAGGATGTAGGGGCGCCGCCTCCCGAAGCGGGTGCGGGTATGGTCGGAGAGCACGCCGATCAGCGGGTCCGAGACCGCATCGAAGAGACGCACGGCCAGGAGAATATAGCCCATTACGGCGATGTCGATGCCCACCACGTCGCTGTAGAACTTGGGGATGTAGACATAGACCGGAATGCCCACCACGGCCAGGGCAAAGGCCGGCAGGCCATAGGAGAGTTTTTCCGACCAGGGGATGCGGTCTGTCGTCATCGGACCCCCAGCAGGCTGTCGCGGAACCCTTCGTCGATGGGGGCCGGTCCCAGCCAGATGGCGAACACGGCGGCCGCGAAATCCTGGCCCGCGATGCGTCCCAGGGGAACGCCGTTGAGGGACAGCTCGGTGCCCCGGTCGGGCAGATAAGTCAGGGCATAGCGGTCCCCGGGCTGGACGTCGCGGTACAAACCGTTGAAGCGTTCGAGGCGTTCGGCGATGGCCGCCAGTGTTTCGGGCGTCACGTTGTCGGCGATTTTTTGGCGGGTGGCGTCGGCGAAATCCGCCGCACGGATGGCGTGGAAGTATTCCAGCTCCAGACGGCGCGGGCTTGCCCCCAAGGGATCGGCCGCAATTTCCGGGGAGGGCATGTACAAGGCACCGACATAAGCCTTGATGAAGACGAGATAGCGGAGCAGTCCATAGCCGCGCAGATGGAGGACGGTATCCTCCGCGCGGACGGTTTTTTCAAAGGCGATGCCTTCGATCTTTTCGGCCGCTTGACCCACCGGAACCGGGAGGACGAGCGCCGCGACGACGATCAAGAAAAGCGCGCGTGTCATGGGATTCCTTTCCCGGCAGAGCTTCAATGCCGCTAACATAAGGACACGACGGCCGTTGGCAAGAGGGGGATTCCCATCGATGGCCGGCGGGAACGAGGGATCGCTCAGAAAGGGAATTGCGATGGACTGCCCGGATGGTTATCGTTTATTAAATGAGGTCATCAACGCGCTACGGCTGCCCAGTCCTGAGGGCCGCCCTGCCGCGGAGCGGAAAATCTGAGTATCCCGCCTCCGCCAACCGTCGACGAGGGGCCCACCCATGCTGAACCTGAGAGAGACCATCACCGTCACCTGCCCGCCCCCGGCGGCGTTCGACTATCTGGCCCGTTTCGCCAACATCCGGCAGTGGGACCCCAGTGTCCTGGAGGCCCGCCAGATTTCCGCAGGCGCCCCACGGGTCGGGACCCGGTTCCGGTTGATGCTGCAATTCGGGGCACGCCCGGTGCCCATGGATTATTGTATCACGGAAATGGCGGCGCCACACAGGCTGGTGTTGCAAGGGAGCGGGGCCTCTTTTACGGCGGAGGACCGCATTGCCCTGGCGCCGATCCCGGAGGGCACCCGCATCACCTATGAAGCGGACATCCGTTTCCTTTCGTCCTGGGAGAAGACCATCGAAGCGCTCGCCGGTCCGCTGGTGCGCCGCAGCGGACGGCGGGCCTTGCAGCGGCTGCAGCGCTGTCTTTCCGGCGGTGGGCCGGCGCCGCGCCTGACCCTGGCCACCCGTATGGTGGACCAGGCGATCCTGCCGGGCGCCATCGGCTTCACCCGGCTGGGATACCGGCTGGGGAAACACCGTTGGCCGCTTCCGGCAGCGCCCCTGCATGGCCGCACCGTCGTGTTGACCGGCGGCACCTCGGGCATCGGACGGGCCGCGGCCTTCCAACTTGTTTCCCTGGGGGCCCGACTCGTGATGGTCGGACGCAGCGAAGAGAAAACCGCAGAGGTGGCCCGCGAACTTAGGGGCGCAGGGGGCGACGTGTCCGTCGAAATCGCGGATCTGGCACTGATGGCGGAAATCCGCGCCCTGGCCCGGCGCATGGCCGAACGCCACCCCGTCGTGCATGTCCTGATCAACAACGCCGGCGCGCTGTTCAACCGGCGGGAAATGACGGCGGAGGGGATCGAGAAGACCCTGGCCACCGATCTTCTGGGCCCCTTCCTGCTGACCCAGTCCCTGCTGCCCTGTCTGGCCGCCGGCCGGCCGTCGCGCATCGTCAACGTCTCCTCGGGCGGGATGTACACCCGCGGGATCGATCTGGACAATCTCGATTCCGCCCGGGGCGTCTACAACGGCGCCGAAGCTTACGCCCGGGCCAAGCGGGGGCTGGTGATGTTGACGGAATTGTGGGCCGCAGCCCTGGCCGATATGGGCATCAGCGTGCACGCCATGCATCCCGGCTGGGTGGACACGCCCGGCCTGGCCCGCTCCCTGGCGGAATTTCACCAGCGCATTCGGCCTTGGCTGCGCACGCCGGAGGAGGGGGCCGACACCATCACCTGGCTGGCGGCCGCTTCGGAAGCCGGGTACAGTTCGGGTCTCTTCTGGCGGGACCGCCTGCCCCGGGCCACCCATGTCTTTCCCGGGACCAGGCCGTCGGCCCGGCAGCTTCGGGAACTGTTCCGAAGGCTGGCCGCCCTGGAACGATCGACCCGTTAGAGACGGCTTCACCAGCAGCCGGGGATCCAACCGGTATGGGATCGAATTTCATGGTTACCCGAACGCCAAGGGCATGGTCCGGCAGCAGGCGGCGGGGGCGCCCCCGTGTCCTGTCGGTGCTTTTTCCCTTCTTATACAGGGCCGCCTTTCATCCTGAGAATTGACATTCATCTCGACTAAAGCTTATAGGCTTCGAATCTTTCGCGAACAGCTTTCCAGGAGTCCGCCAACCTCAAAGGTGGGACGGGCCCACCACGCCGGGATGAGGGAGAACGAATGCCATGAATCACGTCGTTGTCGCGGCCGTGCAAATGCGCTGCACGGCCGATCCGGAAGAAAACATCGCCAAAGCGGAACGCTTCGTCCGGGAGGCCGCCGGACGGGGGGCGCGGCTGGTCCTCCTTCAGGAGCTGTTCGAAACGCTCTATTTCTGCCAGGTGGAAAATCCGGAATTCTACGACCTGGCCGCTTCCCTGGAAGACAACCGGGCCGTGCGCCATTTCGCGTCCCTGGCCCGGGAACTGGGCGTCGTCCTGCCCATCAGCTTCTACGAGCGCAAGCATCAGGCCCATTACAATGCCGTGGCCATGATCGACGCCGACGGCAGCGTTCTGGGCGTCTACCGCAAGACCCACATCCCGGACGGTCCGGGCTACGAGGAGAAATACTACTTCAATCCCGGCGACACCGGTTTCAAAGTGTGGGACACCCGGGCGGGCCGGATCGGGGTGGGCATCTGCTGGGACCAGTGGTTCCCGGAAACCGCCCGCAGCATGGCGCTGATGGGGGCGGAAATCCTGCTCTTTCCCACCGCCATCGGTTCCGAACCCCACGATCCGGACTACGACAGCCGGGACCACTGGCAGCTGTGCATGCGTGGGCATGCTGCGGCCAACATGATGCCGGTGATCGCGGCCAACCGGGTGGGCACGGAACACATCGATGACGCCCGGCAGACATTCTACGGATCCTCTTTCATCACGGACAACACCGGCCGGCTGGTGGCGGAAATGGACCGCACCGCGGAGGGCATTATCCTGGCGACCTTCGATCTGGAAGCCATGCGACGCGCCCGCTGCAGCTGGGGCGTCTTTCGCGACCGGCGGCCGAGCCTCTACGGGACGCTTTTGACAAGCGACGGCGCCACCGACCATGCGGGCGCGTTGCATCGCTCCTAACGGCGTCGCACCAATGGGGATCTAAACCGGCAGTCCAAAAGGAGGGGTACCATGAAACGAATCCTGATCGTCTTGATGTTTGTAACGGTGGGCCTGTTGGCACAGGGACCGTTCCATCCCGTGTTGGCCGAGGCGCCGATTGTGATCGGCTGCCCCTTGCCCCTGACCGGGCCTTATGCCAGCGACGGTGAACAGATGAAGATGGCCCTGGAACTGGCCGTGGCCGAGAAGAATGCCGCCGGCGGGCTTCTGGGACGACCGCTGGAGATCAAATTCGGCGATGTGGGGGGCCTGGAAGCGGAGAAGATCAAAGCCGTGGGCGAGCGCCTGGTGGGGGCCGGGGTGGATGCGATCATCACGGGCTACGATGACGGGGGGGTCGATACCAAGGTGTTCGGCGCCTACGACGTGCCCTACCTGCACGGCAACGCCATGACCCTGTGCACCCAACCGGTGGCTGAAAACCTGGACCAGTACTGGAATGTCTTCCAGTATATGTACAACGACAAGGCCTACGGGGTGGATGCCCACAAATACCTCTTCGAGGTGGGCCGGCAGATGGGATGGCAGGAACCCAACAAGAAGATCGCCATCATCAAGGTGGACTATGCTTACAACATCATGCCCGCCGACACCTTCGCCGAACTGGCCGAGGGATCCGGCTACGAGGTCGTGGTGAATGAGACCGTGCCCTTCGGCATGGCCGAATGGGGCCCGATCCTGTCCAAGATCGAATCCGCCCAACCGGCCTACGTCACCTTCTGGCATTTGGATCCAACCGATGCGGCCCGCTTCATTCAGCAGTTTCGGGAGCATTTCGATGAAGACGGCCTCAACGCCCTGGTCTACATGCAGTATACCCCCTCCATTCCCGAATTTATCCAACTGGCCGGGGATGCGGCCAACGGCCTGGTATGGGTGGGGGCGCCTATGGGTTCGGCGACAAGTTCGAGGCCTACCGCAAGCGCTGGATGGGCATGTTCAAGACCGAACCGGCCGGGCTTTATGCCGAGGCCACCCGGGACGCCTTCGACATTTGGACGGGGGCTGTCGAGAAAGCCGGTTGCGTGGACTGCTACCGCAAGGTGGCCGACAACATCCGTTCCTCGGAATACACGGGCCTGGTGGCCACCTACAAGTTCGACCTGCGGGAAGTTCATCGTCAAGGCGGAGGGCTACATGCCGCTGGTCTGGTTCCAGATCCAAGACGGCCAGAACGTCAAGATGCGTCCCGAGCGCTTCAACAAGGGGGGGGCCTACCAGAAGCCGCCCTGGATAAATAGCATATCGTTTGCCGGGGCGTGCGCCGCTGCGGAGGCCGCGGCGCCGTCCCGACGGGTTAATCCGTTTGCATGGCCACTGCAAACGTTCAGGGATAAAGGCGGCATGATGCTTCAAACCGAATCCGTCTCCAAGGTTTTCGGCAAACTGCAGGCGCTGGATCGGGTGGATCTGCAGGTAAACGAGGGCGAGATCTTCGGCATCGCCGGACCGAACGGGGCCGGGAAATCCACCCTGTTCAACGTGATTGCCGGAACGTTCCCCCCCTCGGGGGGGCGCATCTATTTCGACGGCCGCGATGTCACGCGTCTCAAATCCCACCAGATCTGTCGACTGGGGCTTTCCCGGACCTTCCAGGTGCCCCAGACCTTTGCCACCCTCAGCGTGGCCGACAATATTCGCGTGGGCGCGATCTTCGGCGGCGGCGCCACCGGCCGACAGCAAAAGCGCGTGGACGCGACCCTGGCCTTCCTGGGTCTGGAGCCCCATCGCGACACCCTTGCCAGCAACCTGGATCTCTACACCACCAAACTGGTGATGATGGCCGCCTGTCTGGCCACCGAATGCCGGTTGCTCATGCTTGACGAACCCCTGGCGGGTCTTTCCATGACCGAGATTACCGACTTCCTGAAAGTGGTCCGGCATGTCAACGAGGACGGCGGAACCACCGTTCTGATGATTGAGCACATCCTGGACGCCCTCATCGATGTTTCCCAGCGCATGCTGATTCTGGACAACGGACAGGTGATCTACAGCGGGGATCCGGAAGCCGTCCGCAGCGATCCCAAAGTGGTGGAGGTCTATCTCGGTGACGGCGATGTCCGCCTGGAGGAAGACAGCCCATGACCCGGCATACCGATGCGGCCCCCATTCTGGAAGTATCCGGTCTCGACAGCTTCTACGGCGAATTGCAGGTCCTGCGTGGTGCAACCCTCGAAGTCCGCGAAGGTGAGGTGGTGGCCCTGTTCGGCCCCAACGGCCACGGCAAATCCACCCTGCTCAAGGTCATCGCCGGCATCCATCCCCCCAAGGCCGGCGAGATCCGTTTCAAGGGCACATCCATCACCGCCCTGCCCAGTGACCGCATCGTGGCCATGGGGATGGCCTACATTCCCGAGGCGCGCAATCTCTTCCGGGAGATGACCGTGCGGGAAAACCTGCGGCTGGGAGCTTACAACCGCCGGGCCCGGCATCAGGCCGCCAAGAACCTGGACCTCGTCTATGCACTCTTCCCGCGTCTGGCGGAACGCCAGGATCAGATCGCGGCGACCCTTTCGGGCGGCGAGAGCCGCATGCTGGCCGTGGGGCGCGGCCTCATGAGCAACGCCTCCCTGCTGCTGATCGACGAACCTTCCATCGGGCTGTCGCCCCTCATGAAGAAGGCCGTGTTCAGCGCCATCCATCGCATCAAGACCCAGACCGACATCAGTATCATGGTCGTGGAACAGGAGGTGGACTACCCGCTGGCCCTGGCCGACCGAATCTACCTGTTGAAGAAAGGACAGGTCATCATGGCGCGGGAGGCGGACGCCATCGACAAGGCTGAAATCGAACAGGCCTATTTTTAAGGTTTTTTTTCGACCCTGCGAGGTGCACCATCAAAGAATTGATCAATGCCATAGTGAGCGGCACCATTTCCGGTTCCCTATACGCCTGCATGGCGCTGGGGCTGACGATCGTCTACGGCGTCACCCATATCTGGAATTTCGGCCACGGCATCGTGGCCATTTCGGGGGGCTATTTCACCTGGCTGTTCATGACCAAAGCCGGCCTGGGGCTGCTGCCTGCCATGGCCGTCTCCCTGGTGGTCATGTTTTTTATCGGCCTGGGGCTCTATCATGCCACGTTAAGGCCTTTGATGAAGACGGAGAACTGGGAGTTTTCCGTGATCATCTTTCTATTGGGACTGGGCATCCTGTGGGAGAACATCCTGCTGCAGGCCTTCGGCCCCCGCGTCAAGGATATTCCCAAATTTTTCGCCGGCCGCCTGAAGCTGGGATTCGTGCGCATCAACTACCATGAGATTGCCCTGATCGTTATCGTGATCGTTTTTGTCATCGCCCTGAATTTCTTTCTCAAGAAAACCTGGTTCGGCCAGGCCATGCGCGCTGTGGCCCAGGACATGGACGGCGCCCGTATCGTGGGCATCGACCTGCAGAAGACTTTCGGCTACGCCTTTGCCCTGGCTACCGCCGTGACCGGGTTTTCGGGCGTACTGCTGGCGACCAAATACTACATAACGCCCCACATCGGCTGGGATTGGATGGTCAAGGGCTTTGTCATCATCGTATTCGGGGGACTGGGCAGCGCTACCGGAGCGGTTTACGCGGCCTTCATCCTGGGCTTGGCCGAGGCCATCATCACCCTCTACCTGGGCCCCATGTGGGTCTGGCCCATCTGGTTTTTCATGTTTCTGATCATTTTGCTTATTCGCCCCCAGGGCTTGATGGGCGGGAGGACCCTCTAACCATGGATCACTGGAAAACGATTGCCGTCGCCCTGGGCCTGGCGGCCGTGGCCGGATACCCTCTGGTTTACGGCGACATGTACATCATGCACATCCTGATTCTCTTTTTCATTTGGGCTGCGGTGGCCTCCAATTGGAACCTGCTCATGGGCGTGGCCGGCGTGACGTCTCTGGGTAATATCGGTTTCATGGCCGTCGGGGGCTATGCTTCGGGGATTCTGGCCAAGCACCTGGGCTGGTCGCCCTGGGGATGCATCCTTCTGGGAGGGCTGTTCGCCATGGTGGTGGTGACCCTGCTGGTGGGCCTGCCCGCCCTGCGCCTGAGCGGGATCTACATCGCCCTGCTGTCCCTCATTTTTGCCGATGCCCTGCCCACCATCCTGACCCAGACCCGGACGATTACGGGCGGTGCCATGGGGCTGCACGACATCCCCCCCTTTTTCGAAGGCATCACACGGGTGCAGGCCTACTATATCGTTTTCGTTTTTTTCCTCCTCATGCACGCGGTCATCTGGTGGATCATCCGCTCTTCCACCGGGCTGGCCTTCGTAGCCCTGCGGGACAGCAGGGATTTCGCCACTTCCCTGGGGGTCAGCGAATACCGGGAGAAAATCAAGGTCTTTGCCATGGTTTCTTTCCTTACGGGGGTCTCAGGCGGATTCTACGTCCACTATCTGGGGGATATATCGCCCACCACCCTTGCCATCGAGCCGTTTCTGCTGACCATTGCCATGATGGAGGTGGGGGGCATCGGCACCTTCATGGGGCCGATCCTGGGAGCCGCCGCGATCGTTTTCGGCAACGAGTTCCTGCGTCTGGCCGGCACCCTGCGATTGTCCCTGTTGGGCGGATTGATCTGCGTCATTATCCTCTTTTTCCCGGGGGGTGTCATGCAGTTCGTGGACTGGATTGACCGACGTTTGTTACAGCGGTCCTGACGGTTCCCTCCACCGCCTAAAACGCCACCGGCAGACGGCTGCGGAAAGGGTCGCTAGTGATGAACGAGACGGAAAAGCGTCAGGTCATCGTCAACGCCAACGTGATCACCATGGACGACGCCGAGCGGCGTTGCCGGGCCCTGGCCATCGAAGACGGCTACATTCGCGCCTCGGGCACGGTGGAAGCCATGCAGCCCTTTATCGACCAGGGCTGGCCCCGGGAGGATTTTAAAGGGCGAACCCTCCTGCCCGGCTTTATCGATACCCATGAACATTTGATGCTTACCGGCAGCCAGGCCACTGCGGTCCATCTGGATGCGGTGGACGACATCGGAGACATCCTGGCGCGCATTGCCGAGCAGGCGGCGGACACCGAACCGGGGCAATGGGTGCGCGGCAGCTATCTCAACGAGCAGGCCCTGGCCGAGAAGCGCATGCCCGTCCGGCGGGAACTGGACCGCGCCGTAGCGGATCATCCCGTCCTGATCATGCACGCCACCTGCCACATGTGCGCCCTCAACACCCGTGCCCTCGAACTCCTGGCACCACCCTCCGATCTGGAGGGGCTCGACCGGGTAAACGGCGAACCGACGGGGGTTGTGCGCGATCCGGGCATCCTGACCCATATTCATCCTGCCCTGGCCCGGCTAGTACCCTTGGAGGCCAAGATCGACTTCCTGCAGCAGGCCGCGAAAATGGCCGTCCGACGAGGCATCACCACCGTGCACGCGCTGGACGGGGGCGATCTGGGGCCAGGGGACACGCAGGTTATCTGGCACCACCGCGGCCACCTTCCCGTTCGCGTGGTGTGCTACAACCAGTCCATGGATTTGGAAGAAGTCCGGCAACTGGGACTGCCGCGGGTGGGGGGGTGCATTTGCTCGGACGGCGCCTTCGAGGCCCACACAGCGGCCCTTTTCGAGCCCTATACCGACCAGCCGGACAACTACGGCACCCTGACCTTTTCCCAGAACGAGATGGACGCTTTCATCCTGGCGGCCCATCGATCAGGGCGGCAGGTGGCCATTCATTGCGAATCGGAACGCTCCATCGAGCAAGTGCTGTGGGCCATGGAAAAGGCCATCCGGGCCTTTCCCCGTGGGGATCACCGCCACCGCATTGAGCATCTGGAACTGCCCACCACCAACCAGATCCAGCGCATGGCCGAAGCCGGCATCATGGCCGCCATGCAGCCGGCCTTTATCCCGGCCTTCATCGGTGCGGTGGATATGGCCCAGTACGAAGTGCTGCTGGGCCGGACGCGTCTCAAGCGCGTACATCCCTATCGCACGATTCTGGATGCAGGCATCCCCATCTGCGGCGGCTCCGACAGCCCGGTGACCCCATATGATCCCCTGACCGGGATACAGGCGGCGGTTTTGCACCCCAATCCCGACCAGCGGGTGACGCTGACGGAAGCCCTGCGTATGTTTACCGCCACAGCGGCCTGGAGTGCCTTCGAAGAGGACGTCAAAGGAAGCATCGCAGAGGATAAGCTGGCCGATCTGGTGGTGCTGGCGCAAGATCCCTATCAGGTGCCGTTGGATGCGATCAAAGATATTGGCGTCCTGGGGAGTTGTATCGGCGGGCAGTGGCATTGGACGAAGGAGATGGGAAAGGATGGATGACGTGAAAAGGGCGCATGACTGCCGTGGGTGTTGCTCCAAGAGCATTCTGGTCTTGCTCTGCCTGGCAATGGCCTTGGGAACAGCGGCGTGCACCACCTCCGGGGCGTGTCCTCAAACCCCCTTTGTTTTCCGCCATGCGCCATCGGACTATTACGGCGCGGGCCAATTCTTCGCCGATTGCCCCAAGGATGGCGCGCCCATCCGCTGCTACCATTACCACCGGCACTGGATATGCGAGAAGGCAGGCACGCTATTTTGGGATCGAAACCTGGAAACAGCGGCCCGCAGTGCGTGCGGCTGCCCGCCCCTACCAGAAACGCTGCCTGCCTCACCGGCCGTTTCGGATAATCCTGACCAGCGGGTCTATTAAAGATCGAACTGTGGGCCGGGAGCGGCTGGCGCGCGTCGGCCTAAGGGCGCGCCGGTGGCGCTGGTTTGGATGGTTTGAAAAGCCTTTCTTTTACGAAATCCGGCCGGCCGGTAATTCTCTGCGGGCGGGCGCCTCTATACCAAAAACGTCGACCCACTGGACGATCGCAAATCGCCGTGCACCCGATGGCGGCGCCCTTCAGCTATGATATTTGGCGCAGCCCGGCATTGCCCTCCCGCGTCAGCACCAACTGCAGGTTCCCCAGGACCCGCTCGCGAAATCCGGCTTCGCAGCTGGAAAGGTAATAGATCCACTTGCGCTGGAAGCGGCGGTCGAAGCCCAGATTGGCGACCGTGTCCCTGGCGGTCAGAAAACGCCGCCGCCATTCGGCCAGGGTCAGGGCATAGTGGTCGCCGATGTTTTCGGCCTGTTCCACCATGAGCTGGGAATGGCGGGTCATGGTGCGGGTCAGGATCGTGAGGGAGGGCAGCAGCCCGCCGGGGAAGATGTGCTTCTGGATCCAGTCGCGCTCCCTGCGGTAGCTCTCATAGCGCTGGTCGGGGATCGTGATGGTCTGGAGGACGACGATGCCCCGGGGTCTGAGCAGGCGTTCCAGGGCACGGAAGAAGGTTTTGAAATAGGCGTGTCCCACCGCCTCCAGCATTTCGATGGAGACGATCTTGTCGAAGGGCCCTTCGATGTGACGGTAATCCTTGAAGGCGATCCGGATGCGGTCTTCCAGTCCGGCGGCCCGCACCCGCTCGCGGGCCATGCGGTATTGCTCCCGTGAAACGGTGATTCCCGTGATGCGGCAGCCCGTCTGCCGGACCGCCTCGATGGCAAAGCCCCCCCAACCGCATCCGATCTCCAGCACGTGGTCTTCGGCCGTCAGGCGGGCCTTGGCGATGATGCGGTCGTATTTGTGGCGCTGGGCGGTTTCCAGGGTGGCGTCCCGGGAGGGGAAGAGCGCGCAGGAGTAGGCCATGGAATCGTCCAGAAAGGTCTGAAAGAAGGCATTGGAGAGGTCATAGTGCCGGCGGATATTGCGGCGGCTCCCCAAGAGGGTGTTGGGCAGTGACAGATGACGCAGCACTTCGACCCCCCGGCTGAGCAGCGTTGTCCGGAAACGCCCGTCCCGGATGGTGTCCCGGTTGCGGATGAAATAGCGCACCACCGCGGTGACGTCCTCGCTGTCCCACTCGTCTTCCATGAAGGCTTCGCCGAACCCGATGTCGCCTCCCAGCACGACGCGTGCGAAAAAGCGACTGTCGTTCACACGGATGTGCGCCTCCGGCGGCGTCTGGCCGCCGAACGTGCGGGAGGGCCCTTCGGGCAGGGTCAGCTGGAGCGTGCCCGACCGGGTGCGCTCCAGGTAGTCGATCACCAGATTCCGGCAGCGGCGTTGCAAGGCGGTCGGCGGATTGCGCCGCACGGTCATGGGGCTCAGCGGCACGGGTTTGGAATGGTAGGTCAAACCGCGCTTAAACCGCAGCTTGAAAGCCTCCCGGTAGATGCGGGGGGTGGTTAGATGGGGCAGGATGGGGTGGCGCAGGACCGTTTTCAAGTGATTGAAGGCTGTCAGGGGCGTCGGCTGCCCCCACAGGTGCGCTTGCAGAATGAGCCGATCCCGGTCGTGCAGATCGATGCCTATATCCAACTCCCGCCGGATGTCGGCAAAGCTGAAATGATAGCGGCCCGCCACCCGATTGAAGGGCGAGACATGAAAGGCCTTGTCGGCTTCGTAGCGGGCGGGGTAGCGTGTAAGACCGCCGTTCGACGCCGCCAGAACATAGATATGCCGTTCGCCGAAGGTATTGTTGACCTCGGCCACGTTGCCCAGCAGGCGGTCTTGGGCGTCATAGCAATAATACAGGCTGACCGGGTTGAAGACGTAACCCAGGTAGCGGCAGGCGGTGACCATGATCACCCGGTGGATCTGTTCGGCGGGCATATGGGCATGCACGAAATCCAGTAGTTTTTCCCGGATGGGGCGGTTGCTGCCGTCGAGATAGTCGCGGTCCCGCAGGGACACCGGCCGGCGCCTATTATAACCGAACAGGGGCAGCTGCCGATCCAGGCGGTTCAAATCCGCCAAATCCAGCGCATAGACATAGAGGGGGTAGATCAGGCGGTGGCGCTTCGGGTGAAAGCGGTGGTGTTCGACCGTGCTGCGATAAACCAGCGATGTCATAACGTTATCCCGAATGATGCGGCCACGTTGACGGCCGCGCGTACAGCGTCCTCGTGAAAACCGTAGCCGAAATAACTGCCGCAGTAGGACGTTCGATGGCCCTGGTTGAGTCGCTCCAGTCGCGGTTGGGTCGTTAGCGTCTCAAACGTGAACATGGGATGGGTGTAGGTCAAGCGGGCCACGACGTGCCGTTCGTCGATTTCCCGCCTGGAGTTCAGGGTAACGAAGTAGGGGTGCTGGGTGTCGAGCCGCTGCAGGCGGTTCATGTGATAGGTCAGGGTCACCGGGGCCTTTGCCGGAGCCCCGACCTCCCGGAGGTAGTTCCAAGAGGCCCAGGCCCGTCGGATGGGCGGCATGCAGCCGGGGTCGGTGTGCAGCACCACCTGATTGATGCTGTAGCGCCAAGGGCCCAGCAGACGCGTTTCGTCTTCGGTGGGGTCGGTGAGAAGTCGATAGGCCTCGTCGGCGTGGGCGGCCACGACGACGTGGTCGTAGTGCTGCGTTTGACCGTCCGGCAGGATGACCGTTGCGGCATCGGCCGAGCGCCGGATGCCCTTCACCGGCCACTTCGGCCGCAGATTTCCCCGGAAATCCTTCATGAACGCCTTGACGTAGGCATGGCTGCCGCCCCGGACCACATACCATTGCGGCTGGTCCCGCACGGCCAGGAGACCGTGGTTGTTGAAAAAGCGGGCGAAGGCGGCCATCGGGAAATCGGCCGTGTCCGCGTCCGGCGAAGACCAGATGGCGGCCGCCATGGGGATGATGTACTGATCCCGGAAACGCCGGCTGAAACGAAAGCGATCCAGAAAACGGCCCAGGGTGATGGTTTCCAGCCGGTCGGCCGCCAGTTCCCTGCGGGCGATGCGATTGAAGCGCAGGATTTCCAGCAGCATCTGGAGATAGCCGCCGTCGAAGAGATTGTGCCGCTGGGCGAAGAGACTGTCGATGTTGCGGCTGGCATACTGGAAACCCGTCGCCTGACAGTAATAGCTGAAGGACATGTCGCTGGCCTGCCGGGGGACGTCCAGCAATTTCAGCAAGCGGATGAAAAGAGGATAGGTGCGATCATTGAATACGATGAACCCCGTGTCCACCGGCACACCCGCATCGGGTCCGTTCGGGATGGTGATGGTGTGGGTATGGCCGCCGATGTAATCGTTTTTATCGTAGAGGGTGACGTGGTGGCGGCGCTGCAGAAGATAGGCGGCGGTCAGGCCGGCCACACCTCCGCCGATAACGGCGATGTTCAGGTTGGCTTGCATCTTCGGCTCCGACGTTGATTGCGGCCAGCGGGACAGGGATCGGCCATGTGCCGGGTTAGATTCATAACCACCTTAAAGCATTTGCATCTTCCACGTCAACTCTGGAGATAGGATCGCCGCCGGCGATGGAAGGCGTACGTCTCTCAAGGGGGGAGACCGAACCCGCTGCCAGGCCATGCTTGAGACCCCGGGAAGAAGTGTGCTATACATCCCGTCACACAGCGCGGCCGCCGATGCCACGCT
Organism: uncultured delta proteobacterium; assembly: GCA_963730675.1. Classification (GTDB taxonomy): domain Bacteria; phylum Desulfobacterota; class Desulfobacteria; order Desulfobacterales; family UBA5852; genus JABZFP01. Next base: position 37,051 of record CAVSSY010000004.1, on the reverse strand, counting down.
TTTTCGCGTGGCCGCCGCGCATCGCCGGCAGGTCTTTACAAGAGCCCTGACGTCAACCTGATATCAGCAAAGTGACTATTGTGATGACGATCCCAAAACCATCCTCCCTCTTTCGCATCGGAATCATACTGACCTGCATATGGCTGGCGGCTTGTGCACCCCGCGGCATCAGCCCGCCGCCGCCTCCGCCGGCCGCCACGACGGATTCGGCGCTGCAGATCCAGGCCGAAACGGCGTTTCAAAAGGGCGAACTGCACACCGCCCTGGACTACTACCAGACCCTGGTTCAGAATTTTCCGGACAGTCCCCTGGTGCCCCTGGCATTCCTGAAGATCGGCCGCATCCAGACCGCTTTGGAAGACGATCCCGCCGCCCTGGAAAGCTATCAGCAATTGGTCAGCCGCTTTCCGGAGACGCCGGAGGCCATGGACGCCCGCATCGAGATGCTGGCGGCGCTGCAGCGGCTGGGCCGCAACCAGGAGATCATCGACACCGCCCCGGCCTTCGCCGATCAGGTGCAGGGCGATATCCGGCAGTTTCGTCTCTACAGCATTCTGGGGGATGCCTACGGCGCCCTCTCCATGTGGGACCAGGCCGTCTATTTCTATGACCTGGCCCTGTCGCTGGCGCCGCCCCTGCATCAGCCCGCTCTCACGGAGAAGATAGCGGCGGCCGTGCCCCTGTTGCAGGAGGACCAGATCGACCTGCTGCTGGGGCAGGTGCAGACCGATACGGTCATGGGGTATCTCACCTTTCAGCAGGCGGTCAACATGGCCGGCCAATCCCATTACGACGACGCGGTCTGGCACCTGGAGACGTTTTTGGCCCGCTTCCCGAATCATGAAGACGCGCCCCAGGCTAGGGAACTGATCGCCCGACTGAAGGACAAAGTCGATTTCGATCGCTCGGCCCTGGGGTGCCTGCTGCCCCTCAGCGGCCCCTATAAACTCTTTGGCGCCCGGGCTCTGGACGGCATTCAACTGGCGTTCAGCGAGGTGAACGCCGCCCACGAGGGAAGACCGGTAAAGCTGGTGGTCAAGGATACGGGATCCGATCCCAATCAGGCCGCCCGGGCCATGCAGGCCCTGGCCGATGCCAAGGTGGCGGCCGTGCTGGGTCCCATTGCCACGGCCGAGTCGGCGGCCGAGGTGGCCCAGATGCGCCGCATTCCCATCATGACCATTTCCCAGCGGGAAGGCGTGACCGATATCGGCGACAATGTTTTTCGCAATTTCATCACCCCCCGCATGCAGGCCGCGGCCCTGGCCTCCTATACGATGGACACCCTCGGAATGCGACGTTTGGCGATTTTTTATCCCAACGAGAATTACGGGCGCACCTTTCGCGATGCCTTCTGGGATGAGGTCTACCAGCGGAAGGGGGAGATCGTGGCGCTGGAAGCCTACGATCCCCAGATGACGGATTTCGGGGAGGCCATCAAGAAGCTCGGGGGGCGCTACTACGATATGCCGGCCGATCTGGCCTCCCTGCGGGAACCTCTGGATCTATTAGGGCCTTTGACGGATCTGCCGGGCTACACACCACCGGCCGCAAAGGCGCAGGAAAAGGCGGCTCCCGGCAAGCGGTCTTCCCGGAAGGAGGACGATACGCCGCCGCCGATCGTGGACTACGAAGCCCTTCTGGTGCCGGACTCCCCCAAGCTGCTGGGGTTGGTGATCCCCCAGCTGGCCTACTATGACATCGTAAACGTCACGCTGCTGGGTACCAATCTGTGGTACGCGGACAAATTGCTCAAAGAAACCGGGGAATACGCCCAGGGGGCGGTATTGCCCACTGTTTTTTTCCCGGACAGCCAATCTCCCCGGGTTCAACGGTTCATGTCCGCTTTCGAAGCGGTCTATGGCCGTGCGCCGGGATTTATCGAGGCCATTGCTTACGATAGCGCCATGATGCTGTTGGACATTATCCGCGATCCGGATGTGCGGCTACGCGCCGCCATACGGCACGTCCTGCTCGAAGGGGGGGGCAGGGAAGGGGTGACTGGGCGGGTCACATTTGATGCCCATGGGGAGCCCCATAACGACTTGGTGCTGTTGCAGATTCGCGGCAACGATTTCGTGGAGATCGATGCGTCCCAGACGCCCCCGGTGAAGATCGCACCGGAGGGCGTGCCGCCCGCGCCGCCGCTCTAGCGTTTTTTCAGGTGGGATTTTTCAGGGAGCCCTGCCCGGTCGCTTCCAGCACGGTGGACCAGAGTTTGCCCTTGGGATTGACCTGTTTGCGTTGACCCGCCGAAACGGCCATGGGCACGTGGACAAAATGGTTGTTCCAGTGGCCCACCAGCATGCGGGTTCTGCCGGCCATACCGGCATGCACCGCATCACGCCCCAGAAACCCGCAGAAGACGCTGTCATTGGCATTGGCCTGCAGGCTGCGGATCATGTAGCTGGGATCGATATATTTGAGATTGATGTCGATGCCCTTCTCCCGGAAATAAGCCTGGATCCGGGCTTTCAGGAACAGACCCACGTCGTGCAGCTTGACGTTGCCGCTGGCATCCCGGGCGGTTTTCTCCTCCTGAAAGTATTCCTGCAAAGCGCCCTCCGCCACCACCATCACGGCATGCCCCCGTTGTTCGAGACGCTGCTCAAGCTTGGACAGCAGCCCGCCGGGGCCTTCCAGATCGATGGGAATTTCCGGTATCAGAACGAAGTTGACGTCTTGTTTGGCCAGCGTTGCCGTGGCGGCGATAAAACCGGAATGGCGCCCCATGAGTTTGATCAGACCGATCCCGTTGGGATAGCCGGCGGCTTCGTTGTGGGCCCCGCGTATGGCCTGGGTGGCGACATCCACAGCGGTATCGAAGCCAAACGAGCGCGACACCATGTGGATGTCGTTGTCAATCGTCTTGGGGATGCCGATGACGCTGATTTTCAATCCGTTCGCGGCGATGGCGTCGGCGATTCGGCTGGCGGCTTTCAGGGTGCCGTCGCCACCCACCATGAAGAGGATGCCGACGTTCATGCGGTCCAGGGTGTCCACGATGTCTTCGATGGACTGGGGACCCCGGGACGAGCCTAGAATCGAGCCCCCCATGTCCTGGATGTCCGCCACCAGATCGGGCGCCAGGTCGATAACGTCGTGTCCGTAGCTGGGAATGAATCCCTGCAGGCCGTATTTGATGCCATAGATGTGGCGCACGCCATAGCCATAGTAAAGTTCCAGCACCACCGAGCGGATGATGTCGTTCAGTCCGGGGCACAGACCGCCGCAGGTCACGATGGCGCAACGCAGCTTGCTGGGATCGAAATAGATGCGATGGCGGGGCCCGGCCATTTCAAATGACGGTAAGGGCTTATTTTCGCGGCACAGCATGCTCTATGCCGGAGGGGGTGACATCCACCAACACGCGGTCGTGGTCTTCGATGAAGTTGGGTTCCTCGTCGTCGTTTTTCCATCCTTGGATGGGGGTGGGAATCTTGGCTTCGCCAATCACCGGAATGGTCGTGTCGATATGGCCGAAAAACATGGTTTCCTCGTTCGTACCTTTCATGAATGATGGGTTGAATCTGATTTGGCTCCCCTGGATGCCCCACGCCCGGATGGCCCTTGGCGGGCCAGCCTTACAAACGCCAAAAGTGCGCCTCAATTCGGCATTGTCAATATGGAGGTCCTAAAGCAGGGTTTGCCGTCAGACGGCCTGTCCCCTTTAAGCCCCCGCAATCCGGCACAACCTAGCTCGATCTTGGTTCCTGCCTTGAAAACGCTAACGCTTCGGCACCGGGTGCCGAAAAGTGCCTTTATCCGGTAGGGTAAAAAAAGGGGTTGACAAGCCCCGGTGAATCATTTAGGTTCCGGCGGCTTTAAAAGAGACTTGCATTAGGCCGGGTGCAGCATTGTCCCGGCCTTTCTGCATTAAAATTCCCCTAAGGAGGCGATACTCATGCTTTGTACAACCGTTCGTAAAGATCAGGAATGCCCGTTCATGACCGCCAATGGTTGCTCTTACAACGGCGGCATCTGCCACGAAACCGTGGAAGCCTGTGATGGCTGCGGCCGTAAGGTTGAATTCGATGCCGGCTGGTTCTGCAGTGCCTGCCCCCAGCCGTCCACCAAATGGAAGGCCGGCCATTGCAATCTGGCCACCCATGTCAGCCGTGCGGCGGCCGACAACAAGCAGAAAATCAATCCTCTCAAAGCTTCCAAGCGCGCCCATCGCTAAGCGGCGCGGTGCCTTAGCTTAAACCCCCGTTTGTTCGCAAACGGGGGTTTTTTTATGCCAGCCGCTGGTCGATGACCACGATCTGGGTGCAGATGGCCAGCACCTCCACCGCCGTTCGCACGTCGTCCACCGAGGCAAAGGTGGGGGCAATCCGGATATTGCTGTCGCGCGGGTCGTTCTTCAATGGATAGGTGGAACCGGCCGGGGTCAGTTTGACCCCTCCCTCGGCCGCCATCCGGACGACCCGGCGGGCGCATCCTTCGGGGGTGTCGAAGCTCACGAAATAGCCCCCTTCCGGTCGGGTCCAGGTCGCAATGCCTTTTCCATCGAGTTCGCGCGCGAGGACCTCCTGGACGGCCTGAAAGCGGGGGGATACGATGGCGGCATGTTTTTCCATGTGGCGGTGGATGCCGGACAGGTCGCCGAAGAAGCGGACGTGCCGCAGCTGATTGAGCTTGTCCGGTCCAATGGTCTGGAAAAACATGTGGGCGCGCACCCAGTCCATGTTGGCGGTGCTGCCGGCGATCATGGCCAGGCCGGCGCCGGGAAATGTGATTTTAGAGGTCGAGCCGAACAAAAAGGGACGATCCGGATTGCCTGCCGCCTTGCACGCGGCGAGGATGTTGCGCACACGGGGCGGGCCGCCACCGAAATGGTGAACGGCGTAGGCGTTGTCCCAGAAAATCCGGAAGTCGGCGGCCCGGGTGGTCATCCGGGCCAGGCGCTCGACGGTCGCATCCGCATAAACGGCGCCCGTGGGATTGCTGTAGACGGGCACGCACCAGATGCCCTTGACCGCTTCATCTTCCGCCGCCAGGGATTCCACCGCATCCATGTCCGGGCCGTCCCCGGTCATGGGCACGGGGATCATTTCGATCCCCAGATGTTCGCAGATCGCGAAATGCCGGTCGTAGCCGGGGCTGGGGCAGATGAATTTCAGTGCGGGCTGACGCCCCCAAGGGGGATGACCATTGCCGACGCCGTGCACCATGGCCCGCAGGAAGGTGTCGTACATGAGGTTGAGACTGCTGTTGCCGCCGATAATGATTTCTTCCGGGGCGATCCCCATATAGTCGGCAAACAGGCGGCGGGCTTCCGGAAGACCGTCCAGACCGCCGTAATTGCGGCAGTCGGTGCCGGCCGCCGAACGATAGTTGCCCGCATCGAGGTTGGCGAGCAGCCCGTTCGACAGGTCGAGCTGTTCGGCGGAAGGCTTGCCGCGGGTAATGTCCAGGGACAGGCGGCGGTCGCAAATGGCGTCGTAACGGTTTTGTAAATCATCTCGAATGCGATGCAATTCTTCCGGTGCCAAGGCGCTGAAGTCGGTCATGGCCGATTCTCCTCTGCAGTCGATAGCGGTTTCGGTTCGGCGGCGAACGGTTTAGCTATATAGCATCGCCCATCAGGACCATCAAGAGCGGTCCGTAAGCGGGATGTCAATTTTCCTTGCAATTCAACGGGCGAGCGTTTAGACAAAATGTCACACGTTGACCCAACGGCAGATTGTTGCCTCCGGATTCCGAAAAGCAGGCGCATGTCCCCATCGTTATTCAGCCGAACCCCAAACTTGGATCCCTATTCCCTCTCCGCCTGGATCAGCCGGGCCGGGAAATACTCATTTTACTTCATCATCATCGGGCTCATTGCCGGGTTGGGATCGGTTGTCTTCCACTATCTTTGCCTGATAGGCGTTCACTGGCTCATGGATTTCCTGGCCGGCTACGTCCCCCCTTCGCCGGCCGGCGAGTATCACCTCTGGCCGCCCACCGGAAGACCCTTCAACCGCTATATCCTCCTCTTCCTGCCGGCCCTGGGCGGGATTTTCAGCGGCTGGATCGTCTATACCTTCGCCCCGGAAGCCGAAGGGCACGGGACCGACGCCGCCATCGACGCCTACCATCGTCATGACGGCTTTATGCGGGGGCGGGTGCCGTTCGTCAAGACCATCGCATCCGCCATCACCCTGTCCACCGGCGGATCCGGGGGGCGCGAAGGCCCGATTGCCCAGATCGGGGCCGGCTTCGGATCCTTTCTGGCCACGCGCCTGAAGCTCTCCGTTCGGGAACGCCGCATCATGATGGCGGCCGGCATCAGCGCCGGGGTTGGCAGTATTTTCCGGGCCCCCATGGCCGGCGCGCTCTTCGCGGCGGAAGTTCTCTACCGGGATCCGGAATTCGAATCGGAGGTGATCATTCCGGCCGGCATATCATCGGTGGTGGCCTACTGCGTGTTCTGCCTCTTCTTCGGCTGGGGCGCCCTTTTTGAAACCCCGCCGTTTACCTTCGAGAATCCTCTGGAACTGGGTCCCTATCTGATCCTATCCCTGGTGCTGGTGGCCACCGGGGCTTTCTACGTCAAGTCTTTCTATGGGATCACCGCCTTTTTCAAGAAGATCAAGGTCCCCAACCACATCAAGCCCGCCATCGGCGGGTTGTGTACGGGCCTGATCGGGTTCTACTTCCCCCAGTGCCTGGCGTTCGGGTATGGTTTCGCCCAGCAGGCCCTGAACAATGAGCGCACGGTCCCCTTTTTGCTGGCCCTGGCCATCGGGAAGGTCCTGACCACCTCTTTTTCCATCGGCTCCGGCGGCAGCGGCGGGGTTTTTGGGCCTTCGGTCGTGATCGGCGGTGCCATGGGCGGGGTCGTGGGGCGGATTTTCCATGACATCATGCCCGGGGTGGTAACCGAACCGGGGGCCTTCGTCGTGGTGGGCATGGCCGGCTTTTTCACGGCCGTTTCCAACACGCCCATCTCGACGATCATCTTCGTCAGCGAGATGACGGATTCCTATCAGCTGCTGCTGCCCTGTCTGCTGGTGTGCTCGGTGGCTTATCTCGCGTCCAAGCGCTGGACCATCTACGACAAGCAAGCCCTCAATCGCATCGATTCGCCGGCCCACGCCGGCGAGTTTTTCGTGGATATCCTGCAAACTTTCAAGGTGAAGGACCTGATGCCGCGCGTCCGCAAGGTCAACCTGATCCCCGAGGACATGCATTTTGTGGATTTCAAGCGCTACTTCGCCAAGACGAAGCAGCATTACTTTCCCGTCATGGACCAGAACGGGCGGCTGAACGGCATTTTTTCCAGCACGGATATCCGCGGTGTTCTGTTCTCCCCGGAAATCGAGGACCTGGTGGTGATGAAGGACATCGCTACCAGCGACATCATTTTGACCACCCCGGAAGAAGATCTCAACATCGTCCTGCAGAAGTTTACCCGGAAGAACATCGACAGCCTGCCGGTGGTGGAGACGACGGATCATGGCATCCTGGTGGGCATGCTGACCCGCCGCGAGGTGATTTCCTTTTACAACGAGCGTATTCAGGAGATCAAAGACGGCCATGCAGCTTCCGCGTTATAGCCGGCTGTGGCTAAACGCCGCCTAAGACCGAAATGCGGCCTTGCAGCCCTTGCGAAACGGCCTACATTGGGGTTGCGGCGCTTTTCGCCTCGGCCGGCGCTTTGCCTTGCGGCCCAATTCTTGTTTATCCACAGCCTGCTAGGGCCTAACCTTCCCGGCGTTTTCCCGTATCCTTTCTGGCGATGATCTCCGACCTGAACAGGGCCTCCCCGACTAGGGGCAGGCGCGTAGTGGACCTGCACCAGGAACAATCCCTGGGGAGGGGCCGCGGCCGGCGCCAGGCGACGGTCGGCGGCCTGCAGCAGTTCCGGCATAGACGCCGGCGGCCGCTTGCCCATCCCCACCGCCGCCAGGGTCCCCACGATGTTGCGCACCATGCCGCGCAGGAAGCCGTTGGCGCGGATGTCGAATTCCAGGTGGCCGTCGGATTCCCGCCAGGCGGCTTCCATGACCTCGCGCACGGTGTGGGCGCGCGGACTGCCGCTGCTTTCGAAGGATTTGAAGTCGTGCCGGCCCACCAGGTATGTGGCCGCGGTCCGCATGGCGGCCAGGTCGAGGGGGCGCTGGATGTGCCAGGCATAGCGGTGCCCCACGGCCCGACGCACCGGCTGGTTCAAGATCCGATAGCGGTAGCGTTTCCAGCGGCAGTCGAAGCGGGCGTGAAAGGTCAGGGGAACTCTCCGGCAGGCGCGCACGGCGATATCGGCCGGCAGCAGGCTGTTCAGACCCTTGTGCAGGTCCTCGGGCGTCAGCCGTGTGCGGCTCCGGAAGTGGGCCGTCTGTCCCAAGGCGTGAACGCCGGCATCGGTGCGTCCGGAGCCGTGCAGGGTAATGGGCATCTGGGTCATCCGCTGCAGAGCGCCTTCCAGCATCCCCTGGATGGTGGGCCGGTCGGGCTGGCGCTGCCAGCCGCAGTAGTCCGTGCCGTCGTATTCCACGATCAGCTTGAAATTTTTTTCCGGGAGCGGTTCGGGGGGCGTCGGCATGGCAGGCATGGTCCTATCCAAAAACCGTCAGAACGATCGTCAGGGAGATGAAGGACAGAACGGTCGACAGCACGATGGAGGCGGAGGCCAGTCGGGTGTCGCTTTTCAGCTGGGAGGAGAGCACATAGATGGCCGGCGAAGTCGGCAGCGCAAAGAAGATCATGCCGATCTGCATATCGAGGCCTTTAACCCCGCTCCACGTGAACAGCCACCAGCCGGTGACGGGCAGGAGCACGATCTTGAACGCCGCGCCCACCAGCGAGCGCTGCCAGTGTTCGCGGAGGCCGTTCAGCGTCAGCGCGCCGCCGATGGACAACAGCGCCATGGGCAGGGTAATCGCCGCCATCAGCCCCAGGGCGTTGTGCACAAAGGGCGGGAAATGGCCGACGGCCCGGGAATAGAGCAGCCCGACCAGGCAGGCGATAATCAGGGGGTTGGAGAGCATGGCGCGCAGGGCCTGCCGGATGCGGGTCCGGCCGGCGGTGTGGCCCTCCGCAAACCAGGTCAGGGTCGAGACGGCCAGGACATTGATGATGGGGATGAGAATGCTGATCAGATATCCCGAATTGCCGCACGCCTTCCTCGCCCAAGGCGTTGATGATGATGGCCATGCCGATATAGGTGTTGAACCGGTAGCAGCTTTGGGAAAAGGTGCCGGCCTGAAAGGCCGGGACCCGCCAGCAGATATAGGCCAGTGAAACCAGATAGATCAGCACGACCGTCAGCACGGCGGCCAGGTAGAAATGGCCGTTGGCGGTGGGCGAGGGGGAGGATCCCCCGATTTTCCAGAACAGCAGGGCGGGAAAAAAAATAAAGTAGACCAGGCGGTCGGCCGTTCGCAGGAAATCGGTGGTCGTGAACCGCCAGTGCTTGAGCGCCATCCCCATGGCGATGAGAGTAAAAACCGGAAAAAGGCTGTTTAACACCATGGGATGTCAGATCCTGTCACAGGGGATGTCGGCCAGGGCATCCTCAAGGGCATCGTCCATATCCTCGACCAGTCCCCTGACAGGGTAATCCGCACCGCAGACCCGGCAGTGCAGGGTGACACGGCGTCAGGTGCGCTGGAGAACGAGGGGCTGCCCACAGCGGCGGCAAACGATCGGAGGCGGATTCATATCCATTCCACAATTGATGCGTAGGGAGGGTCGATTTGACGGCAAGGTGTAAGCCGGACACCGGGTGTTGTCAAGAAAAGAGTCGCCGCACGTTGACAAAGAAGCGGGTTTCCTGCATGGAGCTCTTGTCCGGGGGCCGTGAGCGGTGAGCGGCCCGGGACTCATCATATCCACCCTGTTGAAAGGATAGACCTTATGACGGCGTTTGTTTGCAACGGCCTGCAAGCGGCGGGGGTTGCCGCAGGACTGAAGAAAAACGGCCAACCCGATCTGGGGCTGATGTATTCCACAACGCCGGCCACGGCGGCCGCCGTTTTTACGCGCAACGTGGTCCAGGCGGCGCCGGTGCTGCTCGATCGGCAGCGCATCCGCGCCGGCCGCTGCCGGGCCATCGTCGCCAACAGCGGCAATGCCAACTGCTGCACCGGCGAGGAGGGGCTGCGCCATGCCGCGGCCATGTGTGCCGCCGTGGCCCGGGCCCTGGATATCCCGGAAGAAGAAGTCCTGGCGGCCTCCACCGGGGTGATCGGCAATCCCCTGCCCATCGACCGCATTGTCGGGGCCGTTCCGGGATTGGTGTCCGAGCTGCGCGAAGAGGGAATCCCACGGCTGGCGGCCGCCATCATGACCACCGACACGGAACCCAAATACCTTCACCGCCAGGGGCGCATCGGCGACCGGACCTATACCATCGTGGCCGTGGCCAAGGGGGCCGGCATGATCCGGCCGGACATGGCCACCATGCTTTGCTTTGCCGGCACCGATGCGGCCGTGGATGCTCCGCGTCTGGATGCCATGCTGCGCCGGGCCGTGGACCAGTCTTTCAATCGCATCACCATCGACGGGGATACCAGCACCAACGACACCGCGATTATCCTGGCCAACGGGGCCAGCGGCGCGGTGGTGGTAAGCGAGGCCGACCAGGCCCAATTCCAGGCCCTGTTGAACGAGATCTTTCTGGACCTGGCCAAATGGCTGGTGCGCGACGGCGAGGGGGTCCATAAACTGGTGGAGGTGCGGGTGCAGGGCGCGCCGTCCGATGAGGCCGCCCGGCGTGTGGCCGATACCATCGCCCACTCCCCCCTGGTCAAGACCGCCCTTTTTGGCGAAGATGCCAACTGGGGACGGATCCTGGCGGCCGCCGGTCGGGCCGGGGTGGCCTTCGACCCGGGGCGGGTGGCCCTTTATTTCGACCAGGTCCGGATGGTGGCGGACGGGGTCGGCTGCGGGGCTGGAGCCGAAGCGGCCGCCACGGCGGTTTTGAAGCAGCCCGAATTGCAGATCACTTTGGATCTCAACAATGGGGAGGGAAATGCGAGTGTATTGACATGCGATTTTTCGATCGAATACGTAAAAATCAACGCCGACTACCGGTCCTAAGAAGAGAAAATGTGTTTCGGGGCCCCGCACTGAACCATAAGATACCGTTTTTCTTGCTATCTTCGGGTTCTTATTTTAGATCTAAGCCCTCGACCTTTGGTGGAGGACACGGAGAGGTTCTACGGATTCGGGGTCTATTGACGTCGTTACTTTTCTTCCGCGTGGCAGAAAAGTAACCAAAAGAAGACGCCCGTGTCCCGCATAATCCTGCGCGTCGTCGACGGGGTCGGCGCATGTCGGAACTCGCCCGCCTGCGCTAAATCTTCGGCGGACTCAGACAGCCGACACGCTTTTTCCGCCCCCATCGCCGATGCTCGGCGCGGGACAAAGGGAAATTTAAAATCCAAACCTCAAAAACCGTTTTCGAGCCCCCTCCGAGGGGGCTGTCTGGGGTCTTCCGCTTTGCGGGGGGAGACTCATCATATAAAAACAAAGATAACCATGGAACCTGTTCGACTGCAGAAATGGCTGGCTTCGGCGGGGGTTTGCTCCCGGCGGCGGGGCGAGGCGCTGATCCTGGAAGGCCGGGTGGCGGTCAACGGGGTGGTGGTCACCCAGCTGGGCGTCAAGATCGATCCGGAGGCGGACCGGGTGGCGGTGGACGGTGTGGCCGTGGCGGCCGCCGAGGAGCCCCTGGTCTACATTATCGTGAACAAGCCCCGGGGCGTGGTGACCTCCTGTGAGCAGGACGGGGTGCCGGTGGTGGTGGACCTGGTGGCCTGCGACACCCGGATCTACCCGGTGGGCCGCCTGGACAAGGATTCCACCGGCCTGGTGCTGCTCACCAACGACGGTCGTCTGCACCACGGCCTGCTGCACCCGTCCTTCGACCATGAAAAGGAATACGAGGTGACGGTGGCCCGGCCGATTCCCGACGGCGCCCTGCAGCGCATGGCCGAGGGGATGCCCATGATGGGCACCCGCACCCGCCCGGCCAAGGTGCGCCGGACCTCGGGCCGATGCTTCCGGATCATCCTCCAGGAGGGCAAGAACCGCCAGATCCGCCGGATGGTACGCAAGGTGGGCAACCATGTGGTGGCGCTGAAACGCATCCGTATGGCCTCCCTGCGACTGGGAAACCTCAAGGAGGGGCAATGGCGCCCCCTCACGGCGCGGGAGGTGGCCGGACTTCTCAAGGCTCTGACAGGGACGGCTTCGTGAAACGCCCAAGATCAAGGCGTGCGAATACCGGGGAACGAGGCGTACATTTGTACGCCGCAGTGACACGGTATGAAGCACAACGCCGATATTGGGCGTTTCACGAAGCCGTCAGTGCATCATGTTGGGTAGCCAGAGCGCAATCTCGGGAAACGGCAGCATGAGCAGGGTGGCCACGATCAGGGCCAGCAGCAGGGGCACGACGCCCTTGAAGATGACGTGCAGGGGAATGTCCCGGGCCACCCCGCTGACCACGTAGACGTTGACCCCCACCGGCGGGGTGATCACCCCGATCTGGGTCACCAGGACGATGATGACCCCGAACCAGATGGGGTTGTAGCCCAGGGAAATGACGACCGGATAGAAGATGGGTACGGTCAGCATGATCAGTGCCAGGGCGTCGATGACGCAGCCCCCCACCAGATAGACCAGGATGATCAGGCCCATGACGGCGTAGGCCGGCAGATTGAAGGCGGCCACCCACTCGGCGATGTCGAAAGGGATGCGGGTGATGGCCAGAAAATGGCCGAAAATCGTGGCGCCCGCCACGATGACCAGGATCATGCAGGAAATGCGGGTGGTTTCGAAAAGCGACTGAACAAACCCCTTCCAGCTGATGTTCCGGCGGAAGAGGGCGATCAGCAGCGATCCCATGGCCCCCACGGCGCCGGCCTCGGTGGGGGTGAAGAATCCCAGAAACAAGCCTCCCATGACCAGCAGAAACAGCAAGAGGGTTTCGATCAGACCCGCCAGGGAGGCCAGCCGGGTGCGGAGATCCACGCGCGGGCCGCGCGGCGCCACTTCCGGGGACAGGTAGGCCCAGATGACGACCGTCAGCATGAACAGGCCGGCCAGCAGGATGCCGGGCAGGATGCCCGCCATGAACAGCTTGCCGATGGATTGTTCGGTCATGATGCCGTAGATGATGAACACCACGCTGGGGGGCACCAGGATCCCGAGGCTGCCCCCGGCCGCTACCACGCCGGCCGCCAGGGTGTCCTTGTAATGGTATTTGCGCATTTCGGGCAGGGTCACGGCCGCCATGGTGGCGGCCGTGGCATTGGTGGAGCCGCAAATGGCCGAGAAGCCGGCGCAGGCGCCGATGGTGGCAATGGCCATGCCCCCCGGCCAATGGCCGATAAACTTGTAGGCCACCTCGAACAGACGGCTGCTGATGCCGGCATGAAAGGAGATCTGCCCCATCAGGATGAAGAGGGGAATCACCGTGAGGTTATAGGAGCCGAAGACGTCGAAGATATCCTTGGCGATCAGGCTCAACGCGGCGCTGGTGTTGACGATAGTGCCGAAGCCGACGAAGCCGATCAGGGCCATGACAAACCCCACCGGCATGCGGGAGAAGATCAGGATGAAGAGGGCCAACAGGCCGATAACGCCGATAACCGTCGGGGTCATGCCACCATCCTTTCACTGCCCCAGTGCGACGGCCACGTCCTTTAGAAACCGGACCGCCAGCACCAGGGTCAGCAGGCCGCAGCCCGCCGCGATGCCATAGACAAAAGGATAGATCGGCATCTGCAAGGTCATGGAAACTTCCCCGAAGGTTTTCAGGTCGCCGGCATAGATCAGGCACTGGCGCGTCACTAATCCAAAAAAGATGGCGCAGATCAAGGCGTTGACCCCGTCCACGAGGGACTGGACCCGGGCGGGGAACTTCTGGACCAGAAAATCGACGGCGATATGGCCCCGATTGATCGAGGTGTAGCCCAGGGAGAAGGCCGCGAAAACGGCACCCAGGAACCCCACCATTTCATAGGTGCCGGGAATCGGGTGCCGAAAAATCCGCAAGATGATGTCCATGCAGGTCAGCGCCATCATTGCCGCCACCGCGGCCGCCGCTACCCAGTTGAAGGCTTCGGCGGTTTTGGTCATCCATTGTTCGATGCGCAGAATCAAGATATCTCCTTAAGTGTCCAATCAGAGGTGGCCTCTTTTTGGCCCCGGCCGGCGTTCTCGCGCTTTGGAAATCCTCGGCGTAGCCCAGCTGCGCAACGCTATCGCTCATACGGCTACGCCGTCCGTTTCCACCCCCAGCGGGGTTGGATCAGACGGGAAGTCCCGCCACGCGGGACAAATCACTACGGCCTTGGCCGGAACCAAAATCTACCACTTCTGAACGGTCACTGCTATAGTCAAGCCGTCGGTGGCGGCGGTGCTGGTTGCTGCTGGGCACCCGTTTTCACGCTGCCTGACATGTCGAACCGGGTGATGCGGTGCGGCTGCATCACCCGGTTTATGGAGATTTAAGCCCTAGTTTTCCGACTTGATCAATTCCTTCAATGTACTGACATAGGCTGTACCGTCCAGTCCCTTGGCGCTGGTGGCGGCGACATAGTCGTCCATGATGGGCTGAACGGCCTTTTCCCAGCGGGCCGTTTCTTCACCCGAAAGCTCCAGAATCTGATTGCCCAGGCTGAGGGTGTATTCGCGGCCGGCCGCATCGTCCTTGTCCCATTGTTCGCCGTGCACGTCAATCCATTCCTGGCTCACGTCCTCGAATACCTTTTGAGTATCCGCCGGCAGTTTCTCCCATTTGCCGCGATTCATCACCACATACATGGCCGTGGTGTAGCCGATGGCGCGGCAATCGGTGGTAAACTTGATCACTTCGGCCTGTTTCCAGCCCTTGAGCGTTTCCATGGGCGCGAAGGTCCCTTCCACAACGCCCTTCTGAAGCGCCTCGTAAGCGGCATTCTGGGGCATGGCGACCGGCACCCCGCCCAAGGCTTTCACGATCCGGGCGCTCAGTCCGGTGGAGCGGATCTTGAGCCCCTGCATATCTTCCATGGTGCGGACGGGTTTTTGGGTGTGCAGCAGGCCGGGCCCATGGGCGTGCAGGTAGAGCACTTTGACGTCGTTGAGCTCCGCGGGTTTGAATTTGTTGTAAAAGGCGTTGGCGGTGCGGGTGGCCACCTTGCCGCTGGGGTAGCCTAAAGGCAGGTCGAGGGCTTCCATGACCGGGAAACGTCCCCGGGTGTAGGCAAAGACCGACATGCCGATGTCGGAGATGCCGTTGACCACGCCGTCATAACACTGCTGCGGTTTGGTCAGGGTGCCGGTGGGGAAGATCTGAATGGCGACCTGGCCGTTGGTGCGCTTCTCGATTTCCTTGGCCCAGCTCATGGCCGCCTTGCACTGGCCGTGAGACGGGGGAAAGAAGATGCTGTAGGTCAGGTTGGTGGTTTGGGCGGCGGCCGGACTGGCCAAGGCCACACCGATGACCACGGCCATAATCGTGAGGAATGCGAATTGTTTTTTCATGAAGCCTCCTTGCTGTCATCCTGCAGGGTGAATCAGGTGCCTGGCGACCATGGGCGTTGCGGACGAAACGTCGCGCAGACGGCGCAGCAACCTGAATGAACGTGTTAAACGCTTGTTTACGATAGTGGCGGTATGGGTGCTCGGCCGGCGGGCCGCAGCGGGGGTCGGCATCGGGCCTGCGTGCTCATCGTGGGACGCGCAGCAGGCCTTCAATAGGTATAATCGTAGGTGTGATGGCGGATATGGCGTAAAATTCGCGGCAGCATTCAATCCATCCTTGCGTGATGGGCGATTCTGATCAATGGGGGCTTTCTTGTCAAGCCTTTTCTACGCCCTGGAGGAGCGGCGGGGGCCGGTCGGCGTCCGGGCAAGTCTTCCTTGACTTAACGGCCGGTTGCGATAGAAATGGGATACCGCCGGGGCGGCGTCCGGCCTTGATCGATGCCGTCCCGTTTTAGGTTTTCATCGACCCATTACCTGACGGATTGAGCAACGACCATGGTGACATTCGAATCACTGGAAGAGCGCCGCGACCGGATAGCCGTGGTGGGGTTGGGCTATGTCGGCCTGCCCCTGGCCATTCACCTGTCGCGGCATTTCGATGTGGTGGGCTACGATCTCAAACAAGCCCGCATCACTGAGCTCCAGGCAGGACACGACCGCACCCTGGAGGTGGACGGTGCCGCCCTGCGTGCGTCCGTGCTTCATTACACCGCCGACCCGGAAGAGCTATCGCGCTGCCGCCTGATCATCGTGGCGGTACCGACCCCCATCGACGATCATCGCATCCCCGACCTGACCCCGCTGCAAGGCGCGGCCAAGACCGTCGGCGACCGGTTGTCCGCCGGGGCCTGCGTGGTCTTCGAATCGACCGTTTTCCCGGGGGCCACGGAAGATATCTGCGTGCCCATCATGGAGGCCCGGTCCGGCCTGGTCTGCGGGAAGGATTTTACGGTGGGCTATTCCCCCGAGCGGATCAATCCGGGGGACAAGGTCCACACCGTCGACAAGATCATCAAGGTCGTGGCCGGCTCCGACGCGGCGACCACCCGATTGCTGGCGGCGGTTTACGGCCGGGTGGTTTCGGCCGGCATCCACCAAGCCCCCTCCATCAAGGTCGCCGAGGCGGCCAAGGTGATCGAGAACACCCAGCGGGACATCAATATCGCCCTGATGAACGAACTGGCCATGATTTTCGACCTCATGGGCATCGACACCCTCGACGTGCTGGCGGCGGCGGGCACCAAATGGAATTTTCTCAATTTTCGCCCCGGACTGGTGGGGGGCCACTGCATCGGCGTCGATCCCTATTATTTGACCTTCAAAGCCGAAGCCATCGGCTATCACCCCAACATGATCCTGGCGGGCCGCCGCATCAACGACAACGTGGGCAAATTCGCGGCGGAGAAGACCGTCAAAATGCTCATCAAAGGCAAACGCCAGGTGCGTGGCGCCATCGTGGCCATTCTGGGGTTGACCTTCAAGGAGAATGTGCCGGACCTGCGCAACACCAAGGTGGTGGACATCATCCGTGAGCTGGAGGATTACGGCGTGAACGTGCGGATACACGACCCCCTGGCGGACCCGGAGGAGGCCCGCCGCTACTATGGCCTCGAGCTGACCGCCTGGGACCAGCTGGGCACCGTGGATGCCGTGATCCTGACGGTGCTGCACGACGACTATCGCGAGCGGGGGCTGGCGGCCATCAGCGCCCACCTGCACCCGGAGTATCCCCTGCTCCTGGACGTCAAGGGAGCCTTCCGTCCGGAGGATGCCGACGCTCTGGGACTGCATTATTGGCGGCTGTAGCCGATACAGGACTATTCGTGACCACCACGGGCCTTACAGGAACCGAACCTTGAACGCCATGTTGCGCAAGCTTTACAAAATCTACGCCTGGCTGGTATTTGCCCCGCTTTTCGGTTTGTCCACCGTGTTTTTTGGAACGGCCACCGTCATTCTGCTCTTTTTTCTCAAACCGCGGCAGGTCGGCGTGCTGTGCGGCAAAAGCTGGGCGCGGGTCAACAGCTTCTTCACCCCCATGGGGGTCACCGTCACGGGCCGGGAAAACGTGGACCCCCGCCAGTCTTACGTGATTGTCAGCAATCACCAGAGCCAGTTCGACATCTTCGTGCTCTACGGATGGCTGGACATTGACTTCAAGTGGGTCATGAAGCAGGAGCTGCGCAAGGTCCCCGCCATCGGCATAGCCTGTGAACGACTGGGCCATATCTACGTCGACCGCTCCAATCGGGAAGCGGCCCTGGCTTCCATCAACGCGGCCAAGCAGCGCATCGTGGACGGCACCTCGGTGCTGTTCTTTCCGGAAGGCACCCGCAGCCGTGACAAGCACATGCGGCCCTTCAAGAAAGGCGCCTTCCGGATGGCGCTCGATCTGCAGCTGCCGATCCTGCCCGTTACCATTCAGGGAACCCGGGATATTCTCCCTTCCGATACGTTGGATCTTTATCCGGGGCGGGCCACCATGATCATTCACCCCCCCATCGCCATCGATTCATACGACAACACCCGCCTGAGCGAACTTATCGACCGGACCCGCGAGGTGATCGCGGCTCCCGGAATCGAGCGTTCCTGACAGGCCCGGGAGGCTGCGGATGCCGTTAACGGTGATCTTATTTCTTGCGCCGGTCTTGTTGATCCTTTTGCTGGTTTTCGAGAAGCGGGAACTGCTGGGGGGTAAGCTGCTGGTCAAACCGCTGCTCTCCTGCCTGTTTGTCCTGAGCGCCGTGGCGGCGGCTCCCCGCTTTTCGTCCTACACCATCATCGTCGTGATGGGCCTGGTGCTGTGTCTGGTGGGCGACGTCTGCCTGGCGCTTCCCCAGCCAACCAGCTTCCGTATCGGTCTGGTGGCGTTTCTGCTGGGGCATGTGGCTTATATCGCCGCCTTCGCCTTGACGGCCTACCCCAACTGGGGGTTGTGGATTGCCGCCGTGGCGGCAATCCCGGTCAGCAGCCTGGTCTTCTATCGGTTGCAGCCGTTTCTGGGGCATATGAAAACAGCCGTCATGGCCTACATCGTGGTGATCACCGTCATGGTGATCGCCGCCGCCGGTGTGTTCGGTGATTTGCGCCTGGCCCTGCCGGGGCGTTTTCTGGTGTTGAACGGGGCTTTCAGCTTTTACCTTTCCGATATCTTTGTGGCGCGGCAGCGCTTTGTCCAGCCGTCTTTTTGGAACCGCTTGATCGGCCTGCCGCTCTACTACCTGGGGCAGTTCCAGATCGCCTACACCACCGGACTGATCGGTTGACGGCCGCCCTGTGACGAAAGGTGAGGATGGGCACAAGGCATCAAACGCTTGAGGCCTAAGGAAGGAATCGGTCCATGTCAATCCACGAAAAAGACGAGGAACTTCCGGCCATACTGGCGCGCTGTCTGGACACGCTGCAGTCCACTTGGGACAACGCTGCGGTTCCCTCCAAACGGGAAACACTGATCCGGGACCTCCGCCAGGCGGTCCGACGGTCCGAGCGGGCCCTCGCGGAGCGGGAGCGCATCGACGAAGCGCGCACCCGTCTGGCCGCGGCCGTGGACCAGGCCAGCGAGTTGATTTTTATCACGGACACCGAGGGCCTCATCCAATACGTCAATCCTTCCTTTGAAAAAGTCACGGGCTACACCCGCCAGGAAGTCCTCGGCCTCAAAGCCTCCCTGCTCAGAAGCGGCAAGCACGACGCGGCATTCTATGCCGGCATGTGGTCCACCATCGCGCGCGGTGCGGTCTGGAAAGGCCGGATCGTCAACCGCAAGAAAGATGGCACCCTTTACGAGGAAGAGGCCACCATCACCCCCATTCGGGACCACTCCGGCCGCATCGTCAGCTATGTGGCCGTCAAGCGGGACGTCACCCGGGAGATCACCCTGAAGAAGCAGCTGCGCCAAGCCCAGAAGATGGAGGCCATCGGCACGCTGGCCGGCGGCATCGCCCACGACTTCAACAATATCCTGGCGGCCATCATCGGCTACACCGAACTGGTCCGCATGGATCTGGCGGAGGGGGGCGCCCTCATGGCGAACGTCAACAAGGTGCTCAACGCCAGCTACCGGGCCCGGGACCTGGTGGCTCAGATTCTGGCCTTCAGCCGCCAGACCGAACAGGAGCTGAAGCCGGTCAGCATCAGCGCCATCGTCAAGGAGGCCCTCAAACTGCTGCGGGCGTCCCTGCCGGCCACCATCGAAATCCGACAGCGGATTCTTGTGGAGCCCGCCACCATTCTGGCCGATGCCACCCAGATCCATCAGGTGCTCATGAACATCTGCACCAATGCCGGTCATGCCATGCGGTTGACCGGAGGGATTCTCGAAGTCTATCTGGGCGAGCCCCGGGAGGAATTCGAACCGCCGCTGCCCCTGCAGCACCTGGCCGCGGAAGATTATCTGTGTCTTGCCATCCGGGATACCGGACACGGCATGCCCCCCGAAGTGCTGGAACGGATTTTCGATCCCTATTTCACCACCAAGAAAAAGGAAGAAGGCACCGGGCTCGGCCTGGCCGTAGTGCACGGCATCGTCACCAGCCACAACGGCCACATTACCGTCGAGAGTACACCGGAGCAGGGCACGGTTTTCAAGATTTACTTTCCGTTCATTCCGGCAAAGGTCTTCGACCACCAAAAAACCATGGGATCGCGGCTGCCCGGGGGCAAGGAGCGGGTGCTGCTCATCGACGACGAGGTCGATATCGTGCATGTGAACCGCCAGATGCTCGAACGTTTAGGGTATACCGTGTCCGCCTACAGCGACAGTCGGGAGGCGCTGGCCGCTTTCGAAAGCGACCCGGAAGGGGTCGACCTGCTGATCACGGACATGACCATGCCGGGGATGACCGGCGACCAGGTGGTGCGGGCCGTCCATGCCCGGTGCCCGGAGCTGCCCATCATCATGTGCACGGGCTTCAGCGCGGTCATCACGCCCGAGAAAGCCCAGGCCCTGGGGGTGCGCAAGCTGATGATGAAGCCGCTGCTGGTGGGGGAGCTGGCGCAGACGATTCGGGAGTTGCTGGATTGATTCCTTCTCTGAGACGAAGCCCGCAAGACCCTACATAGAGTAGAAGTACGGCTTCAATCAACGTAACACTATCATTCATCTGAATTTCTATAGCGTCTCTTTAGAAAGTATCAAGGCTTTGCGCGGTCGAGGCCCACAAACGCGCCGCCGTTGCGTTCGCACATGGCGCGCATGAGGGTGGCAAAGCGCAGGCCGGTGATGCCGCGGGGATCCCTGAGAACGGTGGGGAAGCCCACGGCGTGGATGCGCACCCGGCGCTGGCCGCCCGGGCCGGTGTGGTTGAGCCGGTCCACGGTGTTGATGGCGGCCTGCATGTCCCTACCCGAATACTCGTCCCCGAAGACATAGAGGCTGATTTTCTTCTTGGGGTCGTAAAAGGAGCGGATGGCCATGGCGATGCCCTCCACCGGGCTGCTGTTGCTGAAGGGCTGCCAGGTGGCCAGGGTTTCGAGGATCACGCGCCGGCGGCGGGCCGTGTCCGGAATCCAGCGGCCCCGGTATTGCGGGAACATATAATCCCCCATGTCGTTCATGATCTGGATGCCCTTGACCGTGGGGTAGACATTGAGGGTCTCGCGGAGTTTCTGCTGCACGCTGCCCCAGGCGCCCCGCTGCATGCTGCCGGAGGTGTCGATGATGAAGATGATGTACTCGCTGTCCACCGGGATGCCCCCCACCGAGGCGCTGGGGGGGGGCGGCCGCCGGGCGTTGAGCCGCTTCATTTCCGCGGTGAGGTCCTGCAGGGTGCGGGCCATGCGGCCTTCGATGATGTTTTGCACCTCGGCGTTGTCGCGGGAGGCGGCAAATTCCCCTTTCAGGGAAGACAAATCCCCCTGCAGCCGGGCCAGGTTTTCTCGGGCTTCGGTGAGCTGCTGGCGCTTGGCCTCGAGCTCCCGCTCCAGCACGAGGGATTCCCCCCGGATATCGTGTTTTTCCTCTTCCAGCCGAACGATGGCGGCGTCCAGGTCGGTGCGGGTCTGTTCGATCACCAGAGGCTCGCCGAACTTGGAGAGCACGAAGAGCAGGATGATGGCCCCGAAGGCGCAGCAGATGCAGTCCAAAAAGGAGAGACTGAAAACTTGGATGTCGCGGCGGGTGCGCATGATCAGGGCCAGTCCGGAGAGGGGCAGAAGTAGGCGCCCCGGGTGAGGGCGGCCAGTTGCCAGTAGGCGCTGGCCGCCGCCGGATCCCCTTCCAGGGGGAAGAGGATGACGTTGACCGGAATGTCGGGCAGCATCTTGACCGCCTCGTTGAACAGGCTGAGCCGCTTCTCACCGGAGACTTTCTTGAACCAGGGCGTGCCGGTGCCCATGGTGGGCAGGCCGTCCGTGATCAGGAAGACATTCTCGGGCGCCGGCCGCAGTTTGCGCATGGCCGCAAAGGCGTTGGCCAGGCTGGTGCTCTTCTCCGGCACCAGCTGATAGAGACGGTTTACCGCGTCGTTGAGCTGTGTTGTATCCGCGGTCTTGAGCCAGCGGCCGTCGGTGCCCGGCACCAGAGAATGCGCGGTCTCGTTGAAGACGATGATCTGGTAGCGGCTTCCCGGCGGGAACTGGGCCGTCAGCCAGTCCACCGTGGCCAGCGCTTTGCGCCATTTGGGGGCCCGGCGCTGCTGGTCCGGGGGCAGGTTGCGGCGGCGGACGATGCCTACGATGGAAGGGTCCAGCATGCTGGCCGAGGCGTCCAGCAGAACCAGGATATGGCCGCCGTCCACCCGCAGGTCGGTGAGATACTGGCGGCGGCCCTCGCCGGCAAAGGCGCGGACCTTGGACCCGTAGTCGTCTTCCTCCTGGCCGCCGGCCTTGAGCCGCTTGACGCCTTCCTCCATGGAGCGCACGTCGGCCTTGAGTTTGTCGGCATGTTCCTTCCGGGCCAGGGTCTGGTCCTGGTAGTGGGCGATTTCTTCCTGACGCGTCTTGAGGACGGGCACGATCTGGCGGGTGGTGCCGCGGATGTCAACGATTTCCTCCTCGGCCGCTTCCAGGGCGTTGCGCAGGTCCGCCATGCGCTTGCGTCCGTCCAGAACCTCGCGCTCCAGCCGGTCCACTTCACTGCTCAGGTCCTGGGTCATCCGGTCGCGGCTGACCGCCGAACGGGCGTTGACGATGACGAACAGCAGAATGACGGCCCCCAGACCGCAGCAGATGCAGTCGATGAAGGAGAGGCTGAAGACGTTAAGCGGTCGGCGTTTCATCGGTGTCCAGACAGGCAATGACCTGCAGCTTTTCACCCGGGGTTCCCACCCGGATGGTTTGCCCCACGGTCAATTCGGTTTCGCCATCCACCTTGTCACCGTCCACGTAGGTGCCGTAGGTGCTGCTGTCGGTAAGCACCAAACGATCCGCCCGACGGGTCACGGTGCAGTGGCGGCGGGAGACGCCGTCGGTCCTGCCCCGGATGGGGATGCCGGCATGACCGGCCGGGATCTCGCGGCCGATGATCAACGGGCGCTCCGAAACGGGGTAGCCCCGGCTGCGATACAGGAGATGGGTGGCGGCCGGTCGTTGGGCCATGGCGCGGCCGGAAGGGGGAATGGCCGCTTGGGGCGTATTTTCTCCGAGCGGTTTGCGATTGAGCAGGGGGACGCCCCGGCCGTCATCCCCGGGAGGGAAGGCCTTCGCGAAGGCGAGCACCCCTGTCGCCCCGGCCCCGTTGGCCAAAGGCACCACCCGGGCGCCGACGGCGGCCGCCAGACGGCGGCCGAAGCCGGGCAGACCGGCCGCTCGCCAGCTGACGAGGATGGTCTCCAGGGGGTGCGGACGGAAAAAGGCATGCTGCAAGGCACCGATCTCACGCTGAAGGGCCTCCATCAAGGGGTGCAGGGCCTGTTCCATCACCTCCCGGGTCAACTGAATACGGTGGACGGCGGCGGGCGTGTCCATCGCCACCGCGACCTCTTCGGCGGTTTCCAGGGCGACCAGCAGGCCCGGCAGTTGGTCGTAGAGGGCCTGTTCGGTGTCGGCCGCATGGAAGGGATCGAAGCGGGTGTGGCGCACGAATTCGTCGGCCATCACCTGCATCCAGGCGTTCCGCAGGGATTCCAGGCCCAGGCCTTCGATGGCCGCGTTCTCCAGATTGACGGCTTCCCGGCGCAAGTCCAGCACCGTCAGAAGGGTGCGGTGCAACCCGAGGTCGAGGTGCAGCAGGATTTCGGCCGGAGCGTTGGGCGGGAGGGCCGCCAGAGACAGGGGCACGAAGCCCTGTACGGGCATCGCTATCGCGTTCATGATGCCGGCCAGCAGTCCCAGCTGGTGCTCGCTGTAGCTATCCGGTACCGCCACCAGAAGCGCCTCACGGGCCGGAGCCAGTTGCTGCCAGATGTGGGAGAGGTGGGCGTGGGCCAGGTCGGCGTGGGTCCAGCCGGCATAGGCCGGATCTTGCAGGGGCTCACTGGCCAACTTACTCCAGAAATGGCGGTTGATCTGACGCGGCAGCCGCCGGCAGCGCTTTTCAGCCGTGATGCCGACCTGAAGATGTCCCCCCTCGATGAGGGCCACCCCGGGGCTGGCCGTCGCTCCCGGCTCGATCTCCAGCAAATCGCCGTCGGGGCCGGCGGCCAGAAGCCCCGCATCGTTGAGTTCCAGCCCGATCATGCGGCCTCCTCTTCCCGGCGGCGGGTATGCAGCCGCCGGGTGAACCGCTCCTCGCAATAGGCTTCCGTATCCAGGATGTAGCGCTCCTGCAGCAGCTGCAGCTGGTACAGGAGGAACATGAGCACGATGCTGATGAGCAGGGCCACCAGGGTGGAGTTGAAGGCCACGCCCAGGCTGCGGGTGACTTCCAGGATATCCCCCTGGACGGCCTTGTGCGCATTGCCCAGGGCCTGGCCGATGCCGCGCACCGTGCCGATAAAGCCTACGGACGGGATGGCCCAGGCGATGTAGCGGATCATGGCCAGTTCGGCGTCCAGCCGTTCCCCCTCCGTGTCGCAGGAGGCGTGCATGGCATTGGCCACGTCCTGGATATTGCGGGTGGACCCGAAACGGTGCAGGGCGGCCAGCAGGGTCCGGGGCAGGAGCGATTCCCGCTGGGGCGGCGGCAGGGCTTCGATGCGGCGGGAAAAGGCGAGGGCATCCTCCGGCAGGATGCGGACCCCTTCGGCCAGGGGAATCAGGTCGAGATGGAGCAGGCCGCGATGCTTCAGGGTGACGACGCTTTTATAGCCCATGATGGCCAGCGCCCAGAACATCAGGATGAAACAGGCCTCCTGCTCGTAGTCCTTGATCATGACAAACAAGGATTGTTCGCTGGAGGTCGTCCCTTCGGCGGCCTGGGCGGCCTCCTGGGCGTCGAGAAAGACCGCCGCGTTGGGCCGGATGACGGCCACATAGGCGGCATGCACCAGGATGACGATCACGATCAGGGCGAAGATCTGGTAGATGAATTCCATGGACACAGGGAGATTTTGCTTCATATTCGATTTCCCGAGATTGTAAGCCGGTTTCAGCAACCCAGCATAAATGTCATTTCAGATTGTGCTTCAAATCCTTCTTTTCTATTTGCCGGCCCAAGTGACATGCGGTTCCCATCTGAGGGTTACTTTAAAAGCGCCGTTCATTTTCTTCCCCGCGGAAGAAAACGAACCAAAAGAAGGCGCCCGTGTCACGAGCCCTTCGGGTTCGCCTGCGCGTCGTGGCTGCGGCCGGACGCGCCGAAACTCGCCCGCCTTCGCCTTGGCTGCGGCGGACTCAGACAGTCGCCGCGTCTTTATCGGCCACATCCCCGATGCTCGGCCTCGTGACAATGGGATACGGCAAAACCCCAAAAAAGCAAAGCGGATGATGTCTGGTCTATGGTCGTTTGTCATCCTTCAGATGTCCGCCGGGAAATCCACGGCCTTGTCCACCCGGATTTCTTCGGACGGTTCAAAGGGTTTCAGGTTGTCCTTTTGTTTGCGATAGGCGCTGCCCTGGTCCGGGGGGGGCTGCGCCATGTCGGTTGCGGTGCCCTTGGGCGGTGCGGCCTTGTCGGCATGCTGTTCCGTCTGTTGCGGGACCTCCCCGGCGGGTGCGGTCTGGGCCAAAAGCAGCGGCGGCGGCCCGTTCAGCAGCAGGAGGATCATCACACCAGCGCCACAGGCCAGGCGTCGGCACCTGAAAAAACGTTTGATCGTCATGGCGTACTCCCGGCCGGTTCGGCATAGCGGCAGATGCGGAAGCCCAGATCCGGGCGGGCTTCGTCCTGGTAGTCCCGATAGGCGGCCCGCAGGGTGCGGATGGAGGCGTCCTGCCAGCTGCTGCCCCGGATGACATGGTGCTGGCCCTGGGCCGGTCCGCTGGGATCGGTGGCTACCAGACCGGGCTGGGCCGGATAGATGCTGTAAAAGTCGTGGCACCATTCGGCCACGTTGCCCCCCAGGTCATACAGACCGTCGGGGTTGGGGGCGAAGGAACCCACCGGGGACGCGGCGGGAAAGGTATCGTCGTATTTTTCCACCACCAGGTTCAACAGACGCGCGGCACTGGCATCGGCGATGTTGACGCTTTTCGCCGGGGGCGGATAGTCCGTGCCCCAGGGGTATTTCCAGCCCCGGGCGTCGGCCCCGTAGCGGGCGCAGAATTCCCACTCGGCCTCGGTGGGCAGCCGGTAGCCGTTGCCCATGGGATCCGTCGGCCTAAGCTTGCCGTCGGTTTCTTTGTAAACAGGCGCAAGGCCTTCCTTGCGGCTCAGCCAGTTGCAGAAGCGGGCGGCCTGTTCCCAGGTGACCTGGACCACCGGCTGATCGTCCAGATTGAGGGGGCTGCCTTTGAAGGACCCGGAATCATGGGTCGGATCAAAGGCGCGGAACTCCCGGTTGCTGACTTCCTTGAGGCCCATGAAGAAAGGCCGCGTCAGGAGGATCAGCCGCAGGGTCTCGTTGGCGCGCCGGCCCTGCTCGCGGCGGGAGGCACCCATCTGGAAGCGGGCCGGTGCGATCAGCTTCAGGCGGTACCCGTCGGAGGCCCGGATGATCCCCGGGACTTCGGTGGCGTTGGCCCGTTTGAGACCGGCGGAAAGCTCGAGGGGAAACCCCGGCCGGGGGGTGACCCGGTGAACGATGGGGGTAAACCCCTCCTTGCGGATCTCGATGCGGTGGGGCACGGCCAGCAGGGAGAGCTGCTCCGGAACGGGGCCGCGGGCGCGGCCGTCCACCCAGAGGATGGCCCCCTGGGGCGCCCCGCGCAGATAGAGGGTGCCCAGACGGGGCTGCAAATCCACCTGGAGGGTGGTTTCTTCGCCCGAACGCAAGGTGACATCCCGTGAGGCGGGGGCATAGCCGGCTTTGGACAGCTGGACCCGGTGGGAGCGGTCCGGCGGCAGGGCGATGGTCAGAGGGGTTTGGCCGTGGTACTGGGTGCCCACCATGACGCTGGCGCCCTCCGGCTGCGAATTGACGACCAGGCGGCCGTCCAAGGGCGCCAGGACCGCGGTCTCCAGGGTGAGGGGCGATCCGGCTGTGACCGGCACGGTTTGGGTCCAGGGCTTGTAGCCCGGGTGCTGCAATTCCAGCTGCCGCTGTCCGGCCGTCATGGGAAGGGTGGCGGGGGTGAGGCCCCGGCGGACGCCATCCACCTGGATGACCGCCTGCGGCGGTTCCGAGGTTACGGTGACCTGGGCATAATCCGGTGTCAAGCCGTAGGTCAGGCGTTGCCGGTGCCCCAGGCCCTCCACCGTAAGGGGGGTGTCCAGCGGCCGGTAGAGATCGGCTTCGATCCGCAGACGGTGCTCTCCGGCGGCAACCGGCCGATCCTGCAGCGGGGTGGCCCCCACCTCGCTCCCATCGATGAGAACCCGGGCCCGCTCGATCGCGAGATCAGGCCGGCCTGCTTCGTGGGCGGTGATGTCCAGGCGGCCCGGTAGTTTCTCCAGGGTCAGGGTGAGGGTTTGGCGGTCCTGGTTTGCCACCACCACATCGGTTTCAAGGGGCGCGTAACCGGTTTTGACGGCACGGATATGATAGGTGCCGGGGCGCAGGAGATAATAGCCGTGCAGTTGAGGGGTCAGCAGGGCGCCCTGGAGATCCACCCGGTCGGGCTCCGGCTGGA
The DNA here is from genome assembly GCA_963730675.1 of uncultured delta proteobacterium. Classification (GTDB taxonomy): domain Bacteria; phylum Desulfobacterota; class Desulfobacteria; order Desulfobacterales; family UBA5852; genus JABZFP01. Next base: position 9,535 of record CAVSSY010000004.1, on the reverse strand, counting down.
TGTCGAGGCGCAGCTGGCGGGCCGTGAAGACGAACCATAGCGCGTAAAGGAGCACCGCCAGGAGGGCGGCGGCCAGCAGGCCGACAGGCACCCGGTAGGATGAGGGCCTGGCGGGGGTGGTTCCGTGGGCCGGTTCGAAGGGGAACGGGTCGATTCTCCGGGGTGCGGTGAGATCCGGCGGCGTGGTGCGGCGCGCGCTTTTGTCCGCCTCGTGAAGCTGTGCGGCCGGCTCTATATCTTTTCCGTGCATTGAACCACGACCTGGGTTGGCCCCTGACCGGGGCGGATGCGGAGCGTGCGGCGTACGTCCTTGTAGCCGTCCCGGGCCCCGGCAATCGTATAGGTGCCCGGGCGCAGTTCCAGCTGACGGGTCGCAAACTGCCCCAACCGGCCGACCCGATAGACCGTAACCACGGTTTCTTGATCGGATTTGAGGGTGACCACAACCGGTGTGCGGGCATTCTGCACCATCCGGTCCAAGGTTGCAATCTGGGATTGGAGGCGCGGTCCCTGTGGGCTCTGGTGCCTTAGCTCGGTCAGCAGATCCTCGGCTTGGGCGAGATAAGCCTCGCGCCCCAACTCGTCCGGATGGTCCATGTAGTAGGCCACCCGCTTTTCGAGGCGCAGCCGTTCCTCGGCCCGGGCGGCTCCCTGGGTGGCAAAGCGGACGGCCGGATCGATCCCCAGTACCTTGCGGTAGTGGGTCAGGGCCTGGTTCCAGGCTTCCTCGGACTCGGCCTTGCCGGCCAGTGTTCTTAGACGGGCGATGCGGTCCTCGCGGGCGGCGGTCTCGATCTGGGTGAGGGCGTCGCGGGCTTCCGGGGCCTGGGGGTTAAAGGTCAGGGCCTTGTCGATTTCCCGCCGGGCCTCGTCATAGGCTTTGCGGCCCAGCGCGGTCAGGCCGGCCGACATGTGGCGCTGGAACTGGTCGGCGGCGATCTGGTCCCGGACGCGGGGCACGGCCACCCGGGCCGGCTGCCAGTCCGGATCCAAGGCCAGGGCGGCTTCGTAGTCCGTCAAGGCCAGGGCCAGGCGGCCGGCGGCTTCCTGGGACGCACCGGATGCCATCCGGGCGGCCACTTCCGCTACCTTGGCGGACCGTTCGAGCCCCTTGCGGGCGGCGGCGTTGGCGGGATCGATCTTGAGGGCCAGCTCGAAATTCGCATTGGCTCGGGTGCCGTCCCCCGCTTCCAGGGCCGCCTGGCCTTCTGCCAGGAGCCGCTCCAGGGCTTCCGGGGCCCGGGCCTGCAACTGACGGGCATTCTGTGCGGCCGCGGCATAGTGCCCGGCCGCCGCGGCGAAGTCGGCCGCCAGGAAGGCCGCATCGCCGGCTTCGGCCTGGGCGGTGATGGCGGCAAAGGCGTCCGCCCCCCATTGGGGTCCCCCGATGGCTTCAAGGTCCGTTTGGGCCTGACGCCAATCGGCCAGCGCCTGTTCCGCTGTGTTTTCATCGACAGCCGACGGGGCGGGGGGTGCCGCGGCCGCCGGCAGCGATGGGGGCGGGACGGGTTTTTCAGGGGTCGCGACGGCGGCGGGTTTGGGCACCCATGGATGGCCTGCCAGATAGTGGAGCAGCCATCCACCCCCTGCCAGGAGCATGAGCCCCATCAGACCGAGGAAAACGGGACGCGCCACCCGGAACGCTTCGTCCCGGCGGCGAGGTCTTCCGGCCCTGTAAAAGGCTGGGGGGCGATGACGGTGGCCGTAGACCCTGATTCCACTTCACGCCGTTCCGGTGTTCCGCCAGACGGAGGGATTGTTCGGCGGTCGTGACGGGCCAGCAGCCGGTCCAGGGCGGCTGCCACGGCGGCCATGTCCCCGGGACGGTCTTCCCGCCGTTCGGCCAGGGTGCTGGCCAGCAATTCGATCCACTCGGCCGGTGCTCCGTTCCGGTCTGGAGAGACCGTCGCAAGGCCGCGCGGCCGCGCCTCGGGTTCAGGGGCGTCGTCCGCTGCGGAGGGCACCAGGGATTCCAGGAGGAGGACGCCGAAACTATAGATGTCGTCGCTGGGGTGGGGCGGCCGGCCGGCGCGCTGCTGGGGGCTCATGCAGAACCGGGAACCGCCGGAATAGCGGATGGCGGGGTCGGACGCCATCTGCGTTACCCCGGCAATGCCGAAATCGGTCCAGTACGGGCGGGCCTGCCGGTCCAGCAGCAGATTGCCGGCCTTTCACGTCCCGATGGACCAGCCCCTTTTCATGAACGTAATCGAGGGCCCGGGCCGCCGGCATGAGGGGGCGCAGCCGGTCGCTCCAGGGGCGCTCTTGCGCCCTGCTCCAGCAGTCGAAGTTGGGACCATCCACCCAGGCCATGGAGATAAAAACAATTTCGCCGTCCTGGTGGAAGTCGTAGACTTGCACGATATGCGGGTGATTGAGACTGCGGGCCAGGCGGCATTCATTCCTGAGGAATTCCACCTGGGCCGGGGCCCTCGCCAGTTCGGGGTGCAGCAGCTTCAGGGCGATGTCCACACCGAGCGCCCGGTCCCGGGCGCGCCAGACCTCCCCCATACCGCCCTGTCCCAGGGGCTGGGAGAGCTCGAAGCGATCGCGTAATACCTGACCCTTACGGGCCTGCCAGGATGGGCCATGGGGCATGTCGTGTATGCATCCGTTTTCTGTCACGTCCAAGAAGATCCCCGGTCGGGGGGTGTCCCTCATCCGCCGGCCGTTTCCGGCGGGATCGGGTCCGGGGCCACAAGGCCCGTTTCCCGCAGATAGATTTCCCTGAGCAGCCGGCGCCACTGGCGGTATTGTTCCTGGGCGCTGCCCGAGAGTTCGTGGATTTCGCCCTCGACGTCCATCAGAACCGGCGCCATGTCGGCGCCGAAGGATTCGCTGAGCTCCTGGATGGCGGCGGAATGCATTTCCGCCTGCTTGGAGATGTTCATTCCGCTCATGAAGACCTTGCCGCCGGAGATCACCAGCAGCCCTTCCAGAATATTGGAACTGCTGCTGCCGCCGTAGACTTCCAGGGCGATGGCCGCGGCCACCAGCAGGGCCCCGCCGATCTTGTGCAGCAGGGCGGAATTTTCCACTTCTTCACGGGCCAGGCGTTCGGTCAGGTCCAGTTTGCGCCAGTTCTCGTAAGGCGGCCACATGCTGGCGTAGAATCCGTCATAGTATTGGTTGAGCGTGTCGATGAACATGTAGTCCCGCTCGCGGATGGTCATGAGCCGCTGCATCGTGGGGTCGTTGTCGGCCGGAAGGCGTTTGGGCCGCAGTTCGCCCTCCTTGTCTTCCGTCAGGTAGTCGCCGTAGGCCTCGGGGGCGAAGTCCCGGGCGAATTTCAGTTGGGACACCTGGCGGATCGTCAGGATTTCCTCGGGCGTCAGCGTGTCGCGATAGGCCGCCATTTCGTTGGCGATGGTGTTGTAGAGATCCTGGAAGGCATCCTTCTGCCAGGGGACGTTGTCCCGGTAATTCTCCCCCATGGCCTGGGCCTCGTACACCTCCTCGAACCACCGGCGCCCCGTGGCGTCGGTCACGCTGATTTTGAGCACCAGGGTCTGGCCGTTGGATTCGAGGATCTCGCCGTTGACCACCACATCGTGGGCATCACCGGCTTCGGGCAGCACCCGCACGGCCCCCCACTGGGCGCTTTGCTGGAGGGTGTTGCGCAGATGGCAGGGGATGAAATGATCCTCGGACTGGCGCACCTTGTTGTCGGTACCTTTTTCCTGGGCCTCCTCCTCGGTCATTTTGGCGCTGCTGAAGACCACCAGGCCCACATCGAGCAGTTCGGCTTCCGGGATTTCCGCCTGGGCGATCTGGATATCGGCCGGTTCGACCTTGCGGGCGTTGTAAGAGGCGCAGCCGCTGGTGAGCAGGGAGAGGGCGTAAAGACCCACGACGAAGCCCGCCGTCCATCGGCGCGGCTGCCTTGCGGCGGCCGGCCCGCGGCGCCGTCTCCAACCGATGTGGCCCCAAACCATCAGAGCCCCTTTTTGTAATCGTAGTATTCCTTCCAAAGCTTTTCTTTCAGCGCCGGATCGGTTTCCTTCTCGGCGGCTTCGCGCAGCTGCCGGGCGACGATGTCGTCATCCTGGTCGGCCACGGCTTGATCGGCGCCTCCGGCAGAGGCTTTGGTCCCCTGGCTCGAAGCGGGTTTGACGCTGCCCTTCTCACGATAGCGCCCGCCGCCGGTTTCCTTGTTCGGCGCCTTCCTGGGCGGCCGCTTCGCCGGTGTCCCCCTGCATGCCTTCCTGGCCGCCCTCTTCGGAAGTGGCGCCGGTTTCCTCCCCCCCGCCGGAGGAGGATGGGCCGCTCTCCATGCCGGTCGCGCTGTCTTCACGGCCTTCGCCGCCGCCCCCGCCGCCTTCCCTTAGGCTGCGGGCGGCTTGGGCGGCCTCCTGGGCGAGCTCTTCATTTTGAGTTCGGACTGCACGCGGGCCACTTCGCTTTCGGTCAGGAGCATGTCGTCGAAGGCGGCGATGGACTGGTCCAATTCCCGCTGGAGGGCCCGCAGCTCATCGAGTTCCCGGTCTTCCGGAATGTCGAGATCGGGCGGGGGCAGGTCGGGTGCGGTCGCGCGGCCGTTGGCCGCCGCTGCGGGCCGCGGGCGGGCTTTTTCCAACGCGCGGACCCGTTTCCGTTTTTCCTCGGTGAGCTGCCGGACCCGGTCCAGATAGGTTTCGTAAAGCGCGACGCGCTGCGGATCAGGTTTCACCTGAGGCGCGGTAACGGTTGAGTTCGTCCAAAATCCGCTGCTCGGTGGCCATGCCGATTTCGAGCTCCAACCGCGCCGCGGCCAGACGCTCCTCCGGGGAGAGGGCGAAGCCCGGCGGGCACAGCAGCAGCCAGAGGGTCACCAGGCACACCCCCGTCATGACTGGGCGTGGCGCGGTCATCGGACCTCTCCCTTCCTCGAAAGCAGCATGCTGCAATCCGGCTGTGAATCGATGCCGGTAAGGGGCCCGAGCGACCCCGGCCGCAGGCGCTGGTGAATATTGATAATCATTATCATATTAACGGCATGTGATTAGTGGTTTGCGCCGCCGGTGTCAAGCGCGGGCATCGGTGCCGCGCCTGGATCGGCTCAAAAGTGGGCCACCCCGCGCGTTGGGGGGCAACCTGGGGCGGCCTGGAGACGTCCCGTGTCCGGGCCGGCCGCCAGTGCCTGGCGGCCGGCCCGGCCCCAGGTCTTATTGCTCGTCCCGCAGGGCGGCGTGGGCGGCAGCCAGACGGGCCACCGGCACCCGGAAGGGGGAGCAGGAGACGTAGTCGAGCCCCAGGTGGTGGCATTGGATGATGGAGTCCGGGTCTCCGCCGTGCTCGCCGCAGATGCCGCATTCCAGGCCCGGCTTGACGCTGCGTCCTTTCCGGATGGCAATGGCCATCAATTCCCCCACCCCATCTTCGTCGATGGTGGCAAACGGGTTGTTGGGCAGGATCTTGTTTTCCATATAGTCCACCAGGAAGCCGGTTTCGGCGTCGTCCCGGGAGAGGCCGAAGGTGGTCTGGGTCAGGTCGTTGGTGCCGAAGGAGAAGAACCCGGCATAGCCCGCGATCTGGTCGGCCGTGAGGGCCGCCCGGGGGATTTCGATCATCGTGCCGAACTTGTAGGCCACCTCCATGCCCTGTTCGTCCATCACCCGGCGGGCCTCCTCTTCAAGAATGTCGCGCTGGTATTTCAGCTCGTTGACGTGGCTGATGAGCGGGATCATGATTTCGGGCTGAACGTCGACGCCTTCCCGGGTGACTTCGCAGGCCGCCTCGAAAACGGCCCGGACCTGCATGGTGGTCAGCTCGGGCACCAGCATCCCCAAACGCACCCCGCGCAGCCCCAGCATGGGGTTTTCCTCCCGCAGGCTTTCCACCCGTTTGAGGATCCGGGTCTTTTTGCGGTACTGCTCCAAAAGGCCATCGATGGCTTTCAGATCGGCGGCGTGCTGCAGGCGAATCTTCAGATCGGAGAGCTCCTTCAACAGATCCACATAGTTGGGCAGGAATTCGTGCAGCGGGGGATCGATCAGGCGGATGATGACCGGCAGACCTTCCATGGCGCGGAACAGACCGGCGAAATCCTCCCGCTGGAAGGGCAGCAGGGCGCCCAGGGCTTCCCGCCGTTCGACGGGCAGGTCGGCCATGATCATTTTTTGAATGTGGGGCAACCGATCGGTCTCGAAGAACATGTGCTCGGTGCGGCACAGTCCGATGCCTTCCGCGCCGTATTCCCGGGCCCGGAGGGCATCGTCGGGGTAGTCGGCGTTGGTTCGGACCCCCAGGCGGCGGTGCTGATCGGCCCAGGACAGCAGCTTGATCAGCCAGGGGTCCTTGAGGTGGGGGGCCGTGGTGGTCAGCTGGCCGCTGTAGATCTCGCCGATGGTGCCGTCGATGGAGATCCAGTCGCCTTCGTGAATGGTTTCCTCGCCGATAATGATGCGCCGTTTGCCCATGTCGATCTTGAGCTGGGAGACGCCCACCACGGCGGGTTTGCCGAACTGCCGGGCCACCAGGGCGGCGTGGCTGGTGCGGCCTCCCCGGCTGGTGAGAATGCCTTTGGCGGCCAGCATGCCGTGCACGTCGTCGGGCTTGGTTTCCGGCCGCACCATGATGACCGAGCGTCCCTCGTCCTTGGCCCAGTGCTCCGCCAGATCGGCTTCCAGGGCCACCACTCCCACCGCCGCGCCGGGGGAGACGTTGAGCCCGCTGGCCAGCATCTGGCCCATTTCACGGGCCGCCTGGACGGACTCCAGGCTGAACTGGGGGTGGAGGAAGAAATCCACCTGATCCGGCGTTACCCGCAGCACGGCTTCCTTCTGGGAGATCAGGCCCTCTTCGGCCATATCCACGGCGATGCGCACGGCCGCCTGGGCGGTGCGCTTGCCATCACGGGTCTGGAGCATCCAGAGACGGCCCTCTTCGATGGTGAATTCCATGTCTTGCATCTCGCGGTAGTGCTTTTCCAGCCGTTCGGCGATATCGATCAACTCGCGATAGGCTTCCGGCATTTCGTCCTTGAGCTGGGAGATGTCGCGCGTCATGCGGATGCCGGCCACCACGTCCTCCCCCTGGGCATTGGTCAGGTAGTCGCCCTCGATATTTTTTTCGCCGGTGGATCCGTTGCGCGTCATGGCGACGCCGGTGGCGCTGGTCTCCCCCAGGTTGCCGAAGACCATGGTGACGATGTTGACCGCGGTGCCCAGGTCGTGGGCGATACCGGCGGCATTGCGGTAATCGATGGCGCGTTTGCCGTTCCAGCTTTTGAACACGGCTTCGGTGGCCAGGCGCAGCTGGTTGTAAGGGTCCTGGGGAAACTCCATCTTGGCGTGCCGGTAGAAAATGGACTTGAAGTCTTCTACAACGCCTCTCAAGGTTTCGGGCGGCAGTTCGGCGTCGTTTTCCACCTGCTCCTGAAGCCGGGCTTTGGCCAGCACCTCTTCGAAGAAGTCGTCCGAGATTTCCATGACCACGCTGCCGAACATCTGAACCAGGCGGCGGTAGGCGTCGTAGACGAAGCGCGGGTCGCCGGTCAGATCGATCATGCCCTTGATGGTCTCATCGTTGAGGCCGATATTGAGCACGGTGTCCATCATGCCGGGCATGGAAAATTTGGCGCCGCTGCGGCAGGATACCAGCAGGGGGCGGGCCGGGTCCCCGAAGACTTTGCCGCTGACCTTTTCCACGGCCTTTAAAGCGTTCAGCAGCTGGTCCCACATGCCCTCGGGAAAGAGGTTGCCCGCTTCGAGATAGGCATTGCAGGCCTCGGTGGTGATGGTGAACCCCGGCGGCACGGGCATGCCGATACGGGCCATCTCGGCCAGGTTGGCGCCCTTGCCGCCCAAGAGCCCCCGCACCTGCTCCCAGTCGCCGCCGGCCTTTGCTTGTATCTCTTCCACCTCTTCAAACCCATAGACCCATTTTGTCATATCCGACCCCTTTCGCAATGAAGTGCAATATCCCACCGCGGGCGGTGAATTTCCTGCGCCTGCGGCTCAAAACGTTCTAACGATTGAAAAACCAGGAGGATGATCAGAAGCCGCTCCGCATAGTGAACGGCGCGTGGACCACAGGGCGTGAGCACCCGTCAGTGACACTGATAGGAGTATATGCCAAGGCACGAAAGCGTGTCAATCATTCAGCCGATCTGACCGGTGATGAAAAAACGGAGTGGTCTTGTTCGTAAAAACGGTGACGTAATGAAAGCGTCACGGTTGGCGGACGAGGTGCGAAAATGAAGGTTGAGGATGCTTAACGTTGTTTTAAAAGGCGTGCTCACGTGTTGGGTGCCTCCTTGGGTTTTTCGATTGAAAACCCCTGGGAGCTGAGCTGATCGATCAGCATTCTGGCGTTGCGGGGCGCCTGACCGCGGACATGGTTATTAAAAAAAATGACGCCGCGCCGGGCCCTGTTGGCCATGTCGGGGATAAGCTTTCCACTCCAGAGCTGCAGGTCGGTCTCGCTGTAGTCATAATCGAACTGGGTCTGCATTTTGCCCGATCCCCATCCCGGGGCGTTGCGCCCGTGCATCCGGATATAGAACAGATCCGGGTTGGTCACCACATCCAGGCGGGGGAACAGGTGTTTCAAATCCGGTACATCGACCGCCACAAGGCTGACTTTCCGGCGCTCCAGCTCGGTGAACACCCGATCATCGGCCCAAGATCGGTTGCGAAACTCCACGGCCACGGGCAGCATCTCCAGTTCATCGAGCAGGCGGGCCAGATACATCCGGTTTTCCGTGGTACGGCCGAAGGCCGGCCCGAGCTGCACCAAAATGGCTTGCAGCTTGCGGCTGAGCACAAGCGGCGCGATACCCTCCCGGTATTGCTTCACCTGGGCGCGCCAGTTTTTCGGATCGATTTCATGGGTCATGGTGCGCGTCAGTTTGGCCGTGAATACAAATCCTTCCGGCGCCCTGGCCGCCAACCGCTCAACGGCGCCCGGCCGGGGCATCTGGTACCAGGTATAGTTCAATTCGACGGCCGGAAAGCGTTTGGCGTACGCCTCGAACATCGATTTGTTGGCCGTGCCGGGGGCGTAGAAGCCCGCCGCTATCCATTCGGGATAGGAATAGCCGCTGGTGCCGATATAAATCTTATCAATCATGACGTGGTCAACTCTGCCGGCATTCTCGCGCTCGTCAAGGAGAGCGATTGCTCGGCGTATGACTGCGAATTTGTGGCGTTAGCCCAAAATCTCAATTGTACCCTTGCAACAGATAAAAAAATCATTTCCGAATTTCCTTCAACAGCAAAATCGCTCCAACAGTTACTGCAAGAATCCTAACGGCGCAAACCAACTGCGACGCTTTTTGGGGGTGGCTGCAGTGGGTGGTGTATGTCTGCATGGGTGTGGGTTTTGGCGGGAGGGATCACCGTCGCAGAGGCTAACACCGCTTTTCAGCGGGCGCGGTTTTTTACGCTCCGCTGCAAAAGCTTTGTTATGTCTTGTCTGTTTTCATTGTTTGTTGATACACCCATTTTTCATCGTTGAGATCAATTACGAGAATGAGGAAATATTCAGACGGTTCATAAGCTTGAAGTATATGACGGAACTCTTCTAGCTTACCTGGATCCCGATTAAAGTTATC
>CAVSSY010000003.1:0-167813 GCA_963730675.1 uncultured delta proteobacterium | reverse complement strand
GACCAACGGTGGAGCTAAGCAGCGGGAGCACGGACTTTTTTCGAAGTGCGCCAGTTTTTCCCCGGCTGCTTAAGCGATTGGTTGGGCAATTTTTCATAACGGTAAAAAATTGACCCATTTTTCATTCTCGTTAAATTCAAAATTCTTTTTATCTTTAAGATAAATTAAAATAGCTTCTATAAATCCTTTTTGATTTTCACTGTGGAATATTAACGGCTTTTTCTTATTAGTGAAATATATTTTCAGATAGGGAAGAAGGCCCTTTGGTTCTTCAATCCTCTTGATATCTTGTAGCTTATAAACAGTAACTTTTGAAAACGGCTTTTTGATTATCAGCTCATCATCAGACAAAAAGTATTTAATCCAATTTATATAAACTGCGAGCGATAAAAATATGAGAAAATATAAATATGAAGATATCTCGGTATAATCAAATAAAGATACAAATGATACTATGACCATAAATATGGAAATTAATCTAAGGTATAAAGGGTCTTTAAATTTTTGCATATTTCCCATATGCCCAACGGCTGGGCTTTGTGGCGAGGAAACCGAGTCCGCAACAGCCCAAGGTTATACCGACTATATTTCCTTTAAGGCTTTTCGTATTCGCTTTGAACAGTGCCGCGCTTCCCAGAAAGTTGTGAGCCCGGCAACACAAAAGACAATTATAAAAAAGATGGCTAGTGATCCAGCATGAAACTGCACTTCTGCACTTATAATCGATATGATAGATCCAATGACGAAAATTAAAACCGTAAACGCAGCGATATAATAATCAGGCCAGAAAAAATCATACAATATTGATGTTTCATGAGATTGTTTCTCAATTTTTAGACAAATTGTAGGGCAAAGGAACTGAGTGCCCCCAAAATTGTATCTGGTACGGTGAACTTGGCACCTGATGAAGCTGCTTGTTTCTTCGATAATTTTGATCTTGTTTTCTTTTTCAAGTGCATCCTTTATTAGACGCAAAGAAACAAATTTATCCCTGATGTTTATTTTTCCGGACTCATGAGTTAGTTGAGGAAATCGCATTATTAATTTTTGGGGTATAACGATTGAGTTGAGACGCGCGCGCTTTTTGCGCGTCGATTCTCAAACGATTTGTTATGTGTTTTCTATCTATAAATAGTCACCTATTACCATGAAGACAGAGATGCCGGTAAGAATTAGTATTATTGATCCAAACACTCTTCCCCAAAAGGGATTTTCAACAATAAAATACTTTTTAGTTTTTTCGGACTTGCCCAACGCAGTATATTTCCCAAGATGCCAATAGATCTTTCCGACAGTATTTAGAATAGGTAGAGGATTGATAATAAGAATCAGACCTATAACAATTCCTGGGAGCGTCCGTAAGATTGTAGCTAGAATTTCCATAATTTTGTTGAGCACATAACGTTTAAGCTAAGCGACAAACGGGTGGACAAAAAAAATATCCATCCCGTTACGGCTTAACATGGTTGTTAATTGTTTCATTCACGAAAGGCATCCAGTTTGTTTGCTTCAGCGTCATGTTCGAGTATGCCCCACCTATTAATAGGGTGAAAAGTAAAGCGCTCGGATACCTTCACGATGTATCGAAGGCATAAAGGCTTGTTCCGGTCGGCAGCAGGCGCGAAACCAGGCGGCCCAAACCGTCGAATATCACAACCGGCCGCACGCGACCTTTTTCACATACCGGACACGGCCGTCCGGAATCCTTTTGCGTGGCCTTTTCCTCAGAACCCGCACGATTGCTGAGAAGCATGCCGATGTGTGTGACATTGGCCTTGCGGCGGCCGTTGGCCAGGAAACCGTAGTGGCGGATCTTATGAAAGCCCGGCGGCAGCACATGCCACAGAAAACGGCGGATGAACTCCGGTGGGGCCAACTGCATCGTGCGCCAGCAGGTGCGGCTGCTGCGGTAATCCTTGTAGCGAAACTGCACGCCCTTCTCATTGACTGCCAGGATGCGCTGGTTGCTGATGGCCACCCGGTGGGTGTAGCGGCCGATGTAGTTCACCACTTCCTGGGCATTGCCAAAGGGCGGCTTACAATAGACCACCCAGTTGCGGGCCACGACGCGGTCGATAAACGCCTCGAAACCCGCCGGCCGGCCCAGTGCCTTGTTGGAATGTGGAATCACTAGATCGCCTTTAGCATGGGCCGCCTTCAATCCAGCGATGAACTTGCCCTGGAAGACCTTCGACAGCGCTCGCACCGGAAACAGGAATTTTTGGGGATAACGCGGCTCAACCCAGCGGCCGTCACGGGTCAGTCCTCCACCGGGAACGACATAGTGGACATGCGGATGTTGCCACAAGGTCTGCCCCCAGGTGTGCAGCACCCCGTAAAAGCCGATCTCGGCCCCCAGCCACTTCGGATCGCGGCCGAAGGTGAGAAGGGTTGCCGCAGAGCAGGAAAACAGCAAATTATAGATTAATCGACGGTTGTGGGAAACGATATCGTGGAGCAAATGCGGCAGCGTGAAAACGACATGGTAGTGCGCTACAGGGAGAATATCTTCGATCCGTTGCGAGATCCATTTCCTCCGCGCCACGCCCTGGCATTTGGGGCAGTGACGGTCTCGGCAGGAATTGTAGTCTTCTTGCATGTGGCCGCAGCGGCGGCATTGATCGATGTGAACGCCATAGGTGGCCGTGCGGCAGGTCATAATGGCATGCATCACTTTGCGCTGCTTGCCGGTCAATTTGTTCTTCTGCCGATACACCGCTCCGTGCTCACGGAAGATGTCGGCGACTTCCCATTTTGGAGCATCATATTGCGCTTGAGAAGACATTAACAGGCAGTCCCAAGGTGTCTAACATGCTGTAATTATTATCTTCCTGAATCTTTTCTTACTCGAACGTTTAAGCTAAGCGACAAACGGGTGGACAAAAAAAATATCCATCCCGTTACGGCTTAACATGGTTGTTAATTGTTTCATTCACGAAAGGCATCCAGTTTGTTTGCTTCAGCGTCATGTTCGAGTATGCCCCACCTATTAATAGGGTGAAAAGTAAGGCACTCGGATACCCTCACGATGAATCGAAGGCCTTCCGGTTGGTTCCGGACGGCAACAGGCGCGAAACCAGGCGGCCCAAACCGTCGAATATCACAACCGGCCGCACGCGACCTTTTTCACATACCGGACACGGCCGTCCGGAATCCTTTTGCGTGGCCTTTTCCTCAGAACCCGCACGATTGCTGAGAAGCATGCCGATGTGTGTGACATTGGCCTTGCGGCGGCCGTTGGCCAGGAAACCGTAGTGGCGGATCTTATGAAAGCCCGGCGGCAGCACATGCCACAGAAAACGGCGGATGAACTCCGGTGGGGCCAACTGCATCGTGCGCCAGCAGGTGCGGCTGCTGCGGTAATCCTTGTAGCGAAACTGCACGCCCTTCTCATTGACTGCCAGGATGCGCTGGTTGCTGATGGCCACCCGGTGGGTGTAGCGGCCGATGTAGTTCACCACTTCCTGGGCATTGCCAAAGGGCGGCTTACAATAGACCACCCAGTTGCGGGCCACGACGCGGTCGATAAACGCCTCGAAACCCGCCGGCCGGCCCAGTGCCTTGTTGGAATGTGGAATCACTAGATCGCCTTTAGCATGGGCCGCCTTCAATCCAGCGATGAACTTGCCCTGGAAGACCTTCGACAGCGCTCGCACCGGAAACAGGAATTTTTGGGGATAACGCGGCTCAACCCAGCGGCCGTCACGGGTCAGTCCTCCACCGGGAACGACATAGTGGACATGCGGATGTTGCCACAAGGTCTGCCCCCAGGTGTGCAGCACCCCGTAAAAGCCGATCTCGGCCCCCAGCCACTTCGGATCGCGGCCGAAGGTGAGAAGGGTTGCCGCAGAGCAGGAAAACAGCAAATTATAGATTAATCGACGGTTGTGGGAAACGATATCGTGGAGCAAATGCGGCAGCGTGAAAACGACATGGTAGTGCGCTACAGGGAGAATATCTTCGATCCGTTGCGAGATCCATTTCCTCCGCGCCACGCCCTGGCATTTGGGGCAGTGACGGTCTCGGCAGGAATTGTAGTCTTCTTGCATGTGGCCGCAGCGGCGGCATTGATCGATGTGAACGCCATAGGTGGCCGTGCGGCAGGTCATAATGGCATGCATCACTTTGCGCTGCTTGCCGGTCAATTTGTTCTTCTGCCGATACACCGCTCCGTGCTCACGGAAGATGTCTGCCACTTCCCATTTTGGAGCATCATATTGCGCTTGAGAAGACATTAACAGGCAGTCCCAAGGTGTCTAACATGCTGTAATTATTATCTTCCTGAATCTTTTCTTACTCGAACTATAATATTATGTAGTTTTCTACTTTTTGACGGAATTAATAATATGAGACACTTTTCGGATCTCGATGCATGTCTTCTCGTTTATTGATATTTTTATATGATAATAGGGTGATACCAAAAATAAACAAAATTTGTAGATCGCAACCTTTTCCCCGAGCTGTGTATTTTACCGCTTATTAGCGTAATTATGTTGCAGCGACATAGTTACGCAAAATAATTATTTTGAGACACATATAGTCATGCAGGATGACGGCACCGTGCCGATTTTTCCCGACAACATGGGAATCATGATGGGCTCATGATTTCATGCGTTTCCGTTTATCGAATGTTGTCCCGTTTCAGCTATTTTCTCCCCTCGCGGAACAGCCCTGACCACCGCCGATTGGGACAGCCTTAACTGGCGACCGACAGGTGTCGCGCTAAATCTCAAATCTTGAGGAAATCACATGGGGCAGGTCTCAACATTTAACAGAATGCAATGCATTTGAAAGTAGGAGGTCTGTCAAAAGTTGAGCCCTGACCCTGCTAAGGTTCCCTATATGGTTCAATTTTAAACGGTTTTGTTTGAGCCGCCAAGAAATCGGCAGCTTTATACGGTGCGTGTGTATGTGCTCTAGAGCACACAGATAAACACAGTCTTATAAAACGCCAGATATCAATAGAACGGCGAGTGTTTCACCGCGTTGTTCCGCATTGCACGGGTAAGGCAGGTCCGGCTTGGGGGAATATGTAAAACGCATATCAGAATTTCGATATAAGGACAAGGACTTGCCAATCGATCGGCAGGTGAAAACAGGGCGTTGACTTGATCGGCGAGGGACAAAGGGTCCGACCTCTACACCTGCCAATTGACGTTTAACATAAACCGCGATTGGGATGCCTTCGCATCATTTTATCTCCGTCGTGCTTTTTGTAAAATTGAACGGGCAAGCTTTTCTTTGAGGAACTTCTAGTTGATGTCTATATCCGGGGGGATGGGCGCGGGCGTGCCGCTATTGATACTGTCTCCCTCCAGCCACGCCAAGGCTTCGCTCATATCGAGAAAGATTTCCGAGCAGCAGCCGGCACACTCGGCATTGATGCAGAACATGCGGCCCATGGCATAGGTAAAGGAGCCGCGTTCGGCCACGAATACCATTTTTTTGAAAACGCGATGGCGCTTCAGATCGTAGACGATTGCTTCGATCTCCTGACCGGGCAGGTCGACATGGGCTTCCCGGAGATCGATCAGGAGATCGATCGGCAGGTGCAGAAAGGGATCCGCTTGGATCGTATCCCAGGCGCGATAGAAATCATCGGTGGTGACTTCGCCCTGGGCCTTGAACATCAGCACATCGTTTTTAATGAGATGGGCAACAGGCATAAGGTTTGATGTCGCTATCAGGGTGGCGGAATTGCCGGCTTGGGATAGTGGATAGCAGAAAAAATGAACAATATCAACAATAGAGAAGTTGGATCGATTTCCAAGGGGGGCAAATGGGGAACAATTGTCATGTAACCTTTGGCCCGAACCCAGGTCTGTAGTCGACAACAGCCTGGCATCCGACGCGGGAGGTGGTCGTCCGACCGGCCGCCGGAAGCAGCGATGCGGAAAACTTCCAACGACAATCAAATTTCCATAGAGGAGAACAGGGTATGCAACAACGATGGAACCCCTATCTGGCCGGCAGTCTCGCCGGAATTTTGCTGGTTGCCTCCGTGGCGATTGCCGGACACTACTTCGGCGCTTCGACGACTTTCGCCCGGGGGGCGGCGGCCATCGAACAGACCGTGGGTGTGGATACCACCCGCTATGAATACTTTACCGCCAAGAATGGCAAATACGGGGCCGGTTCCCTCCCCGATTGGCAGCTGCTCTTCGTTTTCGGGGTCGCTTTGGGAAGCCTGGGGGCGGCGCTGGCCTCCCGGACGTTTGAAATCAAAAAGGTCCCCGATATGTGGGCCGCCCGTTTCGGCGATCGTCCACTGTGGCGCAACCTGACCGCTTTTGCCGGCGGCCTGGTGCTCATCATCGGGGCCCGCCTGGCCGGCGGATGTCCCAGCGGCCATGGGTTGAGCGGATTGTCCCAGCTGGCGGTAAGCGGCTTTGTGGCCTTGGCCTTTTTCTTTGTCGGCGGATGGCTGACGGCCAATTTACTTTATGCGAATCGGGGAGGTCGCTCATGAGTCTCATATATGGTTTGGCATCGGGAATTCTTTTCGGCATCCTGCTGCAGCGGGCGGAGGTTTTGCGCTACGACCGCCAGGTGGGCGCCCTGCGGCTGCTGGACATGACGATTTTCAAATTCATGCTGTCGGCGATCCTGGTGGCGTCGGTGGGCATCTATTTTCTGAAAGACATGGGCTTGGCGGCGCTCAATATCAAGGCCGCGGGATTGGGCGCCCAGATCGTGGGCGGCACCCTGTTCGGGATCGGCTGGGGACTCCTGGGCTACTGCCCGGGCACGGCGGGCGGGGCGCTGGCCGAAGGCCGCCTGGACGCCTTCTGGGGCCTGGCCGGCATGCTGGCGGGCGGCGGCATCTACGCGGCCCTCTATCCGACCTTCAAGGCCACCGTATTATCCTGGGGCAACCTGGGCAAGGTGACGCTGCCCCAGGTGATGGGCGTCTCCCATTGGGTGGTGATCGTCACCATGGCTATTTTGTTTCTGGCCATGTTCCGGTTGTTTGAGAAACGAGGGCTTTAATTTGATTTAAATCCGTCCGCCCCGCCGATGCTCAGCGCGGGACAAAGGAAATAATGAAAACCATAAGCCCAAAAACCGACTTCCCTGCAACCGCCAGGCCGCCTGACCGTCATTCTCCAGGGGGGCGGCCTTTTGCATACCATTGTCAGATTCCTGTCTTCTTTCCTACATGCGACAACGGCGGCCGCCGCCTTCGTCCGGTCCTGCTTGATTCCCTGTCGTTTTCCGCCTAAACTGGCGGTCAGATGCCTTCTTTGCCTTCAGTGAGTGTTCGTCCAGAGGTACCATTTCTGGACGAACACTGAGGAGATACCATGCCGGAAATGACCAAATCCCAAAAAGCCCGGGTGGCGATCCGCAGCTTCAAAACCGGTGTGGACGCCATCGGATTGCGCGGTTATTACCGCCCCAAAGATATGATCGGGCAGGTCCTGGCCGACAGCCTGCGCACCCTGAGCCCCGAGATTTACGGCTCCATGAACGATCCCCGGGTGGTGGAGCTCCAGGGGCTGGAATACGTGATCGACCGGCTGCCGCGGGGCATCGAGCGCTGCAGCCGTATTATCTTGACGGAAGAGGAGGGCTTCGAAGGCACCAACTTCGAGAAGATCGAGCCGCCCAAACGCCGCCGGACATCCTACCTGGTGAGCGAAACCGAGATGTGCTTCGTCATCACCCGGGGCTTGAGCGAAATCTACGACATCATGACCCACCTGACCTTTCTCACCATCGAGGCCCGGAAGATCCAGGAGCGTATGCGGGATGAGTCCGGGCGCCTGACGGTGGAATGGAAGGAACTGGAAAAGGTCGTCCAGGGGCGGCTGCCTTCCGGAGGGGATCTGGACCAGGCCCTCTGGAATCTGAGCATCATTCTGGGCCGCTCCTTTCAGCAAACCCGAAGGACGTTCGAAAATTTCGAGGAGGAGCGCCAGAAGAGCAACAGCAATGCCGGTCTGTTTGCCCTGATCTATCACCTCGGCCGCCGCATAGACGAAGAAAAGCAACACCCGGAAAACGCCCTGATCGTCTACCTGACCCCCTCCCTGATGAACGGCATCGGCCACCACAAGTACGGCAAGCCCTGGGCCATCGCCGTCAAACGCCAACTGATCGCGCTGGGCCTGGCCGACCGTCCCCTGCACATCATCAGCGCCAACCTCCACAGCGTGGTCAACCTGCTCTATGGCCCGGCGGCCCTGCAAGCGGCCGGCCGGGGGGATGCGGCGGGCTCCGTGGTGGACATGGTCAAATTGATCCTCGAAGAAAAAATCGATGTTTGCGCCGCCGGTGTGTGCGGGGGCCTGACCTTTATGCCGGATGAGGCCGGAACCCATGTGGGCTGCCAGATCATCGACACCGCCCGGCTGGACCCGGGGGCCGCCCACCCGGATCTGAACCTGGCCCCGCTCCGGGAAGCCGCCGTCGCCCCCGTCATTCTCGTCATGGACTACGCCTTTGGCGTGCAGGCCTTCGAGCTGATGGAAAACCTGCTCTATCCGCACTGGGACAACGATCACCCCCACCTGTTCGATATCCGTTCCATCGCCGTGATGGGCAAAGCCGGCATTTTGTCGGGCAATAAAGGGGATATCATGCTGGCCAGCGCCCACGTGATCGAGGGCACCACCGACAACTACACGGTGCACAACGATCTGGCGCCGGAAGATTTCGGTGCCGACATCCCGGTCTATACGGGCCCCATGCTGACGGTGCTGGGCACCTCCCTGCAGAACCGGGACGTGCTGCGCCGCATCCAGCGGGGCTGGAAGGCCGTGGGTCTGGAAATGGAGGGCGGCCACTACCAGCGCGCCATCAATGCGGCGATTATCAAGGGCAATATCCCCCCTCATACCAAGACCCGCTATGCCTACTATGCGTCGGACAATCCCCTGCAAAGCGGCCAGACCCTGGCGTCCGGCCCCATGGGGCAGGAAGGGCTGGCGCCGACCTACCGGATCACCAAGGTCCTGCTGGAAAAAGTTCTGGCCGCAAGCGCTTGAGGCCGGCCGCTATTGGGCGCGTCCGAACCCGCCGATCCCACCGGCGGCGAGGGCGCCTGCCTGAAGAACGGGGCGGCGTCATCCCTGTGCCGGTGCCCGTTGCGCCCTATCGCCGGATGCGCGCGGTCGGTCTTTATCCCACCGATAAAACGGTTGTTCTTTTGTCGAGCCCTTGTTAAGGGAGCCTGCCAGGGCCGCCCCCGGGGGGGGCGATTACCATCAGAGCGAGGGAAGACCAGGCCGTGCTGGAATGGCAGCATGACATACCGACACGCTATTTTGCGACCTACGAAGATCTGGAAGCGGCCTTTCGGGAACGCGTGGGGGGGCTGATGCCGCGCTATCATGCCGGCACGCGTGTTTTCTGGGATGATTTTCAGCAGCTCTACGAAAGGCCCCTGACCGGCGGGCGGGAGAATTGCGAGGCCTATATTACCAGCAACCCCCGGGACTGCCTGGCCTTTGGCACGCCGTTCCAGGTTCTCCAGGGGGCCTGGCTGTCGGCCTCCCGGCGCCGTCCCGCCTTCCTGGCGGAACCGGGCCGGGTGGCGGAGCGCTTCCGCCTGTCCGACCATTTGCACCAGTCGATTCGAACGCTCTCCGGCGGGGAAACCGTGCGCCTGGCCCTGGCCAAGGCCTACCTGCTGGCGTCCTGCGCGTCGCGTCTGACGGTGGCCAGCCCTTTCAGCTGGCTTGCTCTCGAGCACTGGGGGGATTTCCGGCGTTTGGCCGACCACTACCGGAGTTGCCGGACCGACGTCGAGCTTTTAGCCCTGGAAGGCGAAGACACCATGGCGCCGGCTGCCCCCGATCATCATCCCGATCCGGCGCCCGTGCATTTTTCCTGGCGGCTGAAAGACCTGCGCCTGGATCTGGGATCCCTTCTGGATCATCTGCACGACCGGCCAGTGCGGGCCGCGGTGGCCCCGGTCGAAGAATCCCTGGCATCCCCCTGCCTGTTCCAGGGCGACAACGGCCAGGGCAAAAGCCTGGTCGCCAAAGCCCTTGCGGCGGCAATCCCTTACCGGGGGGAGGCCGCCCTCCTCGGATCCGACGGCCCATTGCGCGTACGCCTAATTTTTCAGGATGTTCTCAATCAGACCCTGATGCGGTCCCGCGGACAGCTGGTCCCGCGGGAGAAGGCCGGCGATGCGGCCCGGGCCTACGACGCGATCCTGGACGACGTGCAAGGCCGCATGCCGGCCTCAAACGGCGGCCTACCCTCCTTTGCGCAGCAGGGAAGGACGGCGGCGCCTTTGCGGCTGCTGGAGATCAAAATGCTTCTGGCGGCCGTGCGGTTGGCCGAGCCGCGCACCGCCCTGATCCTGGACGAGCCGGATTGGGGACTGAGCCGGGACCATGCCATCGCCTTTGTGGCCGCGGTGGTGCATGCCGCCCATGATCGGGGGATCCCCGTGATTATCATTTCCCACAAGCCCTGGTGGCGGTCCGTGGCCCGCAGCGTGCGCGCCTTTCGCAAGGAGGCGCCGCCCGACGGGGGGAGTCTCTTTCAGATCCGCATCGAGACCGCTGCGGCAGGTGTGCCGTGAAACCCTTCCTGCGCTTGATCGGTCTGGCGGTTCTGGCGGTGCCCGTCTTTACCGGTCTCTCCTTCCTGCCGGAAGGGCAACCCATGCTGCCCGGCGTGGCCTGGGGGCCGGTTGTGGAGACCGCGCTGGTCATGGGGGGGGTGGCCTGTCTGTGCGGGCGGGCCTTCCTGGCCAACACGATCGCCGTCACGGCGCTCATTCTGGTGCCCATCGTCTTCGGTGGCGGCCTGGTCGCCTGGCTGCTGGAAGTCCTGGGCGGGGTGTCTCCGGCGGCAGCCGGGGGCCTGCACGGCGCCCATTATATCCGTCTGACCCTGAACATGCTCGGCGTGATCCCCTTGGCGCTGGCCCTTGTGGCGTCCATTCCCTTCGACCGTCTGGAACAGGGACTGCTGCGCCGGGAGCGGGGGATAGCGACCGGCGAGAAATATCTTCTCATGTTCATCCGTGTATTTCATCATATCGTCTATTTTGTTATACCCAATATCCTGGAAGTCATGCGGGAAGAGGCCCTCCTGCGCCGCCTTTCCGAAACCGCGCCGGGGCTGACGGGGCTTCGCCGTTGGCGGATCTGGATCCGTCGCCTGACGGCCGGCCTCGTTCAGGTGGGTGTCAGCGGCATCTGCGCCGCGCTGCGCTTCATCCCGCTCTGGGCCAGGGAGATCGATGACCTGCCCCGCCGAACCTCTCAACAGCACAGGAGCCAATCGTGACGGCGAATACGCAGATGAAACAGCTCGTATTGGTAGGGGTGACCGCGGCTTTTGCGACCCTCGCCTTTCTGGGGACGACGGTTATCCGGATACCCCTGCCCGCCTCCGGCGGCTATTTCAACCTGGGGGACACCTTCGTCATGGCGGCGGCCCTGCTTTACGGCCCCCTGGTGGGCGGACTGGTGGGCGCCATCGGCCCGGCCATGGCGGACGCCCTGGGATTTCCCCAGTTCATTTTGGCGACGGCCATGGTCAAGGGGATCGAGGGCACCCTGATCGGCCTGCTGGCCGGCAAGCGGCCCCGTCCGCTGCGGGTCATCATCGCCCTGGCGGCCGGCGTGGTCGTCCTGGTGGGCGGCTACTATATCTTCGAAGCGGCCGTTTATCCCGCGCTGGCCCGCCGGATCCCTTTTTTCGGCGTTACCGATCCCGCCGCCGCTCTGGCGGAAATCATACCCAACCTGCTGCAGGGCGGCATCAGCGCTGTCATTGCGTTCGGCATCTGGCGCATTCTGGCCCGCCGCAGCGACAGTTAACAGACCGTGGATAAACGGCGTCTAAGACCGAAATGCGGCGTTGTCCCGCGTTGCGGGAATTCTCGTCTGATCCGATGGACTAAGGTGAGTTCCGACCTCGCGAAACGGCGCGCATGAGGGTTGCTGCGCATTTCACATCGGACGACGCCTTGCCTTTCGGCCCAATTCTTTTTTATCCACGGCCTGTTAAACGGTGATGACTGTGGATCAGTTTAGAATCCAGGATGTTTTTTCACAAATGGATTCTTCATTTTCTTTCACGTGAAAAGAAAACGAAGCAATCACGCCTCGGCGTGACAGGCTTCAAACGCCCGTGTCCCGCTTCCTCCTGCGCGTCGTCACGGCAGCCGGAGCGCGCGGAAACTCGCTTCGCTCAGACAGTCCGCGCGCTTTAATCCGTCCACCCCGCCGATGCTCGGCGCGGGACAAAGGGAAATCAAAAACCCCGAAACCGAATTCAAGCCCTCATCAAGGGGGGGCTACCTGAGGCCTCCCATTCTGCGGGAGGCGCCTCACGTGTCCTGGGCTTGGGCCAGCGCTTGGGCCAGGGCCGTGCGGTGGACGTGGCCGGCGAAGTGCACCGGACTGCGGCCGTAGAGGGGATCCCAGCCGGCCGGATCGGCCGCACAGAAAAACTGGACCTCCAAGCCCATGCGGGTCGGGGCGTCATGCACCGGATGGCCGACCATTTTCGCGGCGGCCGCCCAGGTGGCGCCGCAAGGGGCGCCGCGCCGCACCCGAAGGGTCGCCAGGCGGCCGTCGACGACGTCGACCTCCAGGGACGGGGCGCCGAAGCGGCGGCCGTATTCGCCCAAGCCATCCTGGCGGGCAAGTCCGCATCAGGTGGGCGGGGTGACGGCATAGCGGATATTGCGCCCCGGGGCGATCAGGGGAATGGAGGCCTGCGCACACAGCGCGGCCAGGTCTTCGGAAAGGTCCGGGTGCCGGAGATAGTCCAGGACCAGATCGGCCGTGATCGCTTCCGGCAGAAGGCTTCCGGTGTCGTCGAGGACCGCAGGCAGCGGCTGGTCGATGGCGATGCATTCCAGTCGGAAGCGGTCGCCCCCGTAGCGGCGGATGCCGGCGATTTTGGCTTCGCCGCTGTTCCCTTGCTGGAATACGAGGATGTGCTGCGGGGGGCGTACGGCCATGGCGTCCTCCTCAAGAAGCACGAAGTCTTTCGTCCAGCTCTTTGAGCTGCTTGTCGAAAGGGCGGGTTTTGAGCGCCAGCTGATCCGTCAGTTCCTCCAGAAGAACGAACTGGGTTTCGATTTCCTGCTCGCAGGCGTGGATCGCTTTGCCCAGTTCGGCAATACGGGCCCCGTCGCCGGCGGCCGTGGCTTCCTGCATGGCGGCGTGCAGGGTTTGCAGCCGGAGATCCCCCTCCTCGATGACCTGCTCGGCCCGGGCGATTTTCTTTTCCAGCGGTTTCACCACGCGGTTGCGCTGCACGATGATTTCGGACCGCTCCCGGCGGGCGTCCTTCTTGGAGAGGCGCGTGGTTCCGGCGCCGCTGCCGGGCGTCCGTTCGGGGCGGCTGATGTCGGATTCATCGTGCCAGCCCAGGCGATCGAGGAAGCGCTGGTAGCCCCCCTCGAAAAGCGCGGCCTGACGGTTCTGGAAGACGATCAGGCGGCGGGCCACCGCGTGGAGGAACATTTCGTTATGGGTCACCATGATGACGGCCCCGTCGAAGGCATCGATGGCGGCCAGCAGGGCGTCGCAGGAATCCATGTCGAGATGGTTGGAGGGTTCGTCCAGCAGCAGCAGATTGACCTTGCGGGCCAGGAGCTGCCCCAGCAGGACGCGGCTTTTTTCGCCGCCGGAAAGTATTTTGACCGGTTTGAGGGCGTCGTCGCCGGAAAACATCATGGCCCCGCAGATATTGCGGGCCGTTTGCCGGTCCAGATCTTCCCCGGCCCACATAATTTCCTCCTCCACGGTGCGCTCGCTCACCAGGCGGTTGATATGGGTCTGGTCGAAAAACCCCATGCATACGTTGGGATTGATCTGAATGACGCCCCGGGCGGCCTTGAGCTCGCCGGCCAGCACCTTGAGGAGGGTGGTCTTGCCCTGGCCGTTGCGGCCCACCACGCCGATGCGGTCGTTCTGACCCACGGCAAAGCTCAAGTTTGCAAACAGCGGGGCGCTCTCCTCATAGCCGAAGGCCAGGTCTTCGACGGTCATCAGATGCCGGCCCTTGAAGGGCGCCTCGCGGAAACTGAATTCAAGGTTCTGGAGGGTGGCCAGCTTGTCTTTTTTCTCCATCTTGTTGAGGGTTTTGATCCGCGACTGCACCAGGTTGGCCAGGCGGGCCTTGGCCCGGAAACGGGAAATGAACAGCTCGATCTCTTTGCGCTTACGTTCATCGTTCATCCGCGTTTTTTCATAGATCTCTTCATCCTGGGCGATCTGGTCGTAGTATTTCCCGGTATCGCCTTCGATCTTGCGGGCTTTGCAGCGATGGAGCCCCACGATGTGGGTAACGGCCTGGTCCATGAAGGACCGGTCGTGGGTGATCAGCAACAGTTCCCGGGGCCACGACCTCAGAAAGGCGATCACCCATCGAATGGCAGCGATGTCGAGGTAGTTGGTGGGCTCGTCCAGCAGCAGCAGGTCGGGTTCCGAGATCAGGACCTTGGCCAGATTGAGCCGGACCTGGTATCCGCCGGAGAAAATTTCGGGCGGCTGTTGGAGATCCCGCATGCCGAACCCCAATCCGGCCAGGATACGTTCGGCCTTCCAGTGCTGGTCGGCCTCGTTGGGCGGCAGGCTGGCAACGCCTTCCTCGAGCACCGTGGGATGGCTGAAGCGCAGATGCTGGCGCACATGCCCGATCCGATAGTTGCGGGGGATGGTGATGGTGCCGCTGTCGATATCCTCTTCGCCCACCAGCATGCGCAGCAGGGTGGTTTTGCCGTTGCCGTTGCGGCCCACCAGGCCGATTTTTTCCCGCGGGTTCAGGGTGAAGCTGACCCCGTCGAAAAGGAGCCGGCCGCCGTAGCTCTTGTAGATGTTCTCAATACTGATCATAAGGCATTGCTTGTCGCTATAACGCTGTTTGGGGATGGGGGCGGCCCCGTGCCGGCTCCCCGGAATGCCCCGCCTGCGGATATTATATTTGACTTTCAAATACAAGCTTAATATCCTGCGGCCATTTTTATCCGGTCCGAGAACAACACCCCTGCAAGGCCAATCTTCTTGAAGTCAGCCGTCAAGCGGCCGGGTGACCTATCCGACATTTACCCCGGGGGTGCGGCCGCTTTGCATCCGCGTGCAGGCCGATGTCGGCAACGACGATGATATTCCGAAACGGGTAAGATGACGACCTTGACCTTTATACAGACGCCCTTGGTCTGGCTCGGGCAGATCGCCATTGCGCGGTTGCGCTTGTTGGGGCGCTATGCCCTGTTTTTCCTGCGAAGCTTTGTCCTGATCTTCAGCTGGCCCCTGCCGGTGGCCAAAACCCTTCAGCAGACCTATTTCATCGGCATGAAATCCGTATCCATCATCTGCCTGACGGCGGTTTTCATCGGCATGGTGCTGGGGCTGCATGGATACTATACGCTGGTCAAATTCGGCTCCGAGGGGGTTCTGGGGGCCGCGGTGGCCCTGACCCTGATCCGGGAACTGGGACCCGTGCTGACCGCCATCATGCTCGTGGGCCGGGCCGGGTCCGCCATGGCGGCGGAACTCGGGATCATGCGCATTTCCGAACAGATCGACGCCCTGGAGACCATGGACATCAACCCCATCCGGTTCCTGGTAAGCCCCAAGCTGGCGGCGGCTCTGATCAGCTTGCCGCTGCTGACCGCCATGGCCGACGTGGTGGGTATTATCGGCGGCTATCTGACCGGGGTTCTCCTGCTGGGCATCAGCCCGGGCATCTATTTCGCCCGGGTCGAGTCGAGCGTGGTGCTGGCGGACGTCATGGGGGGCTTTGTCAAGTCGCTGGTGTTTGCCGTCGTGATCATCACGGTCTGCTGCTTCAAGGGCTATTATACCCATGAAGGGGCCGAGCACGGTGCCAAGGGTGTGAGCATTTCCACCACCTCGGCGGTGGTTGTGGCGAGCGTTCTGGTGCTGATCACCAATTACATCCTGACTTCGTTGCTGCTGTAATACGATATGACGACTCCCTTCATCCAATTCAAGGACGTCTCCAAAGCCTTCAACGGAAATCACGTGCTGCGGGGCATCGATCTGGACATCTACCAGGGGCAGATCACCTCCATTATCGGCAAGAGCGGCGGTGGCAAAAGCGTCCTGCTCAAACACATCATCGGCCTGCTGGAGCCCGATGCGGGCTGTATCATCATTGACGGCCACGACCTGACCCGGCTGAGAGGGCGGCCGCGCCGGTTGCTGCGGCGGCGCTTCAGCTATATGTTCCAGGACTCGGCGCTTTTCGATTCGATGACCGTTTTCGAAAACATCGCCCTGCCGATCGAGGAAAGGGGCGAGTTGAAAGCGGCCGAGATCAAAGCCCGCGTGCAGGCCCGCATGCGTGATCTGGACCTGGGGGCCATCGACGGGGGCTACCCGTCGCAGCTGTCGGGAGGCATGAAGAAACGGGTGGCCCTGGCACGCGCCCTGGTCACCGATCCGGAGGTGGTGCTTTTCGATGAACCGACCACCGGCTTGGACCCCATACGGAAAAACAATGTGCACAACATGATCGCTGAATACCAGCAAAAGCTTGGGTTTACAGCGGTGTTGATCAGCCACGAGATTCCGGAGGTGTTCTATTTCTCCCAGCGGATCGCCATGCTGCACGAAGGACGCATTATTTACGCGGGAACCCCCCACGAGTTGCAGCAGCTGAACGATCCGGTGGTCAACGAATTCGTCCAGGGGTTTGAGAGACCGGCCGGCGATGCGTCCGAGATCGTTTCGGACGGTTCCTGGGAGGCGCAGTTCAACGAGGAAATGGCCCGCATGCAGCGGCACCGCGTGCCCTTCGCACTGGTGGTCCTGACCATTGAAAATTTGGAAGACGTCCTGGCGACCGGTTCGGGAGAGGCCCAAGGCCTGACCCGGCGCTTTACCGATCGCGTGCGACGCCAATTACGGCTTACGGATACCTGCACCCTGATCGGTCCCAATTCGGTCCTGCTGCTGCTGCCTTTTACCAATTTGTCCCAGGCCAAGATGGTGTGCGGCAAATTGCGGAGGGCGTTAAACGGTAATGAAATAAAGGATATCCAATCTCACGAGGGGCCCTGCCTGGCCGTCAGTGCCGGCCTGGCGGAAGTGGCCGGCAACGGGCATCCGGAGCGCACCCTGGCGCAGGCCTTGGCGCATAAAGAGATTTTTTATCAATTCAGTGTCTGTTAGGTTCGGAGCAAACCCATGAAAAAAGCGTCTATTGAAACAGCGGTTGGCCTTTTCGTCTTTATCGGCATCCTGTGCGTCGGTTACCTGACCGTGAAGCTGGGGAAAATGGAGCTCCTGGGCAAAGACTACTATTCCCTGCAGGCCCAGTTCGAATCCGTCGCCGGTCTGAAAGTCGGTGCGAATGTAGAAATGGCCGGTGTGCCGATCGGCAAGGTGGAGGCCATCGCCCTTGATCCCAAACGGCAGACCGCTGATGTGCGGCTGAAGATCCAGGGGGATGTCGTGGTGACCGAGGACACCATCGCCTCCGTCAAGACGGCCGGTCTGATCGGCGACAAATACATCCGGCTGAGCCCCGGAGGCTCCGATATCGTTCTCAAGTCCGGCGATACCCTCGTTGAAACGGAGTCCGCGCTGGATATCGAGGATCTGATCAGCAAATATGTCTTTGGAGGCGTTTGAAAACCGCCCCGCGCAGAGGAGCGGCGGGCAGGATTGGGGAGACGGATGCCTCTTGCCCGGCCGGCGGCGACGGGTTACATTGCAAGTGCAAAATGAGGTGCGCTGCCGCAGCCGCCTGTTTGCGAGGGCTCGGCGGCGTCGTATCGAACCACATGGAAACCAATTCTGGGGAGACGTTGATGATGAAACGATGCTGCCTGACCATACTTGTTATGCTGTTGCTGCTGCCGGTAGGCCGCGCCGCGGCGGCCGGTGAACCCATGGACGTGCTCAAGGCGCCTATGAACGAAGCGCTGGCCCTGCTGCGGGACCCACAGTACAAGACGGACGATCCCGCCAAAAAAGCCGAACAGCGTGAAAAATTCTGGGCGATCATCAAGCCGGTTTTCGATTTTGAAGAGTTGTCCAAGCGCACCCTGGCGCGCAACTGGAAACAAGTTCGATGCCGCCCAACAGACCGCTTTCACGGAAGTGTTCGCCGAGCTCCTGGGCAATATCTATGTGGACCGCATCCAGGGGGGGTACAACGACGAGACCATCGAGTTCGGCGACCAGATCAAGCATGAATCGCGTCCCCTGGCCGTGGTCAAGACCTTTATCGTCTCCGCCCGGAATCGTATCCCGGTGGACTACAGCATGATCGAGCAGGACGGCAGCTGGCGGGTCTACGACGTCAAGGTGGAGGGGGTCAGTCTGGTCAAGAACTACCGTTCCCAGTTCAAGGAAATTCTGTCCAAGGAATCCCCGGACCAGCTCATCGCGCGGTTGAAAGAGAAGGTCGCCGAGCAGAAAGCCAAACTGGCCCAGGGGGAGAGCGCCGGTTGATGGGATGAATCACGGCCGGGGCACACAAATCCGGCCGGAGGTGTCCGGGCATCGACCCGAACGGCGCCTGTGAAACCATCACCGAACATAGTTCATCGCGTGGCGGCGGGCCGGGGAATCTTCCTTCGGCCCGCCGCTTATCGTCTGTAGGGGCGGGTTATCCTTCCGACGGCGACTGCACCTGCACCCGGCTCAAATTTTCGAGGGCCAGCATCAGGGCCTGGGTGCCGGCCTGGGCGCCCCCGTTGGCGGCGACCGACAGGTAAAGCTGGTGGACAAGGGCCAGTCCGGGCAGACAAAGGTCCATGCGGCGGGCTTCCTCCAGGGCGATCCCCATGTCCTTGATGAAATGCGCCACATAAAACCCCGGATCGAAATTCCGTTTCAAGATGCGCGGCGCCAGATTGGTCAACGACCAGCAGCCGGCGGCCCCACCGGAGATGCTGGCGAGGACCTGATCGAGATCGAGCCCGGCGCGAAATCCGTACAGCAGCGATTCGCACATGCCGATCATGGTGCCCGCGATGACGATCTGGTTGCACATTTTGGTATGCTGACCGGCCCCTGCCGGCCCCTGGTGGACGATCTGGCGCCCCATCACTTCCAGCAGCGGCCGGACGGCCGCAACGGTTTCCGGATCCCCTCCCACCATGATGGACAGCTGGGCGTTGCGCGCCCCCACATCGCCGCCGGATACCGGGGCATCCACGGTGCCTACCCCCAGGGGCTCCGCCGCCGCATAGATTTCCTTGGCCAGGCTCGGCTCCGTGGTGGTCATGTCCACCGCAATCAGCCCCCTGCGTGCGCCCGCCAGAACCCCCTGATCCCCCAGGTAGACGGTGCGCACGTCTTGGGGGAAGCCCACCATGGTGAAAACGATATCGGCCTGGCCGGCCACCTCGGCCGGAGAGGCCGCCCAGGTCGCGCCCGATGCGAGCAACGGCTCGGCCTTCGAGCGGCTGCGGGTATGGACAATGGTCGGATAGCCGCGTTCCATGAGATGCTGGCACATCCAGCGCCCCATCACACCGGTGCCGACCCATCCGATCACATGTTGATTCTCCGGCGTTGCCGTCATGGCAGGTCTCCTTTCATACATGGGTTGGTCTCGCAGACGGCGACAGCATACGCGCCCCCAGGACGCTTGGCAACAGGGAAGCGGGGCCGGATAAAAGCGAACCGCCCAAGGCACTGAATTCCGGAAAAAACCTGTTGAAACCCCCGTCATTTTTCTCTAAGATGGCGGGCATTCGCTAAATTGTTAGAACTAATTGAAATAGTTAAATATTTATTTGGAGGCGACGAATGAAGGTGCTGGTCAGTGACAACCTCGGGGAAGTCGGCATACGCATGCTGGAGGCGGAGCAGGGGATCGATGTGGATGTCAAGACAGGACTGAGCCCCGAGGCATTGAAGGATATCATCGGCGACTACCATGCCCTGATCATCCGCAGCGCCACCAAGGTCACCGAAGATCTGCTGGCCGCCGCAGACCGGCTCAAGGTGGTGGGGCGGGCCGGTATCGGATTGGACAACGTCGATATCCCGGCCGCCACCAAACGGGGCGTGGTGGTCATGAACACCCCCGACGGCAACGTGATTACCACGGCCGAGCATGCCATCGCCATGATGATGGCCCTGGCGCGCAACGTCCCCCAGGGGACCGCTTCCCTGCGGGCCGGACGCTGGGACAAAAAAAAGCTCCAGGGGCGGGAAATTTGCGGTAAGACCCTGGGGGTCGTCGGCTTCGGCAAAATCGGCTCGATTGTGGCCGATCGCGCCCGCGGACTGCGGTTCAAGGTGATCGTCTTCGACCCCCATGTCAATCCGGAGCGCATCGAGAAAGCCGGCTATGAAACGGTAACCCTCGATGAGCTCTACCGGCAGTCCGATTTCATCACGGTGCATGTGCCCAAACTGAAGGATACGCTCGGCATGATCGACAAGGCGGCCTTCGATCGCATGAAGGACGGCGTTATGCTGGTCAATTGCGCCCGGGGCGGGATTGTCAACGAGTCGGACCTCTACGATGCCATGGTGGCCGGCAAGGTGGCGGGCGCGGCCCTGGATGTCTTCGAAGTGGAGCCCCCCGAGGGATCCCCCCTGCTGAACCTTGAGCGCGTGATCTGTACACCCCATCTGGGGGCCTCGACGCGCGAGGCCCAAACCAATGTCGCCGTGGCCGTTGTCAAGCAGATCGTCGACTATTTAAAGTTCGGCACCGTGGTCAATGCCGTGAATGTGCCCTCCGTCACCGGGGAACTGCTGGAGCGATTGCGTCCTTTCCTGGAACTGGGGGATCGCATCGGCTGCCTTATGCCCCAGTTGATCAAGGGGGCCCTCAAGGAGGTGGCGGTCGAGTACACCGGGGATTTTCAGGGGCTTGACATGTCGCCGGTGACCACCGCCATCCTCAAGGGCCTTTTGACGCCGACGGTCAAGGATGACGTCAATTCCGTCAACGCACCCATTTTGGCCAAAGAACGGGGCATCAAGGTCAGCGAGACCGCCAGCGCCGAATCGGACGAGTTTCTCAATCTGGTAACGGTGCGCGTCATGACCACGGAAATGGCGTGTACCTTGGCGGGCACCATTTACGGCAAACAGGATTCACGCATCGTCAGGATCAACAACTTCCGACTGGAGATGATACCGCTGGGTCATATGGCGATTATCAACAATCTCGACAAACCCGGTGCGATCGGCAGCATTGGCACCACCCTCGGCAACCACGACATCAATATCGCGCGCATGCAGGTGGGGCAGGAAGAAGAAGGGAACCACAACATCATTTTCCTGAATACGGACACCCGGATTCCCGGGGCGGTTCTGGAAGAATTGCGGGCCCTGCCGATGGTGAAGTCCGTCACGCCCCTGGAGTTTACCGAATGTCGGGGATGAGCACGCGGCGCTATTTCGCCTGACCGAGGCCTGGCAATGAGGCCGCCGGGACCGCACCGGGGGGCCTACAACCGAACAACAGCAGGGAGAAGCCAACATGACGGAAGACCCCAAAGATTTCGTTCTCAAGGATCAGCCCCCTGAATCCGGTGGTGACAAAACCTCCGATTCGGAGGCCGCCCGAGCCAAACACGCGTATCAGAAGGAAGTCGAAAGGGCCAGCCTGCCTAAAATCGACTTTGCCACCTTCGTCATTTCGCTGAATTCTTCCGCTTTGTTTCAGCTGGGGATTCTGGCGGATCCAACGACCGGTGAAAAAAGCAAGGACCTTTCCCTGGCCAAGCAGACCATCGATATCCTGGGCATGCTGGAGGAAAAAACCAAGGGCAATCTGAATGCCGATGAGGTCCACATGCTCAAGAGCATCCTCTACGATCTGCGCATCCTTTATGTAAAAGAGAAAAACTGACCAGCGGGCGTGGAAGACACAGGGGAGAGGCGCTCCCCCTCAGTGGTGGAACCATCGGCGGATAGAGGGTGAGGGGAGCGTGCCGCGGCCCGTCAACCGGACATGCCGGATTGGTCGCGTCGGCTGGTCTTTTCCCGCCGGGGATTTGTATGGTTGAGACCGAATCGATCCGGGAACTGCTTTCACCGGCCAAGATCAATCTCTTTCTGGCGGTTAACGGGCGACGTCCTGACGGCTATCATGAACTGATCACCCTCATGGCCGGCATCGATCTGTATGATCGCATCACCCTGGACTTTTCCGGGCGCGGTATTCGACTGCAATGCGATACCCCCGGTATCCCCCGGGATGAAAGCAACCTGGCCTTCCGGGCCGCCCGTTTGTACGAGACGACTTATCAGAGGCGGCGATATCACCCCCCCTTCAGCGGACTGGCCATCGGGCTCCATAAGCGTATACCGGCCGGCGCCGGATTAGGCGGCGGTTCCAGCAACGCCGCCACCGTCCTCAAGGCCCTCAACGATCAGGTGCCGGAGCCGTTGGCCCATGGCGATCTGGCGGCTTTGGCATTGCAGCTCGGGGCGGATGTGCCCTTCTTTCTGACCGGTCGACCGGCGTTGGCCACCGGCATCGGGGAGCAGTTGACGCTCTGGAACGATTTGAGGCCTTACGCCCTTCTGGTGGTGTTCCCGGGATGCGGTCTGGCTACCAGGGAGGTCTATGGGGCTCTGAATTTGCGATTGACAAAATGTGAAAAAAAACTTAAAGGCTTCCTTTTAAAACGAGGCATTTTTGACGCCGCCGTTCACCTCTGCAATGATCTGGAACCGGTTGCCATGCAGCGATGCCCGGACATCGCTGTGATCAAAAATGAATTCGTTCGATTAGGGGCGCTGGGCGCCCTCATGTCCGGGAGCGGATCTTCCGTATTCGGCGTGTTCGGTTCCGCCGATGAAGCCCGGAAAGCCAGGCAGAACATGCGGATACGCACTGCGTGGCAGGTTTTTCAGGCCAACGTGATTGTCTAAAAATCGCGGCAGATTCGTTGGCGGATTTTTTTGGGTCGTGCTTGGGGCGTCGTCAAGTGGCAAGACACAGGGTTTTGGTCCCTGCATTCGGAGGTTCGAATCCTCCCGCCCCAGCCATTTTTTCGTGAACCTTTTCCGGCACCGGACGCATTGATGGGTAAACTGGCGATATTCAGCGGTAATTCGAACCCCCGGTTGACGCAAAAAATCTGTGAATACCTCAATATGCCCCTGGGGGGGGCCAAGGTAAAGACCTTCAGCGACGGTGAAATCCAGATTGAAATCGATGAAAACGTGCGCTCCAAGGACGTTTTCATCGTCCAGTCCACCTGCCATCCCGTGAATGACAATCTGGTGGAATTGTTGCTGATGATCGATGCCTTCAAGCGGTCTTCCAGCCGGCGGATCACGGCGGTCATTCCCTATTACGGATACGCACGCCAGGACAAGAAGGTGGCGCCGCGGGTGCCCATCAGCGCCAAATTGGTGGCCAACATGCTGGAAGTGGCGGGTGCCAATCGTATTATCACGATGGACCTGCATGCCGGACAGATTCAGGGCTTTTTCGATGTCCCGGTGGACAACCTCTTTGCCGCACCGGTCATTCTCGAATATATCCGCAACAACCTCACCGGCAATTTAGTGGTGATTTCACCGGATACCGGAGGCGTTGTGCGCGCAAGAGCCTTTGCGAAACGACTGGACGCCGACCTTGCCATTATCGACAAACGGCGTGACCAGCCCAACGTGGCCAAGGCCATGGCCGTGATCGGGGATGTCAAGGACAAGATCGCCATCATTTTGGACGACATGGCGGACACGGCGGGGACACTGGTGGAGGCGTCGTCGGCTGTCATGGCGCGTGGGGCCGCCGAGGTGCATGCGTGCTGCTCCCACGCGGTGCTCTCCGGCCCGGCCATTGACCGGATATGCAATTCCCACTTGAAAAGTGTCGTCGTGACGGATACCATCCCGCTCAGCGCCAACGCCTCGGCGTGCGACAAGATCAAAACTTTGAGTATTGCCGAACTGGTCGGGGAGGCGATTATCCGCAGCCACCGGGGGGATTCGGTTACATCGCTTTTTGTATAACGATACGGATGGTTATCGCCATTGAGGCGATTTATTAGCCTGCTAACAAGCACTTTCAGGACCGTCTCGGGAAACGTGTGCCCAGCGGCCGGAAGATACGATCAGGGAGGATAGATTTTTGGAGTTTTTCGAACTGGCAACCAAACTGCGAACCACCAGAGGAAACAGCCCGGCGCGGGCTTTGCGACGTGACGGCTACTTGCCGGCCGTCATTTACGGACCGGGCAAGGAGACGATCGCCCTCAGTGTCAGTGTCTATGACATGGAGCAGGTCATCAAGAAGACCAAAACGCTTCAGGTCTTTGTCAACTTGGCGATTGAAGGCCAAGGCATCCGCACCGCCATGCTCAAAGAACTGCAGCGGCATCCGGTCAGCGGGAACTTTATTCATGCCGATTTTTATGAAGTTGCCATGGACCGCAAGATTAACGTCATGATTCCGATCGTGACGGTGGGCCAAAGCAAGGGTGTTGAATTGGGCGGTATGCTCCAGATTATCCGGCATGAAGTGGAAGCCTTCTGCATTCCTTCCAATATCCCGGAGGTCATTGAGATCGATATTACCGACCTGGACATCGGGGAATCGGTGCATGTCGAGGACATCGAATTGGAAGGGGATGTCGAAATCCTTCATGACGTCAATTTTACCATTTTGACCGTTCTCAGTATTCGCAAGGCGGAAGAAGAAGAGGGCGAAGAAGGCGAAGAGACTGAGGGCGAAGCCGAAGCTGAAGAAGGTGCCGAAGAGCCTGCCGCCGAATCATAAAGAGGCCCCGCCATTCGTTCGGTTGGCCGCGGGTTGCCTTGCAACCGATAGCGTGGGGTGGTTAGGACGGCAGTGACACCATTTCACAGATGGCGGGCTTTCCTGCGTCGGCCGCCCCGGCCCCGCCTGATGATCGTGGGGCTGGGCAATCCGGGCGAGGCATACCGGCAGACCCGGCACAACGTGGGGTTCATGGTGCTGGACCGCATCAGTCAGGACCATTCCATCCCGCTGAACAACCACCGACGCGATAGTTGCTACGGATTCGGTACCATTGCGGATCACGCTGTGGTTCTCGCTGCTCCCCAAGCCTTCATGAACCGCAGTGGTCCGCCCATCTTGCACTTGTTGTCTTATTACGGTATCTCCGCAAAGGACGTTCTGATCATTCATGACGATATCGATCTTGCTTTTGGACGCTTAAAAATAAAAGAGAAAGGAGGGCATGGAGGCCACAACGGTTTGAAATCAGTTATGGATGCCCTGGGCGGCGGGGATTTTGGCCGCCTGCGTATCGGCATCGGGCGTCCGGCTCGTGGAAGTGATGTCATCGATCATGTACTGAGTCCTTTCAGCCAGGAAGAAAGCGTAGCGCTGAAACCGGTACTCGCCCGAGCCAGTGATGCTGCAGTGACCGTCCTTTGCCACGGGGCGAAAGTCGGTATGAACAGGTTTCATCGCAACACCATGAATTCACCCGAAACATCTGATGGAGGAAAGAATGGACGCAGTATTAAATAATCTGCCGCTGACATGCACACTCGTAGGCGTAGCCGGTATTGTGTTTGCCATCCTTCTGGCCGCGGTTGTTAAAGGCGCACCGGCTGGAAACGAAAAAATGCAGGAGATCGCAGGCGCCATCCAGGAAGGCGCGATCGCCTATCTCAATCGCCAGATGAAAAGTATGGGGATTGCCGGTATTATCATTTTTGGTGTTATTTTTGCGACCATGGGGGCCAAAACCGCCATCGGTTTTCTCACGGGCGCGGTGGCTTCCTTTTTGGCCGGCTATATCGGCATGCGGGTTTCCGTTCTGGCCAATGTCCGCACGGCCGAAGCGGCCAAAAAAGGCATGGCCGCCGGTCTGTCCATGGCCTTCAAGGGCGGTTCCGTTACCGGTATGATCGTGGCCGGCCTGGCCCTGACCTCGGTTGCGGGCTACTACACCCTGACCCATGACGTTACTGCGCTGGTCGCCCTTGGTTTCGGCGGCAGCCTGATTTCAATCTTCGCCCGTCTGGGCGGCGGTATTTTCACCAAGGGCGCCGACGTGGGCGCCGACCTGGTGGGTAAGGTCGAAGCCGGTATCCCCGAAGACGATCCCCGCAACCCGGCCACCATCGCCGACAACGTGGGCGACAACGTGGGTGACTGCGCCGGTATGGCCGCCGACCTGTTCGAAACTTACGCGGTGACGGCCGTGGCCGCCATGCTCATCGGCCATCTGCTGTTCCCGAAAGTCCTCATGGCCACCGAGTTTCCGCTGATATTGGGCGCGATCTCCATCATCGCTTCGATGATCGCCGTTTTCTTTGTACGGCTGGGCGGCAGCGAATACATCATGGGGGCGCTCTATAAGGGCATGTTCGGATCGGCCATCATGGCTGGCATCGCCTTCTACTTTGCCGCGATGAAATTCATGCCGGACATCCCCGGCATCTCCGCCATGAACATTTATTACTGCACCCTGATCGGGCTGGTGCTGACGGTCGTGATCGTCATCATCACCGAGTATTACACCGGCATCTACGGTCCGGTTAAAGGCATCGCCGACGCCTCCACCACCGGCCACGGCACCAACATCATCTCCGGTCTGGCCGTCTCCATGCAGGCCACCGCGGCGCCGGTTCTGAGCATCTGTCTGGCCATTTTCCTGGCCCACAAATTCGGCGGGCTCTATGGAATCGCCATGGCCGCCATGTCCATGCTTTCCATGACCGGTATGGTCATCGCCATCGATGCCTACGGCCCCATCACCGACAACGCCGGTGGTATCGCCGAAATGGCCGGAATGGATGACAGCGTCCGCGCCGTTACCGACCCGCTGGATGCCGTCGGCAACACCACCAAGGCCGTTACCAAGGGCTATGCCATCGGTTCCGCCGGTCTGGCTGCTCTGGTGCTATTCGCCGCCTACGTGATGGAATTCCAGATGCAGGGCGCTGAAAAGGCGATCAAATTTGACCTCTCCGACGTCAACGTCATTATCGGTCTGTTCATCGGCGGCCTGTTGCCCTATCTGTTCGCTTCCATCGCCATGAAGGCCGTCGGCAACGCCGGTGGCGCCGTTGTCGAGGAAGTCCGCCGTCAGTTTCGCGAAATTCCGGGCATCATGGAAGGTACCGCCAAACCGGATTACGGTGCCTGTGTCGACATCGTCACCAAGTTTGCCCTGAAAGAGATGCTGGTACCGGCCCTTCTGCCGGTTGTGGCCCCTCTGCTGGTGGGATTCCTGTTGGGTAAAATTGCCCTGGGCGGTCTGCTGATCGGTTCCATCGTGACCGGTGTGTTCGTGGCCCTGTCCATGACCACGGGTGGTGCCGCTTGGGATAACGCCAAGAAATACATCGAAGACGGCCATCTGGGTGGCAAGGGCAGCGATGCCCACAAAGCCGCCGTTACCGGCGACACCGTAGGCGACCCCTACAAGGATACCGCCGGCCCGGCCGTCAACCCGATGATCAAGATCCTGAACGTTGTCGCCCTGCTGATGGTGCCATTCCTGATGTAAGCGACTTCGTTCTTCTATCTTGACCCGAAATAAAGGATTGGCGCAGGTTTGCGCCAATCCTTTTTTATTGATTGTTTTCGGCCGCTATGGTATTATCTTGCGAAATAGATAGAAATATTAGCCATTTTCGCATGAGATGAAAATTATATGACTGAGAAAAAAAAGACCCAGAGCTCAAGCCCCAAACAAAAGGTGCGTAAATTCGCGGTGGGTGACTTGGCCGTTTATCCGGCCCACGGGGTAGGGGAAATAACCGCCATCGAAACACGTGTCGTAAACGGGGAAGAGCACGATTTCTATATCATGAAGGTGCTCGAGAACGGCATGGTCATCATGATCCCTACCTGGAATGTCGAATCCGTCGGCCTGCGGGATATCATCAACGAAAAGGACATTCCCAAAGTTTATGACGTGATGAAAAACCGGGATTCGTCCGCCGGCGACAACCAGACCTGGAATCGCCGTTACCGCGAATACATGGATAAAATCAAGACCGGCAGCCTTTTCGATGTGGCTGAAGTCTTTCGCGATCTATTCCTGCTCAAACTCACCAA
This sequence comes from uncultured delta proteobacterium, assembly GCA_963730675.1. Classification (GTDB taxonomy): domain Bacteria; phylum Desulfobacterota; class Desulfobacteria; order Desulfobacterales; family UBA5852; genus JABZFP01. The sequence goes on along the minus strand of CAVSSY010000003.1, from coordinate 139,859 downwards.
GGACCTCTCCTTCGGTGAACGCAAGCTTTACGACACGGCGCAGGTCCTCCTGGTCAAGGAACTTTCGACCGCTAAAAAAGCCGACGAGAAGGCTGTTCTCAAAGAAATCGAATCCCTTTTCAACAAAGGCAGCGCCGCCTAACACCACCTTATTACCCCATGGAAGCCTGCCGTTTTCATTTCGTAGTCTCGGCCGTCGAGGCGGGGAAGCGGTTGGATATCATCCTCTCCGGTCATTTACAGGACTGCTCCCGGTCTTACGCCGCCCAACTGATCCAGCAAGGTGACGTTCACGTCAATCAGCGCCCGTGCAAACCGGCCTACCGTACAAAGACGGGTGATGCCATTGCCGGAGCGGTGCCGGCGCCCGAACCGGTGGACATCGCCCCCGAGCCCATCGACCTGAATATTCTCTTCGAGGATTCGGCGCTGCTCGTGATCAACAAACCGCCCGGCCTCGTGGTTCACCCGGCGCCGGGACACCCGCAAGGAACCCTGGTCAACGCGCTCCTGCACCACTGCGACGACCTGGCTGCTTTCCGCGGTGAGATTCGCCCCGGCATCGTTCATCGCCTTGACAAGGATACCTCTGGTGCGCTGGTGGTCGCCAAAACCCCGGCTGTCCATGAGAACCTGGCGGGTCAATTCAAGGCCCGGGCGGTACGCAAGACTTACCTGGCCATCGTCAGGGGCGAAATGAAGACCCCAAAGGGCGAAATCAGCTTGCCCATCGGACGCCATCCGACCGCCCGCAAAAAGATGTCCACGATCGCACCCCGGGCGCGCTCCGCCGAAACGCACTATCGGGTGCGTGCGATTCTGCGTGGTGCAACGTTGCTGGAACTGGATCTGAAAACCGGGCGAACCCATCAGATTCGCGTGCACTGCGCTGCCATCCAGCATCCTGTCTTGGGCGATGGGGTTTATGGCGGCCGCCAGCATGCCGTGGTCCCTCTCTCCTGCGGTTCCGCACCGCCGTTGAGCGTGCCGGTCAAACGCCAAATGCTGCACGCCTGGCGGTTGGGTTTTTTTCACCCGCTGGACGGACGCTGGCTCACCTGCGAAGCCGAGCTGCCGGAAGATATGCAGGCCGTTCTGGACGGCTTGCGGTAATCCCGCCAGATTCGCATCGAAACGAAAAAAGCCCTGGGATGGATACGATCCCAGGGCTTAATCGGAAATGCCGTATAGCGCGGAAGGGGTGAGGCCCGGCAGGCCGTCAGCCGGTTCAGGCGGCGCAGGAATCCTTATCGAAACAGATCCGGCAGCAATTGAGACAGCGATTGGATTCACGCGCGGCATCCTTCTGGCTGATCACGAGATCGGCCTCTTCAAAAGATTGGATGCGTTCCGCCACCGGCATCTCCGGCATGGGGGTGCGCTTGATGGGGGTGATCCCCTCCACCGAATCGAAAAGGGATTCCGGGATATGCTTCTTGCGCAGCGATTTCGCTACGGGCGTCACCGCCTCACCGCTTAGGAAGAGATGAATGGCGCGGGCCGCCCGCCGACCGCCGCCGATGGCTTCCACCACAAGAGAGGCTCCGGTTTGGGCGTCGCCGGCGGCAAAGATATAGGGGATATTGGTTTGGAGGGTTTCCGGATCAGCCTCGATCGTGCTCCAGCGTGTGACTTCCAGGTCTTTGATCGTGTTTTCCTTTTCCAGGAAGGACACATCCGGCCCCTGGCCGATGGCTGTGATGAGCATGTCGATGTCCATAAGGGTTTCCGATCCCTCGATCGGCACGGGCCGCCGCCGTCCGCTGGCATCGGGCTCCCCCAGTTCCATTTTTAGGTATTCCAGTTGCTTGACATGGCCGTTTTCATCGCCGATGGCTTTAACGGGAGCCGCCAGGAAATGGAACTGGACCCCTTCGTGTTCGGCGGCCTCGATTTCCACCATGTTGGCCGGCATTTCCTTGCGCGTGCGGCGGTAAACGATGGAGACTTCATCCGCACCCAGGCGGACGAGCGTACGTACGCAGTCGATGGCGGTATTCCCGCCGCCGATAACGACGCATTTTTTCCCCACCGGAACGTCCTGCGGGTTGTCGCCCTGCTGATGGCTGGCAAAGCGGGTCAGAAAGTCGATGCCGGTGAAGCACCCCTTTAAATCCTCCCCCTCGGCCCGCAGCTTATAATCCTTCCAGGCGCCGACTCCCAGGAAAATGGCATCAAAACCCTCTTCGCGCAGGGAATCGACGGTATAGTCCTGTCCCAGACGGATATTGCCCTGAAATTCGATGCCGAGATTGAGAATGCCATCGGTTTCCCATAGCAGAACTTCCTTGGGCAGGCGGTATTCAGGGATACCGTAGCGCGTCATGCCGCCCAGTTTGGGCATCATATCGAAAATTTTAACGCTGTGCCCGAGGCGTCGCAGAAAGTAGGCACAGCTCAACCCCGCCGGCCCGCCGCCGACGACGGCCACCCTTTTGCCGGTCTCAGGGGCACAGGCAATGGGAAGGCGCTTCCCGGAGTTCATTTCATAGTCGGCCACAAAGCGCTTCAACTGATTGATGGAGACGGCTTCGTCTTCGATGCCGCGCCGGCATTTATCTTCACAGGGGTGCGGACAGACCCGGCCGCAGGTGAGCAGGAGTGGGTTGCGCTCGCGGATTGTATGGACGGCCCCCTCGTAGTCACCCTCCTTGATCTGACGGACATAGCGAGGAATATCGATTTCGGCCGGGCACGTTTGCTGACAGGGGGCCAGCGCGTCGTCTTCCTGATTGAAGTGCAGCAGGCGTTCCGACATGGTCCGCACCCGGATGATGTTCTTGGGGCAGGCTCTTTCACAGGCGCCGCAGCCGACGCACATGGCTTCGTCGACCACCGGAAAGCCGTTGGGGCCCATATGGACGGCGTTGAATTTACAGGAGGCGATGCAATCGCCCTGGCCAAGACAGCCGATGGAGCAGATACGCTGTCCGCCGTAGAGGGTGGCCAGGGCCTGGCAGCTATTGACGCCGTTGTAGTAGAAATGATTGTCGGCGCGGTTGCCGCCGGAGCACTCGTTCTTGGACAGGAGGGGTTCGGCGCTGCCGGGATCGACCCCCATGACACCCGCCACGGCCACGGCCGATTCCATTCCGGCCACGATGCACACGCTGGGCGGCGCCTGGCCGTTGACCACCGCCACGGCCGCCGCCGAGCAACCGGCATAGCCGCATCCGCCGCAGTTGGCGCCGGCGAGGAAATATTCCACCTCCCCGATGCGCGGATCCTCGTACACATAAAACACTTTCGAGGCAACGCTCAGGACCAAACCGCAAACGGCCCCGATGCCCATTAACGCCATGATGGAAATGTAGACCGGTTCAAGCACGATGAACTCCTTGAGGTCCTATTGCACAGTTCTAAACCCATGGAGAGAAGCGGTGCAACGCAACGTATAGCCCGTCATATAACAGATGTTCTTTACAAAAACCGCCATGACCCGTCTGCCGTCGGCTTTATTTAGGCCATGCCCTTAAAAGCATAGAAGGAGAGCGAAACGATGCCCGCCGTAACCAGTGCAATGGATGTGTCCTGCAGGGGGCGCGGCACGCGTGCCAGCAAAATGCGTTCACGAATACCGGCAAACAAGATCAAGGCCAACCCGAAACCGGCCGCATAGGCAAAAGAGGATACCAGGGTCTGCATGAAATTGTATTCCTTGTCGATATTGATTACGCAGACTCCGAAAACGGCACAATTGGTCGTAATCAAGGGCAGAAAAATACCCAGACCGGCATAGAGGGCCGGGATGCTTTTTTTGAGGAACATTTCAACAAACTGGACCAGGGAGGCAATAACCAAAATGAAGGCAATGGTGCGCAGGTATTCCAGCCCGAGCGGCACCAGCAGATAGGCGAAGATCAGCCAGGTGATAACGCCTGCGAGGACGAGCACGAAGATAACCGCCATAGCCATCCCCACGGCCGTTTCCATTTTTTTGGAGGTTCCGAAAAACGGGCAGTTTCCTAGAAACTGCGCCAGCAGGATGTTGTTGACGAAGATGCAGCTGATAATCAGGGTCAAATATTCAGCCATAGCCGGTCTCCTATTTCTTGCCTGCCATGTTCATGAAGCATAGCATGAGTCCCAGACAGAGGAAGGCGCCCGGAGCCTGTACGACGAATTCGAAAGGCTGGAATCCGGGGAAGTACTTCGCCACATTAAAAATCGGCCCATCAAAAAGGGGTGGCCCCCAAAGGGTCAGCGTCCCCGCGCCAAGCAGTTCGCGAAGGGCACCTAAGGCCCCCAAGGCCAGGGTGTAGCCGATGCCAATACCCAGCCCGTCGGCCGTGGAATAAATCACGTTGTTCTTGGAGGCGAATGCTTCGGCTCTGCCCAGCACGATGCAGTTGACCACAATCAGGGGAATAAAGACCCCCAGATCGAGAAAAAGCTTGTAAGTGTAAGCCTGCATGAGCAACTCGACCAGGGTCACAAAGGTTGCGATAACGATGATGTAGCAGGCGATGCGTACTTTTGAGGGAATCACCTTGCGCAGCAGGGAAACCAGGATGTTGGAGCATACCAGAACGAACGTCGTTGCCAGCCCCATACCGATGCCGAACTGCATTTTGGTGGTTACCCCCAGCGTTGGGCACAGGCCCAGCACCAGACGAAACGGCGGGACTTCCTCCCAAAGGCCTTTCAGAAATTCATGGGTCAAGGATTTCGCCATGGGGATCTCCCTATCACTTAAATGCGTTGAGTTTTTCTTCGATTTGGGGTTTTAGCCGCTCGTAGAGCTGCCCTGCCTCCGTAGCGGCCAGGCAGACCGCCCGCGAAGTAAAGGTGGCCCCGCTGATGGCATTGACTTTGCCACCGTCGCCGGTAATTTTGACGGGCTGGGCGACATCCATGCCGGCGAACTGCGCCGCGAATTTCGGATCGGACTTCGCACGCCCCCCGAGGCTGGGGGTTTCCGAACTGGTGGTGACGCAGACCCCGTATATTTTGTTGGTATCCACGTCGATACCAACCATGAGCCCTACATTACCGCCATATCCCCCCTTGCCAAAGGTTTCGAGCGCGATGGCCTTGGGTTTGCCGTCGAATTTGGCCACGAAGATAGGAACCTTTTTGTCGCCATCCATAACGCTGAAGCGATCCTTCACCGGATTGTTGGAGGCGCCGGCAAAAATTTTATCGACCGCCGGTGCCTGGACCAGTTGCAAGACTTGATTCTCGATTTGTTCTTTGGTGCCCTCTTTCACGTAAGCCAGCAGACCGCCGGACAGCGAGCTCAGAAGGGTGAGCACGACAACCATTTTTATCATTTCGCCCATCTTATCCCACCTTTCCCAGTGCTTTTGGTCTGATTTTATCCAGTAGGGGATTGACGAGATTCATCAGCAAAATTGCGAGAAGCACTCCGTCGGTATAGACGCCGATATTGCGTATGAGCATGGTCAGCACCCCAGCGCCAGCCCCGTAGATCAGCATGGGAACGGGGTTGACCGGAGAAGAGGAATCTTCCGGAAGCAGAAAAAAGGCCCCCACGAGGGTATAGCCGGTCAGAAGATGGAAAAGCGGGCCGGCATACTGATCCGGCGCGGCCAGGTGGAATATCAGCGCCGTCAGGAAGATGCCGGCCAGAAACGAGAAGACGATTTCCCAGCGGATATAGCGCTTGGCCATGAGATAGAGGCCGCCGCCGATCAAGCCGAGGCCGAAAGCGGTGCCGATCCCGCCGACCTGCCGGCCCAGCAAAAGGTTCAAAGCGGTAAAATCCGTCAGTGAGGCCGGTCCGAAATTCTTGGCGGCCGTCAGGGGGTAGATGGCATTGAATGAGAAGTTATAATTGACCAGGGCGCCGTTGATATCGAGAAACGCGCCCCATGAGACGGTCAGGATCATCACCGCCACCACGACCGGGTGAAACGGGTTGCTGCCGATCCCGCCGAACACGTGCTTGCCGATCACCATCATGATAAAAGTTCCGGTGACGACGATCCACCAGGGCGTTGTGGCCGGTATCAGCATGGCGAAGAGCAACCCCAGCAGGGCGGCGTTGCCATCCGCCACGGTGATGGTCCGTTTGGTGAGGCGGTTCATCAGCCATTCCCAGAAAATGGCGGTGGATATGGATAGGGTGATGACCCCTACGGCGGGCATGCCGTAATGGATGATGCCAAGGGCGACGGCCGGCAGAGCCGCCAGGAGCATGCCGATATGCCGTTCCGCTACATTGCTGCCGTTGTGCCAGAAAGGCGCATGCGAGACGATGAACATTTTTTCACTGCGCATCTGATGCCTCCGCTGCCGTCAGTCGGGAAAGTTCATATTTGGCCAGTCTGATGTACTGAAAGATGGGGATACGGGCCACACAGACGAAGCTGCAAAGACCGCAGTCGACACAGGAATAAAGATCATAGAGATCCGCGCCGTCCTCATACTGCCCCGCCTCGAGAAAGCGCACCAGCATATTGACCGGCACCCGGGTCGGGCAGACCCGCACGCATTCCCCGCAATTGATGCAGGGGTAGTCCGACACCAGGGAAACATCGGCGGCGTCCTGGACCAGGATGGCATCGGTATCGGCCTGGATCGGCATCTGAACGTCAAAAATGGCGGAGCCGGTCATGGGGCCGCCGACGATCAGGCGGTCCCTGTCGCCTGTCGTGATCCCATGGGCCGTCAGCACATCTGCAATCGGGGTGCCGATCCGGGCGGAAACAATGGTTTTGCGGCCCGTTTTATCCACCAGGGTAACGGTTTTTTCAAGGGGTACCTGGCCTGTATCAAAGGCCTTGCCGATGGAGGCCACCGCTTCGGCACTGAAGAAAGCGAACCCCAGTTCTTCGCAGGTTTTACCGGCCGGCACCTCGCGGCCGAAGACCTCGTAGATGATGAGTTTGGGGCTGGCCGCCGGGTATTCGGAGGCCACGGCCTTGAGCGCGTCGGCACCGGTATGGCCGAATCCCTGCACCAGGTCACGGGGTACGGCGATGGCGACCTGGCCTACTCCAGTGGCTTCCTTCAATACGTCGATACCCCGGTTGACGGCTTTCATTTCGGACTTGATGACAAACTGGTTGGTGGCCACTAGCAGGTCGGCGTCGACCCCTGTCACCACCAGGGTGTGGATGCCATGGTCCGGCACCTGAAACAGGTGCAGGGGGGGCTTGCCCGGGGTCCCGTCCAGCCATTGGGCGAGATCGGCCAGGGTCGGGGTGAGTTCGCCCGGTCCCTCGGCCCATACTTCGGTATCCGCCAGGGTGATATCGATGGCGGTAAAATGCCTGCCGAAATCGCCGGAGATGGGACGAATCCCGGCCACCGTGCCGGTGACGCTTGAGATGGCATAGGCCGGCCGGTCCGTAAAGGGCGCGATCTTCTGACCGGTCTGTACCGTGTCGCCGGTCTTCAGGGCCAGCTGCGACAGGCGCTCGAGCTTTTCCTCGATCAACAAGGTGGCGGTTTGTGAACTGCTGACGTGTTGCGGGCCCAATGGGGTTTGGTGAAGCAGTTCGTAATGAAGAGCGGTGGTGGCCGAACGGCTAAATGCATTGTTCTTCATAAGTTGACCCTTCTGAGCGCAAGGCGGCGAAACACCGTGGAGATTACCGGACCGGTTGCAAACCTATTGGACATGGCATTGCGAACAGTCTTTTTCTGTCGGACCCGCCCCGATACCGGCGTGGCAAGCCGTACACTGTTGATGGAATGCGTCCGTTTTGGCCGGCAGAACCGTATCCGCAATCTCATCGGCCTCGTGGCAGTCCAGGCAAAGTTCAGGTTTCGGGGCATCATCGGCTTGGTTCTTGGGATGGCAATCGCTGCAGGCAATGAGCGCGGCGTCGTCATCGACGGGGTGATGATGACAATCGAAACAGGAAACCTCGTATCCCACATTATGCTTGGCATGCTGAAACAGAACGCTTCCGGCGGCATTGCGAAACTGGATTCGGATGGGGTCATCAGGGGGTTTGGAAGGGAAGGCGGCGTAACAGAAAAGACCTACAATGAAGAGAATGACGGCCACGCTGTAGACCAGCTTCAAATCTCTCTCTGAAGTCATAGTCAATTCGTTCCTTAATATAATGGGGTTACAGGTGCAGTGGGCGCGGCAAACTGAAATAACTCCACTAACACAAGGGGTCGCTTTCTGGCAAGTGCTTTTTTTTAAAGGAAAAATTACGTCTGGCCTAAAACTATACGAATTTCAAAAAAACATGCAGACCGAAAATTATTGCTAAAACAAGCGCTTAAAAAAATGGCGGGTTGCAACCGTCGACAGGAATGGAAGGCGAAAATGCGGTTGCAAGGGAGGCGGACGTCGCCCGCGGTCATGATTCAGCCGGGGCAGACCCCGCAGCGGGTGCAACCGGTGGGAGGGCAGACCGGGGATGTCTTTCCGGCCAGGGCGCGTTGGTACTCGTTCCACAAAAAACCCCGCGCGATGCCGGTATCGATGAAATCCCAGGGGAGAATTTCATCGCGGGGGCGTTGCCGGGTGACATGGCTATCCGTGTCGATGGTGCTGGTTTTGAGGGTCTGGCCCCAATTGCCGCCCAGACGATGATGGGCTTGCAGCAGCTCCGCGATGCGGCGATCTCCGCGGGAGAGAACGGCCTGGACATAGCTGGCACGAATGTTCTCCATCCGGAAACGGACATTGGCCAGGGTTTTTAGGCTGTCGCGCAGATAGCGGGCCTTGGTCTGCAGGGTTTGGACGGTGTCCATAGCCGCCCATTGAAAGGGGGTCGCAGGTTTGGGAATGAAGGCGTTGGTATGGACGCTGATGGTACCGATGCGCCGCCGTCTTCGACTGGCATCTAAAAAAACGGATTTGATGCGCCGACAAAGGGCCTCAATGGCTTCGATGTCTTCCATGGTCTCGGTGGGCAGGCCCACCAGAAAATAGAGTCGCAGATTGGGGATGCCCGCCTGCACGATTTTTTCGGCCGCCGTCAGGATGATGTCTTCCGTCAGACCCTTGTTGATGACATTGCGCATCCGCTGGGACCCGGCCTCCGGTGCGATGGTAGCCGTCTTGGTCCGATTTTTCTGCAATACCCGCAGGAAGTCTTCGGAAAGGGCGTCGGCCCGCAGCGAGCTGAAGGACAGACGCAGATCGGTGCCCTCAAAGCGCCGGCAGATATCACTGAGCCCGGGAAAATCAGACACGGCGGCACCCACCAGACCGACCCGGGAAGTTCGCGCCATGGCCTCGCGGATAGCCGCTTCCAGAAATGCGGGGTCGCGGAAGCGCGGCGGTCGGTAGACAAAACCGGCACTGCAAAAGCGGCATCCATGCGGACAGCCCCGGCTGACCTCGATCAGGCAGGTGTCCGCAAAGGTGGTCTGCGCGGTCAGAACAGTGGAGGCCGTTGCGACATGTCCGACATCGACCGGATGCGCCCGTTTCACCTTCGCCGGCACGCCGGCAAGGGCCTGAACATGAACCGGACCGTGGCCGTCCCCGCCGGTGACCGTGTAGCGGGACGGCACATAGGCGCCCGGCACGTCGTGGGGCGCGCGTTCCAGGAACTGTCGGCGGTCTCTGGCACCTCGGTAGCAATCCAAAAAAGCGGGCAAGATGGCCTCCGCCTCGCCGATGAGCACCAGATCGGCAAAGGGGGCCAATGGCTCGGGATTGAGCATGGCGGCGATGCCGCCTATGACGACAAGGGGCTGGGTGGCATCCCGGTCCCGGGCCCGCAGGGGCATCCCGGCCTTTCCCATGATCTGCAAGAGATGGGGATAGTCGTTTTCAAACGAAATGGAAAAGGCGACGATATCGAAGGCCGACAGGGGGCGGCCGCTCTCGATGGCCGTCGGACGGGCTTCGGGTGGGTCCGAGAGGCTGAAGCGTTCGCAAACGACATCTTCGAAATCATTGAACTGGCGGTAAACCGTCTGGTAGCCGAGGTTGGACATGGCCAGGGCATAGCTCTGGGGAAAGACCAGGCCCACATGGATGCGGCCGGACCATGTTTTGTGAATGGCACCGGATTCCTCGGCGGAAGCGCCGATGGAGGGCGAGCGGCGTTTTTTCATGGGGTCTGATTTCCCGGGGCATTGGCGCCGGTTTCCGCCGTCAGCACCGTTAAGGGGCCGTCAGCGGTCGCCCGGACGGGGGGGGACCGTAGGGCGCCGCAGACGACCCATACCATTGTTTCAGCATAGCGGCTGTTTGACGAAAGTCAATGCAACCCGCGCGGGGAGGAATGCGCGCGGGGCAACGAGCGCCAGCTTCGCTGTAAGCCCCGGGAAACCAGGGGGAAGACGGGAATCAATCCGCCTTGCGTCGCAGAAATGTGGGAACGTCCAGATCGCTTTCATCGATGGCTTCGCTGTTGAAGCCGCCATAGGACGAACCCATTCCTCCACCGGCCACCTTGCGCCGGCGCATGAAGGCCGGTTGGTCGTAATCCACGGCATTTTTAAGGTCGTCGGCCGTCACCGGGCGCAGTTTGCCGCCGTAGGTCTCGTCCACGACTTTCACCGGCGCTTCTTCCTGGGCCTTTTCGCCGATCCCGGTGGCAATGACGGTGACGCGCATTTCGTCGCCCAGGCTGTCGTCTACCACCGTGCCCCAGATGATGTCGGCCTCTTCGCCCACTTCATTGTAGATGCGGTCCGAGGCCTCGGTCATCTCTTCCATGGTCAGTTCGCTCGTGCTGGTGATGTTCATCAGTACGCCCCGGGCACCGCTGATGGAGACATCTTCCAGGAGCGGATGGGAGATGGCCCGTTCGGCGGCCTCCACGGCCCGATTTTCGCCGCTGGCCGAACCGATGCCCATGATGGCCATGCCAGCCTTGGACATGGTGGCCTTCACGTCCGCAAAGTCCAGGTTCACCAGGCCCGGCATCATAATGAGGTCGGTGATGCCTTTGACGGAATGGAGGAGAACTTCGTCCGCCCGGCGAAACATTTCCAGCATGGTGGCCTTCTTGGAGGCCAGCCCCCGCAGACGGTCGTTGTTGATGGTGATGGCAGTATCGGCCATCTGCTTCAGCGTATCCAAACCGTGCTCGGCCTGACGGGAGCGCTTCTTGCCTTCGAAGGAGAACGGCTTGGAAACCACCGCCACGGTCAGGATGCCAAGTTCCTTGCAGATTTCGCCGATCACGGGGGCCGCTCCGGTGCCGGTGCCGCCGCCCAGTCCGGCCGTGATAAACACCATGTGGCTGCCTTCCAGGGCGCTGCGGATGGCATCGGCCGTTTCGATGGCGGCCTCCCGCCCGATGTCGGGATTGGCCCCGGCGCCCAGCCCTTCCGTCAGGCGCTCGCCCAGTTGAATCTTGACAGGCGCCTTGGAGACTTCCAGGGCCTGGGCATCGGTGTTGGCGGCAATGAATTTCACTCCCTGGAGATTGGATGAAATCATGTTGTTGATGGCGTTGCCGCCGGCGCCGCCCACGCCGATCACCTTGATTTTAGCCGAATTTTCATTGTCGACATAGGTAAACATAGTTCCCCCCTATTTCTGTTGCGAAAGTTTGGCGCGGCGCTTGCCCGATGGGAGCAAAACATCGCCGGCCATTGGTTGTCGGTTAAACCACGTCCTTGAACCAGCGTTTCATCTGGGTCACGATGCGGTTGAAGATATTGGCGTCCCGAATCCTGAATTTTTTCTCGACCTGGTTTTTGGCGCCGTAGAGCACCAGGCCGACCCCGGTGGCATACATGGGGTTGTTGACCACATCCACCAGACCGGTAATGCCCTGGGGTTTGCCCAGACGGGTCTGCAGGTTGAAAACGGATTCGGCAATTTCCGTGGTGCCTTCCAGCAGTGACGTTCCGCCGGTGAGGACCAGACCGGATGGGAAGCTGTTTTCAAGGCCGGCCCGGTAAACTTCCCGCTTGGCCAGGGTGAAGATCTCCTCCATGCGGGGTTCCAGAATTTCCCCCAGGATTTGGCGCGGCAGTTTGCGGGCTTCGCGTCCGCCCATCCCGGGCACCTCGATCATCTCATCGGCGCTGACGCTGCTGGAAAGACAGGTGCCGTAGCGGGTTTTGATCTTCTCGGCCTCGGCATGGGGCGCCCGCAGACCGATGGCGATATCGTTGGTCAGGTTGTTGCCGCCCAGGGCCAGGACGAAGGTATGGCGGATGTTCTTGTCCGAGAAGATGGCCAGGTCGGTGGTGCCGCCTCCCAGGTCCAGCAAGGCGGTTCCCAGTTCCTTTTCTTCACCTGTCAAAACGGCTTCGCCCGAGGCCAAAGATTCCAGTACGATGTCGCAGACATCCAGGCCCGAGCGGTTGCAGCATTTGACGATGTTGTGGGCCGAGGTGACCGCCCCGGTGACGATGTGGATTTTGGCTTCCAGCCGGACGCCGGCCATCCCCACCGGGTTCTGGATCCCGGCCTGCTCATCGACGATATATTCCTGGGGCAGGACGTGGATCACCTCCCGATCCATGGGAATGGCCACGGCACGGGCGGCATCGATGACCCGTTCCACGTCGATTTCGGTGATCTCGGACCCCTTGATGGCGACGATGCCGCGGCTGTTGAAGCCGGTGATGTGCCCGCCGGCGATGCCGGTGTAGACCGAGGATATCTCGCAGCCGGCCATCAGTTCGGCCTCTTCCACGGCTTTTTTAATGGAATCCACCGTGGATTCGATATTGACCACCACGCCTTTGCGAAGCCCGATCGACGGGTGGGTGCCGATGCCGATGATATTGACGTTTCCCTGGGACATTTCACCGACCACGCAGCAGATTTTGGTCGTCCCGATATCAAGGCCCACGATCAGATTGCCGCGTCCCTGCATCCTAAACCTCCTTCCGGGCGTCTTCAGGAGCGCCCGTTTCCATTGGATGGACGATAATCCGGTTGAGAGTGCTCAAGTCGATGGACTTGAAACCTTTGTCGTGCCCGTTTTTGCGCAGATAGGTATCGATTCTTTCCAGGGTTGCATATTTTTCGTCAAAATCCTCGAATCCCAGCACCACCGTGCGATAGCCCCCGGAGTGGCGATCGTCGGTCAGGAAAAGGGTCAGACCCAGGGCCGGATCGGCATGGATTTCACGAATCTGGTTGAGCAGTTCCCGGCGGTTGGAACGCTGCCGGGGTTTCAGGATCTGCATCACCGATCGCAGGAGCGGTGTGGGGCCGTCGGCATTTCGTTCCAGATCGGTGTACGTCAAACCGCTGACCACCGGCACGTCCAGGGTTTCTCCCGGTGCCAGTTCTTTGAAGACGCGACCTTCATCGCTCAGCAGAAAGCGGCGCCCCAGATCGAGTACGGCCAAGCAGGTGTGCTCGCGGATGTTGATGCGCAGACGGTCGGGAATGCTGCGGGAAACCTGGGCGTCCGCAATCCATGGATCGGCCAGCAGTCGTTTGCGGGTGGTGGTCAGGTTGACCGCCAGAATGTTGCGTGCCGACAGCAGTCCGGCCTGCTGTTTGACCGTTTCCGGGGTCAGGCGTTCACAGCCGGTAATCGTGATGGACCGGATGCCCAGACTCTCGGTCTGGGTAACCCAGTCGTAGCCGAAGATCAGCATCAGATTGAACAGGGCAAAAAGCGCGGTCGCCAGGACGACACGACCGATCCGGCGGACCTGGAAAAAAAGGGCCGTTAGGCGGTTTTTGTGCCGGCCTTTGTAAGTGTTGCGCCGGATGCGTTTTTTGCGTCGCAGCATGTCGTTTCCTGTTCCTGCCCGTTTTCCTGGCTGAGGCTCAGGCCAGGGTTTGCAAAAAGGTTTCGCCCAGCTTCCATACATCGCCGGCGCCCATGGTCATGACGATATCGCCCTCATGCACTTTCTGCTGAAGGACCTCCAGCGCCTGATCGAAGCCGTCCGTACACGTCACGTCTTTATGGCCGTGGGCCTGAATGCCTTCGCAGAGCAGGGTGTGGCTGATGCCGGCGATGGCGGTTTCCCCGGCGCTGTAGATGGGCAGCAGAATCAACTGATCCGTCTCGTAGAAGGCGCGTGTAAAGTCGTCGAACAGGGCCTGGGTGCGCGTATAGCGATGGGGTTGAAACACGCCCACGATGCGGTGGTCGGGCCAACTGCAACGGGCCGACTGCAAGGTGGTTTTGATTTCGGTGGGGTGGTGGGCGTAATCGTCGATCACCGTGATGCCCCCGGCCGTTCCCTTGATTTCCAGCCTGCGGCGGACCCCTTCGAGGGTTTCCAGAGCGGTGCGGATGGTGGCGAAGGGGATGTCCAATTCCATGCCCACCGCGATGCCGGCCAGGGAATTGTAGACATTGTGAATACCGGGCAGGTTGAGCCGGACTTCACCCAGGTGCTGGCCGCGGTGATGGACCTGGTAGCGGCTGCAAAGGCCGTCGCACTGGATCTCACGCGCCTGGAAATCGGCCTGACTGCTGACGCCGTAGGTCGTATAGCGCTTTTTGATATGGGGAATCAGGTTCTGGACGTGCTCGTTGTCCAGACACAACACGGCCAGGCCGTAGAAGGGAATGCGGTCGATAAAGCGGGCGAAGGTCTGCACGATGGCATCCAGATCGGCGTAGAAGTCCAGATGTTCCCGGTCGATATTGGTGACCACGGCGATGGTGGGGGCCATTTTGAGGAAGGACCCGTCGCTTTCGTCGGCTTCGGCCACGATATAGTTGCCCTGGCCCAGCACGGCGTTGGTGTCCACGCCGCGCAGTTTGCCGCCGATGACGATGGTGGGGTCCAGATGACCGGCCGCCAGGACGGCGCTGACCATGGAAGTGGTGGTGGTCTTGCCGTGGGCGCCGGCCACGGCGACGCTGTATTTGAGGCGCATGAGCTCGGCCAGCATTTCCGCCCGCGGAATGACCGGGATGGAACGATTGCGGGCGGCCGCAACTTCGGCGTTGTCTTCCTTGACGGCCGAAGAAATCACCACCACGTCGGCATCGGCGATATTCCGGTCGGCGTGGCCCGCGTAAATCGTACCGCCCAGACGGGCCAGGCGCCGGGTGATATCGGTGGACTTCAAATCCGAACCGGATACCTGGTAGCCGAGGTTGAGCAACAGTTCGGCGATTCCGCTCATGCCGATCCCGCCGATTCCCACAAAATGTATGTGATAGGTTTTCTGGTACATATTAGCGACCCGTTTCCGAACGTCCGAAGGGGGGCGCCGGCTGCAAAAACTGATGAACGATATCCGCCACGATGGTATCCGCGGCCTCCGGGCGTCCCAGCGCGCGCGCGCGCGCGACCATTTCATCTATGAGACCGGGGGTATCCCGCAGTCTCCGAATGCACTGCCATAACCCCCCGCCGTTGAGGTCCGCCTCCCGGATCATCTCTCCGGCGCCGGCCTCCACCACCACCCGGGCATTGATCTCCTGGTGGTTGTCCGCCGCGTGGGGCAGGGGAATGAAGATCGCCGGTAGGCCGCTGCAGGTCAGCTCCGCCACGGTGGTGGCCCCGGCCCGGCAGATCACCAGATCGGCCCGGGCATACTGGCGGTCCATGTCGTTGAAAAAGGCTTCCACCCGGGCCATGATCCCGGCGGCGGCATAGGCCTGGCGGACCCGTTCCAGGTCGGCCGGTCCGCTCTGGTGAATCACTTCCAGGGACCGGGGATCATCGATATGGGGCAGCATGTCGATGACCGCGGTGTTGATGTTGCGGGCGCCTTGGCTTCCGCCCGCCACCAGGACGGTGAAAGGCCGTCCCGGCTCCCGGGCCGCTTTACGCCTTCCCAGGGCAATGATTTCCGCCCGCACCGGATTGCCGGACAGCATAACCTTATCCGCCGGGAAATGGGTCCGGCTTGCGGTGAAAGAAGTGTAAATGCGCCGGGCCAGGCGGGCCAGTAGCCGATTGGTGATGCCGGGCAGGGAGTTCTGTTCCTGCAGGCAGACCGGAATGCGCATCAACCAGGCGGCCAGGCAGACGGGACCGGCCGCATAGCCGCCTACACCGATCACCACCGCCGGCCGAAACCGCCACAAAATGGCGCCTGCGCCCAGCAGGGCGCCGGGCAATGCCAATAGGGAGCGCAATTGGCGGAAAAGCCCCATTCCCTTCAGCCCCCGCACCCGGATGACGGCATGGCGATAGCCGGCCTCCTTGATCACCCGCCGCTCGAGTTCCCGGCCGGTGCCCACGAACAGAATAGCGGTCTCCGCCAGACGCTGCTGAAAGGCGCGGGCAATGGCAATGCCCGGAAACAGGTGGCCGCCGGTGCCGCCGCCGGTGATCACGATATGGGCGGCGGTGCTCATCGGGGCCTCCTTTTCAGGCCCGGCGACCGGCCGATGTTCATGACGATCCCCACTGCTACCATGTTGAGCACGAGGGAGGTGCCGCCATAGCTTAAGAAAGGCAGGGTCAGCCCCTTGGTGGGCAGCAGTCCCAGGGTTACCCCCATGTTCACACAGACTTGCAGGGCGATGGCCGTTGTCAGACCGAAGGACAGCAGGGCCCCGAAAGGGTCCGCAGTCTGGCGAGCAATGGCGATGCCCCGCCAGATGATGACACCATAGAGGGTGACGATGGTGGCCACCCCCGCCAGTCCGAATTCCTCGCCGATGACGGAGAAAATGAAATCGGTGTGGGGTTCGGGGAGGTAAAACAGCTTTTGTAGGCTTTTGCCGATGCCGGTGCCCCACAATCCCCCCGAGCCGAAAGCCATCAGGGAGTGGATGGTCTGATAGCCCTCGGCGGTGGGGTATTCCCAGGGGTTGAGAAAACTCATCAGGCGCCTGACCCGGTAGTCGGCCGACCAGAGCAGCCAGCCCGCCACGGGTGCCAGGGTCAGTCCGGCCAACGCCAGAAAGCGCAAGGGAACACCGCCCACAAAGAGCATAATGCCGGTAATCGAGGCCAGGATGACCACCGAACCGAAATCCGGCTGCAGGATGATGGGCACGATCAGCACCAGCAGCACCATGACATGAGGCACGAAGCCGATGGAAAATTCCCGGATGCGATCCTGTTTTTTGCTCATGGAATAGGCCAGATAGAGGATCAGGGCCATCCGGGCGATTTCGGACGGTTGCAGGGTAAGGCTGCCCAGGCGAAGCCAGCGGGTGGCGCCTCCGGCGGTGTGGCCCAGGCCGGTCAACAGGACGGCCAGCAGGAGTCCCAACGGCCAGCACGATCGCCGGATAGGCCAGGAGGCGCAGAAACCGATAAGGGAAATGGCGGGCCGCCACCAGGGCGATCAGCCCCACCAGGGCGAAGAGCGCCTGCTTTTTTATGAAAAAGTAGCTGCTGCCGAATTTTTTCAGCGCCAGGGCCGAGCTGGCCGAGTACACCATGACGATTCCGATGCCCACCAGGAACAGAACCGGAAAGAGCAGACGGGCGTCATATCCCGAGGATATAGCCCCGGCGACAGGCCGCGAGCGCTGACCGCTCAGCTCAGCTGTTGCACGTGACGGCAAAAGTCTTCTCCCCGTTCATGGTAGCTGGTGTACATATCAAAACTGGCGCAGGCCGGCGACAGGAGCACCACCTCGCCCGCCCGGGCGCAGCCGGCCGCCAGCCGGACGGCGGCGGTCATGTCGGCGACGGGATGAAGCGGTACGATCCCGCGAAAGGCCCTGGCAATCCTTTGGGCCGCCTCCCCCATGACAATTAGATGGGAGACTTTCTGGCGCAGAAGATCTTCCAGTACCCGATAGCTCCCCCCCTTGTCGCGGCCGCCCATGATCAGCACCACGGGTTGGTGGAAGCCTTCCAGGGCGCGCGCCACCGCATCCACATTGGTGGCCTTGGAATCGTCGTAGTAACGCACCCCCTTAAACTCGCGCACCAGGCGGATCCGGTGCGGCAACCCCTGAAACTGGTCCAACGCCGTTTGGATGCCGTGCGGGCTCGCCCCGGCGGCCGCGGCGGCCAGACCGGCCGCGGCCGCGTTTTCTTCATTGTGACGACCCACCAGGGGCATGGCCTTTAGATCGATGGTGAAAGGTGCCGTCCCGGCGCCGGTGTCCATGACCAGGGCGCCGGCCTGCAAGGTGGCAGCGGGCGCACGTCCTTCCGGGGCCCCGTTGAAAAAGAGCATTTTCCCGGCCGGCAAGGCGGGCGGCTTGCCTTCCCGCAGCAGGGCTCCGTTGATGACTGCCGTATCCCCGGCGGTTTGATTCTGAAACAGGTGCCACTTGCTGGCCGCATAGGCATCAAAGTCAGGGTAGCGATCCAGATGGTCTTCGCTGATATTGAGCAGGCACCCGATGCGGGGGTGGAAGGTTTCCATGGTATCCAGTTGGAAACTGCTCACCTCCAGCACCAACCAGTCCACCGATTGCCCGTTTTCGACATATTCGATGAGGGGGTTGCCGATATTACCCCCCACAAAGACCGTCATACCGGAGGCCTTCAGCATGGCCCCCAGCAATTCGGTGGTGGTGGTCTTGCCGTTGGTGCCCGTTATCGCAGCCATCGGTTCCTGGATGAAGCGGGATGCCAGCTCCATTTCGCCCACCACCGGTACGCCCCGCCGCCGGGCGGCCTCCAGGGGCGGGAGCCGATGGGGGACACCGGGGCTCAGGATGATGAGGTCCGCTTTGGCGAAGGTTTCCGGGCGGTGGGGACCGAACTCCAAGCGCACCCCGGCCGGTTCGAGCTGGGCGATCTCGGTGCTGAACCCCACGGCCTCGCCGGCTTCCGACACCGTCACGGCGGCGCCCGCCCCGCGGCAGAAACGGGCGGCGGCCAGACCGCTCTTGCCAAGGCCCACCACGGTGACGGTTTGGTCTTTGAGATTGTCGGTTGTCCAGCGGTGCATGTCGAATCTCTTTCTAACGCAGCTTCAGGGTGCTCAGGGCTATCAGCGCCAGGGCGATGGCAATGATCCAGAAGCGGACGATGACCTTGGGTTCCGGCCATCCCTTCAGTTCGAAATGGTGGTGCAACGGCGCCATGCGGAAAATTCGGCGGCCATGGGTGAGCTTGAAAAACCCCACCTGGAAGATGACCGAAAGGGTTTCGATGACAAAAAGGCCTCCCACGAGCACCAGAAGAATTTCCTGCTTGGTGATGATGGCGACGGCCCCCATGGCGCTTCCCAGGGAAAGCGAGCCCACATCCCCCATGAACATCTGGGCCGGGTAGGCATTGAACCACAGAAACCCTAAACCGGCTCCCACCAGGGCGCCACAGAAGATGGCGATTTCGCCCGCGCCGGGGACATAGCTGAGCTGCAGATACGCGGCGAATTTGATGTTGCCGGTGACATAGGCGAACACCATGTAAGTGGCGGCCACAATCGCCAGCGGACCGATAGCCAATCCGTCCAGGCCGTCGGTGAGGTTGACGGCGTTGGAAGCGCCCACGATGACGAGCACCGTGAACAGGATATAACCCCATCCCAGATCCGGTTGCACGTTCTTGAGAAACGGCACCGTCACCTGGGTGGAAAAGTCCTGGTGAAAATAGAATAGCAGGCCGCAGACCGTGGCCAGCAGGGTTTGCAGCAGGAATTTTTCTTTGGCGCCGAGGCCCTTGCTGCGTTTTTTGACCTGCATCAGATAGTCGTCGGCAAACCCGATGGCGCCAAACCCAACGATCACCAACAGGGCCACCCAGATATAGAAGTTGGTCAGGTTGGCCCACAAAAGCGTGGCCGCCACCACCGCCCCGATGATCAGCACGCCGCCCATGGTGGGGGTGCCGCTCTTTTTGTAGTGGGTTTCCGGTCCGTCGTCGCGGATGAACTGGCCCACTTGCATCTGGCGCAGTCGTTTGATCACCCAGGGGCCCATTACAAAACAGATGACAAAGGCCGTCAGGCTGGCGTAAATCGTCCGGAAGGTAATGTACCGGAAGACATTGAAGGCCGAAATGCTGGTGTGCAGCGGATAGAGAAAATGGTAGATCATGGCTCCGTCATCATCCTTATGCGCTTGCCTTCGATTGGCCGGACCATTCCTGCAGGGCGGCAATGACGCGTTCCATGCGCATGCCCCGGGACCCCTTGACGAGCACCCAGTCGCCCGGTGTCAGCCACTGGGTCAGGGCGCTGCTGATCGCGCGGATCCCGCCCGCCAGAATGCGCTCCGGCGGCATACCGGCTTCCAGGGCTCCGTCCCGCAGCGCGGTGGCAAAGTCGCCGTGCAGAAAGAGCCGGTCGAGGCCCGCCTGGCCGGCCTTGTACCCTGTTTTGCGGTGCCATTCGGCGGCATCGGGGCCCAGTTCGAGCATGTCCCCCAGGACCAGCGCTCCCCGCGAGGCGCCTTTCATACGGGTCAAGGTGGCGATGGCGGCGGCCGTGGAAGCGGGATTGGCGTTGTAGCAATCGTTGATCAGGGTGATGCCCCACGGCAGGGGAACAAGCTGCATGCGGCCGTCCACGGCCTCCACCGATTCCAGGCCGGCCTTGATGTCTTCCAGGGCAACCTTGCAGCAATACGCAACGGCGGCGGCCGCCAGGGCGTTGGCCACCATAAAGCGGCCCGGCACCTGTAGCTGCACCGGAATCTCTCCCGAAGGAAGCTGCAGCAAGAATTGCCAGCCGCGAGGTCCCGACACCATATCCGCCGCCCGCACCTGGGCCTCAGGCGAAAAGCCGAACAGTACAGACGCCACCGGGCAGGTTTGGGCCAGTTGACGACAATGGGCGTCGTCGCCGTTCAGGATGGCCTTTCCGGCCGGGTGGATATGGGGCAGCAGTTCGCCTTTGGCATGCATGACGCCCTCGACGGAGTGCAGGCCTTCCAGATGGGCCGGCGCCACATTGATGATCATGCCGATGTCGGGGGCGGCCATGCGCGCCATGCGGTCGATCTCGCCGGGGTGGTTCATGCCCATCTCAACGACACCCAGGACATGGGCTTCCTGCAACTGGAGCAGGGTCAGGGGAAGACCGATTTCGTTGTTGAGATTGCCCCGGGTGGCAAGTGTTGGGCCATGCCGGCGCAAGATGGCGGCCGTCATGGCGCGCGTGGTGGTCTTGCCGTTGGACCCGGTAAGGGCGACGATGCGGGCCGGCATACGCCGTCGGTGAAAGGCCGCGATATCCCCCAGGGCCCGGAGGGTGTCGGCGACGGCGATGCAGACCACTCCTCGCACCTTCCAGGCCGCCAGCGCCCCTTCCTCGACAGCGCCTTCCTTTATTAGAAGGCCGCGCCCGCCGCGGGCCACGACGTCGGCGAGGAAAGTATGGCCGTCATGGTTTTCCCCCCTAATGGCGATAAACAACGCCCCTTCCGGCAGGCGGCGGGAATCGATGCCGATGCCGTCAAAAACCGTCTGGGGATCACCGAATAGCCGGCGGCCGCCGGTGGCCGACAGAATGTCGCGGGTCATCCAATCCATCACGCCGTCTCCTTGTCGGGCGGCCGGCGTAGGCCTGCCAGGGCCTGCCGGGCTTCTTCCCGGTCGTCAAAGGGAATGGTGGTTTGGCCGATGATTTGGTAGGTTTCATGCCCCTTGCCGGCAATCAGAACGGTGTCCCCGGGTTGGGCCGCACGGATGGCCAGAGTGATGGCCTCCCGGCGGTCCGGCACCACGATATGACCAGGCGGTGCAAATCCGTTTTGCACCTCCTGCGCGCTGAGGGCCTGGGGGGCGGCACGGCGCACGCCTTCCAAAGCGTCACTGATAATGGACAGAGGATCCTCGGAGCGCGGATTGTCCGAAGTGACGACGGCCAGATCGCTCAGACGGGCGGCGATGGCGCCCATGAGTGGGCGTTTGCGGCGGTCGCGGTCCCCACCGCAGCCGAAGACGCAGATCAGACGGCGCTGCCGCAGAGCATCCAGCGCCTGCAAAACGTTTTCGAGGGCATCCGGGGTATGGGCATAATCCACATAAATGAAGCGCCCTTCGGGATCCGGAATGGCTTCCAGTCGGCCGGGGACCGACCGGGTGGCGGCGATCCCGGCCCGGATGGCTTCCAGCGGCAGTTCGAGGGCGATGCCGCAGCCGGCGGCGGCCAGGATATTTTCAAGATTGTGGGCCCCCACCAAAGGTGAGCTCATGGCGATGGATCCCCGGGGGGTATGGAGAACGGCGTCGAGACCGTTTAGATCGTTTTGCCTGACCTCGGGCCAAATGTCGCTTTCGGGCGTTCGGCCGAAGGTAAGCAGGGCGTGCTGGCCGGTAAGTTCCTCGGCCAGCGTCCGTCCATGGGGGTCCTCCCGGTTGATCACGGCCCGGGCCCGTTGCGCTTTGGGCCCCTGATCCAGATGCCGGGTGAAAAGGGATTTCTTGCTTTCCCAGTAGCGCTCCATGTCCCCGTGAAAGTCGAGGTGGTCCTGGGTCAGGTTGGTAAAGGCGGCCACGTCGAAATGGCAGGCGTCCACCCGATGCAGGTCGAGTCCATGGGAGGCCACTTCCATCACGACGTGGGATACCCCGCGCTGCCGCATTTCCGCCAGGATGCGTTGCAGGTCGAGAGATTCCGGGGTCGTGCGGGCGGCGGGCAGCACCTGGTCGCCGTAGCGATAGTTGACGGTGCCGATGACACCGGCGGTCAGGCCCGCCTGCTTCAGAATGGTTTCCACCAGGTAGGATACCGTGGTCTTGCCGTTGGTGCCGGTCAGACCGATGACGGTCAGCGCTTCCGAGGGGTGTCCGTAGAAGGCGGCCGCCGCCAGGGCCAGGGCGACCCGGGAGTCCGCCACCTGCAGGAGTGGAACGTTGGCTTCCACCCGTTTTTGGGCCACCACGGCCAGGGCGCCGCGCCGGCCGGCATCGTCGATATAGGCGTGCCCGTCCACGGCAAAGCCCGGGATGGCGAAAAACACCCCGCCGGAAACCACCTCACGGGAACCGTAGTGCAGGGAGCCCACAGGGGTTTCCGGTGCGACCGCGCCGATCACCGCCGAGGGTTGAACCGCCTTTATGAGGTCGCCGAAATTCATCCGGTTTCCTTTGTTTTTTTCGATACCGTCAT
Organism: uncultured delta proteobacterium; assembly: GCA_963730675.1. Taxonomy (GTDB): domain Bacteria; phylum Desulfobacterota; class Desulfobacteria; order Desulfobacterales; family UBA5852; genus JABZFP01. Next base: position 117,097 of record CAVSSY010000003.1, on the reverse strand, counting down.
TTTAGGCGCCCGCTCGCTGGGACGGACATTGAGATATCCCAGGGCCGACTGGGCGATCTCACGAAAAACAGGCGCTGCCACGGACCCGCCGTAGTGATCCCCCTGGGGTTCGTCAACCACCACGACAATCGTCAGGCGGGGGTCCTCCACCGGCGTAAAACCGGCGAAGGAGGCGATATAGCGATCCTGCGCGTAAGTGCCGTCCTTGCCGATTTTCTGGGCCGTACCGGTCTTGCCGCAGGCCGAGTAGCCGTTCAGCATGGCCTCGACGCCGGTGCCCCCCTCGGTCAGCACCATTTCCATCATACGGGTAACGGCCTCGGCGGTTTTAGCGGATATGGCCTGCCCCGCCGGCTGGGGGTCGATCGCCCTGATCGTACGACCGCGCGGATCGGTGACCTTCAAGACCACGCGGGGTTTCATGAGCGTGCCGCGATTGGCGATGGCCGAAACGGCCGTGGCCAATTGAACGGCCGATACGGAGACGCCGTGCCCGAAGGAGGCGGCGGCCACGTCGAAGGTGGTCCACTTGCGGTTGGCCCCCAGACTGCCGTTGGTTTCGCCGGGACAGGCGATGCCGGTGGGGCGACCGAAACCAAAACGCTGCAGGGTCGCATGCAGGGTTTCGGCCCCGATGGTTTCCCCGATTTTTACGGCTCCGATGTTGCTCGAGTACTTGACGATCCGCTGGATGGACAGCCAACCGTGCTTTTTGGTGTCGTGGATCGTGTTGGATCCGATGCGGTAGTTGCCGTTTTCACAATAAAAAATCGTGTGGGGGGTGCAGCATCCGGATTCCAGGGCCGCCGCTACACTGAACAGCTTCATGGTGGATCCCGGCTCGAAGGCATCGGTGACCGCCCGGTTGCGCCTCAGATTACGGTTAAAATCGCCGAACGCATTGGGGTTGAACAGCGGCGCATGCGCCAGGGCAAGGATGTCGCCGGTACGGGGGTCCATCACAACCGCCATTCCGGATTTCGCCTTGTGGTTTTGCACCGCCTGCTGAAGCGCTTTTTCGGCCAGATGCTGAATCGCGCCGTCGATGGCCAACACCACGTTGTTGCCGCTGGTCTTGGCCGCAATGTCATCCTGGGCTTCGAAGCCGCGGCCAAAGGCGTCCTTCAACACCGTGGCAATCTGGGGGCGGCCGGTCAGCTCGGCGTCGAACAGGTATTCGATGCCTTCCAGGCCGGTGCCGTCGATACCCGTGAAACCCACCAACTGCGCTGCCAGGGTGCGGTTGGGATAATAGCGGCTGTGTTCGGGCAGAAACTCCAGGCCTTCCAAATCGAGCGCCTTGATGGCCTGGACTTCCTTGGGCGTGATCTGGCGCTTGACCCAGACAAAGGATCGATCGGCGGTCAGCTTCCGGGCGACAGACTTGGGGCTCTCCTTGATGATGGGAGCGATGGCCCGGGCGGTGGTGCGGGAATTCTGGATCTTGCGGGGGTAGGCCGCCAGGGAGAGGGTTTCGATGCTGACGGCCACCTCGCGCATACGCCGGTCAAAGATGCTGCCGCGTTTGCCGCTGGTTTGAATCGTTTTTTCATACTGATCGGACGCCTTCGCGGCCAGGGCAGGTCCGAAAATTACTTGAAGGTAGACGGCACGGCCGACAATCGTCCCCAGGCAGAGAAAAAACACACCGCCCATCAGGGCCATGCGCAGGCGCAGCTTTTTCTGGTTCGTCAGGGGCTTCATTCCATTACGACAATCTGGCGGGTTGCCGGGGGGGCCAATCCCAGCTGCCGCCCAAGGGCTTCGATGCGTTTCGGCGCTTTCAAGCGGGCCAGCTCAATGGCCAGGTTCTTGCGGATCGTACGCTGCTGTTCATAGGCTTTGGTGGCCGCCGTGATCTCATAGCCCATGCGCACGCACTGCACGCGGCACCAGGTGTAGGCAAAGAGCTCCACCATAAAGACCAGCATGATGGCCATCCAGATGGTTTTCATGCCCTGCGTGCGGCGCTGGTTGCTGTCGGCGGCCATCGTTTACGGGACCTCTTATCGTTTTTCGACCGTCCGCAGGCGTGTGCTGCGGGCCATCGGATTGGCGGCGACTTCTTCCACCGTGGGACGGACCACCCGCCGGGTCAGAAGCGTCACCCGGGCGACCCCACCGCAGGTGCACATCGGCGCCCTGGGGGGACAGGTACAGGCACGGGCCATTTCCCGAAAGGTTTGTTTGACGATCCGGTCTTCCAGGGAATGGAAAGCCAGCACACACAGCCGGCCGCCGGAATTGAGGCAATCCACGGCCATGGGCAGGGTGCGCTGCAAACGATCCAATTCGTGGTTGACGGCGATGCGCAGGGCCTGAAAAACGCGCGTGGCCGGGTGAATCTTTTGACTCCGGGCGGTGGCCGGCGGCATGGATCGATAAACCAGATCCGCCAGAGCCTTGCTGCTTTTGATGGGCTGCCGCGCCCGAGCGCGCACGATGGCGCGGGCGATGGATCGCGCCCGGCGCTCTTCGCCATAGTCGCGGAAGATGCGCATCAGATCATCCACCCCCCAGTGGTTTACGATATCGGCAGCCGTCATGTCGGATTCGGCATTCATGCGCATGTCCAGCGGTTCATCGCGTTTGAAGCTGAACCCGCGGCCGCTGCCCTCGATCTGATGCAGCGAAAGACCCAGGTCCAGGAGGATGCCGTCTACACCATTGAGACCCAAATCATGGATAATCCGGTCGAGATGGCTGAAACTGTCGTGATGTAGGGAAAGCCGTGGGCAAAAGGGGGCCAGGACTTCATGGGCGTGCCGGATGGCGTCCAAATCCTGGTCGATTCCAATCAGCAGGCCGTCGGGCTGAATGCGGGTACAGATCAAGCGGGAATGTCCTGCGCCGCCGACGGTACCGTCGAGGTAGATTCCACCGGGTCTCAGATTGAGATAGTGTGTGACCTCGGCCGGCATACAGGAGATGTGGTAATCGGCCATACCATCAAAGTCCTAGACTGGCGATTTCGTTCCTGACCTCCTCATTTTTCAGATCCGTTTCCAGCGCCTTCTTTTGCGCTTCCCAGGTGTCGCGGGCCCAGATTTCAAAATGATCCAATACACCCACCAATACGATGTCTTTTTCAAAGCCGGCATCTTCCCTGAGGGTGGGCGGGATCAGAATACGTTCCTGTTTGTCGCAGGCACATTCGTGCGCGCCCCCGATGAACACCCTCCGGAAGCGCCGCAGGCTCTCGCTTTTTTGAACCCGGGCCAACAGGCGGTTTTCAATGTCGCGCCATACGTCCAGCGGATAGGCCACCAGGCAGCCGTCCATGGAGGAGACCATTACCCGATCGCCGCCTCCGGCCCGGATGAGATCCCGGAAACGGGCGGGGATGATGACTCTTCCTTTGTCGTCCATCGTATGGAAGGAGCTGCCGCGAAACATAGGGCTTCCTTTTGCACCACTTTACTCCACTATAGTTCTGATATGGAATGAAATCCGTTGAAAGTCAAGGAAAAACAAAGTTAATCTATGATTATTTTTATAATAATTTGATACTGTTAAAAGTGAAAAATGTCAAAGCAAAAGGTTGTGGAGGATAGTGGGGGAATATTTGGCCTCCTGGCTGGCTTCAAGGGCTGTTTCTGATGAGTGCCGGGGGGCACGAGGCTTGACAATTGAGGCCCGTCGCATCTAAAAAATAGCGGTGGACAGGTCACCCACATCGGGTATAGGGGCCGGCGGACGGTGGCGGCGTTCCAGCGCATGAATCAAGACACCCGGATCTGGCATGGCCGTTTTGGTGGGGATACTTCAAGTGGAAGAAGGCCGGCATTTGCGCACATCGCTCAGGAGAGAGGCGGGCAGGGTACTCGTCATGGATAGACAGCCGATGGATGATTTCGCTCCCGATGCGTCGCCGGCCGTCGTCCAGGCCCGTGCTATGGCGTCCCGTCTGTTGGACGGGGACCGGGGAAGCCATGATTGGGAGCACACCCTGCGGGTCTATCGTCTTTGCCGGGATATCGGTCCGTCGGAAGGGGCTGACATGGCGGTGTTGCTGGTAGCGGCCCTGCTGCACGATATTGGCCGACGCTGCCAGGACGACAGCCGGGGAGATGTCTGCCATGCCGAGCATGGCGCCTCAATGGCGGCTAGCCTGCTGGCGAACCTGCCCTTAACGGACGACCAGAAGGCCAATGTCGTCCATTGCATACGCGCCCACCGCTTTCGTAAAGCACCGCAGCCCCAGACGATCGAGTCGCAGGTGTTGTTTGATGCCGACAAGCTGGATGCCATCGGGGCGGTGGGGATTGCCCGGGCCTACCAATTTGCAGGCGAGGTGGGCGCCCGCCTGCACAACGCCGGCCACGACGTGCGCAACACCCAAGCCTACTCCCGGGAGGACACCGGCTATCGGGAATACCAGGTGAAGCTTCGCCATATCAAGGGCCGCATGCTGACCGAAACCGGCCGCCGGGCGGCGGAAGGACGCCATCGCTTTATGGTGCAATTTTTCGAACGTTTTTTGGACGAAATCGAGGGGCGTCTCTGACATTCGTGCCGGTGGGCCGCTATGGTGATGGGCTGCCGGCTCAGCTTTTCCGGGCGGCAGCGGCAAGCCCTTCAGACCCTATTCAGCACCCGGCGTTCCTACGACCTTTTGCTTCGTCTTTCGAAATGTGGTAGGAAAGCGCACGTCGACCGAATTGCTTCGACCCTTATGGTTGCGGTTCGGCCTCGCATCCCACAGGCGCAGAACCGCCCCATCAATTCCCGCGTACGATTCCGCGGGCCGAGGCCCCACCTTGTTTCGGCCCGATTCCAACGACCGGCAACGAAAGTGAAGACGTCATGAGCATCAACACCGTGGACCGCATCGATGACCAGATCCCCGTTCGCCATGTGCTGATCAGCGTATCCGACAAGACCGGGCTGGATACCTTTATTCCCGCGCTACTAAAGGCCTGCCCCGGGCTGCGCATCTTCTCGACGGGTGGCACGTACGGCAAGATCCAATCCATTTTGGGCAGCGATGCCGCCGACCACCTGACCCAGGTGTCGGATTACACCGGACAGCCCGAAACCCAGGGCGGCCTGGTCAAGACCCTGGATTTCAAGATCTACCTGGGACTTCTTACCGAGACTTACAACGAGGCTCATCAGGACGATCTGAAACGGACCGCGGCCGTGCCCATCGACATGGTAGTGGTCAACCTCTACCCCTTTCAGCAGACCATTGCCCAGGCCGGGGTCACAGTGGAGGGCGCCCGGGGACAAATCGACATCGGGGGGCCTTGCATGATCCGCGCCTCGGCCAAGAACTTCATCCGGGTGGCCTCGGTGGTGGACCCGGGCGATTACGAGCGAATTGCTGGGGAGTTCGGCCGCAACGACGGTCGGACATCCCTGGAACTGCGTTTTGCTTTGGCCCAAAAAGCATTTGGCCACACCGCCGCCTATGACCGCGCCATTGCCGCGTATCTGGGGGCTCGTACGGCGCAAGATGCTGCCGGATGCTACCGGTTCCAGGACTAAGTGGTCTTGTTCGTAAAACCGGTGACGTCATGAGGGGGCTAAGGCGCCTGGCTGACAAGACGCGAAAACCAAGGGATATCCGGAATATTCCGTGTTTTCGGACAGGATGGATTGACGGCCGAATGTCATCGTGTTGGCCAATAGGACCACTTAGCTCCCCAAGCGGCGCCCTATCCATATGAGGCACATTCGTGGCGGCCGGCGTGGCTGCCCATCAGCGATGACGGCGAAAGGAATACGAAAATGGCCGAAGATCTCAAAAAAATGTACCGCACCATCGTCAAAGACCACTTCCCGCCGCGCATGGAGATCGCCTTTGTGGATGAGGACGATCGGCGGCAGACACTTTTTTACGAGCGCGTCTCCTGGACCATCGACGGGGAAGCGAAGGGGCTGCGCTACGGCGAAAACCCGGGACAGGAAGCAGCCCTTTACCGCCTGGTAAACGGGAACCTGACCCTGGCCGGGACCCGGACCATCCAGCCCGGCCGCTATCTGGCCTCGGACATTGAACTGCTCCAATCCGGCAAGCACCCGGGCAAGACCAATCTGACCGATGCCGACAATTCGCTCAATATCCTGCGCTATTTTTCAGACAGGCCCACGGCGGTGATCGTCAAACACAACAACCCTTGCGGGGTGGCTCAGTCCGACAGCCTGGTGGAGGCGTATCACCGGGCCTACATGGCCGACCGGGTGGCGGCTTTCGGCGGGTGCATCGCACTCAACCGGCCGGTGGACAAGGCGACGGCCGAGGCCGTGGCCGACCAGTATGCGGAAGTCGTGGTGGCGCCGGAATTCGAGGACGGTACCCTCGCGATCCTCGGGCGCCGCAAAAATCTGCGGGTGATCCGCATCGAGGCCATCGAGAAATTACAGCGTTTTGTGGGCGAACGGGTGGTGGACTTCAAAAGTCTGATCGACGGCGGCGTCATCGCCCAGTGGTCTTTTGCCCCGATTACCCTGAAGCCTTCCGACCTGAAACTGGCCTATAGTGAATACCAGGGCAAAACGTACAAAATCGACCGGGAGCCTACCCCGGCCGAACTGGACGATCTCCTTTTCGGCTGGCTGGTGGAGTCCGGGCTGACCTCCAACTCGGTGATCTACGTTAAGGACCGCTGCACCGTGGGCATCGGCACCGGCGAACAGGACCGCGTAGGAGTGGCCGAGATCGCCCGGGACAAAGCCTATCGCAAGCTGGCCGACCGTTATTGCTTCGAAGAACTGGGTATCGCTTACAACGAACTGGAGGACCAGGAGAAGAAGAACGCCATCGACGCCCGGGTGCGAGAAGAGAAGGGCGGCCTGCCGGGCTCTTCGATGGTGAGCGATGCCTTCTTCCCCTTCCGCGACGGCGTCATGGTGGGCATCCGCGAAGGGGTCAAGGCCGTGGTCCAGCCCGGCGGTGCCATGAACGACTGGAACGTGATCGAGGCCTGCAATGAAGCGGGGGTGACGATGGTGTTTACCGGGCAGCGGAGTTTCAAGCACTGATTTTTGCCCTGATCGGCGCTCTCCGCAGGCTTCCGGCTGCGGCGTGCAATCGTACGTCTCACCGAAGCCCCTTGTGCGGCTTTGATCAGAACAAAAAGCCCTCATTTCTGGACCGATCACGTATTGATGTTATCGCTCAGTTCGTCATCAGGAGACATTTATGAAAAAGTTATTTTATTTGATACTGGCATTAAGTTTGCTGCTGGTTTTCGGCTGTGCCCAGGAGAAGCCGGAAGCGGCTGCCAAGAAGATCTTCGAAAAGCAGGTGGCCGGCCATGGGGGAGTCCAGTTGGACGCTTCCGGTCTGGACTACGATCTTGTCGAGCAGGACGGCGACCGGGCCTGGGTGGAAGTGACGGGGCTCATGCCGGTCAAAGCGACCATTCCTCTCGTCAAGAAACAGGGTAAATGGATTCTGGATACCCCCACCGAAGCGATCGAGGTGGAACCGCCGCCCGAACATTAACACCTGTGGCCGTAAGTTTTAAGGGTATTTTGACCCCTCTACTGGGGCGATCGGCATCCAGTGATCGTCCCCACCTGCCAACCGACCCATGAGATGCCGCGCAAACGGACATCATCTTCACCTTACGAGCTGCTTTTTTATCTGATCGCCGTTTTGTGGCTGGTGGAGATCGGCAACTTCCTGCTGGGCCACCGGCTGTGCCGCTACGGCCTTCTGCCGCGGACGGCGCACGGGCTCGTGGGCATTCCCCTGGGTCCCTTTCTGCATGCCGGGGTGGCCCACCTGTTGCTCAATACCGGTCCTTTAATCGTCCTGGGCGGCCTTGTCCTGATGAACGGCCGCCGGCCGTTTATCCGATCCACGGTGGTGATCATCCTGGCCGGTGGCGCGCTGCTATGGACGATCGGCCGCCCGTCCTATCATGTGGGGGCCAGCCTGCTGATCTTCGGCTATTTCGGCTATCTGCTGGCCAAGGGCATTTTTGACCGCAGGCTGCCGTCCTTGCTGATTGCCATGCTGGTCGTTCTGGCCTATGGGGGGCTTTTCTGGGGGATGCTGCCGACGGTGGCCGCCATCTCCTGGGAGGGTCACTTCAGCGGGTTTCTGGCCGGGATTATGGCTGCCCGGCTTCCATGGCGAAGCCGGACTCCATGAAAAAAAGCATTGCGATGAGGAGGGCTATACGCGGTGTTTTCATCTTATTTGTCGGGCGCGCGATTCAAAGGGTCAACCGCCGAAGCGTAGGACAGAATCCGGTCGGCTTCCCGGCGCGATAACCCGATATCTTCTTCCAGCATTTTCCGTATGACGCCGACATCCAGGATCGTTTTCTGGAATTCGATCTCCTGGCGCAGCGCCTCCTCCCGGTCCATGTCACCGCTGTTGATCATCTTGCAGTAGCCGAAGGTTTCCTTGCCGCAGCTGAATATCTGGTAGAAAAAATAATTCAGGAGGGGCGTCAGGTAGCAATCCGTTCGCCAGGTTGAAACGCTGCCGGCCGGCTTTTCCCATCCGGTTTCTTCCTGGATGGTTTTTTTGATCAGGTTGCGGTTCCAGGGGATGTAGTAGAAGACATGGACTTCCTTGATATGGCTGTCCTTCAACTTGGGGCGTCGGACGAACCACGGGTTGCCGGGCACCTTGAACTCGCGCCGCTGTTTGAGAAACGCCCATTCATAACGGTAGTAGTCGCGATTGAAATGTTTGCGGAGTGTGTCTTTGCCCAATTTGAGATTTTCCCGGGCCTGCCGTTCCATGGGCGTGGTCTGCTCCTGCTGGGAGTCGCCCCAGAATATCAGCGGGGCCCTGTGCTCAATGGCGGCCCGGTAAACCGCGCTGTGCATGCCGTAGGCGCAGGCGGTGCAGATGCTGTATTTGCGCCTTAAATTGGAGGACTTGAGACCGTAACGGACAATTTCCCTTGCGATGTTGTCCCGGGAGCGGATCGAAACGAAATCGGCCTGCAGGCGTTGGCAGGCATTCTGCATATTCTTCAGGGCTTGCGGATTTTGGAATTCGTTGTTGTAATTTACCGCCAGGACCTTCAGGTCATACACCTTGCGCGCCAGGTACAAAACGTAGGCGCTGTCCCGTCCGCCGCTGAGCGGCACGATGCAGTCGTAGGGACGGCCCTTGCCCCTCGCTGCGGCCACGATGGCATCGAGTTTCGCCTTGCCGATATAACTTTCCTTTTTAAATTCCCGGCAGTAGCTGCAGAGACCTTGGTCGTCAAAAGTGATGCCGGGGACGGAATCGGTCATGATACACTTGGTACATCGTTGCATTAGCGTCTACTCCCTAACGCTCTTCCCATTTGGGATTGCGCCGTTCGAAAAAGGCTCGCACCCCCTCGTGGGCATCGTGGGTGGTGCAGAGGCGGGCAAAGGCTTCGTTCATGAGTTCGAATTGCTTGCGGTAGTCCATGTCTTCCGAGGCATAGAAGGCGGTTTTGGCAATCTGGAGGGCAATCGGGCTTTTCTGGGCCAGAGCTGCGGCCCACGCCTGGGCTTCCTGTTCCAGATCCTCCTTGGGCACCACCCGGTTGATCAACCCCATGGCCTGGGCCTCCGGGGCTTTGATGAGATCGCCGCCCAAGAGCAGTTCGAGGGCTTTTTTACGGCCCACGATGCGGGCCACCGGTATCACCGGACCGACGCAATTCAGACCCACGTTGATGGCCGTCAATCCCATCTTGGCATTGCTGGCGGCGATGGCCAGATCGGCGGCGGCCACCAGTCCCATCCCATTTGCAGCGGCCACGCCCTGCAGTTGGGCGATCACGGGTTTTTTCATCTGTGAAATGGTCACCAGCGGGCGTTCCATGTGCTCGATCCAGGCCCGGTATTCCATGGCGGTTTGGCCTTCCAGTTCGTTCACGTCGATACCGGCGCAGAAGGCCTTGCCGGCGCCTTTGAGGAGCACCACCCGCACTTGCGGGTCGCCGTCCATGGCGAGCAATGCCTGGTAGAGCTCTTCCGCCAGGGGGGTGGTGAACGTATTGAGTTGCTCCGGACGATTCAAGGTAATGTGACCGACAAATCGATCGTCGATTTCGGTCAGAATGTGCTCGTAAGACATAACCTTCCCTCCTGAAAATGGTGACGGGTGGATTTTGGCTTGCCTTTCGCCAGCAGACACGCGATCAAAACGCGTGGACCCTTTTCCCGTATCACTAAACGTATGGGGAATACAACCGGGGCTTGTTGACAGCCCTTTGTTCAAGACAGTACAAAATAGGAAGCATCCCGCCGGATGCCAATGGGCAATTTGACCGGAAGTTCTTAATCTTATGACACCTGGGATAACGGAGAAACGATGATGACTTTTCTGCGGACCGGCGTGATTCTTCTGCTCGCCCTACTGGTTGCGGCGCTACCGGCACCTCTCCATGCCGATGGCATTCAAATTCTGACCCATGGCAATGAGAACACCAATGGCGGTCAAGGGACCGCCAATCAGACGCCTACCAACCCCAAAGATCCGACGGTAGCGCCGGTTCTGAAAGGTCAACAAGTCAAACCGGCCGTTCCGGCCAACCTCAACAAGGTCGGGAGGATGGTGCCGGTTGCGGCGGTCAACCTTTCGGTCAATTTGACGACCCATGAGACCAATGGCACCTGGCGCTGGAATGCAATGCTTCAGAATATAGGCACCCAACCGCTGCCGGCCAATCGATTAGAGTTAAAGGTCGTTCAGGTTACGCCGCTGCCGCATCAAACCGCTCCGGCCGGCTCCGCGTTTCCGCTGCCGCCCCTTAGCCCTCAGCAGAAGAGAGGCTTTTCCAGCGCCTGGAATCGCAACTCGAACGCCCGCCAACTCAGGCTGGAGGTCTGGGATCAACGCGCCAACGCCAGGGTTTACCAGCAGACCATGGCGTTGACCACGACGGCCGATCAAGCAGCCACCCCCCTTTCGCCTGGCCTGCAAAAGGTGATCACAACACCGGGTGCAAGAGAACCCAGTCGCATTGCGATCACCGGCGGTCGTTACCTCGGGCGCGGCGCATGGCGGCTGGAGCTTACCAACCCAGGTATCAAGACTGTTCCGGCCGGCGATTACCTCTACACATGGGTCTACAAGTTCTCCACGGGTAACGATCGCCCTGGCAACCATCCCAAGGACATCACTTTCGCCGTCCCTGGGAACCAGAATCGGACGCTCCTGGAGGCCGGGGATTTCTATGGATCCGCCGACTGTGACTGCGCGGGGTTGGATGGCGTTGCGGTGACGTTGCAGGAGAAGGCCAGCGGCCGGGAAGAGGTTTTTAACATCAATGTGGGCATTCCGAACGTCGAAATCGAAGAATTTTACATCCGAATCGGGCATAGCCCCCATTTTTTTGATCAGGCGAAGGTCCAAACCACGTTGGTCAACCATTCTTATTACAATCTCATGCTGGCCTATACCCTGGAGGTGAAGATGGTGAAACGAGCGGACCAGGGCGTTATCAGGGAAAGATTTACCCGAACCGGCACCATCATGCTCCCGACCCGGCAAACCAACCAAGACGCCATCCTTGTGGATGATCTCCGCGAAGAGCTGCCGCATCTGGAAATAGACGATGTATTCGATTATCATCCCCAAAGTGATTTCAATGACGACGATTTGCTGCCGGATCGCCCCGTTTTTTTCGGGTCATTGACCATTGCCATGCCGGCCAATGCCAAATGCGGACCGGGAAGACCGCTGGCGTTTCAACAGAAAGCACTTTTTATCTGGTAGGGTGGGGCGGTTATCGACAGGCAACAACTCGAATGCCCTGCGGGAAAAACAGCCTTTGCGAACGGAGGAATAGCGTGAAAGAAAAAACGCGTGCGAATGTCTACACAGCCTTTATTGGCGAGGCCAAAGCCTATTTCAGATTATTGGCGTATGCTGAAAAAGCAGATCAAGAGGAGGTCCCCCAGGTGGCCCTGTTGTTTCGGGCCATCGCCGAAGCGGAACGGGTGCATGCCACGCGCCAGCTGAACCTTGTGAAGGATCTGCTCGTCAAAGACACCGACACCAATCTGGAGAAATCTTTCCAGCGCGAGAAGTCCGTCAGCGAGAATGAATACCCCGATTTTATCAAAACCGCCGAGAAAGAGGGCGAGAGTGCGGCGGCCTTAGCCTTCAGCCATGCCCGGGATGCCGAAGGCTACCATGCCAAGCTCTATGAACGGGCGATTTTAAACGTGATCAAGGACAAGGTGGGCGCCTATCACATTTGCCAGGTTTGCGGCTATGTGACGGACAAGAAAATCCCCAAGGCCTGCCCGGTTTGCGGTGCGCCACCGGAGAAATTCAAGACCGTCGAGGCCTGAGGCTTACCCGTGTCCAGCCCTAAATGACATCTTTCGGCCCTAGCCGGAACCAAAATTGACCACCTCTGGACGGACACGATCTAATCCAGCACCCGGGCCAGGGCGGTCAGAGCGTATTCGATATCTGCTTCCGTAATGCCGTAATGGGTGACGGCCCGGAACTGCCGGGGTCCGGTGGCCCCCACGCGGATGCCCTCTTCTGCCAGACGCGCCACGGTTTCCGCGGCGGAGGGCCCGGCCGCATCCAGATCGACATAGACGATATTGGTCCGGACCCGGTCCGGATCCACCTGCGCCAGACCCATGGCGCTCACGCCTTCGGCCAGACGTCGGGCATTGCGATGATCTTCCGCCAGGCGTCCGATCATCTCCTGCAGCGCGACGATGCCGGCCGCGGCGATGACCCCTGCCTGACGCATACCGCCCCCCAGCAGTTTGCGGTTGCGGCGGGCCGCACGGATAAACGCTCGGCGGCCGCAGATCAGGGAACCCACCGGAGCGGACAATCCTTTGCTCAAGCAAAAGGAAAGGGAATCCACAGGCGCGGCGAGCGTCGCCGCTGGCACGCCCAGCGCCACGGCGGCGTTGAAGATGCGGGCGCCGTCCATGTGGACCCCCAGGCCGTGTTCCGCTGCCAGATCGGCCACGGCCTGCAAATAATCCGGCGGCAGGGGGCTGCCGCTGCAGCGATTGTGGGTGTTTTCGACGGCGATCAGACGGGTGCGGGGAAAGTGCGGATCGTCCCCCCGGATGGCGCCTAGTACGGCATCAAGATCAAGCGTGCCGTCCGGCCGATTGGCAACCGTACGGGGATGGATGCCGCCCACGGCGGCGCTGCCTCCCTGTTCGTAGAAGAAGATGTGGGCCTGGTCCCCCAAAATGACCTCGTCGCCACGACCGCAATGGGTCAGCAGGCTGATCAGGTTGGCCATCGTCCCGCTGGGTACGAGCAGGGCCGCTTCTTTGCCGGTCGTTTCCGCGGCCAGGGACTCCAGACGGCGGACCGTCGGGTCCTCCCCATAGACATCGTCGCCGAGCTCGGCGCCGGCCATGGCCCGCCGCATGGCGTCGGTGGGCAGGGTGACCGTATCCGAGCGTAAGTCGATAGCGTTCATCGATACTCCTCTCTTCGCGGGCGGCGAAAAAAATGGTCCGGCCGATCATCCGGCAATACCTGGGATAAAGGCTTCATTGCGCAAAGACGGCGGCGCTGCACCGCGGGGAATTCCTGGAGGCCTTGAAAGAGGAAGGCCTTTCAACGGGCATAATGCCTTTCAGCGATGTGCCATCAAGGCCATCGGTGGGGGCTTATGGTTACCCGATTTCACGAAGGCGATCAAGCCTGCTGTGTCCAATTAGCCCTTGCAAATCGGCTTTTTTTTGAACAAGATAAATGATGATCGCAAGGGCCGGCCGCCCTTTCGGGATAATTGACAAGGGAATGGACATGCCGTCGACCTTCCATGTGGTACCGATCGGGACCATCCATAAAAACGAGGAGAAAACCTGGATTGAAATCGAGCCGCCCTACCTGCCGGCCATGGACGGGTTGGCGGGGTTTTCCCATATCAACGTTTTTTTCTGGTTCCATGAGAACGATCATCCGGAGGGGCGCCAGGTTCTAAAGGTGCACCCGCGTAAAGATAGCGCCAATCCGCTGACCGGTGTTTTCGCCACCCATTCCCCGTTGCGCCCCAACCTGATCGGCATGACCCTGTGCCGGATCCTGGCGGTCGCGCCTCTCGAAATCGTCATCGACCAGATCGATGCCTTTGACGGCACGCCTGTCCTGGATATAAAATGTTACATCCCCAGCTCTCGCACTTTTGAAAATCTTCGCCTGCCCGATTGGGTCTGAACGGCATCGGCGCCATGACTGAACTGACGGGACAGATCGAGCCGGTGCCGATGAACGCAACCGCGCGCTGCAGGAGGTTCTCAACCCCCGCAGTGCCAAACGGGCGCGGGAGAACCGGGCCTTTCGGCTGCACGACAAGGTCATGCAGATTCGCAACAACTATGATAAGGACGTCTTTAACGGGGATCTCGGCCGCATTTCAGCGCTTTGTGAAAACGGCCAGGGATTCGAGGTGCGTTGCGATGGTCGGATCGTACCTTATTATGAGGCATGAGGCCGCCGAACTGGATGAGATCATGATCGCCTATGTGGTTTCGGTCCCTAAATCACAGGTGGCCAAATCCCAGCCATGGCCCGCAATGATCAACGGATAAGACATTCTGACAGTATCGACGTTTGACTGTCCAAAGCAAAAGAAGAGGTTCCTATGGTGGAAACAATTCAGCTTGGCGAAGGCATCGCGATCGAAGTTGGCGCCGGGCTCCGGGTACAGGTGGAGGGCATCGATTTCACCTTCACCTCCCGCTTTCTCGGGACGTTTGATACGAACGATGTATTGATCAGTCTTGATCCGCGCATGGAACACTTCGAAGCGCGTCTCGATCCAGGGGTCGTTTTTTCGGCCGATTTCCTAGCGGAGGATGTTTATCATCAATTCCGGGCGCGCTTTGAACGGCTGATCACCGATCCCATCCGCGCCGTGGTCCTGAACACACCCGAAGAAGTGATCAATATCGAACAGCGCATGCTGCCCCGTACACCCTGCGCCGTGCCGGTGAGGGTGGATATCCGCAAGACGCTGGAAGGCACCATCGGCGATATCAGTCCCAAGGGGTGTCGTATTGCCATGCCGGTGGGCACTATCGGGCGAATGCCTTTGGTGGTGGGGGATCGGGTGCGGCTTCGTCTCCGGGCGCCGGGAAGCCCTCATGGCTATATCGTCGAGGGTCAGATTCGCAATATCCTCCACAACGAATTGGAGACGGAAGCTGGGGTGCGGTTTGATAATTTGCCTGAAATATTAAGGAATTTTATCGAAACATTAACACGCAGTCCCCATTGAGCCACCATCCGCTGTAAGCGTTTTGCCGGGAAGAATACCGATCTTACCGTCCGGGGGGGCATTCCTTACCGCCGTTTTTATTCTTCTATAGGCTCACAAGCGGCAGACGGTAAATCGGCCGGCGTCTCACGCCCGGCAGTTTAGGCTGGCGGCGCCGAAACCGGGCAATGGCGGGCTGGATCGCAAAGTAAATCAAATGGGTTTCGCAGCGACAATCCGAACTGCCGAACCCAGGCGTAACAGAACGGGTGCCCGCCATCCACCGCAGAACCTCCATCCACCGGTGTTCATCGAAGGTCGGGCCGTGGCCGTACCAAATCTCCGATAGTCTTCCGTGGGATCTGAGGTAATCGATATGCCAGTGGGGGGTGCCGGGCGATTTGTAAATGGTGTCCCAGCCTGGCCGCCAGGCCTCCCGGACCGAGGGCGCTGCCGACATAAGCATACCACCCGGCAGGGAACGCAAATCGGCCCAGCTTTCCGACCGTCAGTCGACAGCCGGATTCAAGATTGAAAACCAGAACATAGGTTCCCCTTTTTAGCCGAAGACCCTTTATGCCGTTCATTCCGGGTGTGCTCCGCATGGCGTTTTTGCTTTTGTTTCTCAGCCGCTGTGGTACCATGCAGGATCGACACGGGATGCACACAGACGGGGCACAGAATGTACAATGCGCGGACGAAGAAGGAGATTGGAATGCCCAAAGGGTTTCAGTTGACGCCGGCCGATCGGGATTTTTTCCGTTACGTCTACCAGGCCGGCCTGGCCAGCCCCTTCAGCGACGAACGGGTTGACATCGAAGAGAAGATCGCCGGTTCAAGCGTTGCTTCTCCACGGAAACGTATCGAGCACGCCATCGGCAAGGTCCGGGAGCGCCTGGCGCGTTTGGAGGGCACGGGCAAGATCGACTACACCCGGTATGCCGCCGATGACGGCTTTCTGGTCAAATCCGGTGTTTTGTTTGATTTTTTCTATCGCTACCGGGGACGCTTCGATCAGCTCATTCAAGATCAAATCCAGGCCGGGGACACCCCCATCAAGGTGATGTTTGCGGCGGATGCCCTGGACTTTTTGCGTCAACGCGGCTTTTCCGAAGCGGATTCGCTGCGCTACCTCGCCCTCAGTTATCAACTGCGGCGGGCGTATTACTTTATATATCGCTCCCTGGTGGGGCGTAGCGCCGGTATGAAGAAGCTTCGCCAGGACCTATGGACCAACGTGTTTACCCACAACATCGATCTTTACGACCGCTACCTCTGGAACCGCATGGAGGATTTTTCAACCCTGCTGCTGGGGGAGACCGGAACCGGCAAGGGAACCGCCGCCATGGCCATCGGCCGCTCGGGGTTCATCCCCTTCAACGAGGGCAAACAGAGCTTTGTGGAGAGCTTTACGCGTTCGTTCGTGTCCCTGAACTTATCCCAGTTTCCCGACACCCTTATCGAATCCGAGCTTTTCGGCCACAAAAAGGGCGCCTTCACCGGCGCCGTCAAGGACCATCGCGGGGTATTCGACCGCTGCAGTCCCTTCGGGGCCATTCTGCTGGACGAGATCGGAGAACTTTCCATCCCCATCCAGATCAAACTCCTGCAGGTCTTGCAAGATCGTAAATACGCACCGGTGGGCAGCCATGCCGAAGGGCGTTTTGAGGGGCGCGTAATCGCCGCCACGAATCGCTCCATGGCGGATATCGAAAGCCACAGGATTTTCCGCGACGATTTTTACTACCGGCTATGTTCGGACATCATTACCGTACCCCCCTTACGGGAGCGCATTCGTGAAAGTCCCAAGGAATTGGACGATCTGTTGAAATTCACGGTCAAGCGGATGGTCGGACAATCCACAACGGAGCTGCTCAGTATGATTCGCGGTGTGATCGACCGTCAGTTGGGCGAGCATTACGCCTGGCCCGGCAATGTAAGGGAGTTGGAACAATGCGTGCGGCGCGTGTTGCTCAAAAAAGACTATGCCGGGCGGGCCGTGACGCCGGGCCGGGACCGGCTGGCGGAGCATCTCGTACAGGGCCTCACGGAGGGGGAAATCGATACCCAGCGCCTTGTGACCGGATATTGTTGTCTGCTCTACCAGCGATTCGGTACATTTGAAGAAGTCGCCCGCCGTACCGGGTTGGATCGACGGACCGTGAAGAAATATATCAACGCGTGGGAGGCGGCGGAGGCATGATCGGACGCGTGACGCTGTCAGAAACGGCATTGCGGTCCGTTCGCCAAGCGGCCGGATGCTTCCTGCCGCAGGCCTTGTTCAATTTTTGCCGAATAATTGATGGGGGCGTGATCCGCAAGAAATCCCGGCGGATTATACCAGCGTTCACCGAGTGCCGACATGGATAGCCGACCGCTTTCAAAGCAGTTGGCCGGTTCGCCGCCGGGTTTCATCTCACAGATGCGGCCTTTGCGGTCGATATGCACCATGCGGCCGGCGGCACGGAAAGTCAGCAGGCGGGTCGACGGCGGCAGATCGGCGACCACGTCGCGGCCGTTGACCAGACGATAGATGGGCACGGTTGCCATACGGGCGGCAAATCCCGCATCCCCCACACGGGGGGCGCCTATCGCATAGACCGCCTGGGGGGGATGATACCAGGCGGCCAACTGGGCCAAAGCACCGCCCATGCTGTGACCGGTCATAAAAAGCGGCTCGGACAGGTCCGCGAGTTGCGGCTGAAGATCCTGCCAGACCTGATGGAGGGCCTCCATGAATCCCCGGTGGACCGCGGTGCGGGGGGCCAGCCGTTCGGGACGGACGTCCAAATCGAGAAACCAGTTGCGCAAGCCCGTCGTCCCCCTGAACACCAAGACGGCAAAGGGCGGCCGGCGGTGCGGCAATGTGCGGATCAGGGCGCACTGGGTTTCCTGGCGGCTCAAAAACAGGGCTTCCCGCAAGCCAACCCGCGATAGGATGTCGTTGCGGGAGGGGCCGTCAAGGGGGGTGCCCTCTTCCCCAGCGCTGCGCCGGTATATGAGGCGCGCGATCTCACTGAGCCAAAACGCATTCGCCAGCTGGAAGGTGCGCGCGTCGGGGGCAAACGGCGGCAGACGCGCTATGGTGAAGTGGTCGCTGGCGGCCCCCGGTCGTGTGAGGCCTCGCCAACTGCAATCCGTGTCCAATGTTTTCATAGGGGCCACTCCTGTGGCATGCCGGCAGGCGTCCGGCCGTTATACGAATACCGTGCGCAATCGTTGCATCATCAGAGGGCTGGCAGCAAATTCCGCAATCGCGCGTCGGACGCGCCCGGGGGCGTCCCGATGGGGGATATGACCGCAGCCGGGAATGAGCAGCGCCGTGGCACATGGGCCGATGCCGGCCACGATGGCTTCCACCTGGCGCGCGAGAACCGTATCGATCCTCGATGCCCTGGATAACCAGAGCCGGACATTGAATCCGTCCAAGAGAATTTTCAATGTTCCAGTCCCGAAAGGCAGTCGACAGCCAGGTGTCGGCCCAGGCGCGAAAGAGTCCTCGCGTTCGATCACCATGGTAACGGGCCAGGCGTTTTTCAAGGCCCCGTGGTTCATAGGACGCGAGGGCTTCACGGATGCCCTGCCGCGTAATCGATTCCACGAACACATGGGCGGCTTCCGTGATGATCCCGGCCACCTTTTCGGGGTCGGCGGCCGCCGCCAGCAGGGCAATCGATCCGCCGTCACTGTGACCGACCAGAAGCGCATGATTGATTCGCAGCCCTGCCAAAAGCTGCGGCAGCACAATCTCTGCTTCCCGGTGCAGATAGGTTTTATCCCGGGCATGATCCGGCATCCGGGAGGAATTTCCATATCCGGCGCGATCATAGACAATCGCCGGCAGTCCGGTGTCATTTACCACTTGGGCGGGGAAGTCGTGCCACATGGCCGTGCACCCCAATGCTTCGTGTAGGAAAACAAGGGTCGGCCCAGGATCTGTCGAGGCGCCGGCAGGGATCAAACGGCGGTAGAACAGCCGCTGCTTCCCAATTTCGAAGAAGCCTTCCTCGACAGTCGGGGCCTCGGCTGCGGATGTGGATTTGGTATTCATGTGTGAAGCGGCTCCAAGGATTGGCGTATGAAACACGCATTATCTTAGCAGGTTTTCTCCGGGCAGGACAACCATGCGGACGTTTTCACAACGGTTCCGCGCGCGGCCGTGTTTGTTTCGGATCGGATTTGTGCTATCCGGTGCCTATGGAATACCGCTATCGCGCCATCGGCATTGTGCACTCCTGTTTCAAGGAAAAATTCGGCATCCCGCGGCAAGCCGGCCTCGTGCCGGCTGCCTGCGGTACCCTGGAACTCTTCGCGCCCGTTCAACCGGCGCGAGTATGTGGAGGGACTGGAGGGGTTTTCCCATATCTGGCTCCAGTATGTGCTGCACGCCGCCGCGCTGGCGCCCCGCAAAAGCAAGGTGCGTCCCCCGCGCCAGGGGGGCAATCAGCGCATGGGGGTTTTCAGCACCCGCTCCAATTTCCGCCCCAACGCCCTGGGACTTTCCGCCGTCGCGCTGGAGAGGATTATCCACAATGGCCGCGGGGTGCGGCTGCAGTTGAAGGGCATCGATATTCTCGACCAGACGCCCGTGCTGGATATCAAACCCTATCTACCCTATGCGGATTGCCATCCCCAGGCCTTGGGAGGGTTCGCCCGGACGCGGCCGAAAGCCGTCCTGCGGGTCCGGTTAGGCACCCGGGTGCGGGCTGTCTTGCGGCGGTTGGCTGATCCTGAGCGCCGCCAATTGACCCGCCTGCTGGTGCAGGTCCTGCGCCTGGACCCACGACCGGCCTATTCGGGCAGGATGGATCGCCAGCGGGATTACGGCATCCACCTGCTCGACTGGAATGTCCGCTGGCGAGTGGAAGATGCCACGGCGGTCGTGATCGGCTTGGAACCCCATGCGGCCTGGCGGTCCGCTGGGTCTGAAGACGCCTGAGGGGCGCGCCGCATGAAAAATCCATTTTGAGGAGCTGTGGCCATGTTCGACCCCATCGTCTACCGTCGGCGCCGTGAGGTGCTCAGAGAAAAGGTTCGTGACGGTATCGTGTTGTTTCCCGGCCTGTGCCCAAGCCCGATCAATTTCGCCGCCAACCCTTATCCATTCCGCCAGGACAGTAGTTTTCTTTATTACGCCGGTGTGAATGGGTCGGAAGTCACCCTGATGATCGACATCGACGCAGCCCGCGAGACCCTTTACGGCCCTGCCCCTAATCTGGACGATGTTATCTGGAGCGGTCCGTCGCCAATGCTGCCGGAGCTTGCCGGAGCAGCCGGCATCGAGAACACCGGCACGCCGGAACAAATGGCGGCCGCCGTTCGAAAGGCTCGAACCGCCGGACGCGCCGTTCACTACCTTCCACCCTACCGGCCGGATCAACTGCTGATGCTATCGCGTCTGCTGGGGATTACCCCGGACCAGGTCAATGACGGCGCCTCACCATCCCTGATCCAGGCCGTGGTTTCCCAGCGGTCCGTGAAGTCGCCGGAAGAAGTGGCTGAGATCGAATCGGCCCTGGGGCTGAGCCGCAAGCTTTTCCAAGCCCTGGTGCGGCACCTGCGCCAGGAGAACACGGGCATCGGGCTGGCCGGTATTCTGGAGGGGATCGCCCGCTCCAACGGCGGCCGAATGGCCTTCCCTCCGATTATCACCTGCCGCGGCGAGATTCTGCACAGCGCCCCGGACAATCAGCCCTTTCCGGCCGCCGGACTCCTGCTGATGGACATCGGTGCCGAATCCCGGGAATATTACGCGTCGGACATCACCCGTACGCTGCCGGTCAGCGGCCGGTTTTCCTCACGCCAAAAAGACATTTACGAAATCGTTCTGGCCGCCCAGAAAACAGCCGTTGCCCAGGCCGCGCCCGGTGTACGTTTCGTGGATGTCCATTTAAAGGCCGCCGCCACGCTTTGCGAGGGACTCCGTGATCTCGGGCTGATGAAGGGGGCGGTGGAGGACGCGGTGCGGGAGGGCGCCCACGCTCTGTTTTTTCCCCACGGCTTGGGGCATATGCTGGGGCTTGACGTCCATGACATGGAATCGCTGGGCGAAGACAACGTGGGCTACGATCGGGAGACGGTCCGTTCGGATCAATTCGGATTGTCCGCCCTGCGGCTGGGACGCCGGCTGGAGGTAGATTTCGTGGTCACGGTGGAGCCGGGGATTTACTTTATTCCCGCCCTGATCGATCGATGGCGTCAAGATGGCCGATGGACGGCGTTTATCGCTTTTGACAAACTATCCGCTTACCGTGGCTTGGGCGGTATTCGCATCGAAGATGTGATTCATATCACGCCCCAGGGCCGCCGTTTCCTGGGCCCGGTGATCCCCAAGTCCGCTGCTACGCTGGAAGCCGCTTGCCAGGCCTGAGCGACACGCCGCACTCGGCGGTTTGCGCCGATCCTTGCACCGGATTGGGCGGCCTCGCTTTCATTGGGCCGCCTCCCCGGTACGCACCCCCCGCAGCCCGATCCACAGGGGAACCAGCAGCATGATCGCGCCGATACCCGCCACCCCGGGCCAGGCAAACGCTTCATAGACCATCCCACTGGCGGTAATGCCGCAGCTGCCGCCGGCATAGTAGAAAAGCACATACAGAGAGTTGGCCCGTCCGCGGCTGGACACCAGATTCCGGTTGAGCCAGCCGGCCGCGGCGGCATGAATGGTGAAAAAGCCGGCGCAAATGCCCACCAGGCCGATGATGACGACCGGCAGGGAAGGATAGAGGGTTGCTCCCAGGGAGAGGCCGAACGTGACCGCGCCGACCGCCATGGTGCGACCGTTGCCGAAGCGATTGCTCAGCTGGCCGGACAGGGGGCCGATGATGATTCCCATCAGGTAGGCCAGATACATCAAGGTGATGGTGCGGGTGGGCGCATTGAAAAGGGGGCCGGAAAGGTAGAACGGCAGGTAGTTGAAGATCGAGGAAAATACGAAGAAGGCGCTGAACGCCACCAGGTAGTTTTTTAACAAAGGCGGTTGTGCCAGCAGTTGCAGGAAACCCAGGGTGGCGGAGGGGCGCTCTCGAGGGGCGTTTTCGCGCGGCAGCCAGTACCAGGCCGCCCCGCAAGCGGCGGCGACCAGCACCCCGGCGGCCGCAAACGCCCAGCGCCAGCTGACAGCCGGATAGAAAAGTCCGCCCAGAAGCCGGCCGCCCAATCCCCCGGCGACCGTAGCGGAGACATAGGTCCCCATGACGACGTTCAGCCGCTGGGGCGGCAGGTGTCGTGACAGAAAGGCTGCCAGGCAAGTGGTCAGGGCCGGGATAAAAAGGCCCTGGACGAAACGGGCGGCCACCAGCCCCTGAAAATGATTGGTCAGGGCACACAGCATGTTGCCGCAGACGACCATCAGTCCGCCGATCAGAATGATAGGCCGGATGTTCCAACGATCTGCCAGAGCCCCGAAGGGAAGGTTGGCGAGGGTAATACCGAAGATAACGGCGGAGATCGTGACGGACGCCTGGGAAGCGGAAACCCGGTAGCTCTGCTGGATAATCGGCAGCACCGGCTGGGTGATGTAGATCGTCGTAAAGGCGGCTGAGACAAGAGCGAAGACACTGGTCTGCAAGCCATACGATGAATTCGGTCGCGGTTTTGCCATGTACGAATAGGCCTCCTGATCCTTATGATATGCCGCAGTCCAGGCCGTTGCGCGGGTATCATGACCGGCAGGCCTCGGTCGGAATGGCTCTGTTCTTCGACCGGTTTGACGAGAGGGGCCTTTTCCGGGGGCTTTTCTACCATATCGCGGCCTATCGACGATGGTAAAGGCCGAACAAAGAAAATAGTTTCCGAGGGGATCTCTTCGGGGAGAAGATTTCCGGCCGAATCGATCAGCTGCGGTGGTCCGGTTCGGGGCTCTGGGGCGAGGGAGGCCGTTGGGGAAAAATGGTTTCGAACGGCACCGCTGAAATTTTTTCCAGGCAGTCGTTGAGGGCGTCCTCTTCGGAGGTACCCGCGCCCTGGAATTCCTGCCGGGCGATGATATTGATAAGATTGGGAACGGCCACAAAGGGGGCCGCCAATCTTCCGCGGAGGGCTTCATGAACGTCGATATACAGCATGCGGCCGTCACGAATGAAGTTGTAGCGTGTAACACGCGTCAGAAGGGGGGCGTTTTGGGAATCCGTCATCTGAATTTTCCTTCCGTTGGTTCAGGGGACGCTGCTGCATGCGATAGGGGTCTAAGCGAAGGCAGTTGACCGGGCAGGCCGCGGGGCATGGGCCTTCCCGCGTGAAATTCCATCCGCCTTGTATGGGAAAACAGGATCCCTAAACGTCTCCGGCAGTTGCCGGAGGTTGGGGTGATGGTCATCCCTCTGGCGGGACTAAGCAAGGGCGTATCAAGGCGTTGCAGGCAAGCCAACGATGGCGGGGGGGGCAGCATCCCTTATCGGCGCGGCTCCGGAACGGCTTTGTGGATGAACTGGACGGCGATGCCCCGGTCGTCATGCCAGACAACCTTCCCGAAGCGTTTGACATCCTGTCGGTTTTCGCCAAACGGCCCGGCCACCACCACCTCCTGGCCGACACGGAAGCGCTGTCGGGTCTGGACATAGATGCCGCCTTCGCTGACGTTTTTAATCGTCCCCTGAAAAAGTTCCCGGTTGGCCGCGAAGTGCGTCTCTTCCGAACAGGGCGCCCGTGCATAGACCCGCGCTTCCCTGTTGTTCAATCGCCGGAAACCGCGCTCGAAGACCTCATTGGTTTGGGTGGGTTTTTTTTTAGGGGGGGGATCGCTATTGTAAGGCTTCATTTTTCAGATCCTGTCATCAGCCGTTTGCCGGGAACCGCTATTGAGAGCCCCTCGATCACTGGGTATAGGTCCAAAATACTGTTTGCGGGGGACGATGTCAACACGGTACCTGTTTGGAGGAGCGTCGTATGCCAAATAAAATACAAGAAATAACCGATGGTTGCCGACTACCAGGATTCCCTGGTGTCGATCGGCAGGGCTGAGCGGCGCGTTCACGCCTCGGCCGGTCTTGAAGTCCTGCTTCCCTTCAGAGAGGTTAGGGGCTGATGCCCCGGTATCCGACCGTATGGCCAACTTTAAGTTGTCAATTGGGAATAGCTTTGATATTCTTATCCAATTAATCTAATGACTTCAATGCGAGGCATACTTAGGGACCGTGTTTTCGCACCGTGACGGCTCCCCTGTTCGGATCGATCCCCTGGTATAGTGATGAACGCGACGGCACCCCTCAAATTCGGAAAATACTGGCTGACGGATCGTATTGCCGTGGGCGGTATGGCCGAACTCTATCGCGGCAAGATTTCCGGCGAAGAAGGGTTCGAAAAAGCGGTCGCCGTCAAGAAGATCCTGCCGCATCTATCGGATGAAAAGGAGGCGGTTCGTTATTTCATCGATGAAGCACGTCTGGCTGCTTTGTTGCAACATCCAAATATCATACAGATTTATGACTTCGGGCGGTTGGATGACAGCTATTTCATCGCGATGGAGTATCTTTTCGGCAAGGATCTTAAAACTGTTTTGCAAACCGCCGAACAGCGGGGCATATCCCTCAGTTTGGAAAATGCCCTGCATATTGCGGTCGGCATCTGTTCGGGGCTCGACTATGCCCACAACATGAAGGACCTGCAGGGCCATCTGCTCAACATCATTCACCGCGATGTGAGTCCCCAGAATATCTTCCTGACCTATGACGGCCAGATCAAGATCATCGATTTCGGCATCGCCAAGGCCGCCAGCCGGATTTCGAATACCCGTTCCGGTGTGATCAAGGGCAAGGTGGCCTACATGTCGCCGGAACAGGCGGAAGGCCGCGAAGTCGATCATCGCTCCGATATCTTCTCCGTAGGGATCCTGCTCTATGAGATGGTGACCGGGCGTTACATGTACGAAGGCGATGCCATGGACATTCTGTCCCAGGCGCGCGAGGCCCGCTTTACGCATGCGGAGCGCATTGTCCGGGATTTGCCCGAATGCCTGGTGGCAGTCCTCGACATGGCGCTGGCCAAACACCCCGACGACCGTTATGATGCCTGCGGCGATATGCTCTCCGATCTTGAAGACTGCATCTACCACCTCAACTTTCGGCCCAACGGACAGAAGGTTTCCCAGTTCATGAAAAACCTCTTCGACACCGAGCTCAAGAGCGAGGAGATCACCATGGCCTGGGCCCTGCGACGGATGGAACCGCCATCGGTAGAAGATCGCGAACCGCCGGCGGAGTCCCATTATCAGGAGACCGTGATCCTCACGCCGGAGACCATGACCGCCGACGCGCGACCGGCAAAAAAGCGCTGGGTCTGGCTGCTGTTTCTTTTGGTTCTTCTTTTGGCGGCTGGCGGCTTTTTTTATTTCCGCCACCTGCCGCCTAAAGACAATTCGGTGGTCATACGGGTTCCCATCCCTTCTGAACGCGACGGGGATGTTCACGCGCAACAGCCTGCCGAAGCGGCCGGGGCAGATGCCGGCAAGGACGCCGAACGCGCCGCCACGACGCCGCCCGTCGACCCGCAGATCGTCCAATGGCTCCAAGATGCACAAAACAATCTGGACGCCTGGAATTTGACCGCGCCTAAAGATCGCAATGCCTATTATTTTTACAAGCAGGTCCTCAAACGGGACCCGCAGAATGCGGCTGCGTTGCAGGGGCTTCAGGACGTGGCCGAGCGCTATGCCCAACTGACCGAAAGAGAGCTGAACCGCTCCCGGTATCAAAAGGCGTTGGATTATATTGCCACGGGATTGTCCGTAGACGCTGAAAACCCTCGGCTGTGGTCACTGAAGGAGCAGGTGAATCGGCGCATCGAGCAGGAACAGCAGCGCAAAATTCAGCGCCTCTTGGTACAGGCCAATGATTGCCTCAATGCCTACAAACTGACCAAGCCCGGCGAAGACAATGCCCTATATTATTACAGGCAGGTCGAGAAGCTCGATCCAGGGAATAAGGAAGCCCGCCGCGGCCGTGAAAAAATCGCCAACCGGTACGCGCAGTTGGCGGAAAAAGAAATGAACAGCTTTGATTACGACAGTGCCCGCCGCTATATCGCCACGGGCCTGGATATCGATCCGCAAAACGCCCATTTGCTGGAACTCAAGGCCGAAGCGAACAAACGGCTCGATCAGCGTGTGCTAAGAAGCCTCAAAAACCTCTTTAATTGACCCGCTGGGCCGGTTTCGTGCCTTGTCCGCCAAGTGCCTTGATGCCCCTCATGCCCTCATGAGGGCATCGTTTCTACGAACAGGGCCACTAAGCGTTGCAAAAATAAGGAAGGGCGGCCTTTCGGCCGCCCTTCCCGTGTCAGAATGAGACTTCCCTCCTGAAGTTACCAGTTGAAAAGGGTGTCCAGTTTTTCGTCGCTGATGTCGAATGTCACATTGTGGGGGGCGATGGGTTCGCGGTGCATGTAGCGCGGCAGGCGGTCGTGTTCCTTCGTAAATCCCGCCTTTTTGTTGAAGTCACGCTCCATGCTGAGGATCTTTTTCCCCAGGGCCACCACATCGTCGCCCGTCATGTTGAGGTCATACATCCCGTTGATGGTGTCGACCATGGCATTGAAAGTCTCGCTCTGGTCGAGAATCGCAAAGGCAATAAACAGACAATAGCCCGTCGCATCTATCGCTGCGGTGGCAATCTGGAGATTGCGGGAGAGTTCGATTTGACCCTCCGAGCTGAGCGGGTCCACATCGCCGCCGACCTTTAGGATGTTGGTGGCAATGGCATAGCCCGCCGTATGGTCGGCCCCCATGGGGGTTGTAGCATAGGTGACGCCGATCCCCTTGACGGCGCGCGGATCATAGGCCGGCATGGCCTGATTTTTCACCACGGGGGCCCGTTCGATGCCGAGCGCCTTGGCCGTCAGGGCCGCACCGCCACCGAGAATACGCCCCAGCGGGGTGCCTTGGCCGACCTCTTCCACCATCCGGAGGGCGCCTTCGGCATCGCCGAAACTGATCAGACCGGCCTCCATAGCGATGCCGATGGTCACGCCCATCTCGATCGTGTCCAGCCCGATATTGTCATCGAGAAAATCCAATCGGGCGATGGCGTCCGGGTCGCAGATGCCGCAGTTGCCGCCGTGGGCCCAGACCGTTTCGTATTCCGGCTGTTTGGTGATGTAGTTGCCGTCCTTGTCGACATAGATGCCCGAACAGCGGATGGCGCAACCGACATGGCAGCCGTGGGTGGGATTGCCGCCGCGCTGGGTTTCCAGTTCGGCGATGGTCTCACCGCTGATTTTGCCCGCATCGTCGTAATGGCCCTGCTTGAAATTATAGGTGGGGTAGGCGCCGGCTTCATTGATGACGTTGGTGAGGACATTGGTGCCGTAGGCCGGGAGGCCCTCGCCGGTCACGGCATGGCTGCGCAGCCCCTGGGTGAAGGTTTTGTTGGCGGCCTTGAATTTTTCAGGATTTTTGGGCTGGCGCATTTTCATGCCGTCATCGTCGATGATGATGGCCTTGATGCCCTTGGCGCCCATCACGGCGCCGACCCCACCCCGACCGGCATGGCGGGAAGGGCGCATTTCGCGGTCGGTTACGGCTACTGTGGCGGCGGCCATTTTCATTTCACCAGCCGGGCCGATGGACATGACCGCCACTTTATCGCCATGGGCCCCCTTGATCTTTTCGATCAGGTCATAGTTTCTGAGACCTTTGTAATCGCTGGCGTCACTGATTTGAACACCGTTCTTGTTGATCAACACCTTATACCAGGTATTCGCAGCCGGAGCGCCTTCCAGGATAATGGCCGCATAGCCCAGACGGGCCAGGGTCTGCCCCGCCTGTCCGCCGGAATTGGCTTCCTTGATACCACCCGTCAACGGGCTTTTGCACCCCACCGAGATACGTCCGGAGGTGGAGGCGGCGGACCCGGTCAGCATTCCGGGCGCGATGACCAGCTTATTTTCCGGTCCCAGGGGGTGGCAGTCGGGCGGCACTTCCTTCCAGACCACCATGGACGTCATGCCCCGTCCCCCCATGCCTTCGTATTCGCCCAATGGGGTGACAACGGCCTTGGGGCCTCCTTCCGCACCGACATCAATTCTTAGAATCTTGTCCATAATCCTGCACCTCCTTGATTGTCTCTTTCATGGAAAAAATCATCAGCATGTCGAACATGCTTCATCAAGTAATATGGCCTGATTTGAATGCCCAGCTGTTGGTTTCGGTTGGTTTGGGTTGGCTTAAGATATTTTTGGGATTCACATGAACCTGATTCTTACGCACGAGGTGCCAAAGTCGTCATAAATAACCACCTGTCCATCGGCGGTCCATCGCTATCTATTTGGAATTACAGTATAAAAATCAAATAGAGATGTCAATGCAATCTTGCGTATCGAATCATAGGCGCGGACGCCGAAGCGGCTTGAAAACGATTGGAGCACCGGATAAACCATCGATGCCGGAAAGAGAACGGCGGGAAACCGTGTCAGGGGGGTGAGGAAGGCGAGGCGTTGCCGGCCATGAAAACGTGGATTTCGTGGGCTTCGATTTCAGCGATATCCGGATGGTCCGGAAAGATTTCTGCCAGCCGGCGGCGGGGGACCCAGACGCCGCGAGCCAGAAAACCGGGTCCAAGTTCATCGATGAGCAGATTGAAGAGTTTAAGGGTGATCCGCCCCTTGCTGCTGCCGGGGGTCTCGGTCGCGGGGCAGTACGTTATACCACTTCGAAAGGAAGCCAAAACGCCGCCCCGGCGCATGGTGGCCCCGATCAACCCCGGCATGGCGCCCGACAGAGCCAGCGTCGCACCGTCTTGGACAACAGCGGCCGGCAGGTCATCCACCGGCTTGCCGTCCAGGAAAAGCGTGCTGATCCGGTTCATGACATAGTCCCGGTCGATTTGCCACTGGCAGCAGAGCAGGTCTTCCAGGCTGGTACCGGCCTGGATCGTCACCCCGACTCCTTGTTGAAAAAGCGTGCGAAAGGCGGGCAGGGTACCCGCGGGAGCATGGAAGTCAGCCATGTCAAATATCCTTAGCCGTGTTGATCATGGCGGCGGTCTATCAGGTGGTTTCAGGAGTCGTCAACCACAAAAACGCTGGAGCCCTTGGTTTTCCGTGCTTCCAGGTCGCGATGGGCTTCGGCCGCCTTGGATAAGGGATAGGTTTGCTGGACCTCTATCTTCACGGCACCGCTTAGGACAACCTCGAAGAGATCTTGGGCGTGGGCCAGAAGATCCTGGCGGGCTGCCGTGTAGGTCATCAGGCTGGGCCGCGTTAGAAAAAGTGAACCCTTCCCAGCCAGCAGGGCCGTATCGATGGGGGCCACGGCGCCGGAGGACTGGCCAAAGCTCACCATCATGCCCATGGGCCGCAGGCAGTCCAGCGAGGGGAGAAAAGTGGCCTGACCGACGGAGTCGTAAACTACATCAACGCCCCGCCCTTCGGTGAGCGCCCGCACGCGATCCACGAAGTTTTCCTGGTTGTAGAGGATGGTATGGTCGCAGCCGTGGGCCCGCGCCAGTTCCGCCTTTTCGGGGTTGCCCACGGTTCCGATGATGCGGGCGCCAAGTGATTTCGCCCACTGGCAGGCGATCAGCCCCACCCCGCCGGCGGCCGCATGCAGCAGAATCGTGCTGTCCGGGCCGACCGTCGTGCAGCCCTTCAGCAGGTAGCGGGCGGTCATGCCCTGCAGCATCATGGCGGCGGCCTGAACCGCGCCAATCGCATCGGGAAGCTTGACCAGCCGATGGGCGGGAATCCGTCGAAGGACGGCATAAGCGCCCGGCGGCAGTCCGGCGTAGGCCACCCGATCTCCGACCGCCACCTCGGTCACGCCGGATCCCACGGCTTCCACCCGGCCGGCGCCCTCCATGCCTGGAACCGCAGGGAGATCCCCGATCGGATAGAGACCGGTGCGGTGGTAGACGTCGATGAAATTCAATCCCACGGCTTCGTGGCGCACGACGGCCTCCCCCTCCTGAGGCGGCCCGGGATCATACGGTTCCCATTGAAGGACTTCCGGTCCACCCGTCTGATGCATGATGATAGCATTGCCCATGGGCACCTCCTCGTTGCCGGTACGTTGATTCACAGGACTTTCATACGAGTAATGTCGCCCGGCCTTCCTGTCAATTGCGGGCTGCCGGCGGAGGCCCATCGGGGAGGAACATCACATCGATCTTCGTTGGGTCTAAGGCGTCTTGCGCAAGGGTCGCCAGATGCTGGTGGTGGGTGAAGAAAATCACCTGGGTTTTGGCAGAAAGCGCCATCAGAACGTCGAGGGTGGCCAGGGCTCGGTCGTCATCGAAGCGCAGAAGGATGTCGTCCACCACGAACGGCAGCGGTTCGCCCCTGTCGAGATAGCGCTCGAGGCTGGCCAGCCGCAGGGCCAGATAGAGCTGGTCGGCCGTGCCGTCGCTCATCGCCTCGACGCTGACCGCTTCTTCACGAGAGGCTCGGATGCCCACCAATACCGGATGGCCCTTTTCATCATATTCGGCCCGAATTCCCCGGAAAGCGTTCCGCGTCATATGGCTGAACAGCGTGCTGGCGCGTTCGATCAGCGGGCCCTGGTGTTTTTCACGGTATTGTTCGATAGTGCGCGCCAGGAGAACGGCGGCCATCTTCGTGCGGGCATATTGTTCGACCTGCGCTTCGAGGCTGGCCAGCAGGTGCTCGGCTTCCTCGGCATAGTCGGCCGCGTCCGCCCGTCCGTCCATGCGTTGGAGTTCCGCCCGGGCGGTGCCGATGGTCTGATCCAGAACAGACCGTTCCTCTTCCAAGACGGCGATGGCCTCTTCCAGCCGCTCCATCTCCGGAGACAAGGTGTCCGGGTCGACGGCGTCGGCCTCGGCCGCGAAGGCGTCCACCGTGGCGCCGGCACTGAGTTGGCGCAAGCGGTTTTCGATCTCTTCCTTGGCCTGCAGCAAGGTTTTCCGTTGGCGGGCGCGCTTTTCGATTTCCGGAAGTTCCGCCGGATCGTTACAGCGGGCTGTGCGGCACAAAGATGCTATCAGGGCGCCGGCCTCCTCCAGACGCCGGCGGGCTTGGGCCTGATCCATCTGGGCGGATTCAAGTTGTCGCTGCAGCGCCATTAAACGGGAATGCTGCGACCGGCCCTCCGTGAGTTTGGCATTGAGAAGGACGGCCGCTTCCTCGGGCGAGGTTTCCATCAGTTCGGGCGCCAGGCTGTCGACCAGGTGCGCGACCCGGCTTCGGAAGACATCCGCATCGCGATCGATGCCCTGGATCCGCTTCTTCAAGACCTCGGCTTCGTCCGTGTAGGTCCGAGCTTCGCGGAGGTTTTCAATGGTGGCCTGCGCTGCGGCGGGACGGACATCGGCGGCGAGGCCGATCCGGGCAACAACGCGGCCCCAGGCCTCCTGCCAGGCCTTTATGTCGCGCGCCAGATCTTCTTTTTCAGCCATCGTCTTCGTGATGCTCTTATCGAGCTGCTGCAGGGTCTGATCGAGGCGCTCGATTTGGGCATGGCGTTCTTTCTGGGACGCTACTTCATGTCGGGCCCGCTCGATCAGCTCCGACAATGGCGGGTCGCCGGAATCATCGGCTGGGGGCAACGCCTTTTGCAAGCGCGATTTCCATCGGCTGATCTGCTCTGCCAGCCCATCGTTTTTGAATCGTTCGTTTTGCAGCACGCCGGCCTTGTCCCGGAGATCCTCCATGTCGGCCAGCCACCCCCGCATTTCCACCGGTGAAAGAGGGGCAATGTGGGCCGGCGCCCAGAGAGTTTGCCACTCCTTTTCGCGTGATGTCCGCTGGACCCGGGCTGTCTCGAGGGCTTCATCGATGGCACGGCGCTTTTCTTCGGCCTGATGCTGATGCACCTCCAGCGCATTTTTGCGGCTGACCTGTTCCGCTTCGCGACGCAGGCGGTCCGCAATGTGATCGGCACGGTCCATATCGATTTCAAAGGCATCGGCCAGGGAAGCGTTAGGGGCCGATTGGCTTAGGTAGGCTTGCCGATCGGCCGCATTGGGAGTCCGGCCCTCCAGATGCCCTCGAATCAGGTGCCATCCGGTATCCCGCTGGACGCGGGCCGCCGCCAGGTTCGCTTCGGTGGGGACATCGTGACCGTTTGCGATGATGCGCAGCTCGGTTTGGATGTCCGTCAATTCCGCCGTTGTACGGGCATGATCTTCCTGCAGCCGTTCGATGCGTTGCGTCGATCCATTCAACTGCTCTTCGCAACGGTCGATGCTTTCACGGGACGGCAGGGGGAGGGCCGTGAGGGCCTCCAGCGGACCGGGCCACAGGGTCTGGCGCTGAAGACGACTGATCAAGACCGAATGCTGCCGGGTCCAGGCATGGCAAGCCTCGGCGAAATGTTTTTCCAGCGGGCCGGCCTTCAAAGCCTCCTGGAGGATTGAATCGAGAACGGTGACATCCCGGGGCGCGGGGCAGCGCGTCTTTTCCTCCTCAGTCGCCCTTCTCTCGCTTTCCAGTTCGCGGCGCCGCTGCTGGGCCGCTTCGAGGCGGGTTTGCAGGCGCTCATGGGTTTGCGCCATGTCCTGAATGTCGCTGATGACAGACGGTGAGAGTCGAAGGCGGCAGTCGTCGGCGGTGAGGTTCGCCAAACCCGTTTGCGCAATCCGGGTGGCAGCCTGTTGGCTGAGGGTGTGCCGGCGGGCTTCCAGGGCCGGGAGGTCCTGCATGGCCTTGCGGAAGCTGCCGAGCTCATGCTGCAGTTCCTCCACCATGGCGGCTTGCTGCAACAGGCCGTCGGGAACCGAGAGGTTGCTTATTTTCTGACGCAGATCGCCAATGAGGTTTCGCGCACGCTCCAAATCGTTGCGGGACATCGTCAATGCATTTTCCGTTGTGCGGCGACGATCTTCAAAATCGTCCGCCAGATCGGGTATGTCCGCCAACGCCGGCAGGGCGTCCAGGAGCTCCTTGCGACGCGCGATCAGCGGCAGAGCCTGGTGGATGCGCTCCAGCGAGGCAAAAACCTGTTTGTGCTCGACCAGACGTTGGCGGTTGGCGGCTTGCCGCGCCTGAGCGTCCTGGAGGGCGTTGTGGTGGGTTTTCCAGGTTTGGACCAGCAGGAGGGCTTTTTTTTGCTGTTGGCGGACCTCCTTCAACAAGGATGTCGTACGGTTGATACGGGGTTTGCTGCCGCTGGGCTTGAAGAGCGCCTCCAGGGTTTCGTCCAGGCGCTGCTGGAGCTGCTGAAGATGGACCAGGCCGGCACCGGCCGCAAACAAGGCCTGGCCGACGCGGCCCCCCCCGGCGATAATCTCCTCGCCGCCCCGCACCAGGTCGTGATGGCCGATGGCAAACATCTGCTCGAAGAGATCGCGATCGACGTTGCCCAGAAACGATGCCAGTGCATTTTCCTCCAGGGGCGAGCGATCATCCGGTCCGCGAAGCGTTTTGCGAAGTCCCTTGCGACGAATGAAACGGAGTGTCTCACCGTCGCTGCGCACCAGTTCGGCGCCGATGCGCAGTTTGGGATGGGGGTGGCGGAAGCTGTCCGGTGTACGCAGCGGTATGCCGAAAAGGAGGTTGCGCAGGGCCCGCAGGGCGGAGCTCTTCCCGGCTTCGTTGGGTCCGTAGACCAAATGAAAAGCGGCGCGACGGCCGGCAAAATCGAGTGTCGTATCGCTGAAAGGCCCATAGGCGATGAGGTGTATACGGTTAATCCTCATGCCTCGCCGTCCTCCCGTTTAAAGTTCTGGATCAGCAGAGCCCGGGCCTGATCCATAAGATGGCGGAGCTGGTCGGGGTCGCTCGGATCGATCGCGCGTGATCCCCGACGGTATTCCGCCGGCAGCTTGCGGTACAGGTCCTGTAGTTCATCGCCCAGTGCGCGCAGAAGATCTTCGTCGGCCTGAATGTGGCCCATGACGTGTTCGAGTTCCTGCAAGGGGCCGGGCGCCGCGGGCGCGGTTCCGGCCATTGCTGAAAGACGCGTGTCGAGGAGCACCCGTTCGATCCAGATGCGTTCCCCGAATTGCGCCAGGGCCGTCGAGCGGACCGCCTCCTTCCAATAGTCCGGATCCCCGGCGATGGCGTTGTGAATCGGTGTCGGGCCCGAAAAGGCTGCGCGGACAATGAGGGGTAGCGGATCGTTGGCATGCACGGCTTTGGCCAGAACGGCGGCAAACCGTTCGAGGCCGGCCTGCCGGGTGGCGGTATTCGTGAGATCGACCGCCAGGGATACCCATCGAATGACATCGAGGGGGTGGTGGACGATGTCAGGCGGTGAATTGCCCGAGACTGTTACCAGTACGGCGCCCTTGATTCCGTTTTCGCGGATGTGGCGGCCCTGGATGCAGCCGGGGAACACCACCAGCGGGTCTTGGGCGACGATTTCGAAGGCATGCACATGCCCCAGCGCCCAATAGTCGTAGCCGCGGGCTTCGAGGTCCGCCAGCGTGCAGGGTGCGTAGGACGCATGCCCCGGCCGGCCGTTGAGGCTGGTGTGCAGCAGGCCGATGTTGAAGTATCCGGGCACGGGTTCCGGATAGCCGAGGACGAGGTTGTCCGTGACGGCCGGTCCTGCAAAACTCTGACCGTGCAGGGCGATTTTATGGGTTTCCAGCAGTCGGGTCTCAGGTGACCGGTGGGCAAAACGATGGACATTGTCGGGATAGGGCAGCCG
Organism: uncultured delta proteobacterium; assembly: GCA_963730675.1. Taxonomy (GTDB): domain Bacteria; phylum Desulfobacterota; class Desulfobacteria; order Desulfobacterales; family UBA5852; genus JABZFP01. The sequence goes on along the minus strand of CAVSSY010000003.1, from coordinate 82,399 downwards.
ACGGGTGATCTGACTGGCGGCATCGTGGTTGCCGGAAACGATGTAGACGCCAATGCCGGCAGCTTTCAGGCGATGCATCTGAGCGATGAAATAGAGGCCGGTGTGATAGTCCTGCCAGTCGCCGTCGAACAGATCCCCTGCAATGATGATGAAGTCCACGGATTCCGCCAGCGCCAGGTCCACCAGGTTTTCCATGGCCCGTCGGGTGGCCTGCCGGATTTCCTGGCGTGGGGCGCCTTCGTACGTCTCCAGGCGGTGCAGCGGACTGTCCAGATGTATATCGGCCGTGTGGATGAATTTGAACATGGCCTGGCGAATCGCCTTTCGTCGCAAAGGGCTCGGCAACATGACGTTCTGATGTGGATATCGGAGCTGGATGGCCGGGTCAAGCCAAACCTGACCGCTCGGCCGCTGTTGCGGCTGATCATAGCGGCATCTGAATCGTTTGCCAAATGGCCTTCTGGGGTCTTGAAAATTGACCCGGGATACGTTAGATTAACCACCTCTTGGCTTGGCATTCCCCCATATTTTCTTGCCACAGGACCGATAGGCGTCCGGCGGCGTCCGCTGCCAAGGCGACGCCAGGGTCACGCATCTAGGATCAGCCGGCGACGGACGAAAGGTCGGCGACGATTTCAGAACAGGAGGCGCGTATGGCGTCCAACGGCTACTGGGCGGATAACTACCTTGATAAGAAACGGTCGGTCGAGGCGGCCATCAAGCTTATTCGGCCGGGGCAGCGCGTTTTTATCGCTTCGGCCTGCGGTGAACCCCAGGCGCTGGTAAAAGCCCTGTCCGATCGGGCACGGACCTTATCCGGCATCGAGGTGGTCAGGCTGATGTCGCTGGAAACCACGCCCCTGACCATGATTGCCGACAAGACCCATGACCAGAGCATCAACATCCGCTCCTTTTACCTGGGTTCGGCGCGCCCCAAAGCCATTGCCCGCAACCTACGGTTTATCACCCCCATGAACCTGTCCCAGGTTCCGCGACTTTTCAAAAGCCGCCGCCTGCCGATTCATGTGGCGCTGATCCAGGCCACACCACCCGACGACTTCGGTTGGATGAGTTTGGGGGTGTCCGTGGATATCACCCAGGCAGCGGCCCATTCGGCCGATCTGGTGATCGTCCAGGTCAATCCGCGCATGCCGCGGGTTTTGGGACGCAGTTTTATCCATGTCAACGATGTCGACGTCATTGTCGAACACGAAGAAGGGTTGCTGACGATCGACGAACCACCGGAGATGGAATCGGCCAACGCGATCGGGCGCTTGATCGCACGACTGATTGATGACGGATCGACGCTGCAGATCAGTCTGGGAACGACGAGCCAGGCCACCTACGCGGGGTTGTCCGATAAAAACGATCTCGGCATCCACACGCAGTTTGTGACGGATCGGATCATGCATCTGGTCTCCCAGGGGGTGGTGACCAACCGTTACAAAGGCCTGAACGAAGGCAAGATCGTGGCCAGCAGTGCCATCGGTTCCTCCGAGCTCTATGATTTTCTGGACGACAATCCCGGCATCGAGTTCTATCCATCCGACTATGTAAACGATCCCAGCATTATCGCCCAGCATCGCCGCATGGTGTCCCTGAATGTTGCCATGGCCATGGATCTGACCGGTCAGGTTGCGGCGGACGCCCTGCCCTACAACCATTTCTCAGGCGTGACCGGCATGTTGGATTTTATCCGGGGCGCGGCGGCCTCGGAGGACGGCAAAGCCATCCTCATGCTGACCTCCACCGATGTGAGCGGCAAGAAGAGTCGGATCGTTCCCAAGTTGGGCGATACCGCCGTGGTGGTGCCGCGCGGTGATGTGCACTACGTCGTGACGGAGTACGGGGCCGTCAATCTCTTCGGTAAAAGTCTGCAGGAACGGGCCATGGCCATGATCAGCATCGCCCACCCGGATTTTCGCGACGAGTTGTTTCACCAAGCCAAGGAAATGGGGCTGCTCAGTGCCGAAAGAACCCTGCACGACTCGCTGCACGGCGTGTATCCGGTCGAACTGGAGGAGATCATCGTCGTCGATGGCGAGGCGGTCACCATCCGTCCGGCCAAACCGGTGGACGAACGCCGCATCCAGGAGCATTACTACAATCTGGACAAAGAAGACGTGGTATCGCGCTTTTTCCACGAGAAAAACAGCTTTATGCGTGAAGAGGTGGAAGGGGTCTCCCAGATCGACTATGTCAAGGACCTGACCCTGGTGGCGCTGGTGGGCGAATTCGGCTTCGGCAAGGTGATTGCCGTGGGGGAATACCTGCTGGATGAATCCAAAAATATGGCTGAAGTGGCCTTTTCGGTCATCAAAGCCTATCAGGGCAAGGGCCTGGGGAAGCTCTTTATCCATAAATTGGCCGTTGCGGCCCGGGAAAACGGCATTGCCGGCCTGATGGCCTTCACGTCCCCCAACAACAAGGGCATGATCCGGTTGTTCAAGACCCTGCCCTACAAGACGGATTCCTTTTACGACGGAGAGATGCTGACCCTCAGCTGCCGGTTCGACACATTGAAAGAATCCCTGCCGGGGTAAGATTGCCTAAAGGCCGCCCGCGCTTGCCATCAGAAGTTAAACCAGCCCCATTTCCATTACAATCAGGAGTCGTGAATGCCAACGGTAACCTTTCTGCCCCATGAGAAATCGATCGTGGTGCCTGATGGCGAAAATCTATTGCGCGCGGCCATGGAAGCCGGCGTCCATATCAATGCGTCCTGCGGAGGGGATGGGGTCTGCGGCAAATGCCGCATCCTGATCGAGGAAGGCCGCCTGGAAGGTGGTCTCTCCGATCGTATCAGCCAGGAGGATCAGGCCAAAGGTTATCGTCTGGCCTGCCAGGCGAAAGTCGCCGGCCAAGACGTGGCCGTCCGGATTCCGGTGGAGTCCAGCATCGACGTCAGCGTGCTCAAGCGCCAGGCCACCCCCCGGCAGGCAGCCCGCATTCATCAGCCGGACTTCGAAAGCCTCAGGGAACAGGGGCTCTTCCTCCCGCCGGTGGAGGAAATCTACCTGGAACTGCCGGAGCCGAATGCGGCGGACAATCAGGCCGATGCCTCGCGATTGGTCAATTTTCTGACCTTGAACCATGATGAGCATCGGCTGGTGGTTACCATGTCCGTCATTCGCAAACTGCCGGAAGTGCTTCGGGAAGACAGCTTCCGGGTCACGGCCACTCTGGCCCGATCGGTGCAGCCAGGACGCAAGACGCTGGTCATCAACGTTCAGCCCGGGGACGCTACGGACCGCAATTATGCCATTGCCATGGATATCGGCACCACGACGATTTACGGGCAGCTGATCGATTTGAAAACGGGAGAGGTCTTGGCGGAAAAAGGCGATTTCAACGCCCAGATCAGCTATGGGGAAGATGTCATCACCCGCATCATGGCGGCTGAAAAGCCGGGCGGGCTCGAAAAACTGCACGAGGTGGTGACGGCTACCATGAACAAGATCATTGCCGCCATCGTCAAGCAGGCCGGTGTTCACCTGGACGACATCAACGCCATCACCCTGGCGGGCAACACCACCATGACCCAGCTCTTCCTGAAGGTGAACCCACGCTATATCCGGCGATCGCCCTATGTGCCGGCCAGCAATATCTATCCCCCGCTTCAGGCCACCGGGCTGGGGTTGGCGTTGGGCGACCACGCCGCGGCTTTGGTCTATCCCCAGGTCTCCAGCTATGTGGGGGGGATATCGTGGCGGGTGTCATGGGCTCCGGAATGTACCGCACCGAGCGCCTGACCCTGTTCATGGATATCGGCACCAATGCCGAGATTGTGATCGGGAACAAGGATTGGATGGCGTGCGCGGCCTGTTCGGCCGGGCCGGCCTTCGAAGGCGGGGGCATCGAGTTCGGCATGCGGGCCGCACGTGGCGCCATCGAGGATTTCTCCATCGATCCCCTGACCTATGAACCCATGAACCTCACCATCGGAAATGTACGGCCCAAAGGGATATGCGGATCGGGTTTGATTACGACGGTGGCGGTCATGTTCGAAACGGGGGTCATCAATAACCAGGGCAAGTTCGACCGCGAGTTGAAAACCGAGCGCATCCGCGAACGCGAGGGGGTATGGGAATATGTGCTGGCCTGGCAGGAGGAAACCCAGATCGACCGGGACATCGTCCTGACCGAGATCGACATCGAAAACCTGATTCGGGCCAAGGGGGCCATCTACAGCGGCTGCATGACCCTGCTCGAAGAAGTGGGCATGAGCATAGGGGATGTCGAACAGATCTATCTGGCGGGGGGCTTCGGCAGCTATGTGGATCTGGAAAAGGCCATGGTGATCGGCCTGCTCCCGGAAATCGACCCTGACCAGGTGACCTATATCGGCAATGCCTCTCTGCTGGGGGCGCGCATGGCGGCCCTGACCAACCGGCTGCGGCAGGACGTGGTCAATGTCACGCGTATGATGACCAATTTCGAATTGTCCGAAACCGCCTCCTACATGGATCATTATGTGGCGGCTCTCTTTTTGCCGCACACCGATCTGAATCAGTTCCCAAAACTCAAGGAAAGGCTGGCGTCGTATCGAGCAAATAGTTGAATCTTTTCGATAAACTAAACCCCATTCAGGGGAATAGGCTATTGACAAAAAACGACGCTGAAGATAGGGAGTACTATTCGCGATTATATAATGGATGTTTGATTACCATTTCGAAGGTGGTCGGGTGTAAATCCGATCGCTGTTAGCTGGGAAAAATTCCAAGGAAAGGGGGGCTGGATAGGAACCTTTTTCAAGGGGCAGGGCGTTTATCAAGACCCGTATGCAACGTGTTGATAATGCCATCGAAAAACAATGCTTCACTTCATTTCTGACGAGAGCTGAGGGGCAGTTCGGTGATCGGCTCTTCCCACCAATAAGGAGGTAAAATTGGGCTTCGAATTCTTTAAGGAATCATATGCCGGCAGCGTAAAGGAAATCACCCTGGGTAAGGGCGATTCGGCCGTGGTCGTTGGTGGCGAAACCTGCTATCCGTTCTATCAGTTCGAAGGAAACATGCCCAACAAACCGCGCATCGCCATGGAGATCTGGGACATGGAACCAGACGAATGGCCGGAAGCAGCCTTGGCGCCATTCAAGGATGTGCTGGCCGACCCGGCGGCATGGGCCAAAAAGTGTGTCGACGAATACGGCGCGGAAATGATCGTGCTCCAGTTGAAGAGCACGGATCCCAATGGACAGGACGCCAGCCCGGCGGACGCCGCCGCCACGGTGAAGAAGGTGCTGGCCGCCATCAATGTGCCACTCATTATTTGGGGCACCGCCAACCCCCAGAAGGACGAAGACGTCCTTAAAAAAATTGCCGAAGAGACTCAGGGCGAGTCCCTGATTCTTGGCCCGGTGGAAGACAAGAACCACAAAGGCATCGGGGCGGCTGCCATGGGCTTCGGCCACACCATCATTTCCTCGTCCCCCATCGATGTCAACCTCGCCAAACAAGTCAACATCCTGCTGGAAAACCTGGGCATGCCCATGGATCGCGTGATCATCGATCCCACGACGGGCGGTTTGGGCTACGGCCTGGAATACTCCTATTCCGTCATGGAGCGTCTGCGCATGGCGGCTCTGAATCAGGGCGACGATAAGCTCCAACTGCCGATTATCAACAATATCGGCAACGAAGTATGGAAATGCAAAGAGGCCAAACAACCGGTGGATGAAGCACCGACTTTAGGCGATCCGGAAAGACGCGGTATCATGATGGAAGCCGTAGCGGCCGTAAGCTATCTGGTGGCGGGCGCCGATGTTCTCATCATGCGGCATCCGGAATCCATTCGTCTGGTGAAGTCCTACATCGATCTGGTGTACAGCGGCGGTTCCGCAGCAGATGTGGCCGCGGTCAAGAAACAATTGGACGATGTGGATATCGACTTTGCCGCTTTGGCCCCCGAGCCGGATCTGACCATTGCCGAAGAAAAGAAGGCGGCTCCGGCCGCTAAAGCCGCACCCAAAGCAGCGCCTAAAGCCGCGGCCAAACCGGCTCCGGCAGCACCCAAAGAAGCTGCTCCGGCAGCACCCAAACCGGCGGCCAAACCGGAACCGGTCGCAGAAGCCCCCAAGGTAGATGCTGCGGCTGACGCGGCGGCGAAAGCCAAGGCGGAGGCGGAATCCAAGGCGGCAGCCGAAGCCGCTGCCGAAGCCAAAGCCAAGGCGGAAGCCGATGCCAAAGCCAAAGCCGAGGCGGAAGCCAAAGCCAAGGCGGAAGCCGATGCCAAAGCCAAAGCGGCCGCCGAGGCCAAGGCCAAGGCGGAAGCCGCCGCCAAGATGGAAGCCGAAATCGAAGAGCTGCGCGCCAAGCGCGCCAAAGAGCGCGCTGAACGGGCGGCGGAGCGAGCAGCGCAGGCCGAGCAGGAAAAATCCCTGACCCCGGCCGCCATTCAAAAAGATCTCACGGAAAAACTCATTGAAAAAGTGAACTGGACGCACAAGCGCGCGTAGGGCGAATATCTCCAACCGATCATTCCGGCAGAATCTCTATAGCATGAGGAGGAACCTCGTATGGCAGAAGTAAAGGAAATCAAGAAGGCCGCCACGAAATCAAAGACGGCTGATCCGCAGACGGCCAGCATCGATCCCGCGACCCGTGAAATGCTCGCAAGAGCACAAAAGCTGGGCATCGAAACCGTTTTCGACCGTGCGGTCACGATGAAGCCCTGCAATATCGGCAACCAGGGGACCTGCTGCAAAAACTGCAGCATGGGGCCTTGCCGTTTGCCGCTGCCCAAAGACTATGACGAGGCCAGCGACGACCGCAAAGGCCTCTGCGGTGCGACGGCCAACACGATCGCCGCCCGTAACTTCATCCGCATGATCGCCGGCGGCGCCGCGGCCCATTCCGACCACGGCCGCAGTGTGGCCGAGGTCTTCATGTCCGCCGCCCGCAAGGAAACCGACGCCTACAAAATCAAGGACGAGGGCAAGCTGCGCGACATCGCCCCGCATCTAGGCGTTGCCACCACGGTGGAGGTGGACGGTGAAACCCTGGATCGCGACATCGACGAAATCGCCCTGGAAGTGGCCGAAAGAGCGCTCAACGAATGGGGCAAAGCCGAAGGCGAAGTGGAGTACCTGAAGCGTGCCCCGAAACCCCGCTACGAAATCTGGAAGAAGCAGGGGGTTTTGCCGCGCAATATCGACCGGGAAATCGTCGATATCATGCATCGTACGCACATGGGTGTCGACCAGGACTACAAAAACCTGATGAAACAGGGCGCTCGCGCCGCTCTGGCCGACGGTTGGGGCGGTTCCATGCTGGCCACCGACCTGCAGGACGTGCTCTTCGGCACGCCCTATCCCCTGGTGTCCGAGGCCAACCTGGGGGTCATGAAAGAAGATATGGTCAACATTATTATCCATGGCCACGAGCCGGTTCTTTCGGAAGTCATCGTGGAAGTGGCCCAGACCAAGGAAATGCTCGACTACGCCAAGGAAAAAGGGGCCAAGGGCATCCAACTGTCGGGAATCTGCTGCACGGCCAACGAAATCCTGCAGCGTCACGGCGTGCCGCTGTGCGGTACCTTCCTGCAGCAGGAACTGGCCATCGTGACCGGTGCCTGTGACGCCATGGTGGTGGATGTGCAGTGCATCATGCAGAACCTGGCCAATGTGGCCAAGTGCTTCCACACCAAACTCATTACCACGCATCCGATGGCGCGCATGGAGCAGGACAATGTGGTGCACATCGAGTTTGACGAGCATCACGCTCTGGAAGATGCCAAGCGTATCGTCAGACTGGCCATCGACAGCTTCACCGAACGCGGTGCCGACATCATGATTCCAAAGCACAAATCGCCGCTGGTCGGTGGATTCGGTGTGGAATCGGTCCAGTACCACCTGGGGGGAACGTTCCGCGGCGACTACTACACCCTCAATGATAACATCATCAACGGACGCATCCGCGGTATCGGCGGCGTGGTGGGCTGCAACAATGCCCGCACCAAGCATAATGAAGCCCATATTCAGGTCGTCAAAGAGTTGATCAAAAACGACGTTATCGTCCTGACCACCGGCTGCAACGCCATCGCCTGCGCCATGGAAGGTTTGCTGACCCCCGAGTCCGCCAAGGTCTTCTGCGGTCCGGGGCTGGCGGAAGTATGCGAGACGGTGGGGATCCCGCCGGTCCTGCACCTGGGATCGTGTGTGGATAATAGCCGCATCCTGCTGGCAGCCACCGAAGTGGTCCGAGCCGGTGGCTTGGGCAACGACCTGAGCGACCTGCCGGCGGCCGGCAGCGCCCCCGAGTGGATGAGCGAAAAGGCCATCAGCATCGGCCAGTATTTTGTCTCCTCGGGTGTCTACACCGTCTTCGGCACGGTATTTCCGACGGAAGGGGCGCCGGTCTTCCAGCGCTACCTGTTTGAAGAGATGGAAAAAATGTACGGCGGCATGTGGGATTTCGAGAAGGACCCCATCAAACATGCCCGGATGATGATTGCCCATATCGACAAAAAGCGTAAAGCCCTGGGTATCGACAAGGCCCGCGAGCGCGTCATGATGGACATGGCCGACCGTATGGCTTTGGAAGTCTAACCGTTATGCCTGTTAACGAACCAAATCCTCAGCGAAGGAGGAACGTATGTCCAAGTTAGTCGCATTTGCCGCCATTCAGGGTGGATACAATATCGTTTCGAAAGTCGAAGGTGACTTCAAGAAAGCGCTGGAAACCTTCAATGCCGACACCCCGGTGGGCTTCCCGAACACGGCCTACTACCTGCCGGTGATTTACTCGCTGCTCGGCATCAAAGTCGAGAAACTGGAAGACATGCAGAAGGTGATCGATTTCTGCCGTAAACTGCTGCCTCCGCATGTCAAATCCCGCAACCACCTGCCCTACCTCGGCCCCCTTCTGGATGCCGGTATGGCAGCGCTGTTGGCCTTCGAGCTCAAGGAAGCCCTGCGCTACCTGAACGAGCCGGATTTCTACCATGTCTCCGAAGAATGCGATCCGGAAAACGGAAAACTCTGGCTGGGCGCAGCCGAAGACACGGTTTTCCGTAAACGCGGCGTGGAGTTCGTGGATGGTTCGGCTCCCGGGTTTGCGGCTATCGTCGGTGCGGCCCCGAATCCCGAGATCGCCAAGATGATCATCGAAGAATACCAGAAGCGCAGCATCTATGTCTTCCTGGCGGCCAACCAAAACGGCACCAGCGTTTCCGAACAGCTGGTGGAAGCCGGGGTGCAGGTGGGCTGGAACACCAAGATCGTGCCCTTCGGTCCGGATATTTCCTCGGCCATTTTTGCTCTCGGGTTCGCCAACCGGGCGGCCATGGCGTTCGGCGGTGTTCAGCCGGGTGATTATCGCAAAATGCTGATGTACAACAAGAACCGCATCTTCGCCTTTGTGAACGCCCTGGGCGATGTGGGCACCGAATGGGCGGCGGCCGCCGCCGGCTGTGTCAACTGGGGTTTCCCGACCCTGGCCGACACCGACATTCCGGAAATTTTGCCCACCGGTGTCTGTACCTACGAGCACGTCATCGCCAATGTGCCCCACGAGGAAATGGTGCAGAAATCCGTGGAAACCCGCGGCCTCAAGGTCACCATTTCCGATATCGACATTCCTTGCAGCTTTGGCCCGGCCTACGAGGGCGAGCGCGTGCGCGGTGCCGATCTCTACACCCAGATGGGGGGTGGCAAGACCCAGGCCACCGAGTTGGTGAAACTGGCCGACATGAACGATATCGAAGACGGCAAGGTCAATGTGGTCGGTCCCGATATCGGCGACATCAAAGAAGGGGACGTCTTACCGCTGGGCATCTACGTCCAGGTGGCCGGCCGTGAAATGCAGGTCGATTTCGAGCCGATTCTGGAACGCCAGATCCATCACCTGGTGAACTATATCCAGGGCATCATGCACATGGGCCAACGGGATATCGCTTGGGTCCGGGTGAGCAAAGCGGCTGTCGATAAGGGCTTCACCGTAAAGGATATCGGTGTCGTGCTGCACGCCAAGTTCCACCAGGATTTTGGTGCCATTTTGGATAAGGTCGAGGTGACCCTCTACACCAAGAAAGAGGATGTCGATGCGTTGACCAAAAGGGCCCGTGCGGAATACAAGACGCGTGACGAACGGGTCGACAAGATGACCGACGAAGATGTGGAGATCTTTTACTCCTGCACGCTTTGCCAGTCGTTTGCCCCCAGCCATGTGTGTGCCGTCAGTCCGGAACGCACGGGGCTTTGCGGCGCTTACAACTGGATGGACTGCCGAGCCTCCTACCAGATCAACCCGACCGGCCCCAACCAGCCCATCGAAAAAGGCGAGGTTCTGGATGCCAAGCTCGGGATGTTCAAAGGCGTGAATGAATTTGTCGCCAAGGCCTCGCGCGGTGCCATCACCCAATACAACTTCTACTCTATGGTGCAGGAACCCATGACCACCTGCGGGTGCTGCGAGTGTATCGCCGCCATGCTGCCGTCCTGCAACGGCGTCATGACGGTCAGCCGTGAATATACCGGTGAAACCCCCTGTGGGATGAAATTCACCACGCTGGCCGGTGTGATGGGCGGCGGGGCCTCTTCACCGGGCTTCGTGGGTCACTCCAAATACAACATCACCCAGCGCAAGTTTATCATAGGCGACGGTGGCCTTCTGCGAATGGTCTGGATGCCCAAAATACTCAAAGACGAAATCCGGGAACGGCTCATTCAGCGCGGTGCCGAACTGGGCGATCCGGACCTGGTCGACAAAATCGCCGACGAAACGGTGGGTATCACGGAAGAAGAGATCCTGCCCTTCTTGCAGGAAAAAGGGCATCCGGCTCTGTCTATGCCGCCGATCATCGGTTAGCGGCGAGATGCCTACCCGACCACCCGGGGCGACCTTTCCGTTCCCCCGGGCGGTCATGACGTCGATTCCGATATTGAATACGCAACGGTTCTAAATAGCGCTGAACAACAGCAAGGAGAAAACCATGGCATTAACCGGTATTCAGATTTTCAAACTCCTGCCGAAAACCAACTGTAAGGAATGCGGTGTGCCGACCTGCCTGGCTTTTGCCATGAACTTGGCATCGGGCAAGGCCGAACTTGACAGTTGCCCCTATGTCTCCGATGAAGCCCGCGAGAAATTGGCGGAAGCCTCGGCACCGCCGATTCGCCCGGTGGTTCTGGGCGCCGGTGTACGCAAAGCCACCGTGGGCGGGGAAACGGTTCTTTACCGCCACGAAAAGACCTTCTTCAACCCCACGGCTCTGGCGGCCTTGGTGACGTCCGACACGGCCGAAACCGATGTGGCCGGCAAACTCAAAAGCTGGAATGCGCTCCAGTTCGAGCGCGTCGGGCTCAACCTGCGTCCCGAACTCGTAGCCCTCAAAGACGCCAATGGTGATGCCGCGGCATTTGCAAAGCTGGCCAAGCTTGTCGCCGAAACGTCGGAGTTCAACCTGGTGCTGATGAGTGACAGCGTGGATGTTCTTAAAGCCGGGGCCGAGGCCTGCGCTTTCAAGCATCCCCTGCTTTATGCCGCCACGGAAAGCACGGTGGAGGCGCTGGGCGCCCTGGCCAAGGAAATGGGACTGCCACTGGCCGTCAAGGCGGATTCGGTCGAAGCGCTGGTACCCCTGACCACCAAACTGACCGAGATGGGACTGAAGGATATCGTTCTGGATGCAGGCTCCCGCGATGTCAAAGGTTCACTGGACGACCAGGTGGCCCTGCGCCGGGCCGCACTAAAGGATCTCAATCGGGCGGTGGGCTTTCCCACGATTACCTTCCCCTGTGAAATGGCCTCCAATCTGGACATGGAAACCCTGCTGGCGGGGCAGTTTATTGCCAAATACGGCGGCATTGTCGTGCTGTCGGATTTTACCGGTGATACCCTGTTCCCGCTTCTCCTGGAACGCTTGAACATCTATACCGATCCCCAGCGGCCCATGACCGTGACGGAAGGGATATTCGAAATCAACAACCCGGACGAGAATTCGCCGGTGCTGGTGACCACCAACTTCGCCCTGACCTATTTCATCGTGTCCGGCGAGATCGAAGCCAGCAAGGTGCCCGCGTGGCTGCTGATCAAGGATTCCGAGGGCTTGTCGGTCCTTACCGCCTGGGCCGCAGGTAAATTCGCCGGCGACGACGTCGGTATGTTCGTCAAGAAGAGCGGCATCATGGACAAGGTGAAGCATACCGAGTTGATCATCCCCGGATATGCGGCCGCCATCGCCGGCGACGTGGAGGAAGAACTTCCCGGATGGACCATTACGGTTGGGCCGCGCGAAGCCGCCCATTTGCCCGGTTTTCTCCGGGGGAAATAAGTTTTTCATTACTGCTGACGGCTTGGCAGGGGCGGGTATGGCTGCAAACCGCCCCTCGCTGACCGGCCGGGAAACCAAGTGTTAAGAGAGAGGGAGGTTCTATGTTACTGATTGGTGAAAGCTTGAATGTCATTTCCACGAAGATCGGCCGCGCTTTCAAGGAGCGTGATCCCAAACCGATCCAGGAAGAGGCCCTGTTCCAGCGGGAAAAGGGAATGGACTATATCGACATCAACCTCGGCCCGGCCAAGAAAGAAGGCACCGAGTTGATGCCCTGGGTGGTGCAGACCGTCCAGGAAGTGGTGAATGATATCCCCCTGGCACTGGATACATCCAACATCGATGCCATCGAAGCCGCCTTGAAGGTTATCAAACCCGTTCCCAGTGGGGCTTCGCATATCGTTAATTCGATTATGGTGCGCCCTGAGCGCTACGAGCGCATGGTGCCGATGACGGCCGAAGCCGGGGCCGATTTCATTGCCCTGATGTGGGGGCCGGAAGGTCTGCCGCGGGATGAGAACGAGCGCGCCGCCCTGTGCGTGGAGCTGCTTTATTTTGCCAATGAGGCCGGTATCCCCAATGAGAAGATCTGGGTTGACGGCATCGTGACGCCGGTTAACATTCAGCAGCCCCAGGCCATCAGCCTGATGGAATTCCAGAAGATGCTGCCGGACATTTCGCCGGGGGCACGCAGCACTTGCGGGCTTTCCAACATCTCCAACGGCCCGCCGGATCATTTGCGTCCGATCCTGAATCAGACCTACATGGTCATGCTGCAGAAATGCGGGATGGAATCGGTGATTGCCGATCCCCTGGACGATCAGTTGATCGCCATCGCCAAAGGCCAGCGCCAGGATATCGTGGATTTGGTCTACGGGGTGATGGACGGACAGGAGCCGGATGTCGGCAGCCTTTCTGAGGAATTGCTGAAATACAAAAAGACGGTTGACGTCATTCTGGGCAAAACGCTTTACTCGGATTCATGGCTGGAGGTTTAATCCCTTCTCCCGCCTTCCCCGATGGATGCACAAAAAGCCCTTCCCGGTGGGAGGGCTTTTTGTTCTTTCATGCTAACCTTCGGCAGGTGCGGTTTGGCCGCATCGGCCGCTTCATGCCAGGATAGAAAGGATCGGAATTCCTATGGCCAGGATTGATGATTATCGGGCCGCGCGTGCGCTGGCCGCCGATAGGCTGTCGGAGCAGGCCTTCGCCGCAATCAGTGAACGGACCGGTCTGACGTGCCGGAATGACGATCACTTTGAAATTCAATTTTTGGACCGCTGCTATGGGATTGCCTATCCGAAGTTCCAGTTTGAGGATATGGAGGCACCGGAGCGGGAAATCCCCCTTCAGGAACAGGTTCTGATTCTCCATTACATGATGGGAGCCGATCCCCAACGGCCCCCCGGCGATATGATCGCCTATCGCGAAATCCCCGGGGCGGCCTTTTATTTCGGTCCCTTCGTAAAGCGGGCGGTGAATCCGCTGAAAGAAACCTTTGGCCGGAACCTGGAGGCGTTTCACCGTGCCTGCCGGGTTTTGAACGCAACGCCCATCGATGCGGGCGACGCCGGTTATCGATTCCAGGTTTTCCCGCAGCTGGCGATGCATTATATTCTTTGGGAAGGCGATGAGGAATTCGATTCCGAAGCGAACATTCTGTTCAATGAAGCAACCGGGGACTGTTTATCACCGGAGGATGCGGCCTGGCTGGCCGGTATGGTGGTCTATCGGCTGATGGCGCTGAGCCGCGGCTAGGTTGGCCGTTCAAGACGTTCTATCGTGAGAATCGGCACCCTTTTCCCAAAGGCTGCTTCCGGAGATTGAGCGCCGATTCTCGGCCGGTTGGGAAAACGCTCCAGAAGGCGCTGCCGATGTCGATCCGCAGCGCGTGCAGGGGAGAAGTGGAATGATCCGCTCCAAAGCACTGGAAGTCAACATAGCGGATTATCATGTGGATGTGAAAATCGACCCGCAGTATGTCGTCCTTCAGGAGGTGATGGCGGCCTATTTCGGTCTGCAGGAAGGGTTGACGACCTTTCTCAAAGAATTATCCCATCCTTACAAAAACTGGAAATTTATCGTCAAGGAAGCCCGCATCTACTCCCTTGACTATTTTCACCTGATCAAATCCCACCCCGACGGACCCCGCGCGGCCCAGATCTATATCGATATCTACTTGCGGGCCATTGAATCCACCCGTACGACCGATGTTTGCATTGATGCGGTGGACAATTTGATGCTCCTCTTGCTGAAGATCGTGAAAGAATCGGGCGAGGCGTTCGAGCGCTTTGCGCCCGTCTTGAACGAGGCCTTCCGGAGCATACGCCGCTATGACAACGCAATTTTCATGGTGTTTCTAAAAAGCTACTATCAGCTGAATCGACTTGGCGAGACCGCCCTGAAACTGGGCCGCCCGTACCTGGAACGGCTGCCACACCTGAATTTGCTTTTGATACGGTTCTTTCAGGATACCTATACTTACTGGATGAAGGAAGAAGACCCGCAGCAATGGTTTGAAAAGGAGGTCGGTGCTTTTAAACCGGACGCCGATCTGGCGGCGGTTTTTGATGCCATCGCGCACGCGACCCTGCAGCGCTACAGCCATCGGCTGGACGATATTCTCCACTGTGAAGATATCCGCTCTCCTGAGGTGCTGGAGCGCCTTCTCGACCTGCCGGGATTCAACCAGATCGTTCAAGTTCATCGCGAGATTCCGGACCGTTTGAACACTCTCGGCCAAAAAAACGGGCGTGGCGATCTTTACCGGCTGCTGTTTTTGTTCTACCAGATGAATCTCGAAGGGTTGTCCATCGTTCACGAAGAGGCCCTGCGTGATATCAATCGGGCTCTGACCTGGATCATCGACAACGAAAAACCATGGCATATCCGCAGGCTGATCGAGAAGACATTTTCCATCCTCAAGGAACGCGCGGTTATTTTTCCCACCACCGCCCTGAACTGTGTCCTCAACATGGGCAAGGGCGTCTACCGCACCCAGGATATCGATTTTATCAATTTCTTTATCGATCAAGTCATCGACCTGGGTTTCCAGGCGCCCAACATCGGCGGTGTGGGCAACGACTGGCAAATCCAGGTCAATGCCGCCCATTTGCAGAATATCAGGACCTGGCTGGAGTTGATCGAACTCAGTCCCAAACGCTCTACGCGGCTCATGTCCTACCTGATCATCCAGGTGGCCATCTGCGGGGTTTTCATCAAGGATACGGATCTCTTCCCCCGGGACATCACCCGGTTTTTGAACAGCGGCATCGAGCCGGTTTATAATATCGCCAAACAGCTGGCCCGGTTGTTCCCGGTCTATTTCAACGATATCGGCGCGGAAGGAAAACTGCGGGACATTTCCACCCAACTGGACGAGATCAATCACCGCAAGGATGTCCTGCTGCATTTCCTGCGGAAACAATGCCATGTGGAGAGCAGCAACCGGATCATCAATTTCATGGAGGCGGTGCTGCACTTCTGGCAGACGCGCGACAGGGAGCCGCTGCGACCCTATACGCCCCCCAACATTTTTAGCGAGATCGAAAATACGGGGCCCTTTATCGATGGGGTCCACATTGCCATGCAGCGGCTAAAGGAACGCGGCCTGGGGGCGCTTGAGGCCTTGTTGCGGATACCCGACGAAGGGCTGCAGAACGTCCTGGCGGAATACGATGAAATCACGCCCCTCGATAGGGAGCGGGTGTATCTGGCCATCGTTCTCTACAAACTGCTCAATCAGAAATACAACATCGATTTCATCGAACTGGGGCATTATATAGCGCAACTGAAGAACGACGGATTCCCCGGACTGGAAGCCCTGGAAAGCGTTCTTGAAGTGAGCGATTCCCGCGAAAAAATGCGCGGTCTGCTCGACGTCCAGGAGGAACTCAAGGCCATCATCCTCTCGCCCAAGACCTTCGAAATCCGCGAGGACATATACAAGAAACGCCACTTCACCATCGATATCCCTTCCATGTACGGCAGCTACCACGAAATGAAGTTCAACGCGTTGGGGCTGGCGTTCCGGCTGGAATCGTTGACCAATGTGCTGTTGGAAAAACTCATCCGGCGGATCGATTTAAGTCTCATCACCCGGGCGACATTCTACCATATTTATGACCTGCTGCTTCTCTTCCAGCGGGCCCTGGCGCTGGACGGCATCGCGTCCAAAGAATTCGAGCGGCAGCTGGACATGCTGGCCCACGCCCTGGAAGCCCGCGGATTCACCTTTACCCAGTACCTGGATGTCCTGCGGGGCTTTGCGACCGCCGTCAAGAACATCATCAATGACTACTTCAACAACATTCACGAACAGAACCTGGATCGCATCATCCACCGCACCCTCGCGGATCAGATTCTGCCCAAATACCTGCCCGCGGATAGCGGGGCGGAAAAGGAAGGACACCACCACCGTATATCGGAAATCTTTTTCCGTGATTTGATATCACAGGTCTTGGGCCTGCGGCAGCTGGATCTCTTCCTCAGCCGGATTCTCACGACGCTTTTTCACCAGTCGGCCAAGATTCCCAAAGACAGCCTCCACAGCCTATTGAACTATGATCCGCAGCGCGCCTTGACATCACTGGTGATTCCCAACGAGCGGGTGCACGGTATCATCTACCTCGGCAACAAGGGACTCAACATGCTGAAGCTGACCCGTTTCGGCTTTCCTGTGCCCCCGGGGTTTATCGTGACCACGGAAGTCTTCCGGTGCCGCGAGGTCATCGAACGTTATCCGGCCGCGGAAGCCAACTTCCGGGACCAGGTGGCGCGGCATATCGCGTTATTGGAAAATCAGACCGGCAAAAAATTCGGCAACGCCCGCAACCCCCTGATGCTTTCGGTGCGCAGCGGCTCGTCCATTTCCCAGCCGGGCATGATGGATACCTTTCTGGACGTGGGCATCAACGAAGAGATCGCCGCCGGGATGGCGGTCAAAACCGGTAACGCCTGGTTCGCCTGGGACAATTACCGCCGCTTCCTGCAATGCTGGGGCATGTCCTTCGACCTGCAGCGCGACGATTTCGATGCCATCATGGGCGAGTTCAAAAATCGGTTCGGCACCCCGCTCAAACGGGGTTTCAGCGGCGAGCAGATGGAGCAGGTGGCCCTGACGTACAAGGAAATGATTCGGGAGGCCGGCATTCTGGTGCCCGAGGATCCTTTTGAGCAATTGGTGCTGACCACCATGCGCGTCCTGCAGTCCTGGGAATCCACCAAGGCCAAAACCTACCGCAAAATCATGGGAATTTCCGACGACTGGGGCACGGCCGTCACGATCCAGCAAATGGTTTTCGGCAATGTTTCCCAGAAATCCGGCTCGGGTGTGATTTTTACCCATAACCCGCGCTGGTCGGGAGATACCTTGCGCTTGTGGGGCGATTTCACGATCGAGAACCAGGGCGAAGACGTGGTGGCCGGTCTCGTGACCACCCTGCCCATCTCCGTCATCCAGCAGGAGACCGAGATGCGGGATACGGATATCACGCTGGAAACCCACTTTCCGGAGATTTTTGCGGCGCTGGAAGGGTTCGCGCGGGATCTGGTATTCAAACGGGGCTGGAGTCCCCAGGAGATGGAATTCACCTTTGCAGGCGACCGCCGTCAAGATCTGTACATCCTTCAGAGCAGGGACATGGCCATCCGGGAACGCAAGAAATTCATGATGTTCGATCATCATGAACTCGATCGTAAACAGCCCATCGGCCATGGCATCGGCGTCAGTGGAGGCGCCATGACCGGGCGCCTGGTGTTCACCCTGGATGAGATCGACTACTGGCGCAAACTGGAGCCAGAGACTTCGCTGATCCTGGCACGCGCGGATACGGTTCCGGACGATATCCGTGAAATTCACGCGGCGGACGGTCTCCTGACATCGCGGGGAGGGTTGACTTCCCATGCGGCCGTGGTGGCCCATCGCTTGGGGCGGACCGGTGTGGTGGGCTGTGGGGAACTGATCTGCGACGAGAAGAAGAAGACCTGCCACATCAGCGAGGTGGTTCTCAGCTCGGGGGATTATATCAGCATCAACGGACAGGAAGGATCGGTCTATCAGGGATTGATCAAAGTCGAAGAAACATGATGCGGCAACGGGCGTTCCATGCGCAACGAGTCCGGGAGACCGCCAAGTGGTGCCATGATCAGCGATGATCGACAATACGGGGGAGGAGACATGCAACAGCCAGCGGATAGGGGACGAGGGGGCAAACTGGGCGTCAACGGTTTCGGTCGGATTGGCAAGCTTACCGTGTGGCACCATCTGGCCCGTAAATTTTTCAGCGAAATCGTTGTCAACATCGGCCGCGAGGCAGGCACCTCCATGGCTGATATGGCCCATTATGTGGAACGGGACTCTTCGTACGGCCGACTGAACCAGTTTCTTTACGGGCATCGGGCACCTTCGGTAATCGATGCCATCGACGAAGAGAACAACAGCCTTACCATCGACGGGATCAAGGTGCACTTTCTAAAAACCGCCCGCAATCCGGCCGATATCGGTTGGCGGGACCAGGATGTGAAACTGGTGGTGGAAACGACGGGCGGGTTTCTTGACCCCACCCTGCCCCCCGATCATCCGGCCGGGGCGGTGCGCGGGCATCTGGAAGCCGGGGCGAATTTCGTGGTGGTCTCCGCACCCTTCAAGATCAAGGATAAGGGACAGCCCATGCCGGAAGATGCCATTACGACGGTCATGGGGATCAACGCCAACGACTTTGATCCGCGTCGCCACCGGCTGGTTTCCAATGCGTCGTGCACCACCACCTGCCTGGCCCACATGGTCAAGCCGCTCCTCAACTACTTCGGCCCTAAGCGAATTCTGTCCGCCTCCATGGCCACCGTTCATTCCGCGACCGGATCCCAGGCCGTTTTGGACCGCCTGCCGAAAGCCGGCGCTAAAGACCTGCGCAAAAATCGCAGCATCATGAACAACATTATCCTGACCACCACCGGGGCGGCCAACGCGTTGCGCCTGGTTATTCCCGAGATGGAAGAGATCGGCTTCATCGCCGAATCCGTCCGTGTGCCCACGGCAACCGGATCGTTGATCATTTTGGTGCTCGACGTCCAGGAGGAAATGGGCGGCGATCCCGTCCGGCGGGACACCATCAACACGATTTTCCGGCAGACCGCCGACATGGATCCCAACGGCTATTTGCACTTTTCCGAAAAACAGAATGTCTCCGGAGATATCGTAGGTTATCCCCGGGCCGCAACCATCATCGAAGGACACGAAACCCACACCCGCACGGCCGAGGTGACCTTCAATCTTAGCAATCTTACCGGGGTGCCCGACAGCGTTCTGGATGCGGTCAAGGGACATGTCTACCGGATCCCGATCACCCAGGTGGTCACCTACGGCTGGTATGACAACGAGATGGGGAGCTATGTGAATATGCTGGGGGATCGGGCGGTCAGCGTGGCCGAGCATATGATGTAGAAATGTCTTGGTCGAGGCCGAAAACCGGCCTCCTTCAGGCCATCCGCTTCGTCAAGTGCCCCCGGAATGAGGACAGACGGAAAGCACCGGACAGTTGGCGCGGCGGATGACGCGGTCGGTGGTGGAACCCACGAACATGGTGCCGATCAGACCGTGCCCACGAACCCCCAGTACGATCAGGTCGATTTCGTTTTCTTCGGCATAGCGCAGCAGTTGGACGTAGGGTTGCCCCTCTTCCAAGACGGTGACCGGCTGGCACCAGTGGCGGGCTTCTTCCGGCACCAGGGCGTCGATCTTGGACTTCAGAAAGTCACGGATGGCCACAGTCGATGCCTGCCGGTGGGCCAAAACGGGTTTGAAAGTTTCGGTGTAAAGGGGTGTTTCGATAATATGCATCAGGTGGAGTTCCGCCTGGAATTCCTGCGCCATGTTTAAGCCGTGTTGAAAGGCGAGGTCGGCATCCGGGGAAAAGTCGCATCCCACCAGGATGCGCTTGAAGCGCAGGGCGGCTTCTGCTTTTGCGGCAGCCCCGCCATCGGCGGCGGGGATGACCAGCAGGGGGCAGGACAGGGTCCGCATGAGGCGTTCGGTGACGGACCCCAGCAGCATACGCTTCAGCACCCGGCGCCCCTGAGTGGCCGTCAATACAATGTCGATCGCCTTTTCCCGGACGACCCGTGTGATTTCCTCCGCGGCCGGCCCGACGATCACCAGAGGCTCCCAGTCCACCTCATGGCCTGCCATCAAATCGGAAATGCGTTTTCGGGCAAAGTCTATGTTGCGATCCAACTGCTCTTCCGGCGCCAGATAAGCCTCGCCGTAGATTGACGGTGCCGGCAGGTGGATGCAGTGGCATACCAGCAGGCGGGCTTCAAATTCGTGGGCCAGGGTGATGCCATGGGCAATGGCTTGGTGGGAAATGTCGGACAGATCCGTCGCACAAAGAATGCGCTGAAAGGTGACTCTCATTTCGTATCCTTTCGTCTTGGCGGTTGGGGTGCCCGGCACCCGGATGATCGCGAGGTCGGAAAGGCCGGCTCCCCAGAGGAACCGGTTGAGAAAGGAGATATCAAAACAATAAGATCGGCTCCCGGGTAAAGTCAAATGCATTGATCGGTAACGGCGAAGCGGCAAGTCGCTAAAAACGGCTGTTCATCAAGGGAGGCCCCCTATGCTTCAGCCCGTTAGATATTGAAAAGCGGAATTGGCTCTGGTTTGTAACCCATCCATTCGAGAAAGGAATTCGATTTATGTCCGGAAAACTGCGTGTGCTCATTATCGGTGGTGTTGCCTGCGGTCCCAAAACAGCGGCACGCCTCAAGCGTCTGATGCCTGAGGCCGAAGTAACCATGATCGAAAAGGGCGGATTGGTCTCCTATGGGGCCTGCGGCCTGCCCTATTATGTGGAGGGCACTTTTACCAACATCAACGCCTTGACCCACACACCGGCCGGTGTATCCCGGACGCCGGAATTCTTTCGCAGCTGGAAGGGCTTCCAGACACGTATTCGTACCGAGGCGACGGCGATCAACCGCACCGCCAAGACCGTCCACGTTCGCGACCTGGAAAGCGGCGGGGAGGAGGATTTGCCTTATGACAAGCTCGTGCTGGCCACCGGCGGAAGGCCTTTCAAACCGCCGATTCCCGGTATGGACCTGAAGAACATCTGGTTCATGACCCATCCGGATGACGCCGCCAGCCTGGTGCGCGAGATCGAATCCCAGGGACTCAAGCACGCGGTTCTGGTGGGAGCGGGGTTTATCGGGCTCGAAGTGGCGGAGGCGTTGGTCAATCGCGGCCTGGATGTCACAATGGTCGAGATGACGCCCCAGATCATGCCGGGCATCCTGGACGAGGATATCGCCCGTTTCGCTCAGATCCATCTGGAGGACAATGATGTCCAACTGGTGCTCGGCGAAACCGTCGTTGCCTTGGAGGGCGGGGATCGCGTTGACACCGTCGTTACCAATCAACGCCGAATTAAAGCGGATTGCGTGGTGGTCGGTGTCGGCACCCGCCCCAATGACGATCTGGCCCGGGAGGCGGGGCTGCCTTGCGAGCGTGGGATCCTGGTCAACGAATATTGCCAGACCAGCGATCCGGACATTTACGCCGGCGGTGATTGTGTGCCCAACGCTTATATCCACCGTCAGGTGGGGGGGGGCCTCTACGTGCCGCTGGGATCTACCGCCAACAAGCACGGTCGTGTGATCGCCAACCACATTGCCGGCCGGCCGACCCCTTTCAGCGGCATCACCTGCACCAGTGTGGTGCGGGTGTTCGAATATACCCTGGGACGCACTGGGCTGACCGAGCGCATGGCCAAAGCGCTGGGCATCGATTATGAAGTTACCACCTGGTCCGGCCAGGACATTCCCCACTACATGCCCGGCAGCCGCCTGTTTGTCATCAAAATGATCGCTTCCCGGCGGGACCGCAAGGTTCTGGGGGTGCAGGTGGCCGGCATGGGCAATGGCGCCAAGCGGCTGGATGTGGCGGCCAGTGTCATCTATTTCGACGGCACACTGGATCAACTGGCGGATGTCGATTTCGGGTATGCCCCGCCCTTCGGTCCGCCCATCGATCCCCTGGCGGTATGCGCCCATGTTCTGACCAACAAGCTGGACGGGATAGCCGATGGCATTCCCCCCCTGGAGGCTAAACGGCTGATGGATACGGGAGATTGCCTGTTGTTGGATGTACGCATACCGGAAGAGTCCAAAATGGAATGGATTCCCCACACCGACATGCTTCAGATTCCCCTGGCGGAACTACGGGACCGCTTGGAAGAACTGCCCAGGGATCGCGAGATTTTGACCTACTGCAAGGTCAGCATGCGGGGCTACGAGGCGCAACTGATCCTCAATGCGGCGGGCTTCAAGCGTGTGCGCTTTATCGAAGGCGGGGTGGCCGCCTGGCCTTTTGAGACGGCCATGCCGGGATTGTAACAGATACTCCTCCAGAAATGGCAGCTTTCGGCCCCGGCCGGCCGGCGTTTTGGAAATCCTCGCCGCAGCCCGGCTAGGCAACGCTGTCGCTCATACGGCGACGCCGTCGGAGCGGGGTTGGATCAGACAGGAAGTTCCGCAGCGCGGGACACATCGCTGCGGCCTTGGCCGAAACCAAAATATAGCATTTCTGGAGGAACACCACGAACGACGCTCCGGGCGGCGGCTGGCGCTAGGATTCCAGCCGCCGTACCTCGCCTCCTTTAGCGGGGACGTCTCCGGCCAGGATCGCTTTGATTTTTTCGGACAGCTGGAGAATCGTAAATGGTTTCTGGAGGAAGCCGCGGCAGCCCCGGCGACGGATTTCCTTGATCCGGCCGTTGAGCCCATAGCCGCTGATCAACAGAACCCGCACATCCGGATCAAGGGCCCGCAGACCCTCGAAGGTTTCACCCCCGTCCATGCCCGGCATGACCATGTCCAGGATGACCAGGTCGATCCCCTCCCGGTTGGATTCATAGAGGCTAAGCGCTTCCTGGCCGCTCGAGGCTTCGATGACCCGGTACCCCAACTCCCGCAACCATTCGCCGGCAATTTCAATGATGAAGCGTTCATCGTCCACCACCATCACCGTGCCGGCGCCGCGCAACGGCTTCAGGATGGTTTCGGTTTCCGATTGCATCGGTGAGGCGGAGGCTGGCAGGAAAACCGTGAAGACGGATCCCTTGCCCACCTGGCTGGCGGCCCTGATGAAGCCGCGATGGTTTTTGACGATGCCATAGGCGGAGGACAGCCCCAATCCCGTCCCCCGGCCGCGTTCCTTGGTGGTGAAGAAGGGGTTGAAGATTTTGGGCAGGATCGCTTCGTTGATGCCGATGCCGGTATCGCGGACCCGCACCCGGACATAGCGCCCCGGATTCAGGCCGAAAGGGTGGACGGATTTCATGCCCAACTGGCAGTCTTCGGTTTCGACGGTCAGGCGGCCGCCGGCGGGCATGGCCTGCCAGGCATTGACGAACAGATTCATCAAAACCTGTTCGATCTGGCCGGGGTTGACCGTGACCGGCCAGCTCGCCTCCAGGCGTGCGGCATCGATCGTGATTTCCCGTTTGGTCCGGCCGAACATAGCGGCTGTTTTGCGAATGACTTCATTGAGGTCGGTGACTGCGGTCTGGCGTTGTTTGGTGCGTGCGAAATCAAGCAGTTGGCGGGTTAAGCCGGCGCCGTCTTTGACATAGCGTTCGACATTGCGAAGCTTTTCGATCAGCGGGTTTTCGGCGGGCGTACGCATGAGCATCAGCGAGGTGTTGCCTTGAATGCCCATGAGGATATTGTTGAAATCGTGAGCGATGCCCCCGGCCAGTGTCCCGATGGCCTCCAGGCGCTGGGCATGATGAAGCTGCTCTTTCAATTCCTGGCGTTCTTCTTCCGCGAGGCGCAGGTGGGTGATGTCCCGCAGCATGCCGCGGAATCCGGTGGGCTGGCCCGCCCGATCCGCTACCAGGGAGACCGAGATTTCGAAGACCACGCGGCGGTCGTTGCGCTGGGCCTCAAAATCCTGGTTGGTGGCCGGAATACCGCTGCGGTATACCCGGTTGAAGAGCCGGAACAGAAAGCGAGCAGTGGCACGGGGAAAATATTTCTGAAAGGGCGTCAGCAGCAGCTGGTCACGGGTGTATCCGACGATACGGCATAGGGGGCTGTTCACGAAAACCAGACGACCTTTGAGGTCGACTTCGAAATACCCCTCTTCGATGCTTTCGACGATGGTCCGGTATTTTTTTTCACTCTCCCGGAAGGCGGCTTCCGCACTTTTCAGATTGGTGATGTCCACCATGACGCCGCGCAGTCCCTTGAAAACGCCGTCGTTTACCAGGGGCCGGCTGAAGGACCTCACCCAGCAGTAACCGCGGTGCCGGTTCCGAATGCGGTATTCAATGGATCGCAGATCACCCGAAATGACCCGTTCGTGAACCTTCTGAAGACGCCGCCGGTCTTCGGGGTGGATCACCGCCATAAACGCGTGGCCGACAAACTCTTCCGGCTGCAGGCCCGTGAACGTGTGGATCATCGGGCTGATGTAAACGATCATGCCTTCGGGATCGGTAGCGAAAATAACGGCGCTGATGTCTTCGACCAGGTTCCGGTATTTTTCCCGGTCCTTCATGGTTTTCTGCAGAAGCACTAATGCTTCGCTCAGCCGCCGCTGGAGTTTCTGGCGCTCGCGGGATTCCCTTTCCAGGGCATTGCGCAACTCTTTCTGAGGATCGGCCGAATTGCCGTTTTCCATTTGTGATTTCCCGGGATGGATGGGTGCGAATGAATCGATCGATGCCTGATGCCTGCAAAACAGCGTAATACGAATTCACTTTTTTTTCAATCCACGCGCTCGCTGCCAACCCGGGCGGGCCTGCGAATGCCGGGCAATGGCTTGCGGCAGGAACGAAGCGTCTTATAGTGACGTTGATGCTGTAGGAGAACCGCCATGAACCACAACGTGATCTCGATCGAAGGTAGTCGCCGTATCCCCCGATTCGTATTGCAGCGCGTCATGCGGATGGTGCCGGATCGTGACAAAAACGACAGGCGGCTTCAGCGACTGCTGGCGTTTCGTCTGGAGCATGACGGCGAGGCGGCCACCTGCGAATACCTGATGCGCCATATCCGGAATTACATCCGCCGTCCCGAACCGCGCTGTTTTTACGACTTTCTCATCCAAACCCACGAAACCGGTCCAAGGTCCTCCGATGGGGCGGGGCGGGACCCCGATCCACCTGGTGCCGCCTGATCGGAAATTCTCTCTCCCACTTCTACCTCTCAGCACCGGCCCGCCGACCGGGACTTAGTTTCCATGCCAGCCATCCGATCCTCAAGAACGTCAATTTGAGATTGCAATTTAGGCGCGTATTCACTATGAGTCGTGCGACGATTCACCCCCGGAGAAGCGCATATGATAGGTACGATTGTCAACACGCTGGCCATTATCGCAGGGAGTCTGTTGGGCGTCTCCCTGCGACGCGGCATATCCGACGCGTACAAAGAAACGGTTATCGCGGCCATCGGCTTGGCCGTGCTTCTGATCGGTTTTAAAAGTGCGCTGCAGACCAATGACTTGCTTCTGGTCATCATCAGTCTGGCACTGGGGGCGGTAATCGGTGAAATGCTGGGAATCGAGGCACGCCTGGAAGCGCTCGGTCGATGGATCGGCAATCGGTTGGGGCGTAACGGGGAGGGCGTGGCCCAAGGATTCGTCACGGCCAGCCTGGTGTTTTGTGTGGGGGCCATGGCCATTGTCGGTGCCTTGGAAAGCGGCCTGACAGGCAATCATCAGACCCTTTTCGCCAAGTCGCTGTTGGATGGGGTGACATCCATCATTTTTGCTTCGACCCTCGGTATCGGTGTCATTTTTTCTTCGGTCTCCGTTTTGATCTATCAGGGCGCCATCACGCTCGCCGCAACCTATCTGAAACCGTTTTTGACTTCCGGTGTAGTGGCGCAGATGAGCGCGGTCGGGGGGCTGTTGATCGTTGCCATCGGTCTGAATATTCTGGACATCCAAAAGCTCCGGATCGGCAATATGCTGCCGGGCCTTTTCATTCCCCTGATCTATGACATGTTAAGCGTATTGTGGCGGTCTCTTTAGGACGTTCTCCAGCGTATCCGGCGCCATCCCTTTAATGTCAAAGGCGGATGAGGTTGCCGATGGGATCGCGGCGGCACAACAAATCCGTTTCCTAACCTGAAGCGATTGGGCTAAGATGGCGCCTCCTTAGCGGCGCGAACGGACGGTTCGGTGCAGGGGATCCGGGAGGACCCGATCGATGGGAGCTTCGTTATCGCGCCTTGCCCGACAGCCGTGACGCCCGCATGACGTCACCGCTTATTACGGACAGGACCACTTGGGAATAGGACAACGATGCACTACGAAGGCAATATGATTCGCCCTCCCAGCGAAGCCTACAGCATTTTGCTGCAGGCCACCGTGGGGTGCTCCCATAACAAGTGCACTTTCTGCGGGGCTTACAAGGGCGAACGGTTCAAGATCAAGTCGGATGCGGTTATCGAGGCCGACATCGATTTCGCCGCCCAACACTGCCGGCAGCAGCGGCGTCTCTTTATCTGCGACGGAGATGCCCTCATCATCCCCCAGAAACGCCTGCTGCGGATGCTCCAAGCGATTCGGCGGCGCCTGCCATGGGTGACGCGGGTCGGCGTATATGCCAACACCAAAAGCATTCGTATGAAAACAGCCGAAGAACTGGCCGAACTGCGGGCCAACGGCCTTGGGATTGCCTACATGGGACTTGAGTCGGGTGACGATGAGACCTTGGCGGCCGTGCGCAAAGGCACCACGGCCCAGGGGATGATCGAGGCCGGCCGCAAAATCCGCCGCGCCGGCATCAAATTGTCCCTAACGGTGCTGCTGGGCATCGGGGGCCGGACCCGCAGCATGGTGCATGCCCAGGAAACGGGGCGGGTCATTTCGGCCATCGATCCGGAATTTGTGGGCGCTTTAAGCCTGATGCTGATTCCGGGAACGCCGCTCCATGACGCCTATCAGGAGGGGCGCTTCGAACTGCTGGCACCGGAAGAAATGCTCCGGGAGCTGGGCGTCATGATCGCCAATACCGAGATGTCCAGCGGCTTGTTCCATGCCAATCACGCGTCCAATTATCTGCCGCTCAAGCTCACGATGCCGCGCGACAAAACCAAAGCCCTTGACTTGATCGACCGTGCGCTCAAGGGCGAGATCGCGCTTAAACCGGAAACCATGCGGGCCCTGTAGCCATGGGGCAACCAGGGCCGAAAGCCTCTATCGCAACAGACCATTGACTGGGACGTCCTGACCGTCAGGTGACGGCAGCGCGCAAATGAGGATTCAGGCCAAGGGGGAAACGACAATGACCGATGGCGGTTCTGACAATTCGAAAACGCTGGACACCTTATGCATCAACACCATCCGAACCCTTTCCATGGATGCCGTCCAGGCGGCCAATTCCGGTCATCCGGGAGCGCCCATGGGTTTGGCGGCGGCAGCCTACGTCCTCTGGACGGCATTTTTAAACCACAACCCGGTCAACCCCCAATGGCCCAATCGGGACCGTTTTGTGCTCTCGGGGGGGCATGCCTCGATGCTTCTCTACAGCCTGCTCTATCTCACCGGCTACGATGTGAGCCTCGATGATCTTAAGCAGTTCCGACAGTGGGGCAGCAAAACCCCGGGGCATCCGGAATACGGCCACACGCCGGGTGTGGAAACCACCACCGGTCCCCTCGGCCAGGGGTTTGCCAACGCGGTCGGGATGGCCATGGCCGAGCGCCATTTGGCAGCCTGTTTCAACCGTCCCGATGCGGCCGTCATGGATCATTTCACTTATGTCATGTGCGGCGACGGGGACCTCATGGAGGGGCTTACCGCCGAAGCGGCCTCCCTGGCCGGCCATCTCGGTTTGGGCCGTCTGATCGTGGTCTATGACGACAACGGGATTTCCATCGAAGGCAGCACGGCCATTGCGTTTACCGAAGATGTCCGGCAGCGCTTCGAAGCCTACCATTGGCATGTGCAGAAGGTCGAAGACGGCAATGACCTGCGGGCCATTGCCGCCGCACTGGAAACGGCCCGAAAGGAAAGCCAGCGGCCGTCCATCATTATGCTCAAAACCCAGATCGCCTACGGGAGCCCCAACAAGGCAGGGTCGGCGGACGCCCACGGTGCACCCCTGGGCAAGGAAGAGGTTTGCCTCACCAAGAAATGCCTGGGATGCCCCGAGGACGCCGAGTTTTGCGTACCGGAGGGTGTGCTGGAACGCTTCCGGCAGGCTTTGGACAAGGGCCGTGACGCCCAAGCGGCCTGGCAGGGCCTGATGGATGCCTACCGCTCCCGTTATCCGGAATTGTCGGAAGCCCTGGCGCGTGCGCTGGAAGACCGGCTGGTGGCCGGCTGGGATGCCGATCTGCCGGCCTTCAAGCCAGAAGACGGGCCGCTGGCGACCCGGGCCGCTTCGGGGCTGGCGCTCAATGCCCTGGCCGGCACCGTCGAAACCTTGTTCGGCGGGTCGGCCGATTTGGCGCCTTCCAATAAGACCTTTCTCAACGGGATGCCCGAATTTCAGAAGACAGCCTACGAAGGCCGCAACATTCGTTTCGGCGTACGGGAGCATGCCATGGGGGCCATTCTATCGGGTATGGCGCTGCATGGCGGCATCAAGCCCTATGGGGGCACATTCCTCGTGTTTGCCGATTACATGCGGCCCTCCATCCGGTTGGCCTCGCTGATGGGGCTGCCGGTCATTTACGTGTTCACCCATGACAGCATTGCCGTTGGAGAGGATGGACCGACCCATCAGCCGGTGGAGCATCTGGCCAGTTTGCGGGCGATTCCGGGATTGACGGTCATTCGTCCGGCGGATGCCACGGAAACGGCCGCGGCTTGGCGTGTGGCCGTGGAAAGCAAGGATCGCCCGGTGGCGCTGGCCCTGACGCGGCAGAAACTGCCCGTATTGGACCGCTCCGTATTGCCGGACGCCCAATCCCTTGCCAAAGGGGCTTATATCCTGGCGGATGCGGCAGGTAAGCCGGATATTCTTCTCCTTGCCAGCGGATCCGAGGTGCATCTGGTTCTGGCGGCCCGGCAGCAACTGGCCGACCAGGGCGTCCAGGCCCGTGTGGTCAGCATGCCCAGCTGGGAGCTTTTCGAGGCCATGCCGGTATCCTACCGGGAAGAGGTCTTGCCCAAGGATGTTACGGCACGTCTGGCGGTGGAGGCCGGTTTACCCATGGGCTGGGAAAGGTTTGTGGGCCATCCCGAAAATATCATCGGCGTGAACGGATTCGGCGCTTCGGCGCCGGGCCCGGTGTTGCAGGAGAAATTCGGGTTTACCGTCGACAATGTGGTACGACGGGCGCTTGCGATTGTCAAACGATAGACCTGCCCGGGCAACGACGAAACGTAGGCGGCGTATGGCGTTATGATGAAATCGCCCACCAGCATTCTCATCATCGACGAAGAGCAGGTTGCGCGTTCCGCGCTGGCGGATTGCCTGATGGAACGGGGCTACAACGTTGCGACCACATCTCCCGGCGATGAAGCCCGGTCTCTGCTAAGTCGTCAGCATTTCGATATTCTGCTGGCCGACGTCGGCCAGGACGGCCAAACAGGGCTTGATTTGCTGCGCCTTGCCAAAGCGGTCGACCCTGATCTGGCCGTCATCATGATGACGGCCTACGGATCGGTGCTCAACGCGGTGGATTGTATGAAGCTGGGCGCCTATGACTACCTCCTCAAGCCCGTCAAACCGGACGAACTCTGCGGTCGTCTTCAGGAAATCCTTTCCCAGCAGATCTATCCCAAAAGCGCTTACAGCGGAGACAATCGATCCCGCGACCGCTTCGAAAGCATGATCGCCCAATCGGCTTGCATGCAGCGAATTTTCCAGATGATCCAGGATGTGGCGCCCATGGATACGACCGTTCTCATCGTCGGCGAAACCGGAACGGGAAAAGAATTAGCGGCCAAAGCCATCCATTCCAACAGCACGCGCCACAACGGCCCCTTTGTGGCCGTCAATTGCGGCGCCATTCCTGAAAATCTCATGGAGAGCGAACTGTTCGGCTATCAGAAGGGGGCCTTCACCAGTGCCGCCGAAACCAAAAAGGGCCGGCTGGAACTGGCCCACGGCGGTACCCTTTTCCTGGACGAAGTGGGCGAGATCAGTGCCCGCATGCAGGTGGATCTGCTGCGCGTCCTTGAAAACCGTGTTTTCTATCGCGTTGGCGGCACCCAACCGTTAGAGGCTGATTTTCGGGTGATCGCCGCCACCAACCGCGACCTGGCCGCCGCCGTCAATGAGGGGCGGTTCCGTGAAGATCTTTACTATCGCATGAATGTCATTTCCATCGAAATGCCGCCGTTGCGCGAGCGCAAAGAAGATATCCCGCTGCTGGCCGAGCATTTTCTTCTGCGCTACATCCATGAGACGGGCAAGGGCCAGGTCAAGATCAGCCGCGGCGCCATGGACGAGATGATGCTCCATGAGTGGCCCGGCAACATCCGCGAGCTGCGCAATGCGATCGAGCGTGCCGTGGTGATCTGCAAGTCCGACCGCATCGGGTCCGAAGAGCTCCCCTTTTATCGCCCGGACTGTCCCGAACCCGCCTTTGCCGGATCCCTGCGCCAGATGGAAATCGCCCACATTACCCATGTCCTGAATGCCAATGACTGGAACATGACCCGCGGGGCGCGCACCCTGGGGATCGATCGTTCGACGCTGTATCACAAGATCAAGCGCTACCGGATCAAGAAGGCGGGAGAATGACAGACGCATGGAAAAGGTTGGGCGGCGTGCGGCCGAACCTATCCATTGGGCGGATGCCGCAGGAGCGGAGGCGATCTGTCGAAACAGCCCTCCGCCCCTGGGCGGCTTTGAAGAACATCGGACAGCGTCAGCCGATGGTTCGTTTCACAATGCCCAGCAGTTTATCAGGATCAAAGGGCTTGGCCACATAGGCCGCCGCGGATTTCACGGCATGCCGTCCAGCCATGCCACTGATGACGATAATGGGGATGTCCTTCAATTCATCATCCTTGGACATCTTGCGGTACAGGCGTGATCCCCACTCTTCGGGCATTTCCAAATCCAACGTAATCAGATCCGGCCTGCTGGATTTGAGTTTCTCCATACCCTCCACCCCATTGGAAGCGGTGTCGGTTTCATAGCCGTTGTCGGAAAACAGTGTGGTCAGGTATTTCACCACCACCGGGTCATCGTCGATGACGAGTATTCGCTTTGCCATAATCGGGCCTTTCTTTTGAGGGGTTGGTTGTTCGGCGTTGCCTCAAGGGCAACATGGCAATGCTATGGTGCATCCTATAACCTCAGCTTCCCTTGACATGGCACTCCCCGCAAGTTACCGGCCCCGCTTCCCGGGACTCATGGCACCCCTTGCAGTTGAGATGGTAAGCGCGAACCAGCCCCATGGGGTATTCGCCGCCCTCGGAGCCATGGCACTCCGAGCACAGCATATCTTCCGAGCTTTCGTCTTCCACCAGATTGCCCTGTTCATCATATACATGGTGGCATTCGCTGCATTCCTCGATGCCGGCCCTTTCATTGTGCTCATCATGCATGAAAGTCGGCAGGGGGCGCATGGTGCTTGCGAAGCCGCTGTCGTCCACAACTTCAATATCGTCCTGGGAATAGGCGGTAAAGGCCGCCAGGGCCAGCACGCCCATGAGCACGCCTATAAACAGAATATTTTTTCGCATCAGTTTTTCTCCCTTGTCATTCTTGAAAAGGACTGAAAAGTCAATGCCTTCTCTTATTTCAGCACGCTCTCCGGCTTTTCCATGACCTCGTAGATAATATCACCCAGAAATTTCAGGTCCATACCGATTTCATTGTGGTGGATGATGTCCTCCAGACCGCCGTGGCAGTTGTGGCAGGGTGCCACGCAGGTTTCCGCACCGCGGCTTTTCGCATCGAACAACTGCTGTGCCTTGACCTTATTGCCGTTGACGCGCTTCATCTTCCACGGCGGGCCGCAGTTGATGACCCCGCCCCCTGCTGCGCAGCAGTAATTATGCTCGCGGTTGGGGTGCATTTCGACAACATTTTCGCATATGGCATGCACGACATAACGCAGCATATCGTGCAGCCCGCGGCCCCGAATGACGTTGCAGGGGTCGTGAATGGTCACGGTGGGCTCAAACTTTTTGGCAATCTTGATTTTGCCCTCTTTGAGCAGTTCGTAGAAGAATTCGATGGAATGGGTCACTTCCACCGGAGGCATGCGCCACCCCAGGACCCGGTTGCCCATATCGTAGATAGATCGGAAAGCGTGTCCGCATTCCCCCATGACGATGCGCTTGACTTTCAACCTCATGGCGGTTTCGAAATGCATACGCTTCAAACGGGCCATGATTTCGTTGTCGCCGGTGTACATGGCCATGTCGCTGTTGTCCCACCCGGGGGTGGCCGGCATGGTCCAGTCGAGCCCGGCCGCGTTGAAAATGACCGCTGCCTGATAAATCAGCTGAGCACGGAATTTCGGTTCCGGCCCGATGACCGAATAGAAGATCTCGGCGCCTTCTTTTTCAACGGGGATGCGCAATCCCTCGATTTCATCCTGGGCCTCTTCTTCCTGCCACTGGAGACTGTCCACCCATTCATCTTCCTTGACCCACATCTGATTGTAGGTTACCGAATGGCTCTGAGCGGTATCCTGAATATACTGGAGGGAAATGCCCAGCTTGTGGCAAAGGCGGCGGACAAACAGCATGACAAAGGCCACGTCTAAACCTAAGGGGCAATATTGAGCGCAACGCTTGCAAAGGTTGCACTCGGTGCTGGCGATTTCGGACGCTCTTTTCATAAAGTCCACGCTCACCCGGCCCTTTTTTTTCATAAGGACGGCCATGGTCTGTTTGACTTTTCCGGCCGGAGAATAGCGGGGATCCTTATCGTATGAAAGATAAAAGTGGCAGCCTTCACTACAGAGGCCGCAGCTCACGCAGCTTTTGACGTATGCTTGCAAGCGTGCGCCGGCCTCGGCGGTCATCATCTTCTGATATGTCTGCTGAATCTTTTCTGGGGTGAGCTTCTTAGCCCCCTCTTCGATACCTTTATCGACAATCTTCTGCGTATCCGTTGTTGCATCCTTCATGATGGATATCCTCCCTAATGAGGTGCGTATCGTGAGTCTACCAGTCTTTGGCAAATCTTATCCCGCCGAACTCCGATCCCATGTAGCCGCGGGTGAAGAAGAACAAGAACATGTGGTTCAATTTGGTGAAGGGGATGATGGCCAGAAGAACTTCTGCCGAAAACATATGCAGAATCGTTGCCGTCAGATTGCCCGGCCACTGGTGATAAGCCCAGAAACCTGTGACAAAAGGCGTAGCCACCAGGATCAGGAGAAGGTAGTCCCATCCTGAAGAAAGGAATTTGACATCGGGTTGCGTCAGCCGACGGATGAAAAAAAACGCGCAGGCAGCTATGATGGCAATGGTCATGATATCGGCGACCCCATCCGGCAGAAACCACCAGCTGATATCGAAAGCCTCATTGATCAAGGTGATATGGGCGAAGAGGAAAATCGGCGCCACCAATATACTGACGTGGAAAATAAACGTGACAATGCTGAGAAATGGTCGCTTACGGCTGTTGGTGCTGGCAAACGGCACGATCCAATGGAGAATTGATCGCAACGCGTAACCGAAGCTCCAATATTCGTAAACATAAGCATCCTTTTTCTTGGCCAGCAGGGCCCGGCTGATCAATTGGTAGAGAATGCCCCCGAAAAAGAGGATAAAGGCCGCCCAGGCCAGGGGCCCGGAGACAATATTATAGATGGCATGCATAATGGTTCTCCTTTCAGCCCAGAATGTCGCTGAGCGGTATGACGGAGCGAGAATAGACTGTATCGGACCCCTTGCCTTCCAGCGCCCGCAACAGGATATATTTGCTGTCGGGGCTGAAAGCCGGATTCCATACATTGGTATAGGTTTCCTTAAGCGGCTTACCGTCCACAATCAGGGTGAATCCGTCCTTCTTTTCGACTTTGGCGGCCACATGCTGGCTGTCCGGGCTGAAGACGGGGGCCCAGGCCATGTCGTACCCCTCGGACCAGGCCTGCCCATCGACGCAAATGTGGTGGCGTTTGGCGGTCACACCGATGCAGGCGACGCGGCTGCTGTCAGGTGAAAAACAAGCATCGGTGACATAGTCGTCAAAGGTATGGGCCCAAGGCCGATCGTCGATGGCCATGGTCCAACGTCCGTACTTCGGCGCAGCGATGGCGGCCAATTGCTTGCCGTCCGGGCTATACATCTGGTGCCAGAGCTGGAAGTAACGGCCGTTCCAGAAGGGCTGGCCGTTGCGCACCATGGTCCAGGCCCCGTCCACTTTGGCCGGGGCAACCACTGAGCCGTCGGTGGGGTTGAACGCCGGCCTCCAGATAGAGGGATAAGTGGTGTCCCACACCTCACCGTCCACCGCGATCGTGTAGTCGTACAAGTTGACCCGGACTTCGGCGGCTACATGCTGGTTGTCGGACGAGAAGGCCATCTCCCAGACATTGACGAAATTGCGCCCCCAGGCCTGCCCGTCCACGGCGACCGTGTAACATCCCTCCTGAAATTTAAAAATATCGCCTTCGCTAAAATCTACGGTCTGAACGACAGCCGCCGTGCGGCTTCCGTCGGCCGCCATGGCCTTATGCCCGATATTGGAAAAAGCGTTTTCCCAGGGCGTGCCATTGGTGACCATCCTGTACTTCATACCTTGTTGGACGGCGCACACAATGGCTTTGCCATCCTTGGTAAATTGGGTATCCCAAACGTAGTCGAATTGATCTTCCCAGGCCTCGCCGTCCACTGCCAGAGTCCATTGACCCGTATCAGAAACAATACCGGTCAACCGCCCATCGGGTGAAAACCGCAGGAACCACACCTTATCGAAGGTGTTTTCCCAAACGGTGCCATTGACGCAGGCACTGAACTCCATCTCACCGGTCTTGACGACAGCGGCAATCTTTTCACCATCCGGGCTGGCGTAAGGTTCTTCGACCCAGTCGAACGACGTCGGCCAGTTTCCGAACTGGGCGATTTCTTTCCTGCCCACACTCCAGTCCCAACTGCTTGAAATGTCCATGCCTTTCTCCTTGGTTAAGTTGCGTGCAAAAGATGCTTTGAGAGGTCTTCACCGGCGATCATGCCCTGCCGTCAAGCCCGGTTGGGTCGGACCGGGATTCTTGGTTTTGCGGCAATGACGCTCCGCCGGTATGGTCGAATGCCTACTTTGCTTTCGGGGGATGATGGAAATTCGCGCCAATTCATCCCCACTGTGTTCATGTTTCCAAAAAGAGCCGAACGAGGCGCTCCCAGCCGATGTCGGGGATCTGATCGGCCCAGTCTCTTCCGCTATTTTCATCCGGTAAGGCATCTTCTCCTTTGATCATCTCGATTTCGCGGGTCAAGCGCTCCGTCTCCTGTCGCAGATACTTGACGTATTCGCCACCGATCAGCAGGCTTTTCAGATCCTGTCGTAAGTTGTCC
The DNA here is from genome assembly GCA_963730675.1 of uncultured delta proteobacterium. GTDB lineage: Bacteria > Desulfobacterota > Desulfobacteria > Desulfobacterales > UBA5852 > JABZFP01. The sequence continues at coordinate 46,680 of CAVSSY010000003.1, read as the reverse complement.
GTATGGACTTTGAGAATCCATCCCCGCGCATAGGGATCTTCCCTGGCCAACACGGCATTGTCTTTAAGGGAAAGATTGATGGCGGATACGACACCACTGACAGGCATGCGTATCGCGGCCCTGTCACTCCCGCGCCCAACGCGGATGGATGGCAGTCCCTGTTCGACGCGGTTGCCCATCAAGGGTGCTTCAATCAGATCCAGGGGGCCCAGCAGGCGTAAGGTGAAATCATCCAATCCGATACTGACATCCGCCTTCTCTTCGATGCGCACCCAGGCGTGTCCTGTGTGAAAATAGTAGCCCTGGGGCATGCGGAACCCCCGGACGTTCAGGCCATCCAGCGGCCGCACCACGGCGTGGACCTGATGCTGTTCGGAAAAATAGCGGTCGAATTCGCAGAACACGCATTCGTAATTCTTACAGCAGATTTTGTAATCGATCAGTCCATTGGCATAGAGCAGGCAGGGTCTTTCGCCCTTGGGCAGAAGCTGCAAGCGTTCGCGTGTGAAGGCGATGCGGCCCTCCGGTGTGAGGGGTATCTTGCCACGGCGGCGGGCGGAACTGTTTTGTTCGGCGGATTCGCGCAGGGCTTTATCCAGCGGGCATTCCGCACAGCGGCCATCCTTGTCGCAGAGTTTGCGCAAATTGAGACGGCCCTGGCTCCAGACACAGGATTGAGGGCGGGTGAGGCTGGTCGATGACATAGGGGGTGCCGGCACACGCGCTTCAGGGGGGGGATGGCTGGCGGATTCGGCAGGCGCTTTTTTTTTCCGATCTTGTTCCAATGGGACTCCAAAGCTACGGTTCATTTCGGGTTATTGCAGAGCAAAGAGAGTGCCATCGCCGCTGGAAACGCTGTGGTATGGAATTAACCCATCGAAATGTTTGTTGAAAATTTAAACTGGGGAGACTCATCAAGTGATGAGATTTACAACAAGATGTAGCAAAACACAACGTAAAAGCAGACATACACACTAAAAACAAACTATACTGTTTAATAACAAGTAGTTGTAAGATTAAGACGGCATGTTGTAAAACACATCACAGCCGTTGTGTTTTACAACACTCGAGATCGGAATTCCAGTAGGAGTATCGCCAGGTCCTCCCTGGTTTGACAGTGAAGATCCCCTTGCCTATAGTTTTGCTTTAAAGTCCAACACGGCGCGAATGTATATTCCCCTTTCAGAGGTGGCCTATGACTTGGCAGCGGATATCGGCAATGGGCATGATGGTCTTCATTTTGGTTGGGGGGCCGGTTCCTTCCTGGAGTGAACCTTCCGGTATTCCGCCGCTGGAGGAGAGTATTCGCCAATTGTCCGCGCTTGATTTTTGCGGTGAACCTGTGCCCTTGGACGAACCCGACGTGCGGGAACGCATGGACAAGGAGTTGCTGCTGTCTTTGTGGGACCGGGACCAGGCGGTTTTGTGGCTGAAGCGGTCCACCCGGTATTTCCCTTTGATCGAGAAGATGCTTTCCGAGGCTAGCTTGCCGGATGATTTAAAGTACGTGGCATTAGCCGAGAGCGCCTTGCGTCCGCATGCCGGCTCACCCAAAGGCGCTATCGGATTCTGGCAGTTCCTGCCGGAGACCGGACGTCGTTACGGCCTGACCATCAACGACGCCATCGATCAGCGCCGCAACCTGGCGGCTTCGACCAAAGCGGCCATCGCCTATTACAAGGACCTGTTTGAGAGATTTGGCTCCTGGAGTTTGGCCGTGACGGCGTTCAACATGGGCGAGGAGGGGCTCGAGGCGGAGATTATGGCCCAGGGCGTCCGGGACTTCTATCGTCTCTATTTGCCGTTGGAAACCCAGCGCTATCTTTTCAGGATCCTCTCGGCCAAGCTGATCTTGACGCAGCCGAAAGCATACGGTTTTGATTTGCAGGCCACGGATTATTACCCGCCGCTCCAATTCGCCGCCATTGAATTGACGTGTTTCGAAGAGACCAGCTTGACGGTGGTGGCTCAAGCGGCCAAGACGGATTTCAAGCGCATCAAAGATCTGAACCCCGAACTGCGTGGCCATTATCTGGCCGCCGGAACCTACATCCTGGCAGTCCCAGAAGATGGGGCGCCCGGCTTTCACGAACGGTTCGCTAAATTTCACGAGGAGTGGGTTTCGCAAAGGAAGGAGCGGGTGTACGTCGTCCAGCCGGGGGACAATCTCACCAGCATCGCCGAGCAGTTCCGCGTTCCCCTGCCAGCCATACTGATCTGGAACCGCATCGATATGAGTCGTCCCATCCATCCCGGCGACCGCTTGATCATCTACCCCTTCGAGGAAAGCCCGGAGACGCCCTGACCGTTATGAAGCTGAACGGCGCGAAAGCGGCCCCTGTTCAGGGGAGTTGGATTTTCCGGCGGGAAGGTTTATCGGCCGGGCGGTAGAGGATGGCGACATGCCCGATCATGCCGGCGCGGAAGCACCGGGTCTGGTGGCAGATGGCGTCGACGACCTTGTTTTTGTCTTCCTTGTCTTTATTTTCAACGAATTTGACCTTGATCAGTTCGTGTTTTTCCAGGGCGGCTTCCACCGATGCCAGTACTTCGTCGGTCAATCCGTTTTTACCCACGAAAACCACGGGGTTCAGTTGATGGGCCAGGCTTCGCAAGAATTTATTTTGTTGACTGGTTAGTTCCTGGGGCATGATTCAATCGTCGTCCACTTGAATATGGGGTATGGGGTTTTGGCATACCGAGACCGAAACCTGTCCGGTTCAGGCTCAGTTGCGGGTGACCATCAGCCGCATAGACAGCTGCTCACCGGACGATGTACGGCCGGCGCTTAGAATCTGGCTGTAAATTTCCTGCGTGGCGTCATTCGTGCCGGCAATTTCAACCCACTGCCCTAGAGGCACATTCAGCCGCGTGGCCGCTTCCGCAAAACGGATCGGCTGTCTGAAACCACGTCCATCTAAGTAGCTGATGTGGGGTGTAATTTCGATCTGGACCATTTCGCCCACGAGAATCGGCCTGACATCGTAGCCGGTATCCACCTTTTTAAATGTCACCGGGCCGCCGGTGTGGCCGTGTCTGCGTGATAGCCGGGACCATCGTTCGGGATAGGGGACATCATAGCCCGAACTGATGTAGGCCGTGCTGCCGGATCGCACCATGACCATATAATCGCCCCTGCTTCGGCGGTGTCCTTTGCCGGCGGATAGTTCCGCTTCGACGCCTTTCGACGCTTTATCGCCAACCCCGATCGTGGCATCCCCCACCTGCACCCGGCCCTCGACCGAAGCCGATTGACCCTCGCGGGAATTTTCATAGCCATATTGAACGCGGATCCTAAGCTGCGGTACCGGTTGATCGATACGGGACACCAGGGCGCGAATCTGGTTCACCACCGCCGGTTGGTCGATGACGATCAGGGAATTGCTAGGGACATCGGCGGAGATATATCCATACGGGCTGACCAAAGGCTGTACGATGGTCAGCATATCGTTCACATCCCGGTTGATGATGCGAATCTGAACAACCTCTTCGGCAGCCGCAACCGGGAATACCATCCCGGCGAGGGCCGCGAAGAGTATGATCGAGATGAGAAAGCTCGTTTTCCGGGGCCGCCCGTCCGGACGAGCGCAAGGGCGCCGGACCTCACCATCTGCGGCGCCGATGGGCTTGCAGCTCGCACAGGATAGGGTGTCTTTGGTTCGCAAGGCGTGCATGGTGGATCTCATAAAGTGCTTTGTACGATCAGTTGGCGCTTGGCCGCCCTGCCGATGGAATCCTTTGAGGCCATATCCCATCGTCGATCAATCCAGGACATTTCCAATGCGTTCCATGGCTTCCAGGACTTTTTCGTGGTCATTAAAGGCGCTGATGCGTACGTAGCCCTCGCCGCAGCGGCCGAAGCCAGGCCCCGGCGTGCAAACGACACCGGCCCTGTTCAAGAGCTTGTCGAAAAATTCCCAGGCATCCCCGCCGGTATCGATCCAAATGTAAGGGGAGTTCTCCCCGCCAATGAGGTCGAATCCCAAAGCAGACATCCGTTCACGAATCACGGCGGCATTCTTCAGATAATAATCGATCAGGATTTTGGTCTGTGCCCGCCCTTCGGATGAGTAGACAGCGGCCGCAGCCTTCTGGACAGGATAGGAGACGCCGTTGAATTTGGTCGTGTGGCGACGGTTCCAAAGGGTGTTCAAAGCGTGTTGATTGCCCTCACTATCGTAGGCGCGGCACGCCTTGGGCACAACGGTGTAAGCACAGCGCGTGCCGGTGAAACCAGCAGTTTTTGAAAAGCTGCGGAACTCGATGGCCACCTCCTGGGCCCCCTCGATTTCATAGATCGAGTGGGGCAGGGAATCGTCACGGATGAAGGCTTCATAGGCCGCGTCGAAAAGAATGAGCGCTTGGCTGTCACGGGCGAAAGCGACCCACTGGGCCAGCGCCTCCCGGCCGATGGTGGCGCCCGTGGGATTGTTGGGAAAACAGAGGTAAATCAAGTCTACGGGTTCCTCGGGGAAGGCAGGGATAAACCCATTGGCAGGCGTGCTAGGCATATAGACGACCCCGCCATAGCGGCCTTCCTTGTGGATGCCCGTGCGGCCCGCCATGACATTGGTATCGATGTATACCGGATACACCGGGTCCGGTATGGCAACCTTGATATCCGTTGCAAAAAGCTCCTGGATATTGGCCGTATCGCATTTCGATCCATCGCTGATGAAAATTTCACTGGGATCGATGCCGGCATTGTGTGCCTGAAAGTCATTGCGGGCGATTTTTTCCCGCAGGAAGAGATAGCCCTGTTCCGGACCGTATCCCTTGAAGGTGGCCCCTTGGGCCAATTCATCGACCCCTTCGTGAAAGGCTTTGATGCAGGCCTCGGGCAACGGGCGGGTGACATCGCCGATACCGAGTTTTATGACATCCATATCAGGGTTCACCTTCTGGAAAGCGTCCACACGCTTAGCGATTTCGCTGAATAAATAGGAAGATTGCAGCTTGCGGTAATTTTCGTTGATCCGAATCATCGTTGCTTGCCTTTCATACCCCAACGTCGGTGTTTTGAATCGGCGGCATCATATCAGCCGCTTCTATTGTGCATAATTTTAACGAATTGTGTATATCATGGTCAATGGGCGCATCTCAAGAAACAATATTGCCAGGACACATGCGTGTGACCGCTATATATTCAAGCGACCAGCGGTCATTCCGTTGAATAGTACACGATTGTTTGGACATCTGAATGTGGCAACTATCCTGAAAACCTTCAAATCTGTTTAAATTCGACCAAAATATTTCTTTAATAAGCCAAAAACCAGGATAAAGCGATCCGGCCCGAAAGGCAGCGCGTCATAGCTTACACATCGAAGAGCGGTTAGGTGTCGCCTATTTTCAATAATGCATAGTTATAGATAAATAGGCCCACTTATTGGCGTCGCGACTGAATCAACAAAAAATGATGCGAGTGATTTTCAAGGGGGGGGCAGGGCATTGAAGGGTGGGGATTGTTTTAATACACCCCCCTGTGTTGCCGGGAGATAGGTGCGAAAAGGAGGGTGCAGGTTTTGGGTAAGGCCCGGGTGCCCGAGGTAAGTTACCCCGGAAGTTCCTCACGAAAATTTCTGAAAATATCATGAAGGCTCGTTAATGATCAGCTACTTGAAAAACAGTTTCCTATTAACATGCTGTAATTTTGTAAGAATTAGGCATAAAAAGGAGAGATGACGAAAAACAACAAAATTTGATGGCGCATAAAGGGATGGGGCCACTGTTCCCCCCCCCCCCCTGTGCACCCGGGCTTCATGGTAGGGGGGAGTCCTTAACCACAAAGGGCTGAGCCGGTGAGACGACGGGGGTGTGTTCGACAAATAGGTAATGCGCCAGGGGGGAGAAGCCCCCGGGGGGCAATTTTTTTCGCACCTTTTTACCGGGGCTGGGGAAGGGCTGACGAAAGACCATAGGGATACCCGGCTGTCGCGCAACAGGGGACTGATGTCAGACACCCTTACTAAATGGGTGCTGGTAATTGTCTGTCGATAATGCTGCAGGTAGGTCTAAATGGCGGGGATGAAGGTTTGCTTTGGTCGCATTACCATTTTCGATCTTGTAAAGCATAAGGTAGCAGCGCTAAAGTATAAAAGGTAAATTCAGGTCGTCGGGTGAAGTGCCCGGCGTGGAGAGATCGACATCAGCCATACTGTCAAAGCAACACAACACATGCCTTCCTATATTACCATTATTGATGACGAAGCCGTTACACTCAAGAGGCTGCGTCGAATTCTTGAAAGCCAGGGCCATCGGGTGGCCACTTTTTCAAGTCCCAGACGGGCTATCAAGCATCTTGATAGCAGTCCCTGCGACCTTGTGATCAGTGATGTGAAGATGCCAAGTATGAACGGATTTGAACTCATGACCAAAGTCCGCAGCCGTTTTCCCGGTATGGAGTTCATTCTCATTACAGGATATGCCTCCCTGGACGATGCTGTGCGGGCCGCCAAAGAGGGGGCCTTTCATTACCTGGCCAAGCCCTTTACCCCGGATCAACTCCGCGAGCGCGTGGCCGAAGCGTTGGAGCAATGCCGGCTCAAAAAGGCGGCGCAGCCTTTAAATCGCGCGCCCACCGATCCTGATATGCCGCTGCTGATCGGTGACAGCTCACAGATGCGCCTGGTCAAGGAAATGGTTCAGCAGGTCGCACCCACCGCGTGCAATGTGCTCATCACAGGCGATTCGGGGACCGGTAAGGAATTGGTGGCACGTATGCTCCATGGCCTGAGTCCGCGTGCGAAGGGGCCGTTTGTCGCTTTTAATTGCGCTTCCCTGACCGAGTCCCTGATTGCCAATGAATTGTTCGGTCATGAGAAAGGGGCCTACACCGGGGCGGACCATAGTCGACCGGGTTTGCTTGAAATCGCTGACGGTGGAACGCTTTTCATGGATGAAATCGGGGATATGCCTCATGTCATGCAGGCCAAGCTGCTGCGCGTTCTCCAGGAGAAAGAAGTTATCCGGGTAGGCGGCACACGCCCCATTCCGCTGGATGTGCGCATTCTATCAGCCACCAGCAAAGATCTCAAAGCGGCTGTGGACAGCGGGGCCATGCGCAGCGACTTCTTTTTCCGCATCAATGTCTTTAACATTCACCTGCCTTCCCTGCGCGAGCGCCGGGAAGATATTCCCCTGCTGGCCTATCACATCCTCCATCGCCTGCAGGAACAGGGAAGCACCCGTATCGACGCGATTTCCGAGCAGGCGCTGTCCCTGATGACCAATTACGCCTTCCCGGGAAATGTCCGGGAACTGGAGAACATTCTGGAACGGGCGGCCGCCGTCTGCCGGGACAATATTATTCGGGCTTCGGATCTGCCGCCGGACCTTGTAGAACTGGAACTGCAGGATTACAGACGCCCTGAGGGAAACTTGATGACGCTGGAAGAACTGGAGCAGGATTACATTGCCCATGTGCTCAAGCAAACGGGCGGTTTCAGGCGCCAGACGGCTGACGTATTAGGTATTGATCGTGCTTCGCTGTGGCGCAAGATGAAGAAATTCGGTTTGGAATAGTCCGGCCGCAAAAAGGGGGCCCCTAAAATGGCCCGATTCAGATGGCGCCGCGCTTTATGATTTTCCTGTTTTACGAGACGACCCCAGGGTCGACATCTTGCGTTCGTTTTTGCAACACCATGTTCGGTATTGCAACCAATCATTCCTATTCCCTCCCATCTACGATTTTTTTTACGCATCTGCTTATAAATTTCGAAGTAATGTTGCATATTGCAACCCTGCCTTCCGCTCATTCTTTTCGTATGGTCGAATTTAAGTAAATATTACAGATAGTTATTTATTTTGTCGAATTTGGCAGACCATTTGCTTAGCCTATCGTGCTTAGGTGAATGAACTATGTTCCGAGATATCCTGATCATTTTTGACGGCCAGAAGATTTGCCCTGAGGCGTTGACCTACGCCAAGGAACTATCCGTGCGCATGGATGCCCGGGTGAGTTTCCTGATGCTGATCAACATGTCGTTTCTCGGGCGCTTTTTTTTGGATGCCAAGCGCAGTGCCCTGAACAGGATCGAGGACCGCGCCGCCCATCTGCTGGCCGAGACGGCCGAAGCATTTATCCAGCAGGGTATTGAAATCCGGTCGGCTTTCCGGGTCGGCGAACCGGCGCAGGAATTACTGAAGTTCCTGGCCGTTCACGCGCCGTTTCAAGCGATTATATGGGGCAGCACACCGGATCTGCCGGGCAAAGGCCACTGGATTACAAGGGCCTCCGTCAGCATGGAATGCCCGCTGATTTCTGTCAGCAAGAAGGAACGAACATAGACATGGTCCAAGCGGGATTATATCGGCAGAGAGAGATCCCATAAACCACGTGCCGTCTATCCGATGGCCGCCACATCGACATAACCTGAAAAGCGGAGTGTTCATGGATCCTTTGACAACTGACATGATTCTGGTGATGAGCATGATTTCTCTGGCGATTTTTCTCTTTATCGTGGAATGGGTACGCGTGGATGTTGTGGCGATCCTGATGATGGTCAGCCTGCCGCTGTTGCATCTGGTAACCCCTAAAGAAGCTTTTGTCGGCATGAGCAGCAACGCCGTCATTTCCATCATCGCCGTGATCATCATCGGGGCGGGGCTGGATCGTACCGGGATTATCAACCGCCTGGTGAAGCCGGTCGTGCGCATAGCGGGCAAGAGCGCATCGGGCGTGACCATCGCCATCTCGCTGACGGTCGCCATTATTTCCAGCTTTATGCAGAATATCGGCGCGGCCGCTCTGTTCCTGCCGGCCATTCAACGCATCAGCAAAATGCAGCGCATACCGTTGAGCCGCCTGTTGATGCCGGTGGGCTTCAGTGCCATTCTGGGCGGTACGGTTACCCTGGTGGGGAGCAGTCCCCTGATCCTGCTCAACGACTTGTTGGTGCCGTTCAATTTGGAGCCGTTCGGATTGTTCGACGTGACGCCCATCGGCCTGGCATTGGTGTTCAGCGGCATCGCTTGCTTTATTCTATTTGGCCGCTTTATCCTGCCCCGGGGCGAAGAAGAGGGGGGCAAGGCAAGGCATGAAGGTGGAGACGCCGGGCACGGAGAGGACAACTGGGATTGGGGCGAGATGCACGAGTTGACCACCCCGGAGGATTTCACCCTTTACCGGGATCCCGTGACGGTGAGGGATATTACGGTGCGGTATTTGTGCAATGTGGTGGCCATGACCGAACCGCCCGATTTCAAGTCGATTTCCCCCTCGTTGGATATGCCGCTCCACTCCGGAATTGAAATCGTGGTCTATGGCCGCCGGGAAGATGTCGATCGCTTGGCCGCTCAAGAAGGCCTGACCCTCAAGGATCGCCTGGACACGTATAAAAACGACTTGGACGCCACTCAGTCGGGAATCGTTGAAGCGGTGGTTTCGCCACGATCCAATCTGGTCGGTAAAACCCTCCACGATGTCAATCTGAGAGACCGTTTTCGCATCAGTCCCTTATGCATTTATCGACAGGAGGAACTCTACCGCGCCCAAATGAAAGATATCCCGTTGCAGGTGGGTGACGTGATACGGCTCTTCGGCACATGGAAGCGCTTGAAAGCCCTGCAGCAGGAAGGCGGCCTTCTGTTCAGCATCCCGACCGAGATGGAATACATGCGCCCCGAAAAAGCACTGTGGGCCGGTCTCTGGCTGACGGTGGCCCTGGTCATGATCATGGCCTTCAAAATTCAACTCTCCGTTTCCCTGATGACCGGCGCATTGGGAATGGTTCTGACCCGTGTGTTAAGCATCGACGAAGCTTACAACTCGGTCGACTGGCGGACCATTTTTCTGCTGGCCGGCCTGATCCCCTTGGGCATCGCCACCGAAAAGTCGGGCACCGCCGCCTGGATCGCCCATGCGGTCCTCAGTTTAATCGGAACGGTGTCGCCGATTACCCTACTGGGAGTCATTGGCATTTTATCCACTCTGTTCACGCTGGTCATATCCAATGTGGGCGCTACGGTGTTGCTGGTGCCGCTAGTTGTCAACATGGCCGTAGCGGCGCATACTGACCCCCGCATGGCGGCTCTGGTGGTGGGGTTGGCCACGAGTAATTCATTTGTGCTGCCGACTCACCAGGTCAATGCGCTGTATATGGGGCCGGGCCGTTATCGGACCGTCGACTACATGAAGTCGGGGCTGCTGGTCAGTATTGTGTTTCTCATCGTCATGATCGCCATGATCGCGCTGATCTATGGGGTGTAGGGCCGCATTCGAATAATTCGACAGATCTATAAGGAGATTATATGGGGGTTATCACCATATCAAGAGGATCCTATTCCATGGGCAAGGCTGTTGCGGAGAAGGTGGCGGAACAGCTTGGTTATGACGTCGTCAGCCGGGATTTGCTCCTGAGCGCCAGCGAGCGCTTTCATGTGCCGGAAATCAGGCTTGTTCGTGCGATCCACGATGCCCCCGGTATTTTGGCGCGCCTGCGGCACGACAAGCAATCCTATCTGGCCTTTATTCAGGCCGCACTGACCGAGCGTGTCTGCCAGGACAATGTGGTCTATCACGGGTTGGCGGGTCATCTGCTGCTCTGGCAGATACCCGGAGTGCTTAAAGTGCGCATTACCGCCGATCTGGAAACGCGGGTGGTCAACGAGATGCAGCGCGAAGGGATCAGTGCCCAGGAAGCCCGCGAGATCATTTTGGAGGACGACCACCAGCGCCGCAAATGGACCCAAAGCTTGCACGGATTCGATCCCTGGGACAGCAACTTGTACGACCTCGTCATTCGTATCGACCGGCTGACGGTCGACGATGCGGCGGATTTTATCTGCCAGGCGGCCCAGCGCGACGGCTTCCGAACAAGCGAGAAGCTGCTCCAGACCATGAAGGATCTGGCACTGGCCAGCCGCATCAAGGCCGAGCTGGTGGAGAATTTCCCCGCACTGGGCGTCAAATCGGAATACGGCAACGTTATCATTTATACCAAAGACAAAGGGCATGCCGGCGCTGCGCTGCAAAAACGGCTGGAAGCCATTCGCAAGACGACCGACGATATCTACAATTTGGAAGTCCATTCGGTGAAAAGCATTCCCCGGGAGGCGGTCTGATTTACACCGCAGCATGGCGGACCGGCCTCTCGTACCGACGGAAAAGGAGAACATCATGTCGATTATCATCGTATCTTCGGAAGTGATGGCGTCTGAGAAGCAGACCGCGCAGGCCGTGGCCGAAGCGGTGGGCTACGAATTGCTGGGACCGGAAATCCTGGACGATATCGCCGCCCACAACGATCTCGCGGCCGACAAGCTGGCCGCTTCCTTGAGCTGCAGTCCCTCGCCATGGCGGCGCGAGGCCAACAAACGCTGGCTCCGATATCTGGCCAGCATCGAGGCCGGGGTCCTCGATCGTCTCAAAGCCGATAACATCGTATGCTGGGGCCTGGCAGCACACATGTTCGTTCGGGGTGTTTCCCACGCTTTGAAAGTCCGACTGCTTGTGGACGAGCAGCAAGAGGCGAAAAAAATTGCCGAAGCGCAGGGCATTTCCGTCAAGAAAGCCTTAAAATCGCTGGAAAATGAAAAGCGCAATTGCGCACAGTGGTCAGCGGCGGCTTTCGGTCGCAATGAATCCGATCCGGCCATGTACGATCTGGTGATCAACCTGAGCCAAATCGATCCCGATGAGGCGGTGCGCACCATTTCAAGCGCGGTCGGCTACCGCAAGTTTCAACCCATGACATACTCCATGAAAACCTTGGCCGAAGGGGCGCTGGCGGCCCGGGTCAAAGCCCGATTGTTAACCTCCATGTCCGATGTGCAGGTCGAAGCCAGTGATGGGCGTGTGAAGGTCACCAGCAAAGCCATGAAACGGGAGCGGCAGAAGAAAGCGGCGGCCATCAAGGCCATGGCCGGCGAGGTGGAGGGGGTCGAATTTGTAGAGGTGCATTTGATCAATTACGTGATTCGCGCGGCGGCGGAAAGTTTTCGTTAGCCTGCCCATCGCCACGGCGCATGACAACGCCGCTAGCCACCAAGGAGGTTTCCATGTCTGAAAAACTACAGGTATTGCTGCTGGATGATGAACCCATCGTGGGCAAACGGCTCGGACCGGCCCTGGTCAAGATCGGTTGCGAGGTGGAGGTCTTCCAGGAACCCCTCTCGGCCCTGGCGCGGTTGAAGCAGAAGGACTTTGACATCGTTGTGACCGATATCCGCATGGAGGAGATGGACGGGATGCAGGTGCTGGAATATGTGAACGAGTCGTCCCCCCGCACCAAGGTCATCATGATTACCGGCTATGCCATGATCGCCCTGGCGCGGGAGGCGATGGAGAAGGGGGCTTTTGACTTCATTGCCAAACCCTTCAAGCCGGACGATCTGCGCCGCGTCATTGCCCGAGCCGCCCAAGAGCTGGGGACTTCCGTCGATTTTACACCGGCCGGGGAAACGATGTAGAATAGCGGCATCGTAAACATTTCCAAGGAGACACCATGCCCCAGGATGCCTCGGAACCAGGGCCGCGCGCTCACGGTGCGGATGGCAGCAGCAACATCCGTAAAGTCTATGACCAGATGGAGATCATCGAAGCGGCCCGGCAAGCGCTTCTGGCCCGCAAACCCTTCAGTGTCAAAACGCAGATTTTTATCACCAATGCGCTGGTCTTCATCCTTGTCTTAGGCGTGGCCTGGTCCCTGATCGCCAATATCTACCGCATCCAGAGCCGATTGCAGTTCCTTGAGTTCGTCAACGAGTTTTCCATCGAAATCCAGCAGGCCCGGCGATACGAAAAAAACTTTTTCCTCTACGGCACCAATCTCGATGACGCACTGGAGAACATTCATCTGGCCAAGTCGATTTTTGCCGGCAACGCCGACCAGTTTGCCTCCATACTGGGGGCCGGCCAGCAGCAAAACGTGCTCGTCAAATTGGACACCTATGAGCGTTTCCTGATGGAGTTGAAAGACATCCAGCGCAGCGATGGGGCGAAGCTGAAAGACGAGCGCTTCATGGGGCAAATCGAAAACCAGCTGCGCGAGTACGGCAAGGGCATGGTCACCACGGCCCAGGGGCTGATGGGCAAGGAAAAGGTGGCCCTGTCCAGGACCTTGCAGCATTCCCTCACCATCCATATGATTTCGCTGGTGGTGCTGCTCGTGGTTTTGATGATTAACGCCTACCTTTTGGTGGGCCGCATCGTCACCATGCTGACACGCTTTTCCTCCTACGCCCAACGCATCGCCGACGGCGATTTTACACCGATCACGCCCAGCCGCCAGTACCGGGACGAATTTACCCAACTGGCGCTTGCCATCAACGAGATGATCAAGCAGATCGCCAACCGCGAGGCGGCTCTCGTGCAGATCCACAAGATTCGTGCCATCGGCACCCTGACGGCCGGCGTGGCACACGAGTTCAACAACCCCATGAACAATATTTTGCTGACCACCCACATGCTCATCGAGGACAACAGCACCCTCTCGGAGAGTGAGCGCCTGGAAATGCTGCAGGATGTGGTCGACGAAACGGGGCGGGCCAAAAATATCGTCGGCAATTTGCTCGATTTCGCCAGGGAAAGCGCCTCGACCATGGAAACCCTGGACCTGGAAAAACTCTTGCAGGATACTATCCGGCTGGCCGAAAACCAGGTTCGCATGTCGGGGATCAAGATCGAACTGCAGGTGACGGAAAATTTGCCGTCCATTCACGGCGACGGGCAGAAGCTTCAACAGGTATTCCTGAATCTCATTCTCAATGCGGTCGACGCCTCGGCCAAAGGCAGCAAGATCCAGGTCATCGCCCTGCCCCATGCACAGTCCGACCAGGTGGCCATCAAAGTGGTGGACTACGGCCAGGGCATCCCCAAGCATGTCCTGCCGTCGATCTTCGATCCTTTTTTCACCACCAAGGCCAAGGGCAAAGGCACCGGCCTGGGGTTGAGTGTTTCCCAGGGGATTGTCGCCAAGCACGGGGGCAAAATCGCGGTCAGCAGCGAAGAGGGCAGTGGCACGGTTTTTACCGTGAGCTTGCCCGTGACGACGTTTCCGAAAAGCATACACACTTTCTGATGGGAATCGCGGCAGGCCGACGCGCCGCCATCAGGTTGGTGCGGCAACGGTGCTTTGACAACATGGCCATACTGGCGGTTGGCGACCCGCTTCTCACCGATCCTTCAAACCAAGGATTGCTCTGACCCGTTGGGGATCTTTACGGTTGATTTCCGCTGTAAAGGGATTTTGTCCTCACTCCCTCTCGGCATCCTTCCGTAATGCTTCAACCGTTTCACGCCCATCGGCGATCTTTAGGACATTCCGCGCAGAAATCCCTCCCAACGCCGGTTAGCCGTCTGGCAAAAGCGGTACCGCCGTTATGTCGACAGCTGTCAGCTGACCGATATCATCGCTCCTGCAATCACCAAAACGGCGCCGGCCAGTTTTCTGGCGCTGACCGGGTCCGGCGGGGATTCCAAGATCCCGAAATGACTGACGACAATCGCCATTCCGACTTGTCCGGCAATCAGCAGGATGAAAAACTTGCGGGCCCCGAGATAGGGGATCAGAAACGTGGTCCCCAAGACGATAAACGCGCTGATGAAGCCAGTCAGATAGAGATAAACAGGGACCTGGCGGAAGCGGTAAACCGCATCGGTATCGCCGGAAAAGAACAGGATCAAAAGGGACGTGATGAAGGCCACCAGGAAGAAGGTGACGTTGGCTGCGATGGACGATCCCAGATATCGGGATACGGAACTGTTCATGGGCAGGTAGATCGACATTATCATCCCCATGACAAAGGCGGCACCAATAAACAGAAGTGTTTGCATATTTAATTTCGCTGAAGTGGATGGCGGTTGGCACAATGTTCCGGAAACGGTATGCCCCGGAAGTTTTTACTTGACAAGGGTATAGCCGTCAGCGCATAAAACGTCAAGTCATCATATGACTATATGAGTTAGATGACTATGGTTGCCCGAAAGCCTGTTTCCTTCCCTCAGCGTCCACTATTAATTGTATAAACAGGAGCATAGCAATGGATTATTTTACTGGCGGGACTATCGACCGTGTCATTATCGCCTCTCTGACTCCCGGTGATCTATTTCTGGAAAGCATCGAGGAGATCATTAAAAAGGAGAAGATCGAGACCGGTGTCATCACCTCGGGAATCGGGTCGTTCCGTAAATTCAAGTACCACACCATCACCTGGACAGGCATGCCGCCGAAAGACCGTTTTTACGAAGTCAACGGCCCCATCGAGATCGGCGGTATCCAGGGGATGATCGTGGGGGGTGAACCCCACTTGCACATCACCTTCAATAACTGCGAAACCGGAGAGACCTCGACGGGACATATAGAATACGGCTGCGAAGTCTGCTACCTGGTCGAATTGTTCATCGAAGTGGTCAAGGGGGTCAGCATTAAAAAAGAGAAGGATCCCGACAACCCGGGCGTTGTCAAGTTCGTTGCCAAGTAAATCCCGAACCGGTTCGCATCGGCGGGCGGGACCTCATTCAGCCAACGAGAGGTCGAAATGGAAAAGACCTTTTCACCTTATATTGAGGGCGTTCACAGCGTGGCATTCCCTTCAGCCCAGCATACATACAAAATGGTTGAGGATGAGTCGGATTAGCTGAGAACTGGCATGGAACAGGCGTCGATCCGAAACTGGTGTGCGACGTTGTTGGCAGCGGGATTGGCGGAAACGATTATTTCCGATTGTTGTCCAAGGGTATATTGGAGAACACAACCAGCCCCGGAGGGATGGGCCAGCTCTGGAAAGACGTGAATATTGCCGTTACATCGGCCCGGACCCAAAATTTGCCGTTGTTGACGGTAACGGCGGCCGCTCAGTATTTTAACATGGCTGTCGCACAAGGGATGGCAACAGAAGACAGTGCGCGTCTGATGGACGTCTTGGAGGGAATGGTGGGTCAGGCAAAAAACCTTGCGTAACGCGGAGCAAGCCCCTTTTATGCTCAATGAGGGCCTTTCAGAAAAAGGAGAAGCCAATGGGAGATGACAGTGTCGTAAAATATGATGAACGCGGGGTAATGGATGGTGGCACCATGGGGTTGCCACGGGAGATGAACAGGGACATCTGGCTGAAAGAGGTTTTCCCGGAGTGGGGCACCTACTTAAATCACGAAATCGACCAGTTCCAGGTTCCCGACGGTGTGGGGGCCCTGTGGTATCTGGGCGCCATGAGCTGTGTGCTGAAAAGTCAATCCGGCGCGGTCTTCACAGTGGACCTGTATTCCGGTCCCAGCATATTTACGGATAAATCCTATTGCGGTGTCTGCAAAACAGCCGGCGCGCAGAAACTGTATTGGATGCGAACCCATCCCATGGTCATCGATCCATGGAAATTCAAACGCCTGGACGCCGTTTGCGTAACGCACCACCATCAGGACCATATGGACTACTACACGATAAGTGCGGCGCTTCAGACCACAAATTGCAAGTTCATTGCCCCGCCCGAAGCGGCGCGCCGAATGAAAGAGAACATGAATGTTCCCGAAGACCGGCTTATTGTCGCCAAAGTCGGAGAGAGCGTCCAGATCGAGGATATGAAAATCGATTTCGCACCGAATTTCGACGTCATCGCCACCAAGACCGGTTTCGATAAACCGGTTCCTTTTTCCCAAGTCGCCGTGGGCTTTATTTTCAATACCCAGGGGGGCAACTTCGCCTTTTTGGGGGACTCGCTCTACCATAACGGATACCGCATGGTGGGGGAGAAGTACAAGGTGGATGTGGTCAGCATGGCCATGGGCAACAATGCGCCCGGCTACACCGATAAAATGTCGCCCTGGGATTTGTGGCGGGTGGCCGAGGCGCTGAATACGAAGGTCATATTGCCCATGCATCATGACAACTGGGCGAATTGTTACGAAAATCCGCAGTATCTGGAAGAAATCGTCAAGTGGAAAAACGCTGAAAAACGCCATCCGCCCATGAGCGTGGTCAGTCTGTTGCCGGGGGCCAAATACATCCACCCGACCGATGACGATGGCCGCAGGTACATGTACCCGGACAACCGTGAACTGTGCTGCTGGCAAGACAGCGAGGAATACGGACCGGACAGCGATATCGGGTAAAGCCGCAGCCATTTTGCTTTGAGGATTGGCGCAGGGGGTTGTGACGGTGCTGAAATTTTCCATTAATACCGGCATGCTATTTACCGAACGACCGTTTCTGGATCGGTTTGAAGCGTGTCGTTCGGCCGGTTTTGCACATGTGGAATTTCCTTTCCCTTACGCCTTTGACCCCCACGTGCTGAATGCATCGATCCAAAAATCCGGACTTGAGCTCATCCTTTTCGACCTTCCGGTCGACGATTGGGATTCGGGTGGAAGAGGATGCGCCACGGATCCCCATGCCATTGGGACATTTCGTGGTGGCTTGGAAACAGCCATACGTTACGCTTCAATACTGAAACCGAAATTTCTGACCTGCATCGTTGGGAAGAAGATAAAAGGGGTATCCTACGGCGAACAAAAGACGGTTTTGGTCGACAACCTGCGCCATGCCTGCGGTTTGCTCGCGCCGGTGGGTATCGACTTGTTGGTCGAGGTTTTTAACGATTGCGATCATCCCGGGTTTTTTCCTGACAAGTGTTGAGGCCGCCGCAGCTTTGGTGGCGGAAGTCGACCGGCCCAATCTTAAAATTCAGTTTGACACCTATCACGTGCAATTGATGGAAGGCGATCTAAGCCGGTTAATCGCCAGGCATATCAACGCCATCGGTCACATCCAGATCGGCGATGTCCCTGGCCGCCATCAGCCGGGGACAGGGAAAATCAATTTCGCAGGCTTGTTCAGGGACCTTGAAGGGCTGGCCTATTCAGGCTACATAGGGCTTGAATACATCCCTTTGGGTGAAACCGGGGATTCCCTGGAATGGATGAAAAAAGCGCGTTTGGGGGTTTTGCGTATGAAGAAAAATAAAGTGATGGCGTCCGGATCTGCGTATGATGAGGCGAGGAGAATAAATTGAAACGCGTCAGCCTGGTTGATTCCATTGTAGAAGAAATCAAAAGCAAAATTATCAACGGAGAATTCAAAGACGGCGATATGCTGGAATCCCAAGATATGATGGCCAAATCGATGCACATCAGCCGGCCCTCACTCCGAGAGGCCCTCAGGCGGTTGCAGCTGATGGGATTGATCGATTTCCAGCATGGTCGCGGAACGTTCGTTAAAACGTTGCAGCCCAAAGACTACATGAGTCCCATTTCAGGGTTCCTCCCCATTGATAAAAAATCAGCCTATGAACTGCTCGAAGCCAGACTTTTTCTGGAAAGTGCGGCCGCTGCCCTGGCCGCTCAAAAGGCTACCGAAAGCGATATCCGGGCCTTGGAGGATGCGTTGGATAAGATGCAAAGGGCCGCGGATGATATGAATGTTCAAGAATTTGTAAAGCTTGATGTCAAATTTCACCTCCTGATCGCCCAGGGGTGTCGAAACCGTATCATGTACCAGATTGTCGACATCCTCCGCGGTCTTCTCCATAAATTGGTGTCCCGGGTGTTTGACAGGAACCGTGACCAATTGAAGACAACCTTTTCCCAGACAATGGCGTATCACCGGCAGATTTTTGAAGCCGTCCGATCGCGAAACGCCACCGAAGCAAGGCGCATCATGGAAGCACACATCCAAGATGTTCAGAAAAAGCTGGAAAAAAACGGCGATTTCCTCCTTACGTCCTGTGACAAGGGCACCGTGAAAAACGGTTCGGAAGATAAGAGATAGCATGCAACCATCGCAAAGGATATTGCTGAAAGCAGGCCACTTATTGTGCGGCAAGGATTTCCAGGTAAAAAAAGATATGGCCGTTATGATCGAAGACGGCATTATCAGAGAAATTATGCCCTACGAACATGCGCCGCAGGATCATGGCTTGCAGCTGGTCGACGGCTCGGCCCTGTTTCTGCTCCCCGGTCTCATCGATGCTCACAATCATCTGTCGCTTGATGCCAGCCTGCCCGCCTATCTGGAAAAAATGACCGACCCGCTTCCGGCCCTGGTGCTGAGGGCTGCGAAAAACATAGAGAAAGACGTGTTGGCCGGCGTTACGACCATGCGATGCCTT
Organism: uncultured delta proteobacterium; assembly: GCA_963730675.1. Lineage (GTDB taxonomy): Bacteria > Desulfobacterota > Desulfobacteria > Desulfobacterales > UBA5852 > JABZFP01. The sequence continues at coordinate 27,642 of CAVSSY010000003.1, read as the reverse complement.
GGCGACAAGGAATATCTGGACGTCCACTGCCGGAATTTTATCAATTCCGGCTTTTACAAGGGCCCCCGGCTCGTGCTGTCGGGCAAGGGTATCCGTTCAAGTGCCGGGCATGGTTTTGTCGGCTATCCCTTCGACGGCCCGGAGGCCATCAGGCTCGCGGTTCGTGAAAATATCAGACAAGGCGCAGATATCGTCAAATTTTTCGTCACCGGCACATTGCCTTCCAAGGCCGGCATGACTTGCTTTCTCTCCCGGGAAGAAATCGAGATGATTGTTTCCGAAGCCAAACGAATGGGGCGCCCCACAGCCGTCCACTGCGTCGGGGGCGTCGGTTTTGACTGGTGTCTGGATGCCGGTGTCGATGTGATCGAGCATGGCTATTTTTTAACCGAGAAGCAGATCGACAGACTTTCCGGTTCCCGCGTACGACTGGTGATGACCCCGGGCTTTTATATGGTTGACCAACGCATTCAAGCCATGCCCGGCCCTTTGGTGGGACCCCACCGCGAAGCAGCGGAAATGGCCAGGTCCACCATGGAAGCCATCATTCGCTCAGGCATTCCATATGCGCTGGGCACCGACGGCGTTCATGGAAGCGGGGCCATGGCTGCCGAGATGGCATGCCTGGCGGCATTGGGCGCCTCGACGCCGGCAGCATTGTCGGCGGCCACAAATTGCGGTGCGGAAGTCTGCGGTCTGGAAGGTATCACCGGAAGCATTGAAATCGGCATGTCCGCCGATCTCATCGGTGTCGAAGCCAACCCCCTCGAGAATATGGATACCTTGGCGGATATTCGATGTGTTATCGCCCGGGGCGAGGTGCTGAAAGCATAACAGCGTATTTTTTTTATCTAGTCATATGATGATTAAACCATTAGATGAGTAACTGAAAAGAGAGGAGCCAACTTCATGGAACAAATCGATTTTACAGCCCCTAATGACATAGTTACCGTCTTTAACCACATGGAGCAATTGGGTGCATCGGCCCAGCTACTGGCTGGTGGAACCGATCTCATGGTCGCCGTGAATTTAAGACGGAAATTTGTCGAGAAATTCATTTATCTCGGGAATTGCGGCCTGGATCGTATTGAACAAACCGATGAAAATCTCATCATTGGTGCGGCCGCCACCCTTACATCAATCGTCAAATCCGAATTCGTTAATCAGCATGCGCCGTTGCTGGTTGACGCGTGCAAATCCATCGGGTCCCCGGCCATAAGAAATATGGCCACGCTGGGCGGCAACATCTGCAATGCTTCGCCGGCGGCTGATGGTGCCCTTGCCCTGTTGGCGATGGATGCCGGGGTTGCCATTGTTTCGGCCGCCGGAGAACGAAACGTCCCCATCAAAACATTCTTCACCGGTCCCGGGCAAACCGTTCTGCAGCCCAATGAGCTGGTCAAGGAATTCACCATTCCCTTGGGAACACAAAACAGCCTGTGCGGCTGGTCCAAAATCGGTCAGCGCAAGGCTGAAATGATCAGCATCGCGGCGGTCGCCGTGAGCCTGCAAATCCAGCAAGGCCAGTGCCAGAAGGTTAGGATTGCGCTTGGTGCCGTCGCCCCCATACCGCTTCTGGCGGCCAAGGCGGCGGACGTTTTGGAAGGCCATCCCCTCAATGAAGAATTGATCGAGGCGGCCGCCCGGACCGCTGCGGAAGAAACCCGTCCGATCGACGACCCCAGAGCTTCGGCCTGGTACCGTAAACGCGTTGTCAAAGCAATGGTGGCACAGGTTCTTGGAAAAATACAAAAGGAGGAAACCGATGGCCGTCCTTAATCTGAACGTCAATGGAACCCATCACCAGGTGATCGTTGCGGCGACAACGACGCTGCTGGAAGTGTTGCGGGATAAACTTTTGATCACCAGTCCCAAAATGGGATGCAATACCGGTGATTGCGGCACCTGCTCGGTCCTTTTAAACGGCGAATTAATCCGTTCCTGCATTACGCCTGCCATGGTCGCTGACGGAAAAACAGTCACCACCGTCGAAGGCATAGCGCCCCCCGGCGAGCTGGATCCTCTCCAAGAAGCCTTCCACGAACATCATGGCGCCCAATGCGGGTTTTGCACCCCGGGGATGATCATGGCGGCAAAGGCGCTGTTGACAGAAAACCCGGAGCCCACCGAGCAGGAAATAAGGGAAGGGCTGTCGGGAAACCTCTGCCGGTGTACGGGCTATAAGAAAATTGTCGAATCAGTCCAGGCGGCCGCAACTAAAAAAAACTGATGGTGGCAATAAAATGAAAGAGAGGTATATCCATGGCTTTTCGAACGGTTGGCAAGCGTAAACCTAAATATGAAGGCCTGGCTCATGTTACCGGCGAAACGCATTTTGTTGATGATATGTTCGTCCCCCGAACCTTGACGGTCAAAGCTTTCAGAAGTCCGGTGCATAAGGGCCGTATTCTCAAACTCGACACATCCCGGGCCGAGCAGATGGATGGCGTGGCTGGGGTGATCACCTATAAGGATGTTCCCGCCAATGCCTATGGCTTCGGGGCTGATCAGCCGGTTCTGGTTCAAACGAATATCCGCTATAAAGGCGAGCCCATCGCCGCCGTTGCCGCAGAAGACGAGGCAACGGCCTATAAGGCTTTGGATGCGATCATTATTGATATTGAAGAGCAGGAACCGGTCTTCGATCTTTTAAAGGCAATGGAGCCGGATGCGCCCAAAGTGGTCCCTGAAGGCAACGCCATGATGTTCGATGGCCGGCCTTACAACCTGGCCGAAATGGGCGATATCGAGGCCGGATTTAAAGCGGCCGACCATATTATCGAAGAAACGTATTTCTTCCCCGAACAGGAGCATACGGCCCTGGAGCCCCAGGTGAGCCTGGCCGTGCCCGAGACCGCCGGCCGCATTACGGTCTATTCCGTCTGCCAGGACCGGAATATGCTTCTCGGCATGTTGGCCGGTATTCTGCAACTCGGAAGCGAGGATGCCCTGAAATGCGAGTGCGCCCCCCAGTGGGCCGGCCGAACCCGCAGCGCCTGGCGCCAGCATGCCGGCTTGAATCGTCTGAAGATGCAAGCCGGTCCGGTGGGAGGTGGCTTTGGCGGCAAAAATGAATTCCATGCCGATCCCATCACGGCGATCCTGGCCTTGAAAACCGGTCGCCCCTGCAAGTGGCGCTGGACCCGGGAAGAAGAAATTCTATACTCCACCCACCGGGAAGCCGCGCATATCACCTATAAGGACGGTGTAAAAAACGACGGCCGCATTGTGGCGCGCCATATCAAGACCATCCGTGACAGCGGCGCCTATGTCGGCTTTAACGGGTATGCCACCGGCAAGACCAATTATTTTGCCAATGGCCCCTATTATGTGCCGAATCTTCGCGTCGAGAGTGCGGCTGTATTTACCAACAAAGCGGTTTCCAGCACCATGCGTGGGTTTGCCGTGGCCCCGGTAACTTTTGCGGTCGAGGTCCAGATGAACAAGGTTGCCAAGACCATCGGCATGGATCCCCTGGAATTTCGTTTTAAAAATGCCATGCGCAGGGGCGACAAGCTCGTCAATCAGCAGGTGATGAAGGACACATCGATTATCGAAGTGATGCAGACCTTGGCAGAAAAAGCAGGTGTTCAGTTGCCGGATCACCTTTGCCAGATGACATCCAATGATCGGAGGGCATAAGCATGAAAAAGAAAGGTAAAGGCTTTGCAGCGGCATTTTATCCAATTGGATTATCCGGCGGCGGAGACCCCAGCCAGGCGATGATACAAATGCAGGCGGATGGGACCGCCATCTTAACCCTTGGGTCCGTTGAAATCGGCCAGGGGTCCAATACGATCCTGGCCCAGATCGCAGCCGAAGAGTTGGGCCTGAATTACGAACAAATTAATGTGGTCAGCGCGGACAAGTCCAATACCCTGTTTTGCATGGGTTCCTTTGCCAGCCGCGTGACGTATATCGCCGGCAATGCCGTGATTGAGGCGGCCAAGGAAGTCAAACAGATTCTATTTGGTTTGGCGGCCGGAGATTTAGACGCATCACCTGAAGCGCTGGAGGCGGCCGATGGCATGATCCGCGTTAAAGAAGATCCCCAACGGTGCAAGCCGATTGCCGATATTACCGGAGCGTCCGGCGGAGGAACCTTGATCGTGGGGCGCGGCGCCTACATGAAAGTCGGGGCCGAGGGTGAACCCTTTTGTTGCTATACGGCCTCCTACGCGGGGGCCTACGCCGAGGTGGAGGTGGATACCGAAACCGGTGTGGTCGATGTAACCAAACTCATTTGCGTCAATGATGTGGGCAAGGCGATCAATCCTGCCCTGGCGGAAGGCCAGATCGAAGGCGGGGCGGGAATGGGGCTTGGTTCTGCGATCATGGAAAACCGGAATCCGGGTTATCCGAATATCGACTATGTCCCGACATCATTGGCTGAATATATGATTCCCACTGCCGTGGATATGCCTGAACTGGAAATTGAACAGATTGAAATCGCTTCGGACGGAGGTCCTTATGGCGCCAGGGCCATTGGTGAAATGGCCTCCAATTGTCAGGCCCCGGCGATTATTAATGCGATTGACGATGCGGTTGGCGTGTTGATAACTTCGCTGCCGGCCACTCCGGAAAATGTGTTGCGGGCGCTTGTAGAAAAAAATTCTGAATGATGGCGCATTCCGGGGAAGTTTGGCGGTCAGTGGTGTCGCCATTGGCCGCCAGGCTTTCCAGAAATACTTTAGGCTGAAGGTGCAACAGGGCACGCGCAATGAGAAAAATACCGGTTGAAGAGGCTGTCGGTGCCGTTTTGCCGCATGATATGACCAAAATCGTACCCGGCGAATTCAAGGGCGTCGGATTCAAAAAAGGCCACATTATCCGTGAAGAAGACATAGGTGAGCTGAAAAAAATAGGGAAAAATTTCATCTATGTGCTGGATTTACCGGAAGGCCAGCTGCACGAGGACGATGCCGCCCTGCGAATTGCGCAAGCCATATCCGGGGAAAATATCGAATGGACTTTCCGAAAGAAGGAAAATCGACCCTTCTCAGCAAACTAGACGGGCTGCTGACAATTGAAACCGACCGTTTGCTGGATATCAACCGCTTGGAACATATTGCCGTCGCGACCATTCGGACGATGACGCCGGTCCAGGCGGGCCAGGTCGTGGCTGCAACGCGTGTCATTCCCCTTACCATCGCTGAATCCGGAATCCGGCAGGTCGAGCAGATCGCTCAGCGGTCTCCGGTTTTGCGGGTCAGACCTTATCGAACGCTGAAGGTGGGCGCGGTGGTCACCGGCACCGAGGTCTATCAGGGGCTGATCAAGGACGGATTCGACGAATACGTTGGTTCCAAGATTGAGATGTATGGCTGTGATCTGACGAAGAAGATAATTGTCCCGGACGACGCCGACGCCATTGCGGATGCCATAAGGCAACTGCTGAAATCCGGCTGCGAGCTGGTTCTCACCACCGGCGGCCTTTCCGTGGATCCGGACGATGTCACGCCAAGCGGCATCAGACAAGCGGGCGCCAACATTATCAACTACGGCAGCCCCGTCTTTCCCGGCGCCATGGTGCTGTACGCCGAACACGGCGATGTTCCGATTTTGGGATTGCCGGCATGCGTCTATTATGCCAGGACAACCATCCTCGATATCCTCCTCCCGCGGATCCTTGCCGGTGAGAGGATTGTCCCGGATACATTCGCTCAGATGGGACACGGCGGACTGTGCCGGGAGTGTAAAACGTGCCACTTCCCCAATTGCGGGTTCGGCAGTTGAGCGTCTGGAGCCTTGATGATAGACCTATCGACAACCGACAGGGATGTGAACCCGATTGCCAAGGCAAGGCAATGGGTTGAAAAAGGCCGTCGGGTGGCGCTGGCCACGGTCATCACCACCTGGGGGTCGTCTCCCCGGCCCGTCGGCAGCCAGCTGGTGGTAAGCGACAGCGAAGATTTTTCCGGTTCGGTATCCGGCGGATGTATCGAATCCACGATACTGACCGAAGCCCAATTCGTTATCCGGGACAATCGACCCAAACGGCTGTCCATCGGCATCGACGAGAAGCAGACGTGGGACTACGGACTTGGATGCGGGGGGCGTATCGATGTCTACGTCGACCCGGTCGCCTCCTGGCAGTCCGTTCTGGCCACACTGGCTGATCTGGCGGACCGACATCAAACCTTCTGCCTAATCACCGACCTGGGCGATAGTTCCAAGGCGCTTTACTGCCCTGGCCGGCCGGATGTTTCGTTCGGACTGGACGACGACCTCCGGTCCGCTGCCGCTAACGCCATCGAATCCGGCTTTAGCCGTCTGGAAAAACGTGCTGGCGGTGAGTTTTTTCTGCATGTCTTTTCTCCGCCCCCCCAAATGATTGTCGGCGGTGCCGTTCACATCGCTCAGCGGCTGGTTGCCATGGCACAGTTGATGGGGTACCAGTGTACCATCGTCGATCCGCGAACCGCTTTCGCCACCGAACAACGCTTCCCGGGAGTCGACCTGATGATCGAACATCCCAAAACGGCTTTAAAGAAAATTCAATGGCACACCGGCGCCGCTGTGGTGGCCCTCAGCCATTCGCCTCAATTGGACGACCCGTTGCTGATCCATGCGATCAATGCGGATGCCGACTACATTGGGGCCTTGGGGAGCCAAAAGACGCACGCGGCTAGAATCGGCCGGCTTCGGAAAGCGGGGCTTACGAACGGTCAATTGGACAGAATCCACGGACCGGTCGGGCTCGATATCGGAAGCCGTACACCTGCTGAAATCGCTTTGTCGATTCTGGCGGAAATCACCCACAGCAAACGAAAGCATAAATATAGAGGCTTGTGAGATGAGGAGGGCCGATAAAAGGGCTGTCTATGGCGTCATCCTGGCAGCCGGCCTATCCCGGCGTTTTGGGGCCGATAAACTGCTACACCTGCTGTCCGGCAAGCCGGTGTTTTTATGGGTCCTGGAGGCCGTATGCGAATCCTCATTGGCTGGGGCCGCTGTCGTTTGCCGGCAGGAACTGGCCCCCCATTTACCGTCAGATTCAAAAGTCCGAACGATCATCAACCCCACACCCGAGGCCGGGCAATCGGAATCCATGCGCTTAGGGCTCGCCGCATTGCCTGAACAAACGACTCACGTACTGTTCCTCCTGGCGGACCAGCCCCTGATTACCGCGGCCCTGATTGATGAATATGTCGATTTGGCGGATCATGGGAGCACGTTGGCTTGTTTCAGCAGCAATGATTATCTCGGACCGCCGGCGCTATTCGGCAAAAATTGGTTTGAATGCTTGAGAGGCCTCCCCGGCGATAGCGGCGCAAAAAAAATTTTATTGAAGGAGCGCAATGCCTTGCAGCTCGTTAGAGCCCAGTTCCAAGGGCAGGAAAAGGATCTCGATTATAAGGAAAACCTGCAACCCCTTGAGCAGTTGATGCAAAAGTACCGCTAGGTCTTTTCAAACTCCGCCCAGGGGATGAGCTTGGCCATCTTCCCCCAACGATTGTTACTGCGCGAGTCGGCCACCCCAGGGCAGGTCAAAATCTTCAAATCCCATTTGCCGTTTTTTCCCTGAGAAATCTGTTTATTCCAATTTACAAACGGGAATAATGATTATTATATTCCAATTTAAGGGTTGATGGCCCTGAAGTTGCCTGCAGGCCGAACCTGAAGCGTGGCAGGGGATACCCGCCCCTGCCGCTTAATTCACCAGTATTCGCGACGTCAGTGTGGAATCGTGTGGTTTGCACGGTCACATGCCGCTTCCCGTAACGGAAGCAATTGAACCATAGATGCTTTTATCCAAGAGGAGGGTAATATGGGCACGACGAGCAATACACTTTTTCGCACGGCCGCTGTTTTTGGCGTTTTATGCATCTTATGCGCCTGCGCGACGACAACGGATACCACCGAGTCATCGTCCAAGACGTTTCACAACACCACCGACGCAACCAGCAAATTTACCTCCAGTACCAGCCCGGGAGAGGGGTCATCCGATTCCGCCAAAAAAGAACAGGCATTGGCCTTCTCAAAAGTGAACCTCGAACGCCTCAAAACCGATATGGCTCTCGGAGGCGGCGAGCATCTCACTTCGCTGGCCACTCTGCTGGATATCCCGGCCCACAATCAGCCGGAATTTTTCGCTATGACAAAAGCGAATTTCAATACACTGTTCGTTTCCGAGAATACCACCGCCGAGGAATTGCTGGCACGGCTCGACAACGAGCTGGACGCCAATCCCAATTTGCTCAAATAGCCTTTGCGGCAGAAACGAAGGCGTCGTTTGCGAACAAGGCTGGCAGGATTCCCGATCTCCCGCAAGGTGGTTGTATGCATCATGGGTGTATCGCTAAGCATGATGCGGCCTTGTGCGCACCTGTCGTTCGCGGTGGCGGCGACCGCCGGTAGCGAAGCATACCTGATTCAGCTTCAGAAGGCGGCCCAAGCCAAAAAGCTCTGGGCGCATCGTCAATGGCAGGTATTGCTGCACTACCGGCCACGCCTTGCGGCGGAAGGTGTGGAAAGCCAGGTCGATGACCCCGCGTTTTTCCTGAGCCCTTCCGGCAAATTCGATCCCCGGGCCGAACTGGACGCTACGCTGGCCAGCTTTCTGGCGCCTCCTGATCAGGAGGAGGGGGCCGAACATCCCCAGTGCCAATTCATTGCGCGCTACCAGTGGCTTAAGCAGGAACTCGGCTTCGATGCCGAAGTCCTTCCGGAATACGCCTGCCCCCAATTTGACGACTGGCTGGCCGAGATGGACCCGGATGCGGTGACGCTTGTCTTCCCGGCCGCCTATCTCAACAATCCGGCTTCCATGTTCGGGCACACCCTCCTGCGCATCGACTCGAATCAACGGAGCACCCAAACCCGTCTGCTCGACTTCACCATCAATTATGCCGCCGATACCCGGGAAGAGCCCGGGCTGTCATATGCCATGAAAGGATTGTTCGGGGGCTATGAAGGCAGTTTTTCCGTGGCGCCGTATTATGCCCAGGTGAAACGGTATGGGGATATCGAGAATAGAGATATCTGGGAATACCGCCTTGCCCTTTCCCGTGAAGAAGTACTTCGCCTTTTGAGGCATACCTGGGAACTCCGCTCGGCAAGCCTGGACTACTATTTCCTGGATGAAAATTGTTCTTATCAGTTGCTTTCCCTGTTGGAAGCCGCGCGTCCGTCCATGCACCTGCTGGATCAATTTGCCTTATGGGCGATTCCGGCCGATACGGTGCGGTCCGTCGCCCATGAAGAGGATCTGATCGCATCTGCAACCTTCCGTCCTTCCCGCCGGGCGGTGCTCCAGGAAAGAGCAAACCAGCTTGAACCCGCATTGCAGGAGATCGCCAAATGCATTGGAGAAGACCGCTGCCCGGTCGATTCGGTTGCCCAAAGCGGGCTGTCGCCCCTGGACCAGGCCAGGATTCTTGAGTTGGCAATGGATTATGTGGGGTATCGTTATGCCGCGCAAAAGGAAGATACGGCCGAAAACGATCCCCGTTTGACGGCCATTTTACGATATCGGAGCCAACTGGACATCCCTCCGCAGACGCCGGAAATTGAACCACCGCTCGTGAGGCCGGATCAGGGGCATCGCAGCGCACGCGCGGAAATCAGCTACGGCTATGAAAATGATCAGTCATTTTTACAGCTGAGTCTAAGGCCTGCGCTGCACGATTTGCTCGATCCGCCCGGCGGCTATATCGATGGCGCCGAGCTTGACTTCCTGGATATCGCGGGGCGCTACTATGTCCGTGACGACAACCTAGTCCTGGAATATTTGGACTTCGTGGACATCGTGTCCATACCGGCCCGGGACCGCTTTATCAAACCATGGTCGTGGAAAGCCAATGTAGGCCTGAAGCGCATGCAATTCGATGACGACGACCGACCGCTTACCGGTAACATCAATGTCGGCGCCGGGTTGAGCTACGAATTGGGGCAGGATGTCCGGTTAAGCCTGTTTGCCGAAGCCATGGCGGTGGTCAGTGACCGGTTTGACGGCTATCTGGCATTGGGCGCCGGCCCCAGTGGCAGTGTCATTTTTGAGTTGACCGAAAAGTGGCGGATGTCGGTTCGGGCGCGCGGGCTGGCCTTTACCCTTGGCGACACATGTTTTTCCTATGACATGGCCCTCGAACAGGCCATTGACCTGACGCCGCGCACCGGTCTGCGGTTTCGTCTGTCGCGCCAGCAGGAGTTCGGCAGTCCCTATGACTCGGTATCTGTCGGATATGTCTTTTATTTTTAAAGAATTCTCGGTAAGGATTCTCACACAAAAAGAAAAGGGGGCTGACCATTTCTGGCTAACCCCCTGTTGTTTTTGGCTCCCCAGCACGGACTCGAACCGCGGACTCGGTGGTTAACAGACATTACCTTTGAGTTTTCTAACCTCCTAATTTTAGATAACATTCTGTAATAATTTGTTTTCAATTTTCATAAATTTTATTTGATTTTAGCCGATTTTCGCACATTTTAAAGTTTTTCTCACACAGATTCTCACACAGCGCGCCTTCACTTTAAAGCGTCAACTCAATCCGCACCGGGGTATGAATGATGGGTGGCGGTGTCTTTGGTGATTAGGATTCAGGACGGCAACCCGATAATGCAAGGTGTCAGCCTTGCCCTTCTGATGTTTTTGAGATTAAATGCATATTATCAAACGAATTTTTTTAACACGCCGATCTGAAAACCGAACCACTAAGGAAATCGGGCGGCATTCAGATTGCCGTATTGCACCATGCAAGGAATCCTCAGAGGTTTGGGATGATTCGGGCCTGGAGAAATCAAGATGTAGCTGTGTTAGTCAGTTTGATTTTGTTGATATGTCATAAGGTGACAAATTGGCAAGCAATGGAAAATATTAATCATAAGAATCAAGATATTTGAGGAGAAATAGCCATTGTGATGATGCTTGAAGATTATAACCGGGAAGATATTGAGGAAATAGATGAGTTAAAAAAAGAACTGTCAAATCTCTATGATGAATATGAAGATTTGAGAAATAGGGTGGCAGCGGTCTTTACAAAATTTAAACAAATGGAATTCAAAGATAAAAGAGTTCAAAACCCATGTGTAAAATGCATAGTCAGGGCTTCCTGTGAAATCAAAGAAAGGATTAAGAACGGAGCTGTATTGGCAAATTTACCTTTCACGTTCGTCAGCGAAAATACATGCGATCCTAAGCTAAAATCGTGTCTAATATCCGAAATTAAACGCAACAGACACCGAGAAAAGCATTTTGTTGATGAAAAAACAGAAGAATTCTTAATGAAGAATCATAAGTCAGGGTGGGCGTTGGTATACCATTTCCATGGAATGTGATTGAATCAAATCAAATACAGTTGGGCTTGCATCGAACCCACCTCATTACAAACTCCATCCTCTTAACCAACCAAAACACAGCGTACCCGACGCCGAGGCCAAGCGGCAACATGATTCATGGCCGGCATAGAGGCGTCTCTTTAAATTTCCAGGCGAAGATCCCAACTGCCAGGATGCCGAATATTGTGCCTATGATTTTGGGGAGCATAACCTTTTATTCCCATTTACATTCTTTATCAATGAAGTGAGGATATCGGCAAACCTTACCCTGCCCCTCCTACAGCGTCAACTCAATCCACGCAGGATCATGATCGGAACCGTCACCCGTAAGGTTTTTCCGTCTGTGGATCCATGCCCCCGTAACCCGTCCGGCAAGAGCGTTGCTGACCCAGATCTGATCGTAGAAGTTGATAATCGGCCGGTTTCCCAGATTCTTTATAGCGATGCGTCCAATTTGTGTGGGGCAGCGCCGGGATATTACTTGAAGATGGTCGGTGTTTTGGTTTCCTGGGCATGCGCGGGCGTTGATCACCTCCATTTCAGATATCAATCGGTTATATGGGATATGGTCCTCATTTCAGCAGGTTGGACCAGTGGCACGGTATCTGTCAATTTGGCCGATTGCCATGGGGGCACATGCCAAAATATCATACAACAACCCATTAACATTCATTATTAAACCTCTGCGTTGCAGTCCACATTAAATGTAAAGCTTCTGAATAGGCAGTTGCCCTTCAATATTGTTGACAATATTTCTATTATTGTATACATCTCTAACTATCATTTAAATTGGAGGCTAATTTTGCTCGAGGAAAAAAAAATTCAGCCCTCGTGTCTCAACTTTGAGAACGTTCAAAAGATAATTGAAGAAAGGATTTTTTCCGTGAGTTGCAACCAGGAGCCAGAGTCAATGAAAAGGCTCTGGCGGATGAGCTTTGAAGATCAGTCGCGGACCGATCAGGGAAGCATTGAATGCCCTTCGTCATGAGGGGTTGATCGACATCATTCACAATCGAGGAGGTTTCGTCGCCAGCCTATCCATTAAAGAGGTTCTCGATTGTTATGATGTGCGTGGTGGTTTGGCCCATACAGCTGGCAAGCTATTGCCTTTCACCATCTCCTTGAGACAACTTGATCAGTTGCAGCAAATGCAGACAAAAATGCAAGAACTTCTTAAGGTTCAGGATGTGAGGGGGTACTATCGAATCAATAAAGAATTACACGCCCTGCTCTTCGAAGCCACAGATAACGCCACACTGATAACTATGAATAATGTTATTGAACGCAAACTTTCGCTCATCTTGCACAAGGAAATGAGCAATCCCGGGGTATTGAAATTATCGAACTGCGAACACCAGGAAATCATCAATCTAATCGCCGAAGGGAAATCGGCTGAAACTGCAGAAGCATTCGGAAATCACATTTTGAAAGGAAAGGGACTACTTCAAATGTAGTTATGATCATGCAAATACCAAGAATCAAAATAGCTAAACTATGATTAAAATCCTTATACCCGAGGACTCAACTGGTGCAAATTGCAGACAGAATGACTGGAATTCCTTTTTCAGGCATCCGTAAAATCTGGAAGAAGTCAACCACCAGGAAAAACAGGGTCGAGACATTATCCGCCTTGAAATTGGACGTCCGGATTTCGATACACCCCAACATATCAAAGATGCGGCGTTCGATGCCTTGCTTCGAGGGCAGGTTCACTATAGCTCAAATTACGGAATAAACGAGTTGGTTGAGGCAATGCCAAAAACTGGAAAGAGAAAATAACCTCTCTTACAAGCCCGGTGAAGTGATCGTAACGGCCGGAGCGAATGAGGCTGTCTTTCTGGCCATGATGGCCCTGCTCAACTTTGGTGATGAAGTATTGATCCCCGACCCTTGTTGGGTCGCGTATGGTCCATGTGCCGCCATGGCCGGGGCGACGCCTGTTTCAGTACCCCTTCATTTGACAAAGATTTTGTTCCACAGATTGAAGATATCGCAGCCAGAATTACAACGGAAACCAGGATGCTGGTGATAAATACACCGCATAACCCGACAGGTGCAGTATACAGTCTGGGAGTGTTACATCAGCTTGCAAAGCTGGCGATAGACCATGACCTGTACATACTTTCGGATGAGATCTATGAGCGAATTATCTATGACGATTCGCAGCATATTAGTATCGCCTCGCTTCCCGGTATGCGTGACCGCGCAATCGTCGTTAATGGCATGTCAAAAGTTTACTCAATGACTGGCTGGAGACTGGGCTATGTTGCCGCAGTTAATCTATCGCAGACGTTATGATTCGTATTCACCAAAACACCATTGCCTGTGCAACCACCTTTGCCCAGTGGGGAGGAGTCGCTGCCCTGCAGGGACCTCAGGAACCGGCTGATCAAATGGTCAGAGAATTTCAACGACGACGTAATCTCCTCTATCATTCCATGTTGGGCATACGGGGTTTGAAACCGGTTTATCCTTATGGTGCTTTCTACCTGTTTGTAAATGTCGAGGAATTCGGCAAAAGTTCTGAAGAAATGGCAATGTACTTACTCGATAAAGCTGGTGTGGCAGTCGTACCTGGTTCTTCGTTCGGTCAATTTGGCGAAGGTTGCCTGCGGATTTCTTACGCCAACTCCTTTGAAAATTTAGAAGTCGCAATTAAAAGAATGTGCAAAGCGTTCAAAGAACTAAACTAATAATAAAACCTGGTTATCTACAAAACAAAAGTCACTCAATTTGCAAGGCTCAAGTACGGTGAAGCACTGCCGACGATCCTCCTGTAAGTCACTTTGGTTGAAGCCATGATCTGCTGGGCGATGCGCATAAACTTCTTACCGATGTTACGGGATTTACGGCGGTTAAAGCGGAAGACGTATTCATCCATATAGAATTGAAGATGTTCCGGCGCATAGCGGCCCTGAAAGGTGCCCAGCATCAACCGCTTCACCAGGGAAGCCACCAGATGAACACCGGGCAAGATGCTGTCTTTGTCGGGTGTTTTGCTGGCATTGATGGGGCTATGACGGTAGTGTTGCGGGTCAATGCTGCTATAGCCTTTCCAGGCATCGGTAACGACTTTGCTGCCAGGGGCGATATAGGTTTCAACAAATTGTGAGAGAACATCGCCGGAGCAATTGGGCACGACTTGCAGGCGAATCCGGCCGACCTTGTTGCCGTCTTTTTCAACGGCGGCGATGACAATGCTTTTACCGTTGGCTCCCCGGCCGCGTTTACCGGGTTGCTGGCCTCCGATGTAGAACTCATCTATCTCGACACGGCCGGATAAACGCTCACGGCCCTGGCGGATGGTACACCGCCGCAGCTTGTGGAGCCACGTCCAAGCCGTCTGGTAGCTGCCCAGGCCCAGCAGATCCTTCAGGTTTACGGCATTCACGCCGGATTTGCGGGTGGTGAACCACCACATGGCCTTGAACCAATACGTTAGCGGTTTTTTGGTGGCGTGCATCACGGTGCCCGCCGTCAGCGAGTGTGACGCTTCGCAAAACGTACAGATATAAAGATGTTTCGCGCTGATCCAGTAATGCCGGTGGCCGCATTTGCGGCAGATGAAGCCTCCCGGCCACTTGATCGCGGCCAGATAATCCCGGCAGGCTTTCTCGCTGTTGAAACGCTTGTCAAATTCCATCTGGCTCGTCGGAAAATCTTCGCTTATCGTAAACTCGGTCATGGAGGGCCTCCTTCTTTATCAACGTTTGGAGACCATCGTAGACGATACTTGTGACAGATCCGGTCACAACGTCGGTAAACTTTCGTTTAATGGATAACCAGGAAATAAAATTTCTACCTCAGTGGAAATCAGTAATTTCCGGTTAGCTTTTTGCATATAAGCTATTGAAATAATTTTTAAAAGATGACGTTTTTACTTGACAAATAGTGGTCAATGTGGGGGCGCGTTTTGTATAACCAATAATATCGGGAGGTTATACATGTGGCGCGCCCCAGTTCCAAAACGATTGCCTAAATCTGCTCATTTCTCACAATTCATGCAACCCACTGACACCACAATGGAAAACATCCCCGAGCTGAACTCCGCCGGACATCGACCGCTGAAGATGGACTTTGAGGAACAGCTGCGGATTCTGGTTTATTACCACCTTCAAGAGCACTCCTCGGCCCAGCATCTGCTGCAATCGCTCAAAGAAGACGATTTCGCCCGGCAACACATCGCTCCGGAACAGGGAATTGAAAAGAGCAGCTTCTCAGAAGCCATCAACGGCCGAGGGCTCGAACAACTGCTTCACGTTTTTACCCAACTTCAACAGCAAGCCGCAGACCTGCTCCCCAATGCGCATCCTGAACTCGGCTCACTGGTGGGCATCGACGGATCTCTGATCGATGGCACCTTGTCGATGCTCTGGGCCGATTATCGCAAAGGCTCCAAAAAAGCCAAGGTCCACGTTGGCTTTGACCTGAACCACGCCATCCCCAGGAAAGTCTACCTCACTGAGGGCAATGGCGCTGAAAGACCCTTCGTCTCGAAAATCCTGTCCAAAGATGAGACCGCTGTGACCGATCGCGGGTATCAATGCCATGCGCTGTTCGACCAGTGGCAACAAGACGGCCAGAGGTTTATCTGCCGAATCAAGGCCAGCACCAAGAAAAAAATTCTTTCCCAAAACCCTGTCCCAGCCGACAGCTTTGTCTTTTTCGACGCCACCGTTTTGCTGGGTACGGCGGGTGTCAATCAAAGCCAAACACCCTTGCGATTGGTGGGCTATGAGGTCAACCGGGTCAAATACTGGATCGCTACCAACCGCTACGATCTTACCGGTGAACAGATCGCCCAAGCTTACAAGCTGCGCTGGGATATCGAAAATTTCTTTGCCTGGTGGAAAAGGCACCTGAAGGTCTATCACCTGATCGCTCGCAGTGCCTACGGCTTGATGGTGCAGATTGTAGCAGGGCTGATCACCTATCTACTGTTGGCCATACATTGCCACAAGCACTTCAAGGAGAAAGTCTCCATCCGCCGGGTCAGACAGCTACGGACCATTATAGAAAACGAGCTTCGCGGCTGCCCGGAGGATGACATAGACCCCAAGCATGTAAAAGAACAAAAATCACAGCCTGTTAAAGCAAAAACCTAACCGGAAATTACTGAGTGGAAATAGATAAAATTAGGGAAAAACAATGAGATTAGGCACTATAAAGTTAAATGGGCTTGAAACTGCAGGCATCATTCAAGATGAACTGGTCTTTACCATCGCCTCCATTAACGATAAATTTGAAACAAAATGGCCGACAAAAATTTTCTGCCTCCTCCAGCAAAGTAAAAGCTTGATCCAATGAATGACTGGTACTTGACGGAGGGGAAGAAGCAGATTGCAAAATTTACCGAAGCTGCTATCCCATTGACCGAGGCAAGGTTCGGACCGCTTTACCGTAATCCGAGGAAAATTTCTGGAATTGGCCTGAACTTTGTCGACCACGCATCAGATTTATCGGAAAAAGCACCTTCCACGGAACCGGCCAGTTTCTTTAAGCCCGACACCACAATAATCGGGCCTGACGATGCGATAAAAATACCCATACAATCAAACAACACCACAGCCGAGGCTGAACTGGGGGTAATCTTCGGCAAAGAGTGTGTCGATGTTGAAAGAGAGGACTGGCTTAACGTTGTGGCAGGTTTTACTACAATCCTTGATATGACAGCAGAAGACCTCCTCAGGAAAAACCCTCGTTACCTGACCCTCTCAAAAAGCTTTGAAAGTTTTTTCTGCTTCGGTCCACAGCTGATTACAAAGGATGAGATAGACGATGTCATGGAGCTGTCTGTTGCCACGATACATAACAGCGAGATCTACGCGAAAAACACGGTTTCGAATATGACCTTCCCGCCTGATTTTCTGGTGTCCTTTTATTCGAAGGTGATGAAAATGTATCCAGGGGATATTATCTCCACCGGTACCCCCAGAGCGGTTCATATCAAACATGGTGACAAGGTGGGATGTCAAATTAACGGTTTTGCCCCCCTCCTGTGCCCGGTTATCGACAAGAAAGTTGTTCATTAAATGTAGGTTTTTCCCTGTCATAAACGCGCTAACTAGGATTTAATAAAGATCCTACGTTATCTGCCTGGCCATATTATCCCCTTAAGGATTGGGGCAAAAATTTAAAAATTTAACAGTCAACCAAACAGCTGGCAAAACGAGGGAAGTATGAATTTGGGTTTGAAAGATAAAAGCGTTATTGTCATGGCATCGAGCTCCGGTTTGGGAAAAGCGATTGCATGTGAATTTGCCCGCGAACATGCCAAAGTCATGCTGTTTAGCTCCTCAGAGAGCAAGCTCCTCCAGGCCCAGGCCGATATCATGGCAAAAACTGGCTATGAACCGGAATATTACGTCGGTGATATAACCGATGGAGAAAATATCAAAAGAGCTAGTTCTGACCACAATCGACAAGTTCGGAAGTATTTATGCGTTGGTCAACAACACCGGGGGACCACCTGCAGGTGCATTTGATTCCTTTGATGACGAAGCCTGGCAAAATGCTTACGAATTGACATTGCTTTCCTACATCCGTGCTATTCGAGAGGTGTTGCCACACATGCGTAAAGAAGGCGAGGGAAGAATCCTTTGTTCAACCTCACTTATCTATCAAGACAGTTCTGGATGGCCTTATCCTGTCCAATACTTTCCGCAACGCTGTAGTAGGATTGGCCAAAACATTATCGCAAGAGTTGGGCAAGTATGGAATTCTTGTCAATGTTATTGCCCCGGGACGAATAAGTACTGCCCGTATTTGATCAACTCGACAGAATCCGCGCAAGCAAGGCAGGAATTCTCATTGTAAGAATTGCAGAGAAACACCCAAACGACAATCCCCCTTGGACGTTATGGAAACCCTAAAGAATACAGTAAGCTATGCTGTTTTCCTCTGTTCCGAGGCCAATACATGCATCACCGGCCAGTCAGTCCTCGTTGACGGCGGTCTTGTCAAAGCAATTTAATCTGAAGAAAGATTCTGCATTGGGAATCACATCCAGCAATGAAGAAATTTTTTGGGGGGCGTGAACGATAATACAGTGGTGAGCAGCTTCGCACCAAGCTTTAACCAGATCAGAAAAACCGGCATAGGAAATCTTATTTTTTATATAATGATTACCAAGCAATCGGTAACGTAATCAACCTTTACATTGAGGAAGACGAGGAAGCCAGAAGCGAGGTCATGAAACCTGCTTTTCACAAGCATACAATTATATATAAAACACCTGTGGCCGAAGTGACAAGCGGGCCCATAAAAGGGCTCTTTGAATATATTGATACTAATCCCAAGGCGACCGAACTTAATGCATAAATTGAAATATCGACCTCACCAACAACGTCACTAATGTTCAGTGCGGAATCTGACGGATGGAAAGGTCTTTCTCATGGCTATGGACAAGAATAAACGCAAATGATACACGCTACTACGATTAACGTCAGCAGAAAACGCAAGCTTTCATGTTTAGGGTTGGCCACAACGATAAGTTTCATCCACAGACTGCGGGCAACGCAGTCATGATGATCGGGTAAGGAGGAGAAAAATGAGAATTGCATTTTTGTGGAAGTATTTAACCGTATTTACTGTATTCACCCTCCTAACAGCTGCTCTCGCCCTCGCTGAACCCAAAAGAGGGGGAACCCTGACGGTAGTCCATAACAGCCCTATTCCACATTTGAACAATGCTATCCGTTCCGGCACCACTACTGGTTACCCGGCCACCAAAATCTTCGCCAGCCCATTGCGGTTGAACATGAATTACGAGTTCGAGCCCTATCTTGCGGAATCCTGGACCTTCTCGGACGACAAGAAAGCCCTGACCCTTAAGCTTAAAGACGCGACGTTTCACGACGGAAAGCCCATTACTTCCAAGGACGTGGCTTTCTCGATCATGACAATAAAGAAAAACCATCCCTTCAAGACCATGTTTGAGCCCGTAGAGGGTGTCGACACACCAGACCCAAAGACCGCCGTCATTCGCCTTTCCCATCCGCACCCTGCTTTGCTCATGGCCCTAACGCCTCCGCTGTGCCCAATCCTTCCTGAACATATTTACGGACAAGGAGATATCCGTGATAACCCTGCCAATATGAATCCGGTTGGTTCCGGACCCTTCAAGGTGGCCTCTTTCAAATCGGACGAATACCTTGTACTGGAGCGCTATGAGGGATTTTTCATCCCCGGGCGCCCGTATCTGGACAAGCTCATATTCCGCATTATCCCAGACTCTGCAAGTCGAACCCTCACAATGGAAAACCAGGAGGCCGATCTCTATCCCGAGTTGTCAAATGCTGCTAACATCCAGCGGCTAATGAAAAAAGATTATCTCACCGCGACGCCGGATGGCTATTCCTTGATCGGACCTCTGGCTTGGCTGGAGTTCAACACTCAAAAAAAACCATTCGATGACAAGCGCCTACGTCAAGCAATCTCATACGCCATGGACCGCAAGTTCGTAACCCAATCCCTATTCCGCGGCATGGCCAGTATAGCCACTGGTCCCATAGCACCGGGAACACCCTTCTACACTGCCGAAGTAAACCCTTACGAACTTGACTTGGACAAAGCCAATAAGATTTTGGACGAAGCGGGCTACCCTAAGAATTCTGAAGGCATCCGCTTCAAGATGACCATCGACGCTGAAACGAATCCAGATCTTCTGCAGCAGTATCTCATGTCTCAGCTTAAAAAGATTGGAATTGCGGTTGAGGCCCGTGTGTCGCCCGACTTCCCAACGTGGGCCGACCGCACCACCCACAATAAGCACGACGCCACGGTCAACGTGGTCTATAACTGGGGGGATCCTGTCATTGGGGTGCACCGAACCTACATCACAAGCAATATCAAAGACGGAGTACCCTATTCCAACACTTCCCGATACTCCAACCCGCAAGTCGATGCCATCCTCGAAAAGGCTGCTAAGGAGATGGATCCCGAAAAGCGCAAGGTATTGTATGCGGAATTTCAAAAAATAGTTGTAGACGACTGTCCTCTGGCATTTGTCTATGTGACCCCATACCATTTAGTTTACAATAAGCGGGTCGGAGCGCCTGTGACGACTCCCTGGGGCTTTTTCCAACCCGGTGATCAACTCTATGTCAATGAATAATGACAGAAATAATTGTCGGCTGAGATAACTGGATTCGTCAGGCCATGCTGCCGCCGAAAGATATGGACTTGGGCGGCAGCTGGTCGACACCAACATCACTTGTCTGATCACGAATCCATCCATTACAATCTTTTTTGAATATTCTTACAAGACAGCGATATAATCGACGATACATTTTAACAGCGATATAATCGACGATACATTTTAAAAACAGCTGCGGATATCACTCGATGTCGCTCCATTGCCCATAGCATCGGGAAATGACCGCTCCACTTTTACACATCTTATTAGCAAGTCGGTATGATATGAGGTTTCTCTCATTTCTAATTCAGCGTTCGGCCTACAGTGTCGTCCTTCTCTTCGTACTAATATCGCTAAACTTTTTTCTTCTACATCTATCACCCGGTGATATCGTGGACACTTTGGCCGGTGAAATGGGAGGAATTTCAGAAGAGGTTAAGCAGGACTTACGGCACCACTACGGTTTGGACCAACCTCTGCTTGTACAACTATTTACTTATCTAAAGAATACCGCCCAAGGTGACCTGGGATACTCTTTCTATTTGAAGGAGTCGGTTTCCAAGCTCGTCTTGGACCGTTTTCCTGCCACAGCCCTGCTATTTATTCTGTCATTGATATTTTCAGTAATTATTGGAACTTTTCTGGGAGATCTGGCCTCTATCAAGCCGGACGGAATGTTCAGCGCGTTTGTGACCCTTTTCGCCTTGGCGGGTTATGCCGCACCAGCTTTCTGGGTAGGGATTCTGCTATTGCTGGCTTTCTGCGTATGGATCCCCATTTTCCCAGTCGCAGGCATGGTTTCCATGAACCTCATCACAGAAGGTGGTACTCCATGGGAATATGCGGTTGATATCGCCAAGCATTTGGTACTGCCGCTGACCACGCTGAGCATCATCTGTTCTTAGCCGATTTTAGCCGTTTAGCGCGTGCCAGCATGATGGACGTGCTAAAAAAAGATTACATTCGCATGGCCCGGGTCAAGGGGCTTCCGGAACATACAGTGATATTCAAGCACGCACTTCGAAACGCCGCTCTGCCCGTGATCACCGCCACAGGGGTACGGTTGGGGCAGGTATTTTCTGGTGCTGTGGTGGTCGAGACGGTGTTCGGTTGGCCAGGTCTCGGTCAACTTGCCTTCCAGTCCGTGCTGCGTCGCGATTACCCCACTGTTCTGGGCATCTTGTTCTTTGCTACGTTAATGGTCATTATCTCCAACATACTAACAGACTTAACCTATAGGTTGGTGGACCCGCGCATCAAATCGACCTGATTGTTAACCGCGGGCAAAGATAACGGAACGGCTTTTCGTGAGTAAACGAACTCCGATCATAGAAAGCACAATGATCAACCATTGCCAAGACAACACAGAGATGGTGACCATCGAGCACCCCCTGAGTGAGATGTGGCGGGTGTATCGCAGGAACAAGTCGGCTTTGATAGGCCTGGTCCTGTTATCGTTTATTTTGGTCCTGACACTAGTGGCCCCTTTTTTATACTCCACGGATCCCTTCGACCTGGCAGGGGCGCCGACAACCCCACCAGGTGAGGAGGGTTTTCTCCTTGGTACGGATTTTATCGGGCGTGATGTGCTGGCCGAAATCATTCACGGCGGAAAGGCAACGCTGGCTGTGGGAGCAATTGCAGCATTGGCCACCACAATTCTGGGCATCTTGTTTGGAGCCTCCGCAGGCTATTACGGCGGACGAATCGACGCCCTGCTCATGCGTTTCACCGAACTCTTTCAGGTGATGCCAGCTATTCTTTTCGCAATGGTCATAGTCGCATTGTTTTCACCCAAACTGCTAACCATCGCCCTGGCGATAGGACTGGCAAGCTGGCCAGGGGTCGCACGGCTTGTTAGGGGTGAGTTTTTGCGCATCAAAAATGAAGAGTTCATCCTGGCCGCTCGATCCATTGGAACCGGGGAACAGTACCTGATTTGGCGCGTAATCCTTCCCAACGTCATTCCCACTCTTTTGGTCGCGGCCACGCTGAACATCGGTACAGCGATTCTGTTCGAAGCGGCTTTGAGCTACCTCGGTCTGGGAGATCCGTCCGTGATGAGCTGGGGGCTCATCATCAGCAACAACCGGGAGTACGTTTTTGACTGCTGGTGGGCTATCGCCCTACCAGGTTTGGCTATTTTTATTACGGTTCTGGCAATCAGTCTCATCGGCGATGGCTTGACAGATGCTCTAAATCCCAGGTTGCGTGAAATATGACACCTCATGAACAATTGCTCGACATAGAAGACCTCTGCGTCGAGTTTCATGTGCAGAAAGGGATCGCCAAAGTAATCAATCATCTCGACTTGCAGATCCATTCCAATGAGACCTTGGGCCTCGTTGGGGAATCTGGGTGCGGCAAAAGCATGACTGCTCTATCGATAGTGGGAATGGTTCCGGCTCCTCTTGGTAAGATATCATCCGGGCGAATTCTCTACCGCGGCGAGGATCTGGCGAAAGCCTGCAAGGCCCGAATGCGGAAGATCCGGGGTAATGACATCACCATGATTTTCCAGGAACCGATGACTTCCCTCAATCCTGTGTACACCGCTGGAGAACAAATTGCCGAAACCTTGCGCTATCACCAGAATATGAATCACAAAGCAGCGTTTCAAAAAGCCGTATCCATGCTGGAATCGGTTTCCATTTCGTCACCAAGCCGTGTCGCCAGGCAATACCCCTACGAGCTTTCCGGTGGTATGCGACAGCGGGTGGTGATTGCCATGGCGCTGGCATGCAAACCGGACCTGCTCATTGCAGACGAACCGACCACAGCCTTGGATGTTACCGTGCAAGCCCAGATTCTCGAATTGTTGAAGGAGATCCAGGAAAGCCGCAATACCGCCATCCTTTTTATTACCCACGACATGGGCGTCATTGCCAATATGGCCCAGAAGGTGGTTGTTCTGTATGCCGGATACAACGTGGAAAAAGGACTGGTGCGGGAGGTGCTGGACGACCCTCTGCACCCTTACACCCGTGGACTGATGGCCTGTGTCCCTCACCTTGACCCGCAGCGCAAGGATCTCCCTGAAATGTTGAACGAAATCCCTGGCATCGTTCCTTCTCCCATTTCCTTAGGTGGACGGTGCGCTTTCTCCCCGCGCTGTGAGATGGTGATGGAGATCTGTCTTCACCAGGAACCACCCTTTTTCACCCGGTCCCAAACCCATAGCGCTGCCTGTTGGCTGCTTGAAGAATAAGCATCGGCATTGATGCTATAGTCACAACGCCATGCGAATCGGGTCCTTCGGAATCCTTGGTAAAATGAATATAAAGATAAGAGCCACCGCTGAAAATTCTGATAAAGATGTCATTCTGGAAGCCTCGAAACTGACAATTCATTTCCCCGTCAGGCGAAAGCACCTTTTCGAGCGAAAGCGTTTCCTGCATGCTGTTGACGTCATCGACTTGAAGGTCACTAAAGGGTCATCCTTCGGGATCGTTGGAGAATCCGGGTCCGGAAAAACCACTGCTGCCTTAGGAATGATTCGCCTGGCACCGTTGACCAGCGGACAGATCTTTTTCCGGGGCCAGGAGATCACTCACATCAAAGGGTATTCGCTGCGCAAGCTTCGGCGCCACATGCAGGTCGTTTTTCAAGACCCTTACTCCTCGCTCAACCCGAGGCTGCGGGCAGGAGAAATCGTTCGGGAACCACTTGAGCGCATGTGCATTTTCGATCCTTCAGAGCGTCACGATCGGGTGGCGGCCCTTTTCGACCAGGTCGGGCTGCGCCGCGAGCAGATGGCGCTTTTCCCGCACCAGTTTTCCGGAGGTCAGCGACAACGTATCGGGGTCGCACGGGCCTTGTCCAGTGAGCCCTCCCTGCTGGTGCTCGACGAACCTGTTTCCGCTTTGGACGTGGCTATTCAGGCCCAACTGCTGAACCTGTTCCGCGAGCTAAAGGACCGTCTATCACTTACCTATGTTTTCATTTCCCACGATCTTGGCGTCGTTCAGTACCTGTGCGATCACATCACGGTCATGTATCTTGGCCTTGTCATGGAGTCTGCTGCAAGGGTTGAATTATTTAGGTCTCCCCTGCACCCCTATACCCAGGCCCTACTTGAAGCCGTGCCCACCATCAAGGGTGGCCTAAAATCAACCCCACTCGCCAGGAGCAGTAATGAACAAGCAAGCGCCATCGACCCTGCGCCCGGCTGCCGCTTTGCCCTCCGTTGCCCCCACGCAATGGCGGTTTGCCGAGAGGCCATGCCTGAACTGAAATCCGTGGCCCCCAGGCACAAGGTCGCCTGCTATCTATATAGCTGACGCACTGAGGTAGCACTCTTTAGGCACAGGTAACTTGCCGGATGGAATTTAACCAAAGTTGAGGGTGAACTATGTCAGAAACGCCAGATTGCATCTACTTGAATGGGCAAATCGTCACGATGGACCCCGATCGGCCAACCGCCCAGGCTCTTGCAACCCGCAACGACCTTATAATGGATCTTGGCCGGAAGGACCGGATCCAGGCCATGGCCGACCGCCACACCCGGATTCTGAATCTGGACGGACGCACCCTGTTGCCTGGATTCATCGATGCCCACAGCCACTTTTTGCATGCCGGCCTTTATGATCTGTTCCTTGTGAATCTCAAAAGCCCTCCGTTGGGCGAGATTGTCCAAATCGGCGATTTAGTGGCCAAACTACAACGGGTAGCAGCTACCACCCCTAAAGCCCAATGGATAGTCGGCTACGGCTACGACGATACTCTGCTGAAAGAAAAAAACCATCCCCTTGCTGAAGACTTGAACCGAGCCAGCGCGGATCATCCTATTATTATCTATCACGTCTCCGGCCACGTGGCGGTTCTTAACTCAACGGCACTATCTCTGTGCGGTATCGACCGGGAAGCTTCGGACCCGGTGGGCGCTAGAATTCCCAGAGATCCCAAAACCGGTGCCCCCAACGGTATCTTGGATGGTGAGCCTGCCATCAAATTAGCCGAACACATGCTCCCTCCCTGGCAGCCTAACCACTGGCTTAAGGCCGTAGCGCGAGCATCCAGAATGTATGCAGCGCGAGGCGTAACTACGGCTCAGGAAGGAGATGCCCAGCCAGGGGATCTTTCCCGGCTGATGGCAGGCCATGAGCAAGGTATGTTAGGGATCCGGGTGCAACTTTACCCAAGTTGGGAACATCCGATAGAACTGGCCACCTATCCGGCCGTGAAATGCGGCACACCGATCACGAAAGACCGGATGCTGACGGTGGGTGGAGTTAAGCTCTATCAGGACGGTTCCATTCAAGCGTACTCGGGATATCTCAGCCAACCCTACCACAAGTTTTTATACCCGCAGCGCCACGGTTGCCAACACCGCGGGTGGCCCCGAAACCCTACTGAGCAGCTCGACGTCAAGGTCAAAACAGCACACTGCCAGGGGTGGCAGATTGCCGTTCATGCAAACGGCGATCAGGCCATCGAAGACGTGATCAATGCCGTCGAAAAAGCACAGCGGTATTTCCCGCGGCCTGATCCGCGCCACATCATCATTCACTGTCAGACTGTGCGCGATGATCAACTTGAACGGATGAACGCTCTCGGAATAGTGCCTTCTTTTTTCACCACTCACACCTACTTCTGGGGTGACCGGCACTGGAATATCTTTCTCGGTCCCAAACGTGCCCGGCGCCTCAACCCCTGCCGCAGCGCGATGAATCGAAGAATGCCATTTACCTGCCACAATGACACCTACGTGACCCCTATAGATCCCCTCCTTTCGGTTTGGTCGGCAGTGAACCGAATCAGTGCAGGAGGTCGAGTTATTGGCGAGGAGTTTTGCGTGCCAGTAATGGAGGCGCTACGTAGCGTGACTTGCCACGCCGCCTATCAGAACCACGAAGAGCAAATCAAAGGGACTCTGACACCCGGCAAACTGGCGGACATGACGCTTCTTGAGGACAATCCGCTGGAAATCAATCCCTTGAACATCAAGAAAATCCAAATCAGTGCCACTATCGTCGGCGACCAGATCGTTTATGGCGACATTTGAAAATCTAAATCGTGATAATTCGTTAAAAGTTTGGTTAAGAATTTTAGAGCATCAGATTTACGCCCTGGCTGTGAGTATGCAATGAATAACAAAAAAATTGCCCCACCATCCGTCCGGCAGGGCAATCTCCATTCAACCGCTTCAGGTCAACATCCCCAACACATTCCCGCCGACCCGCTGCAGCTTCCAACTGGATTCCGCCGGCAGCCCCTCATACTGTGATGCCCTCGTATATGACTTGACGACCGCAAACATCGTATCCCCTGCTTCGTGTGGCCAGGCCCAGGCAACCGCCTCCCGCTCCTTTTCCCCGAGCTGGAACTGACGATTGAAACTATCGATGGTGGCCAAGGGATCATCAACCGGACTTTCCATCGATAACCCGATCTGGCGGCGCTGCTGCCCAACTCGACCGACACCTTTTCCAGGATCTGAGGGAATTCGGTCAGGATCTTGGTGGACACGTGGCGGTAGGACGCCGATAGCTCCGTCTTGCTGACCATTCCATTCGTGCACACGAGGCGAAGGATGAACGCCGATATCGACAAGCTCGAAAGACCCACTTCGCTAGTTCCTGATGGACACCCGGGTCGGAACCGATCCCCATTCACATCGAACGTCCTCTCGCCATCCATAATGCTAAAGGCTCATGAACGAATCATCCAGGTGGCATTGGACCTGGGTCTCCGGCCGATATCCCATGGCGTAGAGCTCCATGACCAGATCCAGCTGATTGATCGGCTTGTATTTCGGCGTAAAGACCGCCCGCACCTCCCGGCCATCGAAACGAAAGAACAACTGTTCATTTTTTTCGTGCTCCAACCAATGATTCATCTGCAGCGCCTGCAATTCGGGCGGACACTTGGCCAGGTAATTGAAAGGTATCCCCAGGCGCCATGCGATGGACCGCTGGGCGATGGTTCTAAGGGATGTGCATGGCCGCCGATTTTAACGGTTTGAAGGTTTTCGAACCCAATATCGGCAACATCGACAAAGTGATCGACTTGGTTTGCCGCCATGGCATCGATTCGATTGAATACGGTTTCAAGTGTGGTCAGGTTTTGGCTCATATTGGTCTCCTTGTGGTTGAATTCTGTAACGGTTTATAGCTATACCGGCGGCCCCCGCCAACCATGTGATGATGTTACCGGATCCGGAAAGGCCGGGAAAGCAACATGGAAAAACCCGTTGACACCCCTCACGATCACGATATCTTGACCGTTGC
>CAVSSY010000002.1:0-331951 GCA_963730675.1 uncultured delta proteobacterium | reverse complement strand
CAGGTACCTGTAATCGGGCGTGGGAAGCGATTAGAAATGGCTATGTGTAACATGAAGCTGAGCCTCCGCGTACAGCCTTTCTATCCGCGATGAAGATCACGCGGTCGGCCTCAAGCGTTAGGTTAGACCTCACTTTTTCTGCTTCTTTTCCCAGTGGTTGGGTATGGGCCACACCCAGGTTGCTGCAGGATATTGGCACACGGTAGGCCTGAAAAGCAACGGCACGGTGGTCGCCGTGGGAAATAGAGCTTCTGGCCAGTGCAATGTCAGCACCTGGAAGGATATCGTATCTGTGACTGCAGGATATTACCACACGGTAGGTCTGAAAAGCGACGGCACGGTGGTCGCTGTGGGATACAACAATTTGGGCCAATATACCTTTTTTGATCCGAATGTGTCGAACGTGACAAGACCAATTCCGTGGATACCGATATTGCTGCTTGATTATTGATTATGTCGATACAAGGATCGCTACTTGATTGTGATCGTTTAGAGGGCCGATTCGTTTGCGATTATACTTTGTAAGTTTGGCACGTCGCTAAATTGAGTCGGATTGGTATATTGAGAAATTCCCGCGAAATTCGTGGTGTTCAAAATCTGCGGTTACGTGCCACTGTCCGTAACATCACGGATCTTGTGACTAGTTGGAGCTGCGCGAAAAAAATCTGTTATTCCCTTTGTTATTGGTCGGTTAACTGCTGTTTTAGTTCATCATACTGCCCTCTTTTTCAAGCGTTTTCTGATCGGCCGGGCCGTGGCGCTTGATGACTTTCGTCATGGCCTGGTAGTAATCCCGACGCACTTTCTGGTTCGATACGCGACAATAGAGCTAAGTCGTGCGTATGTGCGTATTCCGCCGCATAGTGACCACTCATTCCGCTGCAAACTGACCACCGATTCCGCTGGATTGTGACCACCCATTCCGGAGCATTGTGACCACCGATTCCGCTGATTGTGACCACCTGCTTTGAGCGAACCGCCGCTGGATCGATCGTACTTTTTTCGATAGGCTTCCCAATTTCCATTTTTGGGAGGGTCTATGGCCAAGGAGCGATTATCCATGCGCACGTTCAAAGAGGTTTTAAGACTCAAATTCGACCACCAGCTGACCAACCGCAAAATCGCCAAAAGCTGCGCCATTTCCCATGTCACCGTAGGCAAGTACCTGGACCTGGCCACAAAGGCCGGGATCTCCTGGCCGCTGCCCGAGGATCTCGATGACAGCCAGCTCGAGCAACGTCTTTATGCGAACGTATCCCGACCGCCGTTTGACCAACCGGGCATGCCGCCCATGGAATACCTGTTCCAGGAGCTGAAGAAGAAATCCGTCACCTTGCAGCTGCTGTGGTACGAATACAAGCACGACAACCCGGACGGCTACCAGTACAGCTACTTTTGTGAGTTGTATCAACGCTGGCGCAAACATCTGGACGTCAGCCTGCGGCAGGAACATCGGGCCGGTGAAAAGGCCTTCATCGATTATGCCGGACAGACGGTTGCCATCTACAACCCGAAGACCGGCAAGGTCGATCTTGAAGCCCAGATCTTCATCGCCACCCTGGGAGCCAGCAACTACAGTTACGCCGAGGCTACGGCCTCCCAGACGCTGCCTGACTGGATCAAATCCCACATCCGTGCGCTTGAGTTCTTCGGCGGGGTTCCCCAGATCCTGGTGCCCGACAATCTAAAAAGCGGCGTCACCCATCCGTGCCGCTACGAACCTGACATCAACCCCACCTATCTGGACCTGGCCCGCCACTATGGCACCACGGTCATTCCCGCCCGGCCCGGCAAACCCAAAGACAAGGCCAAGGTGGAAAGCGCCGTGCTGATTGTCGAACGCTGGATACTGGCGGCCTTGAGGAACCACCGCTTCTTCTCACTGGCCGAACTTAATCAGGCCATCGCGGAGAAGTTGGTCGTGTTCAACCAGCGTCCCCTGCAGAAAATGAAAGTCTCCCGCGAACATCTTTTCTCGACCATCGACAGACCGGCGCTGGCCGCCTTGCCTGCCCACCCCTACGAGTACACGCAGTGGAAGAAGGCGAGCGCCAATATCGATTACCATGTCGAGGTGGACCGGCACTATTACAGCGTGCCCTACCAGCTGAGGGGCAAGAAACTCGAGGTGAGCATGAGCGCCACCACCATTGCGGTCTTCCATAAAAACCGCCGGGTGGCCAGCCACCCCAGAAGCCACCGCCCGTACGCGCACACCACCCTTTCCGAACACATGCCCAAGGCCCACCAGCGCTACCTGCAGTGGAGCCCCTCACGCATCATCGAGTGGGCGGGAAAGACGGGACCGTTCACCCAGCAACTGGTCACGGAGATCATGGAACGGCGAGCTCATCCGGAACAGGGCTTCCGGTCGTGTCTGGGGGTGATGCGACTGGGCAAACGCTATACGCCCCAACGGCTTGAAAAGGCCTGTGAACGGGCCGTGGCCATCGGGACCTATACGTTTAAAAGCATCGAGTCGATCCTGAAAAACGGACTCGACCAGCAGCCGCTGATACCTGTGGCAAACCGCCGGGCCGCCGCTCATCCCAATATCAGAGGGCCGCGTTATTACCGGCAAGAAGAGGAGCGCTCATGCTGACACAACAGACCCTGAACAAGCTGCACGATATGAAGCTGATCGCCATGGCCGACGCCTTCGCCGAGCAACTGGGGCAGCCGGATCTGGGAGACTTAAGCTTTGAAGACCGCTTCGCCATGCTGGTGGATCGGCAATGGACCTTCAAAGAGGATCGGCGCATGAGCCGACTGCTGAGAACCGCCAAACTCCGGGACAGTGCCTGCATCGAAAATATCGACTTCAAGACGCCGCGCGCCCTGGACAAATCCCTGCTCGTCCGGCTGAGCGCCAGCGACTGGATCAAGAAGGCTCAGAACGTCATCATCCTTGGCCCCACCGGCGTCGGTAAAAGCTATCTGGCCTGTGCCATCGCCAACAGTGCCTGTCGCAGCGGCTTCCCGGTCATGTACCAGCGGGCGCCGCGCTTGTACCAGGAGATTGCCGTTGCCCGGGCGGATGGGTCCTATCCCAAGCTGATGAGCAAGCTGTCAAAGATCAAGGTCCTGATCCTCGATGATTTTTGCATCGTCCCGATGAGCGATCCCGAGCGCCGGGACCTTCTGGAGGTGCTCGAGGACCGCCAGTCGATCTCTTCTACCATCATCGCCACACAGGTTCCGGTTGAGAACTGGATCGAACATATCGGCGATCCCACCCTGGCCGATGCCATCCTGGACCGCCTGGTTCACAACGCCCACCGAATCAATCTGAAAGGAGAATCTATGCGAAAAATCCGCTCGTCCTTGACGAAGTCGCCCAAGTCTGGAAGGTAGGGAAAACCCGGCGTCGCTTCGCTCCGATCAGGTGGACAGTTTGCAGCGGAACAACTGGTCACAATAAAGCGGAACGGGTGGTCACTATCCTCCGGAATGACTGGTCAGTTTGAACGGAATACGCAGACCGTCGAGGAGGTCGCCCTCTACCTGCGCAAAAGCACTCAGCTGGGTGTATAAAAATTGGCAGGCATTGGGCGGCAGAAAGCTCAGAGGTTCCCTGTTTTTCCCGAGTAAAGGAGGACCTCTATGAGCGTTTATTCAGCAAAGCGCAGGGGGTGGCGCTACGATTTCACCCTCAACGGCGTCCGACACACCGGAGCCGGATTCAAGACCAAGGCCCTGGCCAAAGCCGCCGAGGCCGAAAAAAGAAAGGAGATCGAAAACCCGATACCGGAGCCGGAGACGTCAACCGACATGGCCTTTTTGGATCTGGTGAATTTGAGGCTTGACCATGTGAAGGCTTACAATTCGGAAAGCCATTACCGCGATGTCTTTTACCATGCGAGGAGATGGATCAAGGCATGGGGCGAGGTCAATTGCAGTGAAATTTCGCGTGACATGATCGAGGGGCATTTAATTGATCGCTCCAAGATTTCCCGACACGTGGCCAACAAGGACCTACAATACATCAGGGCATTGTTCAACTTTGGCATCGAACGGAAAGCGGTTATTTATAACCCCACCGCAGGCATTCCTTTCATGCCAATCGAGAAGCGGAAAAAATATGTCCCCTCCAAAGAGGATGTCCTGAAGGTCATCTCGGCAGCCGATCCCGACACCCAGCATTACCTGTGGACGATCTTGCTCACCGCGGGCCGCGTCAGCGAAATCAACCAGCTGACCTGGGACGATGTCTCGTTCGGTGGCAAGTACGTCACCCTTTGGACCAGAAAGCGGAAAGGCGGTCACAGGGAGCCACGTGAAATCCCCATGGTGAAGATGCTTTACGATGTTCTCAGGACACGTCATTCCCAGCGGGACAATGGCATGCCCTGGGTGTTCTGGCATCGATATTGGAGCCGAAAATCCAAAGCATGGGCCAAGGGCCCCTACGAAGATCGCAAGAAGATTATGCGGTCGCTGTGCACCGATGCGAAGGTCAGGTATTTTCGTTATCATGCCTTGCGGCATCTGACCGCGTCGATACTGGATGACCTCGGCGTGCCTATCGGGGTGATCCAACGCATACTCGGCCACCAAAACCGGAAAACAACCGAAATATATCTGCACTCGGTGGGTGAGGCCGAACGTTCGGCGATGGGCCGGCTTGAAAAGGTTGACATATTCGCCAATGGCTTCTCGGTCCAAAAAGGGGCGGACAACAATATGCCCGCAACATTTTGGCAACGGAAGGCCGCCAGGCCAACCTACGATGTATTGACCGAAGATGTGAAAAGTCTTGGTTATTCGGGGACAGGCAGGAAATACGGCGTTAGCGACAACGCCATTCGTAAATGGATGAAATCATACGATACCAGCGGTTGAGTAAAGTGAACCGGAGGGGCCGTGAAAGGGAATTTCTCACACAGATTCTCACACAAAGAAAAAAGGGGGTTAACCCCATTCGGCTAACCCCCTGTTTTTTTTGGCTCCCCAGCACGGACTCGAACCGCGGACTCGGTGGTTAACAGCCACCTGCTCTGCCGACTGAGCTACTGGGGAATAAATTTTTAAAGCCAACAATTGGCGCGTTGCTGCTCCCCCGAGACTCGGTGGTTAATCCCGCCTCTGGCGGGACTCTGCCGACTGAGCTACTGGGGAATAAATTTTTAAAGCCAACAATTGGCGCGTTGCTGCTCCCCCGAGACTCGGTGGTTAATCCAGCCTCTGGCGGGACTCTGCCGACTGAGCTACTGGGGAATAAATTTTTAAAGCCAACAATTGGCGCGTTGCTGCTCCCTTGAGACTCGGTGGTTAATCCCGCCTCTGGCGGGACTCTGCCGACTGAGCTACTGGGGATCAAATTGAAAGAGCTTTGAATTATCCAAAGGCGCCTATCTTGTCAAGCAAAAATTAGCCCGCCAACCTTTAAGTAATATCCACTTTGCGGATACGAAGGTGCAGTTCCTCCAACTGGGCCTTGCTGGCCTCCGAAGGGGCGTTGGTGAGCAGGCAGGCCGCCCGCTGCGTCTTGGGGAAGGCGATGACGTCCCGGATGGACTCGCTGCCGCACAGCATGCTCAGGATGCGGTCCAGGCCGAAGGCGATGCCGCCGTGGGGGGGCGCGCCGGACTCCAGGGCCGACAGCAGAAACCCGAATTTTTCCTGGTATTCGGCTTCGGGAAGCCCCAGGGCCTGAAACACCGCTTTCTGCATTTCGGGCTGATGGATACGGATGCTGCCCCCGCCGATTTCGGTGCCGTTCAGCACCAGGTCGTAGGCCCGGGAACGGACGTTTGCCGGCTGACTGGTGAGTTGCGGGACATCTTCGTCCAGCGGTGCCGTAAAAGGATGATGCAGGGCCGCGTAGCGCTTTTCGTTCTCGTCGTATTCCATCATCGGGAAATGGGTGATCCACACGAAGCGGAATTCCTGCGGGTCGATGAGCCCGAGCTTCTGGCCGAGGTGGTTGCGCAGGTGCCCCAGGGATTCGTTGACGATTTTGGGCTGGTCGGCCACGAAAAAGACGATGTCGCCGGGCGCCATGTCCAGGCGTTCGGTCAGGGCCGCTTTTTCCTCCTCGGAGAAGAACTTGGCGATGGGGGACTGCCAGGCATCTTCCTTGACCTTGATCCAGGCCATGCCCTTGGCGCGGTAGACGGCCACGTATTCGGTCAGATCGTCGATTTCCTTGCGGGAAAAATGGCTGCAGCCCTTGGCATTGAGGGCTTTGACGATGCCGCCGTTTTTGACCACATTGGCGAAAACCTTGAAGTCGGACCCGGCCACGATATCGGAAATTGCCTTGAGCTCCAGCCCGAAGCGCAGGTCGGGCTTGTCCAGTCCGAAGCGCTCGATGGCCTCGGCGTAGGTGAGCCGCTCGAAGGGCGGTTTAAGCGTCTGCCCGATGGTATCCTGAAAGAGGGTGGCAATGAGCCCTTCGCTGATCGCCATTACGTCCTCTTCGCCGATAAACGACATCTCCATATCGATCTGGGTGAATTCCGGCTGGCGGTCCGCCCGCAGGTCTTCATCCCGGAAACATTTGACGATCTGGTAATAGCGATCGAAACCGGAGATCATGAGCAGCTGCTTGAAGAGCTGGGGGGATTGCGGCAGCGCAAAAAAGCTGCCCGGATTGACCCGGCTGGGCACGAGATAGTCCCGGGCCCCTTCGGGTGTGCTGCGGGTGAGCACCGGCGTTTCGATGTCCAGAAACCCTTCCCCGTTCAGGAATTGCCGAATGCTGGCCGTGGCTTTGTGGCGCAGTATGAGGTTTTTTTGCAGGGCGGGGCGGCGCAGGTCCAGATGGCGGTATTTGAGCCGAATGGTTTCGGAAGCATCCACCTGGTCTTCGATCATGAAGGGCGGCGTTTGGGCGGTGTTGAGGATCCTGAGTTCGGTGACCAGAACTTCGATCTCGCCGGTGAAGAGCTGCGGATTGGTCATGCCTTCCGGGCGATGTTCCACCTTGCCGCGCACGGCGATGACGAACTCGTTGCGCAGCCCCTGGGCTTTGTCGTGAACCTCGGGGCTGACGGTCGGGTTGAAGACCACCTGGGTGATCCCCTCCCGGTCCCGGAGGTCCACAAAAATAACGCCGCCGTGGTCACGGCGGCGTTGCACCCACCCCATCAAAACCACTTCCTGGCCGATGGCCTGGGCGGTGAGCTCACGGCAATGGTGGCTGCGTCTCATTGTTCCCAGTATGTCTTCAGTCACTGCGATGACTCCTTGTTGTCCGAAAAGTGGAAAAATACGATAGCGCGCGGCTGAAAGAGGGGGCTCAACCGCCGGTGCTCTGAAATCGTTCCAGCAGGCGGTCGGTCACGTGTTCCACCGGAATGTCGGTCTGCGCTTTGCTGGCCATGTCGCGCAGGGTGACGAGCGCCCTGCGCCAGTTCCTGCTCACCGACGATCAATACATGGGAAACTCCCAGCTTGTCGGCCCGCTTCATCTGGCTCTTAAGGCTTTTGTCACTGAATTCCATATCCGCGGCAACCCCGGCCGTGTTCAGCCGGCTCAACCACTGGAAGCTCTGGTCGCGGGCCTTATCGCCCAGAGCCGCAATGAACAGGGTCGGGCGGGGGAGATCCGGTTGGCGCCGGAGGCCGACGATTTCGGCCAGCCGGTCCAGGCCGATGGCAAACCCCGTGGCCGGAATATCGGGCCCGCCCAAAGCACGGGCCAGGCCGTCATAACGCCCGCCGCCGGCAATGGCGTTCTGGGCCCCCAACGCTCCGGTTTGGATTTCAAAGGTGGTGCGCACATAATAGTCCAGACCCCGCACGAGGCGGTCGTCCACCGTATAGGCCACTCCCTGGTTTTCCAAGGCCCGGCGCACGGTCGCGAAGTGCTCCCGGCATTCTTCGCACAGATAATCGGTCAGGACCGGCGCGCCGGTGGTGGCCTCGCGGCAGCCCGGCACTTTGCAGTCCAGCACCCGGAGGGGGTTGGTCAACCGGCGCCGCTGGCAGTCGCTGCAAAGCGCCTCGCTGACGTTTTCCAGGAATGCCGTCAGGGCCTCGCGAAAGGCCGGGCGGCACTGGGGGCATCCGAGCGAATTGATATGGGGTTCGGCGTCGTCAACGCCCAGGGCGGCCATCAGGTGCACGAGCACCAGGATCAATTGGGCGTCCGCGTAGGGCGATGTCAGTCCGAAGATCTCCGCGTTGATCTGACTGAACTGGCGATAGCGTCCCTTCTGGGGACGTTCCCGGCGGAACATGGGGCCGATGGTGTAGAATTTATGGACCGCATCCCGGGCGTAGAGTTTGTGCTGCAGGTAGGCCCGCACAATGCCGGCCGTTGCTTCGGGCCGCAAGGTCAGCAGATCGCCGCCGCGGTCCTGGAAGGTATACATCTCCTTCTCGACGATATCCGTGCTCTCACCGATGCTGCGGGCAAAAAGTTCGGTTTTCTCCAGCAGGGGCAGCCGGATCTCGCGGAAGCCGAAATGGCGGAAGATCCGCTTGGCCTCTTCCTCGATGGCCTGCCAGAGTTCGGTTTCGCCGGGGAGAATATCCTTGAAGCCTTTGACGGATTGCAGGGCAGCCATTAGTTATATCGCTCTTTTCCCGGAAACGGCACCGCCGCCCTTTTCCCGGATCGGGTAGTGGATTGAAGCCGGCGGTTTTGATTAAAATCATATTGTCTATATTAACTCCAACCTGTAAGTCAACAGCCTTGTTGGCCGCATCAGGGCCGGAAGCCGGCGGTCTCCCGGCCCCGGTCGCCCGTCGCTGGAGGGGGATGGACATTTCAGCCGGAATCCGTTAAAGCCTAAAACTTAGCGGATACTTACATGTGAATTTTGCCTGCGGCCCTGGCCGTGTCGGGCTTAATGGAGGAACGACCATGCAGAAATTGTTGTTGTCGGTGCTCGTCGGGTGTTTTTGCGCCATGCCGTTGACCGCCTTCGGCGCCATGACCATCAAGCTCGGGGTGGTGACCAAACCCGGATCGGCCCAGAATATCGTGGCCGAGAAATTCAAGGAGTTGGTGGCGCAGCGATCCGGCGGAGATATCAATGTCAAGATCTTCCATTCCCAATCGATCGGCAATGAAACCGAGATCCTGCAACAGATTCAGATGAACACGATCCAGATGGGGATCGTCACCGTGGGACCCTTCGATACCTTCGATCCGATCGTGCGGGTGATCAATTATCCCTTCCTTTTTAAAAGCAACGAACAGGCGGACGAGATCCTGGATGGGCCTCTGGGGCAGGAAATTCTGACCAGCCTGGAAGGCTCCGGGTTCAAGGGCCTGTGCTTCTCCGAAAACGGTTTCCGAAACCTGACCAACAACAAACGCCCGGTTCACAGCCCGGAGGATGTCGCGGGGCTGAAGATCCGCGTCATGAATTCGGTTCTGCATAAAACGATCTGGCAGGCGCTGGGCGCCAATCCCACACCGATGCCCTGGCCGATTTATACCGAACTGGAACAAGGGGTGATCGACGGTCAGGAGAACCCCCTGTGGGTGATGGAAGTCTACAAATTCTACGAAATCCAGAAATATATGACCATGACCCGGCACGTCTATTCGGCCCACATCGATGTGGCCTCGCTCAATTGGTGGAAGACCCTGGCGCCGGACACCCAGCGCATGATTCAGGAAACCATCTACGCGGCGGCCAAGTTTCAGCGGCGGGACAATCGTGCCAAGAATGCGGCCCGGATGAACCTCCTGGAGGAAAAGGGCATGATCATCGACGATACGCCGGATATCGCCGCTTTCCGGCAAAAAGTAGCCCAGCTTCAGAACGACGATATCTATAGCGATCCCAAAGTAGAGGACCTCCTGCAGCGTATGCTGGCGGCCACCCGCTGATCGGCTGGCGACGGTACGGTCATGATGAGCGAGGGGCGCCGCATACCGCTGATTGAAGGACTCAGCCGACGCACCAACGTCCTGGTCGAAAAGGCGCTCTTCGTCCTGGGGGCGCTGATGGTGGGGGTGGTGGCCGGCCAGGTTTTCTTCCGCTATGCGCTCAATCACTCCCTTTTCTGGTCGGAGGAGCTGGCGCGCTACATCCTGGTCTGGCTGACCTTTTTGGGTGCTACGGTGGCCTATCGCCGCGGGGCGCACCCGCGCATCGACCTGCTGCCCCCCGGTGGACATTCCCGCTGGGACAAGGCCATACGCATCGGAGCTCATCTGGTGGGGATGGCCTTTTTCGTTTTGCTGGTCATCTACGGGATGCAGTTCGCCTACTTTGTACGGCTGCAGATTTCGCCGGCCCTTCAGCTTCCCAAGTGGATCGTCATGCTGGTCCTGCCCGTCAGCGGCCTACTGCTGCTGCTGCACGCCCTGGCCGCCATCGCGGCGGAGATCCGGGAGCGCGGCGCGTGACGGCCGAAGCCCTGCTTATAAGCCTGCTGGTGCTCCTGGCCCTGAACACGCCCATCGCCATTGCCATCGGCGGGGCCTCCGTGGTGGGCATCCTGGTCCAAGGCGATTTCCAGATGATGGTCATGGCCCAGCGCATGTTCGGCGGGGCGGACTCCTTTCATCTGCTGGCCGTGCCGCTCTTCATGTTCGCCGGAGCCTTGATGGAAGCCGGCGGCATCAGCCGCCGCATTATCGATTTTGCCAATGCCCTGGTGGGGTGGCTGCCCGGGGGGCTGGCCGCGGTAACCATCGTGTCCTCCATGTTTTTTGCGGGCATATCGGGATCGGCCGCCGCCGATGCCGCCGCCGTGGGAGCCATCCTCATACCGGCCATGAAAAAGTCGGCCTACGACTCGGATTTTTCAGCGGCGGTGCTGGCGTCAGGGGGCTCCATCGGCGTCATCATCCCGCCTTCGATTCCCATGATCATTTTCGGGTTTTTAACCGGGGCCTCCATCGGTCAGTTGTTTGCCGGCGGCATTCTGCCGGGTTTGCTGGTGGGCCTTTCACTCATTGTGGTGGCCGCCCTGATTTCACGCCGTCGTGGCTACGGCGCTACCCTGCCCTTTACGCCTCGCCAGGTGTGGCATACGTTTCGAAAAGCGCTCTTGGCGCTGGGGGCGCCCCTGATCATTCTGGGGGGGATTTTGATGGGGGTCTTCACCGCCACCGAATCGGCCGCCGTGGCGGTGGTCTATGCCCTGGTGGTGAGTCTCGGGGTTTACCGCGAACTCAAGTGGCGGCAGCTCCCGCGTATCCTGATCGATGCCTCGGTCATGGCCTCGGTGGTCATGTTCATCATTGCGGCGGCCTCGATTTTCAGCTGGATTGCGGCCATCGAGGAGCTTCCCGCCCGCTTGGCCGGGGTGCTTCTCGGTTGGACATCCCACCGGGTGCTGTTGTTGCTGCTGATCAACTTGATCCTGCTGGTGGCCGGCACCTTCGTGGAGACCACCGCGGCCCTGATCCTGCTGGTCCCCATGATCGTGGCCATGCTGCCGGCCCTGGGCATCGATCTGGTGCAGTTGGGCGTGATCGTCGTCACCAATCTGGCCATCGGCATGCTCACACCGCCCATGGGCATCTGCCTGATCGTGGCCGGGACCATCTCCGGCGATCGGATGGGGGCCATCGCCCGGCGCATCCTTCCTTTTCTGCTGGTGCTGCTGATCGATCTGATGGTGGTGACCTTCTACGCACCGTTGACCATGGTGCTGGCGCGTCTGGTGGCCCACTAGCCCGTATCCGTTCAGAAATGGCCTTTTTGGCCCTGATCTGCGTTCTCCGCGGGCTTCCGGCTGCGGCGTACATGAGTACGCCTCACCGAAAGCCCTTGTGCGGCCTTGATCAGAACCAAAAATCCTCATTTCTGATTCGGATACCCTTTGAAAGTTTGGTTGTTAATGATTGATATCCAACAGATGGTTTGCTAGATGCGTAGTTTAAGCAGCTTCTCTAATGAGCGGAATAGAAGGAGGACATTATGGCAGCAAGCGTGACGATTCCCCGTCTTTGGGCCATGAAGGAGAACCAGGAGAAAATCGTGGTGGTGACCGCCTATGACTACGCTTTTGCCCATCTGGCGGATGCGGCCGGGATCGATGCCATCCTGGTGGGGGATTCCCTCGGCATGGTGGTCCAGGGGCGCAGCAATACCTTGCCCGTCACCATGGACGAAATGGTCTACCACACCAGCATGGTGGCCCGCGCGGCCCGGCGCGCCATGGTGATCGGCGACATGCCCTTCATGGCCTACCAGGCCGATACGGCCGAGGCGATCCGCAATGCGGGCCGCCTTATCAAGGAAGGCGGGGCGGCAGCCGTCAAACTGGAAGGCGGCGCTTCCGTAAGTGCCTTGATTAAAGCCATCGCCGGGGCCGGCATCGCGGTGCAGGCCCATATCGGTTTGACCCCCCAGTCGGTGCACCAGATGGGCGGCTACCGTGTTCAGCGCGATGAGGAACGCCTTATGGAGGATGCCGTTCGGGTGGAAGAAGCAGGGGCTTTTTCGGTGGTTCTGGAGGGCATTCCCACCGCTATCGCCGCCAAGATTTCCAGCCGTTTGCGGATTCCCACCATCGGCATCGGGGCCGGACCGGCCTGCGATGGGCAGGTCCTGGTGCTCCACGATCTGCTGGGGTTGAGCGAACGCCATGTCCCGAAGTTCGTCAAGCAATACCGCCAATTGGCCGCGGAGGTGCGCAACGGTTTGACGGAATATGCCGAGGACGTGCGCGGGGGGAGATTCCCGGGGCCGGACCATTGCTACGAATGAGCCCCTCTAGTCGATTGGAGGCATCTTTGCCATGAAACCTGCATTTGCCATCGTGGGCTGCGGAAAAGTCGGCGTCACCCTGGCCCGGCACCTCGCCGCGGCAGGCTACCGGCCCGTTGCGTTTGCCAGCCGCCGTTCGGCTTCGGCCCATACGGCGGCCGAAGCGGCGGGTGGCGGAAGGGTGTGCCGGGAGGCCTGGGAGGCAACGGGGGATGCGGATGTCGTCTTCATTACGACGCCCGATGGCACTATCCAGACGATTGCCCAAACCCTGGCGGACCACAAGGGCCTTAAGCGCGGGGCGGTGGTCCTGCACTGCAGCGGCGCCCTGGCCTCGACCGTCCTGGCGCCCGTCTGTGAAGGAGGCGCTCATACCGGTTCCCTGCATCCCCTGCAGAGTTTTGCCGCGCCGGTGCTGACCCACAACCCTTTCAAGGGCATCGTGATGGCGGCCGAAGGGGACGATGCGGCCCTGGCGATCTGCCGGGAGGTCGCCGGTGCGCTGGAGGCGGAATTTCTTGTGCTGGAAACGGAAAACAAAGCCCTCTATCACGCCGCGGCCGTGGTAGCCTCCAATTATCTGGTGACCCTCCTGGCGGTCGCCACCCGCCTGCTGGAGGGCAGCGGCATCCCGCCCGAGGCGGCGCTCAAGGTGTTGCTGCCGCTGGTGCGGGGCACGCTGCAGAATGTCGCGGAGCGGGGCATCCCCCAGGCCCTTACCGGACCTATCGCCCGGGGAGACCGGGAGACCGTGGCGGCCCACTGCCGCAAGATCGGGCAATCCCTGCCGGATCTGCTGCCCTTCTATCGTCTGATGGGAGTGCATACGCTGCCGTTGGCCGCGGCCCAAGGCGGTCTGGACCAGGATGCCCGGCGCGCTTTGACCGCTCTCCTGAAAGCCCCCTAAGCGCCGGCCACATCCCCCGAACGATAGCTTCAGGCCATCCTTCCCCCCAAAAAGGATCGGACCGCGCCCCATTCCGGCCCGGATCGATCCTGAGCACCTTATTAATTCGCGTTCGGGTCCGCTCTCCTTAGGCCTTGCCCTGGGGGGACCGGCGGTTAGATGGCATGCAGTTCCAAGGCCTTGTCCGGCTTGGCCTGGTTGGCGCTCTCCAGTTTTTCGCGTGAAGAAATCACCGCCGTGGCCGTGCGGCCGGCCGGCCGGTTGAGGCAGCGATCAGCCGCGCTGCGCACGGTATCACGGTTGAGGTTTAAAAGGCGCGCCTTGAACTCCTGCCGCTGCTCGTCATCCAGACCGACCAGCCGGCGATGGAAGGCTTTGCGTGCGGCCGGACCGGGCGGATCCGGTTTGTCGATTTCCGAGCAGACCTGGAGGATAGCCTCCCGGATGTCATCGTCCGTGTATTCACCGGCGGTGATGAAGGGGGCCGCACCGCCAAAGACATCGATGGTGCGCTGGATGTGGGGATCACGATAGGAACCGAAGGAGAAAAGTCCCTCCTCGGGATTATAGAGGGCAAACCCGCCGTAAGCGCCGCCCTTTTCCCGGATTTCGCGATGCAGGTAGAGGGAGCGCAGCAGCTTGGCGGCTACCGCCAGGGCCGGGGCATCGGGATGGGTATAACGGGCACAGGGCAAGGATTGCGCGACAAAAGAAACGGCGGTTCCGGTGTGCCAACCTTCCCATACGGTCGTCGCCTCGGGTTGTACGACGAGTCTGCGATGGCCGATGGCCGGATCGAAGGGCAGGCGATCGCTCAGCGCCGCCGCCTGCTGAGGGGCGTCTTCAAGAGCGCCGGGGCTGCTGATGAGGGCCATGCGCATGTTCCGGCGGTGAAACATGCTGCGGGCAATCGTTGCCAATTGTTCGCCGACCGTCTCGAGCGCCGTATCATCGTTCGCCATGCTCAGGCCGAGCGCCTTGATCCATTGGAGCTGGTGGATGCCGTGCCAGATTTCGTTCAAGTGGGCGGAAGGGGTCATGTGGCGACTGGCCAGCGAGATCGCCAACCGGTGGCCGTTGTGAACTACGGCGGCCTCCTGCATGGCGCGGAATTCCATGATGACCCGCTTTAACTGCTCCAGATCATCGAAAGCAATGCGGTGCAGCAATTCCCCCAGCACGTCATATAGACGGTCCCGGTTGCGGTCGAGGCATTTGCCGCCGATGGTGACCATGGGCAGCGTCGGACCCTGGTCGTCGAAGCGTCGGTGGGCCTGCACCGCCAGTCCGAGACCGCCGGTATAGCGGTCCAGGTAGCGGGCCAGTTCGACGTAATCCTTCGCGGCCGTTCCCATTCGCGAGGCGGCGTAACAGAAAAGGGGCAGGAGCGGCAGGGTTTCAGGCGAAATCGATTCGATATCCAGAGCCGCCGAAAAATAGAAAATTCCGGCCGTCGGCTGTTCGTAGATCTGAAGCTGTTTATTCGGAATGCTCGGTGGCGCCACCCGGGTGACCGTGGGGGGAATATCGCTTATGGAGAGGGTCGGCAGGACCGACACATTTTCATCTTCCTCCTGGAGACGCTGCAGCGCTTCGGTATCGGCTTCGATTTCGACCACGGCCGCCGGGATCAGGCTGTCCTGGACCTGCCGGAGCCGGCCCGCTTCGGCGCGGATCTGCTGGTCGGCCAGCTGCTGATCGGGGACAAGTTTGAAAAAGAGGCGGTGGGGATTGTCGATAAAGTACCGGCGCAGGCGCTCTTCAAAGAAGCCCGGCGTGGCCAGCTGTCGACGCAGCTCGGCCATATCCTCCTCAAAAAGAAGCAGACGGCGGGGCTGGCCCCCGTGAATCCAAGTGCCGGTGAGGGTTACCAGCAGCTTGAGCCCATAAGGATAAGGGGTATTGGTGATCTCGCGACGGTGGAACTCGACCTGGTGGATGGCGCTCTCGATAAGATCCTCCGCGATCCCCTCTTCGGCCAATTGGCTTAAGGTCGTCATGATGAGGGCGGTGATCTTTTCCCCGTCCGTTTCCGCCACATCCTTCAATCCGCAGAAGAAAAGGGTGTCCCGATTGTCGGCGTCGAAGCCCGTGCCGTCCGCCAGGGACGACCCCAGGCCGGATTCCAGCAGGGCCTTGCGCAGGGGCGAGGCGGGATTGCCCATCAGAATCTCTTCCAACAGGGTCAATACCAGAACTTCATAGACATCGCGGATGTCGCTGGTGAGCCAGGCGAGGCCGATCTGGCATTTGCGGGTCGGATCTTCGTCGGGCGCCAGCGGGTAGGGGTAAACCGCCTCCCGGGGCGTTTCCCAGCGTGGTTGGGAGGGCACCTCGGTCCGGGGGTCGATGCGGGAAAAACTGTCCAGGACCTTGCGGTTGATGAAGGTCAGATGATCCTCCAGCGGCAAATTACCGTAGGAGTAGAAAAAGGCATTGCTGGGGTGGTAGTGGCGGGCGTGGAACGCCCGCAACCCTTCGGCCGTCAGATCGGGGATGTCCTGAGGGTCGCCGCCGGAGTTGAAGCGATAGGTGGTATCCGGGAAGAGGGCCTGCAACAGCGAGCGGCTCAATATCTGATCCGGTGAGGACATGGCGCCCTTCATTTCGTTGTACACGAC
Source organism: uncultured delta proteobacterium (assembly GCA_963730675.1). Lineage (GTDB taxonomy): Bacteria > Desulfobacterota > Desulfobacteria > Desulfobacterales > UBA5852 > JABZFP01. The sequence goes on along the minus strand of CAVSSY010000002.1, from coordinate 315,794 downwards.
GCCTTTGAATACCAGCTGTCGCCCGCCGCCGGGGCCGTCCTCGAATTCCATGCGGTGGCCTTCCTGTTTGAAGCTGAGCCGTTCCAGCCGCGGAAAAAAGGCGGCGTCCAGGTAGACATCGAGGAGGTTGTAGAAATCTTTACGATTCTGGGTGGCAAAGGGATAGAGCGTCCAGTCGGATGCGGTAAAGGCATTCATGAAGCTGCTCAGGCTCCGCTTGAGCATGGAAAAGAAAGGGTCCCGGACGGGAAATTTCCGGGAGCCGCACAGCACCGTATGCTCCAGGATGTGGGCGACACCGGTCGAATCGGTGGGGACCGTTTTAAAGGCCACGCCGAAGGTATTTTCCCGGTCGGGGCACTGGATGTGGATATAGCGGGCGCCGGTGGCAAGATGCTCCAGGGCATAATAGACACCCCTCAAATAGGGCAGCGGCACGACTTCGGCCACCCTGAAGCCGAGGCGGTTTTCGCCTGCGACCCAGGTGGGGGCCGCGATGGTGGATTCGGATCGGGTCATGGTCAAATGGTCCTTATGCTGGTTATGAGAAAATGATTTGCCCGCACACCATCTCGACCTTTAAGTCTGGTTGCCATCCGTTGCGGCTGCTGGCCGATGGTCATGGAATAGGTCCCATGGCAAGGGTGATTCAGGCAGGTTGATCGCTTCGGTTCAAGACGGGATATAGACGCCGCGGCGCTTGCGTTCGATTCTTCCCATTTTATTCAAGCGAAAGATCACATTACGGATTTTTTTGTCGCCGTATCCCGTCTTCGCCTGGATTTCCTTGAAGGTTGTCCCCTCGCGGGAGCGTTTGATGATATTGTGAACCGTTTCGAGGGCGGTCAGGGGGGCTTTTTTGTCGACGCCTTTGGTATTTACGGCGATCCTGCCCCGGGCCCCATCCGATTTGATGAGCTCTTCGATTCGGTCCAGCCGCGTCTGTAGATTCTCGAAGTCTTTTTTGGTTGGAATGTTATAGTTCTGGATGAAAAATTTCACCATGGCATCGAAACTGGCGGATTTCCCCTTTTTGTGCATCATGCATTCCTCCTTGCCGGAAAGGTGCTGTCGCACGCGGTGGTGCGCTGTCAAACGGCTGGCGAAAATTACTTACAAAATAGCTAAAGTCAAGCATCGGGCAGTCCATCGATAAGTAAAGCGAGCACTTCTCGAACGCATTCTTGTCGACGGTGTTCGCCCGGGATACTCCCGGAGAAAACTTGCGGCGTCCGCCTCCCTGTTAATTGCTTGCCAAGCCGGTCGCTTTCCGGTAGTCAGGTCCCGCCAGCCCGGCTCTGGCAACCGGGGAAATGATGCCCCGGGAATACCGTGGGCGTTTAATTCGCCGACAGCGGAAAAGGGGCTAATACCCCGCCGCTTGCGGCATTATATCGCCTTTGTCGATGCACACCCCGCTGCCCAGCGGCGGGGTCGTGCATCGACCGAAAGAAGGAAAAGGAACCCAGCGGTCATGACGTCGCCGCGTACCCTGCTCAAAGCCTGGAATCTGAAACCCAAAAAGCAACTGGGCCAGAATTTCCTGCTGAATCAAGCCTTGGCGGATACCATCGTGAGGTGGGCGGATCTGACCGCCCGCGATCATGTGATCGAAATCGGCGCCGGACTGGGGGCGCTCACCATCCCGGCCGCGCGCCAGGCGGCCCGCCTGGTGGCGGTGGATAAGGACGCCCAACTGCTGGAACTGCTGCGCACCGAACTGGCGGTGCAGAAGATCGCCAACGTGGAGCTGGTGCATCAGGATATTATCACTTTCGATTTCACCGCGTTTTTCGGCACCGGGGAGTCTCGTGGCGTGGTCATCGGCAATTTGCCCTACAACCTGTCTTCCCAGATCATCGTTCATCTGATGGAGGCGCGCACCCATATTCGGCGGGCATTGCTGATGCTGCAGAAGGAGATGGCCCAGCGTTTGATTGCACCGCCGGGAAAGCGGGACTACGGCCGGTTGTCCGTCATGCTCCAGTACTGTGCCGATGTCCGGGTGGTGGCGGAAGCTCCCGCCCGCCTGTTTTATCCCCAGCCCAAGGTGGATTCGCAGGTCATCCAGGTCATTTTCAAGGAACGGATCGAGAGCCCCGCCGATGACGAACGCCTGCTGTCCCGGGTGGTCAAGGCCGGTTTTTCACAGCGGCGCAAAACCTTGCGCAATGCGCTGGCCGGCACTATCCTGCAGGCGGATCACGCCCGTGTGGAAGCATGGCTCGACCAGGCGGGCATCGATCCCCGACGTCGTGCCGAAACCCTCACGATCGAAGAATTCGTGCGTCTGGCCAATCTGATATCCCGTCTGACACCCAAGGAGACGGGTTAGCCGGCGGCCGCATTTGACATGCCCGGGCAATTTCAATAGAAACGAAAGGCAAACCGCCTTCGTCCGGCGAAGCGTGCGGCGGGCGACAAGAAGCCCACCGCCTGCCATTCGGACGCTGCGGTTTGCCACCACACCCTAACCTGTTGAACAACGCGTTGAGGACGTTATGGACAAAATGACAGACGCCAAGATTCGGCTGTGGCTGGAGAAAAACAGCCCGGATCTTCTGGCCGCCTATAAGCGCTATCAAGCCGAAAGGCTGGGGGACTTTCCATTGCCGGGCGAAGAGGTGCCTCCCGGCCCCGAACCCTTGCGCGTTTGGATGGAAAACCGCCATCCGGATATTCTGGGACAGATTCCCCTATGGTAAGTTAAGGATCATCGGAAAAACCCGACCGGGCCGACCGATTTCATCCGTCGGCATTGCGTCCCGCAGGCCATCGAGAATTCAATGACAATCCGAAACGATGCCATCAACGCCTTCGAGGCCCACGTGTCCTCAGGTAAAGTCGCTTTCTTCAAGCGGTTCGGCATGGACTTCGTCATGGGGGCGCGGCAGGGACCTTGGCTGCACGATCTGGACGGCGGCAAAACGCTCTTCAACCTGCATTCCAACGGCGGTGTCTTCAATCTTGGCCACCGCCATCCGGTTCTGGTGAACGTTTTGAAGGAGAGCCTGGACCGCCTCGATATCGGCAACCATCACCTCATCAGCGCTGAACGGGCCGCCCTGGCCCGGGATCTGGCCGCCCTTGCGCCGGGGGACCTGGACTATGCCATTTTCGCTTCGGGGGGCGGCGAGGCCGTGGATCTGGCCATCAAGGTGGCCCGGGCCCACACCGGCCGCAGTGTCATCATTTCCGCCCGGGGGGGCTACCACGGCCATACCGGACTTGCCATGGCCACCGGGGACGCGCGCTATCGCCAGCCTTTCGGTCCCCAGCCCGCCGGGTTCATTCAAGTCCCCTTCGACGACCTGCCGGCCCTGGAGGCGATTCTGGACAGCACCGTGGCCGCCGTCATCCTGGAAACGGTGCCCGCCACCCTTGGCATGGTGCGGGCCGGTGAGACCTATTTCCCGGAGGTTAGGCGCTTGTGCGAGCAGGCCGGCGCCCTGTTGATCCTGGATGAGGTCCAGACGGGCCTCGGCCGCACCGGTCGGTTCTGGGGGTTCGAGCATTTCGATCTCCTGCCGGATATGGTGGTTATCGGCAAAGGACTCTCGGGTGGCCTCTACCCCATCAGTGCCACTCTTCTGCGGCGGCCGCTGGAAGCGGTCTTCCACGCCGACCCCTTCATCCATATTTCGACCTTCGGTGGTGCGGAGCTGGGGTGCCCGGTGGCCCGCAAAGTGCTGGAACTATCGGCCCGGCCCGAATTCCTATCCCATGTACGGGAACTGGCGCAGCGGTTCCGGGATGGCGTTGAAACCCTTCAAGAGCGGTATACGCCGTTTTTGCGCGGCTTGCGTCAGCTGGGCCTGATGATGGGGCTGGAACTGCAGGACGATCTCTGCGGTCCGATTCTTTCCAAGTGCGCTTACGACAACGACCTGCTCATGGTCTATGCCAACAATGCCCCTGCGGTATGCCAATGCCTGCCGCCCCTGATCATGACCTTCGAGGAGGTCCCGTGGGTCATGGAGCGGCTGGATCGGGCGCTGGCGACGGCCGCCGATTTTCGCGAAACGCTGGGCTGACATGGCAGCGTCCCCTATCCCGGTCCTTCCAGGCGAATGTCGGCCCGGAGAGACACCACCGCAATCGAGGCCCCATGGATCCGTTGGAACAACCGCTGCAGATTGATCTGGACTTTCTGGCCGGCTTCGAACAAGGCCTCGATCCCCAGCACCCGGAAACCTCCCGGATTCCCGCCCGCATTCTGGGGTTCGGCGAAATATCGAGCATTTTTGCCATTCAGGGCATGGCGGGCATCGCTTTCAAACGCCTGCCGATTTTCCAGTCCATACAAGAGGCCGAGGCCTACGCGGACATGTTCCAGCGCTATTGCCGTCACCTTGGGGAGGCCGGGCTGCGGTTGCCGGGTCAGGCGGCGGCCGCCGTGCCATCCATCGGCGGCGGCGCGGCCCTCTACATTGCCCAGCGGCAGCTGCCGGACCGGGATTTCGCCCACCGTCTGATCCAGCGGGAAGGACATGCGGTCATCCTGTCCATGATCCGCAAGATCACGACGTTGATCGACGGGGTATGGATCTTCAATGCCGCCCACGAGCCGCATCTGGAAATCGCCCTGGACGGCCAGCTGTCCAATTGGGCCTGCCTGCCGAACGACCCCGCGGATGGTATTTTGTATATCGACACGAGTACGCCGCTCTTCCGGATCGAGGGATGCGAACAGCTGGATCCCGAAAAACTGCTGAAAAGCGCGCCGTCCCCCTTGCGCTGGATCCTCCGACGTTTTTTCCTGGACGATGTGATGAATCGCTATTATGTCCACCGGGACGTGCTGATCGATCTGCTTGCCAATCTTCACAAGGAGCAGCGGCCCGACCTGATCCCATCCGTTGCGGCCCTCATCAACAAGCGCTCGCAGATCTTGACCCAGCCCATCGCGGTGGCGGAGGTGGACCGCTACTACCGCAACGATCGCATCATCTGGTCCCTGTTCCTGGCATTTCGGAAAATAGATCGCTGGCTTGCCCGCAACCTCTTCCGCCGGCGCTACGAATTCATCCTCCCCGGTTCCATCAAACGGTGAACGGCCATGTGTGACACCTTTGTAGCGACCGCGGATGCCACGGCGGACGGATCGATCATTTTCGGCAAGAACAGCGACCGGGAAGCCAACGAAGCCCAGGCCCTGGAATATCTTCCGGCGCGGGAGCACCCTCCCGGCACCCGCCTGAAGTGCACCTATATCGACATCCCCCAGGCACCGGCCACCCAGGCCGTGCTGCTGTGCCGCCCCTTCTGGATGTGGGGGGCGGAAATGGGGGTCAATGCGGCGGGGCTGGCGGTCGGCAACGAAGCCGTCTGGACGCAAATGCCCCTGGACCGCAAAGGGGGGCTCACCGGCATGGATCTGGTGCGCCTGGCCCTGGAGCGGGCCCGCACCGCGGAACAGGGCATCGAGGTCATCGCCGAACTTCTGCAGACGTTCGGCCAGGGTGGCATCTGCGGCTATCGCGATCGCCGCATGACCTACCACAACAGTTTTATCCTGGCCGATCCCCAGGCGGCCTGGGTTCTGGAAACCGCCGGCCCCTACTGGGCCGCCAAGCAGGTGGAAGGAATTTATGCCATCAGCAACGGTTTGACCTTGGGCGATGATTTCGATCGGGGACATCCTGATTTGGATCGGCTCGGGAAAGGCGGCAAGCCCCTGCATTTCGCTCGCCGGTTTTCAGACCGTTTTTACACCTTTTTTTCCGCTTCCCGGACCCGCCGTTCCTGCACCCGTGCCCGGTTGGACGCTTTGCGCGGGCAGATCGATATCCGCCATGCCATCGGCGTGCTGCAGGATCACGGGGAATCGCCCTACCGGCCCGACAGCCATTGGCTGGGAGATCGTATCTGCGCCCACGCGGCCAATGGACTGACCCGCAACGCCAGCCAGACCACGGGCTCCCTGGTGGCCCATCTGAAACCCGATCGTGTGACGGTCTGGGTGACGGGCACAGCGGCTCCCTGCACGGCCGTCTTCAAACCGGTCTGGTTCGCCGGTGATGTGCTGCCGGATATCGGCCCGCTTCCCGGCCGCCAATTCGATCCCGCCTCCCTGTGGTGGTTCCACGAGCAATTCCATCGCCGCCGGCTATTTGATTTCGAGGGCGGCCACAAGGCCTGCCGCGAGGGGCGACGAGCCCTGCAGGATTCCTTGATTCAGGAAGCCCGCCATGCTCCGGAGATGGGGTCCTTTGACCTTACGCGCGATGCGTTTCAGCGTGCTCGGGCATGGACGGACGAGCAGATCGGAAGAATTTTACGCGCCGATGCCCCCCGCGCGAAACCTCGGCGTCTCATCTATCGGCGCTACTGGGCCAAACTCAACCGAGAGGCGGGCATTCCGCTTTAACAGGGCGCAAACCGTTTGCCCTCCAGGCGGCCTATGGGCGGCCGATAGGCGGCAGGCTTCGCGGAGATTGCGGTTGATCCCTCTTAATCACACTGATATTCAGCATATTACAGGCGCTTGTCAGTGCAAACGGACTTGTTGCTTCAGCTTAGCTTACCTGGGATTCATCGATGGAAGCGTTTAGACAGTTCGGCAAATACCAGATCCTGGACCGCATCGCCTATGGCGGCATGGCGGAGCTTTTCCGTGCCCGCATTCAGGGCGACCAGGGGTTTCAGAAACTGGTGGCCGTCAAAAAGATGCACGCCCACTTCACGGTCGATCCGGAGGTGGTGGAGGCGTTTATCGCAGAAGCCAAACTGGCGGCCTTCTTGCAGCATCCCAACATCGTCCAGATTTACGATTTCGGATGCATGCAGGACACCTATTTCATTGTCATGGAATATCTCCAGGGCAAGGATCTGCGTACCTTGACAACCGCCCTGACGGACGCCCGACGGCCTCTCGGGCTCGAAAACAGCCTTTCCGTTGCGGCTTCCATCTGTTCCGGTCTGGAATATGCCCACCGGCTTACGGACATGGCCGGTCACCTGTTGCAGATCGTTCATCGCGACATCAGCCCCCAGAATATTTTTGTGACCTATGCCGGGCAGGTCAAAATTCTCGATTTCGGCATTGCCAAAGTCACCGATCGCGACGCCACGACGGAAGCGGGGGTGCTCAAGGGCAAGGTGGCCTATATGTCGCCCGAACAGGCCCAGGGCAAACGGATCGATCAGCGCTCGGATCTCTTTGCCGTGGGGGTCATCCTGTACGAGTTGCTCACCGGCCAGCGACTTTATCATGGCAATACCATGGAGATTCTGCGCCGGGCCCAGACCGGCGACTTTATTCCGCCCGAAACGCACCTGTCGGATTTGTCGCCTGAAGTTCGGTATGTCTTCCGGCACCTGTTGGCCGTAAAGCCGGAGGATCGTTTCGCCGATGCCGGGGACCGCGCTGGCCGCTCTGGAGGAATGCCTGGGAGATTTGCCCCATCGTGCCATCGAACGGCATCTGGCCGAGCTCGTGAGCGATCTTTTCAACGAAGACAAGGCGGCCGAGGAGGCGGCCCTGCAGGCGCTGATAACCGACAGTGCCGCAACCCCTGCCCCTGAAATGGCGCCTGGTCATTCTCCCGCCGACTTGGCGCCCGACGGGACCCCGATGCCGGCTGTCCCTCCGCGCTCGAACAGCATCTTTCGCAAACCCGCAGGGCGGTGGTTGACCCTGGGCTTCGTCGGCCTGCTGCTGGGGGCCTCGCTGTTCATGTGGGTGCGATGGCATATCCCCGGCCGGGGAGGGGCGGCCTCATTGGAAGCCTTTGATGCGCGCCATTACGGCGAGTCCATTGCCGACGCGAGGGGCGGCGGCCATTCCGCTGTGACACCGGCCGCTCAGGGGCTGTCGGGAGAGTCGACGCCCCTCGAACAGCAGGCGCGGGCGCTCATGGATTCCGATCCCCACAAGGCGCGGGAACTCTGGGGTCAGGTCGCCGCTCGGGCACCCGACAACATACGGGCGCACTTCTACCTGGGGCTGATCCAGCTGAATCTGGCCGACTACCCCCAGGCCATCGCCGCTTTCGAGCGGGTTCTGGCATTGGATCCGGATATGATGGATGCCCGCTTTAATCTCGGCTATGCCTATGTTAAGCTGGGTCGTTATGAGGACGCGGCGGCCCAGTATACCCAGGTGGCCGACAGCATGCCGCAATACCGCGATGAGGTGCTTTTCAACCTGGCCATCGTGCAGGATTTGCAGGGGGATCGCCAGGCGGCGACCCGGAGTCTGCAGAGCGCCATTCACTTCAACCCCCATAATGTCAGGGCCATCACCTATCTGGCGCGGATGGAAGGCCGCTACTCGGTACCGCCATGAGACGATCTCCATGGGAAGGCTTGGGCCGGCACGCCTTGCTGTTGTTGCTGGCGGCGTGCTGCCTGACGGCCTGTACGGCCTTCAAGCCCAGGGTGGATCCCTTAAGCCCCGGCAGCCAGGCACCACCCCGCAAGGTTGCCCTGGACCGTGCCACCTACCTGGGGGTGCCGTGCTATCTCCACAAGGTCCGCTGGCCGGAGGAATCGCTTTCCGTCATTGCACGCTGGTACACCGGGAACACGCGCAACGCCCGCATTCTGGCCCAGATTACCCCCAACCTGAGGGGTGAGGATCTGCGTCCTGGTGACGTGATCTTCATCCCCCAGGAATTGTCCCGCCGCGTCGAACCCATGTCTCACAGCTATGCGCGTCGCTATGGGAAAACCGCGCCGCCCGGGAAGCCTTCGGAAACAAAGACGGATGAACCGGACACCAACGGTTTCCAGGACGACGACACCCCCCCCGCACCCTATGGCCCCCGGACATTTCCGGATTGAATGATGATGATAAATGCCTGGTCTGGGTTCTGACAGCAGTTTCCTTCGCCGAAAAGGTTTCTTCCCTTTCTTGCCCCCCGTGAAAGAAAAGGAAGCTAAGAGAAAACGCCCGTGTTCCGCCTATCCTGCATGTCGTTCAACCGGTCGATGAAGCCGGCGCCTCGTGCCGCCATGCGGCGTTGTCAAGCTTGCTCAGGTGCTCACAATCTGACGATTGCTGCGCGCCTCGCTACGCCTGCCGCCTTGCCTGCCAGTGTGATCCTTGCGGCATCGACCGGTTGAGGCGGTCGGAGCGTGCGGAAACGCCCTTCGCTCAGACAGTCCGCGCGCTTTAATCCGTTAGGGCCGTTATGGTTCGGCAAAGCAGCCGCACGCCAAAGCCCGTAGCGCCGGGCTGATGGTAAGCCCCGCCTTTTTTGTGATAGGCCGGCCCGGCGATGTCGATGTGCGCCCAGCGGGTTTCACCGACGAACTCCTTTAGAAACAGGGCCGCCAGAATGGCACCGCCCCACCGGTGGGGGCCGATGTTGCGCATGTCGGCGAAATCGCTTTTCAGCAGGTCCTGATAGTCTTCCGGCAGGGGCAGGGGCCAGCAGCGTTCGTGGACCTCGTGCCCGGCCTGTTCGATGACTCTCCGCAACTGATCGTCCGGCGAGAACACACCGGCAATGCGCTCTCCCAGCGCCACCACGCAGGCCCCTGTCAGGGTGGCCATGTCGATCATGGCCTGGGGGCGATAGGTCTTGGCGGCGTAGGCCAGGGCATCGGCCAGGATCAGGCGCCCCTCGGCATCGGTGTTGCCGATTTCGATGGTCCGCCCATTGACGGCCCGGACGATGTCGCCCGGACGAAAGGCGTCGCCGGACACCATGTTTTCGGCCAGGGGGATAACCCCCACGATGCGCTGGCGAGTGCCGGTTTCGGCCATGGCCATGACGCTGGCCGCCACCGCCGCCGCGCCGGCCATGTCGATCTTCATCAATTCGATCGACCCGGTGGGCTTGATGTTGAGACCGCCGGCATCGAACGTGATCCCCTTGCCCACCAGCGCAATGGTTCCGGACGCTTGGGGCGGGCGGTAGTCGAGGATGAGGAGGCGCGGCGGGTGGGCGCTGCCTTGGCCCACGGCCAGGAGCGCGCCCATTTGCAGGGTTTTCAGCTTCTTTTCGTTAAAAATGGTCGCCTTGATTCCGTGCCCGCGGGTGGCCCGGGCCATCCGGCGCGCCAGTTGATCGGGTGTTTTTTCGTTGGCCGGCTGGTTGATCCAGTCCCGGGCCTGCAGGGTGGCGCGGCAAATCGCTTCGATGTTTTTCAAGTGGACCTTGGCGTTGCGGACCAGGGGCGCATCCGTATGCAGGCGGATGGATTTAAGGGGCAAAATTTTGGGATCCGACTGATAGCGGTTTTGGCGGTGGTTGCTGAGAAGGGCGCCTTCCGCCAGGGCGGCCAGCATGGCGTCGCGCTTCAGGGCCTTCCCGGCATCGACCTCGGGCACCAGCAGGACCGCATCGCCCGGGTCGGCGTGTCGGGACAGACGGACGCCCTTGCCGGCGGCCTGCCTGAATCGCTCAAGGTTCAATTCGGCCTGGGGGCCCAACCCCAGGAACACGACCCGCTCGGCGCCCACCTCCGGCGGCCGGTGCAGGATCAGTTCATCGCCCTTCTTGCCGGCAAAGGTTTTAATGTCCAAAGCCTGCTGCACCAGCGGCTGGATGGGCGGGGACGGATACAGATCCTGGTCCGGGCAGACCGGTATAACGAGGGTTTCCGTTTTGATGCGGCCCAGGGCGGACGAGATTAGTTTGATCATGGCGGCGGTCTCCTTATGAGGAATCAGCTGTACGATTGCAGAGGAGCGGGTGGCCGACAGGAAGCGAGAACGCCGCCAGGGGCCAAACAATACTATTGACGGACACTATCTAAGCAGTTCGTATCCGTCGGTCAAGCTATGGTGCGTCGCGTTTCGTCCCAAAGCGCCAAGGGCCGTCTTCAGCCCTTCATGCGGGTCATTTCCTTGAGCTTCGCCAATGCTTCCCATGAGAAGTTTTCCGGCTGGCAGGGAAAAATGGCATTGTTGCAGAAAATCGGATCGGATTCCAGATCGTACCGGGAGGCAGCCACTGCACGGGGCCACATCCTGGTGTGGGGGATGGGGGTGTAATAGGCCAGAATCGGGCGGATCCCCCTGTCTTTCACCCGATGGATCGAGTCCGCCACGGCGTCCCAGTTTTGGCCGGGCAGGCCGACCAGAAGATAGGCGCCGACTTCGCGGGGCGTGAAACCGGCCAGGCGGAGGCAATCGGCGGCGCGGACGAATTCCGCCAGCTCGACCTTGCGGTCATCAGCTTCTCCTGCAGGCCGCACGGCCGTTTCCAGGCCGAGACGGACGGTGTGAAAGCCGGCTCGGGCCAGCAAATCGACGATGGGCGGCGTCAAGCCCCTGATGTGCAGGGCGTTGGGGGTGTGAAACCGCAATTGGACGTCCGCGCGAATCACCCCCTCCAGGATGGGGACGGCATGGGCGTCGGCATCCAGCAGGAAGGCGTCGTCGTAGAGGACAAAATCCCTGACCCCGGTGGTCTTGTGCCAGGACAGGATTTCTTCCACGACCGCCCGCGGGCGGCGTCTGCGGCAATGGGGCTGCAGAAAGCCGGAGGCGCAGTAGGCGCAGTCGAAGGGGCAGCCAAAGGAAGTGAGGACGGGGATGTAATTGATCCGGCGCTTTAAATCCCAGGCCGGACTGGGATAGCTATTGACATCCTCCGGGTCGTAAACGGTTCCTCCGGCATAGCCGGTGAGCCGGCCGATGGTTTCCAGCAGCGGTCCGTCGATGCCTCCTGTCAGCACCTCGTCCGCTCCGCAGGTGCGTTCGGCATGCTCCCGGCAGAGGGTTGCGTAGATGCCGCCCAATACGAGGGGCGCGTCGGGAAAGGTTCGCTTTAGGACGGCGATGGTGGCCCGGACGCCCGGATACCAGTAGGTCATCATGGAGGTCACCAGAATCAGATCGGGCGTCGGCATGTGCGCCAGATCTTCCAAAAGCCAGTTTTTGCGGATGCCATAGCGGGAATAGCGGCGCGGAACGGCTTCCAATCCCGGAGGGTTGGGCAGCGGGGTCTTAAGATAGGGGCCGCGGCCCTGGCGTGCGAAAGGGTCCGAGCGGGGGGCCCGGGGATGAAAGCGGTCAAGGCAGTCCATATAGGTCAGCCGATAGCCCTGCCGCCGCAGCAGGCCGGCCAGGGCGAGAAGCCCCAGGGGCTGAGCCCACACGTCATAGGCGGCGAAGTCGTCGATCCAGGGATTGACCAGGAGGATATGGGGCGTGTCGGTGGTCACACCCCTTCGTTGTCATCGTCCACAGGGAAATAGGTCATGGAGGTCTTTTTCAGCTCCCGCCGGCTGAAAAGCAGGGTGAATGTGTCCACCCCGGCCTGCCGGGCCATTCCGCGCGCGATATCCCAGCAGGCGTCTTCGGACTCGGCGTGAATCATGGTATAGAGATTATAGGGCCAATCGGCCGTGGGGTTGCGCCGATAGCAGTGGGAAATCTGCCGGCAGGCCGACATTATTTGGCCCACCTCCTCCACGCGCGTTTCGGCCACCTGCCAGGCCCCCATGGCGTTGGCGGCATAGCCCGATTTTTGATGCCGCAGGGTGGCGCCGAAGCGCCGGATCAAATCCCGGCGGCGCAGGTCGGCCAGGGTTGCCAAAAGCGTGTCTTCGGAAAGGCCGATGCGCTCGGCCAATTCCCGGTAGGGGCGCTCACAGATGGGGATATCCCCCTGGATGGCCCCAATCACTTTCTTTTCCTGTTCGTTCAGCATAGGTCCGTATAGGGGGCCGGGCTCTTTGTTGTCAAGGGGATTCCGCCGGACGTCCGGCGGCGCGGTTCAGCTTGAAACGGATGCGCAGCACGTCGTCGTTGACATCCCAGGAGGTGATGCGAAAGGCGCCCACCTCGCCCGTATGGGATACGTGGGTGCCGCGGCAGGGGCAGGCGTCATAGTCCCCCACTCTGACGATACGGATGGTTTCGCCGGCATCGTCCGGAAGACGCTCCAGGTTGAACTCCCGGGCCGCTTCCGCGCGGGGCAGCGTGATGGCGCGCACCGGCAGATCGGCCTGGATGATGCGGTTGACCTGCTCCTCGATGCCCTGCATGTCGGCGGGGGTTGGAGGGCTGGTAATGCGGTAGTCGCACTTTGATTTTTTCTTTTCGATGTGGGCACTGAAGCAGCGTCCGCATGCCAGGTGGCGCACCATGGTCTGGTTGAGGATGTGTTCGGCGGTGTGCATATGGGGATCGGCGGATTTCATCTGAAAGCATCCCTGCGGTTGCGGTTCTTTCTCTCGTCAGCGGTGGTTGAATGATTCCGCCGCACTCCTTATATTGAGATTCTTCGCGAGTTGCAACCGCCACGACCGCCGGAAGCCATGGGCGGCGCTAAAAAACGGAAAGGCTTTGCTCCTGTTATGTTTCTCAATCTTTTTGGATGGCATCACCGATCCCGCGACAATCATCCCCATTTTCGGGGCGCCTTGCATACGCTAATGCTGGTGGGTTTTCTGACCCTCATCACGATGGGCGCCAATGCTGCACCGCGTGCGGAGGAGCCGGATGACGCCGTCGTGTCTCAATTGATCCGGGAAGATATCGAAGCCCGCCAGAACGGCCAGCAATTCACCTGCCGGGGAGAGCTCATTTGCGGCATTGCGCTGATTCCCGATTTTTATGCCGGCCGGCATTTCGAGCCGGTCTGGTCGACCCCCATGGGACCTACGGCACAAGCCTTGGCCCTGCTGGCCGAAATCGCCCGAGTGGACGAATACGGGCTGATCCCTGAAGACTATCACTATACCCGCCTGCGCGCCATGAAGGATCAACTGACGGCGGACGATTCGTCCGCGGGGGATGCGACGCCCCGAATGCGGGCGGACTTCGACCTTTTGATGACGGATGCGGCGTTTTTGCTGGGCGCCCACATTCTGGGCGGGCGTGTCAATCCGGAAACGATTCATGCGGCTTGGAGTGCCTTTAGTCATGAAGTCGACCTTATTCACCTCCTCAACAACGGCCTCGAGGGGGGGCGGGTAGCCCATTTGCTACAGGGGCTGCACCCGCCTTACACCGGCTATTCGGGCTTGCGTCAGGCCCTGGCCGACTATCGCCGCATAGCAGCGGCCGGCGGCTGGCCCGTATTGGCGGAAGGCCCCGGCCTTCGGTTGGGGGACGAAAATCCGGCCGTGGCAAGATTGCGGGAGCGCTTGCAGATCTCCGGCGATCTGCAAGACGCCTCGCCGGTCCTGGTGCCGAACGCGTTTGACGCGCCCCTCGAAGCTGCGGTGAAACGATTCCAGCACCGTCATGGGTTGGCGACGGACGGCGTGGTGGGCAAACAAACGCGGCAGGCCTTGAATGTCCCGGTGGAACAGCGCATCGCGCAGCTGATGATCAACATGGAGCGCTGGCGCTGGATTCCCAGCGATCTGGGGTTGCGCTATCTGTTGGTCAATATCGCCGATTTCTCGCTGACCATGGTGGACGAGGGACGGGTACGCGGCACCATGCGCGTGGTGGTGGGCCGCAACTACCGCAAAACTCCGGTTTTCAGCGGCACCATGACTTATCTGGAATTCAACCCTTTCTGGAACGTCCCCCGGCGGCTGGCCGTCGAGGACATCCTGCCACGCGTCAGAAAGGATCCCGGCTATCTTGAACGGGAGGGTATCCGGATTTTTTCCGGCTGGTCGGAGGACGCGGTGATGCTCTCGCCCAATGAGGTGGACTGGGCCTCTCTCAACCAGAACTATTTCCCCATCCGCCTGCAGCAGGCGCCGGGTCCCAAGAACGCGCTCGGGCGGATCAAATTCATGTTTCCCAACCCGCACGCCGTCTATCTTCACGACACACCCGCCAAAGGGTTGTTCAACAGGGTGACGCGGGACTTCAGCTCCGGTTGTATCCGGGTGGAGGATCCCGCCACCCTGGCAGAATTCGTTCTGGACGGGACGGCAGGGTGGGACCGCAAGACCATAACTGAACGTCTGGGGGACGGTGAGCACCGGATCGTGCGGCTGCAACGGCCGATCCCGGTTCATTTGCTCTATTGGACGGCCTGGGCGGATGCCGACGGGACGGTTTTCTTTCGGGAAGATATCTACGGACGGGATGCGCCCCTGATGCGGGCCTTGCGGGAAAAGCCGATGCCGGCGGTCCGGACACCGGCGGAAGGTCTACCAGGTGCGTACCCGGCCGATGTCCACGTGGACAAAGTCGGATTTAGGGTAGTAGCCGACCCCGCCCTGGTGCATGGCTAGGGCGATTTTGCGCAACGCGCGGGTGCGGATTGCCGGGATGCGGATGTCGGCCGCAAAGCCCTGCATGTGAAGACTTTTACGGGCTACGCCGCTGCTGCGGCGCCGCAGCATGGCATTGGTGGTCGGTGAGCGGTACCCTGAGATGATGTGCAGGCAGCTGTCTTGACCGACTTTGGTGCGGATGGCGTGCAACAGATCCAGGAGGCGCAGGTCGATGGGGTGAACTTCATCCGTGCGGTGGTCTCGTAAAATCGTATTCACGGCCTTGATGGCATCGTGGTCGTAATGGCCGTCCCGGCAATAGCAGACTTCCAGGCGTTCGCGGGTGTGGGTGTTGAAAAATTTGAGGAGCCGTTCGCCCCGTTCTTCCGGTCGGAGGGTTGCATATACGGCTTTGGGGAGGACCAATCCGGCGGCCATCAGGGTTCCCAGCTTGAGAAAGCGTCGGCGGGAGAGATGCGTGCGGTCGTTCGACCATGAATGCGTCGCTTGCGTTCGCGCTGTTTCCATCATACCAGTCATCCTATCGCAAGGTCTTTGGAAGTCAATGGGCGCTTACCGAATCCAGCTCGGGCTTGATCAGGCCCCTTTTTTCGAAGTCACGCTGATTTCTGCAAATCCCATGCCTGCATCCAGACAGATCGGACAGACGACCTTATAGTCCAATAAATATAAAAATGTCGATATGTTATTTAAGTTAATGAGAGCTATGGCGATCGATGCCACCGAATCAGGGTGACATTTTTTGACACCTTGCCGTCATAATCCGTACGCTCCCATTGAATCCGAGGCCGTCAGATCACAGCCGCAGGCTCTGAATGACAGCCGCAGCTCGCTGTGTGATGGCCGACGGCTCCCGGCAATTGGCCAGGGCCTGTAGATGGGGGACGGCTTCCTTGGGGTGCTCCCCCCGTTTCTGCAGGGACAGGGCATACCAGACCGGCAGCACCTCATCCAGCAGATCCTGAAGCTCCGCGGCCGTGCGCCGAAAGGTGTCGCGGGCATCGTCCGTCAGGGTTTTGTCACGGGCGGCCGCCTTGACAGGATTCGCCAGAAGTTGTTTCAACCGCCGGTAGGACATGACCGGCCGCAGCACGAAGCGCACCAGGACGTAGCCGAAACTCCCCATGACCAGGCCCACCGCGATGCCGGCCACAAGCACCATGTCCATGGTCTAATACCCTTCCTCTCGATGGCCGCTTTCCGCCAATATGGCCTTGGCCGGGATGAGCCCGGTGGCGCTGGCGGAGACGATATTGCCGGCCACCCCCGGCCCGTCCCCGGCCACGTACATGCCGCGCACCGGGGTTTGCAGGTGGTGGTCGGTGTCGACCTGGGTGGCGAAAAATTTGATCTCCGGGGCATAGAGCAGGGTTTCGTCGTTGGAGACGCCGGGGATCATCAGATTGAGCTTTTCCAGGCCTTCGATCAGGTTGCTGAGGATGCGTTCCGGCAGGGCCATGGCGATGTCGCCGCAGACCACGTTCCCCAGGGTGGGTTCGATATAGCCTTTGCTGATCCGGTTCCAGGTGCTGCGCCGGCCGCGCTTCAAGTCGCCGAAACGCTGCAAAATGGGTTTGCCGCCCCCGATGATGGAGGCCAGTTTACCGATGGATTCGCCATAGGCCTGGTTGTCCGTCACCGGTTCGGTCAGTACGACCTTCGACAGGAAGGCGAAATTGCAGTTTTCCGACTTTTTGTTCTGGTAGGCGTGTCCGTTGACGCAGACGAAATCCTGATAGTTTTCCAGTGCGACATAACCCCCCATGTTGGTGCAGAAGGTACGGGTCTGGTCGTCGTATTTCTGGGTCTGGATGAAAAAGGTGGGGTCGTAGATGATATCGCAGAGGTCCTTCATGATGTCGTTGTGGACCTCCACCCGCACGCCGACTTCGATGCCCCGCTGGGAAACACCGATGCCCAGCCCCTGAACGAGCTGGGACACCCAATTGGCGCCTACCCGGCCCGGTGCCAGGATGACCCGCCGACTTTGGTAGGTCTGCCGGGGGGTGCGCACCCCGGTCACGGCGCCGTTTTCCACCAGAACATCTTCCACCGCCTCGCCGGTGTGGATATCGACGCGCCGGGCGATATGCTCGGCCAGGGCCGTGATGTGTTGGGGCAGACAGTCGCTGCCCAGGTGTTTCTGTTTGATGATGAGCAGGTCGATGCCGTACTTTTTGGCTTCCTTGCGCAGGCGCCGGGCCTCCGCCATGTCCGTGGGAAAGGTGGGGCCGTCCATGCCGAAGCGGTTGAAGATCAGCTCGGTCTCGTCGATCAGGGCCTCGGCGGCGGTGCGGTTCAAGAACTGGGTCAGATCGGTTTTGCCCAGCTTGTGGATGTAGTTGAGCTTGCCGTCGGAAAACAGTCCGGCTCCACCGATGCCGTTTAAAATGTTGCAGGGCTGGCATTTGATGCACTGCTGGCTGGCGCTGATGGGGCAATGGCGCTGGTGGGGCATTTTGCCCTTTTCCAGCAGCAGGATGTCCAGGTCGGAGTGTTCGGCCAGATAATAGGCCGCAAACAGGCCGGCCGGGCCGCCCCCCACGATGATGACGTCATACTGTGTTTTTGCGCTCATTGAAAAGTCCTCAATGCTGATGGGCAAAGGTTTGCCTTCCACGGCGCACGGCACATATCATATTTGCGCAGGCTGCGCCAGCCCACCGGGCCGGGTCATCCCAGGAAGGGAAGCACCTTTTTAACGGCCCCCGGCAGAGGAAAGGCCTGCAACTGATCGGGGGCCACCCAACGGAAGGCGGCCGACCCGTTCAGCCGGACACGTCCGGTTTCCCAGCGGCAGGCCAGCACCTCGAGGGTGATCTTGAAATGCGTATAGGCATGCCGCACGGTTGCGATGGGTTCCCCCACCGTTACCGATAGGCCGGTGTGGTCTTTGATGGTTCGCCGGCAGGCCTGGGCAGCCGTTTCGCGGGCCCGGCGGCGTCCCCCCGGAAACTCCCACAAACCGCCCAGAAATCCCTCATCCGGGCGCCGCAGCAGAAGTAGTTTGCCCCGTTTTACCACCACCCCGGCCACCATGGCCCGTTCCGGAACGGCGGCTTTCCGGTCCCGGGTCGGGTAGCGTTCCACCATACCCTCCCGGCAGGCCCGACACAGCTCCGCCAGCGGGCAGGCCGGACAGGCCGAACGGCGGGGGGTACAGACCAGGGCCCCCAATTCCATGACCGCCTGGTTGTGGCGGGCCGGATCGGCGCGGTCCAGTAGGCGGTCGGCGACGGCTTGGTAGCACCCATGGGACGAGGGGCGGTTGACCGGTTCAGCGATGCCAAACAGGCGCGCCAGGACCCGTTTGACATTGCCGTCCACCACGGCCCAGGGTTGGTTGAAGGCGATGCTCATGACGGCATTGGCGATGTAGTCCCCGACCCCCGGCAGGGAACGGAAAGTCTCGCGCCGGGCCGGCACTTGTCCGTCCCACGCCCGGACAATGGTTCGGGCAGCTTCCATGAGATGGTGGGCGCGGCGGTAATAGCCCAATCCTTCCCAGAGCTTCAGCACCGCCTGGGGATCGGCCCGGGCCAGGCTGGCAATGTCGGGATAGGCGGCCACGAAACGGGTGTAGTAAGGGATGACGGTTTTTACCTGGGTTTGTTGCAGCATGACTTCCGAGAGCCAGATGCAGTAGGGGTCGCGGGTTTCCCGCCAGGGCATACGACGGGCGTTCTTGCGGTACCAGGAGTGGAGGGCCCGGCGGATGGCCTTCCCTTCCAGGGGGCCGTCCACACCCTCGGCGGCTGGCAAGCAGGTGTCAAGCGGTTTGTTCACGCACTGTTTCTCCGAAGGAACCATGCCATGGCTCGGCACGGGAGGCTTTGTGGTGCGAATTCATTTCGGGGGCATAGCGGTTTTCGGGTTCCGGTACAAGAGGAAATCCGTGGCGACGGGTGACAGCCTATAGGCGGCTACTCCTGGACGGCGGGCGCGGCGCCAGGGGCGCTTTTACGACCGGGGTCGAGATGAAAATAGGGCGGCAGGGTCTGAAGGCGCCTGTCCTCTATCGGGAAGCCGATGGTAAAGTGGTAGAGGCTCTGCCAGGCGCGGTCCTGGAGGCCGAGGCGTTCGTGGACCGGGTCGTCGAAATAGCACCCGATACCGGTTCCCCGCACTCCGCGGGCCTCGGCTTCCAGGTAGAGCACCTGGCCGATCTGGCCGGCTTCCCAGAAGAGTTCGCGGTAGACCCAGGGCGTGTCGCGCACTTCCGTTTCAAACCGGGCCAGCATGCCCAGGGAGAAGGTGCTGAAGCCGCCGATTTCCTGCCGGCAGGAGAGGTCGATGGCCTCGGCCCGGACGTCGCCCGGTTCCAGGAGGAAGAGCGGCCGGTCGGCATCCAGGGGCTCCCAGGCGAAGGCGGACGAGGTCGCCCGGCGGAGATTCTCAAGATGGGACGGGTGGCGGATGAAAGCATACAGCCCGGGGGTCACGTCCCGGACCCGGTGCACGAAAAGCACGAGGCTGATGCGCACCGGCCCGTTTTCGGCATCGAAGGGCGGACATGCCGGCTGTGGCCGGGTACGGTCCAGCAGGCCGAAAAAGGCGTCCCGGTCGAGTTGCCCCTGCGGATCGAAGGCTTGGGCACTGCGCCGCTGTCGGATAACCGCAGCCGCTTTCGGCCCCGTCGGTTCCGGGATAGGAAAGGCAACGGAAGAGTTCGCCCTGGGGGCCGACCGGTTGCCGGCTATGGGAGGACGGCGGCAGGCGGCCGCGGTTTGGGCAATGATATCCCAGCGCCGGTGTTCCGGGCTGAGCCGGTTCGGGCGGCCTGCAATGTCGACGGCTTCCAGAATTCGGGCGGCTTCGGCCGGAAAGACCTGCAGTGGTCGGGCATTGCCTGTTGGGAGAAGGGCCGTGATCAGGGCCGGTTCTTCGGCTTCGTCGGGCGGCCAGGGGGTGCGATCGAAACCCATGGCAGCGGCGATATCCTCGTCGGCCGCCGCCAACCGTACCAGCTGCCAGTTAAGGAGGCGCGCGGCAAAGCGCAGCGCCGCCAGAGCGTGGCCCACATCGTGCTGACAGTAGCGAAAGGCGCGTTCGCCGTATTTCCAGGCTTCGCGCCAGAAAACGCTGGTGAGGGCCACCAGGCAGCCTGGCGAGCCGAGGAGCGGGGCCAAGGCGCGGGCCTGGGGCGCCGGAATCCGTCCGCGTTCCTCCAGAGCATGTTCCAGGGGATGATAGTGATAGAGACCGTCGGGCAGGCCCCGGAAACCGAGGGTGATGATATGGGCCTCGGTGGGGTGCAGATTGCCGCTGGAGGGGTTCATGCGCAGGGCCCAGCGCTGGCCCGGTACGGCTTTCCAGGCGGAAAGCCCCATGGAGAGTTCGAAGAGCAACCCGATGGCGGGTAGGTTGCAAGGCGCCGGTTTGCCTGCGGCCGGTTGGAATAGGGCGGCGTAGTCCAGGAGCGGGTCGACGTCGGCCAGGGGCAGGGGGATCGATCGTGCCCCGGCATAGGTCCGGAAGGGGGTCGGCTGGTTGTCCCAGTCCATATAGCCGGCCGAACGGGCAAAGCGATGGAAGTGGTGTTTGGTTCGCTCGTGGTAATCAAGAACTTGGCACCCGGGGGATTCGGATGGGGACATGGCGGCACCGTTCAGAATTGTGCGCCTTTGTGGAACAGGTCGGTTAAGGCGCGGGTTTAAAGCTCTCGGCCAGGGCCTGCTGCAACTGCCGCATGTGGGATTTCTCCGCCTGGGCGATGATCAGCAGATTGTCTCTGACATGGGCGTCCGCGGTGCGCTCGGCCAGGCTGCGATAGAGGTCGTAGGCCCGGTATTCGACGCCGAGGGACAATTCCAGGATATGAATATCGTTATCCGAATGCAAGGTCTGGAGGCGTCCGAGGGCATCCCCTAAAGCTTCGCCGCCCTCCAGGATATCGCCGGGCAGATGGTCGAAGAGGGCTTCAAAGGGCTGCGGGCTCACTTGGTCCTCTTTCCAGAGGGCATAGATCATGCGGGCGTGGGCTTCTTCGGCCCGAGACAAGTGTTCGATCACGGAACGAAAGGGCAGGGACGCGAAGCGCTCCAGAATGGCGCGGTAGTAGCGATAGGCGCCCTTTTCGAGATCCATGGCCGTCATCAGCATGTCCGGCAGGCTGCGGGCCTGGTCGAATACCTGCACCCGTGGGAAATCGGCGACTTTCTGGCCGTCCCAGGCCAGCATGCCGCCGATCAGATTGTAAATCGGCAAATCGGAAAGTTCGGCTTCGGCGGCCAGGGCCGCGGCGATTTCGGAGCGCGGCCCCGAGCCGCAATAGAAGATGAGCTCCCGGTCGGCCGGCAAATCGAACAGACGCGCCTCCAGCTCCAGGAGGGGCAGCAGGGTCGCCCCGGGGATATGGGACACGGCATATTCTTCCGGCTGCCGCACGTCGATTAGAACGTAGCGCTTCTCGCGGGTGCGGGTCAGCAGTTCCCGGAGTTCGTCGGGCATCAGCTCTTTTATTTTATCGGAATCCATGGCGCCTCCTTTGGTTGCTAAAGGGGCTTCAGGGACGGGCACCGTGCGCAGACCGGTGCCTCAGGCATGGGGCTGGTTTTCGGGCTTGCTTTCACATTCACAATGCTTTTCGCCGCAGTGCGAACAGACAAATTCGGCCGCTGGGGTGGCCGATTTGGCGCGTCGAAAGATAAAATAGCCGGCGATTCCCGCCGCGGCGGCCAAGGCGGCGGCAAAGGCGAATTCCATGGAGGCTCTCCTGTGGCACCCGGCAAGGGCTTGCCGCGCCATCAACCGATGTTGAACTTGCCCGATTCGATATAGGGAACGTCTTCCACTTCAATGGCTTTTATGATCGGGCGGTTCAGTCTCATTTTCATTTCGTGCACGATGGCCCGCTTCTTGTTGAGGCTGCGGGCGAAGCTCAGGGTTTCCTCGAGCAGGTCTGAAATGTGGCAGGCCTTGCGGATGATATGGTGCCGCTCGCATTCCTCAGCCGTCAGGCGGCAGCCGGTATACTGCATTTCCTCCAGCTTGTAGTGGGGGATGGCCTTGGCCAGGATGGCGTTCATGCCGGGCAGAAAGGGAATGCCCAGATCGACTTCCGGCAGGCACAGGAACCCTCGGTCGGAGCGCATCAGACGAAAATCGAAAGTGCAGGACATGATGGCGCCGCCGGCAAAGGCATGGCCGGTGATGGCTGCGATGGTGATGGCCGGGTAGGTCACCAGGCGCAGCAAAAGTTTGTTGAGCAGAAAGAAAAAGTCCTTGGCCGCCGGGATGTCGTCCTTTTGGATAATAGGCACCAGCCACTCCAGATCGATCCCGTTGCTGAAGATCTTTTCATGGGTGGAATGGACCACCAGGGAGCGGGCCTCGGTCTGCTGCTCGATTTCATCCAGAACCTTCAGAAAAGCGTTCAGGAAATCGGGATTGAACCGGTTTTCGCCGTCATTCATCGCCACCACGGCAACGGATTCGTCCAGCGTGTAGTCGATTTTGGCCATACCACATTTCCTCCTGCGGGTCGTTGAAGACGAGGGCTCCGGCCCGCCTCACGGGTTACTTTGACCGAGGGTTATCCGGGCAGGTTCCCTATGAGTCTGAGCGGGGTACCCATTATTTAGTTTAGATATAGGCCCTCCACCCTTGGCGAAGGACTCGTAGAGGTTATACCGATCCGGTTTTTTGTTGTCGTTACTTTTCTTCCGCGTGACAGAAAAGTAACCAAAAGAAGACGCCCGTGTCCCGCTTCATCCTGCGCGTCGTCCAACCGGCCGATGAAGCGGCGCCTCGTGCTGCCATGCGGCGTTGTCAGACTTGCTCGGGTGCTCACAATCTGGCGATTGCTGCGCGCCTCGCTTCGTCTGGCGACTTGCCTGACAGCACGATCCTTGCTGCATCGACCGGTTGTGGCGGCCGGAGTGCGCGGAAACTCGCTCCGCTCAGACAGTCCGCGCGCTTTAATCCGTCCGCCCCGCCGATGCTCGGCGCGGGCCAAAGGGAAATCAAATACAAAAAGCCCAAAAACCGAATTTAAGCCTGCTTCGTAAAACGTTTCTGAAAGCGTTGTACTGTCATGCCCGCGCAGGCGGGCATCCAGTTATTGCAGTGCGTTATGGGCTCCCGCGCGGGAGTGACGACTTAGGGACGCTTTACGGCACCATCATTTATAGACGGGCACAATTTAAGTGAAAACTTAATGGCTGAGTTACCACCATGATGACGCGCCGTCAATACGGCATAAAAAAAGGCAGCGCCGTGAGGCGCTGCCTTTGAGGATGTTGGAATCGATATCTATCCGCAGGTGCCGGAGGATCCGCATCCTGAACAAGAGCTGCCACCCGCGCTGAAATCGACGGCGCAGGACAAGCGGAACCCGATATCCACGAAATCCACCTTGATGGGTTTGACCTTCTCGATGAAATCCTTGTCGACTATATACTGGAAACCCTCGATGTCGAATACCTCATCGGTGTCTTTTGGCTCATCCAGAGCCAATGCCAGGGAGGGGCCCCCTCAGCCGCCGGAATTGAGAAAAACCCGGATGGGAGAGGCCTCTTTGCCTTTAAAATACTCAGCAACTTGCTCGGTCGCTGACGGGGTGACTTCAATCATGCGCTTAATCCTCCTTAGTTGATGCGGGCCGTTGAGCCCGCCCCCGACCATTCGTGTCGAGGCGATTGCGATTTGCGCCCAAATTAACGATTTTCCCTTGATTGTCAATGAAAAATTGCGTCGCGTGTCCATGCATAGTGGCGAAAACAGGGCGTAAAGACGAGCCGGCCGTGGCTTTAGGTTAAGCTTTTGAGATAGTCCTCGTAAACACACCGGTCGCTTTCGGAAAACAGGACAAACACGACCCGTTGGAGACCGGGGTGGTCGGTGAGAAAGGTCAGGGTCGTGTCGACCGCGATTCTGCAGGCCGCTTCCAGCGGATAGCCGTATACCCCGCAGCTGATGGCCGGAAAGGCGATGCTGGCGAGCTGCCGCTGGGCCGCCAGCTTCAGGCTGTTGACGTAGCAGCTCCTAAGCAGGCGGGGGTCCTCCGGGCGCCCCCGGTAAACAGGCCCCACGGTATGAATGACGTAGCGTGCCGGCAGGCGGTAGCCCTTGGTGATGCGGGCTTCCCCGGTGGGGCAGCCCCCGAGACGGCGGCATTCTTCCAACAGCTCCGGACCGGCCGCCCGGTGAATGGCGCCGTCCACCCCGCCGCCGCCCAGCAGGCGGGTGTTGGCCGCATTGACGATGGCGTCCACTTCCAGGCGGGTGATATCGCCCTGTTGGGTCTCGATGCGTTCGAGCAAGCGCTTGTCCATGGCATTATTCCCCTTGGTTTTGATCTAAGCCCCTTACCTCTGATGGAGGACCCGGATAGGTTCTACCGATCCTGCATGCAATTACATCAATTGGAACCTTCATTTTCTTCCACGTGGAAGAAAACGAAGCAATCACGCCTCGGCGTGACAGGCTCCAAACGCCCGTGTCCCGCGTATCCTGCGCGTCGTCCAACCGGCCGATGAAGCGGCGCCTCGTGCTGCCATGCGGCGTTGCCAGACTTGCTCGGGTGCTCACAATCTGGCGATTGCTGCGCGCCTCGCTTCGTCTGGCGTCTTGCCTGACAGCACGATGCTTGCTGCATCGACCGGTTGTGGCGGCCGGAGCGCGCGGAAACTCGCTTCGCTCAAACAGTCCGCGCGCTTTTGTCCGGCCGCGTCGCCGATGCTCGGCGCGGGACAAAGGGAAATCTAAAAACCAAAGGCTAAGAGACTGTTTTCAATCCCTTTTCTTATAAAAGGGAGGCTTCCTGACGCTTATTGTTATGCGGGATAAGACTCACGCTGCCAATGGCAGCCGGTCCGGCCGGCCCTATAAATCGTAAAGGGTTTCGTCGCGCAGGGGGGGCCGCTGTCGGGCGGCCAGGCGGGCCTTTTTATTCTTCAGGATGAAGGGGTCTTCGCCTTCCAGGAGATCGCCCATCTCGGCCTCAATTTTTTCTGGGTCTTCCCCCTGCTCCATGCGGCTCAGGGCCTCCTGCATGCCGTCGCCCAACTCCATGCCGGTCATATTGGAAAGCTTGCGCATCAACTGGGCGGCCTGGCGGGGGTCGTCCTCATTGATCTTGTCCGCCTCACCGGCCAGCATCTGCATGGCTTTTTCCATCTGGCTTTCGTCAAAGGGCAGATCGTCCGCATCCCCGTCCTCCTTGGCGCGTCCGGTGACGGCAAACATGGAGACCTGACGGGAGAGCTTGTTTTGTTTGCACTTGGGGCAGTTGGGGGTCTTGGTGGTGTTGACCGTGCGGGAAAAGAAGTTGAAGATGGTGTGGCAGCGGTCACAATAGAACTCGTAAATGGGCATGCGTCCTCTCCTGCGAATGGTTCATTGATGCGGGTACGGGTCGAAAAAATAACCATAGTGTCGCTTGGCTGTCAATCCGCAGGCCGCTATTTGCGAATGGGGCCACTATGGTTTGAAATGGCGAAAATTCGGGTTCCGGATGCTTGACCTTGCTTTACGCGAGGGGAATTTCGGGGGAAATTCAGAGATGGTTTGAACAAAGGGCTACGGGTTTAGTTCGGTTCCCGATGTTCACGCAATTCATCTCTGATCGCCAGCCCAATTTTTTCCAATGTGTAGGGCTTTTTAATGAATTGGCCCGCCCCTAGTTGCTGGGCCGTCTTGACCTCGTCCGTTTGTGCAAAACCGCTCACCAGGATGGCCTTTTGGGCGGGATGTCGGGCGGTGATTTTCTCATAGGTTTCCAGCCCGTTCATGCCGGGTTCCATAATCATGTCAAGCAAGACCAGATCCACCGAACCCTGCTTCAAGAATTCGACCGCATCCTCGCCGCTTGCAACGGCCGTGGCTTTATAGCCTAATCGCTGCAAAAGCTTACAGGCGATTTCCCTTTGGTGTTTTACGTCATCGACCACCAGGATGGTTTCCCCCTTCCCCTTGTACAGGGAAAGGGGCTTGGCTGAACCACTGGCTAAAATGGCATCTTTGGTTATGGGGAAGTACAGCTGAAAGGTCGTTCCGGTATTGTCCGACGTTACCTCGATGGTCCCGTCATGATCCTGCACTACATTCCATACCACGGCCAATCCGAGGCCGGTACCGCTTCGGCCCATGACTTTCTTGGTGTAAAAAGGTTCGAAAATCCGTTCTAATTCCCCGGGTGAAATTCCCGGACCCTCATCGGTGATCGACAAAACCACATAGTCGTTTTCCTTCAGTTTTTCATAAAGATCCAATTCCATCTCGATGTAGAGGTTTGATGTCGAAATGGTTACGGTACCGCCTCCTTCAATCGCTTCCGCGGCGTTCGACAACAAATTCATCAGCGCTTTGCGGATATGAACCTGGGAAGCCGAAATGTTCATCAGGTCTGGATCCAATTCGGTCTCGAACTTAACATTGGGATGGAATTGTTGGAGCTTTTTGAATTCAGGGGTAGTTAAATATTCTTTGATAACGTCGTTTAGATGAATAGGTGCCTTGGAGATGGCGACACCCCTGGCAATGGTCAGTAGGTCTTCTACGATGGCGGTGGCCCTTTTCCCTGATTCCTGGATGGTTTCAATGGGGTTTCTAAGAGGGCTGTCTTCGGGCAGGTCCAGCAACAGCAATTCAGGATAGCTAACCAATCCGGAGAGGACATTGTTGAGGTCATGGGCAACACCTCCCGCCAAAAGACCTAATGACTCCATCTTTTGCGACCGACGATGCTGGGCTTCAAATCTGTGGCGTTCGGTAATATCCCGGATGGCGGCCATATGGACATCCCGCCCTTCGTATTTCAGAATCCGGGCGGCAATTTCCGTAGGGAATACGGTTCCATCCTTCTTCTTGTGCCACCTTATGGGGATATATGCGCCTCGCAACCGGGTCGCTTCGGCGGTTTTCTCCGGCTCCGCTGAAAAATCGGTGTTCTTCATCCGGAGCACTTCCGATTTACTGTAGCCATATAGTTCGACAAAGGCGTTGTTGACATCGAGCATCTGCCCGGTTTCGATGTCAATCAGGCCAAGCGCATCCGAAACCATGTCAAATAGGGTAAGATATTCCTCATCGCGCGAGCGCAGGGCCTCCCTTGCCAGATTAATCTCGGTGGTCTCCCGCACGATCGCCTGCACCAGCTTCTTCCCCGTCGCTTCCAAAAGATTCAAGGATACTTCCGTGTCGAATTCCCGGCCATTTTTCTGGCAGTGCCGCCAGAAAAATTTCTGCGGTTTTCCACCTAAAGTGGCCTCGATCAATTCAATAGCTTTTTCCTTTGACAGGCGTCCATCAGGCTGGTGGGGCGGAGAAAAATCCCAGGGGTGGGATCCCAGGATGTCACTGACACGATCACATCCAAACATCGCCAGCGTCTTTTGGTTGCATTCGAGAAACGCATAGTCCTCCAATGTGAAAATGGAATCGATGGTCCGATCGAAAAAGCTCCGATACCTCAGGTTTTCTTCGGTAAGCGATTGAACCCTGGCGGTAAGCGCGGCATTTTTGGACGCCAGGTCCTTGATCGCATTTTCCAAACCTTCATCTGTTGGCTTGGTGGTCATTATGCCTCACCTGGTAAGGAGTTAGGCGTAATTTGTCCCAAAATATCAACTATATTGGTAATATGCACATAGCCATCTCAGAAATCCAGATGGATAGCAAGGGGGAAAATGCGATTTCGGGGGGTTCGGGAAGGAAAGGGTCTTTGAATGGGTTGGCCGGCTTTTTCTAACTCAGTCGATGGACGTTGGATGATTTCGTTGCTGTCGGCTTCGGAAACAGTCAACCATATGATCTCATTTAAATCCTTCGAGATAAAGAATCGATCGGGTTCAAGTCTCAACTCTTGACAAGCATCGTTATTTCAAAGTTCGCCTTTATAAGAAGAACTCCATCCAAGCAACTTTTTCAATTTTTGGCCCGGATTAAATTTAAATGCCGTTGAACTGCGTCTACGGTCCAAGTAAAAACTACCAAAGCCAGTAAGTGATGCGCCATATCCTGATTTAAAGGTTTCATAAAGAGTACCAGTTACTCCATCTAACCAACGACTTGCCGTCTCTTCATCAGCATCCATTTTTACGGCAAGTTCTTTAACTATTTCTTTCTTTGATCTTGAATTGGTCATGATATAGTTTCTTTTTATTAAGGATTCTAATGCCCATGATTACATGCGTTGCCGTCTATCGAAAGCTGTCCCGCTTTAGCGATTTTCTCTCCTCGCGGAACAGCCCTGCTCACCGTCGATTTGGACAGACCCAGCTGGCGATTTACCGCTGTCGTGCTAAGCCCCAGTTCCCGCACTGCACAAGTCTCCCCTCTGGGAATTACCGTTTATCAGTACAAATCCTTACTATATGCGGTCAACCTGAAAGATGATGCACTGTTCGTCTAAATTTTAATCGTGCCGGCTTGGGTGGGATAATATGATGTGACAGTTATGCAAATTCAGGCAGATTTCGTAGTGCTTCGACGTCCATATACATTGAGGTTTGTTTACAGTCAAGGATCCATGAGGCCTGCAAAGTTGCGGCGGCAACCGGGCCTTCGATGCGGCATGCGGCTTGACCCTGTGCCGTACCAAACGATAGGGTGCTTTTCACAGGACTAAGTAAGTGGGCGCGCCCCTTTGGCTGAAAACCACTACACGGACCTATCAGAGGACGACTGCCATGAACGAATCCGCTTATGCCGAGCTTATTCACGGCCACCTTGAAGCGCTGTTCCAGGGGGATACCACTGCTCTGGCCTCCTATCCCGGTGTTGTCGCATCACAGGACGGCTTTGACATGACGGCGTTCGGCCGGCGTTGCCGCATTTCACCGGTCGGGATTTTCCTCGACGGACAAGCTGAGTGGGGGCCGCGGGGGATTATTGTGGCGCTGCTGGCGCGCCGTGCGGTGCCGGACATGGTTGTCGAAACGCCCTGGCGGGCCTTCCGCGAACTCCCGGACAGTGCTCCCTATGTGGGAGCTTTCCGCGCGCACACCGAGCAGATCCTGGTGCCCCATGTCCCGGTCCTTCACCAACGGCAGGCCGCCATTGTGGAAGCCTTCCAGGCGCGGCCAGCCGAAAATGACAGTCCCGGGGACTGGTCCCTGGTCGTGACGCCACTGCCCAAGATCATACTTTGTTACCATTTCTATTTGCCGGACGAGGACTTTCCCGCCAACGTGACCTGCCTCTTTTCCAACAATGCCCATCGCTTCCTGACCACGGACGCTTTGGCCGATGTGGGGGAATACATGTCCCGCGCCATGATTTCGCATTTAGATTCGCCCTAAGTTTTCTGCCACTGGTGGGGAATCCGGGAAGATTTTATCGATCCGGTTTTTCGGCCCTTGTTACTTTTCTTCCGCGTGGCAGAAAAGTAACCAAAAGAAAACGCCCGTGTCCCGTGGCCCCTGCTGGCCGCCCTGCGCGTCGTCGCGGCGGCCGGAGTACGCGGAAATTCGACCGGTCTGCGCCAAAGATAGAGCGGGACTCAGACAGTCGGCGCACTTTAATCCGTCCGCCCCGCCGATGCTCGGCGCGGGACAAAGGGAAATTCAAAACCATAACCTTAAAACCCGTCTTAAATGAAGCTACCTGAGATCCTTCGCCATCCCGGGGGAGACTCACCCTGACATGCACAGACCATTTTCTGACAGCCGGCCTGCCGCGTTGACTTGCCCATGGGCTTCTGGTATGGCAGCGGCAAAATTTCAACCCTATCGAAAGGAACCTACACCCCATGGAGCGAACGTTATCGATTGTCAAACCGGACGGCGTGGCCCGCGGTCTGATCGGCGAGGTGGTCAAACGGCTGGAAGCCAACAATCTCAAGATCGCCGCAATGAAAATGATTCACATGACCCTTGCCCAGGCCGAAGGCTTTTACGCAGTGCACAAGGAGCGCCCCTTCTTCGGCAGCCTCACCGAATTCATGTCCTCCGGACCCTGCGTGGTCATGGTGCTGGAGGGAGAGAACGCCATTGCCCGCTACCGCGAACTGATGGGCGCTACCAATTACAAGGAAGCGGCCCCGGGCACCATCCGGGCCGAATTCGCCACGGACATTGAAAAGAATGTGGTCCACGGATCGGACGCACCGGAGACGGCGGCCTTCGAGATCGGCTACTTTTTCAACAGCTTCGAAATCGTGGGCTGATGTCGGACGGAATCGACCTGGCGCGGGTGCGGATCGTTCTGAACCGGCCTCGCTATCCGGAAAACATCGGGGCGGCGGCCCGCGCGGCCTGCAATATGGGGATCGGTCGGCTGGCTGTCGTCCAGCCGGAAAACCCGGAGGAAGACCGCATCCGCAAGATGGCCACCCACGCCGCCGGGGCGGTGGTGGACCGCATGGCCACCTTCGACAGCCTGAGGGATGCCTTGCAGGACTGCCAGTACGTAGTGGGAACCACCGCCCGCCTGGGCGGCCAGCGCCAGGTGGTGCTCGATCCCGGGGTCATGGCCCGGCGGTTGATTCCCATTTCCCGGGAGAACGAGATCGCCCTGGTTTTCGGCCCCGAAGATCGCGGGTTGACCAACGAGGATCTGCGGTTTTGCCACGCCCTCATCAATATCCCCACCGCGGATTTTTCTTCCCTCAACCTGGCCCAGGCGGTGATGGTGGTCTGCTACGCTCTTTTCACGGCCGGTGGGAAAGAGGCCGGCCCGTCGGCGCCCCGTCTGGCCACGCGCCGCGAACTGGACAGCATGTACGACCAGCTCAAGGACATTCTGGTGCGCATCTCTTACATCAACCCGGAAAATCCCGACTATTGGCTGAATCACATCCGCCATTTCTTCACGCGGATCCAGCTGCGGGCCCGGGAGGTGAGCCTCGTCCGGGGGCTCTGCCGCCAGGTGGACTGGTATGCCCGCAAGAACTACGAAGACGGCCTCCGGGAAGGGCGCCGTCAGAATTCGAAGGAGTAATTGCACATGCGACTGATTCGATTCGGAAATAGGGGGGACGAACGCCCCGGGCTATGGCAGGACGGCCGCATCGTCGACCTGCGGCGGCATTTTCCGGATATGCCGGATATCGGCGAGACGTTTTTCCGGGATGGTTGGCTGGGAAAGATCAGCGGTCTGGCGGACGAAGGAATCCCGATGGAGGTGCGTCTGGGGCCACCCGTGGCGCGGCCTTCCAAGCTGATCTGTTTAGGCAAGAACTACCTGGAGCACGCCCAGGAAGGCAACTTCGATGCACCGGAAAAGCCGCTGCTGTTCGCCAAGGCCCCCAGTGCGCTCAACGGCCCCACCGACCCCATCATTCTGCCCCGCAGCTGCGGCCAGGTGGACTGGGAAGTGGAGCTGGCCGTGGTGGTGGGCCGGGAAGGCAAGCGCATCCATCGTGACGAGGCCTGGGATTACATCGCCGGCTACACCATCATGAACGACGTCTCCGGCCGCGAAGCCCAGTTCGGCGACGGCCAGTGGTTCCGGGGCAAGTCCTTCGACACCTTCGCCCCCCTGGGACCCGTACTGGTCACACCCGATGAAATCGGAGATGTGGGCAATCTGCAGCTGACCGCCACGGTGGACGATTTCCTCATGCAGACCGGCAACACCGGCGATCTGGTCTTCGACATCCCCCACCTGTTCGAATATATCAGCGCCGACATCACGCTCCTGCCCGGGGATATCATCTCCACCGGCACGCCGGCCGGGGTCGGCATTTTCCGGGACCCGCCGATTACGTTAGCGGCCGGCAATGTGGTAACCTGCCGCATCGATGCCATCGGTGCGCTGGTCAATTCCGTGGCGGAGCCGGTTTGACGAGGCAAATATGCCGTGGGGGTGGGCGCAGCGTCCGCCCCTGCGGTCGTTGCCAAAAAGAATCCCCTCGTGATGGTATGCAGGCCACCCTGAGCGTTTAGACCCCTGCCGGCCGATGCCCGTCTCATGAACTGCCCATGGGCTTTTGTCGAGAACGCCCCCGATGCTTTTTTTGTGCACGACATGGCGGGATGCCTTCTCCAGGTCAACGAACAAGCTTGTCGAAGCCTTGGCTACACCCGTTCCGAGCTGATCGGGATGTCGGTGTTGGACATTGAAACCAGGGCAACCCGCGAATCTGCCACGGAATTGTGGACTAAAGTGAATTCCGAGGGGGCGTTGTCGTTCGAGGGTGCCCACCAGCGCAAAGACGGCACGCGATTCCCTGCGGAGGTGCGCCTGGCATCCATTCGGCTCAACGATAAAAATCTGATTTTCGGATTCGCGCGGGACGTTTCGGACCGCAAGGCCATGGAGGAAGAAAAAGAAAAGTATCAGAATCAACTCATCCAGGTGCAGAAGCGGGAGGCGCTTGGCACCCTGGCCGGCGGAATCGCCCACGATTTCAATAATCTGCTGACAGCATCCTGGGGCGGGCTTCACTGATGGCCTTTGACCTCGATGCCGCCCATCCCTTTGGATGAAACCTACTGCGCGCCCTTCGGGGCCAAGCCGGGACGATACGCCAAGATATCCGTCACGGATAACGGCTCGGGCATGGATGCGGCCACCCAGCAGCGCATTTTCGATCCCTTTTTTACAACCAAGGAGAAGAGCCGCGGTACGGGGTTGGGGTTGGCCTCGGCTTACGGTATCATCAAAAATCATGGCGGCATAATCTCCGTTTACAGTGAAATAGGCCAGGGAACCACCTTCAATATCTATTTGCCAACGTCAAAGCAGATGATAACGCCGAAGGTATCCGTCAAAGAAGAGCTGGTCCAGGGTTCGGCCACCCTTCTTTTGGTGGACGACGAGCAGCTGATCATTGACGTGGGTACGGCCATCCTGAAGAAGCTGGGCTATCATGTTCTGGTGGCCGCCAGCGGTGAAGCGGCTATCGAGATGATGCGGCAAAAAAAGGCGGACATCGATCTGATCATTCTCGACATGATCATGCCGGGAATGGACGGCGGCAAAACCTTCGATCGGATTCGGGAAGTATGCCCCGACATCCCCGTGATTCTTTCCAGCGGCTACGCCTTGAACGGCAAAGCCGCCGCCATCATGGAGCGCGGATGCAATGGGTTTCTGCAAAAGCCGTTCAATATTGCCGAACTTTCCCTAAAGGTCCAGGAAGTTTTAAAGGCCTCCGCGGAGGGGTCCTCGAAATAGAGGAGACATCGCGGAACCGCTTCAAGCGGCCATTCGAAGCCCTGTTGATTTGACAACGACCCCGCTCGAAAGGGTGGGGTGGCCTGCAGGAAGCCTTATCGGCATCGACAGGCGATTCGGCAAGACGGGACCTGTTATGAACCGATCGGGCGTAATTCGCAGACGGTTGTGAAATTCCGGCTTGCGAAACCCGGAGGCTTCATTGGGCCGGGCGCTCATCGTCAGTAGATTGCCCCAGAGATAATCCGGAACGGAGGGCGTCATTAGTGGGTGAAGGCGTCGCGCCGTTAAACTTTTAGGATGCACAATCGGCCGCCGGCTCACCGTGTCGGCGGTGGGGCCAATTCCATCAGGTCGCCTTCGCCCCAGGTCCAAAAGACGCTGCGGCCCTTTCCCAGGCCATCTGCTTCGTCACTTGCCCCCCTGCGGATCGTGCGCTGCAGTTTAATGCCAAACTTGGCGGCCGCCTGTATGCGGGCATGAAAGACCTCATCCGGGATGGCATGCTTGAAATCGATGCCGTCCGTTTTCCAGGCGACACGTCGGCGGGGAGGGCGGCCGGGCAGGCATTTGAGGCCATCACAGCTTACAATGGTTTTTTTCGAGGCCGCGGGATGTCGGGTGATCTTGGCAAGCTTCGCGATGACATCATGGGGCATACCTTCCGGGAACTCCGCAATTACCGTTACATCGACCTTCATGGCTTTATCTGTAGACCTCCTGAAAAGGACTAAAGTGACATACTTGAGAATCCTATCGGCGATTGCCGGCAAAATCTTGAGCTTTTTATGACCCTCGCTTTCGGGGTGGTTGTATCGTGCCCGTCTGCACCGCTTCGGCGAGAGTGGCGTTGTATCATTGGTTTGCCGCATGCGTCTTGCTCTGGCGCCCATCCAGAGAGGGTCGAATTTGGACTCCTGGCAAGGCCGCAGCCCACTGGCACCTGCAGGCCTGTCGTGGCTGCGCTGAGGACCGACAGGTGATGGGAACGCCGCTAGGGACCCAAAGATGCCGTTTGTGAATGCCCACTATGCAGGGCATGCCGCCCATCCCACAGGGCGGATAGACCATCCAAATTAACCTGCAAGGTTTGTGAAAATCGACCGTTCGGTTAGAGATCTGTTTTTTTAATCATTCCGCAACGACCCTTTGAGGGCAAAACGTGAACATTCTCCGGGCAGAATATGTCTCTGATTTTGCTCCCCAACCTGCCTTTAACGCCACGCTGCTGGCCGTCATCTATGACTTGCCCGCGGGGTAGCCATACACCCCGCTAAGTCTTCTTCCTGAGGGAACTGGCACTCATTTTGCCATGGATAAAGTCCATTCGGATCGAAGGGCGACTGCTTGACCGCTGCGCTGACGCTCCTTTACGACCACCTCGTTATGAGCCGCAGGCGCCATAGGCCCCATCACCAGGGCAGCGCCGGGCGCGCGCCGTTCAATTGCGCCAACCGGCTTATCCTGTTTGACCCCATAAAGGGTTTCAACCTCAGTCGAATGCCGAGCATATGAACATTTATCGACAATTCCAGGAAAACGTCCGTAGGCTTTTCCCCCCAATTATAGACAGCCGGATTTATCGACCCTGCCTGTTCCGCCATCGCCTGGCCGAGTTGACCGGGCAGCCCAGCTTGCGGTTAGCGCTGCTGCTCGGTTTGGCCATTGGCGGTGGCTGCGCCCATGTCCTTTGGGCCGCAGAACCTACCCGTCCGAGCAAGTGGTCTATGTCCGCTCCGGCCGCGATGCGGTTGCCGCGACGCTTGTCCCCGACCAGGATCCGGGCTCTGTTCCCAATGATCCCTCACTGGCGGAGGCCACCGTCAACGACAACGCGATCGCAATTCAACTTGCGCCCGGACAGAGCGGGCAGATGGATCTGAGCGGCCAACTGCCCGGGCTTGCCGACGGCCGGCATCGGGGCACGGTAAGGACGCTTACCCGCGAGGGCGGCCAAAAGGATCGCAAGGAACTGCTCATTTTCGTGGATTCCAAGCCCCCGCTTCATCGAGCGGGTGGTGCCCGAGGGGGATGTCTTCCCGCGAACCGCCGGGGCGGTCCGCTTTCGGATCACCGACCCGGAGGAAGGTTCGGGCGTGTCCATCGATCCGGCGGAATGCGCCCTGAACGTCATCGTGAACGGCGCCTCGCTTCAAAGCAGAAATCTCTCCTATGATGCGAACGAGCTCAGCCTGACGGTTTTCGTGGCCTTTCCCGACGGCGCCGCCGAGCACGATTCCAAGTTTTACTGTTTCGGTATCCCTGCAGGATCGGGCCGGCAATGTGGGACAGGCCAGCGAAACGTTTACCATCAGGGGCCTGTGTCCCCGGTTTTCGAAATTTATAAATGCGAGGGGAGGGAAACCTACATCGAAACGGCGATGGAGTTCCTTGTGGAGCCCGCTTTCAGCGCCATGGCCCTAACCGTGGGCAGCGACAGGCAGCTCGATGTGTTTACCCGCGGCTGCTACGGCAAGAACTATTATTATCCCGAAAAAGTACGCGAGCTCATGCGTCAATGGGAAGTGATCGATAGAGAGACTGCACCCGAAGTGGTCACCTTGAACACCTTTTTTCAAAAGGCGGTCGGGGATCGCATCGAGATTCAAAGCACATCGGGCAATATCACCGTTTACAAATTGGAAGACGGCGATTTCAAGGACAGCCGCATATCGTTCACGATCCTCCAGAACAATCCCGCTGCCATGGGTGACCAGATCGACGAGCTGCTGGTAACGGTCCCCGTATCCTTTCGCATCGACCCGTCTAAGGTCGACTATTGTGATGCCCAGCAGCAAAGGGACATATACGATATATGAAGACAACATCTACTACCACATACCGGAAGACGCGTTTATCTATACCTTACGAGACCATTTCCATCCCGGTTTATTTAGAAACCGCCGCCGAGCCGTTCAGCCTGCGTGTGGAGCAGGAAGGCGACCAGCTCATAGCGCAAGCCTGGGCTTCCCCCATCGAAATGATGGATACGGGCGCCTCCTGGTTCGAGTTCCTGGGGAAAAAATACTGGTTCGAGCGTCGTGGTGATGCCTGCCTGGCCAGCGGGCCGGCCCGGGAGGGGACGGTGCATTACAAAATCGCTGCCGCCCACAAGAACGCTGAATTTTTGGATCCCACGGGCGGTGCGGGCGCCACCAGCCGTACCATGAAGCCGGAAGGCGATATCGTCGTCCGCCTGGATCCCCCGGTGATCGAGAATTTTCGCTACGACCGTGAGGCCAATACGCTTAAGGCCAGAATTGACGATCAGGGGACCCCCCTGGAAGATCTTGCCATCGCCCTCTGGATTTCCGGTTACCGTCTCGATCTGGAGTTCGACCCGCAGACAGGGGAGCTGACCGCCGAACTGCCCTTCACGCCGGTTTCCGTGCAGACCGCGAGTTTGAGCGTGACGGATCTGGCCAAACAGACCTCGACGGATAACTGCCATGTCTTCGGGGAGGCTGAACCGGAAGACGACACCCCGGAGAGCACGGATGCAACGGTAAGCAAGCCCTATAGCTACAGTCCGGATACAAAGGGTGTGGATCAGGTCATCGGAACGACCGGCAACGGTAAAGCTATCGTTAAAATTTGTCAGGACGTCATGACCTGGGGCTATTACCGCGACGGCCGATTCGTACCGCTCAACAGCAGTCTGGAATCCCTGACTATAGTACAGCTGCGCTCTCTAGATCCCGCGAACATCAAAGACAGTTCCATGGCTATTTCAAAGCGGTTGCCCATGCATGTGGAGATTGTGGGCGAAAGCTACGACAAGCGGCTCTATGAGCCCATGATCTTAAAATCCGGAGGGGGTGCGGGGGGCACCTCCCTTGCCATGACGGACACCCCGAGCGCAGGCAACGCCAAGCCATTTTATTACATTGTCATGGCCCGGGACGGCAACCGCAACATACCCATGCGCAATGCGGGCTATACATGCGGACTTTCATTCGGGCGAGGAGTCATTACACAATGCCATACCGAAGAGCGCGATATCCTGGCGCCGGTCATCCGGCCGACGTTCGATGCTGGAACGCAGGTGCTGACGGCCGCCATCCACGACCACGGCATGCCCCTGTCCGAGATTGAGATCGATATGAACGTCAGCAGCGATTCCGTCAACAGTATCGCTCACTGGGACTATCGGAGCAGCAACGCAGGCCATGGGCCGGATTTCACTTTTCAAAACGGCATCTTCACCAGCAAGTTCACCCCACCCCCCAAGGGGGAGTTTTTCTCATTCCGGATTTACGCCAGGGACAAGGCCGGCAACCGGAGTTTTGTCGATATCGATGTCGTCATTCCCCGGGAACCCCCGGAAGTGAGCTTGACGGCCGAGACCCAGGAGTCCAATCAGTCGGCAGCCCGCAATGGGGTGAATGCTTCCGCCTTCCTGACGGGCGAGGCCAGGGACGACTCCCGGATTGTCCCCGAGAAAACCACCTTGTGGCTGGATGAGCAGGCGCTCCAGCCCCTTACCCTCTATTCCAATACACCCGACGCAGACTGGAGCAGCCAGTTCAACTACAAGGCCGGCTATGCGGCCGGAGTGGAGGAAGGCCCGCATCTGGCCCGCTTCCGGGCCACGGACGCCACGGGCCTCTGGGCCGAAGCGACGCAAGCCTTCAATTTCAAGCTGGCCCCTTACATCTACGACTTCAAGGTGATGCCCGATGCGGTGCGGCAAATCGGCGGGCCGGCCCTGACCGCCATGATCATCGATATGGGGGGCGATCTGGATATCGAAGGCCTGTCATTGGCCATCGACGGTCAGCTGGTGGATCCATCCCATTTCTACTTCGATCCGGTCAGCGGCTATTTTTCGGTGGACGGCCCCCTGGAGCTTGCCGACGGTTCGCACCGGGCCGAAATCTCAGCCACGGACAATCACGGCAACCAGGTCAGCGACAGTCTGCGCTTCACGCGGGCCGCCGAGATCACCACGGCCTATCAGAGCGGGGGTCAGGGCCTGTTTATCGAAAACCTGACGCTGATGGAGCTTGAGAACCAAAACGGCGACGGACAGGCTAACCCCGGCGAGCTGGTGCGGCTTTTCATCACCCCGCACAACGAAACCGATGATGATCTGGCCTGTATCGGCCGACTCACGTCCGAGGACATCGACATCCTGGTGGAAACCGCAGGCGTGGACTACGGTCTCATGGCGCCCGGCAGCACCGTGGTGCCCATGAAAGGGTTTGACCTTAAAATCGGCAGGGACATCCAGGAGAAGACCATCAGCGATCCCTATGAAGCCTATTTGGACCTCACCTTCGATTGCGGTCCGGGGGAAGAATTTGTCCTGCCCCTGAAGCTGCCGATTTACCAGCCATCGATTCCCATCGATGCGGGCCTGACTCTCACCATAGACCGGATGCCGCCTACTACCACGGCCGGCAGCGTCCGCGTGCAGGGCATCGTTGCCAGCGAGGCCGAGTTCATTGACTGGATGGAGATCCGTGTCAACGGCGTGCTTCAGGGACCCGTGGCCTTCAACCGGGATGGCGGCCGTTTCGAAGCGACGGTGACACTGGCGGACGGCGCCAACACCGTCGAGGTGAGCGGGGCGGACAGCAACGGCGAACGGGGGTCGGCGGCGGGATATATCTTTCGCACGGTTTCCTTTACGCCGCCCTCCATCACCATCACCTCGCCGTCCTCGGGCGACAGGTACCAATGCTTCGATTTGACGGTAACCGGGACTTACAGCACCGGCAGCGGAACACTGAGCAACATTACCGTGGACGCGCCCTGGGCCAGAGGCAGTTGCCCGGTTACAATTGTCGACGACTCCCATTTCACGATCAATTGCGGCAGTGTTGTCAGCGGTCCCACGGGCGATTACGATATCAGGGCCATTATCAGGACCACGGATGGGGCCGAGGCCGTCGATACCATTACCATCTTCGTGGAATCTTGCAGCTGATGGCAGGACGACGCGGAGGAGATTGGAGAATGTGGCCGGAACGGTGCGCCGGTATTTTGTTCATCCTTGTCGGTTTGTGCGTTCTTGGGGTGGGCAGTGTCCACGGCCAGGGGGACTTACAAATTCCGTTGAACGATGCGGGCATCTTCGACCCGGACAAGGGGCCGCTGGCCGTGCCCTACGAGTTGCGCAAGGATGCCGAAGAAGTGGTCGTGCGCATCCGGGATTTCCGGGGACAGGTGGTCCTTCAAGAGCGTTTTATCGAGCTTTTGGCGGGGGATCATACCTTCAAGTGGGACGGCCGGGATGCCAATGGCGACCGGCTGCCCGAGGGCAACTACCAAATTGTCTTCGAGGCGCACTTCAAGGACGGCAGCCGCGGAGGCGGTGTTGTCGCGGCCCGCATCGCGGCGATGCCGGCCGCACCGGGTGCTCCCGCGCCGGAGCTGCTTCCGCCGGAGGAGCACCGATATAAGATCAGCGGCGCGGTGTCTTCCTTCTGGCGCCATGACGGGGAAAACCATGAAGATTCAGGACAGGTGCGGGTACGCACCCGGTTTTCCTATGCCGACGACACCCGCCGGGCGGACGGCGTTCTGGATGCCATCGACACCTATCCCGGTGGAGATACCAACTATGACGCCAGTCAGGCTTTTGCGGAGCAGCGCTGGACCGGCGGCCGGATCAAAGGGGTGTTCCGGGACAGTCTGGGGGATTTCGAAGATCCCATCAAACTCTTCAGCGACTATAAAAGCGCGCGCAAGAAGTTCGGCTTCCGGGCGGACCAGGGGCTGGGGGCCTGGCAGGCCACGGGGCTGGCCTTTACCACTGAAGGGGATGTGGACACGGAGGCCTCCGGGGCGGCGGCCCACCTGCGCTTCGGGGAGGAAGGCAGCTGGCGCTGGGGGGCGGGGTTCACCCACCAGGAAGCCCGGCTGATCGACGGCAGCGATGAGCGCTACCGCAACCAGGCCATGGCCGCCGACCTGCAGGTGCCTATTATTGAGCCTTTAACCTTGTCCGTGGAATATGTTCACACCGAGGACACCGTTAAGGGCAGCGACAATGGCTATACGGCCCTGGCGGCCTTCGATCAGGGGCGGCTGCGGTTGACAGGCGGCTACATCGACCTGGGGGAGAACTTTTTCGCCGATTTTGCCGACCCCCTGCACGGGGTCACCACGGATGCCAGGGGTATCGAGGCCGGCGCGGACGTTGTTCTCCCCAGCACCTGGCGCTACTTTAAAAATCCCATCTTCACCATGCAGTTTTTTGATCTCAAACGCCACAGCAACGACGAAACCCTGCGTGAAATGGACGCTTCCCTGCGCTTTGCCGCCGGCGAGCGGGACACCTTTTTTCTCAACTGGTACGGCCAGGAGAATGAATACGGCACCAGCAACACTTTCCTGGGAACCGCCACCCACCAATGGAACCCCTGGTGGGCGTCCAGCCTGCAGGTGAACCGCGTCGCTGCGGATGACAGCGGCACCTGGCGCTTCACCCTGGACACGGCTTACCGCCGGGAGGAGCAGACCGCCCGCGTGTCGTTGGAATGGATCCGGCGCACCATCGATGCCTCCACGCTTTCGCCCTATTCGGAGACCAATCTGCGCCTGGACTGGGACAACCAGCGCTGGGGCGTGCAGCTCCAGGGCCGCTACAGCGAAAATGCGGACGACAGCGGTTATAACGCTTTCGGGCGGGTGGAATACCGTCGGGAGTTCCTGCACCGCTATCAGGTGGTGACCTATGCGTCGCTTGGAAACCGCGCAGCGTTCGAGTTTGAAAAGCAGGTGGAAGTGGGCATGGAATTGCGGTTTTAAAAGCAGAGGTAATGAGAATGGAAAACAGAATACTGATAAAAACACCGATCCGGACCATTGGATTCTTAGTTTTGGTAATTTTTCTTCTTGCGCTCCTTTGGTCCTGCAGCGGTCTGCGAACCGAACTCTACCGCAAAGAGACCCTGCATCTCTACCAGGGGGCCTGCAAGCTCTACAAAGAGGGCGACTATGCGGGGGCCGGAGAGGGCTTCGAAGCGGTCATCGCAATGGACCCGGATTATGGACCGGCCCACGCCGCCCTGGGCAACCTATCCTTAATCCAGGAAGACTATCCCGGGGCTCTATCGCATTACCGGCGAGCTATTGCGGCGGACCCGGAACTGGAAACCGACCTGCAGCCCTTCATCATGGTGGCCCAGGCCCACAAGGAACGGGCGCCGCTCAGGGAGGCCGGGGTAAGTCTGAACCAGCTCTACCCTTTGGTCATGGCGGATCGCCGGGCGGCGGTGGAGGCCATCCTGGCCGAAGATATTCCCCTCCGGCTGCTGGCTAACGATACCATGGGCATCACGCCGGGCCGTTTGGGCGAGATGCGGCACAAGATCGCCGAGACGGGCGATCCGTTGACAGGGAGCGTGCGCTACCGGCTCTTCGCAGGCTACCTGCTCTTCTTCGGGCAGACGGATGACGACCTGGCAGCGGCCCTGATCGGCGGCGCGGCCGACGAAGCGGCGGGCCCCGAGCGGCAGGAGGCCCTGGTAGTTTTGGGACAGCTCCATGAGCGCCGGAGCGATCCCAATGCGGCCGTGGATGCCTACCTGACTGCCGTGGATGCCGGCATGCCCATGACGGAAGTCGCCCACCACCTGGCCCGGGTCTACGGGGTGGATATCGAGACCATCCTGCCTCCCAAGGTTGTCGGAGGAGAAGAGACCGCGCCGTCCGAGCCCATGGGCATCGAGATATCGACCTATTTGCCGCCGTCGCGGCCGGCGGATTTAGGGGCAGCCGCGCTCCCGAAAGAGATCAAACCCGCAGAGCGCACCAGGTCCCGGAATACCTTCTGAGCAAGGTTAACGGAGGAGAACATTACAAATGGTTTCAAAACCCCATCAAAACCTTAGCGGGAGGTCTCAACATTTAATCCGCCAAAAGCGGACATGGGTTTAATTCCCAACTGCTTGCGGCGTTCCATTGCCTTTATCGATATCCCGCTGCTTTGCGGCGGGGTAGTTCATCAAAATTGTATTCCCAGGCGATATTCTCTCCAATTAAAAAAAGATTTCGCGATTAGAGAAAAGGATCAACATATCAAAAATTGAGACCTGACCCGACAATCTTTTAAGAAAGCGTAAGAGATGATCATCGAAGAGAAAGCGTGTCAAGACTGCACCATTTTGAAGTTTATGGTTTTTCTGATTGTTATTCTAACGGGCTTTACGGGATCACGGATACAGGCTTCGGACGTCATGCTGCCGCTTGTATATGAAGGCGACATTGATTTTCCCGACTGGCTAATGAGCGAGAAGCTTGACGGGGTGAGGGGCTATTGGGACGGCCGTCGACTGTTATCCAAGAGTGGAGAGCCCTTCGATCCGCCTCCGGCGTTTACTCGCAATTTCCCGGATTTCCCAGTTGAAGGGGAACTCTGGGGGGGACGCAACACCTTTGAAAAGACCATCGGTGTCGTCAAGCAACAAGGGCCGCACGACGGGTGGCTGGGATTGCAGTTCGCCATATTCGATGTCCCCAAGGCTCCCGGTGGATTTGAAACGCGATTGAGCCAAGCCGCCAAATGGTTCGATGAACATCCTTCCGAATATGCATTTGTTATCGAACACCGACCGGTGGTAAGTCAGAAGCATTTGGACGGCGAGCTTCATAGAATCGAAAAGCTCGGCGGAGAGGGCATCATCCTCAGAAGACGCGGGTCGCCCTATACCCCTGGGCGTAGCCGGGACATTCTGAAGGTCAAAGGCTATGACGATATGGAAGCCGTGGTGATCGCGCAGCTTCCGGGAAAGGGCAGGAACGCAGGCCGAATGGGTTCCTTACGGGTGGCCTTGCCGGATCGAAATATTGAGTTCAAGATTGGTACCGGTTTTTCTGATGCTGTCAGAGAAGATCCGCCTCCTATCGGATCACTCATCACGTTCAGATATTACGGTTTTTACGCGTCGGGCATACCACGATTCCCCTCCTTTTTAAGAATCAGGGAGAATTTTTAGAGGACCTCAACGGGGTCAGGTCTCAACATTTGACAAAATAGCTCCCCCAGACTATATCCTTCCTCATCGGTATGTCACTGCCAAACCATCGAAAGGGGTTGGATATGGCCCGTCCCTTGCGAATCACCTTTCCTGGAGCGTTTTACCACATCACCTCCCGCGGCAACGATCAGAAGGCGGTTTTCAAAAGCAAGCGCGATCGGGAGAAATTCCTGGAATATCTTGAGATCGCCACCGAGCGATACAATGCGCGCGTCCATGCCTTCTGCTTGATGGGCAACCATTATCACCTTCTGCTCGAGACGCCTTCAGCCAATCTCCCGCAGATAATGCGCCACATCAACGGGGCCTACACCACCTACTTCAACATCAAACGGGCGCGCAGCGGCCATCTTTTCCAGGGGCGCTACAAGGCTATTTTGGTGGATAAAGATACCTATGCCAAAGAGCTTTCACGCTACATCCATCTCAACCCGGTGCGGGCACATATGGTCAAGGCCCCCCAAGACTATCCCTGGTCGAGCTACAATGCCTATATAGGGCAATGCGCACCACCTGAATGGCTGCGACGCGATTTCATTCTGGCCCATTTCGGTAAGCGGAGGACCACGGCCCAGAAGAACTATCGTGATTTCGTGCAAACGTTGATCGGTCATGAATACGAAAGTCCGTTAACCGAAGCAACCGCCACGCTGGTGCTTGGGTCAGCCGAATTTGTTCGATCTATAAAGAACAGCTATCTGGGTGATAGAAGCGCAAGTCGGGATCTTCCTGCATTAAGGAGGATTTATGAGGGGATTGACATGGAGACGGTGCTGGATTTAGTGCAGGGGGCGATGGGGAAAAC
Organism: uncultured delta proteobacterium; assembly: GCA_963730675.1. GTDB lineage: Bacteria > Desulfobacterota > Desulfobacteria > Desulfobacterales > UBA5852 > JABZFP01. The sequence continues at coordinate 271,829 of CAVSSY010000002.1, read as the reverse complement.
GTTGGCGCAAACAAGGAATGCCTGCATTTATCTGTGCCGCAATCATACTGGCGAAAAGCTGAGTGTAATTGGCAGACATTTCGGGATCAGCGATGCTGCCGTGTCACAAGTATGCAAACGATTTAAGGAACGAATCGAAAGTGATGGAAAACTGAAAAAAGAAATTACAAAATTAGAGAAGAGAATAAAAACGATTAAAAGTTGAGACCTGACCCTCTGCAGACCTTACAGGGGGCTTGTCGGCAATGGCGGGACCTGAGCATTGGTCGTCTTGGCGGCACGCCACCAGAACCTTTGTCTATTATCGTCGCTAAACCGAGAAATTTGTTGTATCATTAATGGCATGTGGGCACGGTTCAATTGGGTCGGGTCTATTGTGCAGCCTACGGCAAATGAAATAAATGATTCCGGGTACCTCGCAAAGATGGCTAAGATCCAAAAGAAAGTTGAAAAGGAAAACGACCTGACCATCATGGTTGTTCACGGACAGGTTACCGCCGACATGATCATCGAGGCGCTGGTCGACTTCAATCAAGGAGCATTTACATCGAAACTCATATGGGATTATACCAATGCCGATCTGACCGAGGTACAAAATGACGAATTGCACCACATCAGTTCGGTTGCCGTGAGCTATTCCCATCTGCGCAAGGAGGGCCAAACGGCCATTGTTATGCCGGAAACGTTGGGATTCGGACTGGGCCGTATGTACGAAATTATTAGCGAAAATGATGAAAATCCCATCAATTACAATATCTTTAAAGATATCAAAAAAGCGCGAGCATGGTTGAATTCCTGAAATAATGCGGTTAGCGAGGGTGATACAGATCAATGCGCTGAAAAGATTTTTCTGTTTGTAACTTGCGGCTTGCCGGTGCCCTGACTGTCTGTCGCAGGTTCGGACGAAACCCCCTCCTATTCGGACCGCAAGACACTGAAAGGTGACCCACATGAAGCTCATTTTTCGATTTAGCTTGGTGCTATGGATGATGTTGGCGGGTTCGGCCGCGTTGGCGTCAGGGGACTTCGGCTGGATGAGAGATTTTAATATGCGAGCCGAAACAGACCCCATGAACTTCCGGGAAAGATTGGAAACCCGCTTCGGAATAGGGGAGTTGGAGATCAGTGACGTGTTGAAGCATGTCGAGGATCCGGCCGATGGTTATATGCTTCTCCGCCTGGGCGAGATTGCCCATCAACCCATCGAGCAGGTCATTCAACACTACGACGCGCAGAAGGGCAAAGGCTGGGGCGTGCTCGCCAAGAGTCTTGGCATCAAGCCCGGCTCAAAGGAATTTCATGACTTGAAGCAACATCAGGATCTATACGATGAAAATGGCGGCGGTAAATCCAAGGGCAAAGACAAAGGAAAGGGAAAGAAACCGAAATCGTAGGAGATGCGAGCGGTTTGACCTAATACGAGTTGCGCCCTCCAGGACCATGGCCGCTTCTATCGCCCTAATAGGTGGCCAGCGGGTGTCATTTCTCGGGGCAGATGTTGCAATGATTGATCACGCGATGCACTCAAAACCCACCATAAGACCGGTGGTCTATTTTCGTTATATTCTACTGGAATCGATCGAGCTTGGGGCCCTGATTCTAGCGCTGGACGTTGTCGAGCAGTGGTGGGGGATTCCCGGTTGGCTGTTCTGGAGCCTTGTCATTGGCTGGATTATAAAAGATGTGATCCTCTTCCCCTTTGTCTGGCGCGCCTACGATAAAGACGCCCCCAGTGCGGCCGGAGGCATGATTGGCGAATTGGGCATTGCGAAAGTCCCGCTGGATCCTTCCGGATACGTCCAGGTGCGCGGCGAACTCTGGAAAGCGGTTCGCGAAGGGGAAGGAGATCCGATCGAGGCGGGAAGCCCTGTACGCATCCACCGCAGGGAAGGGCTTACCTTGTATGTAAAGCCGGATGATAAGGCTTTAGGTGCGTCTGATGGCAGATAAAAACTTGTAAATCGGGGTTCGCTCGAGCGTTTGGCAGAACCGTTTTCAGATCCTTCGCAAATTCCTGGGTCTTTTTCCCCCATTGCCTTTTCTCAATCGGAATTCCGATTCATCGCGCTGATCTTTTCCAAAGTGACTTTGCAAATTTAGGCATGCGGTTATACATACCGATTGTGGCCAGAGGCGACATATGAATATTCAAGCACGCGGATCAAACGGAGGCATCATGCTCACTAGGGATGCGGTCATTGAACGGGGCCGGGAATTGGGTTTCGAAGATGTGGGGTTCACCACGGCCGAACCCTTTGTGGAACATAAGGCACGGTTGCTTGAAATGCATGCTGAGTACGCCTGGGCCGAAGCCGTCGGATTGGATCTGCTCAACGGAACAGACCCCAGGGCAATCATGCCCGATGCCCAAACCATCATCGTTCTGATGGAGGTTTATTTTAACCAAGCTTATCCCCGATCGATGGAGGGGCACTTCGGTCGCTGCTACCTGGATGACGACCGGGTGACCCACGACGGACTCTATCAGCGCATCAAGGCGTTTAGGGGATTCCTGCGCGACCACGGCATCAATTCCAAGGTGCCCTTCAATCTGCCGCACCGTGTGGCCGCGGCCCGTGCGGGCATGGGAACTTTCGGGAAAAACTGCCTCTTCTACTCCAACACCGTGGCCCGGGAGGGTTCATGGACGCTTCCCATCGCGGTGGTTATTGACAAGGCTTTCGAACCCGGGATACCGACCATCGAGATCGGCTGCCCGGACTGGTGCCGCAATGCTTGCATCGCGGCCTGTCCCACCCGGGCCTTGAAGGGCAACGGCCGGATCGATCCCCGTAAATGCGTCTCCTTTCTCTCCTATTTTGGAGATGGCATGACCCCCCTCGAGCTGCGGGAACCCATGGGCATGTATGTCTACGGCTGCGACCGCTGTCAGAATGTCTGCCCGCGCAATCAGCCCTGGCTGGCGCAGGAAAGGCCCTTAAACGAAAAGGTGGTGGCCAAGGCGCCGTATTTCGACTTGCCTTCGCTGCTCCACATGGACAAAGTCTACTTCGAAACCAAGATTTGGCCTCATATGTTTTACATGTCATACGAGGACATCTGGCGCTGGAAGATGAATACCGCCCGGGTGATGGGCAACAGCCGTGATTTCCGCTATGTTCCGGATCTGATCCGGGCCATGGAGGAGAATGACGATGATCGTGTGCGGGGTATGGCTGCTTGGGCGCTGGGGAAGATCGGCGGAGAGGACGCCCAAACGGCGCTCAAGGCGCTGAGAGGATGCTGCTCCGCGGCCGTCAACCAAGAAGTTGAATTGGCCCTTGCCGTCATCCGGGCCTGATACCCCGGAATCAGGCGGGATGCGGTATACAGGCGGTGGCCGGGGAGGAAACAATTCCCAATGCTGAAACGCGACATCTTTAAAACATTTTCCATGCCCGGGTCGTTTTCCGTTTATGGGGTAAAAATGCTTCCAAAGCCGGTCGGCCGCCGCATCGACCGTGTCCTCCCCGTCTGTCAGGGTATTCCCCAGAGCCTCCCGGTGGCGGGGAGCTGACGTTGGCAACCGCGTGCACCGCGCATTCGGCCGAGCGGGCCCTGGTCGTCGAGGGCGGCGGCATGCGCGGCATCTTTGCAACGGGGGTCCTGGATGGATTTATGGACCGCCAATACCGGCCCTTCGATATCTGTCTGGGGGTTTCCGCCGGTTCCACCAATCTCGCCGCCTGGCTGGCCCATCAACACGGACGCAATCATAAAGTCATCACCGACTATTCCTGCCGACCGCAGTTCATCTCCTTCAAGCGCTTCCTTGGCGGGGGGCATTGGCTCGATCTCGATTGGCTCTGGGATATCACGATCAGGGAGATCCGGCTCGACATAGAGACCTTTGCCGCGCAGCCAATACCCCTCTATGTTGTGACCACCAAAGTCGCCGATGGCCAGGCGGCCTACATCAGGGCAACGCCGGAAAACCTGGAACAGCTGCTAAAAGCGTCCTGCTCCGTCCCCATCGTTTATCGGAATTTCACGATGATCGACGGGGAGCCAATGACGGACGGCGGCGTTTCTGATTCGATACCGGTGATCCAGGCGCACCGCATGGGGGCACGGGATTTCACCGTTGTCCTCTCCCGCCCCAATGGCTACCGAAAAAGGCCGCCCCGATCGCCCTGGCTATTGCGCCGCCTGCTGTCGAAAACCCCCCAGCTGGCGGAAGCCATGATCAGCCGCGCCGCGCGATACAACCGTTCCATCGACTTTATTGAAAATCCGCCCCCGGCGTGCCGCATCCGGGTGATCGCCCCGCCCCGCCAGTTCGCCGTCGGCCGCATGACCACGGATTTTGCCAAACTCAGGGAAGGCTATGAAATGGGCTTGAAAGCGGCCGAGTCGATTCCGTAATTTCCATCCGCCATGTCACGATCGGATCGTCGACATGAATATCAAGCGCCAGGGGAGGCCCCGGTGATGTCCATTCATTTTCTGCTTGTCGATGATGAGCGACTGTTCGTCGAAACACTGGCGGCACGTTTGGACCAGAGGGGATTCAGCGTGGACTGCGCTTTTTCCGGAGCTGAGGCACTCGCGCTGTTGGAAAAGAAGACCCCCATCGACATCGTGGTTCTCGACGTCAAGATGCCCGGCATCGACGGTTTCGAAGTGGTGGGAACGATCAAGAAACGCTATCCCCTTGTGGAGGTCATCATGATGACAGGCCACGCGAGGGTGCCTTCCGCCATCGCGGCCATGAAATTGGGGGCGGCCGATTTTCTGACCAAACCGTGTGATTTGGATTACCTCCTCACCCGGGCCGAAGAAGCTGCGGCCCGGAAAAAGGCGCGTGAAGATGAGATCCTTCGGATAAAGTCGATGCCTTACATCTCCGATCGCGAGCGTGACGAAATGATTGCAAAAATCCTAGCCTGCTAAAAAGGCTGTCTGATGCGGGGCACGGCCTATTTACGGTCCCTCGTCCAAAGGATTCCGTTTTATCTAATAAGCTGGAATTTAACGCTAAATTGAAAACGCCGTGTCACCCCGGCAATTCAATGCCGTTCCCCTGTCCAACGGTCCCCAGATGACCGTGAACCAAAATCTCTAAAGAAAATTTCCCCGACACCGATAAACCCTCAACATCTTAGCGGTTTGGATTTATCAAACGTCCGCTATCGGCGTTACCCCCATGCCTCGTTTGTTGGCGCGCTGATGTCCGCCATCCTACACGAGATAAGCCGGCTCCGATCGCGATCGTTTTCCGAAACTGTCTGCAGTGTCATGATCCGGGGTGCATCTTTCCGATGTTTCCCAAATACCAATTGAAGGAGATTAATGATGAAAAAAATTATTGTGATTGCAATCGCATTCGTGTTGACGATGGCTACCGGCGGATTCGCGGGAGACCAATACAAGATCGGCGTTTTGGCCAAACGGGGACCGGTCAAGGCCATGGAACAGTGGGAGGCGACCGCTGAATTTCTCAATCAAAAGGTTGCCGGGAAAACCTTTGAAATCGTTCCCCTGGATTTCGACGCGGTAAACCCGGCCCTCGCCAACGGCGATGTGGATTTCTTTCTGGTGAATTCATCCATGTTTGTCACCGCCAAGGTCCGATTCGGCGCATCGGCCATCGCCACGATGATCAATTCGCGACAGGGCCAGCCCTTGAAATCGTTTGGCGGTGTTGTTTTGACGCTGGCGGACAATGACGCCATCAACACGCTGGCCGACGTCAAGGGCAAGCGTTTTATGGCCGTCAAGAAAAGCTCCTTCGGTGGCTGGCAAATGGCCTACAAGGAATTCGTGGATGCCGGTATCGACCCCTTTCAGGAATGCGCCTCAGTGGAGTTTTCCGGCAAACACGACAATGTTGTTCTTGCTGTCCAGAACGGCGTGGTGGACTGCGGCACCGTGCGTACCGATACCCTGGAACGCATGGCGTCCGAAGGCCTTATCGACATGGAGGAATTTAAGATCGTCAACAAGACCGCCTACAGCGATTTCCCCTTCGTTTGCAGCACCACGCTTTATCCCGAGTGGCCGCTGGCCAAAACCAAAAATACCGATCCGCAGGTGGCACAGGAGGTGGTCGCGGCCCTGAAACAGATGACATCCGATGATGCGGCGGCCAAGAGTGCCAAGGTGGTCGGCTGGACAGATGCGCTGGATTACGGGCCGGTGGAGGATCTTCAAAAAGCGCTCCATGTCGGCGCCTATGCCGCCAAGTAATCTGGGCGGTACCGTATTCCGCACATGGCCGTCGGAAAAAGTGCGGCGGCCGTGTGCGGGCATTCTTCGTCGATCGAACAGGCTATTTATCGGCGGACCGACACAACGTGATCCATTCGGTCCAATTTTTACGGAGAAAAGAGTTATGATACGCAACCTCATTTCAGGCGGTTTGCGGCAACGTCTCCTCATCCCCACCGTGGCGGTGCTTGTTGTCTGCATGCTGTTGTTGTCTTCCGTCCTCATTTTGCTTCAACGCAAACAACTCAACAAACTCAGTGACACCGTCGTTACCGCTGTCAATAAGGGCAATGCAAGCGCGCAGACCAGTTTCAGCGAGCTTTCCAGTGCCGTCGACACCCGTCTATCCGAGATGTCTGCAGCCATCGCCACAACGCTTTCCGAGGAATCGCGATCAGCTCTGGAGGCGGACAAGACGGTGCTGGAGCAATCCTTCGAGGATATGCTCAAAACCAACGCCGACTCAATGGCGGATCTTCTGGCCCAGGTCGCCCCGGCCGCGATACTGGCGAACAATTTCATCGACCTGATCAACTTTGCCAAGGCCGCCAACCAGAATCCGGATGTGGTCTATGCCCTATTTCTGAAGCCTGACGGAAAACCGCTTACCCGGTTCATCGATCGCAAGGACCCTGATATCCAGCGGTTTTTGCAGACGGGCAGCGGCGCCAATAAACTCGACAAGATTCTAAAGGCTTCGCAGGGTGATCCGGCTGTTCTGGTGATCGAAAGGCCGATTCAGATTGAAGGCAAGAATTTGGGCAAGGTCGTCATCTGCGTGAGCAAAGCGGCTGCCAGGCAGCGCATCGCCGATATGTCCGGTCGCTTTGAAAGCATGGTGGACGCCAATGTCCGCAGCGTCAGCGAGGTGATCGATGGCGAGGCGAAAGCCGTGGTAGGCGAGATGCGAGTCCGTTTCGACCAGATGGCTGTTCAGAATAACGCGGCCGTGCAAACCGTTGCGGCCACCATCAAGGACTTCGGCAGGGCTATCAACTCCCAAACGAAACGGATGACCGGCGGTTTGGGCAGCGCCACCGTGCTGATCATCGCGGCCGTTCTCTTCATGGTCATATCGAAGACTTCCAAGGCGCTTCAGCAGCTGTCCGGCAGGTTGGACAGCGGTGCCAAAAGCGTGGCGGCGGCCACCGTGCAGATATCATCGGCGAGCCAGACGCTGGCTTCCGGGGCCACGGAACAGGCGGCATCCATTGAAGAAACATCGGCTTCCCTTGAGGAAATGGCGGCCATGACGCGTCAGAATGCCCAGAATGCCGGCCAGGCGGATCGATTGATGCAAAGTGCCAAATCCATCGTTGAAAAATCGAATGCCTCCATGCAGGCATTGACCGACGCCATGGCGGAAATTTCCCGCTCCAGTGAAAAAACCCAGAAAATCGTTAAAACCATCGATGAAATTTCTTTTCAGACCAACCTGCTGGCGCTTAACGCGGCGGTTGAAGCAGCCCGCGCCGGTGAGGCGGGCGCGGGTTTTGCCGTCGTGGCCGACGAAGTCCGCAATCTCGCCCTGCGGGCGGCTGATGCGGCCCGGGATACGGCCACGCTGATCGAGGGCACGGCCGGTCGCATCGCGGATGGCTCCTCGCTGGCCGGCCAAACCAACCAGGCATTTAGCGAAATCGCATCGGCCACCACCAAGGTGACCGATCTCTTGAGCGAGATCGCCAGCGCCTCGACCGAGCAGGCCCAAGGTGTGGAGCAGATCAATAAGGCCGTCACCGAGATGGACAAAGTGGTCCAGAGCAACGCCGCCAACGCCGAGGAGTCATCTTCCGCGTCGGAAGAGATGTGGTCCCAAGCCGAACAAATGCAGGATTTGGTGAGTGACCTGGTTGCGATGGTGGAAGGGCGTGGGGAAGCGATAAAAAAACGGGCCATACCCGAGGTGTCCGATGCGATAGCTTTGGCACCATTATCTATAAATGAAACCAGGCGGGATCGCTTCCCGGAGCAGGTCATCCCTTTTGACAGCGATGACGTCCTTCAGGGCTGATAGCAGCCTTCTTCGACCGGTGGGCCTCTGGGCAAGCCGTATGGTCCACCGGTCACTCCCACGAAAACGGAAGTATTCCCCCATTATCATCCGAATGGTCGAATGCAAAATCCCCCTGCAGTGAGGGGGATTTTGCGGTTGAGGTCGCCGGCCGGCCGGATATCAGGCGCTGGTGTTTATGGGAAAAAGCGCTTCGGTTTCATCAATGTTTCCGTTTTCATCTTCGTCGGCGCCACCAAAAAATGCGGAAAATTGCACCTAAAGTCTTTTTATTCATACCGCAGGGCCACAATCGGATCCAACTGGCCGCTTTTCGGGCCGGTACGTATCCGAAAGCAATGCCAACGGCGCCTGAGAAAATGAAAGGCCGCCACGACGATGCCGGGCTTGAAGACAAAAGGCACACCGATCAGGTGAGCCGCCGAAAACGGCCGTACCGATGCCCAAAACGATACCGATCAAACCACCGAAGTTGAAAGAACGACCGACTCGACCAGAAACTGCAGCAGGACCTCGCTCTCCAAGGCGCCGATGGCCAGCCGGGTGCCGATCTCCCGGGTTCGTTCGGTCACGGAGACCAGCATGATATTCATGATGCCGATGCCGCCCACCAGCAGACTGACACCCGCCACGGCGCTGAGCAGCGCTGTCAGCACCTTGGTCGAGCCGGTGAGGGTGTCGATGATCTCCTTCATGTCGCGTACGTGGAAATCATCCTCCTGCCCGTTTGTTATCCCGCGGCGCTCGCGCATCAAGTCCTCGATGGCGCTCTGAACGGATGCCGTGGAGACACCGTCGGCCACCGCCACGATGATGGCGCGAACGTCATTGTTGCCCGCCATGCGGCGTTGAAGGGTGCGCAGCGGAACGATGACGATGTCGTCCTGGTCCGTACCGAAGCTGGACTGCCCCTTGGCCTGGAGGGTTCCGACGACCTTGAAGGAGATTTTCCCCAGGCGCATGGTTTGGCCTACAGAGGGCGCGTCCCCGAACAGGGCCTTTTCGACGGTGCGCCCCACAAGGCAGACCGCCTTGCCGGCCTTGAGTTCGCCGCTCGTAAATATGCGGCCCTGGGCAATCTGCCAGCCCTGCGCTTCGAAAAAGGCGTTGGTCGTGCCGGTCACGGAAGTGGCCCAGTTGGCGCTGCCGTGGATGGCCTGACGCGAAGCCGACGTGGTCGGCGCCACGGCACTCAACCCCGCGATGTTGTTTTCAATGGCCACGGCGTCCGCCAGGGTGAACCCATCCGCACTGGTGCGCGCTCCGCCCGGTCCCCGTAGGCCCTGGCCGGGGCGCACATGGAGCACATTGCTGCCCAGACTGGAGATGTCGCTGGCCACTTTGGCCGTGGCGCCGCTGCCCAGGGTCACCATCGTGATGACGGCCGCCACCCCGATGACGATGCCCAGAATGGTCAGCGAAGAGCGCAGCACATTGCGGCGAATGGTCCGTTGGGCCAGCAGGAATGTCTCCCAGAGCATCATGGCCTGTCTCCGTTTTGTTTGTCCATGGTTACGGTGCCGTCCTGAAAATGGATCTGACGGTCGGCGAAGGCGGCCATTTCGGCTTCATGGGTGACCATCACGATGGTGAGGCCTTCCCGGCGGTTGAAGTCCTGCAGCATGGCGGCGATTTCCCGGCTTCGCACGGAGTCCAGGTTGCCCGTGGGTTCGTCGGCCAGCAAAATCCGGGGCTGGCCCACGAGGGCCCGGGCGATGGCGACCCGCTGCTGCTGCCCGCCGGAAAGCTCTCCCGGTGCATGCTGTGCCCACTTGGCCAGTCCTACGGCCGTCAAGGCTTGCAGCGCTTTGGCATGGCGCTCGCCGGCCGGCATTTTGCGGTAGATCAACGGCAGTTCCACATTTTCAAGGGCGGTTGTGCGGTTCAGGAGGTTGAACCCCTGGAAAATGAATCCCAGAAAATGCCGGCGCAGCATGGCGCGCTGATCCCGCGACAGGTGCTCCACCGGCACGCCGTCGAAACGGTAGGATCCGCCACTCGGCGTGTCGAGGCATCCCAGGATGTTCAGGCAGGTGGATTTGCCGGACCCGCTGGGCCCCATCATGGCCACGAACTCCCCCTCCCGGACGCTCAGATCGACATCGTCCAGGGCCCGCATGGCGGCCGTTCCCTTGCCGTAGATTTTGGTGACCTGGCGAAACTCGATCAGGGGCGGCGGGTCATGCGGCCTATCGGCAGATCTATTTGTTGGTTGCAATGGCATTGACGATAAGCTCCGTGCCGACACTCAGGTCTTGTGATCGGACCGCCGTCAGGGCGCCGTCTGTTGCGATCTTTTCGACGGCGACCGGCACCGGCCGGTTGTCCTTTACTACCCAGACGCGGGATTGCCCACCGGCCGTGTCCGGCAACGGCGGCCCCGGCGGTTTTGGCGATCTCTGGCGGCGGCCGGCCGCGGCAGCAGGGAATCCAGCAGACTGCGGCTATACTTGGCTTCGACACGGCCCTCGGCAGGGGCGAAGCGCAGGGCGGCGTTGGGCACCAGCAGGGTCTTTTCGACTTTCAATACCGTGATGTCCGCGGTGGCCGTCATCCCGGGCCTCAGCAGCAGGTCGGGGTTGTCGACACTCAGTACGGTCTTGTAGGTGACCACGCCATCCGTGGTTTCAGCGCCGTAGCGCACCTGGACGATGCGGGCTTCGAAGGAACGGTCCGGATAGGCATCCACCGTAAAGGTGGCGGCCTGCCCCTCCCTGACCTGCCCCACGTCGGCTTCGTCCACATCCACCTGGAGTTCCATGCGTCGCAGGTCTTCGGCCAGAATGTAGAGGACCGGGGCCTGCAGCGAGGCGGCGACGGTCTGCCCCGGCTCCACGTTGCGGCTGAGGACGATGCCGTTGATGGGCGCGTAGATGATGGTCTTTTCGAGATCGGCCGCATTGGATTGGAGGGTGGCCTTGGCCACTTCGATGCCGGCGGCGGCGGCCGCGGCCGCCGCCGTGGACCGGGCCAGCTGTGCTTCGGCCTGTTCCAGTTCACCCAAGGACGGCAGTTTGCCGTCGGTGAGAGCGCGTGCCTTGCGGTAGCGCTGGAGTTGCTTGTCGTCGGCGCTGCGGGTGGCGAGGGCTTCCTTGTAGGAGGCCTCGGCCGAAGCCAGTTCGGCCTTGGATTTCATGACCGCCGCTTTGAATTTGACGTCGTTCAGATACGCCAGGGGCTGGCCCGCGGTCACCGTATCGTTGAAATCCGCCGTCATGCGAGTGATGATGCCGGACAGCTCGCTGCCCACCTCCACTTGATTGGTGGCTTCCAGATTGCCGGTCGCCGTCACCGTGATGGACAGGTCGCCCTGCCGTACCGCCTGGGTCTGGTAGTGCGTCGTGCCGTTTCCCGTGCGGAGCAGCGCGAAGCTGCCGAGTGTCGCGACCAGTGCCGTCAGGCCCAAGCCCACGAGCCAGAGGCGGCGCCGTTTGCGCCCGGCCGATGCGGCCGTTTCAGCCATGGTTTTTTCGACTGTCATGGAATTTCCGTCCAGCATGCGATTCACCCTTTGTCCGTTGCGGTAATAGGCGTAAGGGCGGTCGACTCAAGGGATTGCCACCCGCCGCCCAGGGCTTTGTAGAGCCTTACCAGGTCGGATAACATCGCTCCCCGGCTCGCCGTCATCTGGTCGTCGAAGGAAAGCAGCGAGCGCTGGGCGTCCAGCACGTTGCTGAAACCCGTCAGTCCGCTGGCGTACTGATGACCGGCCAGCTGCGCCGCCGTTCGGGCGGCCTCGGCGGCGGCCTGCAGCGATTCGATTTTCTGCTGCTCCTGGGCGTAGGCGGTCAGGGCATCTTCAACCTCTTCGAGCGCCGACAGAACGACGGCCTCATAGCGGGCGAGGGCCTGCTGCCTCAGTTCGTCCTGCACGCCGATATTGCTTCGAATGGCACCGGCATCGAATACCGGCCAGCGGACCGTGGGGCCCACGGCCCAGATCCGGCTTCCGGAGGAAAAGAGATCGCCCAGGGACAGGGCCTCCAGCCCGATGGATCCGCTCAGGCTGAATTGGGGGTAGAGTTCGGCTTCCGCTTCCCCGATGCGGGCGGTCTGGGCGGCCAGTTCGCGTTCCGCCCGTCGGATGTCCGGGCGCTGCCGGATGACATCGGCCGGCACGCCGACGGCCAACGCGGCGACGACCCGTGGAATCGGCCGGGCTTCGGCCAGTTGGTCGTGCAGAGCCCCCGGCGGTTGAGCGACCAGTACGGCCAGGCGGTTCATGGCTGCCGCCAGCCCGGTTTTTAGATCGGGAAGCTTGGCGCGGGCGCTTTCCAGGTTGTAGCGGGCCTGGGATACGGCCAGCGCATCCCCCAGGCCGGCCTGGGACAAGTCGTCGAGCAGGCGCCAGGTCTCTTCCAAGGTCGCCAGGTTGCTGTTGGCCACCGCCAGGCGCGACTGATAGGTGCGCACGTCGACGTAGTTGACCGCCACCTCCGCCAGCAGGGTCACCATGACATCCCGCAGATCTTCGGTGCTGGCTTCCAGGTCGGCCTGGGCGGCTTCCACGGCTCGCCGGGTTCCGCCGAAGATGTCCAACTCCCAGCCGGCGTCGAAGCCCGTCGCATAGAGATCGGATTGGGTCGCCGAGCCGGTGTCGTAGCGGCCGCTTTTTTTGACGGCCGCGCTGGCGTCCAGCGTCGGGAAAAGAGCGGCCCGGGTTTGCTGCCGCTGCAGGCGCGCCTGGCGCACCCGGGAAAGGGCCTCGCGGACATCCAGATTGTCGACGGCGGCCCGCTGGATCAATTCCGTCAGCGCAGGATCGCCGATCACCTGCCACCAGCTGGCCAGCCCCTCTTCGTCCGGCCGGATTTCCTGGCCGGCCGCCCCGTGCCACGCATCCGGAAGCGCCAACTCCGGCTTGACATAGTCGGGTCCCACGGCGGCACAGCCGAAATGGAAAACGGTGAAAGTCAGCACGGCGATGATGGCAATAGGTCGTATCATGGTCTGCGGCATCCGATTCTCGTAGCGTTGAAGCACGGCCGCCCCGCGGGCGGTCCTTTGTTTCTATTCTTTCTTCCCTTTTGGACCGTGCATTTAGCCTTCTGTCCCTATAGACGTTGGAATTCGGGAAAAAGGTGACACGCATGAAGGGCCACCCCTCGAATTTCCGAAGGGATGGCTCTCTATAGCACGCCATTGTGGAGAGAATGTGGAGAAACTATGGGGATTGCGGGGAAAGGCGGCAGGATGATTGAAATCGGGAGCGAATGGTTCTAATGAAGGGATAAACCGTACCGCAGGGATATCAAACGATGCCGATCAAACTTTCTATCAAGCTGTTTGGAGCTTTTTTCCTGATCATGGTGATCGTGGCGAGCGCCATGGTGTTCTCGCGCTATCTTTTTTTCCGGAATTTCAGGCTCTACATCTTCCAGGAAGAACTTAAACAGCTGGAGGCCCTCGTGCCGAGCCTCCAGGAGGCCTATCAGCAACACGGCAGTTGGGAGAGTGTTTTGGCCGATCCGGCGAGCTGGCGGCGCCAGCTGACCATCGAACCGCATGTCCGGAAAGCCGTCCCGCCGCCGTCCTCGAAAGGAGAACGGCCCGCTATGGAACCACGGGTCCTGCTGACCGATGACCGGCAGCAAGCGGTTATCGGCACACCGGCGCCCGGTGACCAGGTGAGGCTGGTGGCCATCCCGGTGGACGGGAAAACGGTTGGATGGCTGGGCCTGCGCAAGCGCGAGCCCTTCAAGTCCGGTCCGCCGGCCGCCCTGGTCAAAGTCCATACCCAGCAGCTTTATATCCTGGGCGCCGCGGTGATCGCGTTAACGGCGTTCATTGCCTTCCTGTTCTCGCGGCACCTGTTGAATCCGATCCAACGGCTGGCCCGGGGTACCCGGGAACTGGCCGATCGCAATTTTACGGTGCGCATCGAACCCGCCACCCGGGACGAACTCGGTCAGCTGGCCCGCAATTTCAACGCCATGGCCGAGACCCTAGAAAATTATGAAGGGATGCGGCGCCAATGGCTAACGGATATCTCCCACGAACTCCGCACGCCGCTGGCCGTGCTGCGCGGCGAAATCGAGGCCCTGCAGGACGGCATCCGCGAACCCACCCCACAGCAACTGGCATCGCTGCATGAGGAAATCCTCCGTCTCAACAAACTGGTGGAGGATCTGCATCTGCTCTCGGTGGCCGATTCCGACCGGATTCAATTCCATCGGGAATGGCTTGACCCCGATGCGGTGCTCGCAAACGCATTGGGCAGCTATCGCAGCCGTTTGAAGCGGCTGGGCATCGATATCCGACTGCAGGCGGCTCCCCTCAAAGGGATTCGCATCAAGGGCGACGCCGATCGCCTGGAGCAGGTGTTTACCAATATCCTCGAGAATGCCTGCAAGTACGTGGCGGCACCGGGGGCACTTGCCATAACAGGGCGCGCCGATGATCGGCGCGTGACGCTTCTTTTCGAAGACTCGGGGCCCGGGGTTCCCCCGGATTCTCTACCGCGTCTCTTCGATCGTCTCTACCGGGTGGACCCGTCACGCAGCCGCGAATCCGGCGGCAGCGGACTGGGGCTGTCCATCTGCCGGCATATCGTCGAACATCACCGGGGCCGGATATGGGCCGCGAACAGCTCCCTGGGGGGGCTGTCGATCGGCATTGAACTGCCTTTAGCCGGAAACGCCAGTTGACCAGGGGGGCGCCGATGCGCGGGGAACAGATCCTGATTGTTGAAGACGAGCAGAAGGTCGCCGACCTCCTCAGTGACTATCTGCGCAGGGAAGGCTTTCAAAGTCGCCTGTGAGGCACGGGGCGACAAGGCCCTGGAACAGGTCCATAGTCTCGCGCCGGCCCTGATCCTGCTGGACCTCATGCTGCCCGGTGTGGACGGCATTACGCTCTGCCGCGAGATCCGCCAATTCTCCAATGTCCCCATCATCATGGTTACGGCCAGGGTGGAGGAAGTGGATCGCCTGATCGGACTGGAAATCGGGGCTGATGACTATATCTGCAAACCCTTCAGCCCGCGTGAAGTGGTGGCGCGGGTCAAGGCGGTGCTGCGGCGCGCGCGTCCCCGCGATCAACCCCCGACGGCTCGTGGCCGGGCCTCTTCGTTCTGGACGAAAACACCCGCCAGGTGACGGTGGACGGGCAGCCGACCAGCCTGACGCCCAGCGAATTCGGTTTGCTGAGCGTGCTCATGTCTTCCCCGGAACGTGTTTTCTCCCGCAGCGAACTGGTGGATAAAATCCAAGGGTATCGCTTTGAAGGCTATGACCGGACCATCGACAGCCATGTGAAAAATCTGCGCAAAAAGATCGCTGCGCGGCTTCCCGGCAAAGAGATCATCCAGACCATCTATGGCATAGGGTACAGGCTGAGTGTTTGACGGACTGGCCTTGAATCAATATGGGCGGAGGCTCACCGGCGGCAGGCGAACGTTTCAAGGACAACGCCCCAACGGTCACAGGCCCAAGCGGCGGGCGGTTGCCACGATGACCACGCCGACGATCATCGACAGGAAGACATTGCGGGTTTTCCAGGTGCACAGCGCCGTACTGGCCGCCGCCACCGCGCCCCAGGGTCCCGCGGCCAGGATGCCGGGCGCCACGAGGGCGAGCAAAATAGTGCCGGGCAGGGCTTCCATGAAGCGCCGGAAGCCGCCGTTTTGGGGCAGCCGCTCGGCGAGCAGCAGGCCGCCCAGACGCAGTCCATAGGTGGCCACCGCCGCCCCCAGCACGGCCGCAACCGTCGCCATGTCCATTCTATCCCAGACCATCACGTTTATCCTCGCGAAGTTTGCCGCCTGCCGGACGCAGCACAGGCACCAGGGCGCCGGCGATACCGCCGGCCAAGATGTACCATTTGCCGGGCAGAAGTTTTTCCACGCCGACCGCTACGAGGGCGGCCACCAGCCAGGGCAGGACGTCCTGCCGTCCGCGCCACAGGCTTACCGTCAGGGCCGTGAATACGGCAACGAAGGCGAAGTCCAGGGCATAGGCCTCGGGGTTCTGAACCACCGCGCCGAGCCGGTGCCCCAGCATGGTGCCGGCGCACCAGGCCGAGAGCACACATAGGCCCCCGCCGAAAAGAAAAGCCGTCGTGACGCCGCCGCTGCGGTGGGCAGCCATGGTCACGGCCCAGTTTTCGTCGGCCACCAGGTGCATCATGGCCATTTTGTGCCGCAGCGATTTGCCGCGAAACAGGGGGTGCAGGGAAGCGCCGATCAGCAGATAGCGCATATTGATGATCATGACCGCGATAATCATTTCGACCACGGGCAGCGGCGGAGTCCACATGTCCACCATCACGAACTGGGCCGAACCGGCAAAGACGGAAAGGTTCATCATCAGCAGTGCAGGCCAGCCGATGCCTTTCTGGACGGCCAGCACCCCCAGCACACTCCCATAGGCGGCAACGCTGGCGGCCACCGGCAGATTGGCGATGAAACCGCGGCGCAACTGAAGGGTGCCGGTTTCGTGCATATGGCTTGGGTGATGGTCAACAGCAACTTGCATGGGATATTTATCTTTCTTCGGCAGGCGCATGGCTACAGGCTATCGAAGCGGTGCTGCCCGCGCAAGACCCAATCGACGGTCAACATCTTTCAGCAAACGGAAACCGGTTGCCGAGGGATAACACATCTGCTAAGCAATAACAGATACAGAAAATTATTTTTACAACCATAACAGATTAGAGGCGTTCATTGGGAGCGCAGGCCGCCGTTAAAGAAGGGTTCCGCTACATCCGCCTGGCGGATGAACTTGAAAGCAATATCACCACCGGGGTCTACCGGGCCGGTGAAAAACTGCCGTCCATCCGCCGGCTTCATCGACGGACCGGATTGAGCATCACCACGGTCTACCAAGCCTTTATCGAGCTTGAAAAGCGCGGCCTGGTGACCCCGCGCCAGAAATCGGGCTATTTTGTCCGTCCCCGCAAGGGAAGGATTCTTAAGGCGCCGGACTGGCAGCGCTACCGGGCGGTTCCCAAAAGAGTGACCGTCGGCACACTGGCCAGTTCCATCGTGGAGGCCATGAGCGATCCCTCCTTTCTCCAACTCGGCGGCACCTTGACCGCCCCGGTGCTTCTGCCGGTCAAGGCGCTGTCCCGCAGCCTGCGGTCCTTGACCACCCCGCAGTTGACCACGGGCCTTGCGACCTATGAAAACCCTTACGGCAATCCGAGCCTGCGGGAGCAGATCGCCAAACGGACCCTGCATACCGGGCCGGTGGAAGGCATCGACGATCTGGTGATCACCAACGGCTGCATCGAGGCCGTGGGGTTGTGCCTCCAGGCCGTGGCCCGCCCCGGGGACACCATCGTGGTCGAATCCCCCACCTATCCCTGGTTTCTCCAGCTGATCGAAGACCTGAACATGCTGGCTCTGGAGGTGTCCACCGATCCCCTGAACGGAATCGATCTGGAGGCTCTGGCGCGCGCGGTCCGGGAGAATGCGGTCGCCGCGTGCCTCCTCGTGCCGAACTTTCACAATCCCCTGGGATGCGTGATGCCGGAAGAGAATAAGAAGGGCCTGGTCAAGATGCTCGGGGAGCTTGGTATCCCGATCATCGAAGACGATATTCATGGGGAGCTCTTTTTCGAGGGCACGCGCCCCACACCCCTCAAAGCCTATGACCGCGCGGGGATGGTGCTCTACTGCTCTTCATTTTCCAAGACCCTGGCCCCGGGGTTGCGCTTGGGTTGGACCCTCCCGGGTCGCTACCGGGACAAGGTGCGGCGGCTCAAACTGAATCTTTCCATCGCCTCCCCGACCTTAAACCAGCTTGTGATGGCGGCCTATTTGAAAGATGGCGCTTTCGAACGCCACCTCCGTCGACTCCGTCAGGCCCTCAAGTCCCAGGCCGCCAACCTCGCCCTGGCGGTGGCCCGCAATTTTCCGGAGGGGACGAAGATGACCTCCCCCAAGGGCGGCGTCACCCTGTGGATCGAACTGGCCAAAACGATCGATGCCCTTAAAGTGTTCCATAAGGCCCGTGAGCACCGCATCGCCATCATGCCGGGCATCATGTGTTCCACCACCCGACGCTACCGCCACTGTATCCGGCTGTCCTGTGGCTTTCCCTGGAGCGACGCATTGGCGGCAGGGGTTAAAACCATAGGACAAATCATTCATAGCCTCGATTGAACGAACCGCATCGGGATTTCGTATATACGTGTCCATGGCTTCGGCAAAGGAGAGATCATGAAAATCCCAAGACTCAGCATGGTAACCCTCGGCGTGGCCGACTTGGGTCGGGCTACCGCGTTTTATGAAACCGTTCTGGGTACGCCCCCCAACACATCCTATGACGGTGTCACCTTTATCGAACTGCCGGGAACCTGGCTTGCACTCTATCCATTGGCGCTTCTTGCCCAGGATATCGCGCCTGACCTCCCGGTCAACCCTGGCGGTTTCGGCGGCATCACGCTCGCCCACAACGCGCGCAACCCGGATGAGGTCCGGGCGATTATGGAACGGGCGCAAGCGGCCGGGGGGCGTATCGTGAAGCCACCGCAGGAAACCGGCTGGGGCGGGTTCAGCGGCTACTTTGCCGATCCGGATGGCACCTACTGGGAAGTGGCCTGGGGGCCGATGTTTGCCTTTACGGACACGGGCGCGTTACGGTTCAAAGACGACACGGTGTAAAGCTGACGATCAGGCATCTATCCATCAGCGGGCCGTCCTAAAAAAAGGATTTCATCGATTCAATCCTATCAACGAGCCTCTAAGCCGTCCCGTCAGACCTGTATCCCTACCGTCTGTAGGAAAATGGATTCCCATTTATTGTGTAAACTGGTTCTCTTTTTCCCGGATCAATATACTTTTCTTCGTATTGAAAATTATATAACTAATTGTAAACAATCAAAAAAAATATTTTGTGGGGCTTGTATGCTTTTTGCAAGCACTTAAATTACAGTCAGTTTTCTTTACTTACCGTTTTCCCCGAATGACAATTCAGGCAGGGCCATTCCATTGACAGACAGGCGTATTGTATTTCGCAACGACGAAGAAGGAGGGGGATGAATGAAAAGAAGAGGATTATTGGTTGGGGTTTTATTTTTATGCTTTTTACTTCTTTCCACGACATCGGCGTTTGCCTACAGCCAGGTTGTGGCTTTTGGCGACAGCCTGTCCGACAACGGGAATATATTTGCCCTTACCGGAGACGAATACCCACCGTCTCCCTATTACGATGGACGGTTTTCAAATGGACCGGTGTGGGTTGAATATTTGGCCCAGGATCTCGGGGTGGGCTTGCTGGACATGGCCTACGGCGGTGCGCGGACTTACGGAAACCCGTTCTCTAAAACCGGGACTGCCACAACCGGAGATGAATTCGGGTTCACCTGGCAGGTTGAGCAGTACCTAAACGGTTCTTTCGTTGATCCAAATGCGCTGTATACCATATGGATCGGCGGCAATGATTTGCTGTCCACCCTTCCCCCGGAGAGCAATCGACCTTTTCCGACGACACTGAATGCTGTCGTCAATATAGGGAATGCCATTGATGCCTTATATGAGGCCGGCGCCAGGGACATCGTGCTGATGAACATGCCCAATTTGGGAGCGACGCCGTTTTTGAATGGGGAAAATGATGGTCTTTACGATTTGCCCTATTACGGTGAGGCATTGGCTCAAGGATATAACGTAGCGCTGTCAATAACGCAGGCGCTTTTGGAGTATTACATCCCGGATCTCAATCTCTATTCCATCGACGTTTTCGATCTAATGAACGAGTTCATTGCCGGTGATTATTTTGACAATACGACGAATATGCTCATCGCAAATCTGAATTCTAATGAAAGCTACCTTTTCTGGGACGACATTCACCCCACCACCTATGCCCACAGCCTGATCGCGGATGCGGTCTACAGCCAGGTGGCACCGGTTCCTGAGCCCTCCACCATCGTCCTCATGGGACTGGGGCTCGTGGGTCTGGCCGGCCTCGGTCGTAAGAAATTTAGGAAATAGTAAAAAAACCAGATGGCGATTTAAACCCCGCTGCGATTTCACAGCGGGGTTTTTTTCTGGTTTTCCCTGCGGCCCATATGCGCCATATTTGCGGCGTATCCTTCCGGTTCGGCAGCTCGCGACCGATAATCATTTCCAATGGTCTTGAGCCCGGCGGTTCGTGGTTCTGCGCCCTTCTATTGGGATGGCAGGTGTTTTCTGCAATCCTTTTCGAGGGTGTCGGCCATCGCTGGGCGACCGCCCTTTCGGCAGCAACTTCCTTCTTTCCAGACCTGGTAGGCCGTATGCGAAAGAGTCTGTTGGAAGGGGACCACCTATCGTAAATACCGCATCAACCCCATTTACAATCCTCCGCCGTTGCTTTCTATTCATCAGAACGAAAAGCTTGTTGTTTCATGAATCCTTGAGCGCATGGCGGCGCTGCGCCATCGCCCGTCGGACGAAAGGGGGCTGCAAATGGAAATGGTAACCATCCCGGGGACGGATTTGGAAGTCTCCCGCATTGCCCTGGGGACCTGGGCCATCGGGGGTTGGATGTGGGGCGGCACCGACGAAAAGGCGTCCATCGAGACGATCCACACCGCCTTGGACAAGGGCGTGAACCTGATCGATACGGCCCCGGTATACGGTTTCGGTCGTTCTGAAGAAATTGTCGGCCGGGCGCTTAAGCAATACGGGCGGCGTGACGCGATTCACATCTCCACCAAAGCCGGACTCGAATGGCAGAACGGAAATGTGCGGCGCAATGCGCTTCCCTCGCGCATCACCGGGGAGGTGGAAGACTCCCTGCGGCGCCTGCAGACGGATGTCATCGACATCTATTTTATTCACTGGCCCGATCCGAAGGTCCCTTTCGAAGAAACGGCGCGCGTCATGGAGCGTCTGAAGGATCAAGGCAAGATCAGGGCCTGCGGGGTGAGCAATTTTTCACCGGAGCAGATGGACGTCTTTCGCCAGGCGGCCGATCTGCAGCTGTGCCAACCCCCCTACAACATCTTCGAGCGCGGCATCGAAGAGGACATCTTGCCCTACGGCAAAGAAAACAGGATAGCGCTCATGACCTACGGCGCGCTCTGCCGGGGGCTGCTGTCCGGCAAGATGACGCCCGAGCGTGAATTCTCCGGCGATGACCTGCGCAAACAGGATCCCAAGTTTCAGCCTCCGCGGTTCGAACATTATCTCTCGGCGGCCGCCCGCATCGAGCAGCTTGCCCGGGAGCGGTACCAGAAGACGCTGCTGGCCGCGGCCGTGCGCTGGGTGCTCGACATGGGCGTCGAGATCGCCATCTGGGGCGGACGCCGTCCCGAACAGATGAATCCCATCGACGACATCTTCGGATGGCAGGTCGACGACGATTTCAAGGCGGCGCTCGATGAGATTCTCGCCGAATCCATTCCGGACATGGTGGGCCCGGAATTTATGGCGCCGCCCGCCCGGTGAAACAGAATTCCGGTCGGCTTCGAAAAACCAAAAGACCGCGCGCCCTGCTTTGGGCTGTCCCGCGATGATGGGGACGGTATGAGGCCGATGACCAGACACCTATTGACCGCCGGGTTGTCGTCCGCTTTTGGGACGGTCTGTAATGGATTTTGTAAGTGTGAGCGGAATACGGCACGTCGATAAGGGGGTGGCGTTGAAGCTGGCACTTTCCAGAGGAGGGACCTGAGCGCGCCGCTGCACCGTGGTGGGATGCCGATGTAGCACGTGGGAATGAACCATGGAGAAATCCCCCTCATATGACCGTTTGGAAGACCTTCTCGCAGCCTGCCAAAAGGAAAGGGCGGATCTGGAAAGACTTTTCAACCGGCATTGCGGATAATGAAGGGAAACGCCCTTGCGTAAAATACACGGATGGGCCGACACGGACGCCACCCATATCCGTACGGAACGTTTCGAAGCGGTCCAGCACGCCGTTCTCGGCCGCACCGGGCTGCGCTGCTCGCAGGCCGGATTCGGGTGTTACCGGATCGCCGACGGTATCGATAGGCACAGGCGCGCGCTGCACATGGCGCTATCCGGTGGTATCAACCTGATCGACACCAGCGCCAACTATGCCGACGGGGAATCAGAAATCCTCGTGGGTAAGGTGCTGTCGGAACTCATAGGGGAGGGTTCCCTCGACCGCGAGGAAACCATTGTGGTGACCAAAGCGGGCTATCTTCAGGGCCGCAATTACGCTCTCAGCCGGGAGCGCGCCGCCCAAGGGCATCCTTTCCCCGAACTCGTCCCTTACGCCGACGGTCTGGAGCACTGCATCCACCCCGAATTTCTGGAGGATCAGCTTACGCGCAGCCTGGAGCGCCTCAACCTGGCGGCCGTGGATTTTTTTCTGTTGCACAATCCCGAGTATTATTTGAGCTGGGCATCCCGGCAGGGCATCGCGGAGAAAGAGTGCCGGGCCGAATACGACCGCCGCATTCGGCAAGCCTTTCGATACCTCGAGCAGGAGGTGGATCGGGGGCGCATCCAATACTACGGCATCAGCTCCAATACCTTTCCGGTATCTTCTGTGCGCGACGACTTTACCTGTCTCCAAACCGTGCTGCAGTTGGCTGAAACATTGCGTGCAGACCACCATTTCGCCCTGATCCAGTTTCCTATGAACCTGGTCGAAAGCGGCGCGCTGCTGCAGGCCAATCAGCCGGACGGCGCTACGCTGTTGGACTCCGTACGCCGGGCCGGGTTGGGAACCCTCGTCAACCGTCCACTGAATGCCATCGGCCCCCAAGGCCTCATGCGGCTTGCAGAGGTGGACTCGCTTCCGCCTTTGAGCGATGAAGATGTCGTGCAAGCCATCCAGCGTTTGACAGCATCAGAAACGCAGCTCATTGAAAACATTCTTCCCACGCTGGGAATGGCCTCCTCTTCGGCATCCCAAATCAGGACCCCGCTATGCATCGGGACAGCCCTGCTCAAAGCGTATCGCGATTTCGCTTCTTACGACAGATGGTGCCAGGTGCGGGATGCGCAATTGTATCCCCGGGTCGAAGCGGTGCTGGCCTATTTCGAACGTGAGGACCCCGTCAGCCCCCTGCGCCATTGGACTGAGGCGCACAGGTCGCTTTTGAGCGCCGCCCTCGATGCGGTGACGGCCTATTACATCCCGGCGGCCGCCCGGCGGGCGCAGACTATCAAAGAGGCCGTACAGTCCGCTCATGACGATTGGGCGGGGGACGGCACGCTGAGCCAGTTGGCGATTCGTGCATTGCGGACGACCGACGGCATTTCCACGGTACTGGTGGGCATGCGCCGGCCGAACTATGTCCGCGATGTCCTATCGGAATTGCATCGTCACAAGACCGTCCGGTCCCGTGAGCGGGAATGGGCGCTCGTAAAGGATAAGCTGAAAATGCGCAATCTGACAGTAGAGGAAGGGTGAAAGGAGGAGGTATGCGAATCGGTTTCATTGGCTTGGGCATTATGGGCAGCCGCATGGCCCGCAATATCCTGGAGGGCGGGTACGATCTGACGGTTCACAACCGCACCGCATCCAAGGCCGAAGACCTGTTGGCCGGAGGGGCGAAATGGGCGGAATCCCCGAGCGTATTGGCGACGAAAGTCGATGTGCTATTCACGATGCTGCCCACCCCCGAAGTGGTTCAGTCCCTGGCGGCCAACGAGAACGGGTTTCTGCATGCCCTGCCCCAGGGCGCCCTGTGGGTCGATTGCTCCACGGTACATCCCGGTTTTGCACGCTGGATGGCGGGTGTCGCCGGTGCCAGCGGGGTGCGCTATCTGGACGCCCCTGTGGCCGGCACCAAAGGGCCGGCCGAAAACGGCGAGCTGGTTTTCTTCGTCGGCGGGAATGCCGATGATCTGGAAGTGGCCCGTCCCCTCCTGGCCTGCATGGGCAAGAAGATTCTTCCCATGGGGGGCCCGGGGCAGGGGGCCGCCATGAAGATGTTGATCAATCTCATGTTGGGCAGTGCCATGGCCGCCTACAACGAAGCGCTGGCGCTCGGTGAAGCCCTGGGGTTCACCAAGCGCATCGTTGCCGAAACGATTCTCGACTCACCCGTGGCAGCGCCTTTTTTGAAGCTGAAGCAAAGCCTCATCGACCGCAATGATTTCGAGGCCCACTTTCCATTGCGTTGGATGCGCAAAGACCTGCATCTGGCGGCCCAGACAGCTTATGAAAATAATGTCGCTCTGCCGACCTTGAGCAGCGTCAAGGAAATCTATGCCCTGGCGGAACAGCACGGTATGGGGGAAGAAGATTTTGCTGCCATCCGCCGGCTTTACACCGAATAAATCTCTACGGTTACCTCGATGAACGGTCGGTCTTGCAGAGCAACCTGTCTCTGGTTCGGAAGCGTGCATTCTTGGGAGGTATTCCCCATATCTCGATGCGCTCCTGCGATTCGGGCCAAGGGGGAAGATGCGGGGGATCCCTCATGTTCGGAGTTGGATCATGACCCATTTCATCCTGTCGCCGAATGCTCATGGCGTGCAGGGCGGCGTAGTTGACAAAACTTGTCACTGGGTCTGACAAAACATGGCACCAACCCGTTCAAGCGCCCCATCCCAAATGACACCATCCCTATGATGGCTGTGGGGAAAATGCTTTTGTGAATTTCGGCACAAAGATTGCTTCTATGTAGATTCAACCGATTGCAATTGAGGTATCGAAAGGCATTTACGCTGCCTGACAATTGGAGGAATTCATGCCTTTTGGTGTTCAGTTGCACGGGCCTCAATCGTCTGGGGGCAAGGCGCGGCGCCTTGCCCCTTCAATTTTGGAAGCCGGGCATGCCGACGCCAAATTGAACACGCCTTCTCCTGTCTTTTTCTCATCCATGATATCTTGACAAGAGCCCGGCCCGTCCTCACCCTTGGGCATGGCAGCATGTTGTCAGCCGTTTTGATTTCCGTTGGGTGCAATTCCGGCCAAAGCGATGCGCGGCCCATGCCCATGAAGGTGAAACTGCGACCGCGGCGAATCCCCAACCAGTTTAGGGCGACCTGTGATTTCCTGTGATGCTTGCACGCCGAGGTATGTCTGACAGTGTGGGTCGGGATTTTACGCAATTCAGGCCGCGCCGAATTTCATATGATGCCCATGCTTCGGTCAGC
The DNA here is from genome assembly GCA_963730675.1 of uncultured delta proteobacterium. GTDB lineage: Bacteria > Desulfobacterota > Desulfobacteria > Desulfobacterales > UBA5852 > JABZFP01. The sequence continues at coordinate 246,600 of CAVSSY010000002.1, read as the reverse complement.
CCGGTGATCGGTTCGGAGCAGGACTATCGAGGGAAAGCGCTGGGGGGCGCAATCTTGACAAACGAAATGAGCGATAAACGAAGAGAACCCCGATACGCTACACACAACGCCGATAACATTTTCGCAGCTGAACAAGAGCGAAAATTATATCGGCATTGTCCGCAACTTCAGCCGCAGCGGGATGTTTTTCCGCTCTACCCGCAAGCTCAACCCAGGCAGCTGCATCGTCATTCTTCCGTTAGTCTGCGGAGGCGCCGACCTTCTATGGGGCAATGGCGCGAGCGATGTGGTCGCCGATTCCGTTTGTGCGACCGATGACCGGCCGGAGGACCCCCATGCGGCAAGCTTCATCAATATGGTCACGGCCCGCGTCACCCGCTGCGAATCTATTGAGGATGCGGGCCGACTGCGCTACGGCGTTGCCGTCGACTATATCCGACCGATGATCTAACCCGGCTTTCCGGCGCGCTTCAAGGGGTTTGCCAGAAATCCCACCGCGTATCATTGTCTCCGGCATGGCCCGAAAAACTAAAGGCAACCGCACGGTCGCCGGGCGGCAGCGGCCAACTGTGGTGGAAGTCCCAGTTCAATCCTCCCAAAGTGCGCGATCCCCTCTGGGACCAAAGGCGGTGGGTTGCCACGATCTTGCCATCGGCATCGAGGAAGTGAATGCTGACCCAGGCCGTCAGGTTGGGAAAATGTTTGATGCGGTTCTGCGGCACGACATGTCCCTCGATATCCAACCGATTGCCCTTGAGCTCATAGCGGTAGTGCAGGGCAAGGTCGTCGCTGGTCCATATGGCGGCATGGGGACCGCCTTCCTCCAGGGCAGAGCGATTGTCGGGCTTGGCTTCCCAGCCGGTATAGGAAAACCAGCTCTGGCCGGCGCAGCCGCTGATGAATATCATGCCGGCCAAAGTGGCTGCCGCCAGGGCGATTTGTTTGATCGTTTTCATATGACTCCCTCTATCAAAGGTTTTTTGCCATTTGTGAAAGCGCCTGCAAGCCTCCCGCTTTCATCCCTTCATGACTTCTCGCAAAGTTATGCACCGTATGGTCGGTATGCAATCCAATCATCCGGCGACTCCCGGCGATGGGCGGCAGAAAGCCCCATGAACGTCGCGTGACCGGATTCGCCCGTAATAACGGTTGCGCCGGCGGGGTTCGGTATTACCCTAATAGGTAAATTCCATTGACTCCCGAATGGATCGGAAACAGCGAAGGGGGCCGATCTGTGCGGTGGACATGCCGACCGGTCGGCGAGTGTGTCGATTTCTACGCGACCCAAAACAAAAAGGAGACGACATGGATCGAAAACAGGTGATGAAGATGTTCAACAAGAAGACGCGCATCGGCGCTCTGGCGACAGCCGATAAAAACGGGAATGTCAACGCCGCCGTTTTCGGTTCACCGCGCATGATCGCTGAAGATACGGTGATCATGGCCATCGGCGACAATCGGTCCTTTCAAAATCTGCAGGAAAATCCCAAGGCCAGTTTCATCGTGATCGAGCCCGGCGAATCCCCCACGGAGTGGAAGGGTGCCCGGCTTTACCTGGAAATGGATTCCCACGAGCGCTACGGCGAATTGCTGGATTCGTTCCGGGAAAAAATCCGGGAGGTGGCCGGCGACCGCTCCGCCAACGCGATCATCGCCGCCATCCGGTTTAAGATCACGGATGTCAGGCCTCTGATCGCACCCAAGGTCTAGTCGCCCTCGTGTGTGCCTTATGTCCGATCACCACCGGAAAGGGCGCACCGCAGTTGAGGCGACCAAAGTCCGCCGGATATCCCGATTTGGATGGTTGACATTTCAGCCTATATGCAGGAAAGTAGCGCTATTATAGAAGAGCGAAAGCGTATTGATGGGATAAAAGATTCAATGCAGACGCCCCTCCTGACCAAAACCAAAACACACACCGGCACTAAGCGGGCAACCACCAGGATGACCCGCCCGGGAAGGGGTTGGTTCGGGAAACGGCGATAGGAATTGAATCCCAAGCAAATTTAAGCCTTTCTGAACCGACACCGGGGTTCAGAAAGGCTTTTTCATTTGGTGACCTATTTTTAATATACCCGGAAAAAGGAGTGAAAAGATGAAACGTGTCGGCTTTATCGGATGGCGGGGAATGGTCGGCTCGGTCCTCATGGATCGTATGCAGGCGGAAGGCGATTTCAACGGTTACGATCCCTATTTCTTTTCCACTTCCCAAGCGGGGCAGAAGGGGCCTGACATCGGCCGGGAGGTGCCCCTGGTGGAAGATGCCTTCAATCTGGAGCGTCTGGCGGAGATGGAGATCATCGTTTCCTGCCAGGGCGGCGGCTATACCGAAAAGACCCATCCCGCGCTGCGGAAAGCCGGCTGGCAGGGCTATTGGATCGATGCCGCCTCGACCCTGCGGATGGATCCGGCAAGCGTGATCGTTCTCGATCCGGTCAACCGCCAGGTCATCGATAGGGCTCTGACCGAGGGCGTCAAGGATTTTATCGGCGGCAACTGCACCGTATCCCTGATGCTCATGGCCTTAGGCGGCCTGTTCGAGAAGGACCTTGTGGAATGGTTGACCTCCATGACCTACCAGGCGGCTTCCGGCGCCGGGGCCAACAACATGCGCGAACTGGTGACGCAGATGCAAACCATCGGCAGTGAAGCGGCGGCATTGTTGTCCGACCCGGCGACCGCCATAAAGATGCTGGATCAGCGGGTGACCGATACCCTGCGCAGTGAGGATTTCCCGGTGGCCCATTTCGGCGCCCCCCTGGCTGCCAGCCTGATTCCGTGGATCGATCGGCCTATGGAAAACGGTCAGACCAGGGAGGAATGGAAAGGGTATGCCGAAACCAACAAAATCCTGGGCCGCCGGGACAATCCCGTTCCCATCGACGGTCAGTGTGTTCGCATCGGCGCCATGCGCTGCCACAGCCAGGCCTTTACCATCAAGCTGAAGCGCGATCTGCCCCTGGATGAAATCCAAGCCCTGATCGCCGAACACAACGCCTGGGTCTCGGTGGTCCCCAACGAGAAAGAAGTTACGCTGCGGGAATTGACGCCCGCCAAGGTCACCGGCACCCTCATGGTGCCGGTGGGCCGGCTGCGCAAGCTGACCATCGGGCCGGAATACCTGACCGCCTTTTCCGTGGGGGATCAGCTCCTGTGGGGGGCGGCCGAACCCCTGCGGCGCATGCTGCGGATCTTGTTGGAGCACGCGTCTTGATATACCGACGGGTGCCAAACGGCTAAAGGCCATCGCTGGCGCTGCACTGGGGGTGGCCGCTGTCAGGCCGCTATTCTTCACCAGCGGCATAAACGGGCGGCGTCCGGTGGGCCCAGGGCCGGGCGGCTTCCAGCTGCGAGGCCAGGCGAAACAGGGTGGCCTCATCGCCGAAGCGGCCCATGAAGTGGACGCCGATGGGCAGCCCCGCTTCATTCCAGAACAAGGGTACGGACATGGCCGGCTGGCCGGTGACGTTGGCGATGGGGTTCAGGTGGACATAGCGTCCGGCGCGCTCAAACCCCTGGAGGGGATTTTCCGGTGCCGGATCGAAGGAGCCCAGCAACGGCGGCGGTTCCGGGACGGTCGGGGCCAGCAATACATCATAATGCTTAAACCAGCCCGCAATCGTGCGGGAGCTGCGCTGGAGCTGTTCCAGCGCCAGGACGTAGTCTGCTCCGTCGATGCTTTGGGCCATCTCATAAAGGGCCCATGTCATGGGCTCCACCTGCTCCGGGCCGGCGCCCAGCATTTTGAGGACTGAGGCCGTTCCCGCGGCAATGATGACCCGCACACAGGATGCAAAGTGCTCGAAAGGGACATCGAGCGCCAGGGGTATTTCTTCGACGTGGTGGCCCAGGTCGCGGCACAGGGCCATGGCCTCCTCCGCCGCCTGGCGGCAATCTTCGTGTACCGGAAAGTCCGGCGATGTCGCATGGGCGATGCGCAGGGCGCCCGGATCAGCACCTACCTCCTTTAAAAAGGGCCCTTTGGTCGGGGGCGCCCAGTAAGGATCGCCCGGTTCGGGACCGGCCGTGGCATCCAGCAGGGCGGCACTGTCGCGCACGGACCGGGTTACGGCATGCTCGGCCACCAGTCCGCCCCAGCCTTCTCCGAAATCGGGCCCCAAAGGATTGCGGGCCCGTGTCGGTTTCAGACCGAAAAGACCGCAGCAGGACGCCGGGATTCGAATCGACCCGCCCCCGTCGTTGGCGTGCGCCATGGGAACCATGCCCGAGGCCACGGCCGCGGCCGAGCCGCCGCTGGAGCCCCCGGTGCTGCGGGTGGTATCCCAGGGGTTGCGGCAGGGGCCGAACAATTGGGACTCCGTGGTGGGCAGTGTACCGAATTCCGGTACGTTGGTCTTGCCCACGAAAATCAAACCGGCCTGCCGCATGCGGCTTACCAGTTCGCTGTCGTGGTCGGGGATGAGATCGCGCAGGAGCTTGGACCCCATGGTCATGGGGACACCTTTGCACATGCCGAGGATGTCCTTCAGGAGAAACGGCACGCCGGTAAAAGGCCCTTCCGGCAAAGGCCCCCGGGCGGCTTCCCGCGCCTGGTCGAACATCTTCGTCACGACGGCGTTGAGCTTGGGATTGACGGCTTCGATGCGTTCGATGGCGGCATCCACCAGTTCGATCGCCTGAATGTCTTTTCTCCGCACCCGTTCGGCCTGGGCAATGGCATCCAGGCGGGTCAACTCACTGAAATCGGTCATTACGTCTCCTTTCGCGCTTTTTCGTGCTCTTCGTCCCGCAAAACACGCCGCAAGACCTTGCCGATCACCGATGTGGGCAGGGCCTCGCGGAATTCCACACGGCGGGGGCGTTTGTAACCGGCCAGGTGCTCCCGGCAGTAGCCGATGATCTCTTCTTCCGTGGCGCTCGCACCGGGTACCAGCTGGATAAAGGCCTTAACGGCCTCGCCGCTTTTGGGATCAGGCACGCCCACCACGGCCGCCAGGGCGACCTTGGGATGGGTATACAAAACCTCCTCGACTTCGCGCGGATAGCAGTTGAACCCCCCCACGATGATCATGTCCTTTTTACGGTCCGTGATGACGATGTAGCCGTCCTCGTCCACATGGCCGATATCTCCCGTAAGAAAATAGCGTCGGCCTCGGACATCACGGAATACGGCGGCGTTCTCTTCGGGTTTGTTCCAGTAGCCCTGCATCACCTGGGGGCCGCTGATAGCGATCTCGCCATCCTTCCCGCGGGGCAGCTCTTCGGTTCCGGTGGCGAGATCCATGATTTTAACATCCGTATTGGAGATGGGAAATCCGACCGTACCGAAACGCCGCGAATGCTTGTCGGTGGGATTGCCGGTGGCCAGCGGCGCGGTTTCACTCAACCCATAGCACTCAAAGACCACCGAACCGGTTTTTTCCTCGAAGGTCTTGGCCACCTCCACCGGCATGGGGGCGCCGCCGGAGCCGCAGCCCATGATGGAGGACAGGTCGAACTTATCCAGCAGGGGATGGTTGTTGAAGGCTACGAAGATAGTGGGCACGGCCGACAGTATAGTGGCTTTGTTGTCTTCCACCGCCTTGAGAACTTCGGTAAAAGGTGGGTTGCCGGCTCGGGGATCCGGAATGCACACCAGACGGCTGGCAATAAGGCAGGACCAGAGCATTATGATCGTCATTCCGAAGCTGTGGTACATCGGAAGAACGCCTAAGAAGCAGTGAAAACCGCCTCGACGCAATTGCTCCGGCCGGCCTCCCGGTTTCTGCGGGATGCGAACCCATTGATCCAATGCCATGACATCGAAGACGAGGTTGGCGTGGGTAAGGGCGGCCCCCTTGGGAACGCCGGTGGTGCCGCCGGTGTAGATGATTACCGCCAAATCCCTTTCGGGATCGATCTCGATGACCGGTGCCCGGGGTCACTGGCCTGCTTTATAACCTGGTCGAAGAAAAGATGGCCGGCGGTATAGCGGCCGGCTTTGGGAATTTTGCCGAGCAGGCCGCCGATGAAGCCTTTCAGCGGCGGGAGGATGGATTTGACGCTGCAGATGACCACGGTCTCGATATCCGTGTCCTGAACAGCTGCCACCGTGACGGGGTAGAACTGGGGGTGATCCATGCAGAAGAGGGCTTTGGCGCCGGCATCCTTGAGCTGGTAGTTGAGCTCCCCGGCCGTGTAAAGGGGGTTGCAGGTGACGCACACGGCCCCGGCCTTGAGGATTCCGAAATAAACCATCGGGTAGTGCGCCAGATTGGGAAGAAAGATGGCCACCCGGTCGCCCTTGCGGATGCCGCGGTCAATCAGGAAATTGGCCACGCGGTTGGCGGTCTCCTGCACCTGACCGAAGGTTCGGGTGGCCCCGCTGAAGATGGTGTAGACCTGATCGCCATATTCGGCGGCGGTCTCATCGAGGACGGAAAAGAGTGGTTTGCTGTATCCGGTGATATCGCGCGGTACGCCTTCGGGCCAGCGGTCGGTGGGCCAGGTGTTGACATGCATGCGCAATTCTCCTCGCCTAAGGCTGAGATTGAAATAACTCAAGCACCGGATGTCGGAACGGTTGCAAATGGGTTTAAGGCGCAGGGCAAGGCGCCTTTTAAGACCGATTTATCGGATCGCGGCCGGTATTTGAGCGGTGCGCCGTCGTGATGGGAATTGCAGAACAAGCGGCTGTCCGGCCGGATGCCACATTTTTTAAACAGGAGCGGAAAGCGTGTCAATCCCAATTCGCCTGAAAGCCGGCGGAAATCCTCCTTTGAAGGTTTTTTGCCGCGCGCGGCCTCGAATTTCTTCGTAGAATCTCTTGACAATTTAACTTATTAAAAATTATACAATTTTTTAAAGTCGGCATCGATACGTCACACCTCTTTGAAGTGATGGGACACCCTGCTTCGGACCGGATTCAGCACCGATCCGGAGATGCGCATGCAAAAAGGGTTCTTGTTTTTCCGCCCAAGCGTTGAAATGCCTGCCATCAAGCCATTTAAACGGCGCGAGGAATCCCCATGACCCGTCGTCCCAGCTACGAGGAACTGGAAGCCCGCATTGCCGACTTGGAAGAACGCCTCAGGGAGCGGGCGTCGAGCGCCAGTGCCCATTTGCAAGATTCACATGTTCTGGCGGCCGCCCTCATCTCAAGTCCGGACAACCTGATAATTTCCCGCCTGAAGGACGGCTTGATCCTGGATATCAGCGACTCCTTCACGCAGACTTCGGGCTATCGTCGGGAAGAAGTCGTGGGCCGGACGGTTCTCGACATCAACCTTTGGGCGGATAAGGAAGATCGTCGGCAGTACGTCAACCTTTTGCGGGAGAACGGCGAAGTCCGCGGCTTCCAAGCGCATATCAACATCAAAGACGGCCGCCCGCAGCCCTTTGAAATTTCCGGCCGCCAGGTGGAGATCGGCGGGGAGGCCTGTGTGGTCAGTGTCTCGCGGGATATCTCCGAACGCCGGCAGCATGAGATTATCCTCCGCAAAAAGGTTGGAACCCTGGACAGTATCTTGCGGGTGGCCCCCACCGGGATCGGCCTGGTGCGCGACCGGGTGCTTGTCGAGGCCAACCCGCGGCTTTGCGAAATGACCGGCTACGCCCGCGAAGAACTGATCAACCGGAGTGCGCGCATGCTCTACCCCACCCAGGAGGAGTTCGCATGGGTGGGCGATGAGAAATATCGCCAGATTTCGCGCTCTGGCTCGGGCACGGTGGAAACCCGATGGGTTTGCAAGGATGGCCGCATCATCGACGTTCTGCTGAGTTCCACCCCCATGGACCCGAGAGATCTCGATCTGGGGGTCACTTTTACGGCCCTGGACATCACCAGGCGCAAGACCGGCGAACGAACTCTCCGCTTGCAAGCCTCATATCTGGCCACCCTTCACGAAACCACCTTGGCTATAATCGGCCATCTCAAACCCGATGAAGTTCTCGACGCGATCCTTCAGAATGCGACGGCGCTGATCCCAAACGCGGACGGTTTCATCTATCTCCACGACGACGCCACCGATGAAATGGTTATCAAGGCGGCCTCCGGCCCTTACGCTGAACGTCTTCTCGGGATTCCGTCTGAAGATGGGAGAGGGGTTGGCCGGACGGGCCGCCCAGAGCGGTCAACCCGTCCTCGTGGAGGACTATCAAAACTGGGGCGACCGTTCGTCACATCCCATCTTCAAGAATTTGCGTGCTGCTCTAAGTGTCCCCATTATGTCCCACGACCGGGCTTTGGGTTCGATCGGGATGAGCTGCTTTAGCGGTGACAAACAGTTTCAGAAGGAAGAAGTCGATATCCTGAGCCGGTTTGCCGATCTGGCCGCGATTGCATTGGAAAATGCCCGTCTGTACAGTGAGGTACAGACACAGCTGAAAGACAAACAGCGGGTGGAGGACGCCCTGCGACTCAGCGAGCAGCGCTACCGGGCCGTTTTCGACAACACCGGCACCGGTACGGTGCTCAGCGAGCAGGATACGACCCTTTCGATGGCCAATCAGGGGTTTGCCGATCTGGTGGGCTACACCCGGGGCGACATCGAGGGGCGCATGAAGTGGACCGAACTGATCGATCCGGCGGATCATGCGCGCATGCTGGAAATTCATTATCTGCGTCGCAACGATCCGGAGGCGGCCCCCAAGACCATTGAGTGTGGCCTGATCGATCGGCATGGCGTGCGCAAGGATGTCATGCTGCAAGTCGATCTGATTCCCGGCACCACCACCAGTGTCGGGTCCTTTGTCGATATTACCCCCATCAAGAAGGCGGCCCAGAAGCTGCGCAAATACGAACAGATGGTGACGTCCAGCAGCGACTACATGGCGCTGATGGACCGGGGCTACATTTTTCAGGCGGTCAATTCCCCGTATGGCATGGCTCTGGGGGTTGCGGTGGAAGACATCATCGGCCGGCCGGCCGCAGAAATTTTCGGCCAGACGATCTTCGAATGTCACCAGAAACCCAAGATCGATCGATGCCTGGCGGGGGAAGAATTGCAGTTCAAGGCCTGGTACGATACGCCCGGCCTGGGGCGACGCTACATCGATACCGCCTACTACCCCAGCCGGGATGAGGACGGCACGATCTCCGGCGTGGTGATCGTGGGGCGGGATATCACGGATCTGCGCAAACTGGAGGGGCAGCTGCTGCAGGCCCAGAAGATGGAGGCTGTCGGGACACTGGCCGGCGGATTGGCCCATGATTTCAACAACCTGCTCATGGGCATCCAGGGACGCACCTCCCTGATGCTGAGCGAAGTCGACCGCCACCATCCTTTCCGTGAGCATCTGGAGGGCATCGAGTCCTACGTCAAGAGTGCGGTGGATCTGACCCGTCAGATTCTGGGGTTTGCCCGGGGCGGAAAATACGAGGTCAAACCCACCGATCTCAACGAACTGATCAAGACCCAAAACCGCATGTTCAGCCGGACGCGCAAAGAGATTTCCGTTCGCGGCCGCTACGCCCAAGATATCTGGCCGGTGGAGGTGGACCGGGGCCAGATCAACCAGGCGCTGCTCAATCTCTATGTGAATGCCTGGCAGGCCATGCCCGGCGGCGGCGAACTGTTTATTACCACGGAAAACCTCGAGCTGACGCAAAGCGCGGCTGAGGCATTGAATCTTCCCCCGGGACGTTTCGTGCGGGTGACGGTGACGGATACCGGGGTGGGCATGGACGAGATGGTGCTGAACCGCATCTTCGAACCCTTCTTCACCACGCGTGAAATGGGTCGCGGCACAGGGCTGGGGCTGGCCTCTGCTTACGGCATCATCAAGAATCACGGCGGGTTGATCAACGTTTCCAGTGTAAAAGGTGAGGGCAGTACCTTCACGATTATCCTGCCGGCCTCCGGACGTTCCGTCGCAAAGACAATCGCGCCGCCGGAACGTCCCCAAAAGGGGCAGGGGACCCTCCTGTTGGTGGATGACGAGCAGATGATCCTGGACGTGGGGGCCGCCATGCTCAAGAAGCTGGGCTACACGGTGCACATTGCCGGCAGCGGCGATGCGGCCTTGCAGCTTTATCGGGATCAAGGGGATGCCATCGATCTGGTGATCCTGGATATGGTGATGCCCGGTATGGGCGGGGGCGAGGTTTTCGACCGGCTCAAAGCCATGGATCAGGGCGTTCGGGTGGTGCTTTCCAGCGGCTACAGCATGAACGGCAAAGCTTCTGAGATCATGGCTCGTGGCTGCGCCGGCTTCATCCAAAAGCCGTTCAACCTGGCCCAGCTCTCCGCGAAGGTAACGGCGGCCTTGTCCCCCTGACCTCGCCCCTCTCCGGCTTTCCTGCCGACCGCACGTTAACTCAGGCACGCTGGAAGGTCCGGCCCCAATCCTGCTGCTAAAGCGATTTCCCCTCAGCCGGCGGCCTGCATTTTCTTCTGATACAACGGTGAGATGTCGCGCAGGGTCTTGACCACGTTCTGCAGCGACTGCAGGAAGTGGTCGATATCCGCTTCGGTATTGTCCATACCCAGGGTGATCACCAGGGTGCCCTGGGCATCGGCGTGGGACCGCCCGATGGACAGCAGCACATGCGAGGCCCGCAGGGAGCCCGTGGCGCAGGCGGAGCGGGTGGCCACGGCGATGCCATCGTCGTCCAGCATGAGCATGACGCTTTCTCCCTCAATGAATTGGAGGGATACCGATACCAGGTTGGGCAGGCTGTTCTCGACGGGCGTGTTCATAATGATGTCGCCGAGCTTGCGGGGCAGATCGGCCAGCAGTTTGCCCTTCAGCCTCAGCAGGTGCTCCAGCCGACTCCCCATATCCCGCCGGGCCAGTTCGGCCGCCACACCCATACCGACGATCCCGACGAGGTTTTCGGTGCCGGCCCGTTTGTTCTGCTCCTGAACCCCGCCTTCCAGAAGCGGCCATATCAGGGTGCCGCGCCGGATATAAAGACCGCCCACCCCGGTGGGGCCGTAGAAGGTGTTGGAACCGAAGCTCATCAGGTCGACACCCAGCTGCTGGACATCCATGGGGACGACCCCCACCGAGTCCACGGCATCGGTGTGAAAAATGATCTTGTGCTCACGGGTGATCCGGGCGATCTCTTCGATGGGTTGGATGGTGCCGGTTTCGTTGTTGCTGTGCATGATGGAGACCAGAATGGTCTTGTCCGTAATGGCTTCGGCCACGTCCTGGGGGTTCACCCGCCCGTCGGCATCCACGTCCAGGGAGGTGATGGTAAAGCCCTGCCCCTTGAGCCGCTTGAGGCTTCGGATAACGGCATTGTGCTCCACGTTGGAGGTGATGATGTGGTTGCCCTTTTTGGCGTTGGCCAGCGCCGCGCCCTTGACGGCATGGTTGACGGATTCGGTGCCCCCGGAGGTGAAAACGATTTCCTTGGGAGTGGCCGCATTGATCAGGGCCGCCACATTGGCGCGCGCCCGTTCAAGAAGCCCGGCCGCTTGTTCGCCGGCGGTGTGCTGGCTGGAAGGGTTATGGTAATCCGCATTGATCGCTTCGATCATGGCCGTTTTGACTTCCGGCAGCAGCGGGTTGGATGAAATATGGTCAAGATTGATGATCCCCATGAATAAGCCCTCTTTCGGTGTTCGCGGCAATTAATGTTCCTCTTCCAGATCGGATTGACAGGCCTCGCAGAAGGTGACGCCCTCCTGGATTTCGACATCGCAGTAGGGGCAATAACATTTACCGCCTTCCTGGTGGACATGAACCTCCTTGTGGCCCTCTTCAGGGCGTGTGATGCCCGCCACACCGTCTTCATAATTTTTGATCGCCATCTGGAGGGCGTCCGCCCCCAAATTGGAACAGTGCAGTTTGTTCTTGGGAAGACCTTCCAGGGCCTCGGCCACGTCTTTGTTGGTGATGGTCTTGGCTTCGGCAATGGTTTTGCCCTTGGCAATTTCGGTGAGCATGCTGGACACAGCGATGGCCGAACCGCACCCGAAGGTTTGGAATTTGATATCGTCAATGCGCTCGTCCACGATCTTGAGGTAAATCGTCATGATGTCGCCGCACAGGGGGTTGCCGACTTCGCCAACCCCATTGGCATCCTCGATTACGCCGACATTCCGTGGATTGCGAAAGTGATCCATCACGGTTTTGCTGTACATCATGGGTGGCTCCTCCCAGTTTAGGTAAAAGCTGAAAATGACTCCTTATTTATAAGCATTATTTCCGGCAAGGGAACCGTTTATGATAGGCAAAAAGCGGTTGGATGGCGACCGGCGGTGTCCCAGCCAAGAAAATCCTGTGCGTCGTCTGGGGGGTCGCCCTCAGAAGGGCCGGTGCGATCCGATCGATGTGATGCCCGTTCCCCTTATCCATCCTGACGCCGGTCCGCTAAAGTTCCAAGGTGAAATCCCGATATTCCCCTAATGACGGATACGGTTGTCTGGGCGGCGGGACTCCTGTTTATAGACCGGACACGATCGACCCATTGGTATGGTGCCAGTGGACATTACCCGAGGAACTGCAGCAATGGGCGCATTTCCCGTTTTTGGTAACATGCCGATACGCAACAAACTGCTGGTGGTCTATATCGGGCTTTTAATCCCGATGATCTTAATCGGCGGCTGGGGCACCATTTACCTGACGCGGAACACCATCCAAACCCATATCGAGTCCGATTTCCAACTCGCCACCAATTCCGTTGTCAATCTGGTGGAAACCAGCGCCACGGCCGCCATCAAGACCCATCTAAAAACCGTCGCCGAATCCAACCGCCAGATCGCCGAGTTGCTCCACCGGCAGGCCCTGAAGGGCGAGATCACCATGGCGGAGGCCCGCCGACGAATCCGGCGTATCCTGCTATCCCAGGTAATCGGCGAAACCGGTTACGCATACTGCATCAACAGCCAAGGAATCGCCGTCGTACACCCCAATGCGCAGGTGGAAGGGCGCGACTTTTCGCGTTTCCCGTTTATCTCCGAACAGATTCACCTCAAGGATGGCTACATTGAATACGAATGGCGCAACCCGGGAGAGCCGGCGCTGCGCGCCAAGGCGCTCTACATGGTCTATTTTGAGCCCTTCGACTGGATCATTTCCGTTTCGGCCTATCGGGACGAGTTCAAATCCCTGCTGCCTATGAAGGACATCCGCACCAGCGTGCTGTCCTTTCGGTTCAGCCCCAGCGGCTATGTGTTCGTCGCCGACCGAACCGGACAAGTGGTCATTCACCCGCAGATCAAGGGCGGCCCGATTTTCCAATTGGAAATACCCCGCGCGGCCTTCGAACATATGCTATCCGAGAAATCCGGCCGTCTGACTTACACCCGCCACAATCCCGGGGAGCCGCATCCCCGCGAAAAACTGGTCTATTACGGCTCCATCCCGGAGTACGGCTGGATCGTGGGTGCCACCGATTTTATCGATGCGATCTATGCCCCGGTCGAACAGGCGCGTGACATTCTTTTTATTGTTATCGTAGCGGCTGTTTTCATCTGCATCGTCCTGACCCTGTGGATCAGTACCCGCATTACCCGTCCGCTCAAGGATCTCATGACGATGGTCGCGCGCGGACGGGAAGGCGATTACGAAGCCCGGGTCCTCGAAGCCGGGAGCGATGAAATCGGCCGTTTGGGCGGCATGTTCAATGATTTCATGGCGCGTCTGCAGATCTATCATCGGGATCTGGTGGCCCAGATCGAGGAACGCCGACAAACCGAGGCCGTTCTGCAGGAAAGCCGTCTCAAGTTCCAGGCCATTTTCAACCAGACCTTTCAGCTGATCGGTGTACTGGATCCCGACGGTGTCATTCAGGAGGCCAACCAGACGGCGCTGGACTTTTTCGATCTCCAGGCGGCCGATGTCGTCGGCCGTCCACTCTGGGAAGCACCCTTCTGGCCGCATGATGCCGCAAGCGTGCATCGGATAAAGGATACCGTCGAGCGGGCGGCCCACGGTGAATTCTGCCGCTTCGAAACCAGCCACGTTGCCCGGGACGAAGGCCGGCATTACGTGGATTTTTCCCTCAAGCCGGTCAAAGACGCCGAAGGCCGCGTGGTCATGTTGATCCCGGAGGGACGGGACATCACCGAGCGCAAGGAAGCGGAGGAGGTGCTGCGCCGTTCGGAAGAAAAATACCGGCAGGTAGTGGAAAACGCCCATGATGCCATCCTTGTGATTCAGAATCGGCGGCTGCGTTTCGCCAATCGAACGGCCAAGGTGTTTTTGGGATTCGACGAAGAGGACCTGCCGCATCTGGATTTTATCGAGATGGTCCACGCCGACGATCGGGCGTTCGTCATCGCCAGGTACGAGGAACGTCTATCCGGACAGGAGTTGCCCCAGAACTACAGTATCCGACTGGTTGCCCGGGACGGCGAGATCAAATGGGGCGCGGTCAATGCCGTACGGATCGAGTGGGAGGATCGGCCGGCCATCATCGTATTCCTGAGGGACATCACTTCCCGGAAACAGCTGGAGGCCCAACTGCTGCAATCCCAGAAGATGGAGGCCGTGGGCACCCTGGCGGGCGGCATCGCCCACGATTTCAACAACAGTTTGCAGGCCATATCGGGATTTGCCCAGCTTCTGATGATGGACGATGCCAGGCCCCATCAGGACAAAGAGATGCTGGCGACGATTCGACAGGCCGCCCGCCACGCCGAGGAGTTGACCCGCCAGCTTTTGACGTTCAGCCGCAAGATCGAGAGCAATCCCGTGCCGCTGAACATCAATCTCGAAATCAAAGAAACCTGCCGCCTCCTGGAGCGCACCCTGCCCAAAATGATCCAGATCGAATCCCACCTGCAGGAGGACCTGCCCATCATCCGCGTCGACAAGGTCCAGCTGGAGCAGGTGATCATGAACATCGGCATCAATGCCGGCCATGCCATGCCGGACGGCGGCCGCCTGATTTTCGCGACGGCGCAGACGCGTCTGGAAGAGGGCGACGGCCTTCCCCTCGATGTTGCACCCGGTGAATTCGTTCTGTTGACGATAAGCGATACCGGCACGGGAATGAATGAAAAGACCCGGCAGCATATTTTCGAGCCCTTTTTCACCACCCGCGAAACCGGCTCAGGAACGGGGTTGGGGTTGGCTACGGTGTATGGCATCGTCAAGAGTCATGGGGGCGCGATTACCTGCACGAGCGCGGTGGGGAAGGGGACGGTTTTCAAGATATACTTCCCGGCGGCCGGGCTGGCGGAGATCGATCAGGATCCCCATATCCCCGGTGCGGAATTGGTTGGCGGTCGGGAGACCATCCTTATCGTCGATGATGACCCTGTGGTACGCCGGCTTGGGTGCGACCTGCTGAAGCGTTTCGGTTACGCTATCCTAGAAGCGGCCAGCGGGGAGGAAGCCCTTGACGTCTATGAGCGTCTGGGATCGGAAATCGAGCTGGTGATCCTGGATCTCAACATGCCCGGCATGGGGGGCGCCAAATGCCTGACCCACCTGATGGACCTGGACAGGCCCCCCCGGGTGATGATCGCCAGCGGCTATTCTCCCAAAGGGACCGTCAGAGAGACCCTGCAGAAGGGGGCGCGTGGGTACATTGCCAAACCTTTCCACCTACCGGATGTGCTGAAGATGGTACGGGAAGTCCTTGATCAAACCGAATAGATCCGTTAATTTCACCTGATGACATTTCATCATCCATTTTGAGCTGTTTTCTTTCCGCGGCTGATTGTGCAAGCAACCCAATGACATACCGGCCTTGCAGCCGACTTGAAGCGTCCGGGAGATCCATCATGTCGGCAGAGCAACCATCTCTGAAGGATCGGCTTCTTCGATGCGAGGAGGCCCTTCGAGCGGAAACCGAACGACGCCAGAGCCGCCGAAACAGCGTTGCGCAAAGCACGAGAAAGTTTTCGCAAGGCTCTCCTTGATCTGCCGGTCATCATCTGCGCGGCGGATCAGGACGGAAGCCTGGTTTTCTACAACCACGAGTTTGAGCGCATTTCGGGTTATTCGGCCGAAGATCTGCAGGATCTGCCCGGCATGCTGGAAGTTCTCCTGCGCGAAGACGAAGGCCCCTGCATCGTCAACGCGACGTCCTGCCGCAAATGGCGCATCGCTGCCAAGGACGGTCAGGAAAAGGTGGTGGTGTGGTCCGATGCATCGTCCGCGGTCCCCCTGGCCGGCTGGCGCAGCTGGAAGATCGGCCTGGACATTACCGAGCTCGAGACGGCGCGTGAAAAGGTCAAGATTCTCCAGGGCCTGTTGCCGGTGTGCGCCAACTGCAAGAAGATCCGCGATGAAAAAGGCGTCTGGCAGCCTTTCGAAGCGTATATCGCCGCCAAATCGGAAGCCCAATTTACCCATGGGGTTTGCCCCGACTGCATGGCCCGGCTCTATCCGGAGGCCGACCCCGAAACCTGAAAGCCCTATAATCCCGCATGGTCGCAACCCGCACGGGGCTTGTCTTGAAGTTCGCGGCCATTGACGATCATTGGTATCGCCAGCACATGATCCAATCGTTGGAGCAGGAGGCCATTTTTTGAGCATCGGTATCAAGGTCTATCAAACCAGGGATTTCATCCGCAAAGACGCCAGGGGAGCCATCGATCTGGAACGTTCGCTCGAGGATGTCCGCCACGGCACCGCCACCCATTATTTCAAAGGCCACAATATTGCTGGATCTGCGCGACACCGTGGTCGACGGCGACCGTGCCGACACCTTGCGGGTGGCCGCGGCTTTCGCCCACGCAAGCGCGATTCCCTGCGGCCGGTATTGATTTCGATCCGCCGGTGCTTATGCTGAATTTATGGGGGTTAAAGTTTTTAACGGATAACGGCATTCCCCGTTGCGTTTTCACGATGGATACCCGATGACCGTCGGAGGTTTTCTATGGGATGGTCACTCAGAAGACAATGTGTCGATCCGGTATGCGGCAAGCGTATCAACCCGGCCAAGTCCGGCATCGCCGCGGTGCACGGCGGGTGCGCTTACTATTTCTGCAGCCCCCAGTGCTGGAAGGCCTTTCAGAATGCACCGACCCTTTACAGCGCGGTGCCGACCCCAACGTCGAAAGGCTGGTGGGGGCGCTATCTGAACCGGGTGGGGAAAGCCACCCAAGGCAAGCCGCCCTGTTGCCAATAGACGCCTTCCCAAACCGTGCAATGATCGGCTGGTCATAAAGTTGACGTAACCCTATGCCTGAATCGACCTAAACTGCTTTTGCTACCCGGCGCAAGCCCGGCAGGCCTTCTGACCGGATGGAGAAGGTGGGTTACGCCCCTTGATCCATCAGACCAAGGAGAGCGAATTCAGGCTCGATCTGGAAATCGTTTTAAAGACCGCCCACGAATGCGAAGTCCGCAACCGGGCCGGCATCTGTGGGTATCACCTCCACCCCCGCGACCGCATCGGTTTGCAAGCTTAGGCCGCCCCGGCCCTGTTCCCCATCGTCGTCGACGATGAAGAACAGGGCCTTGATTTGCATGACAACGACAGCAGCCGGGTCACCATGCGGCACCCCATGGCGCGTATGACGGGGCTTCGGGCAATGGTGACTTTTCCTGTGCGCTGAGCGAAATAGGGCCTTTAAGCAGATGCGTATTGCGAAGAGAGCCTATCCGCCCTTCTATGTGGTGATCCATGCTAAAAATACAGACCCTGCAGCAACGCTTCGTTGTCTATATGCTCCTTCCCGTGGCCTTTCTCCTTTGCATCATGGGGGCCGTCGGTTTTCTATACGCCCGCAACGCCATTCTCAAGCAGTGGGAAGAGGCGGCCATTCTCAAGCTGCAACGGGCGGCCCACCATGTGGACATGCGGCTGGAGCGGCCCAAGGAATGGGTCGACCTGTACCTGAAATTGATGGAGGACGATCAACGCCCGATGGCCGGGGGGATCGACATCCTCAGGGAACTCGCGGACAGTCCGGGCGTGGTGGCCGTCTATCGCAACGGTCAGCGCCTGTCCGATGCCGCTGGCAGGGACACTCATGGATTCCGCAGCGGCGGCATGGGCCGGATGGGCGCCCAGATGGGACGTGCTATGGGGCCGATGGGGCGCGGCCGGGAGTTTACCGTGACCGAACCGCATTACAATCCGGACACCGACAATCGTACGGTATCCCTCATGACGCGGGCCGTGAGCGACAATCCGGAGGACGATGTCGAAATCGAGGTGGTCCTGGATTTCGATTATCTTCTCCAGGACATGCCTTTTGCCCGCTGGTGGCGCAGCCAGAAAACCTTTCTGATCGATCGCGCCGGCCATATTTTCGTCAGCACGACGGATACCGAACGCAAACAAATCGGGGAAACGGGGGATCCGGTCGAGGTGGAAACCCTGGCCGCTTTGCAGAAAAGCGATTCGGGGACCTTGCGGGGAAAAGGGCGTCCGCCGCAGGAGATCAGCGGCTACTACCGGCTCCAAGAAGCGCCCTGGTATCTTGCTGTTTTTGCGCCCGGAGAAGAGATCCTCAAACCCATCCTTCGCTTCCGCAATTACTACTTTCTGACCTTGGGCGGTTTCGTGCTGGTTATTCTGCTCCTTATCCGCCGTGTGGCCGGACAGGTAGCCCTTTCGGTCAATCAGCTCTCCGTCGCCGCCGGAGACATCGCCCGTGGGCGATTCGACCTGGCCCTGCCGGAGCGCACCGGCGACGAGATCGGTGCCCTGACCCGCAGTTTCAACACCATGGCCGCCCAGCTCAAGGAACGGGTCCATCTCCTGCAGTCCCTGGATTTGGCCAAGGAAGTGCAGCAAAACCTCCTTCCCGCCCGAGCACCTGATTTCCCGGGCTTGGATGTGGCCGGCCGCAGTATCTACTGCGAAGAAACGGGCGGCGATTATTTCGACTACCTGACCGACGGGGATGCGCTGCCGTTGGTCATCGGCGATGTGGCCGGGCACGGCATCCCCTCGGCCCTGCTCATGAGTTCGGTTCGGGCGGGCCTGCGGCAGCGCTATGACGACGGCGGGGATATCGGGCCCGTAATTTCCGATGTCAATCGTCAGATTGCTTTGGATGTGGGGGACTCGGGGCGCTTCATGACCCTGCTGGCCCTTGTGGTCGACAGGGCTCAGGGCGAGATCCGATGGGTCCGGGCGGGACACGACCCGGGCATGCTCTACCGACGCGGCCAGGACCGCTTCGAGGATCTGGCCGGCCCGGGGATGGCCCTGGGGGTCGACCCCGCGTGGGCCTATCGTGCCCAAAAAACATCCGGGCTGCAGCCCGGGGACATTATCCTGCTCGGAACGGACGGGGTCTGGGAAGCGCTGGACTGCGAGGGGATCATGTTCGGTAAGGCCAAGGTGCGCGACATCCTGCGCGACCAGCGCGATCAGCCGGCCGAAGCCATCCTCGGAGCACTGTTCGATGCGGTCGCCGCCCATGCTTGCGAAACCAAACTGGCCGATGACATGACGTTGATCGTAGCCAAAATCGTTTCTACCGAGGAATGACGGACATGAATCCTACCGAAAGCGCGGGGCGTTGCTTAAAAAAGAGCTTGTGCGCTTTCTCAAAAACTGGCTGGTGGCGCATATCGGCAAGACCGATGCCGCTTTGGGCGCTTTTTTGAGGACCCGCGGCCTGCGCTGAGGCGTCGAAACGCCAATGGGAAACACGGCCTCATCTTTGGGCTTGACATCTTTTCCCGACTTCCCCTAAATAGACTCCCAAGGTGCCGCAAGGCTTAATAGGGAATCCCGTGCAAGTCGGGAACGGTCCCGCCGCTGTAACCGGTGACGAAATCCATCCATGTGCCACTGTTCGACCGCAGTCGAATGGGAAGGCCCGGAGAGTAGAACGACCCGGGAGTCAGAAGACCTGCCTTGACAACTACCGCGGGAAGACGGTTGACGATGTGACCGGTGGCGCCCTTTCGGTTGAACCGACGAAAGGCCCTGACGGTCGGATCGAACAAGGGTCAAGCAAGCTGGGTGCAGCCCTTCAAACCGTAGAGGTTTGGAGGGCTTTTTTTATGGTATACCGGTTGATGCCGCACCCCGGTGGAATCGGGGAGGGAAGTCCTGGCAGGGGTTGTCCCTCCCTGATTCCACAAGATCCGGCGACGGCTTCCTGCGGGCATTTTTTACCCCTGAATGGAGGATGCCCCATGTACAAGCTTTTCAGAACGGCGACCCATCATCTGGGCAGTTCGACGGAACCGGATTATCTTCTTGACGAAGGCAAGCTCTTCCCCACCGTCGGTCACCCCCGCGGGTGGTCGGAGAAACCCGATTATGAGCTGCGGGCCGACGGGAAAATCTACCGCTGCCCCGATCATCCATTGGGAGCCGGTTCGCGGCCGGATTACGAAATTGGTGCGGACGGCCTGCTTTATCGCACCGGGGCCCATCCGGACGGCCCGACCGATCAACCGGACTATGCCTTGAGCGATCTTTCCCGCTGAGATCGCGTCCCTGTTCCCACCGTCTGCCCCGTCAAAGCGCGCCGGGCGCCCGGAACCCGCAAGGGCCGGGAGGTACCGGGATGTGCCTGTCAGCACCCGGTGCGCTTTGACACGCCTTCAACGAATCCTCCGGGTAAATCGGTCCTCCCCGCCATTATCCTTACAAGGGGGCGGCGAACCGTGTTTTTTTGAATGTTGGAAAAAACCATGTTCCGGCACGGGTTCCACCTTTCCCGAGCAATTCCCCCTGCTATGTTTACATTCCGTCGGATATAGATAACTTATACAGATAGCGATATCACGGCTTACAAGGATACGGCGCATGACCGTTCGACTGAAAAGGAAAGCATCGACCGGGCTCCAGACCTCCCCCTGGATCATATTGGGCTCGACCGCCATTTTGCTGGTGGTGGTCATGGTGCTGGCCATTGCCAATACCAACCGTGAAAAGCGCTACATGGCCCTGGTCCTTAAAACCAGAGGGGCGGCCCTGATCGAGGCGGTGGAGGCCGGGGCGCGTACCGGCATGACCGGCATGCGGTGGCACGGGCAGGAGATGCAGCGTCTGCTGGAAGAAACCGCGCGTCTGCCGGATGTGCTTTTTATGGCTGTCGTGGACCGCAACGGCCGGGTCGTGGCCGATAGCGATAAAGCCCGCATCGGGAAGCCTTTCCGGGAAGAAGGACGGCCCTTGCGACACCTGGGTCCCGATCAGGTCGAAGACTGGGAGCTGGTGGAGGGGGCCAACGGCCAGCCTGTCTTCGAGGTACATCGCCCTTTCCGGCCCTGGGACGACGCTTTGGGACCGGGTGGGGATCACCCGGCGGCCATGATGCCGCACCATGGCCGCGTGTCGAATGACCGGGAGGATTGGTTCCAGCCCCTCAACCAGCTGATTATCGTGGCCGGTCTGGATGTTTCCCCTTTCGAGGAGGCCATCCGAGGCGATATCCTCAATACGGTGGTGCTTTCGGCGGTGCTCCTGGTCCTGGGCTTCGGCGGACTGGTCTCCCTGTCCTGGATGCAGAACTATCGGGTGGCCCAGAAAAATCTGCGGGACACCACCGCCTATGCCGACGAAATCGTGACCCATCTGCCGGTGGGCCTGATCGCCACCGATCCGGCGGGAAACATCGCCTTTTACAATGGCGCGGCCGAGCGCATCACCGGATTGAATCTGGGCGCCCTGCGGGGCCGGAACGCCGATGAGACCCTGCCCGACAGCCTGTGCGGACTCCGGGAGGCTCTGGCGCGGGGCGAAACGATCCTGGAAGAAGAGATGGCCTGCCAAACCCCGCAGGGCGTCGACGTTCCGGTCAGCGTCAGCGCGGTGCGCATCATCAATGCGGACGGCGATTATGTCGGCCAGGTGCTTATCCTGAGAGATCTGGGGGAGGTGCGCCGCCTGCAGGAAGAGGTGCGCCGGCAGGAGAAGCTGGCCGCCATCGGCGGGCTGGCCGCCGGGGTGGCCCACGAAATCCGCAATCCGCTGAGTTCCATCAAGGCCCTGGCCACCTTTTTCGCAGGGCAGTTCGACCAGGGCAGCGAGGGCCGGGAAGCCGCCGATGTAATGACCCAGGAGGTGGATCGCCTCAACCGGGCCATCACCGAACTGCTGGAGTTCGCGCGCCCTACGGACTTGAAGCTCCAGGAGGCCGACATCGAGTTCCTGATCGCGCGCTCCATTCAGTTGGTCCGCCAGGATGCGGCCGACCGCAACATCCATATCGAGACACTGATCGACGGCGACCTCTGCCCGGTCCGGGTCGATCCCGACCGTTTCGCCCAGTGTCTCCTCAATCTCCACCTGAATGCGATCGAGGCGATGGAAAACGGGGGTACCCTGACGGTGCGATGCCGAAGCCATCGGGGCGACCTCGACATCACCGTGGCCGATACCGGACCCGGCATTGCGCCGGAGCACCGCAAACACATTTTCGATCCCTATTTCACCACCAAACCCAAGGGTACCGGACTGGGCCTGGCCATCGTCTACAAAATCGTCGAGGCCCACGAGGGCCGGCTGATGGTGGAGAGCACAAAGGAGCAGGGGAGCCGGTTTACCCTGCGCCTGCCCTGCCGCCCGGAGGAGAAGACGCCATGACGGCGACCAAGAAAACCAGGATTCTGATCGTGGACGACGATGCCGGCCACCTGAAATCGCTCGGGACCGTCATTCGCAGCTGGGGTTACCGGGTCGAAACGGCCGAAGACGGCCGTGAGGCCGTGGAGAGGGTCAAAGACGCGCCGGTGGACCTGATCCTGATGGACGTGCGTATGACGGCCATGAGCGGCATCGAGGCCCTGGACCATATCAAGGCTTACAACCCCGCGATCCCGATCATCATCATGACCGCCTATTCTTCGGTGGAATCGGCGGTGGAGGCCCTCAAGGGCGGCGCCTACGACTACCTGATCAAGCCCTTTGACTTCGACGTCCTGAAACTCAGTATCGAGCGGGCCTGTGAGCATGCCGGTCTCAAGGCGGAAAACGAGAATCTGCGGGCGCGCCTGCAGGAGGATTTCGACCGGCCGGATATCATCGGCAAGAGCGCCCCCATGAAAGCCCTGATGGACATGCTGGCCATGGTGGCCCCTTCCGAGGCCACCGTGCTGATCTCGGGGGAGAGCGGCACCGGCAAGGAGCTGATCGCCCGGTCGCTGCACGACAACAGCTCCCGCAAGGATCATCCCCTGGTCACCGTCAACTGTGCGGCCCTGGCCGAAAGCCTGCTGGAGTCCGAGCTCTTCGGGCACGAGAAGGGGGCCTTCACCGGTGCCGATCGCCGGCGCGAAGGCCGCTTCAAACAGGCCGACGGCGGTACGATCTTCCTCGATGAAATCGGGGAGACATCCGCCCGGATGCAGGCCAAGCTCCTGCGGGTATTGCAGGAGAAGGAGATCCAGCGCGTGGGCAGCGAGACCGTCATGCAGGTGGACGTGCGGGTAGTGGCCGCCACCAACCGCGATCTGGAGGAGGACGTGGCGGCGGGGCGCTTTCGCGAGGATCTCTTCTATCGTCTCAACGTCATGCACCTGCCCATCCCGCCCCTGCGCGAACGGAAGGAAGACATCCCCCTGCTGGCCCAGCACTTCCTCGCGCAATACGCCCGCCGCAACCGCAAGACGGTCAAAGGCTTTGCGCCCCTGGCCATGGACATGCTGCTCAAATACGACTGGCCGGGCAATGTCAGGGAGCTTGAAAACGCCATCGAGCGGGCGGTGATCCTGCTCTCCGGCGAACATGTCACCGACAAGCATCTGCCGCTGCGTGTCGTCCGTCGGCACCCGGGACATGCTCCGGCGGAGGTTGCCGCTCCGCCCGCCACGGATGGCACGCGCACCCTGGAAGATCTGGAGAAGGCCGCCATCGTGGCCACCCTGGCCGCCACGGACGGCAACAAGAGCGAAACCGCACGGCGTTTGGGCATCTCCCGCAAGACCCTGCACAACAAGCTGAAGGCCTATGAACTGGATTAAACGCCGTCGATCCCGGGCACCCGGGGAGGCGATTCTTCCGGTGGAGCGCCAGGTGCGCGCCTGGCGTCGCGCCAACCGCCGCATGGGCTGGAAAATTCCCGCTCTCGCCTTCCGGCGGCTGCCGCCGGTGCCGGTGCCGACGCCGACCGACCGCGAGGAGGGATTTTCCGGCGTCATTCTCTCCTACGGCTTCGGCCGTGTGAATGCCGATGTTTCGGATGCCGTCCTTTCCGGCAAGATGGCCTGGGCGCTCGCCTGCCGGCGCTGGAAGGTCAGGACCTGGCAGTGCCGCTATATCGATTTCGACCAGGCCGATCACATGCGGCTGCGGCCCGGAGCACCTCCCAGGCCGCACGGATTTTATTTCGCCAAGTTCCGGCCCGGCGATCGCTATATCGATTGGACGGTGGCCCGCTTTCTCAAACAGCTGCCGCCGCGGGACAGCGGCTGCGGGCCGGAAGGGATCCAACTGCTGACCGTCACCCACCCCCATCTGGCCGCCATGATGAACCGGCGGGAGATCCCCTTCATGGCCTTTGCCGATTACGACGTGGCGCCCCACGGGTTCAGCGATTTCTACGATGCCCTGCAGATGTTCTGCAGCAACGATACCCTGGGGCTTGGCATCGGCAATGTCGACCGCAACTACCCCCTCTTCGGAATTCCCACCCTGCGCTTCTGATCCCGGCCGGTCGCTGTGTAAAATCGGTTACAGTCTTTGATCACCCACCCCGCCGCAGCGTGTCACTTCTACCCAGGGCTGGCTGCTCATTCGATCCACCGTCGGCCGTGATGAAAAAATAATGAATAGTAATATCAGGGGGTAATAGAGGAATCGGACGGGAGCGTACAACCTGGCACGTGCTTTGCCATGTTTACAGACAAAGACGTTAAACACGCCAGTAGAAGGAGAAACAACATGAATCGGATGCAGTTTCGCAAGATGTTCATTTTGGCGGTCATTCTGATCTTCACCGGTTCCGGCATTGCCCTGGCCCATGACGACTGGGGGCAACGCGGCGACCGCGACGACTACCACGGCCATATGCAGGATAACGACGGAGGCTACGGCGGTCACATGATGGACCACGACTGGCACTACGGCGGCCACATGCGGGATTACGACGGGCGCTACGGTGGTCCCATGATGGGGTATGACGATGGCGGCTACGGCAGTCACATGATGGATCGTGACTGGGGCCACCATGGCTATATGATGGGTCCGGACTATGACAGCTATGGGTCGGTCCACCACAATCTGTCCCGGAGCGAATATCGCAAACTGGAAAAGGCCCGGGAGAAGTTCTACCATCAGACCCGCGAACTGCGGGTAAAGATGGACAACACCCGCTATGCCATCCAGAGAGAAATGAACAGGGTGGCTCCCGATCGGCACAAGATCAAAGTGCTGCGTAAGGAGTTGTCCGCGTTGCAGGCCAAGTTCGATCATTACTCGGTCGAATACGATCTGGCCGTTCACAAGGGCTTGCCCGATTCGGCCCAAGGCCGAGCGTATGCCGGGGGATTCCGCGGCGGTTACAATTGGTAAATCGTAATCGGCCGCGCGCCCGAGACCGCCGGTTCGACGGTCTCGGGCCATACGCCCAAAACCGAAAGCCCGCCTGGGAAAATCAGGCGTCTAATCGGGGAGAAACACTATGATGGATCAAAAAAAAAGTACTTTTCTGAGCATCGGCATATCGGCGGCCCTCATAGCGGGAGCGATCTGGTTTTTGTTCGACCACCGCTACAACCTATGGGCCACCGGCTATTGGCAGATGCCCCAGGGTATGATGATCGGCGGCGGCGCGGGTTTCGGGATCCTCATGTTGCTTTTTTGGGTGGTGGTGGTCGTTGCGCTGGTCCTGCTGATAGCGGCACTTTTCTCCGGCAGCGGAAACCGCGAAGCATCCCCCTCATCATCCGAAAGCGCACTTGAAATTCTCCAGAAACGCTACGCCCGGGGCGAGATCGACAAGGCGCAATATGATCTCATGCGCCGCGACCTGGAGACGGGAGAGATGAAGAAATGAACGCCCCGCCTTCGCCGATCAAGATGATGCGCCACCCGGCCTGCGGGGTGCCGTAAGGCGATCCTGCACCGGCGGCGGAAACCCCCCGGGCGGGCCCTAAAGTCATCTTCCTCGGTGAAAGGGACGCCGCGATGACCTTTTCCGCGAACCCGGGGCGCTGCGCCAAACTCCGGCACAGGGACGTCCGGCAGCACTTGCTTGTCGGCATGGTAAAAACCGCCGGGGGCAGATGCTTTACATGTCATCGAAATCCGATGACGCCAACAGAGGAGAAACGACATGAAACGAATACGAATCCGCAGCATGCTTGTCATGGCGGCCTTACTGATCTTCACCGGATGCGGTTTTGCCGTGGTCCATGGGGACGGGTACCGAGGTCACGACTGGGATGACTACGGCGGCTATACGCGGTATTACGACGGCGCCTACGGCGCTCACAGGATGTACCACCACGACGACTACGAGCACCGGATGGACCATCACTACGGTTACAGCGGTCACCGAATGGACTTCGACCACGATTACGACGGTCACCGGTTGGATTTTGATGAAGGCTACCATGGTCATTGATGGGACCGGCCGATGGCACCGACAATGACATCGCCCCGAGCACCCATGGACCACCTCACCAAAACCTGCCCTGAAACGCCTATCGCAAACCGCCCCGCGCCATCTCTTCCCCCTCTCGAGGTTACCCCTTCGGGCATCCGCAGAGTGAATCCGGCGATGTCCGGCAGCCGGCGGCGGCTCCCAAGCGGGCTTGCGCGAATCGCTTGCTCCGAAGAACACCTGCCTCAGGGCCTGCCGTGAACAGCTTTCCGCCTTGAATGGGTAATATTTACACAGTTCTTCATGCCCCCGCTTCCCGATGTAACCTTATTACCCGAAAACCAAGATAGAGATATATTGTAACAAATTGGTATTCTTAATTAAAAATGTTTTTAAGACCATTTGGCACATGGATTGCTATATTCATTAACCGATGCGAGGAAAGGAGCTGACCATGAAGCCATTGGCCAATACCGATTTGCAGACTTACCTTAGAGACCTGGTGGATGACTACCTTCCGGACAAGAACGATCGCGGCAAGGGGAGAGCGACCCATCCGAAGGCCCTGCGCAAACCGTCGGGTGATAGGAATTCCCGGTCCACGGACGAAAAAGACAAGCGGACGGAAAGGGCCTGATATTTTCTGCCTGTTCACCCGAAGACGTTGAGAGGAGACGGCCGTGAGTGAGGAGACCGTTACCCTGCCCATTACCGGCATGAGCTGCGCCAACTGCGCCGCCAATATCGAACGTGGTTTTAAAAAGCTGGACGGCATCGAGGAGGCCTCGGTCAATTTCGCGTCCGAACAGGCCCAGGTGCGCTTTGACGCCAATGAGCTGACCGTTGCGGATCTGGTCGCGAGCATTCAGCGTTCGGGCTATAAAGTGCCTGCCACCCACGTGGAATTGCCCATTACCGGGATGAGCTGCGCCAACTGTGCCGCCAACATCGAACGCGTCCTCGACAAGAAGGTGGACGGGGTGGTGAAGGCCTCGGTCAATTTCGCCAGCGAGCGGGCGGCCGTGGACTACCTGCCGGACGTGGTGACCATCGACGGCATCGTGGCGGCCATCGAGAAGGCGGGCTACGGCGCCATCGCGCCGGACGAGACCGGGGATGCCGAAGACGCCGAGCTGCAGGCGCGCCGCGCCGAAATCAGCGACCAGACCCGCAAATTCATCGTGGGCGTGATCTTTGCGACCCCGCTTTTCGTGCTGAGCATGCTGCGGGATTTCAACATCGTCGGTGCCTGGAGTCATGCCGTCTGGATGAACTGGCTTTTTCTGGCTCTGGCCACGCCGGTCCAGTTTTACACCGGCTGGGATTACTACACGGGCGGGTTCAAGAGCCTGCGCAACAAGAGCGCCAACATGGACGTCCTGATCGCCCTGGGATCCTCCGTGGCGTATTTCTACTCCCTGACCGTGCTCTTCCTGCCCGCCATGGGGGATCACGTCTACTTCGAGACCTCGGCCGTGATCATCACGCTGATCAAACTGGGCAAGCTGCTGGAGGCCCGCACCAAGGGCAAGACCGGCAGCGCCATCCGCAAGCTGATCGGGTTGCAGCCCAAGACCGCCTTTATTCTCGACGGTGCCGAAGAAAAAGAGATAGCCCTGTCGCGGGTCGCCAAGGACATGGTGGTGGTGGTGCGGCCGGGGGAGCGCATCCCGGTGGACGGCCAGGTGATCGAGGGCCGTTCGGCCGTGGACGAGGCCATGCTCAGCGGGGAGCCCCTGCCGGTGGATAAGACGGTCGGCGATACGGTGATCGGCGGCACCATCAACGGCGAAGGGCTGTTGAAGTTCCGCGCCACCCGGGTGGGGCACGAGACCGCCTTGGCCCAGATTATCCGCCTGGTGCAGGAGGCCCAGGGCAGCAAGGCCCCCATCCAGGCCATGGCCGACCGCGTGGCGGCCGTGTTCGTTCCGGGCGTGATCCTGATCGCTCTGGTCACGTTCGGTATCTGGTGGACGATCGGAGGCGAATTCGTTCCCGCCATGATCCGGTTGGTGGCCGTGCTGGTCATTGCCTGTCCCTGTGCCCTGGGGCTGGCTACGCCTACGGCGATCATGGCCGGCACCGGCAAAGGCGCGGAAAAGGGCATTCTGTTCAAAAGAGCCGAAGCCCTGGAGACCGCCACCGAGCTGGACACTATCGTGCTCGACAAGACCGGCACCATCACCGAGGGCAAGCCGGCGGTGACCGACCTGATACCGCATCCTCGGGCCGGCCTTTCGGAGGACGATCTGCTGGGACTGGCCGCTTCCCTGGAGCAGGGCTCCGAGCACCCTTTGGGAAAAGCCATCGTGCGGGAGGCGAAAACCCGCCATATCGAACTGGCCAAACTGGATGACTTTCAGGCCAGCGGCGGGCTGGGGGTGGAAGGCCGGGTATCCGACCGCATGGTTCGCGTGGGCAAGCCCAAGTGGTTTGCAAACGATCTTCTGGCGGATGCCGCCGAAGAGATCGAAAAGCGGCAGGGACAGGGCAAGACCGTCATGGTGGTCACCCGCGACGAGCCGTTTGATGGGGTTGCTGACCGTGTCCGACGCCTTGAAACCCGAATCGAAAGAGGCCATTGCCACCCTCCAGAAGCAAGGGCTGCAAGTCGTCATGCTGACCGGCGACAATCCCAAGACGGCCCGCACCATTGCCGAACAGGTGGGCATCGAGGATATCTTCGCCGAAGTACGGCCGGAAGAAAAATCTTCCAAGGTCAAGGAGATCCAGGAAGAAGGGAAGAAGGTCGGAATGGTAGGGGACGGTATCAACGATGCCCCGGCCCTGGCCCAGGCCGACGTGGGCCTGGCCATCGGCACCGGCACGGACGTGGCCATCGAGACCGCCGATGTGATCCTGTCCAGCGGCAGCCTCACCGGCATCCCGCGCACCATCGCCATCAGCCGCCGGACCATGCGCACGGTGCGCGAAAACCTCTTTTTGGCCTTTGTCTACAATGTGGTCCTGATCCCCATTGCGGCGGGCGTACTGGCGCCTTTCAGCGGACTTCCCGAGATCCTGCGCCATCTGCACCCCATCCTGGCGGCCCTGGCCATGGCCATGAGCAGCATTTCGGTGGTGAGCAACAGCCTGCGGCTGTATCGGGCCCGGATAAAGTAGTCAGGGGCCGGTTCAAAAGGAAAATGGGCGCCCCAAAGGGCGATGCGGCGGGCGCACCAGGCAATAGGGACGAGGTTCGTCATAAGGAAATCGCAAAGGAGAATCGTCATGAAAACAATATCGATAGCCGCTTTAAGCGCGATCCTGTTGTTGATGGCCCCCGCGGCCTGGGCCGGCGGCAGGGGCCGTCTGGGGGAGGGAAGTTACATGAACGGCCGCATGATGGACGGCGGAAGCCAATGGCGCCACGCCTCCCCGATGCAATTGGAAACCTTCGCCCGCGAAGCGCACGAGCGCCGGCAGTATGATGAAGCATACCGCTACCTCCACCAGGCCATCGATACCCAGCAGGCCGCCCTTGATCGTGAGCTGAACCGCCGTGATCCCGACCTGTACAAGGTCGAAGAGCTGCATCACGACCTCGGTGAATTGCGGGCTGAATTGGCCCACGCGGCGCATTGGTTCGATCTGCTGAAACAGGAAGAGGCCGGCCGTTATCCAGGCGCGCCCTATTCGAATGCCGGGTAGAGGGAAATGCCGGGCTTTGTAGACGGTGGCCCATTTACGGTCCTGCAAGGTCGCATCATTGGGGCTTTGTGGAAGGGCTTTCCAACAGAATGACAGTGACAGCAATATACTATCGAAGAAAAGCGAGGTGCTGCTATGAAAAAATGGATCGGCTTGGTTAGCGTTCTTCTCCTGGTTTTCGGCTATGCGGCGGGTGCTTCGGCCGCTGAAACCAAGGTCATCAAGATGACGGCCGAAAAATACCATTTTACGCCTGAAACGATCAACGTGAATTTGGGCGATACGGTCGTGCTGGAGGTGACGGCCATCGACTCGGAGCATGGCTTCGGGCTGTCCGCCTTCAACATCGACAAGGATTTGCCTCCCGGCAAAACCGTGCGAATCGAATTCGTGGCCGATAAAAAAGGCGAATTCACCTTCAAGTGCACGCATTTCTGCGGCTGGGGACATTTCTGGATGGATGGCAAGCTGATCGTCTCCTGAGGAAGGTGCAACATGAGTGAGCGAATTGGAATCGTCGTCAACAATGAATCGAACGGCATGGCGCGGGTGGTGACCGACCGCAACAGCGCCTGCGGCGGCTGCCATTCCGGACCCAGCAAATGCCATGGCTGCCTGACAGCGAGTACCAAACTGGAAAGCGAAGTCATCAACCCCATCAATGCCGGCGTGGGGGATGTGGTCAGGATCAGCATCTCCCCGGCCGCGCTCTTCAAAGGAGCGGCGCTCATGTACCTGCTGCCTATTGCAGCCCTGATCTTGGGGGCGGTAGGCGGATTGTGGTTGGGCGGCCTCTGGGGTTGGAGCAGTGGCGCCTCCGTAGTGGGCGGACTGGCAGGACTGGCGTTGGGGTTCTGGGCGGTAGCCCGTATCGGACGCAGCCGCGGATTGCGCATCCAGATGACCCCCACCATTACCGCCATCGTGACGCCTTCAGGCAGCAGATCGACCGCACCGTTGCATGGATCGTGCTGCGGATAAGGGTGCCATAAGGGAATCGTGATGAGAATAAAGAGAACACTTCTGCTTTTTTTACCGTGACTATTGCTGTCGCTCGCTTTTCTCGGGTGCACCCCGCAGCCGATGGGCGGTTCCATGCGGGGCTGGGGCAACATGATGGGCTATGGCGGTTATGGAGGAGGGTTTATGTGGCTGATCGTTATCATCGTGATCGCTGTCATTGTCTATCTCGTTTACAACCGGAATGTCGGGGCCGGCGGGTCCTTAGGGGGGCATCGTGAAAGCCCTCTGGATATTCTGAAAACCCGATACGCCAAGGGGGAAATTTCGAAGGAGGAATTTGAGCGGCTCAAGCGGGATATCGAAGGCTAAGCGCCCGTAGATCCTGCTGCCGGAGGATAAAATTGGGACCGTGCTACCTTGCGATATTGTCATACAGGAAACCGAAGACGGTGCGGTGGAGATGGCCGCCATCGATCCGGCCGCGTCGATGGCGGCTGTGGACAACCCTGTGCTGGAAGAGATCGCCGCGGCCATCGGAGCGAAACTCCACGCCGTCATTGCAGAGGTGTGATCATCTGGTGGTTGAGGAAGCGCTTCATCTGCGCGGTATTTCCCACCGGCCGGCATCTGTCCGGCAGGCCAGACCGAAGAAAGTTTGCTGCTCTCCCGATCGATTGAGATGCTGGACATACTGGCGGCAGTAGTCGCCGGAGGCAAGTTTGAAGGTGGCTGTCGGGGTTATGGTGCCGGCAAGACCCAGTTCCGCGTGGTTCCACTTCAGTGCGTCACCGCTCGGCATTTTTTCCAGGGCCTGTTGGAAGCTATCCTGGAAAGCGGTTTGCACCGCACGGGGCATGCCGTCGACCGATGGCAGGACGGCCAGCAATTCAATGCTGCGGTCCGGGCGGCGGCTCAGGTACTGCCTTTCCATCTTCACATAGTGGCCGACGGCCGGGGCATAGTACCAGATGCGCTTTTCGCGCAGGCGGGAAGGCTTGAACGCATCCCCGGCAGAAAACCGGTAGCCGATGATTTTCCAGGTGTCGAATTTACCCGCTTTGACGCGGATGCGTTCCTGGCCGGCGACTTCGAGCCGCCATTGGGCTTCGTAGGTGTGTTCCCGGTTGTCTTCATCCCGCCAGCTTCCCGATTCGATGTAGCGCGCCGTCTTGCCCGGTGCCAGCGGCCAAACGCTCGCAAGCGCAGGGAGATCGGCCCAGTCCCGGCGTTCACGGAAATGGCGCGTTCCGGAGCGGGTGCGGGTTTCCCATGTGGTTCGCCGGTGGGTGAAATCCGGCGATCCGGAAGAGATATCCCCGCGGTAGTTGTGCCAGGTCACTTCTTCCGGCGCCACCGTCTGAACGGTTTCCCAACTGCCGTTGTCATACACGTAGGTCGTGCCCGCCTGGTATTCCGGCCGGGGCACTTCCGCCGACGAGAGCACAGGCGCACGGCCGGTTGCCGCGCAGCCGGCGCCCATCACTAAGACGACGGCCAGCATGCCCGCCAGGGGCACTATCGTTGGCTTCCGATTCCCTTTTGAATAGTTGCTTCCACTAGGGTTCGTTGACATATGATGCCTCATTGTCTTCAGGGTTTCGATTAGATTTTCGGAAGGTAGAGCGCAGTCGTCCGCCACTCCGCCTGGCCGGCGCGGTAGGCCATCCCCCTGAATTTCTTTTCTGCGCCACCGTTGATGAGTTCCATATCGTACCCGCGATAGTATTGTCCCTCGGGGCTGCGATAGGTTTTGATGGGTGTGATGACGATACGCCGGCCGCCGTCCAGGTCGATTGCGAGGGGATCCCCGCTCAAATGGCTTTCAAGGGACTGATTGATGGCCTGTTGGTAGGCGGCTGGCAGCAGGCGGTCGGGCAGGCCGATCGACGGCGGCGCGTCGGGTCGGAAGATGAGCCCCAAGCCCGCACCCATCACCACCAGAGCGACAGCCGCCGCCAGCTTCAAGGCGGGCCAGCGCATTTCATACCAGGGACGGCCGTTTTTCGGAGGTCGGTCGAAAATCTGCCGCAGGCGTTCCGGAACGGGTTCGCGAACGGCTTCGTTGCCGCCGGCCCGCAGCAGCACCGTGGCGTGCATGGCGTCCAGCACGAACTGCCGGGCCTGGGCGTCGCGGTCCAGGAAGCGTTCAACCTCCCGCATGGTCTGACGGTCCAACTCGCCATCCACATAAGCCGACAGGGTCAAATGATCGAATCGGGTTGTCATCAGCGTTTGCTCCTTCCGCTCCCGCTCCGGATCGACAACAGCCGGGGGTGTTCTTCGTGGAAATGCGCCGCCAGGGATTGACGGGCGCGGGCCACCCGACTGGCGACGGTGCCGGCGGGAACGCCCAGAACGCCGGCGGCCTCTGAATAGGTGTGTCCCTCTACCGCCACGAGGAGGATTGCCGCCCGGTGCTCCTGGGCCAATTGCCCCAGGGCATTCTTGACATCCATGAAAGAAACCAGTCGCCCCGGGGAGGATAGGTCTTTCCCGCGGTCTTCTTGATCCTCCAGGAGCCCCATAGCATCCTGCTGTCGTGTGATTTTATCCCTTTAAATTGTATCGACAGAACCAAATAGATGGTATTCGTCAATTGTCCAGGCGTTCCCGACCATTCTGGCAGCTATGGGGGGACAGGCGAGGGATGTTTTCCGACCGGTGGACATCCCCGCCGGTCCGGCCGGAAGAAATGGGGGGCCGCCATCCTGCATTCGGCCGGAAACGCCATGTTTCCATTCCGCGGAGGTCAAGCCATGGCTGATGACGGGTCCACATCCAATTCGAAAAAATCCATTTCCGAGAAACGCCCGATGCATGTATTGGTTTGGGATTTGCCCACCCGCGCCTTCCACTGGCTGCTTGTTCTGCTGGTGACGGTGTCGTTCGTGACGGGCAAGGCGGGGGGGACGGCCATGCGCTACCACGAGTGGAGCGGCGTGGTGATTCTATGGCTGATCCTGTTCCGTGTGCTGTGGGGGTTTTGGGGCGGCACGCCGTCACGGTTTGTTTCCTTCGTGCGCGGGCCACGCACGGTTTGGACCTACGCTCGCACCTTGTGGGGCAAGGGGCACGACGCCTATCTCGGCCACAATCCCATGGGGGCCTGGTCGATCCTGGCCATGCTGACGGTACTGGGTATCCAGGCGGGAACCGGTCTTTTCGCGAATGACGACATCTTCACCGAAGGCCCCCTGTTTCATCTGGTCAGCAAGGCGGCCAGTGATTGGCTGACCCGTGTTCACCGCATCAATCAGGACATCCTGATGGTCTTGGTCGCGCTGCATCTCGCCGCGATTGTTTTCTATTGGGGGGTGAAGCGCGAAAACCTCGTCGTCCCCATGATAACGGGGCGCAAACATTGGTACGAAACGGTCCGCCATGCCGAGGTCCATCCGGTCAAGGGGCTTGTCCTGGCGGCCATCCTGGCGGCAGGGGTCTATTGGATCATTTATTGAAGCCGATGTTCGGCAATCGTTGGGCGGGGGATACGCGAAAGGCGCCGCCCTGTCTTGCGGCAGCGCCCTTGTTGGGAGGATCCTCGGGTTGCGGTTATTTGCGGAAGGTTTTGTGGCAGGCCTTGCAGTCTTGGGCCACCGCATCGAAGGGGCTTTTGAGCCCGTCCAGATCCGCGCCTTGGGCCGCTTCCGCCAGGAGGGCCGTATCATTTTGAAAGGCGGCCGAAAGTTTCAAGAAGTCATCTTTCTTTTCGAAAACGGCCGAGTCCATGGTGGTGTCGCCCTTGTCCGTACCCGGTTCGAGCATGGCCTTCCAGGGCTGCGTGGCCAGTGTCTTGACGGCCTCCGCATCTTTGGCAAAGATCTGGCGGTCAAAATCCGCCCTGCCCTGCATGACCGCCGCCATGGGCTTGAAGTGCTTGGCAATCTGGGACATGATCGATTTACGGTATTGGATGGCCTCTTCGGGGTTGGCAAATTGGGCCGCGGCTACACCGGCCACCATTAACACAAGGGCAACGCCCGCCACGATTTTGGACATGGATCGCATTCAGACCTCCTTTTCTGGTACGCATGGGTTGTTAGACGTGTGAAATCGAAGCTGTCGGTATGTCTTGCGTGCGTGGTGAAAATACGATTCCATGGAAGTCGCATTGTCGTCAACCCTTTTCATGTACAACCCCGTTCCTTGTTCAAACAGCCGATAGGGTGACGCTCTAAGAAAGGTGAATCAGCCCTCTGTGAGGACATTGTTTATATAGCAATGTCGGCAGGGCCCATCTTGACCCATTATCCATTTGGTGATTAAGTCGCCTCGGTTGAAATTGAATCCCAAATTTCTCCGGCGCGGAGGTGTGTTTATGAATGTCATCGGCATCAATGCCAGTCCTCGGAAAAACGCCAACACCCAGACCTTGGTCGAAGCGGTGCTGCAGGGTGCCGCCGAAAAAGGTGCGGACACCCGTCTGATCCATTTGCGCGACCTTGCGATCAATGGCTGCCTGGGGTGCGAGGGCTGCAAGAAGCATCCGGGTAAATGTGTTCAGAAAGACGACCTGACGCCGCTGCTTCAGGAAATGGCGTCCTTTCGATGCCGTTGTCATGGGAACCCCGGTCTACTGGTTTCACGTCAACGCGCAGTTCAAGATGCTGGTGGACCGCCTCTACAGCTTCATGCAATTCGGTGAGGACCCGGAGACGGGGGCACCCACCGTACAATCCGCGTTTCCGTCCGGCAAGAACTTCGTTTTCATCATTTCCCGCGGCGATCCGGAACCTCCTTCGCTGTTTCCACAGTTCTACGACCATTTGAATGAATGGCTGAATATGATCCCCCTGACCCTGGGCGCCGGACGCTATGAGATGATCCATCAATACGGGGCCGACATCGATCGCAAGGCCGCCCGCAACGATCATGCTTTGTTGGCGAAAGCCCGGCAGGCCGGTGCGGCGCTCCTTGCCTAACCGAGAGACCGCCGGGGCCCATTCTCGACCGGCGGCCGTTCCCTGAATCTCCTGCATGTCCTCAGCCAGCGTCCGGATTCCACCGGCAGCGGCATCTACATCCAGGCCATGCTGCGGGAAGCCGCCGCCCAGGGCCACGGTAATTTTCTGGTGGCCGGCA
The DNA here is from genome assembly GCA_963730675.1 of uncultured delta proteobacterium. Taxonomy (GTDB): domain Bacteria; phylum Desulfobacterota; class Desulfobacteria; order Desulfobacterales; family UBA5852; genus JABZFP01. The sequence continues at coordinate 210,592 of CAVSSY010000002.1, read as the reverse complement.
TCCCCCACGACCAGCCGGCGGTCCTGGACGGAACGGCGGACGACAATTGCGCCTTCGTACGCTTCGGCGGACCGGACATCGCTTTTCCCATCGTCGGGATGAGCGATGTCATGCCTTATGCGAGCGCGCGCTTCTGCGATCTTTCTACCGGGGAGCTGCAGGCGTATGAGGACGTCTTTACCCAACGCCTCGAACGGGTGCTGCATCGGTTCACGCCCCATGTCATTCACAGCCATCACCTGTGGATCGTCAGTGCCCTGGTGCGGCGGCTGGCACCGGGGATCCCTCTTGTGACCACCTGCCATGGGTCCGATCTGCGGCAGTTTCAGAATTGCCCCCACCTCCGGGGACGCGTGCTTGAGGGCTGCCGGAGGCTGGATGCGGTCATGGCCCTGAGCGAGGCGCAGAAAAAGGATATCGTGCAGCTCTACGGGCTGCCCGCGGAGAAGATCTTCGTCGTGGGGGCCGGTTACAACGACCGGCTATTTTCGTTGGAGACCAAACCGGCACCGGATCCGGTGCAGATCGTCTATGCCGGCAAGCTGAGCAACGCCAAGGGCGTTCCCTGGCTCTTGCGGAGCTTGTCCACCATCACGGACCCGGCCTGGCAGCTTCACCTGGTGGGCGGCGGCAGCGGAGAAGAGAAGGCCACCTGCCTGGCGCTGGCCCGGCAATTGGGCGACCGCGTCCGGGTGCACGGGGCCGTAACCCAGGAGGCTTTGGCCGGGATCATGAAAGCGGCCCATCTTTTCGTTCTGCCGTCCTTCTACGAGGGGCTGCCCCTGGTGGTGCTGGAGGCGCTGGCCAGCGGCTGCCGCATCGTGGCCACCGACCTGCCCGGGGTTGTGGAGTTGTTGGGGGATGTGAAGGCCGATTTCATTTCACTGGTCGAAAGGCCTCGCCTGGTGAATATCGATCAGCCGCTCAAGAAAGACGAAATACCTTTCGAAATGCGCCTCGCAAGCGTCCTGCAAAGCCAGATCGAGGCGGCCACAGGCTGCCCCGACATCGATCTAACGCCCGTGCAGGGAAAATTGGAAGCCTACACCTGGGGTGGGGTTTTCCAGAAGGTGCATGGTGTGTATGAGCACGTATTGGACAAGCTATCCAATAGCGGTCAATAGTATCTCCATATGAGATCATTGTTCATTTTCTTCCGCGTAGAGGAAAACGAACCAAAAGAAGACGCCCGTGTCCCGCGGCCCCTACGGGGCTGCCCTGCGCATCGTCGACACGGCCGGAGCACGCGGAAACTCACCCGCCTACGGCACGCCTTCATCGGGTTCAGACAGTCCGCGTGCTTCTATCCGGCCGCATCGCCGATGCGAGGCGCGGGACAATGGGGAACACCTCCCGAAACCTCCAGATGAGTTGCCAACCCAGGTGGGGAAGCAAGGCATATAAGTCATGAGCCGGGAGCGGGGCCGTGAAACGGCCAAGGTCAAGGCGTGCAAGCTCCGCGGCGTGAGGCGTACACCAGGTACCGCCGCAGCGCGAGGCGCGCGGCACGCCGAGATAGTCGTCATCCCCAAGTATTAAGGAAATTTCTGGCAAGGTATTCAAACCCGCTTGGAACGGGTGCGTGAAACGGCCAAGGTCAAGGCGTGCAAGCACCGAGGGAGGCGTACACCAGGAACGCCGCAGCGACGAGGCGCGCCGCACAACGCCGAGATAGTCGTCATCCCCAAGTATATAGGAAATTTCTGGCAAGGTATTCAAACCCGCTTGGAACGGGTGCGTGAAACGGCCAAGGTCAAGGCGTGCAAGCACCGCGGAGGGAGGCGTACACCAGGTACGCCGCAGCGACGAGGCGCGCCGCACAACGCCGAGATTGGCCGTTTCACGCACCCGTTCAGCCTTTGATGACGGCGATGGGCACGAGCCGGGCCACCTTCCGCGCAATCCCGGCGCCATGCACCACCTCCACCACCCGGTCCACATCCTTGTAAGCCCCCGGGGCCTCCTCGGCCAGCCCGGAAATGCTGCCGGCCCGCACATGGATGCCGCTGCCCTCCATCTCCTGGCGCAGCCGGGCGCCCTTGTAGCGCTTGCGCGCCTGGCGGCGGCTCATCTGCCGGCCGGCCCCGTGGCAGGTGGACCCGAAGGTCTGCTCCATGGCCGCTTCGGTGCCCCGCAGGACCCAACTGCAGGTGCCCATGGAGCCGGGCACCAGAACGGGCTGTCCGATATCGCGATACTCCGGCGGCAGCCCGGGGGATCCCGGTCCGAAGGCGCGCGTGGCGCCTTTGCGATGGACGCAGAGCTCGCGGGGGTGCCCGTCGATCCGGTGGGTTTCGATGCGGGCCATGTTATGGGCCACGTCGTAGACCTGGAAGACCTGGTGGTTGGCGACTTTGCCGGCCAGAACCTGTTCGAAGCTCAGGCGGACGCCGTGGGTCAGGACCTGCCGGTTCGCAAAGGCGTAGTTGGCGGCTGCGGTCATGGCGGCCAGGTATTCCCGGCCTTCCGGACTGCTCAGGGGCGCGCACATCAGCTCCCGGTCGGGCAGCTGAAGGCCGTGGGTATGGATGGCTTTCTGGAAGCGTTTGACATAGTCGGTGCAGACCTGGTGGCCCAGGCCGCGGGAGCCGCAATGGATCTGGACCACGACGCCATCTTCGGCCAGCCCCATGCGTCCTGCCGCGACGGGATCGCAGATTTCCGCCACGGCGTCGACTTCGATGAAGTGGTTGCCGGCCCCCAGAGTGCCCACCTGATCCCGTCCGCGCTCCAGGGCCCGCTCGCTGACGCAGCCGGCATCGGCCCCGGTCAGGGAACCGCCGCCCTCGGTCCGCTCCAGATCGCTTTCCGTGGCCAGTCCGCGCTGCAAGGCCCATCGGGCGCCTTTTTCCAGCACCTGGCGAAGCGCCTTGGGATTCAGGCGAATGGCGCCGCCCCGGCCCACACCGCTGGGGCAATGGGCATAGAGGGCTGAAACCAGGTCCTCCAGATAGGGCTGCACCTCCTCCCGCAAAAGGTGGGTCCCCAGCAGGCGCACCCCGCAATTGATGTCGTACCCCACGCCCCCCGGCGAGATGACACCATCCGGGACCGCCGTGGCCGCCACGCCCCCGATGGGAAAACCATACCCCTGGTGCACGTCCGGCATGGCCAGGACATACTTGACAAGGCCCGGCAGGCAGGCCGTGTTGACCAGTTGCTCCAGGCTGCGGTCGGCGGATGCGGCTTTCAGAATCTCGGGGTCGGCCAGCAGACGTGCCGGGACCTGCATGTCCGCCCGCCAGTCGGTGGGGATCTGGTAGGTAAAGGGGCCGATTTTTTCGGGTTTCAAATTTTGTCATGGACCGCACCCCGCTTTCATTGTCGGTGAAGGTCTGACGGTCTTGGCAAACAAATCTGTATCTTAGATGCCTTGTCGTCCCCGCGCAGGCGGATATCCAGTCATTGCAATCGGTTATGGACGCCCGCCTTCGCGGGCGTGACGATCATTGGACGTTACAGACACATTAAAGTATAGAAGTCATCGCAAAATTAGGATTTTCGTTCGAGATCAAGGCGATGGTTCGGCGCAACCCACAGGCATACATCGGTATGCCGAGGACTTGCGACGAGGCATCAACGCCGATATCGGGCGAAAAGACTATTTTGAGATTGCTTCTACACGTCGAAAACCACGGTGGCCGTCAAGCCCTTGCCGGATTTTTCGACCTTCAGTTGGTGGTAGGTGACCGCCTTGATCAGGGTGTCGATATGGGGGCCAGCCCCACCCTCAGCATGGCTTCGAGCCGGGTTGCGGACAGGGTTTCAAACGTCATCCCCTCGAAAATAAGGCCCCGGGCTTCCGCTAAATAAGCCAATTCCCCCAGCCAGTCCACCAGGAGGCTTTCCACATCCTCGGCCTCCAGGCGAATCCTGTGCTGGTTGTCGGCTTTCAATTCCTGCGCCTCAACACCCATTAAATGGTACATGCCCCGGGCGGCGCTGCGGAAAAGACTTGCCAGGTCGGGTCCCCCGCACCGCAGCGCGAGATCGGCCGTGTGCTCGATTTCTTCGAAAAAGCCCGTATCCGGTTCGTTCATGGTTCGGGAAGGCACGCCATCACCTGCCTCTTGTAGCAGCTGTCGGGGGCGTCCCCCGATATGGCCGTCCGTCTGTATCCACCCCATGCGCCCCCTTGAATCCTTAAAATGATCATGGCGCCGGGGCAATGCAAGCGATGCACGTCGGGCGTGATACGGATGTTGCTGGCTTCCCGGGGGGATTGGGGTTAGTGGAGGGTCTGGCCCGCCATTTCCTTGCGGGTTTCCAGGTGGGCGATGAAATGGTCGAGGATTTTTTCGGTGGAGTCGAAATCGGATATCAGTTCGTCGGAGGAATAATGGGTGGCGCTGTTCAGCATGAAGTCGTCGATGGAGCCCTGCATATCCTGCTGCTCTTCCTCATCCAGGTCTTTGCAAAGGATGTGCACCAGAGTTTGGCGAAGGTCCTCCAGCAGAATGGTCTTGCTGACCATCCCGCTGTCGTCCCGGATATGAAATCCAATTGTTTTTTCCATCGCGCGTTTCGTTCCGTTCAGGCGCAGCCCGCGGCGGGGCGTTGTCGGCGAATCGGTCCATCCAAACCGTACACCCATATTTCTATCATCCAACCTCCCGCGTATCAACCCGAAAAATCCGGAGAAGGTCGGGCCGCCTCCAACGCCACCAGGGTGGCCCCCCACCCGCCGGCCTCGGGCGGGGCCAGCTGGAACCCCTTGACTTGAGAGTGATTTTTCAACAGGGCGTGGACGCGCTCGCGCAGCACCCCACCACCTTTGCCGTGGATGATGCGCAGGGACAGAATTCCTCTTGCGCGGCAGGCCTCGATATAGTCTTGCAGAAGTGGGGCCAGCTCGGAGGGGTGAAAGGTGTGCAGGTCCAGTTCACCGTCGATGGCGAGTTCGACGGGCTGCTCAAAGGGGGGTTGATGCTTGTCGCTGGTCATGGATGTCCTTTCCGGGGGCCTCTATCAGGTCGTGTCATTCTCACGCTTGCCCTAGGAAGGGCACCGGGGTATGTTCCCATGGCATCATTTGTCATGCAACCCCGATGTCATCGACCGACAGCTGCCGTTGATGGCGGATAGATAGAAGGGACAAACGCGCATGCATCCGGGACAATGGGTCCTATTTTTCGGCCTGCCTTGGGTGGCCTATCTGATGGGCTCGATACCGTTCGGCCTTCTGATTGTCCGCGTCATGGGTCGCGGGGACATTCGCGAAAACGGCAGCGGCAATATCGGCGCTACCAATGTCCGGCGCACGGCGGGGGCCCTTCCGGCGGTGGTGACCCTGTTGGGGGATATCGCCAAGGGCTATCTGCCGGTGTGGTGGGCCGGGCGTCTGGCAACCGGCGCATCTTCCTCCTGGCTCCAGGCCTATGTGGCCCTGGTGGGGCTGTGCGCCCTGGCCGGTCACCTCTTCCCGATTTTCCTCAGGTTCCGTACCGGCGGCAAGGGGGTCGCCACAGCGGCCGGATGCCTGCTGGCCGTTTCCCCCGGCGCCCTGGGCGTCAGCGGGCTGGTCTTCATCATGGCGGCCTGCGGCCTCAACCGGGTGTCGGCCGCCTCCTTGGCGGCCACCGCCACCTTGCCCCTGACCGTCTGGTATGCCACCGATTCGGGAGTTTTCGCGGTCTGGGCGGGTCTGACAACGGTCCTGATCTGGGTCCGCCATCGCGGCAATATCCGCCGACTCCTTGCCGGCACGGAGCCGTCCATCTGGAAAGGCGGTGGGTGAGACGGAAGCCGTGTCGTCGGGAAGGGTTTCGGATGAAGCAGGTGATGTTGTCCGAGCCGGTCGGAATGGTGCAGGAGATTTTCAAGGCTGCCGAATCGACCACGACGGCATGCACCGGCCGCCACGACATGGACCCATGGGGCATCAGGTCTAAATGACGGGGTTCTCCTCGGTTGCCGGGACGGCCTTGATTCATCAGTGGGATTAAGGTATTTGAATTTTCTTGTATGAACGATATCAAGAACAAACTTCCCCCCAACGTGCTTATCGTCGATGACGATCCCACGCTGCTGCGCTTTCTTGCCAAGCGACTGTCGTCCTGGGGCTATGCCGTCGCCACCGAACAAAACGGGAAGGCAGGCGCACAGGCGGTCGAGGCCGATCCTCCCGATATCGTGATCACCGATTTATACATGCCCGGGGGGGACGGTTTCGGGTTGCTGCGTGAGGTGCGAGAATCCCACCCCAATTTACCCGTCATCATCATGTCCGGGCAGGGCGAGCTTTCCGATGCGATCCAGGCGCTGCGCTTGGGCGCCTGGGATTACATCACCAAGCCCATCGAGGAGATGTCCTTTTTGCGCCTGGCCATGGAGCGGGTGCTGGAAAAGGCCCGCCTCGTCGATGAAAACCGGACATATCGGGATCATCTGGAGGATCTCGTTGAACAGAAAAGTACCGAACTGCTGGCGCAGCAGCAGGTTCTGATCGACAGGACGGTGAGTCTGGAGAAGGCCAACGAGGCCCTCAAACACCTTCTCGACCAACGTGAAACCGAAAAGAAGGCCATCGAACAGGCCATGGTCGGCAACCTGAAGCGCTTTGTGTTTCCCTATCTCGACGAACTGGAAGGGCTGGCACTCGCCAACGACGCACAGGCCTACCTGAACATCATCCGCACCAACATCGAACAGCTCATCTCCCCGGTCTCCAAAAGCCTGAGCGGTGCTTACCAGGATTTGACCCCAGCCGAGGTCAAGGTGGCCGACCTGATCCGCCAGGGGCGGAGCACCAAGACCATCGCGGCCCTTCTCAAGACCTCGCCCAGCACGGTGGAAAAACACCGCAACAGCATCCGCCGGAAGCTTGGCATCCTCAACAAAAAGGCCAATCTGCAGACCTACCTCAACTCCCTGGCGTAATGGTTACCCGCCTTCTAAATCTTATAGACAATAAGGTGGCGCTAATTTCCCAATGAACCATCGATATCTTTTTTGACAGCAGCACTATTTTGGGAATAATTTTATTTCTAATGGTCGAGGCCACTTCACCTCGTCCCAAACGGTTTTCTCTGTTTAAAACGGTTGAATGGAGATTTGATGTGAAGGATCCATCCATTGGTCAGGATTTGAGGCGTCGGATTGCCGAACTCGAGCGCCAAGTCGAAGCGTTGCGGCTCGAAAAATACGAAATCGCCCAAGCACTGTGCGAAAGCCGTCACCGCAGCCAGGCGCTGCTGGAAACCATCCCGGATCTGATGTTCGTGATTTCCCGCGAGGGCAAGGTCTTGGACTTCCAGGCCAACGATGCCACCGATCTGGCCATGGAGCAGGATCGGGTGATCGGATCCCTGTTGAGCGACGTCATGCCGCCGCGGGTTGTGGATTTCGCTCTGCACGCTATCGATACGGCGCTAGGGCAAAACCGTCTCCAGTTTGTCGAATACCGGCTTCCGGTGAAAAGCGACCTCTTGGATTTCGAGGCCCGCATCGCGCCCCTGACGAACGATTCGGTGCTGGCGATCGTGCGCAACATCACCCCGCAGAAGCAGGCCGAGCGCGCCCTGCGCCGGAGCGAACGCAAATTCCGAAAGCTGTACGAACGAGCGCCCATCGGAATCTTCCGGACCGATACCCGGGGCCGGGCTCTCAGCGTCAATTCGACCATGGCCCGCATGCTGGGCTTGGACGACCCGGAAGAAGCCGTCTCATTTTACAGCGACTTGGGGGCTCAGCTCTATGTCGATCCCGAGGTGCGGGAACGGTTCATCCGCCGTCTGCGCCAGGAAGGGCGGGTCGAGAATTTCGATTACGAGGCGCGCACCTTTGACGGGCGGCATATCTGGCTGAACATGAGCGCGCGTCTGGTGACAGGTTCCCAGGACGGCGATCCTGTTATCGAAGGCTTTACCACCGATGTGACGCAGCGCAAACGGGCCGAAGAGGCCCTGGCCAAACGCACCGAGATGATGGCGGCGATCCTGGAGACCGCTCCGGTGATGATCGATTGCTTCGACCACCGGGGCAATCTCCTTTTGGTCAATCGCTGCTGGGAAGAGACCTTCGGCTGGTCGCTGACTGAAGCCCGGGAACACGATGTGTGGGCCGAAATTTACCCGGATCCGCGTTACCGCAGGGAGGTCGAGAAATTTATCGATGCCGCGGAAGGGAGTTGGAGCGAATTCAAGGTGCACACACGCGACAGACGAGTGCTCGAGACCATGTGGGCCAACATCCGCCTGCAGGATGGCGCGGCCATCGGTATCGGCTTCGATATCACCGCTCAGAAGCAAAACGCCCAGGAGCAGAGAGAGCTTCAGACCCAGTTGACCTACGCCGTGCAGATCGCCAATCTGGGCCACTGGGAATACGACGTATCCGAGGACCGTTTCCGGTTCAACGATCAATTCTACCGCATCTTCGGCACGACCGCGCGGGAGGTGGGCGGTTACACCATGTCTTCGTCTGAATATACACAGCGTTTCGTCCACCCTGAAGACCGCTACCTGGTAGGTGAGGAGATTCAACGGGCGATTGCCACGACAGCCCCTGATTTCAAAGGCCGGGTTGAGCATCGCATCCTGTATGCCGACGGATCGGTCGGCCATATTTCCGTGCTCTTCTTCGTGCAAAGGGACGCCGCCGGCAATACCGTTAAAATCTACGGCGTCAACCAGGACATCACCGAACGCAAAACCATCGAAACGCGCCTTCTCCAGGCCCAGAAGATGGAATCCATCGGGAATCTGGCCGGCGGCATCGCCCACGATTTCAACAACATTCTTTTCCCGATCATCGGATTGGCGGAAATGCTCATGGAGGATCTGCCCGCCGAAAGCCTCGAACGCGAAAATGCTCGGGGAATCTTCGAGGCCGGCAAACGTGGCAGCGATCTCGTCAAGCAGATCCTGACCTTCAGCCGCCAGACCGAGCAGAAGATGCTGCCGCTCCACATCCAGAAAATCCTCAGGGAAGCCCTCCGGTTGTGCGTCGCCACGATTCCTTCGGATATTGCCATAACCTCGGACATCCAGCAGGACTGCGGCGCGGTGATGGCCAATCCGACCCAAATGCACCAGGTCGTCATGAACCTGATGACCAACGCCTACCACGCCATCGATCCGAACCCTGGCGAGATCCGGGTTGCCTTGCAGGAGACTGCGCTGGCCAATGAACCTTGGCCGGGTAGCCCCCTCAAAGCCGGCCGCTATGTTCAGCTGAGCGTCGCGGACACGGGCTGTGGCATCCACGCCGACGCGCTGGGCAAGATATTCGAGCCCTATTTCACCACCAAGGCCCAGGGCAAGGGGACCGGCCTGGGGCTGGCCGTGGTCTACGGCATCGTTCAGGAGCACCGGGGCGACATCCAGGTTTCCAGCACGGTGGGGGAAGGCACCGCTTTCCATGTGTTTCTGCCGCTTGGGGATCGGCCTTCCGAAAACAAAGCCGAAACGTCGGCCAAGCCGGTCCCAACCGGAACCGAGCGCATCCTGGTAATCGACGATGAAGCGGCGGTGGTGCGTCTCCAACGGCGCATGCTGGAATCACTGGGCTACCGCGTCAGCATCCGCACGGACAGCCTGGAAGGGTTGAACCTCTTTCGCCGAGAACCGGACCGCTTCGACCTGGTGATCACGGACATGACCATGCCCGGCATGACCGGCGACCGCCTGGCGACGGCCCTGCTCGAGACCCGGTCGGATCTGCCCATCATTCTGTGCACCGGCTTCAGCGAGCGCATTACGCCTCAGAAAGCCGAAGCCCTCGGGATCAGGGGGTTTCTGATGAAGCCGTTGGCCAAATCTGAACTGGCCGAAACCGTCCGAAAAGTGCTGGACAGCGCAAACGAATCCCCCTGATCGACGCCTTTTCCCCTCATCCCAGCTTGACGACCGCCCGGGACAAATCTTTAAGCTTCTTTAATGTCTAAATCTTATAGACAATGTAGCCATGATTATTTCCCGTTAACCAAATTCCCAAACAACCGATCATGTACCTACGGCAGGTAAGGATCATGTGTTCCGATGATGCCGCAAGGCAATCCATTCAAATGCATTGTATGACTTCAGGGAAAGGAAAACCGGGATAATGAACTGGAAAAACATGCGACTGGGCACCAAGATCGGTGTGGGATTCGGCCTCCTGATCATCATGGCGATCGCTTTGGGAGGGCTGGCGGTCTACAACATGAAGAACGTGGCCGGCGAGTCGGCCAAGCTGGCCGAGGAATATGTCCCCGAAGCAGAGGTCGCCGCACGGATCCACGGGGCCGCCAACCGGGTCATGTACGCCATGCGCGGCTATGGATTCACAGAACAAGACATCTTTTTCCAGGAAGCTCAAAAGGAAGCCGCGACCATGGATGCCACCATCACGGACGGCAAGCAGCTGGCCGCGAAGGCGGTGCATCTGGAAAAACTGAGTGCGCAGCTTGCCCCCATTGAAGAGGCGCAGGACGGGTACCAGACGGCCATGGCGGAGACGGCCAAGTCGGTCGCCTCCCTGAACACCTTGCGGGCCGCGCTGGACGAAAACGCTGAAATCTACATGCAGGAAAGTGCCGCTTTTCTCGATAGTCAGAACGAGGCCTTTAAAAGTGATCTGGCCGAGCGGCAGAAAAAGATCAGCATCGTGACCAAGCTGGTTGACCTGGGATCGGAAGTCCGGGTGCTCAATTTCAAGGCCCAGGCCAGCGGCAATGCGGTCCTGATGCGCAGCGCCATCAACAAGCTGAACAGCGTAGTCCCTTTGACGGACATGCTGCGTACGATCACCCGCAGTGCCGATGATATCCAGCGCATCGAGGCCACGGTCGCCGCGGCCGATGGCTATCAGAAGGCCATGCAGACCTTCCTGGCCGAATTCGAAAAAGGCGCGGCCGCCCGCAACAGTGTCCTGGCCGGGGCCCGCGATCAAATGGACACCAACGCCAGCGCCTATGTGGAGAATTGCGACGAATTCCTGCGCGGGCAGCAGGAAAAACTGACCACCGACATGACCGAGCGGCACGCCAAGATGATCCTGGCCAACGACGTCATCAACCTGGGCAACGACGTTCGCATCAAGGCCAACAAGTCCCAGGCCCTGCGTGATCCGAAGCTCATCGAAGAAGCCCAGCAAAACTTTCCCCTGATCGACAAGAAGTTCGACGCACTGCGGGCCATCACCCGTCTGGATGCGGATCTGGCCCGCATCGATGCGGTGGACAGGGCCGCGCAAGGATACAGCGAGGCCATGGCCTCCTTCCTGGCCGAGTGGCGCAAGCTCCAGGACCTCGGCAAGCAGCGCGACGCGCTGGGGCAGACCATGATCGACGCTTCCAATACATTGGCTGATGCCGGCATGACCCACACCGCCGAAATCGCCAACGGCGCCATGGATCTGCTGAACACGTCCTCCGGTGTCATGGTCGGCGGTCTGATCGTGGCCCTGGTGGCCGGGGTGGCATTGGCCATTTTCATCACCCTGAGCATCACGCGTCCCATCAACCGGGTCATCGTGGGCCTCACCACGGGCGCCGAACAGGTGGCATCGGCCTCCGAGCAGGTGTCGTCATCGAGCCAGTCGCTGGCGGAAGGGGCCTCGGAGCAGGCCGCCTCCATCGAGGAGACCTCCTCCTCGCTGGAGGAGATGGCGGCCATGACCCAGCAGAATGCCGACAATGCCAGCCAGGCCAACGGTCTGATGACCGAGGCCAACCAGGTGGTGGACCAGGCCAACGCCTCCATGACCGAACTGACGAGTTCCATGGCAGAAATTTCCAAGGCCAGCGAAGAGACTTCCAAGATCATCAAGACCATCGACGAGATTGCCTTCCAGACCAACCTGCTGGCCCTGAACGCGGCGGTGGAAGCGGCCCGGGCCGGCGAAGCTGGGGCCGGTTTTGCAGTGGTGGCCGACGAGGTGCGCAACCTGGCCATGCGGGCGGCCGACGCGGCCAAGAATACGGCCGAATTGATCGAGGGCACGGTCAAGAAGGTGGGCGACGGGTCGGATCTCGTGACCCGCACCAACGAGGCCTTTGCCAAAGTGGCCGAGAGCTCCCGCAAGGTGGGGGACTTGGTGGGCGAGATCGCGGCGGCTTCGGGCGAACAGGCCCAAGGCATCGAGCAGGTCAACAAGGCGGCTTCCGAGATGGGGCAGGTGACCCAGCAGGCCGCGGCCAATGCCGAGGAATCGGCCAGCGCTTCGGAGGAGTTGAGCGCCCAGGCCGAGCAGATGCAGGCCATGGTGAACGAATTGATGGCTATGGTGGATGGCCAGCGGCACAAGGCGGCGGCGACCAAAGCCCCCGGGGCCCGTGCCAAGATGTCCTTAAAAAAGACACCGCGCGGCAAAGGTAAGGCGTCCAACACGGCCGAGCAGGTCATTCCGTTCGATGACGAAGAGGCTTTCAGCGAGTTTTAAGGGGAGCCTCCCCTCCCCGTGACCGGGGGCTTGCAGAGGCCGGCTTTGCAGGCCCCCGGTCACCCCTCACTTGAAAGGAACAATACGATGGAAGACAACAAGGCGGGCAAATATCTGACCTTCAAGTTGGCTGAAGAAGACTATGGTATCTCGCTTTTGAAAGTGCGCGAAATCATCGGCATGATGCCCATCACCAGCGTGCCGCGCACCCCTGAGTTCGTCAAGGGCGTGATCAACCTGCGGGGTAAAGTGATCCCGGTCACCGACCTGCGTCTGCGGTTCGGCATGCCTGAAAACGAATATACCGAGCGCACCTGCATCATTGTGGTCGAGATCGCCAGCGAGACCGGCAAGACACAGATGGGTATCGTGGTGGATGCGGTTACGGAGGTACTACCGGTGCGCGAAGACGAGATCGAACCCGCGCCGGAGTTTGGCGCCAGCGTGGACACGCGCTACATCCTGGGCATGGCCAATATGGACGGCGCCGTCAAAATCCTGCTGGCCATCGACCGCGTGCTGAGCAGCGACGAAATCGACGCCCTCGTGGAAGCGGCCTGATCGAAGCCATAGTCCCACGGCGAGATAGACTGCAGGTGACCGGTGCGATATTTCGCACTTTCAATGCGGCTGCAAAATGCCGGCTTCAATAAGGAGATCTCCCGATTGAATCCTGATCAGCGCTGCAAGACGACAAAGGCATCGGCCATTGCCGGGTGGGGCACCATTCTGATCGTCGAGGATGACGCGGCCGTGCGCGGCCTTACACGGATCATGCTGGAGAAGCTGGGTTATGACGTCCTGACCGCCCAAGACGGTGCGGAAGCCATCGAGACATTCGGAGCTTACGCCCATCTCATTCGACTGGTCGTTTCGGACTTGGAAATGCCCCGCCTGGGTGGGTGGGAGGTTTTGGCCGCCATACGGCGACAGCGGCCCGAGTTGCCCGTGGTCCTGACAAGTGGTCATGACGTGGGTGACGCTATAGCGTCATGCTGCGACGAACTCCCGCCGCTTATTCTCAATAAGCCATATACCCTGGAATCATTGCGACACGTTTTGAAAACCGCCCTTGTGGAAACCCTTCAACCCCCATCCTGTCCAAACCAATCCAAAGCAGCGCTCAGCCAGCATTAAAAAAAGTTTTGGGCCACGGCACAAAGGCGATTCAATGGAAGTCATTTGTTCATATTGCAACCGCCATATAGGTGAAAAGGAACCCCTGGACGATCAGCGCCTCTCACACGGAATGTGCGATGCCTGCCGTGTATATTTCGAGCGCCAGATCGACGGATTGCCCCTCGATCGATATCTGGACGGGTTCGAGGCCCCTGTCATGATTGTCAACGGAGAAGGCCGTTTGGTGGCTTCGAATGAGATGGCCGCTGCCGTGTGTGGTAAACCGCGAAAAGAACTATTTGGCCTGCTGGGCGGCGAGGCCATGGAGTGCGGGTATGCGCGCCTGCCAGGAGGCTGCGGTCGCACCGTACACTGCGAGACCTGCACCATTCGCAATGCGGTAATGACAACGCTGGAAAACCGCCAAGACCTGCCCTACGCCTGCGTAAAGCTTAAACGCGAGAACGAGGAAAGCCACATGACCATCGGCACAACGTATCTCGACGGAATGGTCCGAATCGTTATCTTGTCCTGATTACTTTGGAGGCAAAGGGATCTGTCGTTGATGAGGCCCTTAATTTTACCTGCGATTGTAGCGCCGATCCCTATAGGCGGATTGCCGAATACAAGCGGCCTCGGTTTTTTCACACTGGGTTGAATATGGCACTTTTATCAGGAAATGCGAGGAATCGACTGTGGTTTCCACCCGTGGAGCAAGTGACGTCTCCGCCCCCATCCCGGCCGCACCAAAATACAGTGCCAGCAATTGATTTATACGTATATGGCCGTATATCATAGTGGCGTATTCCACCGATATGGTAGATCACCCAATCGGGAAGACCAACAATCGGGAAGGCCGAAATTGGTCATCCATGCTCACTCGAACCGTCTATGGGGGGACGCCTGAGATGGCATTCCGCCGGCGGGGGGGTCGTTTTTTCGGGAAGGGCGCTTCATGCAACCTGTCGGCGATACGGTCATTCCGCTTGAGAAATTTACCGAGAACATGCCGTCGGTGGTGTTTCATGCCCAAGTCTATCCGGAAGGGCGGGTACGGTTGCCTTTTGTGTGTCGCGAGGCGGAAGCCATTCTTGGACTCGAATCCGATCAAATCGAACGCGATCCCTCGAGGCTGCTCGACCTCGTTATCGACGAAGACAGGGACGCGTTTCTCAAGGTGATGCAAAACGCGCGCGACACCATGGAGAAGGCGACCTGCGAAATTCGTATCCGGAGGCCGAACGATGGCCAGCGCTGGATTCGAATCGAAGCCAAGCCCCGGAAGTTGCCGGACGGAAAAGGGCATGACTGGTTCGGCATCGCCATGGACGTCACCGAAGCGCGGGAGAAAGAGTTCGCGCTGAAGGAGACAACACAACTTCTCCAGGGCATCCTGGAAAGTGTTCAAGACGCCATCTTGGTTGTCCATCCGCCAGATCGCCACATCCTGAAGGCGAATCCCGGGGTGACACAAATCTTCGCCTACCAACCCTCCGAGGTAGAGGGGCGCTCAACCGAGATGCTCTACGAGAGCCGGGAAGCCTTCGAGGCATTCGGCCGCCGATCGGAAAAGGTCCTCGCCACGGGCCGCAGCTACCGGGGCGAATTCCAGATGCGTCGCCGCAACGGCGACATCTTTCCAACGGAACACACCATTACCGCCCTGCATGCTGAAGGCGAATGGCAGGAAGGGGTTGTCAGTGTGGTCCGCGACGTCAGCCGGCAGAAAGAGGCCGAGCAGGCGCTCAAAGATTCGGAAGAAAAATACCGCAGCCTCCTGGAACACGCCAACGAGAGCGCGGTGGTGGTGCTGAATGACAACATTGCCTATGCCAATCCTCAGACCAGCGAACTGGTTGAGCTTGCGGTAGAGGCGTTTGTTGGCCGACCCTACCGGCGTTTTGTCCATCCCGAAGATCGGGACTTTGTCGAATCTCTGATACGACGGTTGACGAGCGGAGTTGAAATTCCAAAGGACTTTGAGTTCCGGGTCGTCAGCGACAAGGGCAACATCCACTGGGTGCGGGGCAACGCGGTTGCTCTCAGATGGGACCGCCAGCCTGCCGTCATGACCTTGTTGACCGACATCTCCATTCAAAAACAAATGATGGAAGCGAACCAGGAAATGCAGAAGCGCCTCCAACAGGCCCAGAAAATGGAAGCCATCGGAAATCTCGCCGGCGGCATCGCCCACGACTTCAACAACGTTTTGTTCCCGATCGTGGGCCTGGCCGAAATGCTCATGGAAGACCTGCAGGAGGGAAGTCTGCCATACGATCATGCGCAAGAGATTTTCGACGCTGGAAAGCGGGGAAGTGCGCTCGTCAAGCAGATCCTGGCGTTCAGCCGCCAGTCGGAGGTGCAGAAGCTGCCGGTCTACCTCCAAAAGATCCTCAAGGAAGTGATCAAACTGGGGCGCTCCACGATTCCCTCCGACATCGAAATACGGGAACGCATTCAAGCCGACTGCAGTGCCGTCCTGGCCGACCCGACGCAAATCCACCAGATTGTCATGAATCTCATTACCAACGCCTACCATGCCATTGAACCCCACCACGGCACGATAACGGTCTCCTTGCAGGAAACGGAGCTGAAAAAAGGCGACTGGCCGGGAAGCCATCTCGAACCCGGATCCTACGCGGTTTTGGGCATTGCCGACACCGGTGCTGGTATCGATCCCGGCATCCTGGACAAGATTTTCGACCCCTATTTTACCACCAAGGACAAGACGAAAGGGACCGGCTTGGGTCTTGCCATGGTCTACGGAATCGTCGAAGAACACCATGGCGAAATCAGGGTATCCAGCGCGCTGGGGAAAGGCGCCACCTTTGAAATCTACCTGCCGCTGATGGACAAATCCTCCAGTGAGCAACGCGCCCCGCGTCCGGCGGTGTATCCGGGCGGGGAGGAACATATTCTGCTGGTCGACGACGACCAGACCATTGTCCGAATGGAAACCCGCATGCTTGAAACACTCGGCTACCGCATCACTTCACGGCTGAACAGTGTCGAAGCTCTGGAGGTTTTCAAAGCAAACCGGGATGATTTCGATCTGGTGATAACCGACATGACCATGCCCAAGATGACCGGTGACCAACTTGCCAGGGAATTGATCGCCGTCCGGCCGGACATTCCCATCGTGCTCTGTACGGGGTTCAGCGAACGCGTCAACCGCGAGAAGGCCGAGGCCGCCGGCATCAAAGGCTTTTTGATGAAGCCGGTACTCAAATCGGATCTGGCCGGCATGGTGCGGGAGGTGTTGGACGATCGTTAGGGAATATCCCCTTTGAGACCTTATCGACCCGGCTGAATGGAAGGCATCCATCATCGGAGAGATCACGGCGCCGCTCAACGCGCCTGCCCCGGCCCCGCTTCTAACGCGGAGCCCAAAACTTCTTTGATGGATAGCCCCTTTACTTTTTAATAAGAGACATATCCTAAAATGAAGACATGTGAAACGGTTCCTTGCTGCATTAGCGACGATCTTCGCTCGCCAATCTGAAGTGACGTTCAGGAAGAGAGGGTGACCAGGAGGAATGACGTCACGCCTCTCTATGAATGGGGATAGATTAGGGATTGGATCATAAAGCGATCTTCATGATCGCAAACATTCACTATCACAGAGAGGAGCGGACAATGTACGTGACGGCAGGAATTTCCTGGAGGATGGTTGCGCTTATGTTCGGCGGTCTTTTTTTGGCTGTCTGGCTTACGGGATGCCAAACTTTCGGTCAGCGGGATATGGGAAGCTGGTGCCCGAAGCCAATCGGGTGGCCATCCCCAGCCCGGGGAAGACTGTTGCCGGTGTCTTCCAAACCAAGGACATGACGATCAATTACCAGGCTCGGAGGGCCGGCGATAAGTTGAAGCTCTGGGGCGGGGGCAAGATCCGCTTTGAATCTATTAACGAGCTGATTTTTCACCTCTATTTTCTGGATGCGCAGGGGCGGGTGATCAAGGTTGATAACTTTTACGCCTTTGTGGACCAGGATGATTTTGACATATTGAAATTTGATGTGCCCGCTTTTAACCGTGAATTTACCATACCCCCCGGAGCGGTGGCCGGCGCCATCGGCTATGAGGGGACTACGATTGGATCAAAGCCAGAGCCCGAAATATCGTTTTCATATTATCCCTTCGACTGATTTTAGGGCGTTGAACGCCGCCCGCTTCAACCTGCGGCCGATCAAGGTCGGCCGCACGGAATGGGTGCTTAGCGCGACGGCTACCGGTTGGTGGTTGTGAAATTGCGCGCCCAGGGTTATCCCGGGAGCACTTCCACACCAGCCTACCAGCAGGCCCGCGACCAGCTTGGGGGCATCTGTTTCCAGGCGGCGGTGCAGCAACCGTTCGCGTCGGTATTCCAAAAGACCGAATAGGCTGGACGATTCGCGCCGGCAACTTTGCCTGAAACGCCTGGAAGAGGAATTGCTGTAGTATTCCAACCCCATTCGGCTGCAGGATGACCCCACCATCATCGCTATAGGCGAAAATGATGGGATCAGGTGCTGAAACCCTGTCATGCCTGTCGCAAATTCCACCTAATCATTGCGTTGGGGAGCCGGCTGCCGGTCGGCGTTTCGCCCGGCAGGAGACCGTTTCACTCGTGAGAATTCATGATAACGCCTTTCCCGCCACTGCCATCGGCAAAAGTTCCCTTCGGATAATTCCTGAAGTCCTGGACCAAAGGAACCGGTGAAAGCCTTTCCGGGGCATCGATATTTTTGCCAACCCGCTAATGGACGGCGGATAGGTGAAAACGACAGCAAGCCTGTATTTCATGGGCTTCTTTGCTTTCTATTCCAGACTACTAACCGTGCCCTTGCAATAACACCGTGGGCCTGCCGGCCATGCCTGTGCTGGTGGACATGGGCAAGCGCATGGGAGACGGCGGAGAATCAGGGCCTTCGTTGACAACACTATCGGCATCCGACTTGACTTTGTAAAAAATCCGTTCTAATGCCGCATAGGCGTGCATAACTTCCTGTCTTTATTCAGATCCATACAATGCCATGGCAACCCTTGAGACTCCCGCAGGAACATCTCCCATGGAAGCTCCCCAACCGGTTGAAAATCCAAGACGCATAATGGTCGTGGGCGATGATGCCGATGAGCGGCGGGCGTTGGAGACGATTTTAGGCGGCGCCGGATTCGATGTCGCTTGCGCACCCGACGATTTGTGGGCCCTAAGAGACGCTCGCAAGCGCAGGCCCGATGCCATCTTGATCGACTTCCAGCAATCCGATGCGAAAGCACGCGACCTATGCCGCCAGTTTAAAACGGATCCGCGCACAAGCGCCGTGCCGCTGATCTGCATCTGCGACCGGCAGGATCCTGAAGCCCGCGTAAAAGGGCTCGCCGCCGGCTGCGTCGACAGCATCACAAGGCCCTGTTCGGACCAGGAAGTGCTCCAGCGGGTCCGGACCTACATCCGGCTTTTCCATCTGGAGCGGCAGCTGGCCGCGCAGGACACATTAGATGCCGCATGCCATAACGGTGTGGAGATCGGAGATCGCCTGCGGTTCGAGCAGATGATTGCGAACCTGTCCGCCCGCTTTATCAACATGCCGCCCGAACGCCTCGATACTGAAATCGAGAACGCCCTGCACATGCTGCTGGAGTTTTTCCAAGTCGACCGTGCCGGCTTGCTCCACACCCTTCCCGGCAAAGATGCGTGGAAAATTACCCATGCGGCCTATTCGGAGCATGCTGCCCCGGTGCCTAAAGACACTATACTTCCGCGCTCGATCAATCCCTGGGCCTACGACCGACTGACGGACGAGGGCAAGGTGGTATCGTATGCCAGAGTAGATGACATGCCCGATGAAGCGCATGCAGACAAACAAACATGGAAGGAGTGGGGCATACGCTCCAACCTTACCATGCCGATCCTCAAGCGCGAAGCCGTTGTCCACATGATTTCCATCAATGCGCTTCAGAAAGAACGGGTCTGGCCAGAGGTGTTTATCCCTCGACTGCAGATGCTTGGCGAAATTTTCGTCAATGCGCTGGAGCGGCGGAAAATCGAGCAGGCCCTGCGGGAGAGCGAAGAAAGGTTGGAACTGGCCGCCGCCTCGGCCGAGGCCGGCGTTTGGGCTCTCGACGTGGAAGCGGATCGGCTTTGGGCCACCGACAAACTGCGGGATATTTTTCAGTTTGCCAAGAACGAAGATCTGAGTTTCAAGCACTTCCTGGAAGCGGTCCATCCGGACGACCGTGAACGTGCCGAGGCGACCTTGACGCGCTGCCTCGCGACACGTGATCTGGTCCGTTTGGAATACCGCGTTGTGCTGCCCGACGGAAAGGTTCGCTGGATCGTTTCCCGGGGGCGGTCTTATTCCCGGACACCCGCCCAACCGGAGCGCGTCATGGGGGTTGCCATCGACATCACCCCGCGCAAAACCATGGAGGAGCGGATCCGGAGCCAGCTGGAAGAGATCCAGCAGCTGAAGCAGCAACTGGAGCAGGAAAACGTCTACCTGCGCGACGAAATCAATCTTCGCCAAGGCCACGAAGGGATCATCGCCCATAGCAGGGCCATGAAGCAGATCCTGGCCCAGGTGGAGCAGGTGGCCCCCACCGACGCCACTGTTCTTATTGCCGGCGAAACCGGCACGGGCAAGGAACTCCTGGCCCGTCGCCTTCATGCTCTGAGCAGCCGCAAGGACAGGACGCTGGTCACCATCAATTGTGCCAACCTGCCGCCCACCCTCATCGAGAGCGAGCTCTTCGGCCGGGAGAAAGGCGCCTACACCGGAGCGCTCACCCGCATGGCGGGCCGTTTCGAGGTGGCCCACCGCTCCACCCTGTTCCTGGATGAGATCGGCGAGCTGCCCCTCGACCTGCAGGCCAAGCTGTTGCGCGTGCTAGAAGAGGGACGCTTCGAACGGCTGGGCTCCACCCAATCCATGAAGGTCGATGTGCGCATCATCGCTGCCACCAATCGGGACCTTTCCCAGGAAGTCGCGGCGGGACGCTTTCGCAGCGACCTCTACTACCGGCTGAGCGTTTTTCCCCTTGCCATACCGCCGCTCCGGGAGCGGATGGAGGACATCCCCCCTCTCGTGTGGATGTTCGTCAAACAAAACGAGCAGAAACTGGGCAAGCGGATCGACCGCATTCCCCGCAAGACTATGGAGGGCCT
Source organism: uncultured delta proteobacterium (assembly GCA_963730675.1). Taxonomy (GTDB): domain Bacteria; phylum Desulfobacterota; class Desulfobacteria; order Desulfobacterales; family UBA5852; genus JABZFP01. Next base: position 189,966 of record CAVSSY010000002.1, on the reverse strand, counting down.
CAAGCGCTACGGCTGGCCGGGCAATGCCCGGGAATTGCGCAATATCGTCGAACACGCCATGATCATCAGCCCCGGAGGGATCCTCGATGTCCATTTGCCCGATCACCGGCCGGAAAGCGCACCGGCCACGGGAACCCTGGAGGAAGTGGACCGTCGACATATCCTGAGCGTACTGGCCAGGACCGGCTGGCGTGTCACCGGCAAAAAAGGGGCCGCCGAAATCCTGGGACTGAAGCGCACCACCCTGCAGGCCAAAATGAAGAAGCTGGGCATCAAACGCCCCTCCGGATAAGGCCCATATACCGTCTTAATGCCCAAATATGGGCATATTGCAGGATCCCTATCCTTTCCATAATGTCCCGCCCTGACAATATTGTCTAATCATCTTCGTCAGACGCAGCCTTCATTCAGACTTGACCGTTTTGGGCATGGTTTTAGCAATGTCTACCTGCATCCTGTCGAAGCATACGATCCATCTATATTCAAGGGGCAGCCAATGACAGAACCTAATGGGAGACCTCCCGATGGGGACGGTGACGCCAACGTTGCCGTCCGTATTCATGCGACCATCCGGATGACGATTCCATCCAGGAAACGCAAGGAAGCGCAGGGCATTCTCGGTTCGATGATCGAGCGGATCAAGCTTGAAGATGGCTGCCTCAGCTGTTGCCTCTACCAGGATGCCATGGCGGGAAACACCCTAATGTTCGAAGAAATCTGGGCCGGTGAAAGTTACCTGCAAAAACATCTGCTGTCCGACGAATTTCGTAATGTGCTGCTGGTGGTGGAGATGGCGAGCGCTCCCCCAGAGATTCGATTCGATCGGGTTTCCAACTCGACGGGCATTAGCACCATCGAGAAGGCGAGAGGTGAATCGGATGCGGGGCGATTCCAAGAGCAGCTATAAGCCCGGCATCGCGGAAATGATGGGCGTGGGCGCCATCGCCGGCCACCTGCTGACCTCGACCTTAGTGAGCGGCGCCCTGGCCGGCGGCACAGGAAATGACGGTGGCCACGGTGGAGAGCGACGGCAAACGGCTGGCCGACAAGATCGCCCGGGATCTCGGCCAATACTTCGTCGAGCAGGGCTGGATTCCGCCTGAAGCCATTAAGAAATCGTTTCTGTAGTTTCGTTTTGAAAATGAGGGGAGCACGCATGAAAAATTACCGCGCTAGTCACATTCTCGGATTGATTCTGGTCATTTTGCTTTTATTCGGGTGCGCCGAAATGCAGCGCCCGTCCACGAAGGCCACCCCATCTGCATCGACCCTGGAACGCGTTCTCCTGGTGGGCGAACTGCGGGTGGGCATGTCCGGGGACATGCCGCCGTTGAACATGACCACCAAGGAGGACAAGCTCATCGGGCTGGATCCCGATCTGGCCGCCATTATCGCGAAGGCCATGGGCGTCCGGCTGAACCTGCAGAAGATCCCGTTTAACGAGCTCCTGCCGGCCCTCGAAGTCGGCCGCATCGACATGATCATTTCGAACATGACCATCACCCCCGAGCGCAACCTGAAAGCGGATTTCGTGGGGCCCTATTTCGTTTCCGGCAAGGGGCTGCTCACCAAGCGCGCTACTCTGGCCAAGGCGGAAAAGATGGAGGATCTGAACAGCCCGGATTTCACCTTTGTGGTCCTGAAAGGCTCCACCAGCGAGCTGGTGGCCAGAAAGGGCGCCCCCAAGGCCGGTCTCTTGACGGCCTACAGCGAGGATGAGGCCGTGCAGATGGTGCTCAACGGCGATGCCGACGCCATGATCGCGGACTTCCCCATTTGCGTGGTGGCGGCCTACCGCCATAAGGGGTCCGGCCTGGTGTCGGTGGTTGCCCCGATCACCTACGAGCCCATCGGCATCGCCATCCCCAAAGGCGACCCGCACCTGGTCAACTGGTTAGAAAACGTCCTGGACGGCCTGCGCAAGGCCGGCGTCATGGAGGAACTGAAGGTGAAATGGTTCGCCGCGCCGACCTGGGTCGATCAGTTAAAATAGGCAAAAACATAAATGGAATCAAAGGCCTAAGAGAAAGGAGTATGCCATGAACCCGAAGCACCGATCCGGAATCATTGCCGTTTTACTAATTTTGATGCTGGCGGCCTGCACGGCCATGCAAGACAAAAATATTGAGGTCACCGGCAAATTGGGGTCGCCCGACGCCACCACCACCATCAGCGGTAAGCAGCTCCCGCCGCCCGCCCCCGAATTCGGCGGCGTGATCAAGGAAAACGCGATGCAGTCCACCGCCTGGTGGCCGCCGCGCGTCGTGCCGCCCAAGGGGGCGCCCAATGTCCTGCTCATCATGACCGACGACGCCGGTTTCGGCGTGCCGAGCACCTTCGGCGGGGTAATCCCGACGCCCACCATGGACCGCATTGCGAAGGAAGGCCTGCGCTATAACCGCATGTTCTCCACCTCGCTATGCTCGCCCACGCGCGCCGCCTCGATCACCGGGCGCAACCACCACTCGGTGGGCTTCGGCGTGATCGCCGAACAGGCCACCGGTTTCCCGGGCTACGACAGCGTCATCGGCGTGGACAACGCCACCATCGGCCGCATCCTGCTGGACAACGGCTATTCCACCTCGTGGTTCGGCAAGGACCACAACACGCCGACCTACCAGGCCAGCCAGGCCGGTCCCTTCGACCAGTGGCCCACCGGCATGGGCTTCGAGTACTTCTACGGCTTCGTGGGCGGCGATGCCAACCAGTGGGGGCCGAACCTCTTCCGCAACACGACCCAGATCTACCCCTGGCTCGGCCATGAGGGCACCTTGAAGATGGATCGCTCGAATCCCAAGGCGGAGATCTGGCCGGTCACCGGCAAGGAGCCCACCTGGAACCTGATCACCGCCATGGCCGACGACGCCATCGACTGGATGTACCGCATCCACCAGACCGACCCCAGCAAGCCGATCTTTATGTATTACGTGCCCGGCGCCTCCCATGCGCCGCATCACCCCACCAAGGAGTGGGTGGACAAGATCCATGCCATGCACCTCTTCGACGACGGCTATGAGAAGCTGCGCGAGACCATTTTCGCGAATCAGCAGAAGCTCGGCGTGATCCCCAAGGGGCTGAAGCTGACCCCCTGGCCCGATAAAATGCTGACCCCCTGGGACAAGCTCAGCCCCGAAGCGAAAAAGCTTTTCATCCGCCAGGTGGAGGTCTTCGCCGCCTATGTGGCCTATAACGATCATGAGATCGGCCGGGTGATCCAGGCCTTCGAGGACCTGGGCCGGCTCGACAACACCCTGGTCATTTACCAGAACGGCGACAACGGCACCAGCGCCGAGGGCGGCCCCATGGGCACCTTCAGCGAGGTGGCCTTCTTCAACGGCGTGGCGCCGCCGGTGGACGTGCAGATGAAGTTCTACGATGCCTGGGGCACCGAATATGCCTACAATCACATGTCGGCCGGCTGGTCCTGGGCCTTTGACACGCCCTTCGACTGGTTCAAACAGAACGCCTCCCGGCTGGGCGGCACCAACCAGAACATGGTGGTGTCGTGGCCGAAGGTCATCAAGGACAAGGGCGGCCTGCGGGAGCAGTTCGTGCATGTGATCGATATCGTGCCGACGCTCCTGGAGGTTACCGGCATCGGTGCGCCCGAATACGTGGACGGGATCAAGCAGAAGCCCATCGAGGGCACGAGCTTCGCCTACACCTTCGACGCGAAAAATGCCAAGGCACCGTCCCGCCATAAGACCCAGTACTTCGAGATGATGGGGCAGTATGCGCTCTATCACGACGGCTGGATCATGAGCACCAAGGTCAATCGCGCGCCCTGGCAGGCCTTCGAGGCGGCCAACCCGGATCCGCTGAACAACCAGATCTTCCAGCTCTACAACCTGGAAGAGAGCTGGAACCAGGCCAACGACGTCGCCGCCCAACATCCTGACAAGGTGAAGGAAATGCGGGCCATGTTCCTGGAGGAGGCCAAGAAGTACCAGGTTCTGCCGTTGAACGCCTCGGTGGGCGCCCGGGTGGCCGCCCAGCGGCCGAGCGTTCTGGCCGGCCGCGACACGCTCGTCTATACGCGACCCATGACCGGCGTTCCCCAGGGCGATGCGCCCTACCTGCTCAACACCTCCTATACCATCACGGCGGACATCACGGTACCCAAAGGGGGCGCCGAGGGCATGATCGTGACCTCGGGTGGACGTTTCGCGGGCTGGGGCTTCTATCTAAAGGATGGCAAACCCGTGTTCTGCTGGAACCTGCTCGATCTCGAGCGCATCAAGTGGGAAGGCCCGCAAGCGCTGGCCCCCGGCCGACATGTCATCGAATTCGACTTCAAGTATGAAGGCTCCGGGGACGGGACGATGGCCTACAACAGCTTTTCCGGCATCGGCCGCAGCGGCGTCGGCACGCTCAAGGTGGACGGCGCGGTGGTGCAAACCAGGAAGATGGAGAAAACCATCCCCATCATCCTGCAGTGGGACGAGGCCTTCGACATCGGCTCCGACACCATCACCGGCATCAACGATGCCGACTACCTGCCGCCCTTCCCGCTCACGGCCCAGTTCAACAAGCTGACGATCACCATCGACCGTCCGCAGCTGTCGCCGGAAGAGATCAAGAAGCTCGAGGAGGGCATGAAGAAGATGGAAGCCGGCCGCGAGTAGGCGGCAATTCGTGAACCACATGGGCCGCCCTTTGATGGGGGCGGCCCGTACAAAGCGTATCGGTTTGGGGGCCTGCTGCCCCAGCCTTGCAGCAGCCGTTGGCATCCTTCAACGGCAGTCAGGAAATAACCTTTGACGAGAAGCGGAGGCAGTGCGGCACCATCGAGGGCTATTTCGCGGAAGGGCTGGGGATCGATGCCGGGCAGCAAAAGGCCCGGCGTGATCTCTACCTGGGCACTCAATAGTGCCCATCCATAAATGATGGAAAGGAATGGATGATGAAAACAAGATGGATTTCCAAACTGCTTCTATTGATGTTCTTTACGATCTGTCTGGCGGCCGTGCCGGCCATGGCCCAGACCTACAAGATGACCACCCCCATCGCGCCGGGCGTGGCGGTGCCGGACAAGGTCGAGACCTCCATCGGCACCCTGAACCTGAACTACGGCTATCCCGATGACGCCACCACGCAAAAAGTCTACGACAACCTGGATGCCTCGCGGGCGCTGCAGGCCTATCTGCTGGCCCTCCCCATCGTGAACCAGGTGGGCATGCGCGCCACGCTCAAGGAATTCGGACCGGTCAATTATACGGATGTCATCTGGGAAAACCTGGTGGACTCCAAAACCGTGGAACTGACGGCCAACGACAACACCATCTACAGCTTCATCTGGCTTGACACCAAGAAGGGCCCCCTGGTCGTGGAAGTGCCCCCCATGGTCCTGGGCCTTATCGATGACTTCTGGTATCACTGGGTGGCCGACGTCGGCATCACCGGTCCGGACAAGGGCAAGGGCGGCAAGTATCTGATTCTGCCGCCCGGCTACAAGGGCGACGTTCCGGAGGGGTATTTTGTCGTGCGTCCCAGCACCTACGGCAACTGGATGCCTTTCCGTTCCTTTCTCGTGGACGGTTCGACCAAACCCGGCGTCGAATCCGTCAAGAAACACCTGAAGATCTATCAGCTTTCCGATGCCGCCCATCCGCCCGAGATTAAGTATGCCAATGCCTCCGGCATCCCCTCGAATTTCGTTCCGCCCGGCGACTACGCGTTCTGGAGTATGCTGAACGAAGCCATTCAGGAAGAGCCCAGCACGGGCAGCGACCCCACCACCTTGGGCCTCTTTGCTTCCATCGGCATCGAAAAGGGCAAGCCCTTCAATCCCGATGCCCGGATGAAGAAGATCCTGGAGGACGCCGCGAACATCGGCGCCGTGACCGCCCGAGCGATCGCCTTCCGAATGCGTAGCCCGGAAGCCTACTTTTATCCCGACAGCCCCTGGCGCCTGCCGTTCTTCGGCGGCTACAAGTTCGAGAGCGAACCCGGCGTGGCCAATTTGGACGGCGCCGCCTTCTTCTACTATTTTGCCACCGGCGTCACCCCGGCCATGGCGGAGAAGATGGTCGGCAAGGGCTCCCAGTATCCCTGGTGTGCCCAGGACGCGGACGGCAACCCGTTCGAGGGCGGCAATACCTATAAGATGCACCTGCCGCCCAACGTCCCGGCCAAGGATTTCTGGTCGGTCATCGTCTATGACAACCAGACCCGCTCGATGGTGCAGACCGATCAGCGGTTTCCCAGCGTCAGCAGCCAGAACAAGGATCTGCTCGTCAACCAGGACGGTTCGGTGGACGTCTTCTTCGGTCCGCAAGCCCCTAAAGGCGAGGAGAACAACTGGGTGCAGACGATTCCCGGCAAGGGCTGGTTCATGATCCTGCGCCTCTACGGTCCCCTCGAGCCCTGGTTCGACAAGACCTGGCGGCCCGGTGAGATCGAACTGGTCAAATAAGTCCCGCCCGCTGAACGCGCGGGCGGTTTTGCCGGGAACGGCAGATTCGATCGAATTCCGATTGGATCTGCCGACCGGCGGCGGTAACGTCTGTTTCGGCAATTTGGTGAGAAGGGTCCCGACCTGGATTCCAGGGGGACAATGAAGGCGGGCGCATTGCAAGGACAACGCCGGCCCATCGTTTGAGGGGACGCTTCTCACCTTTGTTGGATCTTAACACAGAAAGGCAAACGGCTATGAAGATGCTAACCATTCTGGCGGCCGGCCTGATCGTTCTGGCCGCGCCGCATTATACCCAGGCCCAGGATCAGATGGCCACCAAGGCCGCCACGGCCATGAAAATTGCCGACGCCCGCAAAGCCAATGCCAAGCTGATGCACGAATATTCCTGGCAGTCCCGTACGGAATTGATCGAAAACGGCGCGGTCAAGGATATGCAGCTGGATCAGGTTCAATACGGTCCGGACGGCACGTTGCAGCGCATGGCGCTCAACGAACAGGGGGCATCCCTGCCCATTGGCTTCCTGCGCCGGGCCATCGCCGAAAAAAAACGCAAGCAGATGGAGGACTTTTTGAAGGGGCTGCGGGGTCTCCTCGATCAATACACCCTGCCCACGGCAGGCAAGGTTCTCGACTTTATGGACAAGGCCACCGCCACGCTGGCGGACGACGGTCGCTTGATCCTGATGAGCGGCACCGGCGTGGTGGTCCCGGGCGACAGTCTCTCCGTGTGGACGGAAGCGGCCACCCGGCATACCCACAAGATGGAGGTCAATACCTTCTTTCAGAACCAGGCGGTGAATCTCACGGCCACCTATAAGACCCTGCCCAGTGGTCTGACCCATGTCGACTATGCCGAAGTGATTGTCCCGGGCAAGGAATTGACCGTCCAGGTGCAGAATTTCAACTACGAGCGGACCATGCCGCCGCCCGCGCCAGAGATGGCGGTGCACCCAAAACCCTCAAGCGCGTCGTCGTCCTCCCTTGAGACCGTGGAACGCAAGTTGAAAGACTTGAAAATGTTGTTCGATAAGGGCCTGATCACGCAAAGCGACTACGACGCCAAAAAGGCCCAGCTTCTCGAAGGCCTGTGATGGCCCCCAAGGCTCATTTTCCGGCCGTTGAGCAGGGGGGGCCATCCGTCGGCCGATATACGCATTTATTCCCCACTAACTGGAAAGGGGGGTGTGATGAACTCTCGCAAAGCAATCGTAATTTGGCTGTCGATCGTACTCCTGATGGCCGGGTGCGCATCGACCAAAATCACCCAGCGCGATGAAATCGTGACCGGGCAAATCCCGCGGCCCGACACCATTTGGGTGCACGACTTCGCCGCCACGCCCGCCGATGTCCCGAACGAGTCCGTGTTTGCCGGGCAGGAAATCGAGCACCTAACGCCCCAAACACCCCAACAGATCGCGGCCGGTCGGCAGCTAGGCGAAGAAATCGCGGCCCAGCTGGTCACGCAGATCAGGGCCATGGGCATGCACGCCGAGCGGGCCTCGGCGGCCACGAAGCCACAGATCAACGATATTGTCATCCGGGGCTATATCATATCGATTGTCGAAGGCAGTGCCGCCAAACGCATCGTCATCGGTTTCGGCTCCGGTGCCTCCGATCTGAAAGTGGCGGCCGAAGGGTTCCAGGAGACGGCCCATGGGTTGCGCAAACTGGGGTCCGGTACGACAGATGCCACCGGAGGCAAAGCACCCGGGGCGGATTTGGGGGTTCTCGGTTTGATCGCCACCCACAACCCGGCGGGACTCATCATCAGCAGCGGTATTAAAATCTACGGCGAAGAGAGCGGCCGCAGTACGGTAAAGGGCCGGGCCGCGCAGACGGCGAAGGAAATTGCCGATGTGCTCCAAAAACGGTTCCAGGAGCAGGGCTGGATCGATTGAAGGGGCGCCATGGTTTCCAACGCAATGGAGAACATTACAACATGAGGAGAAGACCCATGAAGATAAAGAAATTGCTATTCGCAATGGCATCGCTTTTTGTGATAGCCTTGATGGCACTCCCAGCGATTGCCCTGGCCCAGGATGACGATGCCAAGGCCATCCTGAAGGCCATGTCGGACTATGTGGGTGGTCAGCAAACCATCCAACTCACCTTTGACAGCGCCATCGAAATCATCACCCCGCAGCTGGAGAAGATCCAGTTCACCAATTCCGGCGAGGTCCTGCTGCGTCGCCCGGACAAGCTGCGGGCCCACCGGGTGGGCGGCTATGCGGACGTGGCCATGGTGTTCGACGGCAAGACGGTCAGCGTCTATGGAAAGCACGTCAACGGTTACGCCCAGTTCCCTGCGCCGGGCACCATCGATCAACTGGTCGAATTTCTCCGGGAAGGCCATGGCGTATCGCTGCCGGGTGCCGATCTGCTGCTGTCCAACTCCTATGATGTCCTCGTGGACGGGGTCCAGGAAGCCAAACATATCGGCCGGGGCGTCATCGACGGCGTGGAGTGCGAGCACATCGCGTTCCGCAACTTCGACACCGACTGGCAGCTCTGGGTGGAGGTGGGGCAGACCCCCATCCCACGCCAGATGGTGATCACCAGCAAGACGATCAACAGCGCGCCGCAGTACACGCTGCGCGTCAAGGACTGGAAAACGGATGTCACGCCAGCCGGGGATGCCTTCACTTTCTCTCCGCCGGCCGGCGCGAAAAAGCTCAGCGAAGACGCGCTCACCGCACTCGACGAACTGCCGCCGGGGGCCCCACCGCAAGGAGGAAAACCATGAAACGCAACATGATCAAATTCATCTTCGTACTGGCGCTGGCCGTTGCCGGATGGATGTGGAGTGGTGACTTCAACGCGCCATCGCGCGATCTGGTGGCCACGGCCGAGGCCATCATCGGCCGGCCCATGACACCGCTCAGCTATGCCGGCGTGGCCCGCCGAACGACCGTCAGGGCGGCCACCTACCGGCGCGCGAGGTGGTAGGACGTCCGGGCGCGGGCCTGTAAACCAGGTCGGCGTCCGGTAAGCAAAGGCCTGCGGCCGAAATGGATCAGTGCATGCGGGGTCAGGCAAGATGCCGCAGGCCCCGGCAATTCTTCTACAAGGGCAGCGATAAAATCGAGATTGGCGGGCGATGGACTTCGGGCAGAAACTGAAAGAAGAACTATGGGCCGTTGTGACCACGGCGCTCTTTTGGTCTACAATGCCCGGTCGGTCGTTCGTCGGTACCTATGAGAGACCGGTCTGATTCGGATGTTTCTGTCTCCCCTCCCGGAAGAGCCAACGGCCATGCCAACTCATATGGTCATGGACGCCGGTCTCGAGGAATAACGCGACGACGGTCAACAACAGCTATGGGCATGGATCGCATCAAAACGCTTCTCATATGGTCGGTGGGGCTGCTTCTGCTTGGGGCTACCGCCGGATCGCCGGGTTATGCCCAGGAGCCGCCCGCCAAAAAGCCCTCACCTGCCGTGTCTGCAGGGAACGCCCAGACCTCCTCTGTCCAAAAGTCCCCGCCCGCCCCCCAACCGGTGGCGGTCATTCCACCGGCCGAGATTGCTTCCAAAGCCACCGAAGCGACCAACCTGCTGGTGACGCTTTCCACGAAATACATCTCCGGCTCGCAAATCGAAAAGATTCAGAAGCCGTTTTACGAGATGAGCCGCCAGATCGAGCAGGAGTATGACGACGTTTCCATGACCTTGCAGGAAAATCCGTCGCTGGCAACGCTCCAGAACCTGCACGAAGTGTGGCAGGCGCGGCGCGAGCGGATCGACGCCTGGCTGCAGTTGCTCACGGAGCGGGCCCTGGACCTGAAGAGCGTTCTGGACCGTTTGGCAGGCCTCGAGGCGACCTGGCGCCAAACTCAAAAGAGCGCCCGGGAAGCGAAAGCACCGGCCGAGACCTTGCAGCAAATCGAGACGGTGCTGAATGCCATCCACACGGCCCAGGTGCCGCTGCAGGCCACCCACGACCGGCTGCTGGGTCTGCAAGGTCTCATTTCCGAAGCCTTGAAGCGCTGCGATGACACTCTGACGCATATCGTTCAGGCCCAAAAAGGGGTGGTTGCCGGCATGCTGACACGGGAGCTTCCGCCCATCTGGGGGGCCGCACAATGGCATGCCGCCCGGATTGCCATACCGGTTCGTTTCCGAGAAAATGTTGACGCGGCGCGGACGGATCTGAGCAACTTTCTTCAGGATCCCTCCCGGGAATTGCCACTGCAGGTTATTCTCTTCGTGGTGCTGCTGGTGCTGCTGATCGCGGCGAAGCGCTTTGCGGGACCCTGGGACGCGGTCGACGACAGAGAAGCTCACCTGGGTCGGGTCTTCGAGCGACCTTACGCGGCGGCCCTGTTTACCGTGTGGCTGTTTGCGACCCGCTACGCGTCGTCGACCCCGCCCATGGTCAAGGAGCTGTTTACGGCCCTGGCGCTTATTCCCGTCTTTCGGCTGGTGCAGCCGGCCCTTGCCCCCCGCTTGATGCCCAAGCTCTATATTTTGGGCGCTCTGTTTGCCGTCGACACGCTGCGGGGCTTTTTCGTCGGTGTCCCGGTGATGGCCCCCCTGCTATTGATGGCGGAAGGATTGGCGGCCATCGGGGGGTTGGCATGGCTGCTGACCTCCGGTGATCTGCTTGCCGCCTCCACCCCGGAAAACGCGACTTACCGGCGAAGAATGGTGCTTTTCGTCAAAGCCGTCATGGTCTATCTGGCCGTCGGTGTTGCGGCCGCAGCCCTGGGCCAGCTGCGGCTGGCCCGTCTGATCACGCCGGGCAGCCTATCAGCGTGTGTGCTGGCCCTGGCCTTTTTCGCCGGCGTGCGTCTGTTCGGGGGTACCGTGACGGTGCTCCTGCGCCTTTGGCCGCTCAAGCGGCTGCGCATGGTCAAAACCCATGGCGATCTCCTGGTAAAATGGGCCTACCGGCTGCTGGTGTGGCTGGCCGTCATGGGCTGGGCCCTGCGCCTGTTCGATCAGCTGGGGCTGCTGGATCCGATCCTGACCATGGGCAGCGGTATCCTGGCCACCAAATTCGAGCGCGGCGCCATCAGCATCACTATCGGAGACGTCCTGGCCTTTGGCATCACGGTGGCTGCCTCTTTCCTGCTCTCGGGCCTCATCCGTTTCACCCTGAACGAAGAAATCTACCCCCGGGCCCACATCCCCAGCGGTGCCGCCTATGCCTCCTCGCGCCTGCTGCATTACACCGTCCTGACCCTCGGATTTCTGGTGGGTCTGGCCCTCCTGGGGGTCGATCTCACCAAAATCAGCGTCCTGGCCGGCGCCTTCGGCGTGGGGATCGGATTCGGGCTTCAGAACGTGGTGAACAATTTCGTCTGCGGGCTGATCATGCTCTTCGAACGGCCGGTGCACGTGGGCGACACGGTTGAACTGGACGGGATTATGGGCGAGGTGCGCCTGATCGGTTTCCGGGCCAGCTCGGTGCGTACCTGGCAGGGGGCCGACATCATCATTCCCAATGCCCAGTTCATCACCGCCAAGGTGACGAACTGGACCTTCCGGGACCGGCTGCGGCGTATCGACCTGCCGGTGAGTGTGGCCTATGCCTCCGATCCGAAGCAGGTCATCGAGCTGCTGGAGGGTGTGGCCCGCGCCCATCCGCAGATTCTGGCCTATCCGGTCCCGCTGTGTATTTTCACCAGCTACGGGGATAGCGCCATCAACTTCGAACTGCGGGTATGGATCAATCTGGCGGCCGACCTTACGAATGTCCCTCAAATCCGTAGCGACCTGAACGCCGCGGTCTACGATGCGGTGAAAGCGGCCGGCATGTCGTTCCCCTTTCCCCAGCGGGAAGTGCGCCTGTTGGGCGATCCCGAACCCCGGGAGGAGGCTGAAAGCCGGCCCGCAACATTTCCGCCGCCGACCGAAATCCAAAAGGGCGCCGGCGAGAGCAAGGACCTTAAATGACGACCTGTCAGCCGTTAAAGAAATGGCTGTATTGGGAATCCTGTTTCAGAGGAGAAGATGCATGTTGAAACCGATCTGGTGTATTGCAGCAGCCATGGTGGCCATGGTATATGCAGATCTGTCCTGCCGGCCATGGCCGACGAGGCGGCCGACCAGGCCGAACTGGCCAAAAAGACCTTGAACCCGGTGGCGGACCTGATCAGCCTGCCGATCCAGTTCAACTACGACCATAAGATCGGCCCCACGGACGACGGGAAGAAATACGTCGTCAATATCCAGCCGGTGATCCCCTTCTCCATCGGACCGGAGTGGAACCTGATCTCCCGCACCATCCTGCCCCTCGCCGACCAGGAAGATATTCTCCCGGACGGCAAGGCGGACGCGTCGGGCATCGGCGACATCACCCAGAGTTTTTTCTTCTCACCGAAAAAGCCCACCGCGCATGGGATGGATCTGGGGGGCCGGTCCGGTGATTCTGCTGCCGACGGCGAGCGACGTGATCTGGGAGGCGAAAAATGGGGCCTCGGCCCAACGGCGGTGGCCCTCAAACAGGCGCACGGGTTTACCTACGGCATCCTGGCCAATCATATCTGGTCGGTGGCCGGCGACAGCGACCGGTCGGACATCAGCGCCACCTATCTGCAGCCGTTCTTCGCCTACACCACGAAGACGTTTACCTCATTTACGATCAATACGGAGTCGACGTATGACTGGGAAGACGATCAGTGGTCGGTGCCGATCAACTTCATGGTCAGCCAGGTCCTCAAGATCGGATCGCAGCCCATCAGTGTGCAGGCCGGCCCGCGCTACTGGGCCGAGAGTTCGGACAGCAGCCCGGAGGGGTGGGGGTTCCGGTTTACCTTCACGCTCCTGTTCCCCAAATAACCCGGCCGCCCTTTTTGTGCGGCCCTGCAGGGAAATGTATTCGCATTCTATGTCAATCGATAGAATTGCTAAAGGAGGAACATCCACCATGTTACGTTATTGGCGTCCTATCCTGTCGGCCCTCGTGTTTTCCGTTATAGTGGCAAACGGTGCCCGCGCCGGCGGCCTTTACCTGTACGAGGTGGGCAGTCCCGACGTGGGTCTGGCCGGGGCCGGCTATGCCGCCCGGGCCGACGATGCCGCCACGGTCTTCACCAACCCGGCCGGGATGACCCGCATCGACCAGCCTTCCCTGATGGTGGGCGCCCAGCCCATGTACCTGCATCTGAGCTTCGACCCGGACAGCACCACCTCGGCGGTGGCCCGCACGCTGCCGGGGGGATTCGCGGCCGAGGACGGCGACACCAGCGGCTGGATGCCGGCGGGCGGCCTCTACTACGTCCACCCGGTCAACGACCGGCTGCGGCTGGGCGTTTCCATGAACGGCTACTTCGGCCTTTCCCTCGACTACGAGGACGACTGGGTCGGCCGCTATTACGTGCAGGACGCCACCCTCCAGGCGGCCGCCATCCAGCCCGCCGTGGCCTGGAAGGTCAACGACTGGCTTTCGGTGGGATTGGGGGTTGCCGCCCTCTACGGCATCCTGGACGAACAAATCGCGGTCAACAACATCGCCCCGAGCCTGCCGGACGGCAAGCTCAAGCTCAAGGATGAGGACTGGACCGCCCAGTTCAACATCGGCCTGCTGGTGGAACCCTGGCAGGGAACGCGGTTCGGCCTCACCTACCTCTCGCAGGCGGACCTCGACTTCTCCGACCGGGTGAGCTTCAGCGGGCTCGGTCCGGGCCTCCTGGCGGTGCTCGGCAACCGGGGGCTGCTCAACGCCAAGCTCGATCTGGGCATGACCATGCCCCAGGCGGTCATGTTCAGCGCCTATCACGAACTCAGCGACCGGCTGGCCCTGATGGCCAACCTGGGCTGGCAGGACTGGTCCCAGTTCGGCAAGGTCGATGTCAGCATCGACTCGGACAACCCCCGAGACCTGACCACCAACCTCGACTACAAGGACACCTGGCACGTGGCCCTGGGCGCGGAGTACCGGCTTTCCGACCCCTGGCTGCTGACCGGCGGGGTGGCCTACGACAGCGCCATGATGGATGAAGACCAGGTTACGCCCTCGCTGCCGACCAGCGATACCTGGCGTTTCGCCCTGGGGACCCGCTACGCCTGGTCGCCGGACGTGACCCTTTCGGGTTCCTACGAAATGGTATGGATGGGAGACATCGACATGACCGTGGATCGCGGTCCCCTGGCGGGGCGGGTGTCCGGGACGTACGAAAACGCCAGCATCCAGGTTTTCTGCCTGACGGCCGCCTGGCGGTTTTAAGGCGCCCGGTGCGTCATGCCGATCTTCTGGTCGCCGATTGGCGGCCCGGAAGGCGGCAATTCCCTAAACCATGAGACGGAATACGGGAAATCTTATGCGGTTTTCACTCCTTGCGATGGCGTTCCGATGGGGGCGCGGTCGACATTGTCGCTGCGCCATGGGTATCCTTATGGTCTTGAGCCTGTTCTTCTTGTTCGGGGCGGGCCCGCCGGCCGCACATTCCGCCGCGGCGCCGCAGGCCCCGTCCGCATCGGGCACCCCCCCCGGAGAACTGGCTAAGCTCAAGACCTACACCCCCGAGCAGCTCCGGGCGGCGCTGGCCACCCTCAGTGACGAGAACGCGCGTAAACTTCTATTGGCGGCGATCGATCAACTGGCCATGGAAGCATCGGCCAACAATCCCGCTGCTCCGCCGCTAACCGGGGTGGCTGCCATCATGCATCACTTCGAGATCCTTTTTACGCAGGTCCCGCCGCGCCTGAAGGCGGTTCTGGCGGGGGTCACGCAGCTGCCGACGGAAATGGGGCGCGTTTTCGATCCCCTGACGCGCGGCGAGGGTCCGGGCCGGATCCTCATCCTGCTGGGCGGTATCATCGCCATCCTGCTGGCCAGCTACGGGGCGGAGCGATTGTTAAGGGGGACGGCCCTCCGGTTGGGCAGCCAATTGACAATTCCTCTGCTGGGAGGCATGGCGAAATTCGGCGGCACGATTCTGAACGCCGCGCAGGCCCTGCTGGGGATCATGGTCTTTACGCTAACCGCCGTG
This sequence comes from uncultured delta proteobacterium, assembly GCA_963730675.1. Lineage (GTDB taxonomy): Bacteria > Desulfobacterota > Desulfobacteria > Desulfobacterales > UBA5852 > JABZFP01. The sequence goes on along the minus strand of CAVSSY010000002.1, from coordinate 174,613 downwards.
GTGCTCTTTTTGGTCTTTTTTAATTCCAGAGGACTGGTCCGCCACCTGTATGGCCCCATCCTCGCCGCGATCGTCCTGGGGCGTCTGGCCATGCTGGTGCTGGCGATCCTCTGCGCGCCGCGACATAAAGAACTGCGGCTTTTGCCAATGGAAGATGCCGACGCGCAATATTTCTACCGTTCCTTTTCCAGGATAGCGTGGGTTCTGATGGTGGGCCTCGTTCTGTCCAGATGGTTTGAGCGCATCGGCATCAAGCCCGACCACTACCTGCTCGTCGATATCGGGATGGGGACATTGTTGTTGCTGATGCTGGTCTGGCTGGTGTTGAAAAACCGAACCCGTGTGGCGAGGGCCATAAAGGGCGAGGGGAACGCCGAGGCGCAACTCTCGGGCTGGCTCACCCTGCAGTTTGCCGCCATCTGGCACGTTCTGGCCCTGGCCTATTTGCTGACGATATGGCTGGCCTGCACGACGCGCGTGCTCCTTTTCGGCCCGGATCTGGGTGGCGCCCTGATCCGCAGCCTGCTCGTCGTCCCGCTTTTCCTGATTTTGGACCGTGTGCTGCATCAAGTTTTACCGGCCGTCTTCGGGCCCGACGGAGAGATCGAGAAGGGAAGCGGGTCTGACCCGAACAAGGAGCCGAATGACGAACCGGTGCCTGTCAAAACGTTGCGCTCGAAGCTTCACGTTATCCGAAACTTCAGCCGGGCCGTCATTTTCCTGATTTTGCTGGTATGGCTGCTGCGTGCGTTCGGTATCGAAGTGCCTTTTGCCGCCAAGATCGCTGACCGAGGGTTTGAAATATTGGTCACCATCGTATTGGCCCTGGTTGCCTGGCGATGGCTCAATGCCTACGTGGCGCGCAAACTTGCGGAAACCGCGCCGCCGCCTCCGGAAGAGGATGAAGAGGAAGAGGAGTTTGCCGGCGTTATTCTGGACCGCAGCCACACCCTTTTGCCGATGCTGCGGAAATTCTTCGGCACGGTATTGCTCGTCATGGTCACCATGATCGTCTTGTCTTCCCTGGGTGTCGACATCGGCCCCCTGATCGCCGGGGCCGGCGTGATCGGGATCGCGATCGGCTTCGGCGCCCGCAAACTGGTGTCCGATGTGATCTCCGGCTTCTTTTTCCTCATGGACGACGCCTTCCGGGTGGGGGAATATATCCAAGCCGGGGGCGTCTCGGGAACCGTGGAGGCGACCACCCTGCGCAACGCCATGATACGCCACCATTTGGGAGCCCTCCAGATCGTGGCCTATAGTGACATGGGAACCGTCAACAACTTTATGCGGGGCGGCATGGTGGTCAAAATAATGTTTGACCTGCCCTATGATACGGATATCGAGAAGGTTCGCAAGATTGTCAAGAAGGTCGGCCAGAAGATGCTTGCCGACCCCGAATACACTTCCGATTTTATACAGCCGATCAAGTCCCAGGGAGTCTACAAGGTCGGCAACTCGGTGCTGACGTTTCGGGTGAAGTTTACGGCCAAGCCGGGCAAACAATTTGTCATTAAGCGGGAAGCCTTCCGGTTCATCAAGGCCGCATTGGAAAAAAAGGGCATCTATTTCGCCCACCGCAAGGTGATCGTCGAAATACCGGAAACACACGCCGTTCCTTCGGGCGATGGGAAGGACCATGCGGCGGCCGCGCGTGAGGAGAAACTGATGGCGGGGGCCGCTGCCCTGGACACGATCATCAACGAGAAAAAGGGCGACGATAAGTGAGCGCGTTGCTGATGAATGTCAAATTACAAGGGGAGAGCATACTCCCGAAGGAGGTCTCATGAAACGGATACTGATATTAACGGCGGTCGTAATAGGGGTCACGATGGGGGCTCTTCCGACGGGCCTCATGGCCCAGAGCTTTGGGACAGACCAAGGGACACAGAGCGGGGAATGTTATTTCCAGGCCAGCGAAGACACTTATCTCAAAATCTACTACCTCGGCAAGAGTGGGGTCGAACGCCACGGCGGTCTGGGAAGGCTTCCTGGCGGCGGGTGAAACCAAAGCCTACAATGCCCCTTACGGCACGGTCGGATTCGCCACCAAGCAGGCTCCGAACGATCCCTGGAACGAAGACCAGCAGACATGCGCCAACGGGGAGGCGATCGATATCCCCTGATTGCCCGACGGCTGCAACTGAGCGGGTTCTCTCATGTTTTACGCATTGCCAACACGATGACGTTATTGGGCAGATCCATAACCAAAGGAAAGGAAACAACAGATGAAAAAGCTAATTGGCGTAATGGTATCGGTATTGTTGCTGGCGAGCTGTGCCAGTATGGGCGGCAGCCAGATGTCGGCGGAGCAGCAGAACGAGACGGGATTTTTGAAAGGCTACTACGATCGCCTGCAGCCCGGTCCGGAGGGCGGCGCCAAGCTGCGCTGGATCAAACCGAATGTGGACTTCACCCGCTACACCCATGTCATGCTGGACAGCGTGGTCTATTTCTTTGCCGACAATTCGGAATACAAGGGCATCGATGCCACCGAACTGAAGGAACTGGCGGACCAATTCAACAAAGCGCTGGTGGATGCCCTCCAAGATTCGTATCCCATCGTGACGGAGCCGGGCATCGACGTCGTGCGGATTCGTTTTGCCATCACGAACCTCAAACAGAGCTATCCGGGCCTTGAGCGCCATCACGACCGTCGTGCCGGTGGGATTGGGCATCAGCGTCATCAAGAAAGGTGCCACCGGATCCTGGACCGGCTCGGGTGCCACCAGCGCGGAGGCTATGGTCCTCGACTCCATGACCAACGACGTGATTGCCGTGGCCCAGGACGAAAGAAGCGCCAGCTTCGGGGAGCGGTTCTCCAAGTGGGGCTCGGCCGAGGAAGCTTTCAAATTCTGGGCCGAACGGGTGAAAGTCTTTCTCGATTCGGCTCATGGGAAATAGACTAAAGCGGCGCGGGACCGTGGTTCTGCCAAAGGCGGACAAGGGGTCCATTCCCTGCCGCGTGAGGTGTTAGATGGTCTATATCGATATCCCGCTGCTCTGCGGCGGGATAGTTCATTCCGACGGTAAAATGAAGAAGTGCGGATCTATCCACGGAGGCAGGACAATCTTTTTTCTAAGGGAGAATGTAATGAAGGAACGTATGGCGATTGGCATCACCGTTTGTTTGATAATGACCTTGTTTTTCGTACCGTCCAGCGGCGCCTTTGAAATCATCACGGCCGACGACATCCAACAGAACGTTATAACGCGGGATATGCTCATTGCCACGGCGGACAATTTCATCGTGCTCTACGATGCGTCGGGCTCCATGGCGGACGCCTACAAGCCGGGTATCCAGAAGCTCGATGCCGAGCTGGAAATTCTGAAGCAGCAGAACAAAATTTTGCCCAATCTGGCTTACAACGCGGGTCTGTATTCCTTTACGCCCTTTAAAGCCTACTATGACGTGCAGCCCTACGACCGTCAGAAGTTCCGGGCGGCCCTGGATCAATTGCCCAACACCCAGACCGCCGGCGGCTTCGAGGACCAGCCGACGCCGCTGGCCGAAGGCCTGGCCGCCCTGGATCCGATCCTGGCCAAACTCGAGGGCAAGACCGTGGTCTTCATTTTCACCGACGGCACCTATACCTACAACCGGGTGACCAAAGAGCGCCCCCTGGATGCGGCCAAGCCCCTGGTGGATAAATACAACGTCTGCTTTTACCTGATCAGCTCGGCCACGACGCCCAAGGGCCAAAAGCTGCTCACGGACATGGCCGCCCTCAACGAGTGCTCGCGGGTGGTGCCGTTCGACGCGCTCTACAATAATCCTTTGTGGGGTCAGGGAGCGCTTTTCGTTGTCAAATCCACCACGGATGTGGTCACCACGACCGAGCGCAAGGTGGTGGGGGCCAAGGCCGAAAATATCAATTTCGCGTTCGACCAGGTCGCCATTCAGGCCGGGGACCATGAGAATCTCAAGCAGGTGGCGGAATTCCTGCAGAACAATCCCAATGCCTACGCCGCGTTGGCCGGTTTCACGGACAACGTGGGGGATCAGGAGTACAACCTGCATCTTTCGCGGCTGCGGGCCGAGAGCGCCAAGGACTACATCCTGGAGCAGGGCCGCATCGACCCGGCCCGGGTGGTGCTTTTCTGGTACGGGGCCACCAACTTTATCGCGGACAACGACACGCCCGAGGGGCGCGCCCAGAACCGCCGGGTGGAGATCGCCATCGGTATGATGAATGAGTGATGACGGCATCCGGTTGGCATGCATTGCGTGCCGACCGGTTCCATCAATACGGGAAGAAAGAAAGGTATTTGCAATGAATTCGATTTCAACAAAGCACAAGACCGCGATTGGTGTGGTGCTCGGGATTTTTCTGGTCGCCGGGCTGGCAGGTTGTCAATCCTTCCCCCAGCGGGATATGGGAAATCTGGTGCCCGACTTCAATCGGGTGGCCATCCCCAGCAAGGGGACGGGTTCCCAGACCTTCAAAACCAACGATATGTCGGTCAATTACCAGTATATGCGGGCCGGGAATCAATTGAAGGTCTGGGGTGCGGGAGACATCCGCTATGAAACCATCGACCAGCTGGTCTTTCACCTCTATTTCCTGGATGCGCAGGGGGCGGTGATCAACATCGACAACTTTTTCTCCTATGTGGACCACAGTGATTTCGAAGTATTGAACTTCGGAAAGCGCCACTTCCACCGTGATTTTACCATACCCGCCGGAGCGGTGGCCTTCGCCATCGGCTACGACGGGGTAACGGGGCGTACGCCCGGATCGTTCGAAATACCGTTTTCATATTATCCGTTCGACGAATAAACCCGTTGGGCTTTCAAGCAGCACGGCCAATTTTCGGATGGGCGCAACGGACATCTGCCGCAAAGGCGGTGATCCATTGCAAGCGCCCATTCGAACCTCACCGAATGCGGGTATACGTTGACATCAATGAATGGCTGAGGGGCCCCTTCCCGTTGGAGTTCATCGCGGAGAGGGGGCCTTGCCGGCCCTGTCGAGAGGGACGCATTGACAGCCGACCGATCGGCGGTGCCCCTGCCTCACCTGCAAAATAGACGGCACTAACGATCGTAAGGGAAACCACGTCTAAAAGGAGGAACATGATCAAAAATCGCAAGCCTGCCATGCAAGTGCCGTTTACCGATGCCCGACAATTCTTATGGTGTGGTTTCGGCCTGATTGTTTTCGTCTTGGTCATCATGACCGGAGCGGACGCTCGGGCCGCCGATGCACCCTGCCGGTCAAACCCCGGCCGACCCGGTGCAGATCGTGGGGATCTGGCAGCGAATGGACGGTGAATACATCCTGGAGCTGCGCAATCCCACCTTCGACGGCCGGCTGGAGGCGATTTATTTAAATCCCCGACCGATCCATGTTGCGCGCGCGGGATGGGCCCTTAAGGATGGCCACCTGCTGGTGCGGGTGGAATTGCGCGACAAGGGCTATCCCGGGAGCACCTATACGCTGGCCTATCAGCAGGACACCGACCGCCTGGTGGGGATCTATTTTCAAGCGGTTTTGCAACAGCAGTTCGAGGTGGTGTTTAAACGGGTCGAATAAACGGGCCCGCATTGGCGACAGTTTACCGATCGGTGCTGAAATGGGCGATGGCGAGGGGCGGGCGGTGAGAAACGCACCGTCGACAGCGTTTTGGCGTAAAAGATCTTCCCCCGTGATCCCGTCTGCCCGCTGCGACCGCACCGGAACCCGTGCGGCACCTCTTTGATCCGAAGAAAAGCATATGGTTCGTTCTGCCTCCCCGTGAAGGCTTCAATCGTGAAGGCTTCAATATAGATACCCCATAGAAAGATGACTTCCCATGCGCTGGAAATGGGTTGGTTTGGGTGTTGTTGTTTTGGTCATGGCCGCAATGGTGACGGTCTATGCCGTGCTGGCCAGCTACGACTACAACAGCCTCAAACCGCGAATGGCCCGGATGGTCAAAGACGCCACCGGACGTGAATTGAAACTGAGGGGGGAGATCGACCTGACGATGGGATTCCCGCCCACATTGGTCGTGCGGGATGCTGTTTTTGCCAACGCCCCGTGGGGCTCGCAACCCCAGATGATTCAGGTCGATACGCTTGAAGCGGCGGTGCGGCTGCTGCCCCTGCTGGCGCGCGAGGTGGTGGTGACGTATGTCGGTCTGTCCGGAGTCCAACGTGCTGCTGGAAACCGATGCAACGGAAAAGGCAACTGGGAGTTCACCGCTGACCGCCCGCCGGAAATGGGGGACGGGAAGTTCCAATCCCTGGGGATCGCTGTCGACCAGCTCCGAATAGAAGACCTGCGTCTTACCTATCGCCGGGCCGGGGCCGCAGCCCACTATACGATCGAACATCTCGATGTGGCGCGGCAGGAAGCGGTCGACCGGCTCGCGATCGATCTGCAGGCCCATTACAATGAAATCCCGGTAGCGCTTTCCGGCCAAACCGGAGGGCTTCGGACGCTGAGGGCCCATAAACGGTTTCCGCTCGAGCTGTCGGGAACCTTTGCCAGGGCCAAGGTCGAGGTCGCAGGGGCGATCGACGACCTCCTCACGCTTCGGGGCATCACGCTCAAGACCCATATTTCGGGGACCGATCTGGCGGCACTGGGGATCGATACGAGGATCCCGCTGCCCGAAACGAGCGCCTTTGATGCCACGGGTCTCCTGAAGGGTTCGAAGGCATCGCTTGCCTTGGAAGGCTTGACCGGGAACTTCTCCGGCCGCGGGATGGATTTGGCCTTCAGCGGCAATGTGGGCGACCTGTTCGCTTTCAGCGCGGTCGATCTGAAATTGAACGGCAGCGGCCAAGATCTGTCCACGATCGGACCTATTATCGGTCAAAACCTTCCAACAACCGATCAATTTGCTTTCCATGGATATCTGCGGGGCGCCGCCAAAAACCTGTCTTTCGAAGAAGCACAGGCCAGTGCCGGCCGGGGCAGCTTGAAGATTGATTTAAACGGCGAGGTCAAGGATTTGCTCAGCATCAAGGGCGTAGATGCGCAGGTAGAAGGATCGGGGAAAAATCTGGCCGAAATTGCGCCGATCATCGGCGTGAAATTGCCGGTCACCGACGATTTCGCGTTTGAGGGGCGCTTGCGGGGCTCCCCCGAACGCCTGTCCCTCGGAGAAGCCAAGGCAAACGCCGGGCGGGGTGACTTGCATGTTGTTTTTAAGGGCGAGGTCGGGGATGTGCTGGATTTCAGCGGCCTGGATCTGCAGGTGAAAGTTGCGGGCAAAGATCTGACCGAGATGGCGCCGATCATCGGCGTAACATTGCCGGCCACCGATGGTTTCGCCGTTGAGGGACGGCTGAAGGGGTCCGCCAAGACCCTTCGGCTGACTGCCGCACAGGGCCAGGCCAAGCGGGGCCGTTTGGACCTGACCCTCGACGGCCAGATCCAGAACTTGCTGACGTTGGATGGCGTGGACCTGAATGCGCAAGCCTCGGGCACGGAGCTGGCCGAAATAGGGCCGCTTGTGGGGACCGCGCTGCCCGAGCTGGGGCCCTTTGATATGAGCGCCAAGCTTGCGGGTTCTCCGAAAGCCATTTCCCTGAGCGACGTTTCAGCCATTGTGGATAAGAGCGATTTTAAGGGCCAGGCCCAGGTGGTGTTCCGCAAGCGCCCCAAAATCACCATACGCCTGGATTCGTCGGTGATCGATTTTTCACGGCTGATGAACCCCATCGACAAGAACGCCAAAAAGCTGGCCGCCAATCCATCGCCGCAACGCCATTTATTTCCCGATGATCCCCTGCCGTTCGATGTCCTCAAAAAAGTGGACGCCGATATCCGGATCAGTGCCCGCAACATCCACGCCAGGGACGCCCGTCTCGAATTCGGCCACCTGACCCTGAATCTCGAGAACGGTGATTTCAGCATCGACAAGCTCGAAGCGGCCTACAAAAAAACAAAAATTTCGGGGCATCTTGCCATCAACGATGGCGCGCCGCCGCATGTCGCCGTCAATTTTTTGGTGCAAGGTTTCGACCTGGGTGATTTTCTCAAAGAAATTGGCCAGAGCGACGACAAGGTCCGGGCGATTATCGATATTGCGGCTTACGGGGAAAGCCGGGGAGATTCGGTGAATCGCCTGATGGCCAATTTAAACGGCTCCATCGGTGCGGTTATGGGAAAAGGCTATCTGACCCGCTATCTCGATATGCTCTCCATGAATCTCAGCCAGAAGGTTCTCTCCTTCTGGGATTGGGCTCGGCACCATCGCGAAAAGGCCAATCAAATCAACTGCGCAGTGGTCCAATTCGATATCAAGGAGGGTATTGCCACCAGCAAGGCATTTGTGTTTGACAGCCAGCTTGCCGTCCTGACGGGCGAAGGCCAGATCAACATGGGTACCGAGCAGATTGATTTCCTGCTCGTACCGGACGCCAAAAATCCCAGCCTCCTGAGCCTTTCGACCAATCTGCGGGTACGGGGCCCACTTTGGGACCCGACCGTGAGGCCGGACAAGCTCTCCTTGTTGACCCAGGGGAGTTGGGCGCTGAGCAGCCTCGCGATCGGCCCTTTGGGGCTGCTGGCCCCGTTTGTCCATCTCGGGGCGTTCAAAGCGCATCCATGCGACGTTCCCGGCATCGGGTATATCGATTAACCATGCCGCACCGTAGGCGGACCGTTTTCCGCGAGGCGTTCGGGGGGGCCATAACACCAGCGCCGGGCAGGCGGGCCTCATCATACCGTTTTGAAACGAAACGACAAGCGCCGCCTGTGCGGCAACGGGCAACCGAAAGAGATCTTTAATAATGGCAGAAGAAAAAGTGACGCATCCGGCGGAAGAAATGAGGGCGACAAGATGATAGAAAACGATTGGGTATCCCCTGAGGCCATTCTGGGTGCAATGAGCGTCGGTGTCTATGTCTGCGACCGGGATCGGCGGATCGTCTACTGGAGTAAAAAGGCGCAAGCCATCACCGGGTGGCGGCCGGAGGATGTCATGGGGCATTCCTGCCGCGACAACATCCTCAATCACATCGACAAGGACGGGCGGCCGCTGTGCGGTGAAGAAAGCTGCCCCCTGCACCGGACCATGGTCACAGGGCGGGAAGCCGATGTGCCGATTATCGTCTTTGCGCAGGGCAAAGACGGCCGGCGCATTCCCATGCAGGTGAGTGTGGCACCGCTGCACAACCCTGCCGGCGAGGTCATCGGCGGTGTGGAGACCTTCCGGGACCTGACGCCGGTGATGCCTGATTTGCGCAGCGCCCGCCAGATCCAGCAGCGCCTCCTCGAAGACACCCTACCGCAGGACCCGCGGCTGCGCTTCACGACCTTCTATCGCCCCCTGGACATGATCGGGGGCGATTTTTACGCCATCCGCGCTGAATCGGAGGACTGCTACGCCTTTATGCTGGCCGATGTGGAGGGGCATGGCCTGGCCGCGGCGCTCAACAGCATGCACCTGAACTATGTGTGGCATAAATATAGCGACTTGCGGACCGCGCCGGCGGCTTTTGCCGCAGCCGCCAACGACGACCTGGTGCAGGTTTTCGGTCCGGACAGCTCCTTTGCAACGGCGGTGTGCGGCGTTTTCGATGCCCGAACGGGCGTTTTGAGGCTCGCCGGGGCCGGCGGTCCGCCGGCCCTCCTGCTACAAGCCGGCGCGGCCCCCCGCTGGGTCCATGCGCCCGGTGTTCCGCTGGGCATTGCGGTCGGCAGCGTCTTTCCTGAAACGAAAACGGTCCTGACGCCCGGCGACCGGTTCATGATGTACACCGACGGTGCCTTCGAGGTGCACAATGCCGCGCAGGAGGAGTTGGGCATGAAAGGTTTTCTGAGGATCCTCGAAGCAATGGAATATCCCGGCCGGAAACTTCGGCTGGAACGCCTGGAAGAGGAATTGCTGAAGTATTCCAACGCGATTCGGCTGCAGGATGACCTCACTATCGTCCTGCTGGAATACGGCGCCCAACTCTAATCGTCGATGGGCAGGGCGCTTTGCCGTCGATTTTCTCAGACGTAGAATCCAATAAGGAGAACGATTATGACCGCAGCAAAAGCTTTATGGTTCGCCATCCTGATGATTTTTTTCACGGCCGGGGCCGTTCTGGCGGATGACGGCATCGTGGAACGCACCGATGTATGCCGCAAGGGCACCATCGTCATCAAAACCAGTGACGGTGGGTATGTGGCCGCCGATCAGGAAACCATGGCCGACGAAGATCACAACCCCTGGTCGAATGACGAGAATCCGCCCTGCTCCTTTTTTGTGGGGGAACACGTATCGGGCGACCTGAGTGGGGTCGGCCCGGTGACATTGACCAACAGCAGCGGCCGGGAATGTGACTATGTGATCGAAGGATCCGGGGACAGCATGCAGGATGCCGAGCAGGCACTGGGCTGTGAGTGAGAAGGTCCGGCTGGACAGACGATCATTGCGGCCCTACCTTGGTGAGAAGTCGATTCTTGCAACGCATGGGGTCGAGGGACGCTTCAAGGCGTGCGTCGTTGTCGGCGACAGCCTTGATATGCATCCCTCCCCTCTGCACGCCCGCATGCGCTAACGCGGGATTCTAAAATTTTTGAAATTTTAATCCTGGCGTGGAGCACCATTAGGTTCACAACAATCTGAGATACCAACCAACAGGGAGGCGTATGTTCCTGGGCTGCGCCATTTCCATGGGATCACAGCAGGGCTGCATCGTGACGTCACCCTTAACGCACCAGGATATCGAACAACTGCTGCCCCAAGCAGACGAGCTTATCAGGAAAATCAATTCCGACACCTTGCACGACATGCAGGCGGAGCAGCGCGTCCAGTTTGAAAAGCAAGCCCAAACACTAAAGAGGAGAAAAACCATGAAAAGAAAGCTGACAACCACACTCATACTGTCACTGCTGGTCGTCCTGGCCGGCTCCGGGTTGGCCCTGGGAGATGAATATGCCAGCGCCATCAGCGTATTCAAATCATCGCCCGAAGTGCGGGAGTTTTTCAATAATTGCTACGCCTATGCGGTTTATCCCACCGTGGGCAAGGCCGCCGTGCTGGTGGGGGGCGCTTTCGGGGAAGGCAAGGTCTACCGTGAAGGCAAGGTGGTCGGAACCTCCAAGATGATGCAGGCCTCTTTCGGCTTGCAGCTCGGCGGCAAGGCCTTCAGCGAGATCGTCTTCCTGCAGGACAAGCGGGCCTATGACGATTTCACCCGTGGAGAATTCGAATTCGACGCTACGATGTCGGCCACGGCCGTCACGGCCGGCGCGGAAGCTTCGGCCGGCACGGGCGGCAAGACCGCCGGCGCCACGGCCGGACCCAAGACCGGGGTTCAGGCCAAGACCGAATACCGCAAAGGAATGGCCGCCTTCGTCCACCAGAAAGGCGGCCTGATGGCCGGTTTGTCCTTGGGCGGGCAGAAGTTCCATTTCGAGCCCATGAAATAGTCTGGACGAGGGGCGCTGGAAGGTCAGCGCCCCTTGCATTCCCTTCCAAAACTACAGATAACCGATCGGCAGTCTAAACGCTCTGTAGGACCTCTCCATACGGATCCATAAGACTTGTTAATGATGGCTATGCCACATGGTAGGCGGGTCCGGCTTTGCCATCTCCGTACGGACGGAATGAACACCCCTGACTTCAGGTTGACCCTGAACTTCAGCGGATAAAATCCGATATCCGCCGCGCAAGCTGCAGAGTGAAACCTACCGTGTCCGATCACGATTACGCAATACCAGAGATTCAAATGGCTGAGGGAGCAATTGGAAAAAGAGGGTTTCACTCTAACAATACCGACGGGCAACTAATCAAAGCGCGGTTGTAAAACAGCGCCATTACAAGGGCCGCCGCCTGCCAGGGGCGGCCCTCAATCTTCCAGCAAGGAGAAAAACTCCATGCAACTGAATGTAAAGCGTTTCCTTATCGAGTTGTCGGGGTTCTTGTGGCTGCTCACGGCAACGATCGCCGTGGCCGGCCCCGCCGATCCGCTGCCCTCCTGGAAGGACGGCCCAACCAAGCAGGCCATTCTGACCTTCGTGGAAATCGTGACGACGCCGGGCACCGCCAATTTTGTGCCGCCGGCGGAACGCATCGCCACCTTCGACAACGACGGCACCCTGTGGACGGAACACCCCATGTACACCCAGCTTGCCTTTGCCCTGGACCGGGTCAAGGCGCTGGCCCCCCAGCACCCGGAGTGGAAGACCACCCAGCCCTTCAAGGCGGTGCTCGACAACGACCTCAAGGCGCTGGGGGCGGCGGGCGAGAAAGGCCTGGTGGAACTGGTCATGGCCACACATGCCGGCATGAGCACGGCCGATTTCGAGACGATCGTGACCGACTGGCTGGACAAGGCGCGCGACCCCCGCTTCAAGCGGCCCTATACCGAGCTTGTCTATCAGCCGATGGTCGAGCTTCTGGCGTTCTTGCGGGCCAACGGCTTCAAGACCTTCATCGTGTCCGGCGGCGGCGTCGAATTCATGCGGCCCTGGACCGAGAAGATCTACGGGATACCGCCCGAGCAGGTGGTGGGCTCCACCATCAAGACTAAATACGAAATGCAGGACGGCAAACCAGTCCTGATGCGCCTGCCGCAAATCGACTTCATTGACGACAAGGCCGGCAAACCGGTGGGGATCAACAAATTCATCGGCCGGCGCCCCATCATGGCGGTCGGCAACTCCGGCGGCGATCGGGAGATGCTGGAGTGGACCGGGGCGGGCAGCGGCCCGCGGTTGATGATGCTGGTTTTCCACGACGATGCCCAACGGGAGTATGCCTATGGCCCGGCCAACGGATTGCCGGACACCCATTTCGGCGCTTTCCCGCAATCCCTTATGGAAGAGGCCCAACAGAAGGGCTGGGGCGTCATCAGCATGAAAGACGACTGGGCACGGGTTTATGCCTTCGATAAATGAAATCCGATTATCGGGTGTCCGCCCGCGATTCATCTGGAACAATTTGCCACTTCACTGACGAGGATTCATGACAACTCCCTCCCCGCCATCACCGTCGACGAAGGTGCCCTTCGGACAAGCCTTGAAATTCTGGGCTAAGCTGGGCTTCATCAGCTTCGGCGGACCGGCCGGCCAGATTGCCGTCATGCACCAGGAAGTGGTGGAACGCCGCCAATGGATCGGCGAGAACCCGTTCCTGCGGGCCCTCAACTTCTGCATGCTGCTGCCCGGTCCCGAAGCCCAGCAGTTGGCCACCTACATCGGTTGGCGCTTGCACGGCACGCTGGGGGGCATCGCGGCGGGGGCGCTGTTCGTGATCCCGTCGATTTTCGTCATGCTGGCCTTGAGCTACCTGGCGGTGGCCCATATCGACGTTCCGGCCGTGGCAGCCGCCTTTTATGGCATTCAGCCGGTGGTGGTGGCGGTGGTGATGGAAGCGGTATGGCGCATCGGCAAGAAGGCCCTCAAGCATGCCGTGCTCTATCTCTTTGCCGCGCTGGCCTTTATCGCTATTTTTGTTCTGAAAATCCCGTTCCCGGCCATTGTGGCGGTGGCGGCCATCGGGGGGTTGCTTCTGCAGCGGCGACTGCCCGAAGTCTTCTGCAAAGGACAATTTGACCGGGAAACCCGGGAGTGCCGCATCGAAGAGGAGCAGGACGGGGCCGGGACCAGGACCCGGCCGACCTTTTCCCATGTCATCCGGGTGTTTCTGGTCTGCTTTTTCCTATGGGGGCTGGCCGTCGGAGGGCTTTGGCTCTGGAAGGGGGGCGGCGACACACTGACCCAGCTCGGGTTGTTTTTTACCAAGGCGGCTTTCGTGACCTTCGGCGGCGCCTATGCCGTGCTGAGCTATATCACGGATGTGGCCGTCTCCAGCGGGTGGCTTTCCACGCCGCAGATGATGATCGGCCTCGGTCTGGCCGAATCCACGCCCGGCCCTCTGATCATGGTGACCCAGTACGTGGGGTTTCTGGCGGCCTGGAACCTGCCGGGCGGACTCGCCCCGCTGACCGCCGGCGTGGCAGGCGCTCTCGTGACCACCTATGTGACTTTCCTGCCCTGCTTTTTCTTCATTTTCGCAGGGGCCCCTTTCATCGAGGCCATGGCGGGCAATCAGCGCTTGCAGGCCGCCCTTACCGGCGTCACCGCGGCGGTGGTGGGGGTGGTGCTCAACCTGGCGGTCTGGTTCGGCTACAAGGTGGTGCTGCCCGATGGCGGTCTCGATCTTTTTGCGGCGGCATCCGCGGTGGTCTCCCTGGTGGTGCTGCAGAAGTTTCACCTGCCCATTCATTACCTGGTGCCGCTGGGAGCGGCGGCGGGCGTTATCTGGCGCCTGGCAATCTAAGCGGCCCTATTCGCAATCACGATGACGTTCGGCCGGCCATCCATCCTGTTTGACGGCGTTGCGAAAACACGGCATATTCCGGATAACCCTTGGTCTTCGCGCCTTGCCATCCAGCCGTGACGCACCCCTTGAGGCGGCTGCACTTTTCCCATCGGGTGACGCCGCGCTTTGTGCCCCGTTGGTTATCCAGGGCCTGCTAAAGGGGCCTGTCCTTGGGCCGGCGGTATTGATTGCGGGTTGCCGGAGACCGGCTGCTTCGATCAGGTTTTTTTTTCTGGGGAGGATTAAGTCCAAACGTTATGGAAACGCCAACCCCATCCCAACGTAGGCCGCGCGGGCCAAAGTCTGCGCCAATTTGCCAGATCTGCAATCAGGCCAAGGCCGGCATGATACCGGCGGCCCTGATAAGACCGAAGATCTTGGAGGAAATCGAAAAAGCATTCCCGAATTTCTCTACCCAGGGGTATATCTGCATAGACGATATGAACCGGTTCCGCTTTCAATATGTGCAGAACCTGCTGACTTCGGAAAAGGGGGAGTTGACGGCGCTGGATCAGGAGGTTCTGGAAAGTCTGCGCCAGCACGATTTGTTGAGCAGCAATATCAATCTGGAGTTCCAGGAGAAACTGGGCTTCGGGGAGGAACTGGCGGATAAAATCGCCGAATTCGGCGGCAGTTGGAAATTCATCATTTTATTCGCGGCCGTGCTGATCGTCTGGATCGGCATCAATACGGCCGTTCTGCTATGGAAGCCCTTCGATCCCTATCCGTTTATTTTGTTGAATCTGATCTTGTCCTGCCTGGCCGCCATCCAGGCCCCCGTGATCATGATGAGCCAGAACCGCCAGGAATCCAAGGACCGGCTTCGTTCGGAGTACGACTATCAGGTCAATCTCAAGGCGGAACTTGAAATCCGCCATCTTCACGAGAAGATCGATCATTTGCTTTCCCGGCAGTGGGAACGGCTCGTGGAGATCCAGCAGGTCCAGATGGAATTGATGGCCGAAGTGTTGGACCGCCGGCCGAAGTGAAAGGCGCCGGGGACCGAAAGGCCGTCATCGGCGGCTGGCGGGTCTCCGATCACAAACCCTATTGATCCAGGCCGGTTGCTTTGGTGCCGTCATGGCCGCCCGGTGGTGATCAGCGCCCAGACCAAGCCAATGAGGCCTGCCAGGAGAAAGTGCGATTCGGTCAGAAATTCGATCCGCGCGCCGGCCAGCAGTTTGCCTTTCTCGTGGAACGTGATGACGGCCATCATGCCCATCGGGATCACGGTCAGGAAATAGCCCAAAGCGGTGGTCAGGCCCAGGGCACTGGAGAGCGCCGGCAGGGCGATCAGCATGACAAGGCTCACCTTCAGCAAATCCATGGCCCGCTTTTCACCTAGCACGATGGGCAGGGTTTCGCGGCCCACGAGGCGGTCGCCTTGGACGTCCAGGAGATCGAAGAAGGCCGTGCGGCCGAATACCAGCCCCGCCACCCAGACTAATGCGGCCAGAGTGGCGGTCCCGATGCGGCCGCTTTCGGAAAGGGCCGGCATGACCGTGGTGACCAGTCCCCAGGCGGCGGCGATCAGGAAGGTCTTGGAACCGGGGATGTCCTTGATCCGGCGGTAGCGTCCGCCACTCAAGGCGGCCGGCAGGATGCGCAGATTGTAGGACAGGCCGAGAAGACTCATGACCAGGAGGAGGCCGAAGGGCAACGGACCGGCGCCCATGGCGATGCCCAGCCCGCCGGCGCCCCCGGCAACGGCCATGATGACCAGGAGCCACTTGTAGCGCTGGTAAAAGTATGCCCGTCCGGGATCGTTGTAGCGGTCGGCCTCGCTTCCCGTCAGGTGGTTCAGGACATGCATGGAGAGCACGTAGAGCATGGCCACCAGACCATGGGGCAGAAAATGGTGCAGACCCTGAAGCTGCATTGACGCATAGCTCAGACCGCCGGCTCCCAGAGCGACATAGATGTTCGTCAGCAGCAGAGCCCGCTGCAGGCGGTAGAGGGACCGGCGCCACCCCGTAATGCCCCGATACGGAATGGCTTCCAAGGCCCGGCAGACTTTCTTGATCTGCCAGTTGGGCGTAGACGCGCCGGCCGTCACGCCGATTTGGTGGTAAAGGGCCAGGGCGTCCAGGTCCAGCTCCGCTTCGGTTTCCACGTGAAAGGCCGGCTTGCCGGAGTTCCGGGCCACCTCGTAGAGCCGCTGGGTGTTGCCGCTCTCCCGGCCTCCCACCACCACCACGGCATCCACCTGGGCCGACAGGCATTGGACTTCGGCCTGGCGTTTTTCGGTGGAGTCGCAGATCGTATCGAAGATCTTGTAGTGGGGCACCTCGTGGGCCGCCCAGGCTTTGACCGCCTCATAAAGGCGCGTATTCTGGGTGGTCTGGGCCACGATGATGGCCTGCTCGAAGACCGGCAGCTGCTTGAGCTCCTCCAGGGAGGCGGCCACATAACCCCGGTCGCCGGCATAGCCCTTGAGACCGATCACTTCCGGGTGGTCCCGGTCGCCGATAATGATGGAAGCGAAGCCCTTGGCCGTATGCTTGCGGATAATCGTCTGGACACTGATGACCCGGGGGCAGGTGGCGTCGATGACGTTGAAGCCGGCGGCGCCCAGATCGGCTTTGGCCTGGGGCGGGACGCCGTGGGCGCGGATCAGGATGGTACCGCAACCCGTCGAGGGAATCCGGTCGCACACCGTGATGCCTTTTTCTTTCAGCAGGCCGAGCACCTGGGGATTGTGAATCAAGGGACCGTAGGTGCAGATGGGGCCTTCATGCTTGTCCGGGGCTTCGAGCACCATCTCCACGGCGCGTCGAACCCCCATGCAGAAGCCGGCGGTTTTGGCAATCAGGATCTTCATTTTGATGCGGGCAGGCAGGGCGCTCCATCTTGTCAAGCGGCCCGGAATAGGTCATCTTTCCGGCTGCTTCCCGAGAAATCCTTCGCGGGGTCCGAGTCCCGGCGAATTCAGCCGTTGGTTTTTAAATAGATCTTATGGTCCACCAGTGAGAGGGAATGAATGGTCGCGTCGAGGAATTTCTGCTCGCCGAAGATATTGATCAGACGCAGTCCGTCTTCACCCGGTTCCACCACGTCGACGGCTTCCATGACGAGGTGGCTGTCCTCGCCCTGTACGAGATAGGCATTGGCTTCACACATGTCGGTCCTCCCTTGAGGGTCAATCCGATTGTTTCAGGAGTTGGAGCAGCCGGTCCAGGTCTTCATCGCTGTAAAACTCGATGGCTACCGTGCCGGTTTTCTTCTGCCGTTGAATCGTTACCTTGGTACCGTAATACCGCGATAGGTCTTCGGCAAGGGAGGCCAGATGGCGATCCATTCCCGTCGGCGGTCGCTTGACCGGTTTGGCGGGCGCGGTTTTGTGTTTACGGATCAGCCGTTCGGTTTCGCGCACCGAGAGGTGCCGGTCCACGATGGTGCGCCAGGCCGCCAGACGCATGGCGGGATCCTCCAGGCCGAGCAGGGCCCGGGCGTGTCCCATGCTGATGTCGCCCTCGATGATGCTGGTCTTGATGGCATCGTCCAATTGCCGCAGACGAAGGAAATTGGCCACGGCCGAACGGCTTTTGCCCACCCGCTCGGCGGCCTGATCCTGGGTCAGACCGAATTCCGTCATCAACCGGTGATAGGCGTTGGCCTCTTCGATGGGGTTGAAATCCTCCCGCTGGATGTTTTCGACGATGGACATTTCCAGCATTTCGGCATGGCTGATGTCCTTTACGACGACGGGGACCTGGGGCAGGCCGGCCATTTTGGCGGCCCGCAGACGGCGTTCGCCGGCCACCAGCTCGTAGCCGGTGCCATCCTTGCGCACGAGCAGCGGCTGAATGACGCCCTGGGCGCGGATGGAGGCGGCCAGATCCGCCATGTCCTTTTCGGCAAAATGGCGCCGCGGCTGGTAGCGGTTGGGTTTGATACGCGCCACATCGCAAAGGAGGTAGTCGCGGGCGCCCTCGGATGGTTCCTCCATCCCGGGGATAAGCGCTTCCAGTCCCTTGCCCAGCGCCATCTTCTTGCGCTTGCGGCTTGGTGTGTCGTTCGATGCGGTGGGTTTGCGTGCCATGATGATGTGTTCGGTCCGGTGTTTGCCGCCGCTGGGTTAACGATTGATGATCTCGTTGGCTAACTGCATATAGCTTTGAGAGCCCGCGGAAGCGGCGTCGTACATGAGAATCGGCTTGCCGAAACTGGGCGCCTCTCCCAGACGGATGTTGCGCGGAATGGTGGTCTTGTAGACCAGGTCTTTGAAATAGCGTTCGGCATCCTCCGCCACCTGATAGGACAAGTTGGTGCGCTTGTCGAACATGGTCAGCAGGATGCCGCCGATGCCGAGCCCCGGATTCAGAGCCTGCTTGATGCGCTTGACGGTCTGCAGCAGCTGGCTCAGGCCTTCCAGGGCGTAGAATTCGCATTGCAGCGGAATCAGCATGGCATCCGCCGCCGTCATGGCGTTGACGGTCAGCAGGTTCAGGGAGGGGGGGCAGTCCAGCAGAATATAGTCGTATGCCTCCTGGAGACCGTTGAGGCATCGCTTCAAGATGGTTTCGCGGCCCTCCGTGTCCATCATTTCGACTTCGAAGCCGATCAATTCCACATTGGAGGGCAGCACCTTCAGGGACGGGATGGCCGTATCCCGGAGGAGCTCCGCCATGTTCACCTGACCGATCAGACCGTGATAGAGGGTCCGGGGCAGCGTTTTCTTGTCGATGCCCAGCCCGGTGGTGGCATTGGCCTGGGGGTCGCAATCCACCAGGAGGGTTCGTTTCTCCGCCGCAGCCAGGCAGGCGGAAAGGTTGACCGCCGTCGTGGTTTTACCCACGCCGCCCTTCTGGTTGGCGATGCAGATCACATGAGCCATAGATGCGCTATCATCCTGTAACTTGGTGATTAATAAGATCGCCTACCCTATCGAAGGGCATTGAAAAGTGCAACAGGTTTCTTGGCGGCGGGAGGCCGCCAGGGTGATGCGGGCGCTTGGAGAGGGCGCCGCCGTTCGCTCGATCCGATCCGCCCCCGACCGTCCTTGAATATGCGGACGGTGCTTGATCAAGGTTTTGAAATCCCTTATGATAGGCTCCTCGAAACCTGAAAGCCGGCTGCCTTTCGGCAGCGGCCCGAATTTATCGACGAAAGGAAGTCGCATGCAGCGATTATGTCGGCTGCGAATAGCCTTGAAGGTCTTGATCGTCCTCCTTGTTTTGAACTGGTCGGGAGCCGTCCCGGCCCTGGCCATAACAATCAAAGAGGAAAGAGAACTTTCCAAGGAGTTCCTCGATCTGCTCAAAAAGCAGCTCACCCTTATTGAGGACCCGGTGATCGTGGACTACGTCAACGGGGTGGGGCAGAAACTGCTCGCGGCGCTGCCCGAGCAGCCCTTCGAATACCATTTTTATGTCGTCAAGCAGGATGTCTACAACGCCTTTGCGACGCCCGCCGGCCACATCTTCATCTACAGCGGCCTTCTGGCGGCCATGGATAACGAAGATGAACTGGCGGGCATCCTGGCCCACGAAATCAGCCATGTCGTCAGCCGCCACATCTCCGAGAAGATCGAGCGGGCCAAGACCCTCAACGTGCTGTCCCTGGCCGGCATGATCGCCGGCATTCTGCTGGGGGCCGCCGGGGCCGGAGAGGCCGGCCAGGCCGTTTTGATAGGCTCCGCGGCCGGCACCCAGAGCATGATGCTGGCCTACAGCCGGGCCGATGAGGACGAGGCCGACCAGCTCGGTCTGAACCTCCTTTACCGGGCCGGCTACGACGGCGAGGGCATGGTCACCATGTTCGAGAAGATCCGCAGCAAACAATGGTTCGGAGCCGACGACATTCCCACCTATATGATGACCCACCCGGCTGTTGAAAGCCGCATCGCGGACATCAACCGCCGGGTGCAGCAGCACGATCAGAAATACGGGGCGCCCAAGCCGCCGGATCCCATACCGTTTTTCCGCATGCATACCCGATTGCTGGTCGAATATGGCAACGAAAGCGTCGTCCTGCACCAATTCCGCCAGGCCTATGAAAAAGATCCCGACAATCCGCTCACCAATTACGAATACGGCCTTATTCTGGCCCGCAACGGGCAGCGGGCGGCCGCCATCCAACATCTCCAGAAAGCGCTGGCCGCGCGCCCCCTGGACGGGGACATCCTGACCGATCTGGGGAGGATCTATGTGCTCGAGGGGCGCTACGATGAGGCCATCCCGGTACTGGAAGGCGCCGTCCAGGCCGCGCCGGACCGGGCCGAGAGCCGCTATTACCTGGCCCGGGCCTATCAGGAGGAAGATCGGCTGGATACCGCCGTGAGCCAGTACGAAAAGCTTTTGCGCGACCACCCCGGCTACTATCAGGCGCAATTTGATCTTGGCAAGGTCTACAGCCGGATGCGGACGGCAGGGGGAGGCCTTTTATCATCTGGGCCGGTTCTACTACGACAAGGGCGACATGCAAAAGGCCGTCTTCCAGCTCAAGAAGGCCCTGGAGTTCGACCAGCCCCCCAAACAGCGCGACGATACGGAAGCCCTGCTGGCCGAGATCGAATCCGCCGAAAAAGCCAAGAAGGAACCGAAGAAAAAGAAGAAGTAGACGGGGATTCGGGAGAATATTGGAGTGCCGCCTGAATCCCCGGGATTTGATACGAGACGGGTGCGCTCCCTCCTTGATGCTGGGACCAGGCCCGCTACAGGTCGGTGCCGTAAAACGGTTAAGTTCAAGGCGTGCAAATCCCGAGGAGGGAGGCGTACCTCCGTACGCCGCACCGATGAGGGGTGAAGCACAACGCCGAAATTAACCGTTTTACGGCACCGACCGTCAGCTGCGGTCGAAGTGGGAGAAGTGCATGGAAAAGGTTCCCCGCCCCTGGCTGGCCGAGCGCAGGGCCGTGGAATAGCCGAACATGCGGGCCAGGGGCACGCTGGCCGTGATGGCCTGCAGGCCGATGCGGTGCTCGATGGCGTCGATCTTGCCGCCCCGGGCATTGATATCCCCGATGACCTCCCCCATGAAGGCTTCCGGTACGAAAACCTCCACCTTCATGATGGGATCCAGCAGAAAGGGCTCGCCCTGGACCAGGGCGGTCTTGCAGGCCATGGAGGCGGCGACCCGGTAGGCCAGCTCGCTGCCCTGGGATTCCTTGAAACTGCCCCCGACGATTTCGGCCTCCACGTCCACCACCGGATAGCCCATCAGCGTGCCGCTCTCCAGGGACTCCATGACCCCCTTTTCGACGGCCGGCATGAAGGCCGGCGGGATCTGATCCTCCGGGACGATGCCCACGCAGGCATTGCCCTGCCCGCGCGGCCGCGGCGACAGGCGCAGGGTAACTTCGCCGAAATGGCGCTGCCCGGCCACTTCCTTGTCGAAGACGCCATGGCCCTCGCCGGCGGAAGCGATGGTTTCGCGATAGACCACCTGGGGTTTGCCCACATTGACGCTGGTATTGAACTCCCTGAGCATGCGGCTGATGATGACTTCCAGGTGCAGCTCCCCCATGCCGGAGAGAATGGTCTGGCCGGTGTCTTCGTCGACCTTGACCTTCAAGGTGGGATCCTCGGCCAGGAACTTGTTGAGCACCTCGTCGAGCTTTTCCTGGTCGGAATGGGTCTTGGGCTCCACCGCTACCGAAATCACCGGCTGGTAAACCTCGATATCCTCCAGCAGAACAGGGTGATCCGGGTGGCAAAGGGTCTCGCCGGTGGACGATTCCTTGGGACCCACGATGCCCACGATGCCGCCGGCCCCGGCCAGGTCCAGCCGGTCGCGCTTGTTGGCGTGCATCATCAGGATGCGGGAGATGCGCTCCTTTTTTTTGCGGGTAACGTTGTAGACTTCCTCGCCGGCCTTGAGCTTGCCGCTGTAGATCCGGGCATAGGCCATCTTGCGGCCTTCGATCATGGAGACCTTGAAAATCAGGGCCGCCAGGGGAGCGCTGTCCTTGGGGGGGCAGGCCACGGTTTCGCCGCTGTCGGGGTGAACGCCCTTGATGGGCGGGACGTCGAGGGGGCTGGGCAGGTAGCTTACAATGGCATCCAGCAGGGGCTGGATACCTTTGTTCTTCAGCGCACTGCCACACAGCACCGGCACGCGCTTAAGCGCGATGGTCGCCTGGCGCACGGCGCTTTGCAGGAGATCCGTCTCGATGGGCGTTTCGTTGAGGTAGGCTTCCATGATCTGATCGTCCACCTCGGCTAAACTTTCAATCATTTGTTCCCGGTGGGGGCCCAGATCCGCCGCTTCCTCGGGGGTCAGGTCCTGGGTGGTAAAGGAAGCGCCCAGGGTGTCGTCGTCCCAGACGATTTTTTGCATGCGGATGAGATCGTAAACACCTTCGAAGCGGTCTTCCGCGCCGCAGGGGATCTGCAGCAGCAGGGGCGATGCCTTGAGGCGCTCTTTCATCTCGTCGACGGTATTGAAAAAATCGGCGCCCACCCGGTCGAGTTTGTTGACGAAAGCGATCTTGGGGACCTTGTACTTGTCCGCCTGGCGCCACACGGTTTCCGACTGGGGCTCCACGCCGCCCACGGCGCAGAACACCCCCACGGCGCCATCCAGGACCCGCAGGGAGCGTTCCACCTCGATGGTGAAGTCCACATGGCCCGGGGTGTCGATGATCTGCACGTCGGTCCCCTGCCAGTTGCAGGTGGTCACCGCCGAGGTGATGGTGATGCCGCGTTCCTGCTCGTCCACCATCCAGTCCATAACGGCTTCGCCGTCGTGGACCTCGCCGATTTTATGGGATTTGCCCGTATAGTAAAGGATGCGCTCGGTGACCGTGGTCTTGCCGGCATCGATATGGGCGATAATGCCGATGTTGCGGATATGGCTGATATTGGGAGTGCGCTTCATGGTCTCATTCGCGGTAGCGGGTTGCACGCCAGGGGGCGTCCGGGCAGATGCCCGCCGTCCCGGTGATCAGGTGGCGCGGAAATGCGCAGTTCATTAGGGCAAACCGCGGCATATGTCAAGGATGGGGCCCCGGCCGGCAGGTCCGGCGGGCAAGTGTCAGCCCTACCGCTTCCGTTTAGGATAGAAGCGCTGGTCCTCTGGGCCGGTCTCGTTACGTCGCTTTCTCGGGGAACAGCGCCCGAATCGCCGCTTCGGTGGCCGCGCAGACGCCCCGTTCGGTAATGAAACCGGTCACCAGCCGGGCCGGCGTCACGTCAAACGCATAATTGGCCGCCGGACTGTTAACCGGCGGCACGAGCACGCTTCGCAGGCCATCCTCGGTATATCCCTGAATATAGCGGACCTCATCCGGGTCCCGCTCTTCGATGGGGATCTCCCGCACTCCGTCGCGCAGGCGCCAGTCGAAGGTGCTGGACGGCAGGGCCACATAGAAGGGCACTTCGTTGTCACGGGCGGCCAGGGCTTTGAGATAGGTGCCGATTTTGTTGGCCACATCGCCGGTGCAAGTGGTGCGGTCCGTGCCCACGATGACCATATCCACGAGACCGTGCTGCATGAGGTGGCCGCCGGCATTGTCCGTGACGACAGCATGGGAAACGCCGTGGCGTCCCAGCTCCCAGGCCGTCAGACGGGCGCCTTGGTTGAGGGGGCGGGTTTCGTCCACCCACACATGCACGTCGATGCCCCGATCGTAGGCGGTGTAGATGGGGGCCGTGGCGGTGCCGTAGGCGATGGTGGCCAGCCAGCCGGCGTTGCAGTGGGTCAGGATATTGACGGCGGCGCCGTTTTTCTCATGGCTGAGGGCCTCGATGAGGCGCACCCCGTGGCGGCCGATCCGGCGGCAGTTGTCGGCTTCCTCTTCGGCGATCAAACCGGCGATTTTTTGGGCCGCTTCCGGTCGCTGGCCGGCCGGCCGGTCCCTGATGTCCGCCACGACCCGGTCGACGGCCCACTGCAGGTTGACGGCGGTGGGGCGGGCCGCCTTGATGCGTTCGCATTCGGCGGTCCAATCAGCGGGGCCGGACCCGGCGGCTGCGTTTTTCACGGCCAGGTAGACCCCGTAGGCGGCGGTGATGCCGATCAAAGGCGCTCCCCGGACCACCATTTCCTGAATGGCGTAGATGATGTCGTCCACGGTCTGCAGCTCCAGAACCACCTGTTCGTGGGGCAGGCTGCGCTGGTCGATCACGTTGACGTCCCCGCTGGCGTCGTCCATCCAAATGGGGCGCAACGGCTGTCGGGTATCTTGCATGAAACGCTGTTTCCTTTCTTACATCGAATCATTCAAATCGTCCGGCTTGTTCTAACAAGGCTTTTTGTTTCAGCCCTATACCTTTGTTGGACTCACCGCCTATGGTCGACAACCCGGAGAGTGTCTTTGCATCGATGATTTCTTCATTTTCTTGCACGTGGAAGAAAACAGAAGCAATCACGCCTCGGCGTGACAGGCTTCAAACGCCCGTGTCCCGCTTGCCCTGCGCGTCGTCTCGGCGGCCGGACGCGCGGAAACTCCCCCGCTTGCAGCGGGATCAGACAGTCCGCCGCGCTTTAATCCGTCCGTCGCGCCGATGCTCGGCGCGGAACAAAGGGAAATTCAAAACCAAAACCTCAAAAAACGTTTTTAAGACTCCATTAACGGCAGCGGCACGAGCCGCTGCCGTTTTTGCTACCGCTATTGAAGGAAAAGATCAACGGGTTCGAAGCGGTTTACGTCCACCAGGCCCCGGTCGGTGATCTTGAGTTCCGGAATCACGGGCAGGGCCAGAAATGACAAGATCATGAACGGGTCCTCCAGGGGCGTGCCCAGGGACTGGGCAGCGGCAATCAGGCCGGTCATCCGGTCCTGGATCGTTCGGATCGGGTCCGGCGACATGAGGCCGGCAATGGGCAGGGCCAGATCCGCCAGGATGTGGCCATCGGCGGCCGCGGACAGCCCCCCCTGCATGGCGATCACCCGGCGGGCGGCGGCGGCTATGTCTTTATCGCTGGCGCCCACCACGATGATGTTGTGGCTGTCGTGGGCCACGCTGGAGGCCAGGGCGCCCTTGCGCAGCCCCATGCCCCGCACGAACCCGATCCCGATGCGCCCGGTCCCCTGATGGCGCTCGATCACGGCGATTTTTAAAAGGTCTTTTTGGGGATCCGCCACCGCGTGGCCGTCGGCCACCGGCGTTTCGGCGATGATTTGGCGCGTGACGATCTGCCCGGGGACGATGTCGATGACCCGCATCCGTTCGCCCCGGGCAACCAGGCGAAAGTCGAGCTGCGCCGGGTCGACCTGCATAGCAGGCGCCACCGGAACCGCATCGGGAAAGACGGTCGTTTCCAGTAGCACCCCATCTTCGGCAACGCGCTGCCCGCCGGCATAGACCATTTCCACCACGGGATTCGTGGGATCGCTGAAGACCACCATGTCGGCCCGCTGACCGGGCGCCAGGGCACCGGTGCGGGGCAGGCCGAAATAGGCGGCCGGGTTCAAG
Source organism: uncultured delta proteobacterium (assembly GCA_963730675.1). Lineage (GTDB taxonomy): Bacteria > Desulfobacterota > Desulfobacteria > Desulfobacterales > UBA5852 > JABZFP01. The sequence continues at coordinate 148,997 of CAVSSY010000002.1, read as the reverse complement.
GTGGCCATGCGGATGGCCATAGACAGCGGCACACCCCGCCGGACCGCCTGCCGCACGATGGCGTCCACATGGCCCTCGGCCAAAATGTCATGGGGGTGACGGTCGTCGGTGCACCACATGAGCTGATGGACGGTCTCCGGCCGGATGATGTCCACCAGGGCGGCCAGGTTTTTGGCGCCGGTGCCCTCCCGGATCATGATGTGCATCCCGCGTCGCAATTTTTCGAGCGCCTCCTCCGGGGTGATGCATTCGTGATCGCTGGCGATGCCAGCGGCGATATAGGCGTCCAGGGCCCTCCCGGCCACCCCCGGGGCGTGGCCGTCCACCCGTTTGCGGGCGGTGTGGGCCGCCCGGATTTTGGCCAGGATGTCGGGATCCCCCTGGATGACGCCGGGGAAATTCATGACTTCCGCCAGGGCCACCACCCGGGGATGGGGCATCAGGGGGGCCAGATCGGAGGCGGTCAACGTGGCACCGGCGGTTTCCATGGCCGTCGCCGGAACACAGGAAGACAGGCTGAAGAAAAATTGCAGGGGCTGCCCCTCGGTGGCCTGCAGCATGTAATCGATGCCCGCCCGCCCCAGAACGTTGGCGATCTCATGGGGGTCGGCCACCACCGTGGTGGTGCCGTGGGGCAGCACGGCCCGGGCGAATTCGGTGGGGGAGGCCATGGCGCTTTCGATGTGGACATGGGCGTCGATGAAGCCGGGCGCCAGGTAGCGCCCGTCCAGGTCGACCTCGGCGTTAGCCTCCCGGGGCCCGAACCCTGCGATGTGTCCCTCCGCCACGGCGATGTCCGTGTCCAGGATCTCCCCGGAGAACACATTGACGAGCTTGGCGTTGCGCAGGAGGAGATCGGCCGGCTGGTCTCCGCGGGCTACGGCAATGAGGTGTTCCATGGTCATGTCAGGTGTCCTATTTCAGCGAGGCCCTGGGGTGGTTGGTTGCGGGCATTTTGGATGCGGCGGGCGATGGCTTGCACTTGCCGCATAACGTTATCGAGGTCGCCGTCCACCATGCGGTGGTGGCGCACGCGCACCCGTCCGGCCACGATGGTGTCCCGCACCGCATCGCCGCCGGCCGCGTAGACGGCCTGGGAGACGGGGTTGTAGACCGGGCACAGCGCCGGGTGGGCGCTGTCTAAAACAACGAGATCGGCCTGTTTGCCTGCCTCCAGGGACCCGATGCAGTCACCCATCCCGATGGCCCGGGCGCCCTCCCGGGTGGCCATGGCCAGCACCCGGGCAACCGGCAGGACCGTGGGGTCCTCCCCGGCCACCTTGTGCAGTTTGGCGGCCGTGTCCATTTCCCGCAGCAGGTCCAGGTCGTTGTTGCTGGCGCAGCCGTCCGTGCCGAGGCCCACCGGGATGCCGGCCTGCAAAAATGCGGGCACCGGCGCGATGCCGGCGGCAAGCTTCATGTTGCTCTCCGGGCAGTGGACGATGCCACAGCCTTTTTGGGCGATCGTACCGATTTCTTCCGGGGTGAGCCAGACGCCGTGCACCAGAAGCGTGTCCGCATCCAACACACCTAGCCGCGCCAGCCGTTCGACAGGGGGCTCCTGCGGGCCACCCTCATCGGCTGGAACGTATTCCGCCCGGGTCTCGGCGACATGGATCTGGAAGAGGACCCCCTTTGCCGCCGCGGCTGCTTTGGCCCGAACCAGGGTGTCGTCGCTGCAGGTATAGGGCGAATGGCAGAAGATGGAAGGGGTGATCAGGGGCATGCGATCTTGCCAGGCGGCAACGTAATCCGTGGCGGCAGCGACATTGCGGGAGGGATCCGGCACGCCCGGGGCCGGAAAATCGATCACCCCCTGGCCCAGGACGGCCCGCAGGCCGGTGGCGGCCACAGTCCGGGCCACGGTGTCTTCCAGAAAATAGCCGTCGCAGCAGGTGGTGACGCCGGCCAGGAGCAGTTCCGCGCAGGCCAGCAGGGTGCCCCAGTGGACCGTTTCGGGGATGATGTGGGCCGCTTCGGCCGGGAAAATGTGGTCCTCGAGCCAGGTTTGCAGCGGGAGGTCGTCGGCCAGCCCCCGGAAGAGGGTCATGGGCAGGTGGGTGTGGGCATTGACCAGACCGGGCAGCACGATGCCCTGATCGGCGTCGATGGTCTCCCGGGCGGGCGGCCGGGGCTGCTCCTCCGGACCGACGTGGACGATCTGGTCACCTTCAATGCCGATCATGCCGTTGGGGATCACCTCCCACTGATCATTGGCTGTGACCACCCAGGCATTGCAAATCAGAAGATCGTACATTCTTGGGTCCTATGATCCGGGACGGGAAGACGATACGTTTTAAAAATCCCATCTAACGTCCGATGACGGCTTTGGCCGCCTGCGCTGGAGGCCCCGGAGAGGTTCGACTGATACGAGTTGCTTTTTATGAATGGTTTCTTCATTTTCTTCCATGTGGAAGAAAACGAAGCAATCACGCCTCGGCGTGACAGGCTTCAAACGCCCGTGCCCCGCTTAACCCTGCGCGTCCCGTCTGCGGTCGGACGCGCCGAAACTCACCCCGCTTTCAGCGGGGCTCAAACAGTCGCCGCGTCTTTTTCGCCCGCAGACGGGATGCTCGGCGCGGGACAAAGGGAACATCAAAACCAAACCCTCAAAAACCCTATCCGAGCCCCTTTCGGGGGGGCTTCCTGAGGCTTCCCGCCCTGCGGGAGAACCCTCAGCTCCCCTTTTTCATCAGGCTGCGTCTTGCCCTCGAACCTGATCTTAGGTTTTCAACCACTTCCAACAGGCCCAGGCAAGGCCATCAGCGCGCCACGGCGTCGGGCAACGCTTCGCGAATTTCGGCGGCCAGGCGGTTGACGTCTTGCATGACCTGCTCGCGGTCCAGGGTCTGCAGGGTCCGGTTTTCCATGACCACCCGGCCCCGGATGATGCTGGTGGCGACGTCACCGCCCCGGGCGGCATAGACCAGATGCGAAGCGGGGTGGTAGAGGGGGGTCAGGTGGGGCTGCCGGGTGTCGATCACGATCAGGTCGGCCTCCTTGCCGGCTTCCAGGGATCCGATGCGGTCGTCCAGGCCCAGGGCGCGGGCCCCCTCGATGGTGGCCATGGCCAGGACGGTCTCGGCCTTCAGCACGGTGGGGTCCAGGGTGTTGACCTTGTGCAGTTTGGCCACCGTGTCCATCTCGCTCATCAGGTCCAGATTGTTGTTGCTGGCGCAACCGTCGGTGCCCAGGGCGACGCAGATGCCCCGCTCCAGCAGCCGGGGCACCGGGGCGATGCCCGAGGCCAGCTTCATATTGCTCTCGGCGTTGTGGGCGATTTTGACGTCGTGGGCTTTGAGCAGGTCCATGTCGTCGTCGGTCAGCATCACCCCGTGGCAGGCCAGCAGCCCGGCATGGAGAAGATCCAGATCGGCCATGTGGCGCACCGGGGTGACACCATAGCGCGCCTGCATGGTTGCCACCTCGGAGCGGGTTTCCGCCAGGTGGATCACCAGCGGAACGGCGTGGCGCCGGGCGATGGCGCCGGCTTTTTTCAGGAGCGCGGGGGCGCAGAGATAAGGGGAGTGGGGTTCCACGGCAATGGTGATGAGGGGCTCCCCGCGCCATTTGTCGATCAGCCGCTCGGTGTAGGCCAAACCGGCCTCGGGGGGACCGTAGTTGGGGGAGGGGAAGTCGTAGAGGACCTCCCCCACCACGGCCCGCAGGCCGGCCTGATGGGCGGCCTCGGCCACGGCATCTTCGAAAAGGTACATGTCACAGAAACAGGTGGTGCCGGAAAGGATCATTTCGGCACAGGCCAGCAGGGTGCCGGTCTTGACTTTGTCGTGATCGAGGCGCGCCTCGGCCGGGAAGATATGCTCTTGCAGCCATTCCATCAGGGGCAGGTCGTCGGCCATGCCCCGGAAGCAGGTCATGGCCGCGTGGGTGTGGGCATTGACGAGTCCCGGCAGGATGATCCCGCCGGCCGCATCCAGGGTCCGGGCGGCCGTCCATTGGGCGGCCTCGGTCATGGGGCCCACGGCGGCGATGTGGGGGCCCCGCACCGCCACGAAGCCGGGGTTGAACTCGCGGCGCCGGGCATCCATGGTCAGCACCCAGCCGTTGGTCAGCAGGAGGTCGGCGTTTTTCATCTTATTCCATATGCTCCAATACGGCTTGGATCAGGCGGGCCAGCCGGGGGGCGGCCCGGTCCGCCACGGCGATGATCTCTTCGAGGGTCGCGGGAACCGGGCGGTCGGGATGGTTTACATTGGTGATGACGGAGAGGCCCAGGATGCGCATCCCGGCGTGAACGGCGGCGATCACTTCCTGCACCGTGGACAATCCCACGGCGTCCGCTCCGATGGTGGTCAGAAACCGGATCTCGGCGGGCGTTTCCAGAGAAGGTCCCTTAAGGCCGGCATAAACCCCTTTTTGAAGGGGCCATCCCAGGGCTTCGGCGATCGCCTGCGCCCGGTCTCCCAACGCGACGTCGTAGACCTGGCTCATGTCCGGAAAACGGAGCCCCCAGGCGGACTCGTTGGGACCCACCAGCGGGTTTTGGCCCGTCAGATTGATGTGGTCCGTGATGCGCATGATATCCCCGGGGCGAAAGGCGGGATTGAGTCCCCCGGCGGCGTTGGTGACGATAAAGGTGCCGGCGCCCAGGGCCTGCATCAGCCGGACCGGGAACACCACTTCCCGTGGGTGGTAGCCCTCGTAGAGGTGAAACCGCCCCTGGAAAACAACGATGGCCCGGTCTCTCAGACGGCCCATCAGCAGGCGTCCCTTGTGGCCGGAGACGGTCGAAACGGGAAAGTGGGGGATGTCCCCATAGGCGACATCGCATTCCACGGTCATGCCCGCGACGCAGTCCCCCAGGCCGGTGCCGGTCAGCAGGCCTGCGGCAGGCCGGCCATCGTATTGTCGGCGCAGAAAGGCGGCCGCTTCATCCACGTGTCGCTTGTGTTCGGTCATAAGAAGGGGGCTCCCGGGTGTCAGGTTTGACCCGCCGACGCAGCGCGTGCCAGCGCACGCCAGGCTTATAGACCAGGGGTCGGGTGGCGTCAAGGCAGGCCATACCGGCACGGGCGGTCCGCCCGCATCGGCGCCCGGTCGACCCGTCCGCGCCGGGAAACGGGCCACCTATTACATGTTGCCGAGTTCAGGGGATTGTGATAATCGAAATTTTTGCATACTTCTAACGTAGCTTTCGGGTTTGATCACCAATCGGAAGAAGTGATTTGTCAGCACCGGTCCCTCTGCACAGCGAAGCGTTGGCAGCCGCCGCGCCGCCGGCGTGTTTGCGACCGCGCCCTGCACGGACGAATCCCCGCTTCCGTCTTCGTTTATGCGACACCCGATTACGCGCTGATATTGCCAACCCAGCTATTGGAGACGGACCATGACGCCTGCCTTTCAACCCGAGCACCCCGACATCACGCCTGACATGTGGGATCAGATCGATGCCATCATTGCGGAAAATCGCTCCATCGCGGGTTCCGTCATCGCTGTCCTGCGCCGCTGTCAGGAAGTGGTGGGCTATCTGCCCGTGGAATTGATGGAATACGTCGCTACGGGCATGAACCTGTCCCGCAGCGATGTTTTCGGTGTGGCGTCTTTTTACGCGTTGTTTTCCTTCGAGCCCAAGGGGCGCCATACGGTGAGGGTCTGCACCGGAACCGCCTGCTATGTCAAAGGGATCAAAGAGGTCATCGCACGGATCTGCAATGAGTTCGATCTGGAGGAGGGGGGAACTTCCCCGGATCGCCGTTTTTCACTGGAAGGGGTCCGTTGCCTGGGGGCCTGCGGCCTGGCGCCGGTCATGGTCGTGGGCAGCGACACCCATGGGGCGATCAGCTCCGATAAGGTGATCCAGATTCTCAACCAATACGAATAACCAGCCTAGTGACGGTGAGCGGTATGAAGCTATCGGAAATCAAGGACGTTCTCAAGGCCCGGGTTTTGACGGGTGACGACGACATGGACCGGAACATCGTGGCCGGGGGCGGGGCGGACATCATGGAGGCCATCCTGTCGGCCGTTGCCAAGGATGGCCTTTTGTTGACCGGCCTGACCACCGAGGAGGTGGTCCGATCGGCCACCATTTCACAGATCGGCGCCGTGGTTTTCGTGCGCGGAAAGGAGCCGTCGCCGCGCGTCATCGCCCAGGCCGAAAGCTTCAAGCTGCCGCTGCTCGTCACGGACTACTCCATGTTTGTCTCCATCGGCAAGCTATACATGAACGGATTGCGGGGGCTGGACGGATCCTGGTAACAGCCGGAAAGGGAATTTTATGGGTACGTTTACCATTGCCGAACTCCAGGCGGTGCGGGAGAAGGCCGCCGCGCGGCTCAACGAACCGGACGTCTTCCACCTGATGGTCTGCGGCGGCACCGGCTGCCACGCCACCGGCAGCATCGCCGTTATCGAGCGGCTGCGGGAAGAAGTCGTTCAGAAGGGGCTGCAGGACAAGGTCCGGGTGATCGAAACGGGCTGCAACGGGTTCTGCGCCATGGGGCCCATCATGGTGGTGCACCCGGGCGACATCTTCTACCAAAAGCTGTCTGTGGACGATGTGCCGGTCATCATCGACGCGCATATCGTGGGCGGCAAGCCGGTGGAAAAATACTTCTACAAGGATCCGGTGACCAAGAAAAAGATCGCTTCCCAGGGCGACATTCCCTTCTTTGCCCATCAAATGCCGCGCGCCCTGCGCAACAAGGGCCTTATCGACCCGGAAGTCATCGACGACTACATCGCCCGGGACGGCTACCAGGCTGCCGCCAAAGCACTCCACGAGCTTTCCGCCGACGCGATTATCGAAGAGGTCAAGGCTTCCGGATTGCGCGGGCGGGGTGGCGCCGGGTTCCCGGCCGGTATGAAATGGCAGTTTGCCAAGGCCAGTCCCGGCGAGGTCAAATTCGTGCTCTGCAATGCCGATGAAGGCGATCCCGGCGCTTTCATGGACCGCAGTATCCTGGAGGCCGATCCCCACGCCGTGCTGGAGGGCATGATCATCGCCGCCAAGGCCATCAACGCCCACCAGGGCTATATCTATGCCCGCACCGAATATCCGCTGGCCATCCGGCGGCTCGGTATCGCCATCGAACAGGCCCGGGAACGCGGCTTGATCGGGGACAACATCCTGGATTCAGGTTTTGACTTTCACGTGGAGATCTATCAGGGGGCCGGCGCCTTCGTGTGCGGCGAAGAAACCGCCCTCATGCGGTCCATCGAGGGCAAGCGCGGCATGCCGCGCCCCCGTCCGCCCTTTCCGGCCCTCCAGGGGTTGTGGGAAAAACCCACCATCCTGAACAACGTGGAAACCCTGGCCAACGTGCCCCAGATCATCCTCAACGGCGGCGCCTGGTATGCCAGCGTGGGCACCGCAACCAGCAAGGGCACCAAGGTGTTCGCCCTGTCGGGCGACATCAACAACATCGGGCTGGTGGAGGTCCCCATGGGAACCTCCCTGCGCACCATGATCTACGACATCGGCGGCGGCATTCCCAAAAAACGCAAGTTCAAAGCGGTTCAGCTGGGCGGCCCCTCCGGGGGCTGCATCCCCGAAAGCCGTCTGGACACACCGGTGGACTACGAGGAGATTGCCAAGGTGGGCGCCATCATGGGCTCCGGCGGGGCCATCGTCATGGACGACAACACCTGTATGGTGGACATGGCACGCTTTTTCATGGATTTCATCCAGGATGAATCCTGCGGCAAATGCACGCCCTGCCGCGAGGGCACCCGACGTTTGCTGGAACTGCTGAAAAAAATCTGCGGCGGAGAGGGCGAACCCCAGGACCTGGACGAGCTCGAAACCCTGTCGGCCGTGATCAAGGAAACCGCCCTGTGCGGCCTGGGCCAGACCGGGCCCAACCCGGTGCTCTCCACCCTGCGCTATTTCCGGGACGAGTATGAAGCGCATATCCTGGAGCACCGCTGCCCGGCTAAGCGCTGTGTGGCCCTGCTCAAATTCGAGGTGGACCCGGAGGCCTGCACCATGTGCGGCATGTGCGCCCGGGCCTGTCCGGTGGAGGCCATCGCCTGGGAAAAGAAGCAGGTCGCCCGTATCGACAAGGACGCTTGTATTCAATGCCTGACCTGCTACGATAAATGTAAATTCGACGCCATCTCTTAATCGGCAAAGGACGGACGACGGCTGTTTTTTTTCGTCCGTCCGGAGGAATGACATGATGGGGGATTCAATACTTCAAGCACTGACACTACTGGGCGGTCTGGGTGTGACCGTCGGCATCCTGCTGGCGGCGGCATCGAAAATTTTCTATGTCTATGTCGATCCCAAAATTTTGGCCGTGGAAGACTTGCTGCCCGGTGCCAATTGCGGCGGCTGCGGACTGCCGGGGTGCAGCGCCAATGCGGAGGCCATCGTGGCGGGTCGCGCCGCGCCGAACTCCTGTGTCGCCGCCCCTTCCGAGACCGCCGAAGCCATTGCCGGCGTACTGGGCGTCAGTGTCGAGGCCAAGGAGCCGGATATCGCCGCGCCGGGGTGCACTTACGGCGTCAAGGATGCCGACACCAAATATCGTTACGACGGTCTGAACGACTGCCGGGCCGTGGCCCTGCTGGCGGGCGGCATGAAGGTCTGCACCATCGGCTGCCTCGGGCTGGGAACCTGCGCCCGGGCCTGCCCCTTCAACGCCATCACCATGGGCCCCGAAGGCCTGCCGGTGGTGGACGAGCTGAAATGCACCGGCTGCGGTACCTGCGAGCGGGTGTGCCCCAAGACCATCATCAACCTCTCTTCGGTCACCCGCCGGATCCTCAAGGAATACCTGAGCGACGAGTGTACCACCCCCTGTCAGCGGGCCTGTCCGGCCGGCATCAATATCCGTGAATATCTCCGCCGGGCCGCCGAAGGAGATTACACGGGCTCCGTGCAGGTCATCAAGGAGCGCAATCCCTTCCCCACGGTCATCGGCCGCATCTGCCCCCGTCCCTGTGAAGACCAGTGCCGGCGGCAGTACGTGGACGAACCCGTGGCCATCAACTACGTCAAACGCTTCGTGGCCGATGCCGAACGCCAAAGCGGCGAGCGCATCCAACCTTTCAAGGCGCCGGAAACCGGCCGTCGTATTGCGGTGGTGGGCGGCGGGGTGGAGGGGCTTTCCACGGCGTTTTTCAGCGCCCGCCTGGGGCATTCGCCGGTGGTCTACGAAGCCACCGCCCAGATGGGCGGTCTGCTGCGCAGTGCCATCTCCCGCTACCGGTTGACTCCCGAAATTCTCGATTGGGACATCGAAGGCATCCTGGAGATGGGGGTCGAAGCCCGGCTGAACCAGGCCATGGGGCGCGACTTCACGATAGCCGATCTGCTCAAGGAAGGTTTCGAAACGGTCTTTCTGGCTTCCGGGGGATGGGACAGCCGCCTGGCGCGCAATGAAGCCGGTGTCCTGCAAACGCCCTTTCCAGGGTCCTATTTGCTGATCGACTTCATCCGTTTCGGCCGCAAGGCCGATCCCGGGGTTGTCGTTCATCCCCATGCCGTGATCGTGGGCGGGGGCAAACTGGCCGTGGAGGCTGTCGAAATTGCCAAGCGTGGCGGGGCGTCCGGCATTACCGTGCTGCTGCGCGAGAGCCGGGAGGAGACCCCGCTGGGAAGCGATGATTTGGAGACCCTTGAAAAACTTGGCGCCAAAGTCGTGTTCAAGGCGGCCGTGGTGGCGCTGAACGGGGAAGAGGATCGGTTGAGCGGCCTGACCTGGGCCGATGCGGATACCCGCGAGACCACCACCGTGCCGGCCGAGACCCTCGTCTTGGCCTCCGGTCGTTTTCCGGAGCTGATTTTCACCCGCCACCAGCCGGAAGGGGAAGGTGAGGATACGGCAGCCGCCGAAGGGCCGCTGCGCTGGAACGCCATCCCACCCTACAAAAAGGCCGACATCAGTCACGAAATCGGCCTGTTTGCGCCGGGGGATGTCATTACGGATTACAGCGGCGCCATCAAAGCCATCGGTGCCGGCCGCCGGGCCGCCGCCTCCCTGCATCAGGTGCTCTACGGCATGGCGCCCGACGTGCCGGAGAAGATCTGCACCCGGGACGAGCTCATCCAGAACGTGGATGCGGTTCACGAAGTGGCGCCCATGATCCGCCACATCATGCCGGTGGCCGCAGCCCGCGATCTCGAGCGTGAGGGGCAATTGGAGCTGGGCTTCACCGAAGAAGAAACCCGCGCTGAGGCGTCGCGCTGCCTCCAGTGCGGCCTGATCTGCTACGCCCATACGGAGACGACGGAGATACAGGATCTGCGCAAGACCGCTTGATATTCGATCCAGAAACGGTCTTTTTTGCCCTGGTCGTCGTTCTCCGCGGGTTTGCGGCTGCGGCGTACCAGTGTACGCCTCACCGCAAACCTCTTGTGCGGCCTTGACCAGAACAAAAAATCCTCATTTCTGGAGCGGACATAAGTTGTTTGGAATATGATGACGGTCTGTTGCTATAGAAGTAATCTACTATCGGTTTAATATGATTTAAAAATTAAGCCTCGAAATGGTTAATTTTTAAATATGGCCACTGAAAAAGGAATCGTTACCCAAACCGGACCCGGCACGGCCTGGGTTCGCACCATGCCTTCCGAAGCCTGTGCCGGCTGCCCCTCCTGCGGGAGCTGCAATGCCCAGCGGGAGGATACGGAAGTGGAAGTCATCAACGAGGTGGGCGCCAAGATCGGCGACCGGATCCTCATCGATATCAAGACCTCGGCCTTTCTCAAGGCCACCTTTCTGCTCTACGTCTTCCCGGTCATGGGGTTGTTGGCCGGGGCCTTGCTGGGTGTCCAGGCCGCCAATTACTATGGCTACGACAGTTCGGCCTGCTCGGCCATTATGGGTTTTGCCGCTTTTTTCCTGACCGTGGCCATCGTCCGCGTCAAGGGCAACCGCATGGGCCAGGACCGGGCCTACCGCCCCAAAATCCTACGCATCCTGCCTCCCTGTGGCGCCGACCGCCGTCGATCTGAAGGACCGTTGTCCGGTTTAGTTTCGATATAAGCCCTCCACCTCTGGTGGAGGGCCCGGAGAGGTTCTGCCGATCCGGGGTGCGTTTACATCAATTGGTTCCTTCATTTTCTTTCACGTGAAAGAAAACGGAAACAATCACGCCTCGGCGTGACAGGCTTCAAACGCCCGTGCCCCGCTTTATCCTCCGCGTCGTCGCTGCGGCCGGAGCGCGCGGAAACTCGCCCCGTTTTCAGCGAGGCTCAAACAGGTCCGCGTGCTTGATTCCGTCTGCCCCGCCGATGCTCAGCGCGGGACAAAGGGAAATCTAAAAACCAAAGACAAAAACACCATTTGTGAGGCCTCCTTATAGAAGACTACCTGATGCCTTCCGCTCTGCGGGAGGAGCCTCACACGCACGTTGTTCGGTATATAGGGTAACTTTTTCTGTTTAGCTCAAATGAAAAGTGCTTTTATTCAAATTATCTTAAGGTTTGAAAAGATTGGTAGAGATGCAATGAGTGAAAAGAATTCTCATGTGATAAATATGATAATTCATTTGCATTTGGAAAAAATACTTAAATCGGATATTTCCAACAAATAGCCGCACTGGATTTTCACTCCTCTGTACTACGTAAAACCAGTAAGCTCAAACGTTGGAGCGCATCGATAATGGACAAGAACCTCAAAACCAAGGATAATTCAAGTATTGACGAAGGATTGGTTGCAATGTTTCTTAAGATGTCATCGGAGGAACGTTTAAAATCGAATTCTAATGCGGTACGCGCTATTTTGGAACTGGGAAATGCCTACAAATACCAAAAAGACGTCGGAAGCGAATCTTAAATCAATGAGCGCTTTGCTATGAACTCATTTTTATAGAAGCATAACGCCCAACAATGATAATTCGCGGATGCAAAAATGAAGCTTGTTTGATTAGCGTTTATAGAATTCCGTGGGAAGAAATAAAACCAATGAAAATTTCAGATTGGCTGGATGAAAAAGTAGCCGAGAAAGTGGATGTATCCCAAATCGATTTGCCGGCCGACATCGCTTTTGATTCCGACCCCGATGAAATCATCTTTTTCAAAGAGGAAAATCCTTGCGGATCGTTCTGCACAGGCATTGTCCCTCCAGAGGTTATAGCCTCAACGCCCGGTGATTCATCAATAGTGATATCTCAGTTGAGCAATATGAATTGCATCTTCTGAAACTTTATAAACGAATCTATGTTCGTCATTTATTCGCCTGGACCAATACCCGGAAAGTGCATGTTTCAAAGGTTCAGGTTTACCAATACCTTCAAAAGGATTGCGTTTTGTTTCAATTATAAGGGTGTTGATACGGCGAAGAATTTTTTTGTCAGTTTTTTGCCAATGGAGGTAATCGTTCCAGGCATGATCTGAGAAAATGAGCTTCACTCAATAAGCTCCTTTTCGTTTCCTTTGCCGTTTTCGAGTTGAGCGATGGATTCAATCAGCCGTCTGGTGTTTTTTGGAGACCGTAATAGATAGGCCGTCTCTTCAAGGGCTTCATAGTCCTCAAGAGACATGATAACTACAGATTCCGAGGATTTTCGCGTTACAATCATCGGAGCCCGGTCTCGGCAAACTTTTTCCATTGTTTTCGCAAGGTTTTGCCTTGCTGCTGTATAGGTTATGGCTTCCATTCTGGCACCTCCTGTACAACTAATTGTACATACTCGAGTCGAATTGTCAATATTTCATTGTTTGGTCCCAACCATCCGCTGTTGGGGACGGCGAGAACCATGCCGCCCCAAAAGCAGCACGGTAGAATTCCTTAAGGAGAAATAAAACCAATGAGAATTTCAGATTGGCTGGATGAAAAAGTAGCCGAGAAACTGGATGTATCCCAAATCGATTTGCCGGCCGACATCGCTTTTGATTCAGACCCCGATGAAATCGTTTTTTTCAAAGAGGATAATCCCTGCGGATCTTTGTGCACAGGCAACCATCCCTTTTCCAAGGTCGAAAGGTTCGGGCACTGGTATTACTGCAAAGGCCAGGACAAGAAGGCCGGAATCCATTCATCGCAAATGAAGTGGCGGCTGTTTACAAGGGATAAGGATCTTGCGCTCCAGACCGCTAAAGCCCATATCGAATAGGGCCCTTCAATAATATGTCAAAACGGGCCGCACCCGGTTGTTCTGACTGGTGTGGGGAGGCAAACACCACTCCACTTCACATCTTCACCTTGGCAGGCCATTTCTAAAACAATCCATAAGATTGACAAATTGCGCGATAGTATGTACAGTATGTCTGTACATATAATTGGGAGGCGAATATGGCAATTCAAACATCATATACCGATGCACGGGCAAAGCTGGCTTCGTTGTTGGATGAGGTAACGAAGAATCGTGAAGTTGTTATCATCCAGCGGCGTGGGAGTGAGGACGTCGCCATGATCGCCGCCGATGAGTTGGCCGGTATTCTCGAAACCGCCCATCTGCTGCGCTCGCCTAATAATGCCAAGCGGCTTCTTGCTGCTCTGGATCGGGTAAAGACGTCATCGGGTGCTCCTCAAACGATCGATGAACTTCGCAACGAGGTCGGTTTTGAGTAAGCGCTCAACGAAAAAGACGAAAACGAAAATACAACGGGAATCTGTATTCCAGCCTGAATTCAGGGAAGACCTTAAATACTGGGTGGAAACAGATCGTAAAACAGCGCTTCGCATATTTCAGTTAATAGAGGCAATCATCCGAGATCCCTTCCAGGGGATCGGTAAACCTGAACCCTTAAAATTTTTTGGTTCAGGTGTATGGTCTCGTCGGATTACCCAGGAACATCGACTAGTTTATGTTGTCAGACATGAAAGAGTCGATTTTGTTCAAGCGCGCTATCATTACTAAGGGTAGATTTATCTTTTTCAACCTACTGGGTAATTGGGCCCCGTCGACTGAGCTTGGCGTTGGAGTGCATCAATAATGGACAAGAACCTTAAAGCCAAGAACAATTCAGGTGTGGATGAAGGATTGGTTGCAATGTTTCTCAAGATGTCACCGGAGGAACGATTAAAATCGAATGACAACGCGGTACGCGCTATTCTGGAATTAAGAAATGCCTACAAATACCAAAAAGACGTCGGAAGCCAATCTTAGCGCCATAATTGAAGGCCTAATTAAGGCAGAAGTGAAGTTCATTCTTGTCGGTGGACTTGCTGCGGTAATTCAGGGTGCACCGGTAACGACAATGGATGTGGATATTGTCTATAGCCGATCTTCTGAAAATATTTCAAAACTCCTCGCATTTTTAAAATCGATCGATGCAACCTACCGCCGTCCGGACAATAAAAATATCGCGCCGAAGGAGGCGGACTTTTCCGGGATGGGGCATGCGCTTTTTACGACCCGTGTAGGGCCACTGGACGTCCTGGCTTTTATCGAAGAGAGGAAAACCTACGAAGATCTTATCGCGCATACAATAAAAATTGGATTCCGAGGTCATACGATTCAAGTCCTCGACCTCAGAATTTTGATTTCGCTTAAAAGAAAATCCAAAGACCCTAAGGATAAACAGCGACTTCCTGTCCTTGAAGAAACACTGCGACAATTGGAGAAGAAGTAGGTCGTGATTTTTACATGAGAAAATGAACAGCCCGCTTTCACCCCCTCAATTAAAAGCAGGCGTTTGAGCGCTTGAAATCGCAAATTGCGCCATCAATTTCAGAAAAGCTTTAACGGATCTCTATCCGGAAATCGTATAGTAAACCGCAAATCCCGCCGTTGTAATCAGCACCGCCGCAGTGGCCAGGGTGCCGATGCCAGCAATCGCCTTGTGGGCGAAGGTTTCCGGGCGGCGATCCTGGTAGCCCAGCAGAAAAGCCAGCCCTAAACCCGTCAGGAAGCCGCCGGCGTGCCCCCAGTTGTTGATGCCGGGCAGGAAGCCGATGATGATCAGGCCGATGGCCCACCCCCCGATCTGGCGATAGACCATATTGCCGTACACCCCGCCCCGTGACTTGCCGAAATAGATCAAGGCGCCGATCAGTCCGCATATGGCTGCGGAGGCCCCGATGGTGAAGGGCACCCCGGCCAGATAGGACAGGAAGAATCCCCCGATGCCGCTTGCCAGGTAGATGATCAGCATCCGGTAGACCCCGAATTCACGAATCGTCAGCGGACCGAGCTGGTATAGCACGATCATATTGAAGAGGATGTGCAGCAGACTGCCGTGGAGGAAATTGGCGGTCAGCAGGGTCAGCCAGCCGATGCCCGGAAGACCGGTGAGGTTGGGCCAGATCTGGTCGATGGGATAGCGCCCCGTGGCCCCCAGGATGAACAGGGTGTTGCTGGCCGGGGAGAGGAAATTGAAGGGGTTCATGGAGAAGCTGAAGCCCCGGGGATTGAGCAGCAGGGACAGGACGTAGAAGCCCACGTTGGCGTAGATGATGGCTTTGATCAAGCCCTCGGGGGATTGCAGCTTCTGGGTCCACCAGTTGGCTTTCCAGGAAGACCCGGGATGGGCCATGCCGCAATAGGGGCAGGCCGGAACATCCCGGCTGATCAGTTTGCGGCATCCCGGGCACAGCAGGGCATTGTTGCGGGAATCGTTCATAGGCGTAACGGTAAGCTCCAATTATAGATTTGTAAATGCGGGTCGCGTCTATCCGGAACCTTTTGCGCTGACAATGGTGTCTAATGGAACGGTTTTTCTATCCAGTTTGTCCAAAGTCGCATTGCGTTCTGACGTATGGGAATCCGCTTCAACCGATGGAAAACCCCTTCCCGGACTTAATGCGTGTCGGTCCAGAGCTGGTAGATTTTGGTTCCGGCCAAGGCCGCAGTCCTTTGGAAACCGCAGGCGTAGCTGGGCTACGGCGAGGATTTCCAAAGCGCGAGAACGCCGGCCTGTCCGCCAAAGGTGGTTTTGTTCACCGGCGGCGGGCCGGGGCCGAAAGATGCCGGCTTTGGACCGACACTAATGGGCCTCGTTCCAATTATTCCCCACGGCCAGGTTGACCTTGAGCGGAACGGCCAGTTCCCAGATGCCTTCCATGGTGCTTTTGACCATGGCGCTGACCGCTTCGATTTCGTCGGGCGGGGCTTCGAGGACGATTTCGTCGTGCACCGACAGCAGCATGGCCGATTGAAAGGGCGTCTCCCGCAGCTTGCGGTCCACGGCGATCATGGCCAGTTTGATGAGGTCCGCCGCCGTTCCCTGGATCGGGGTGTTGACCGCTGTTCGTTCGGCAAACTGGCGAACGTTGACATTGCGGCTGTCGATGTCGGGCAGCAGACGGATGCGCCCCATCAGGGTGCTGGTCTGTTTGGTGCGGCGGGCGGTCTCGATGGTCTGGTCGATAAAGGTCTTAACGCCGGTGTAGTGATTGAAATAATTATCGATATAGGTTTTGGCCATGGCCTGGCTGATGCCCAGGTCCCGGGAGAGGCTATAGGGGCCCATGCCGTAGATAATGCCGAAATTGATCACCTTGGCATGGCGCCGCAGCTCGTCGTCCACCAATTCTTCAGAGGTTTCGAATACTTCGCAGGCCGTGCGGGTATGGATGTCCTCGTCCCGGGCGAAAGCCTCGATCAGAAGGGCGTCCTGGGCATAGTGGGCCAGGATGCGCAGCTCCACCTGGGAGTAGTCCGCCGCCAGCAGCTTCCACCCCTCGCGGGGAATGAAGGCCTTGCGGATTTCCCGGCCCTCGGCCGTGCGGATGGGGATGTTCTGCAGGTTGGGATCCGAACTGCTCAGACGGCCGGTGGCCGTGACGGTCTGGTTGTAGGACGTGTGGATGCGGTGGGTAGTGGGATGCACCATGTCCATGAGGGCATCCACGTAGGTGGACTTGAGCTTGGCCAGGGCCCGGTGGCGCAGGACCAGGGCCGGCAGCTCGTGCTGTTCGGCCAGAGTGGTCAGCACGTCCACATCCGTGGAATAGCCGGTTTTTTTCTTGGTTTTTTTCTGCACCGGCAGGGCCAGTTTTTCGAACAGGATACGGCCCAACTGCTGGGAGGATTTGATGTTGAAAGGCTCGCCGGCCATGGCATGGATGCTGGCTTCCAGGTCTTCCAACTGGTCCTGGAAGAGGCCTGAAAGTTCCCGCAGACGTTGGGTGTCCACGGCGATGCCGGTCATTTCCATTTGCATCAGCACCGGGATCAACGGCATCTCGATGCTGTCGAAAAGATCGGTCAGGGCCAGGTCTGCCAGTCGGGGCCGCAGCACCTCGTAGGCCATCAGGGTGATGTCGGCGTCTTCGGCGGCATACGGGATGGCCTGCTCCACCGGGACGGCTTCGAAGCCGGCTTTTTTGCTGCCCTTGCCCACCACTTCGGCGTAGGTGATGGTCTTGTGCCCCAGAAAATCCATGGCGATCTGGTCCAGGCTGTGGGAGCGCTTGGAAGGGTTGAGCAGATAGGACGCCACCATGGTGTCGAAACGCACCCCCTGGAGGTCGATGCCGTGCCGGTCCAGGACGATCCAGTCGTATTTGATGTTCTGGCCGATTTTCCCGATGGCGGGATTCTCCAGGATCGGCTTCAGGGTTTCGAGAACCTCCGCGCAGGGGATCTGGTCCGGAGCGCCCAGATAGCGGTGGCCGCAGGGAATGTACCAGGCCTCGTTGGCTGTCAGCGCAAACGAGAGGCCCACGAGATCCGCCCGCATGGGGTCCTGGGAGGTGGTTTCGGTGTCCACGGCGATGAGGTCGGCTTTGGCCAGGCGTGACGCCAGGTCCTGGAGGGCTTTCCGGTCCAGGATGCCGTGATAGGTTTTGGCGGGGCTGTCGGCCCCTTTGGTATAGCGTTGCTGGAGCTGGCGGAATTCATACGTCTGGAAGAGTTCGGCCAGTTTGTCGTCGTCCGGGTCGGTGGCGCGCAACACTTCCGGATCGAAGGCCAGGGGGGCATCCGTGCAGATGGTGACCAGGTCCCGGCTCAAAAAGGCCTGGTCTTTGTATTCGGCCAGATTGCTGCGTTGCTTGGTGCCCTTGATGTCCTCGATGTGGCCATAGACGCCCTCGATGGTGGCGTAGGACTGGATCAGTTTCAGAGCGGTTTTGGGGCCGATGCCCGGCACGCCGGGGATGTTGTCGGCCGTGTCGCCGGACAATCCCATGACATCGATCATCTGACGGGGGCGGACCCCATTGGCCGCGGTCACGTCTTCGGCGGCGATGGTTTTGTCCTTCATGGGATCCCAGATGCTGACCCGCTCGGTCAGCAGCTGAACGAAGTCCTTGTCTCCCGTCACCATGACGACTTCGAAGCCGGCTGCTTCCGCCTGGCGGGCTGCCGTGCCGATCAAATCGTCGGCTTCGTAGCCCGCCAGCTCGAAGACCGGTATCCGGAAGGCCTCCGTGACCGCCTTGATGGGCGCGATCTGCATGGCCATGTCATCGGGCATGGGCGGGCGGTTGGCCTTGTAGTCGGCATACATGTCGTGTCGGAAGGTGGGCCCCTTGGCGTCGAAGAACATGCCGATGTAGGCCGGGGAGCGCTCTTCCATCAGTTTGAGCAGCATGCGCGTGAAGCCGAAAATGGCGTTGGTCGGGAATCCCTTGGCGTTGGAAAGGCTTTGGATGGCGTGATAGGCGCGATAGATATAGGCGCTGCCGTCAATCAGGTAAAGCTTTTGGCCGGTTTCCATGAATCGGGTTCCCATCGTTGGTTTATGAGGTGATGTTGACTTGCAGAAGCAAAGGCCCTACACTCGCGCGTTCGAGGGATGCGGGAGAGGGCATATCATCTTCTCCCCCAAACGACAAGCACGGCGCCGTGCCCCGTTGCCGGCCATGCTCCATAGCGGATCGGCCTCCGCCCAAGAGGTACCATGACACCATCACAGCCCCGTAGCACGCGCCGCCGTCGACGACGTGCGGCCCTCACCGCCTGCCACTGCTGCCGTGCGTCCGTGCCTTTCTGCTGGACCTGCCGCCAATGCGGTTTCGCCATGTGCCAGGCCTGTATGGACGAGAATTTCTGGGGGCTTTCCTGCAACGGCATTACGTGGGTTTGTCCGGATTGCGGAGCCTCCAACGGCTACGGCAACCAGTAGTCGGATTCGTCAATCGCCCGATATCGGCGTTGTGCTTCGCCTTTCGTCGCTGCGACGTACCTGGTGTACGTCTCACGCCTCAACTCTCGCACGCCTTGATCTTGGACGTTTGACGAATCCGACTTGTCCGTCGTTGAGCACCCGATAACGGCGTTGTGCTTCGCCTTTCGTCGCTGCGACGTACCTGGTGTACGTCTCACTCCTCAAGGCTCCGCACGCCTTGATCCGGGCGTTTGACGAACCCGTCCGTTTCCATGCTTCGATAACATCATCGATGGAATTGACATCCCCAGGCCATCCCAGATAGTCCATCAGGGAATAAGGGGCTATGGGATCCTTCTCAGGCCGGGGGGGCGCCGTTCAGCAGGTCGAGAACGGCATCCAGGCGCTCCACGTGGCGCCAGGCCTTCAGGTCGGGATTGCGGTAGGCCACCAGGGGGATTCCGGCGGCCCGGGCCGCCTGCTCGTCCAAGCTTGAATCCCCGATGTAGATGGCGTCTTCCGCGGCGATTCGGAAGTGATCCAGAACGCGGTTCAGGATATCCGGGGCCGGCTTGGGCGCGGGGACATCGCGGGAGGTGACCACCAGATCGAAGTCGTCGGTCAGGCCGTGCACCTCCATGACCTTGTCCATGGTGTCCGAGCGGTTGGTGCCCACCGCGGTCTTGATCCCGGGGCGCAACTGCCGCAGCAGGGGTTTCAGGTGGGGTTCGATTTCCATCATGGGGATAAAATCCCGATAGCCCATCTTCCGGCGGAAGGCCATGGGCCGCCTCCAACTGGCCGGCATCTTCGAAGAGAAACCGGAGGGCATTGCCCACCGTGTGCATATGGCAGTAGGCAAACTGCTCCGGGGTCAATTCCGGCCGGCCGAGGTGGTTCAGAATGCGGTTGTAATAGGCGGAATTGGCCCCCGTGGTGTCGAACATGACCCCGTCGCAATCGAAGATGACCGCTTTGATCCGTGGGGTGTTCAAGGCTTTGGTGCTTCCTTCTTTTGGGCTGCGGCAATCGTACCGTACACATGGATAGGCAGGGTCGGTTTGAGCTTGCTGTCCGTTGAAAGCAGCAGGGTGTCGTAGTATTTTCCCGGCGTGGTTTTGGTGTTCTCTACGGAGATCACGTATGATTTCCCCTCCGGGGCGTCCTGCGCATGCATCTCGAAGCGGATGTTGGTGCCGTTCTTGGCCTTGACGCCGGTCACCTTGAAAGGAAAGTTCGCCTTAGGCGTCACCACGAGTTCCTGCCGAATACTCTGATCCTCATAGCCCCGTAAAATAATGCGTTCGGGATGAATATCGGCGAATTGTTCCACGCTTCCTGCCACAGTGAGCAGCAATTGCGGCCGTCGGGGATCGTTGGAGAAGACCGTGGCCGTCTTCTTTATGTTGTGGCCGCCATAACCGTCGGTATGGACTTTGATGCGAATGGTTCCCTCGCCGCCGGCGGGGATGAGTCTCGGAAACGAGACCGCTGTGCACCCTCAGCCGGTTTGGACTTTTGAAATGGCGAGATTCCCTGCTCCGCGGTTGTAGACCGGGAAATCATGGACTACTTCCGTGCCGTCCACAACATTTTCGAAGGTATACAACGGGTCGGGTATCGCGATTTCGGGTTGGGCTTTCTGATCGGCCGCGGCCTTTTCCTGACCGGCCTTGTCGGCTGCGAGGGCGGAATCGGCAGCGTTGGCGATGGGGGGACTCAACCAGGTCAGAATACTCAAGGTCGTGATCAGAATCGTCAGGATCAAGCGCTTCATGGGTGTTTTCTCCTTAAAAAATTAAAATTACATCATAACCTGGGGATCCACGTCAATGATTACCTTGACGGCTTCCGGGCCCCGCGGCGGCCCCGCCGCCTGCAACAATTCCCGCGTGAAGCGGTTCAGCGTGGACGGCTGGGTGCCCTTTAACAGCAGTTGCCAGCGGAACCGGCCGGCCACCTGGTGCAAAGCGGCTTCCACCGGACCCAGCAGCGTCATCTGATTTTTCCAGGCGCTATCGTTTTGCAGACGGTCGCGGCCGGCGGCCCCGAGGGTTTCCGCAAAATGGCGGGCCGCACTGCGGCTTTTACCGCTGACCAGGAGTTGAACCATACGGCTGTAAGGTGGATAGCCCAAGGAGCGGCGATATTGGATTTCCTTTTCATAAAAGGCGCGAAAGGCCTGCTTGCGGGCGGCCGTGATGGTGAAATGATCCGGGGTATAGGTTTGCAGGATGACCCGGCCGGGCCGTTCCCCGCGTCCGGCGCGTCCGGCCACCTGGGCCAGGAGCTGGAAGGTACGCTCGCTTGAACGGAAGTCCGGAAGATTCAGGGCCGTGTCGGCGCAGACGATGCCCACCAGGGTGATGTTGGGGAAATCGTGGCCCTTGGCCACCATCTGCGTGCCGATGAGGATATCGATGGCGCCCTGCTGAAGCTTTTTCAGGATGCGCAGCAGACTGCCTTTGCGGCGGGTGGTGTCCCGGTCCATGCGGGCAATCCGGGCCTCGGGGAAGAGCCGCGCCATGGCTTCCTCGAGCTTTTCGGTGCCTAATCCGAAATGCCACAGGGTTGCGGCCCCGCAGCTCTCGCAGGGCTGGTTCGCGGCCCGGGAATGACCGCAGTAATGACAGCGGTAGGCATTTGCGCCGCGGTGAAAGGTGAGGGTGATGCTGCAGTTCCGGCAGCGGACCGGTTCGCCGCAGGACTTGCAATGGGGATAATTGGCATAGCCCCGACGGTTCAGGAACAGGAGGGCCTGTTCGCCCCGCTCGAGGGTCTGGCCAAGGGCCGCGATCAATTCGGGCGTGAGGTGTTTGCGCAGGCCGCGCTCGCTGCGCACCGGCGACAGGTCGACGATGTCCACTTCGGGCAGCGGCTGGGGGGTTACGCGCCGGGTCATGGTGATGTGCACGAAGCGGCCGATTACCGCATTGTGGTAGGTCTGGACCGAAGGGGTGGCCGATCCCAGAATGACCGCGCAGCGGCTGCGCTTGGCGCGCACTACCGCCAGGTCGCGGGCGTTGTAGCGCAGGTGGGTATCCTGTTTATAGGAAGGGTCGTGCTCCTCATCCACCACGATGAGGCCCACGTCGCGCAGGGGTGCGAAGATCGCCGAGCGCGCGCCGATGACAATGGGGGCATCCCTGTGCAGGATGCGCATCCACTGGTCGAGCCGTTCGCCGGCCGAAAGGCCGCTGTGCAGAACCGCCACCTTCTCTCCGAAGCGGGCCCGGAAGCGCCGCTCCATCTGGGAGATGAGGGCGATTTCGGGCACCAGCACAAGGGCTGTTTCCCGGCGGGCGATGGCATCAGCCACCAGATGGAGGTAGATTTCGGTCTTGCCGCTGCCGGTGATGCCCTCCAAGAGGATGGGCGCAAAGCCCCGGGCGCGGGCCTGATGAATGGCATCCAGTGCCTGGCGCTGCTCGTGGGTCAGTTCCGGGGCCTGTTCCGGCAGGATCGGTTCTCCGAAGGGATCCCGGTAGGCAACGCTGTCACGCACTTCCACGAATCCGCGGGAAGCCATTCCCTTGACGATGGCCGTTGCACGCGGCACCGCCCGGCGCAAGGCCTGAATGGTCGTATCGCCGTGACGCTCCAGGTACGCCAGAACTTGCTGTCGCTGGGGCGACATCCGCTCACCGGGAATCGATCGATGCAGCAGATGAACCAGCTTCTCTTGCTTGGGCCGTGTCCGTCCTCCCAGCAGCGTTTTTTTTCGCTGCACCCATCCGCAGCGTTCCATGGTCTGCAGCAGGCGGCCCGGTACCGGACGACCGAGATGGGTATTGAGATCCCTCAGGCGGCAGGCGCCCCCCTTGAGGCAGTCCAGGACCGCCTTTTCCAATTCGGAAAGATCGGTTGTCTCCGGCAGTTGGCAGGCGCTTTCCGTGATGGCG
This sequence comes from uncultured delta proteobacterium, assembly GCA_963730675.1. Taxonomy (GTDB): domain Bacteria; phylum Desulfobacterota; class Desulfobacteria; order Desulfobacterales; family UBA5852; genus JABZFP01. The sequence goes on along the minus strand of CAVSSY010000002.1, from coordinate 126,185 downwards.
TACTGGTTGAATTCATATAGGTTGAGACCGCCGGGCAGGGCGCCCTTGATGACTTCGCCGATGGGGTAGATGTAATAGTCGGCGATCCAGCGGAAAAAGGGAATCAGGTTTTCCGTGAAAAGAGGGCCGTCATCCAGGACATCCAGAATATCTTTTAATCCGTTCGCGGGGGCGGCATCCGCCGGCCCCAGTACATAGCCTGTAACCCGCCGTGTCCCGAAAGGCACCAGGACCCGGCGGCCGGGAACGGTCGATGATCGAAGGTCGGCGCGGGAGCGATAGGTGAAGGTGCCCCACACGGGCAGGGCCACGGCAACTTCGAGATGGGAGGCCGAAGTGTTCCCACGGGGGGCCTCATCGGGGATCGGGGATGACGTCATATGGCAACAACCTATTGGGAATACTATTGTTATTTTCTTGACAGAGGGGCATTCATTTTCTACGCTTATAACATCATGAGGGGCGATCACGGCGCCCTGATGAGAACACACGAACAGGGCACCACTATAGGAGGGACGCGGACCGGATTCAAGCCCAGTCCGCTTCTATCCGGACAGATTTGTATCGACGGCTGTTGGAACCCGCCGGGTTCCCTTACCTTTTTTAAGGAGGCTTAGCATGCGCAAGTTAATCACGTATATGGTTGTCATGATGATCAGCCTGACCCTTTCGCTGACGCCCGTTGCCGCGATGGCCCAGGAAGACACGGGCGTCTATATTTACGAAGAAGGCCCCAGCGGAGAGGCCATGATCGGAGACGCGTTGATCGTGCGGCCGGTATCCCTGGTCTGCCTGGGCGTCTCCAGCCTTGTTTTTCTGATCGGATGGCCGTTTGCCGCAGCGGGCGGAAACCAGGCGGACGCCAAACAAAAGCTTCTGAAAGACCCTGTCGAATACACGTTCAAGCGGCCCCTGGGGGATTTCTGATCATCCGCCTAAAGTCCTACGGCCAGGAGGGTTGCACCGCAGACCGGCACCCTCCGCCGCTGGGAACGGCATGGGCAGTTTTCGACTGACAAAGCCCCTGTTTTATGGTACTGCTAACCGGCTCTTGCGCAAGAGCCGGTTTTTTTATGCCCTGATGGCGGACGGCTTCACCGAATGCCCGGCATCGACTCCGGGCGGCATACCGGATGCCGTCTTTTACGGAATTCACAGGCCTTGATTTTGGACACTTTGCCGAGCCGTCTCCCGATGACGATATACGCATTCATGATTTTTTTTGAATAGGACCCCAAAATAAGGAGGACGCCGTGTCCGTATGCATCGTGGAACACCCGCTGATCAAGCACAAACTGGGACTGATGCGTGAACATAACATTTCCGTCAAGGATTTCCGGGATATTGCCTCGGAGCTGGCAAGCCTGCTGACCTTCGAGGCCACCAAGGACCTGGAGACCGAAAAGCGAACCATCAGGGGGTGGGCCGGCGATGTGGTGGTCGAGGGGATCAAAGGGAAAAAAATCACGGTGGTTCCCATCCTGCGGGCCGGACTGGGGATGATGCACGGCGTCCTCAACCTGATTCCGTCGGCCAAGGTCAGCGTGGTGGGGCTCTACCGCAACGAGGAAACCCTGGAGCCGGTCAAGTACTACGTCAAGATGACCAGTCAGATCGAGGAGCGCATCGCCCTCATTCTCGATCCCATGCTGGCCACCGGCGGTACCCTGATCGCCACCATCAACATGCTCAAAGAAAGCGGCTGCCGCAGCATCCGCGGTATTTTCCTCGTGGCCGCCCCGGAAGGCATCAAAAAGGTTCAGGAGATTCATCCGGATGTGGATATCTATGTGGCCGCCATCGATGAGCGCTTGAACGATATCGGCTATATTTTGCCCGGTTTAGGGGATGCGGGCGACAAGATCTTCGGTACGAAATAGCGACGGCTTTGTAAAACGTCCAATATCGGCGTTGTGCGGCGCTCCTCGTCAGTGCGGCGTACCGATGTACGCCTCCCTCCTCGGAACTTGCACGCCTTGATCTTGAACGTTTTTCAAAGCCGTCCGCTGGATGGCTTTTTGCAGGTTTCCTCGTAGTAGTGATTGCAGCAAAAGCTTCCGATTCAATATTGGCTCTCAATCTACTCTAAAAGGAGTTTTAATGGCCCCGAACAGTTCGTCCACCGCCTATCACTTCCGACTGAAAGACAGCGTCATCGGTGCGCAAATGATGTTTGTGGCCTTCGGCGCGCTGGTTCTCGTTCCACTTCTGACGGGGCTCGATTCGAATGTGGCCCTTTTCACCGCCGGCATGGGCACCCTGGTGTTCCAGTTGATCACCAAAGGTATGGTGCCGATTTTCCTGGCGTCCTCCTTTGCCTTCATCGCCCCGATCATTTACGGTGTTCAGACCTGGGGCATTCCCTCCACCCTCTGCGGTCTGGTGGCTGCGGGGGTGCTCTATATTGTCCTGAGCCTGTGCATCAAGGCCTTCGGGCCCAATTTCCTGCATCGCATTCTGCCGCCGGTGGTGGTGGGGCCCGTCATCATGGTGATCGGCCTCGTGCTGGCGCCGGTGGCGGTCCACATGGCCATGGGGCGCACCGGTGACGGAGCGGCCTGGCTGGTGCCGAACAAGACGGCCATGATCGTGGCCGGCGTATCGCTGCTGACGACCATTGTCGTCTCACTGTTGGGCAAAGGGTGGCTCAAGCTGATCCCCATCCTCGTCGGCGTAGGGGCTGGTTACCTCACCGCCCTGATACTGGATGTGGTAGGCGTTTCAAGTGCCATCCAGGCCTCCTTCGATCCCGGCACCCTGAAGAATTTCACCGGCCCGGCCCTGGTCAGCTTCAAGCCCCTGGTGGAAGCCCCCTGGTTTGCGATACCCAATTTCGTGTTCCCGGAATGGAACCTGGAAGCGATCTTCTTCATCGTGCCGGTGGCAATTGCCCCGGCCATCGAGCATTTCGGTGATATCCTGGCCATCGGCAATGTGACCGGCAAGGACTTCGTCCAAACCCCCGGCATCCACCGCACCATGATGGGGGACGGGATTGCGACTTCCCTGGCATCCTTTCTCGGCGGCCCGCCCAATACGACCTATTCCGAGGTGACCGGTGCGGTAACCCTGACCAGGGCCTTCAATCCGGCCATCATGACCTGGGCGGCCATTTTTGCAATTCTGCTGGCCTTTATCGGCAAGGTTGGCGCTCTTCTGCAAACGATTCCGGTGCCGGTCATGGGCGGCATCATGCTCCTGCTCTTCGGTGCCATCACCGTGGTGGGCCTCAACACCCTCGTGCGCGCCGGGGACGACCTCACCGAACCGCGCAACCTGTCCATCGTGGCCCTGATCCTGGTATGCGGCATCGGCGGGATGGTGCTGTCCTTCGGGAAATTTACCCTGGAAGGGATCGGTATGGCCGGCATTCTAGGGGTTGTCCTGAACCTGGTGCTGCCGAGGCCCAAAGCCTGAGCAGCCGCTCAACGCCGCTCAGACTCGCCTCAATGTATATGGTCGGCGGTTTCGTCTCCCGACGGCACCGCCGGCTTTTTAGTCCTTTCAGCGCTCATCCATGGGAACGTAATCCCGCAGGGCCGGCCCGGTGTAAATCTGGCGCGGGCGGCACAGCTTCCAGTTGGGATCGTCCATACTTTCCTTCCACTGGGCAATCCACCCGGGCAACCGCCCGATGGCAAACATCACGGTGAACATATTCGTGGGGATGCCCATGACCCGCAAAATGATGCCGCTATAGAAATCCACGTTGGGATAGAGATGGTGCGAGATGAAATAGTCGTCTTGGAGGGCGATCTCTTCCAATTCCTTGGCCAGTTCCAGGAGGGGATCGTCGATAGCGAGCTTGTCCAGAACTTTATCGCACATGGCCTTGATGATCTTGGCCCGGGGGTCGTAGGTTTTGTAGACGCGGTGGCCGAAGCCCATCAGCCGAAAGGGATCCCGGCGGTCCTTGGCGCGATCCACATAATGCCGCAGGCCCCGGCCGCTGGCGGCGATATTCTGGAGCATTTCCACCACGGCCTGGTTGGCGCCGCCGTGCAGCGGCCCCCAGAGGGCGGCGATCCCGGCGGATATGGCGGCATAGAGGTTGACCCGGCCCGAACCCACCATGCGTACGGCCGAGGTGGAGCAGTTCTGCTCGTGGTCGGCGTGCAGAATCCAGAAGACATTGAGGGCCTCCACGATATCTTCATCGATCTCATAGGGCTTTACGGGGCTATCGAACATCATGTTGAGAAAATTGGCGCAATAGGAGAGGTCGGGCCGCGGGTAGACGACCGTGTGGCCCCGGGACATCTTGTAGGACATGGCCGCCAGAGTGCGGACCTTCGACAGGAGGCGGGTCACGGTGATGTCAATTTCTTCCTGCAGGGATAGCAGCTCGGGATAGAAGCTGCGCAGGGCGTTGACCATGCTGGACAGGATGCCCATGGGGTGGGAGCGCTTGGGGAAATTCTGGTAAAAGATCTTCATGTCCTCGTGGACCAGGGACGCGTCGTTTAACAGAACGGAAAAGCGGTTCAGTTCCTTGTGGGACGGCAGTTTGCCGTGGACCAGAAGATAGGCGGTTTCCCGGAAGGAGGAGTATTTGGCCAACTGCTCCACCGGGATGCCCCGATAGCGCAGGATCCCCTTTTCACCGTCCATGAAGGTAATGTCGCTGGTACAGCTGCCCGTGTTGGCATACCCGGTATCGAGGGTGATCAATCCCGTATCCTGACGAAGCCGTGAGATGTCGATCCCCTTTTCCCCCTCGGTTCCCGTGATGACGGGCAGTTCATAGGTTTTTCCCATGTAGCTGAGCTTGGCTGTTTCTTCAGTCATTGTGGATCGCCTCCTGCTGTTGTTGACCTATGCATGTGTACAGGGTGGCCCCCGAAAATCGTCCCATCTTTTCCACCGGCCTGAATTGTCCCGAGAACCGATGGCGGGCCCATCGTTTTGGCAGACCGGCGTGGTCCTGCGCGTCTGGATAAATGGATGCCGGCCTCGCTGGTCACAGCAGGGTCGGTGTCTTAGGCAGCCTTTCTGCCCCCAGTGGGGGGAGACGATAGGACGCGGCTGATGGGTGCGGTCGGTTATCGCGTGTCCACTTGCGAAGCTAGTCATATATAGATGAGATTGCCGGAGAGGGTCAAGAGGTTTGTCGGCCGACACGATCAAGATCCGATAGGGATAGTTTACAGGGGGGACAACGCTGTGATAAGAATGAGCCTAAAGCTTTCAGCAATGCTTCTCCTCACGACACCATCAGGCGTTATTTGAGCGCTGTCCATCGCATTCCGATCATCTTCTGCATAAAGGAGGCCCCGACAATGGCATTCAAAGATAATTTGCGCAAGAAAATCGAAATCGATGATCTGGCAAGCCGCATCCGATCGTCAATGGGATCGCCGGACAGCGGCCGCCGCATCGATGAGGATCTGGTTCGCAAACTTCTGGCGGAGGGAAACTATGAGAAAATTGTCGAAAGGGATATGGAGCTGTATCGGCTTCCTCCCCAGGGCGACCAGCCGCGCCTTTTAGTGCTCGACAACGATCTGCCCATCTATAAAACCAGCGTCGAAGACGTCGTCCTGCGGAAAAGCCCGATAGTTAAGGAAATGCTCAATATCCGCAATGTGATCAAAATTTTGAACGATGCCAATGTCATCATCAGCAAAAAGGCGGATTCCCTCGAAACCCTGCGGGAGGAATTGATCGCCGGCCTGGATTTGCATTTCACCCGGGAAGATATCGACGATCTGGTCTATGACGGCCGCAGTGCGCTGGAAAACCGCTATGCCGAAGGCGTTCAGGAGACGCTGCGGTTTTTTGCGGATCTGTTGGCGTATGTTCCGGCCCCCAAGGCCTTGGCGCTTCCCCAACACACCATCCTGGGGCGTTGGGCGAGCGGCGGCAAACGGGTATTCGGTCCCCTGGTGCTCTACGATCCGATGCACAACCGCCTGAAAGGTATTCGGCAGCCGATTGACTTGAACGACCCGCAGGACATGGCACGCTACGAAGCGGTGGCGTCCAACACGGCCTCACCGGATGAGGACGGGGAGGCGGTGTTCAAGACCCTTGGGCGGAGCGTTCTCGAAGACACGGCTTAACGGTCGCGCATGCACCAGGCCGGCAGCAGACCGCGATGGAACATCGGCTTCCGGCACTGCACCCGGCGTCAAGTTTTTAGGGGATGTTTGTAATAGGCGATGCCGGTGCACCCTGGTCCCATGTTGATCCCGATTGCCGGGCTGAAATAGGCGTCGAAAATGTCATAGCAGTTGAATTCGGACTGGAATACACTGCGCAGGCTTTCGATAACCGATACCTCGGCGGCGGTTTGGAAAATGGCCAGGGTGATGGGCCGGCCGGCGATATCATCGCGGATCATATCGAGCATGGAAAGAATCATATTCTTCTGCTCGCCAAACAGTTTGGTTTTGACCACGATTTCCCCCTTCTCGACGGACATGACCGGCTTGACCTTCATGGCCATGCCCACCAGCGATTTCAGCCCACTGATTTTTCTTCCACGACGGAGGTATTTTAACTGAGGAAGCGCAAAGAAAGCGGAGGTATGCCGGAGGACGTGAGCCACATGGCCGGCGATGTCCTTTTCATTGCGGCCTTGCTGCGCCAGGCGGGCGGCGGCAATGACCGCGATACCGTATCCCATGCCGCACTGGAGCGAGTCGATCAGGACCACCCGGCAGTTATGGCTGTCTTGGAAATCCTGGTGCACCCGCTGGGCGATGTCATAGGTTGCGCTCAATTTGTTGGATACGTGGATGAAGACGAGCCCGTCGTATTCATCCGTCAGTTTCTTATAGGCGAGAGCGTAATCTTCGTAAGACACGGGCTGCGACGCCATTTCCTTGTACTGGTGGAAATTTTGGTAGAAGATTTCCGCTTTGAGGTCGATGCCATCCCGGTAGACTTTCTCGTCCAGAATCACATTGGTCGGAATGATATGGATCCCTAGCGCCTTGATAAGGGCTTCCGGGACGTCCGAGATAGTGTCTGTCACAATGCCGATTTTTTCTCCCATGTCGATCTTCTTTCCGTGTGCGTGGTTTTTTACGAGAGCGCATCTTGCCAGGGCGATGTCGCGTTGCGATCAAGAAACGAGGGAGGGCTCTGCGGCCGTATCCCCATTACACTTTTATGCCATGTTTCCGCCGAACAGGCAACGGTTGCTCCTCTGGAACCATGTGATTAAATTAACCAAAAAGGGGGGGGACCGCCGGCCGATGCCGCTGCCAGGGGATGCCGGTCGGATGGCCATGTTATCCCTGATGCGGTCTGATCCTGCGAGCACCCTGTCTCGGGATCAGCGACATACGCCTTGCTGTGGGTTGCCAAGCTGGTGTATGCATCAACCCGCCGAAGCTCGAGACAGGGGACCGCCCGCCCGGGGAAAGGCGGTTGAAGCGGAGGCGCCCGGCGGTTATCCGCCAGGCGGCTCATGCCGGAATAGCGGGCCGCCGCCCGGGACGATACCATCTTGCCCGAGAAACACCGCACCGGGACCCACGGCCGGTTGGAACAGAAACGGCGGCCGTCGGAACCTCCCGACCGCATATCAACGACCACCCCGCACCCGTGAAGGAGGGACTATCCAATGCAACGTACGACAGTGGCTACCCAAAAGGCGCCCGGCGCCATCGGGCCTTATTCCCAGGCGATTAAAACCGACACCATGGTATTCGTTTCCGGTCAGCTGGCCATCGATCCGGCTTCGGGGGAATTGGTGACGGGCGATATCCGGCAGGAAACACGCCAAGTTCTGACCAACCTCCAGGCCATCCTGGCGGCCGCCGGCAGTGCTCTGGAGCAGGTCGTCAAGACGACCGTTTACATTGCCGACATGAACCAATTCGGGGACATCAATGCGGCCTACGCTGAATTCTTCACGACGGATCCCCCGGCGCGGGCCTGTGTCCAAGTGGCCCGGCTGCCCAAGGATGCCAACGTTGAAATCGAGGCCATCGCCCTGTTGCAGCCCTAACCGATTCCCCGGGAGGGAACCGTCCATGTATGTTGCCCACCTCGAATGCCCCAAGTGCCGTGCCACCTACGCCAGCGAACAGGTCATCCAGCTGTGCCGCTGCGGGGCGCCGCTGCTGGTCCGCTACGATCTCGCCCGGGTAAAGGCCGTGATGCACAAGGAAGACCTGCTGACCCGGCCGCCAGACCTCTGGCGTTACAGGGAATTGCTGCCGGTCCGGCAGGAAAACAACCGGATTTGCCTGGGGGAGGGCATGACGCCCCTCCTGGCGCTAAAAAGGCTGGGGCGGGAAGTAGGCCTGCCCCGGCTTTTCATGAAAGACGAGGGGATTATTCCCACCGGCACCTTCAAGGCGCGCGGTGCGGCGGTCGGCGTGTCGCGTGCCAAGGAACTGGGGATCGAAACCCTGGCCATGCCGACCAACGGCAATGCCGGCGCGGCCTGGGCCGTTTACTGTGCGGCCGCCGGCATCAAGGCCGTCATCGTGATGCCCGAAGACGCACCACCGATTCCGCGGGGCGAGTGTGCCATTGCCGGTGCGGCCCTGTATCTGGTGGACGGCCTGATCAGCGACGCCGGTAAGATCGTTGCCCGGGCGGTGGCCGAATACGGATGGTTTGACGCCTCCACCCTGAAAGAGCCCTACCGCATCGAAGGGAAGAAAACCATGGGGCTGGAGATCGCCGAGCAGTTCGGCTGGCAGCTGCCGGACGTCATCCTGTATCCCACCGGCGGCGGGGTCGGCATCATCGGCATCTACAAGGCGCTGCGTGAGCTTGAAGCGCTGGGCTGGATCAGTGGCAGGTTTCCGCGCCTGGTGGCCGTTCAAGCGACCGGGTGCGCTCCCATCGTCGAGGCCTGGCAGCAAAAGAAAAGCGAATCCCAATTCTGGGCGAACGCCGCCACCCTGGCCTTCGGCATCACGGTTCCCAAGGCGCTGGGTGATTTTCTGGTTCTGGATGCCATCTATAAAACCGACGGTTGCGCCGTTGCCGTGGAAGACGAGGATATTCTGAGAGCCGAGGCCATGCTGGCCTCCCGGGAGGGAACCTTCGTGTGCCCGGAAGGAGCGGCCACCCTGAGTGCCGCCATCAAGCTGGCCGAGAGCGGCTGGATCAAACCCGAAGAGAACGTCGTGCTGCTCAATACCGGATCCGGTTTGAAATACCCCGAAACGGTGGTTTCCCGGCCACCGGTCCTGGGGCCGGAAGACCGTCTACCACCGCTGGGGGCCTGAAAAAATCAAACCGGCCATGTCCCGGCAATTGTGTTTGGCCGGGGGGAGGGCCGGTCCATTTGGAGCGTCGCCCGGCCACCCGCCGCGGTTTGTGGTGCCGACCGCCGTCCAAGGCGGAGGGGAAGACCGTTGACAAGGCCTGGTGTCTAATATATCTGATTTCTTTGCGGTGGATCTGATTTTTCGGTTGAAGTGTTCGGGGACAAAAAGGCTCCGGGCGGCAAGAGAGGAGAAGATGTGGCCATTCTGAACGTGAAATCGCTGCGGGAGCAGGTTTACGAATATATCCGCGACCAGATGATGACCGGCCACATCCTGCCCAACACGACCCTCAATCTCAATCAGATAAGCGATCATCTGGGGATCAGCAAAACCCCCCTGAGGGACGCTCTCATCCGCCTGGAGGTGGAAGGCTTTGTGACGATCATGCCGCGCCGGGGGGTCGTGGTGAATGCCCTAACACTTCAGGATGTAAAAGACTTTTACCAGATTTGCGGTGCCCTGGAGGGGGATGTCGTCAAGGCGCTTTTCGACCAGTTCAACGGCAGCCACATCGCCGTCATGCGCCAGCTCAATTCCGAAATGCGGGGCGCTATCCAGCGTGAAGAATTCGATCTCTACTACAAGCTGAACATCCGCTTTCACGACGTTTTTCTGAACTTTTCCGACAACCGGACCATACGGCCGATCCTGATGCCGCTCAAACGGCGCCTTTACGATTTCCAACGGCGGCCCTACGTCAAGGAATGGGAATTGCGTAACACCGATGAGCACGATCGGTTTATCGACGCCATCAAAATGGGAGACAGGGACGAAGCCGTGCGTCTATTGCGGGATGTACACTGGTCGTTCGGCGTCCAGGAGGATTACATCCGCACCTTCCATCGACGTGAAACGGAATTGAATGGCAAGCAGATCGGCCTTATTCAATAATTTCTTCTAAACGGCTCTTTTTTTTAACCCTAACCCATCGGTTTTCGATCCAACACTAGTGATCTATAACACGGTTTCGGACCTGTTGGTCCTGTTGCCGAGGGGACGGTAGCGCGGGGCAATTTTGAGCTTGACAAAATTTCTGAAGTCTGATGTATCAGACATTAAGTTTCAACGCTTCCTGCCATGATCGGTGGCCCCATGACCACGATTTTTAAAAACCCTTCCCCCATGATCCATCCCAAGGGATCCGTCCCGATTTTTAAGGAGGAACAGCCATTATGAGCAAGATTAAAATGACAACCGAAGAGGCCTTTATCAAAGTTCTTCAGATGCACGGCATTGAACACGCCTTCGGCATTATCGGTTCGGCCTTTATGCCGATTTCCGACCTGTTTCCCAAGGCCGGCATCACCTTTTGGGATGTGGGCCACGAGGGCAACGCCGGCATGATGGCCGATGGGTTTACCCGTGCCTCCGGCAAGATGTCCATGATGATCGCCCAGAACGGTCCCGGCATCACCAATTTCGTAACCCCCGTCAAGACCGCCTACTGGAACCACACCCCTCTCTTGCTGGTCACGGCGCAAGCCGCCAACATGACCATGGGGCAGGGCGGCTTCCAGGAAGTACCCCAGATGGCCGTCTTCGAGGAGATGGTGGCGTATCAGGAAGAAGTGCTGCACCCGGCGCGTATCGCCGAGGTTCTCAACCGGGTGATCCTGCAGGCCAAGCGGGCCTCCGCGCCGGCCCAGATCAATGTGCCCCGCGATTTCTGGACCCAGGTGATCGAAATCGAGTTGCCGGCCATCGTTGAATTCGAGCGTCCCGCGGGGGGCGAGGAAGCCATTGCCCGTGCGGCCGATCTTCTTTCCAAGGCGAAATTCCCGGTGATCCTGAACGGCGGCGGTGTCGTCATCGGCGGAGCGATTCCGGACAGTATCGCTTTGGCCGAGCGATTGGACGCCCCGGTCTGCTGCGGCTATCAGCACAACGACGCCTTCCCGGGCAGCCACCCCCTGTTTGCCGGCCCCTTGGGCTACAACGGCTCCAAGGCCGGCATGCAGTTGATTGCCAAGGCGGATGTGGTCCTGGCGCTGGGAACCCGTCTGAACCCCTTTTCCACCCTGCCGGGCTACGGCATCGATTACTGGCCCGCCAAGGCGGCCATTATCCAGGTGGATATCAACCCCAACCGCATCGGTCTGACCAAACCGGTCACCGTGGGCATCGCCGGTGACGCCAAGAAAGTCGCCAACGCCATTCTGGCTCGGCTGGCCGCCACGGCGGGGGACGATGGCCGCGAGGCGCGCAAGACCCTTGTCGCCGAAACCAAAGCCGCTTGGGAAAAAGAACTGGCCGCCATGGATCACGAAGCAGACGATCCGGGCACCACCTGGAACCAGCGCGCCCAAACCAATGAGCCGGATAAGATGACCGCCCGCATGGCCTGGCGCGCCATCATCGAGGCCTTGCCCAAGGAAGCCATCATCTCCTCGGATATCGGCAACAACTGCGCCATCGGCAATGCCTATCCGACCTTCGAAGCGGGCCGCAAGTACCTGGCACCGGGCATGTTCGGGCCTTGCGGTTACGGTTTCCCGGCCATTCTGGGCGCCAAGATCGCCAAGCCGGACGTCCCGGTGGTGGGGTTTGCCGGTGACGGGGCCTTCGGCATCTCCATGAATGAAATGGCGGCCTGCGGCCGTCCCGAATGGCCCGCCATCACCATGATCATTTTCCGGAACTACCAGTGGGGGGCGGAGAAGCGCAACTCGACGCTTTGGTATGACGACAACTTCGTGGGTACCGAACTGGATACCGGTGTCTCCTATGCCGGTATCGCCAAAGCCTGTGGCATGGAAGGGGTTCAGGTGAAGGCGCCTGAAGATCTGACCGCGCAGTTGCGTGCGGCTATCAAGGCCCAGATGGAAGAGGGCAAAACCACCTTCATCGAGGTCTTGAACAATCAGGAACTGGGCGAACCCTTCCGGCGCGATGCCATGAAAAAGCCGGTTGCCGTGGCCGGCATCCACAAGGCCGATATGCGTCCCCAGAGCGGGGTTTAGGCCAGTATGCCGATCTGAATGACACGTCGCGGAACGGGGAGGATCGCCGGCGGATTTCTCCCCTCCGCGGATGGATGGGGATATCCCGTCGGGAGGCGTTCACCGGCGGAGAAAACAGCTTCCATACGCGAGACGCAAGCGCAGGAGAATACCATGGCAGATTTCACCCGCATTAAAAATTTTATTGACGGTCAATGGGTTGAAGATACAGGGGCGAGCTATGTGCCGCTTTACAATCCATCCACCGGAGCGGTCATCGGTGAGGTACCGCTTTCGACGCCGGAAACATCGGCCGCCGCCGTGGAATCCGCCCATGCCGCCTACGAGGGGTGGCGACGGGCAAACGTCGGCAAACGCGTGGGCTATCTTTTCGATATGCGCCAGGCCATGCTGGATCGACAGGAAGACCTGGCCGTGGCCATCGCCGTCGACCAGGCCAAGCACATCAGCGAAGCCCGAGGGGAAGTCTTGCGGGTGGTGCAGATCCTGGAAGCGGCTTGCAGCATCCCCACCCTGATCCAGGGGGAATCCCTGGAGGGCATTGCCGGCAACATCAACGGCCGGGTCATCAAACAACCCCTGGGGGTGTTCGGCGGGGTGGCGCCCTTCAATTTTCCGGCCCTTGTCTTCGGCTGGTTCGTACCTTACGCCATCGGGGTCGGCAATACCTTTATCTTCAAGCCGTCGACCCAGTCGCCGCTTTTCATGCAGCGCATCGGGGACATCTTCAATGATATCGGGCTGCCCAAGGGGGTTGTCAATATCATTCACGGCAACCGCAGCGTACCCGAGTCCTGGTATGAAAATCCCAAAATTTCCGGTGTCTGCCTGGTGGGATCGACGCCTACCGCGAAGAAGATTGCCGAAGGCTGTGGACGGGGCGGAAAACGCACCATGCTGCTGGGGGGCGCCAAGAACTACCTGGTGGCCATGGAAGATGCCGATCCCGACATCTTCATCGAGAATTTCCTGCACTCCTGCTACGGTTCGGCGGGGCAGCGCTGCCTGGCCGGCTCCATCGTAGCCCTGGTCCCGGAAATCTACGACAGCTTCATCGAGAAGATGCTGGCGATTTCCCAAACGGTGAAGGTCGGCAATGCCATGGACCCGGAGGTCTACATGGGACCGGTCATTTCGGCGGCGGCTAAAAAACGCATCGAAGACTATATCGAGATCGGCCTGCAAGGCGGCGCCAAATTGCTCCTCGACGGACGCCACCCCGCGGTCAAGGACCCCGACGGCTATTATGTCGGGCCGACGATCTTCACCGATGTGACCCCCTGCATGCGGATCGCCAAGGAAGAAATCTTCGGCCCGGTGGTCTCCGTGGTCAAAATAAGCGGTTTGGACGATGCCCTGCAATTGATCCGGGCCCAGGCATTCGGCAACGGCGCCTGCATCTTCACCCAGAACCAATATTATACGGAGCAATTCATCTCCGAGGCGGACGTTGGCATGGTGGGGGTCAATGTGGGCATCTGTGCGCCGCATCCCTACCTGCCCTTCGGGGGGATCAAGGACTCCCATCTGGGTACGGACAAAGTCCAGGGCAAGGACGGCATCGACTTTTTCACCCAGAACAAGATCGCCACGGTCCGTTATGCCCCCCCCAGCGGCCGCTATCTTGCTTCAGACAAGGAAGGTCTGCCGACGCAGCAGAGTGGCCAGCCGAAAGTCAGGAGCTGTGTCGCCTCATAGATACCGTGGGCGATTCTGACGATGATCAGGGCGAACCGTGTTCACCCTTGGCGGTGCGCGCTATCGACGGGAGGTAGAAGAACGATGCATTTTCGCAAAGTGCTGGTCGCAGTCGATCCGGCCGGTGAAGGCCAGACGCAGATCTTTGAACGGGCGCTGGGCCTTGTGGCTGAGAAGGGGGGCCGGCTAATGATCCTGGGATGCCTGAAACCCTCCACCGCCGCCGAGTTGGACGATCGGGTGGCCGCCATGGACGGGTTGGATTCATCTTCGTCCCTGTCCGCCCGCGACCGCTTCCAGGGAACGGAGTTGGACCACAGCCGCGCTTGGCTCGAAAGCCTTGCCCATACGGCTCGGCAGCAGGGCCAGGAAGTCGAAGTGGTGGCGGAAGTCGGCAAAGCCGGACCGGAGATTTGCCATGCGGCCGCGCACTGGGGGGCGGATGTGATCGTCCTCGGTCTGACGCGCCGGGGGGAATTCGCGGATCGTCTTCTGGGAAGTGTGACCCACCATGTCGTGCACCATGCAACCTGTTCGGTGCTTATGGTGCACAACGGAAAAACAGCCTAACCGGAATCCGGTGGCGGCCCTTCATCACAAACATGAGGTTCGACGGGGGACACGTGGGAAATCAAGACGGACGCAGCGTTAAGATCGAAGTCAAGCAGCTGACCAAGAAGTTCGGCGATCTCGTAGTGCTGGACGATATCAACTTCAACGTTAAAAAGGGTGAATTCCTGGCCATCGTCGGCCCTACGGGGTGCGGCAAGACCACCTTCCTCAATTGCCTCGCCAAACTGATGCCCACCACCTACGGCAATATCTTTATCGACGGCGAGATCGCCGATCCGAGACGGCATAACATTTCCTTTGTCTTCCAGGAGCCCACCTGCCTTCCCTGGCGCACCGTCAAGGAAAATGTCGCCTACGGTATGGAGGTCAAGCGTTATCCCAAAGACAAGATCGAAGAGCGGGTGGAATACATGCTCAAGCTGGTGGGCTTGAAGGATACGGCCGATCTCTATCCGAATCAGGTTTCGGCCAGCATGATGCAGCGCATCACCGTGGCCCGGGCCTTTGCCGTGAATCCTGACCTGCTGCTGATGGACGAGCCTTACGGCCAGCTGGATGTCAAGCTGCGGTTCTACCTGGAAGATGAATTGGTCAAACTTTGGGAAACCCTGGAGAGTACGGTTATCTTTGTGACCCACAACATCGAGGAGGCCGTCTACGTGGCCGAACGCATCCTCGTGTTGAGTAACAAACCCACCCATATCAAAGAGGAAATCACCGTGGATCTCCCACGACCGCGAAACCTGATCGATCCTGATTTCGTTGCCATACGCAAACGGGTGACGGATTTGATCCGGTGGTGGTAGCGGACCCGGCGGATAACGGGGATCAGGCGGGCATCCAACCACAGGATCAGAAAGGAGGGCGCGCAGCACGTAACCGGTATCGCGGGAGAGGTATTTTGGGAGGCGCAGACCGTTGCAGGAATTCCAACCGTCTTAGGATAAACAAGGAGGAGACACATGAAACGTTATGTCAGCGTAGTGGCCCTGGTTTTGACCGTTGTATTCATTTTAGCAGGCGCCGGCCTGGTGATGGCCAAAGATTTGATCAAAGTGCCCACCTGTTGGATGCCGGAGCATGAGCTCTTTTTCGCCTGGTACGCCAAAGAGAAGGGCTGGGACAAGGAAGAGGGGCTCGATCTGGAGCTGCTCTACTTTGAAAGCGGCATGCAGGAACTCGAAGCCCTGCCCGCCAAACAGTGGGTTTTGGGCGCTACGGGCGGCGTGCCCCATGTCCTGGGGGCCCTGCGCTATGGTGCTCCCCTGATCGGACTCGGCAACAACGAGTCCTATCTCAACACGGTGTTTGCACGGCCCGACAGCGTTTTTGTCAAAACCAAAGGGGCCTATCCCGACTATCCGGAAATCTACGGCACAGCCGAAGAGGTCAAGGGCAAGACCTTTCTGGTGACGACGGCCTCGTCGGCCCACTTTGCCATGAGCACCTACCTCAATGCCCTGGGCCTGAAAGACAGCGATGTGGTCGTGAAGCAGATGGACCAGGCCTCCATCATGGCGGCTTTCGAATCCGGCATCGGCGACTTTGCCTGCCTGTGGGCACCCTACAGCTATCAGGCCGAGACCAATGGCTGGATCGAAGTCTCCAACGTCGCCAAGGCCGGCGCCGCCCTGCCCATCACCTTCGTGGGCGACAAAGAGTTCTGTGAAAAGAATCCGGAGGTGGTCGCCAAATTCCTGCGGGTCATGTTCCGGGGCATCAACAAGCTCAAGGAAGAAGGCGCCACCGACGAGAACATCAAACTCTTTCAGCGGATGTATCAGGAATGGGCCGGCATGGAGTACTCTTATGAGCAGGCCAAGAAAGACATCGAAATGCATCCGGTCTGGACCCTGGAAGAGCAGTTGAAACTGTTCGATACCTCCAACGGCGAAAGCACCGTCCAGCGCTGGGAACGCACCATCGCCGAGTTGCTGCTGTATTCCAACGGCCGCATTACCAAGGAAGAACTGGACAAGGTGTCCAAAGGGGATTGGATCACCGACAAATATCTGAAGATGGTGAAAACCCCCATCCCCAGCTACAAATAACCATAGGACCCGGGTCCGGCCGGGCGCGGCGAAGCGCCGCATCCGGCCGGGCAACGGTGGCACACGAAGAGCGGAAATCTCGGTAAGCGCCATGATGGCGAGCGCCGTCATGCGAGGTCCCCAACCTTAGAGCAGGCTGTAAACTTGTTGCGGCAAGCGGACGCGTCGGCGAAGGATCCCTTCGATGGACGGTCCCGCCCGGTTGAATCCAGAGAGTGAGGTCCGAAATGGCCTATGAACAGGTAAAGGCCCAGACACCCATCATCCTGAGGGTTCTCTCCATTTCCAGTGTGGCCCTCTTTTTCCTGGGCTGGCAGTTGCTTGTGGCGACGGATATCGTTCCGTCCACCATGCTCGCCAGTCCGATCCAGGTGATCAAACTGTTTTTTGTCAAGCTGACCGATCCGAATCCGGACGGCGCCGTATTGGCGGTCCACGCCTGGGTTAGTGCCAAAGAGGCCGTCACCGCCTATCTTCTGGCGCTGGTGATGGGGGTCCCCCTGGGGCTTGCCATGGGCTGGTTTACCGTGGTCCGCGGTCTGGCCCGACCTGTTTTCGAGATTATTCGCCCGATTCCCCCCATTGCCTGGATTCCCCTGTGCATTTTCTGGTTCGGTATCGGCATCTGGGGCAAAGTTTTCATCATTTGGATCGCCGGTATCGTACCCTTCGTCATCAATTCCTGGGTTGGCGTGAGCATGACCAATCCCACCTTCATCCAAATGGCACGCACCTACGGGGCTAGCGACTGGCAGATTTTCACCCAGATCTGCGTGCCTTCGGCGCTGCCGATGGTGTTCGGGGCCCTGCAGATCGCTCTGGCCTATTGCTGGACCAACCTCGTGGGTGCTGAACTGCTGGCAGCCGATCAGGGCCTCGGCTATCTCATCAGCATGGGCCGGCGGCTGGCCCTGCCGGATATGGTGGTGCTGGGTATGGTGACGGTCGGTCTCGGCGGCGCCCTCATCGGCGTTTTCGTGGATATGGCGGAACGACGCCTTTTGTCGTGGATCAGGAGGTAGGACCCGTGGTTGACAGATCGGTAGCGAACGAAATCATTCTTCAGACCAAGGAACGCAAGCCTTTCAGCATCATGCGCTTGATCACCAACGAGTATTTTCTTTACGGCGTCTCCCTGGTGGCTTTTTTTTCGATCTGGCACTATGTGGCGGCCACCAAGCTGCTCGGTAAATCCCTGGCGACGCCTTACGAGGTCGTCCTGGAATTGATCCGCATGACACACCTCAAGCTGGCGGGCAAGACCCTGTGGGGGCATATTTGGGCGAGTGCCCACCGCATCCTGATCGGATTTTCCTTGGGCGCGGTCATCGGGGTGCCGCTGGGACTTTTCATGGCGCTCAATCGCTATGTGAATGCCTTCATCAAGCCGGTCTTCGACCTGTTCAAACCCATGCCGCCCATCGCCTGGATTTCCATCGCTATTCTCTGGTTCGGCATTGGTGAGCCCTCCAAAGTCTTCATCATCTTCATCGGCTCCCTTGTGCCCTGTCTGCTCAACGCCTACAACGGCATTCGCATTATCGATGAGGAACTCTACGATGTCGTCCGCGTGCTGGGGGGCAACCGCTGGCATGAAATCTTTCAGGTGAGTTTTCCGGCGGCGCTCCCGGCACTCTTCGCCGGATTGCAGATCTCCCTGAGCATCGCCTGGACCTGCGTGCTGGCCGCCGAGTTGGTCAGCGCCCGTTCCGGCATGGGATGGATCATCATCCGGGGCATGAAGCTGAGCAAGCCCGAACTGGTTCTGGGGGGGATGGCCATCATCGCCATCGTGGCCTGGGGTACGAGTCTGGCCATCGCCGGCCTGGAAAAAATCCTTTGTCCATGGCGGCGCTCCATTCGGGATCTATAGCAGGGGCAGGGCGCCGGACAGCATGTCCGGCAGCGGTGACAACGACCAGGACTAAAGTGCAGGGAAGGATTAACGGTGGCCGAACAAAGCAGCAACCCCAAAATCATCTGCCAGCATATCAGCAAAACCTTTATCCAGAAAGGCACCCAGCGGGTGCACGTGCTGGAGGATATCAATCTGGAAGTCCGGGACAATGAGTTTCTGGTCATTCTGGGGCCCGGCCAGTGCGGCAAAAGTACGTTGTTGCGCATCATCGCCGGTCTGGAAACGCCCAGCGAAGGCGAGGTGCGGCTGGACGGCGCGATCATCAAAAAACCCGGCCCTGACCGGGGCTTGGTGTTTCAAACCTACATGCTCTTCGCCTGGCGCACCGTAATGGGCAATGTGGAAATGGGACCCAAGCTACGGGGCGTGGGCAAAGAGGAGCGGCGCAAGATCGCCCAGCACTATATCGATCTGGTGGGCCTCAAGGGGTTCGAAAAACATTTTCCCCACCAGTTGAGCGGCGGCATGAAACAGCGCGTCGGCATCGCCCGCGCTTTTGCCAACAACCCGGAGGTCATGCTGCTCGACGAACCTTACGGCCAGCTCGACGCCCAGACCCGGATCTTCATGGAAAAGGAGATCGAGCGCATCTGGCAGACCGACAAACGCACCGTCATCTTCGTCACCAACAATATCGACGAAGCCATCTATCTGGGCGACCGCATCGTCACCCTTAAGAACAAACTGCCCGGTGTCATGGATGCCGTCTACCCAATCGATCTGCCCCGTCCCCGGGAGCACACCGATATGGATTTCCTTAAATTGCGTCAGACCATTACCGACGCTTCCGAGCTTGTTCTTTAGCAGGTTTTTTAAAGGCCGGAATATATGACAGAAGAATGGCGGCCCTTTTTTCTTATAAAATTGATATATCAGATATCAATTCATTGTCGTCTAACTATGAAGGAGGCGTTGAACAATGAATGCCACGACGAATTGGTTGGCCTACGATGTGGAAGCGATGGTTCAGAGCGACCGGGATGTTCTCTGGCACCACATCAAACCCCACAAGGTTTTTCAGAGCGGTGAGCAGATGATCATCGTGGAAGGGCGGGGATTGACCGTCAAGGATATTCGCGGTCGCGAGTACCTGGATGCCACTTCCGGCGGGGTCTGGAGCGTCATGGTCGGCCATGGGCGCGAGAGCGTGGCCAAAGCGGTTTACGACCAGTTGGTAACCCTTGGCTACTATGCCGGTACGGTGGGCAATATTCCGACCATTAAATTTGCGGCCAAGCTGGTGGAACTGCTGCCGCGCTTGCAGAAAGTCTTCTTTTCCAACAGCGGCTCCGAGGCCAATGAAAAAGCCTTTAAAATCGTTCGCCAGCTCTCGCACATCGATCCGTCCCGCAAGGGCAAATACAAGATTCTCTTCCGCGACCGGGATTATCACGGCACGACGATCGGCGCCCTGAGCGCCACCGGGCAGATGGAACGCAAACAGGATTTCGGTCCCTTTGCCGAAGGGTTTGTAGAGTTTCCCCATGCCTGCTGCTACCGTTGTGCCTTTGATCGCACCTACCCGGATTGCAACATCGAATGCGCCCGCTGCGTCGAAGAGGTCATCCTCAAGGAAGGGCCGGACACCATCGGCGGCTGCATCGTGGAGCCCATCGTCGCCGGCGGCGGGATCATTCCGCCGGTGAAGGAGTACTATCCCATCCTGCAGGCGATTTGCCGCAAGTACGGTATCTACCTGATCATGGACGAGGTGGTCTGCGGTTTCGGGCGCACAGGTAAGTTCTGGGGGCACGCCCAGTATGACGTGGATCCGGAGATGGTCACCATGGCCAAGGGGCTGGCCAGCTCCTACATGCCCCTATCCGCGACCGTGGTCAAGGAGGAGATCTATGCCAAATTCCTGTGTGACCCGTCCGATGAGCATCAGCGCATGAATTTCTTCCGGGATATCAGCACCTACGGCGGGTGTGCCGGTGCCACGGCGGCCGCCCTGGAAAGTACGCGCATCATCGAGGAAGAAAACCTGGTGGAGAACAGCCGCGTCGTGGGGCAGTATCTGCTGGAGCAGCTCAAGGCCCTGTCCGACATGCCCCTGGTGGGTGACGTACGCGGCATGGGATTGTTTGCCGGTCTCGAGTTCGTCAAGGACAAGGCTGCCAAGACGCCCATTTCCGAAGCGGAGATGGGCCGTATCATGGGACTGGTGGCCCAGGAAGGCGTCCTGGTGGGGCGGACGAACAGCAGCCTGCCGGGCAATAACACCATCATGAATTTTGCGCCGGCCCTGATCGCCACCCGGGAAGATATTGACCGTATCGTGGCCGCGGTCAAGGCGGCCCTTGAGAAATTTTGACAAAAGGATTTGATCGACTGCCGGACACCTGTTAAAACCAGACAGCGGAAACACTTTTTGATGGGAGGATATCATGATCGTTGGGATACTGAAAGAGATCAAGACGGAAGAGAACCGGGTGTGCATGACGCCGGCCGGCGTTGAAGTAATGAAAATGAACGGCCACCAGGTGCTGGTGGAAAAAGGCGCCGGCATCGGCAGCGGGTTTGCAGATGCCGCCTATGGGGCCGCGGGCGCGGAACTCGTGGCCACCCCCCAGGAGGTTTATGAGCGCGCCGAGATGGTCATGCATGTGAAGGAACCCCTGCCCTCGGAATACGACCTGATCCGGCCAGGGCAGATTGTCTTCACCTATCTGCATCTGGCGGCGGCCGAGGAGCTGACCCATGCCATGCTCAAGAGCGGTTGCATCGGCATCGCCTATGAGACCATTCAGAAGGTGGACCGCTCCCTGCCGCTGCTGACGCCCATGAGCGAAGTGGCGGGGCGTATGGCGATCCAGGAAGGGGCCAAATACCTGGAGATGCCCCAGGGCGGGCAGGGGGTTTTGCTGGGCGGGGTGCCGGGCGTGGATCCGGCCACGGTGGTGATCATCGGCGGCGGCGTGGTGGGCACCAATGCGGCCAAGATGGCCTGCGGTCTGGGGGCCAAGGTCTATATCCTGGATATGAGCCTCAACCGGCTGCGCTACCTGAGCGACGTCATGCCGCCCAACTGCTTTCCGTTGATGTCCAGCCCGGCCGCCATTCGCGAACTGCTGAAGGAAGCCGACCTGGTGGTGGGAGCGGTCCTGATCCCCGGGGCCAAGGCGCCCCGGCTAGTGACCAACGACATGCTCAAAGACATGAAGAAGGGGGCGGTGCTGGTGGATGTGGCCATCGACCAGGGGGGCTGCTTCGAATGTTCACGGGCCACGACCCACACCGACCCGGTGTTCAAGCAGGATGGTGTGCTGGTATACTGTGTGGCGAACATGCCCGGCGCGGTGGCCAAGACTTCGACCCTGGCGCTGACCAACGCCACCCTGCCGTACGCGGTGGAGATCGCCAACAAGGGCTGGCAGCGAGCCAGTGTGGAGAACAAGGAAATCCGGCTGGGGTTGAACATCGTGGACGGCAAGGTGACCTTCCGGGGGGTGGCCGAGGCCTTCGAGTCTGGACTATGTGGATGCCGATACCCTGATTTGACGAGGGGTTCGGGTAAAAACCGGCATCGTCCCCTGGGATGGTGCCGGTGTTGTCTTTCATGAGGTCACCTCTTTACAATAGCCATGTCCCTCTTTGTCTTCGCCCTTGTGGCGGCATCGGCCGCCCTGCACGTCCTCTGGAACGCCCTGGTCAAGACCTGCCGCGACAAGGCGGCCTTCGCTCTGCTGACGTCGTTGGCCAGCTTTTTGTTGGTGTTGCCGCTCGGATTGCTTCTGGAGGGGTGGGCCTGCTTCTCGCAGCCGGCCGCCTTCTGGGGCCTGGCCGCCTTGTCCGGGTTCTTTGAGGCCCTGTATACGGTTTTTCTTTTCAGGGCCTATCGCAGCAGCGATCTCTCTGTCGTATATCCCCTCAGCCGTGGCGTGGCGCCTGTTTTTACAATGGTCTTTGGTGGGTTCCTGATTGGAGATACGATATCCGCATTTCATTCTCTCCTGGTGGCAGTGATTCTGGCAGGGATTGTCGGTGTTGTGATGTCAACAAACGCCAAGGGCCCCGCCGCGATGAATCGGGCCGGGATCCTGTTTGCGCTGGCCACCGGGGCGGCCATCGCGGGCTACCACCTGGTGGACAGGAAAGTCATGATGGCGGCCCAACCGCCTTCACCCCTGGCCTATCTCCTGGTCATGCACGCCTTTCTGGCCTTTTTCATCAGTGCCTACGTCCTCGTTTTCTCCCCCAACGACCACCCCCTGGCTCTGGAATGGCGCACCAACCGCCGCGGCGTTCTCATCGTCGGGGCCTGCACGCCCCTGGCTTACCTGCTGATTATGGTGGCGCTGCAGTCCGGCAATGTTACCCATGTGGCCGCCGGACGCAATGTGGGCATCGTGTTCAGCACGCTGGCGGGCGGCCTTGTATTGAAAGAACACATCTCCTCCAGCCGTGCGGTGGGTGCGCTGATGATCGCCGGCGGCGTAGTCGGATTGGTTCTTTGCTAGCGGTCGGGTCCCGCGAAGAACGGAGCGTCTATTTCAGGCGCAGGCGCACCGCGTTGGCGTGGGCGTCCAGCCCCTCGATTTCCGCCAGGTGAATGATATCGTTGGCTTCCCGGGATAGCGCTTGGTCCGTATACCGGAGCAGGCTGGTTTTTTTAATGAAGTTGTCCACCGAGAGGGCCGAGGAAAACCGGGCCGTGCCGGCTGTGGGCAGCACATGATTGGGACCGGCGATATAGTCGCCCACCGGCTCAGGCGTGTAGGCGCCCAGAAAGACCGCGCCGGCGTTGCGGATGTCGCCCACCAGGTCCATGGGGCGTTCGATCATCAGTTCCAGGTGCTCCGGTGCGATACGGTTGGCCAGCTCGACGGCTGTTTTCAGGTCGGCCACGTGCATGACGAGGCCGAAATCGCGGATGGAGGCCGCGGCGATGTCCCGGCGGCCGAGGTTCTCCAATTGGCGCTCCAGTGCGACGACCACGGCCCGGGCCAGCTCCGGGTTTGTTGTCAGCAGGATGGCCGACGCCATGGGATCGTGCTCCGCCTGGGAAAGCATATCGGCGGCCACGAATTCCGGGTCGGCCGAATGGTCGGCGATGATCAGGATTTCGCTGGGCCCGGCCACCATGTCGATGCCCACCGTGCCGGCCACAAGCTTTTTGGCCAGGGTTACGTAGAGATTGCCGGGGCCTACGATGACATCCACCGGGGCAATGGTTTCGGTGCCGTAGGCCAGCGCGGCGATGGCCCAGGCGCTGCCGACGCGGTAGACCGCGTCGATACCGCAGGCGTGGGCGGCGGATAGAAGATGAGGGTTGACACCGCCTTCGCGGGTGGGCGGGGTTACCATGATGCGACGCGGCACCCCGGCAATACCCGCCGGAATGGCGCCCATCAGAACGGAGGACACCAGGGGTGTCAACCCGCCCTTGCCGCCGGGAACATAGATGCCGGCGGAATCCACCGGATGGAACATCTGGCCCAGCAGGACGCCTTCCCGGGCCGGATCGACCCAGGACTTGCGGAATTGCTGGCGATGAAACGATTCGATCTGCTGAACGGCGCGCTTGAGGGCCGTCTTGAAGCGTCGGCTGACGGACCGGGCGGCGGCCCGGATGTCTTCGGGCGGTACCTGCAGAAGGTTGGCCGCCATGCGTGGGGCGTCATACTGGCGGGAATAAGCCAGCAGGGCCTTGTCTCCGTTGCGGCGCACGTCCTCGAGGATGCGGGTAACGGTCTGGACGTCCTTTTTGCGGAACGACAGACCGCGCCGGCTGATGGCGTCCAGTTTCTTCGCGGCGGTCGACGACGGGTGGTGGAATATCTGCATGCGGTTGATTCTCCTCTTGCAAAGCGTGGTTTCATTCGAACGATAGGGCCGCCGGCGCCGGCTGGCAAGCGGCGCCTTCCTATTAATCGGTTTGGCGGGTTCTGTCAAAGGCGCTGTCGGTGCCCCGCACATATATTCATTGACATCTGCCGTGGGATTTGATCAATTTACTTCTTTTTTTATTCTTAAATGACGTTCGAGACGCAGGAGGTCACCCATGAGCACGCACCGCATCTTCAACTTCAACCCCGGACCGGCCGCCTTGCCGCTGTCTGTCCTGGAGGAAATCCAGGCCGGCTTCCTGGATTTCAAGGGCTCCGGCATGTCGATTACCGAAGTCAGCCATCGCTCCAAATGGTTTGATGACGTGATCAACGACACCATCGCCCGGCTGCGCCGCCTCCTGAAGCTGGATGACCGCTACCAGGTGCTCTTTCTGCAAGGGGGCGCCAGCATGCAGTTCTGCATGATTCCCATGAATCTCCTGCCGGAGGGTGCCTCGGCGGACTACGTCGATACCGGCACATGGTCCACCAAGGCCATTAAGGAGGCCCGCACCCTTGGCAAGACCGTCAACGTGGCAGGGTCCTCGGAAGACAAGAACTACAGCCATATTCCCGGCAATTTGACCCTGGACGACAAAGCCGCTTACGTGCACATCACCTCCAACAACACCATCAAGGGCACCCAATGGCAGCGCTTTCCCGAAACGGCCGGCGTACCGCTGGTGGCCGACATGTCATCCGACATCATGAGCCGTCCCTTCGATGTGACCCCCTTCGGTCTGATCTACGCCGGCGCCCAGAAGAACATCGGCCCGGCCGGGGTTTGCCTCGTCATCATCCGTGACGATATGCTGGCACGGGTGCCGGACACCCTGCCCAGCATGCTCAAATACACCACCTTCGCTTCCAAGAATTCCATGTACAATACGCCCCCCTGCTTTGCCATCTACACGATCCAGCTGGTGCTGCAGTGGCTGGAGGAGACCATCGGCGGGCTGGCGGCCATGGAAACCCTCAACCAAAAGAAGGCCGGCCTGCTCTATGACCTGCTGGACGGTGGGGAGTTCTACCGCGGCACAGCCGAGGTCGGGAGCCGTTCCCTGATGAACGTGACCTTCCGTCTTCCCAGTGAAGAATTGGAGGCGCGTTTCGTAGCCGAGGCGCTGGAGAACGGTTTGGGCGGCTTGAAAGGCCACCGCTCGGTGGGGGGCTGCCGTGCATCGATTTACAATGCCTTGTCGCTTCAGGCGGTGGAAGCCCTGGTCGCTTTCATGGAAGCGTTTGCCCGACGCAACGGGTGATTTCGCGTGAAGCGGACCGGGGGTGTCTGCTCTCGGCCGCCCGCCGAATTTTTCATCGAACGGCCGGTGTACCCGCGTGCGCGATGCGCAGGGCCGCCGGCCGTTTTGCGAAAGTCTCCGCCGGGGCTGAGGAGAGACCTTTCGGCAGGAAACCGGATCTTCCGCGGGACCGGACTTCTTGACCGCATATTATAAAACCCAAAGAGCGAGCGGAATTCGACCGGAGGCCTTGTTGCAATCCCAACGTTTTTGTAATACAGTTTAACTATTGAAAAAATTTACATAAATTGAGGCAGAACGGCATCGGCAGCCGGCGGTCGTCCTCCTTCTCGTCAAGGGGCGCTTGTCTTCATCGGAAGAACAACCGGACTGCCAACGAACAGGGGTTCCTCGGGACCGGGAGCGGCGCTATGCAGAAAGCCTTCGTCTCCAGCAACAACAAGGTTACCTTTTCATGCCCCCAGTGCAAATATTCACGCACCGTGGATGTGTCCAAGTATAAGGCCCTGGAGAAGGCCGTCAAAATCAAAGTCCATTGCACCTGCGGCAACGACTACCCGGTCATGATCGAACGCCGCAAGCAGTTTCGCAAAGCGGTCAGTCTGCCCGGCACTTTTACGCGGATCTACAATCATCGACGGACCGGGCGCGGCACCATGGTCGTCAAAGACGTGTCCCGCAACGGCTTGTTGATTCGGGTCAACGATTCGTCCCATATGAACGCGGGCGATATCCTTGAGGTCGACTTCAAGCTCGATGACAACAAACGTTCCCCCATATTGAAGGAAGTGGTGATCCGCAAAATCTCCGGCTACGATCTCGGAACTGAATTTCTTTCCATCGATCCCGGCAATGCCTCGGACAAGGCCATCGGTTTTTACCTGATGTGAGAAGCAGCCTGCGGCGCAACTGAGGCGTTCACCAGCGCGGGAGCCGCCCTTCACCGCCCGCCCGCGAGGTGGCTCCCATACGGCGAGCATCTCGGGACCGCGCCTCGCTGCTATCCATCGGACAAGGCCCGCGGACATTTTTGCGCCATGGTTACGCCGATGGCCTTCCGGCCGTGGCCGCGCACATCCTGCGAAATACGGAAAGGAGTCTTCTGATGGCGCGTTGCGTGCACTGTGGCAAGATCCACAATGTGGGGTTTGTGGCCACCCGCCTGGCGGGCACCGACGGCGTTTCCCTGGAGACGGAAAAGTGGGCCCGGATTTTCGAAGACGCCGGTTTCAACTGCTACTATTTTGGCGGTGAACTGGATACCCCCGAAGAGCGATCCTTTCTATTCCCGCAAGCCCATTTCCGTCATCCCGATATCCTGGCGATCTACCAGCAGTGTTTCGGCGTCCGCAAACGCGGTATTCAGACAACGGAAAAGATCCATCGTTACACCTTGATGCTCAAGGAGCAGCTTTACCGTTTCGTCGAGAAGTTCGACATTCAGCTGCTGGTGCCCGAAAACGCGCTGACCATTCCCCTCAACCTGCCCCTGGGCATCGCTTTGACGGAACTGATCTCCGAAACGACACTTCCGACCATCGCCCATCACCACGATTTCTTCTGGGAGCGTCAGCATTTCCTGACCAACGCCGTCTGGGAATATTTGAACATGGCTTTTCCGCCCCATCTGCCGTCGATTCATCATGTGGTGATCAATTCCTCGGCGGACAATCAGCTCGGGCTGCGCACCGGGATTTCTTCGACGGTCATACCGAACGTGATGGATTTCGATCACCCGCCCGCCCCGCCGGACGCCTATGCCCGGGATGTGCGGCAGGCCCTGGAAATCGACGACGACACCCTGCTGGTGCTGCAGCCCACCCGGGTGGTCAAACGCAAGGGCATCGAACACGCCATCGAGCTGGTCCGCCGGCTGGGCCGCAAGGCCACCCTGGTGATTTCCCACGCTTCCGGCGACGAGGGCCACGACTACGAACAGCGGGTCCGGGCCTATTCGCGCCTGATGGAAGTGGACACGCGGTTTGTGGCCCGGATCATCAACGAGAAACGGGGACGCACGGCGGATGGCCGCAAAATCTACACCCTGGAGGACATCTATCCCTTTGCCGATCTCATCACCTATCCCTCCGACTTCGAAGGGTTCGGCAATGCTTTCCTGGAGGCGGTCTATTTCCGGAAACCCATCCTGGTGAATACCTACTCCATCTATCAGATGGATATTCAACCCAAGGGATTCCACGTTATTCAGATGGACGGCTATGTGACCGATAATACGGTGCAGCAGGCCAAGCAGGTTTTGGACGATGCGCAATTGCGCCAGGGGATGGTGGATCGCAACTATGAAATTGCATGTAAATGTTACTCCTATCAGGTTCTCAAACGCAAACTGGGTGGGCTGATCGAAGACAGCATGGCCTGCTGGCGGTGAGCTCGGACGACTAAGGAAACGATACAGTGGATAGCGTAGCACTTCTGCCGGCCCTGCGGGCAGGCTTAACCAAAGGACTGCGGGGTACGTTGTGGATGCTCAAGATTCTGCTGCCGTGCTCCCTTCTGACGTTTCTCATCGATGCCGGCGGCCTGCTGACCCATCTGGATTTCCTGCTGGCGCCGTCCATGGGGTTTCTTCATCTGCCACCGGAGGCGGCCCTGCCGCTGACGGCAGGACTGCTGGCAGGCATTTACGGTGCCGTAGCCGCGCTGGCCGTTTTGGATCTGAGCCTGACGGAAACCATTCTGGTCGCTGTCTTCCTGCTGATTTCCCACAACCTTATCCAGGAGGGCATCGTTCAGGCCCGCTCGGGCCTGAATTTTTTCAAGGCGACCGTCACGCGGCTGGCCGCCTCCGTTCTGACCGTTCTGGTCCTGACGCACCTGCTGCCGGAGGGCACCGCCTTTGAACCGGCGATGGCGGCCGCCTCCCGGACGGCGATGCCGTTCGGTGTCCTGCTAAGGGATTGGGTGTGGGATACCGGCATCCTCAGCCTGAAGATATTTGCCATTATTACGACCATGATGGTGGTGATGGAACTGCTGCGGGCCTTGCGCGTCATCCCCCTGTTGGCGCGCCTGCTGCAGCCGCTGCTGTGGCTGATGGGCCTGAGCCCGCGGGTGGGCGTCCTCTGGCTTACGGCGTCGGTTTTCGGGCTAACCTACGGGGCGGCCGTGATTGTGGAGGAGGCCCGGGAGGGCCATTTCCAAAAGGAGGAGATCGAGCGCCTGCAACTGTCCATCGGCATCAATCATGCCCTCATCGAAGACCCGGCTATCTTCCTGGCCCTCGGCATCCCCGCCCTGTGGCTGTGGGGGCCGCGGCTGCTCGCCGCCCTTGTGACGGTTCATTGCCACCGGCTGTGGACGGGCTGGCGCACCCATCGTCGCAGAAGCCTGCGGGCCAAAGCGATTGCCGGCCTCTGAGTCCGGGACCCCTTCAAAGCACAGCGGGGCGGCCGGCCCGGATGCCGACCGCCCCGCCCAAGATTTAAAAGACAGGCGCTGCTGCCCGGGGAACGATCCTATTTGTACTGGGTGCGCAGCTCTTTCTTGTTGATCTTGCCGACGCTCGTCTTGGCAATCTGGTCGGTGATGATGACCTTGTCGGGAACGCCGTATTTCGGAATGGTGCCGTTTTCGACGAAACCCATGAAAAACTGTTTGAGATCCTCCTCCGTGACCTTGTCCTTGAAATCGGGCTTCAGGACCACCAGGGTCAACGGGCGTTCGCCCCACTTGTCGTCGGCCACGCCGATGACGGCCGCTTCGCTGACCGCCTCGTGCTGGCTGATAATGTCTTCCAGTTCCAGGGACGAAATCCATTCCCCGCCGGTTTTAATGACGTCTTTCATGCGGTCGGTGATCTGGAGGTAGCCTTCTTCGTCGATGATGCCCACGTCCCCGGTATGCAGCCAACCGTCTTTCCAGAGCTCTTCACTCTTTTCGGGATCCTTGACATAGCCCTGGGTAAGCCAGGGGGTGCGCACCACCACTTCACCGGCGGACTGGCCGTCGTGGGGCAGCGGCTTGCCGTAGGGGTCGAACACCTCCAGGAGGACGTTGGGCACCGGCAGGCCTGTTTTGCAGCGGATGTTGACCTGGCGATCGTTGTCCCAGTCCAGCATGTGGGGCTTCAAGTTGGCGGCGGTCAGGATCGGGCAGGTTTCGGACATGCCGTAGGCCGAGGTCACGTTGATGCCCAATTCCAGGGAGGCCTTGCAAAGCCCCTTGGACAGGGCCGATCCGCCGATGATGACTTTCCAGTTCGATAGATCGAAGTTTTTGACGGCCGGGTTGCTGACCAGCATGTGCAGGATGGTCGGCACGCAGTGGGAGAAGGTGACCTTTTCGGTCAGCAGGAGCTTCAGAAGCATCTCAGGCTCGTAGCGTCCCGGGTAGACCTGTTTGATGCCGATCATGGTGCAGAGATAAGGCACGCCCCAGGCATGGACATGGAACATGGGAGTGATGGGCATGTAGACATCCCCGGAATCGATGCTGATCTGGGAGCGGTAGATACAGAAGCCGGACATCAGCCCATAGGTGTGCAGGACCAGCTGGCGGTGGCTGTAGAAGACCCCCTTGGGCAGGCCGGTGGTGCCGGTGGTGTAGAAGGTCGTGGCCATGGTGTTTTCGTCCAGATCCGGAAAGTCGTACCGGTCGTCGGCTTTGGCCAGGAGTTCCTCGTATTCGCCTGCCAGGGAGAGGGAAGTCTCGGGCCGATCGCCGTCGCTCAACAGGATGTACTTGCGAACGGTCTTGATCTCGTCCTTGACGGCTTCCAGCATGGGCAGAAATTCCGAATAGACCAGAATCACGTCGTCTTCGGCGTGGTTGATGGTGTAGAGCAGTTGATCCGGCGAGAGGCGGATATTGATGGTGTGCAAAATGGCGCCCATCATGGGCACGGCGAAAAAGCATTCCAGATAGCGGTGGCTGTCCCAGTCCATGACGGCGACGGTATCGCCGGGTTTGACGCCCGCGGCCGCCAGCATGTTGGCCAGTTTGTGGATGCGCCGCTCGAGATCGCGATAGGTGTAGCGCATCTGGTCGCGATAAACGATTTCCTGGTCGGGGGCATACTGCAGCGGCGTGTGGAGGATGTTTTTGATAAGAAGGGGATAGGCATAAGCCGAGGGGGTTTTTTCAATCATTCGGGCTGGCATGATACCTCCTTGAACGGTTGACCTGTAAAGGTGTTGGTTGCGGTGCCTTGGCGGACCCGCGGCGACCGGATACGGTCCCTGCGCGAGGGACGCCGAGCGGCGGGTCGAGCCAACGCCGGATTGCTGACAGGGTGATCACTGGCGTGATGAAAATGAAGCCTTATTCATTAAGTAGGTTGGACACCATTCGCTAAATTTAAGCCTATCCTTATGTTGCGGTACTTCCCCTGTCAACCCTTTTCCCGTGCGATTTAGCAGGGTTGAGGAATCGTTAAAGAGAATGGCCGCCGATTTTTGTTTACATCCCGGATAGAAACCCGATAGGTTGCATCTCCCCCGGCTGATCCCTGATCGGCCGGGCAACCTGGACGCTTGCCGTGAGGATAGTTGTGCTGATTGTTGTTATACTGATCGGTGTCGGGTTCGCCCTGCTCTTCAAAGGCGGTGATTTCCTGGTTACGGGTGCCGCCGGTATCGCCCGCAAGAAGAATGTGCCGCCCTTCATCGTCGGTATCACGCTGGTGGCCTTCGGCACCAGCGCTCCGGAGCTGTTTTTCAACCTCATATCCGCCCTGCACGGCAATGCCGAGTTTGCCCTGAGCAACGTATCCGGCAGCAACCTGATCAATATCTGCGTGGGCATCGCCGTCAGCGCCATTGTGGCCACGCTGCCTATCAAACGGCGTAAATTCGCCAAAGACCTGATCTTTCTGTTCCTGGGCCCCCTCCTGATCGTCCTTTTTATTTGGGCTTCCGACCGCGCCGCCTTGACATGGGTGCACGGCCTGTTGCTGCTGGTGGGCTTTGCGGTCTATCTCTACCTGACCCAACAGGAGCTGAGCCGGCACAACAATCTCTTCCCGCAATCCGCCGAAGACGGCCCTGGTGAATCCTGCAAGCGTGAGTGGTTCATTTTCTTTCTCGGGGGGGGGATGCTCTACATCGGGGGGGAAATCATCTTCCGCAATGCCCAGGCGATTGTGGAACAACTGGGACTGTCCGAATCCGTTGTCGGGCTGACGATCATTGCGGTGGGAACCTCGATTCCGGACTGCGCTGCCAGCATCATTGCCGTTCTCAAAAAGCAGACGGACATCGCTGTGGGGAACATCCTGGGCAGCAATATCTTCAATATTTTCCTGGTGCTGGGGGCAACCGTCATGGTTTTTAAGGACCCCATATTTTTCAGCAAAAGCAATCTCTTCGATTTTCTGAATGTCGCGTTGCTGTCCTTCCTTTTTTCCCTGGTGGTGATGACCCGGCAATCCTTCGGGCGCCTCATGGGAATCGCCACCCTGGCCTATTACCCGCTTTCCCTTTATATACGGATCATGTATTTCAATTAGATTCTTGACTCTTACGGGCCGTGCCGACTAATTAGGGGGCACCTTAAGAATCGCCCCAGATGGGTTCGCATATGGCGGAACCGTTTTGACACTGAGCGGGATAGGGGCGGGAGGCGATCGACATCCTATGAAAACGAAGCTGATTTTGCTCGGCCTGCTGGCCGGCCTGCTGGCCTGCCCGGGATGCAGCCCGCCCCAAGAGGAGAAGGCTGCTGCGGCCAAGCCGCGGCCCGTGAAAATCATGGTGATCCAACCCCGCGACCTGCCGATCGTGGTCCGGGCGGTGGGCCGCCTGGTTCCCAACCGCGAGGTTGTGCTGTCCGCCCAGGTCTCCGGCATCGTGCAGTCCTATGGGGTGGATACGGGGGATGCCGTGGCCCCCGGGCAGACGGTGGTGACGCTGGATCCCGTCGACTATCAATTGGCGTTGAACGAAGCCCGGGCCAACCTGTTGGCGGTCCGGGCGCGGTTTGCAGCGGCCAGGAATTCATTTCAGCGCGCGGCGCAATTGCTGCCGCAAAAAGTCATTACGCCGGAATTCTACGACAAAGTCGAAGCCGAATACAAAGCCGCCCAGGCGGCGGTTTCCCAGGCGGAGACCATGGTGGACATCAACCAGCGGCGCCTTGCAAAAGCCGTTATCGGGGCGCCGTTTGAAGGCCTGGTGGCCCACCGCATGGTGGAAATCGGCCAGAATATCAATATTGGCGACCCGGTCATGGCCATTGCGGATATGGCGCGCATGCGCGTGAAGATCTTCGTCAACGAACAGGACTACGTGCATCTCGATAAGGCGGATGCCGTTCGCGTTCGGGTGGAGGCCTATCCCGAGGCGGCGTTTGTCGGCCAGGTGGACAAGATCGGCGTCAAGGCGGATTCCCACACCAATACCTTCGAAGTCGAGATCCTGGTGGCCAACCCGAACCTGCTTCTTAAGGCGGGTTTGACGGCCACCGTGAGCATCACCGTGGATGAAATCCGGAACGCGATCATGATCCCCCAGGACTGCGTCCTGTTCCGGGAGACCCGCAAGGAAGTCTTTGTGGTCGCCGGCGAGGATAAGGCCGCCGCCCGGGAAGTGACCCTGGGACGGGTGGACGGATCGGCGGTCCGGATCCTGGAAGGGCTGGCGCCGGGCGACAAGCTGGTGATCACCGGGGCGCAGTATCTCAAGGACGGCGACCGCGTCGCGATTGCCGCGAGCACCTCTTGAAATTCTTCCGCTATATCATCGACCGCTGGCTGATTTTCGGCTTGCTGGTGATCTTCCTGCCGATCGTGGCGGGGGTTTTTGCCTACCAGTCCCTGCCCAAGGAAGGCGAACCGGAGATATCCGCGCCGGTGGCCATTGTCGTCACCCTCTATCCCGGGGCCTCCCCCAGCGAGATCGAGAGCCTGGTGACCAATCCCATCGAAGAAGCCCTCAGCGACCTGAAAGATGTGGATGAGATGCGCTCGGATTCGGCCGAGGGCGTTTCCGTGGTGGTTATCGATTTCCAGGCGGAGGCCGATCTGGAGCGTTCCCTGCAGAAGGTGCGCGAAAAGGTGACCGACGCCCGCAAGGATCTTCCCGAAGACGCCGAAGATCCGGAGGTCAACGAGGTCAGCTTCTCCGACATCCCCATCATGATCGCTTCGGTGGTGGGCGATATCGATCCGATCAAGCTGCGGCGGCTGACCGAAGACGTGGCTGACGAGATCGAACTGATGCCGGAGGTCCTGGCCGCGGACGTGGCCGGCGGCCTGATCCGTGAGATCCAGATCTTTGTCGACCCGGAACGCCTGAGCCAGTATGGTCTCACCCTTTTGGACGTGTACCAGGCCGTCCAGCGCTCGGACATCAATATCCCCGGGGGGCAGGTGAACGTGGCCGGCCGCCGCCTGCTGCTGCGGACGCTCACCGAGATCAAGAACGTCGACGACTACAACAGCGTGCCGCTGATCCGGCAGGGGGACCGGGTCGTCTTCCTGGGGGACGTGGCCCGTGTGGTGGACGGGCACTCGGAAGATATCACCTATTCCCGGGTCAACGGGGTTTCTTCGGTATCCATCGCCGTCAAGAAGCGTACCGGCGCCAACATTCTCGAGACCTCCCGCAAAGTGGCGGAAAAGCTGGTCGAGCTGGAAAAGACCTTCCCCGCCGGGGTGCACGCCACGGTGACGGCCGAGAAGGCCAAGTTCATCAAGCAGGGGTTCGATCAGATGAACAATTCGGCGGTCTTCGGCCTGATCATCGTCGTCATCGTGCTCTACTTCGCCATGGGGCTGCGCAATGCCATCATTACGGCGCTTTCGATCCCCCTCTCGCTGCTGTTGACGTTCGTTTTTTTAAAGATGTTCGACATGTCCAACAACGACATGGTCCGCTTCTCGCTGGTGCTGTGCATCGGCATGATCGTGGACAATGCCATCATCGTGGTGGAAAACGTCTACCACCACTACCAGCTGGGCAAGGACCGCGTCACGGCCGTGATCGAAGGCACCGCCGAAATCGCCATGCCGGTCATCTCGGCCACCCTGACCACCATGGCCGCTTTCCTGCCCATGCTCCTCATGACCGGGGTGACGGGCGAATACATGGGCTTTCTGCCCAAGACCGTCTCCATCGCCCTTTTGGCCTCCCTGGTGGTGGCCCTGGTGGCCAATCCCCTGATCCTGAGCATGATCATGCAGCGCACCGTCAAAAAAGGCCGGATCGCGCGGCCGGAGGACGATCTCCGGCAGTTGAAAAAGCTCTATGTGCGCGGGGTCACCTGGGCGCTGAACCACCGTTTCCGGATGATTCTTATGATTTTTCTCTGCCTGGGAGGCGCGTTCGGGCTCCTGGCTGCAGGGATGGTCAAGGTCGAGATGTTTCCCGACGCCGACTTCGACTATATCTACATTACGGTGGAGACGCCCCGGGGCACCGAAGTGGCGATGACCGACGCCGTGGCCCGCAAGGTGGAGACCATCGTGGAAGAGCACGTGCCGGAGATGGTCCAGACCGTGTCCACGGTGGGCCAGCGGGGGCAGAGCGCCTACGAATTCTCCTTCGGTACGGGCACCCTCAGCAATTTCGCCGAGATCACGGTGGAACTCAAAGACGGCAAGGAGTTTGCCCGCGCCTCGCACCGGGAAATCCAGGAACGCCTCCGGCCTTTCCTCCAGACCATCCCCGGGGCTGACATCCGCTTCCGCGCCATTCAGTGGGGGCCGCCCACGGCGGCGCCCATCCTGCTTAAAATCGTCGGCCCCGAACTGGACGTGCTGCGCGGGCTTACGGCCCAGATACGCGCCATCATGGAAGACATGGACGGGGTCGTGGACATCAAGGACGATTTCAGCGATGCGGCCCCGGAACTGCGGGTGGAGATCGACCGCCAGCGGGCGGCGGCCATGGGCATCCCCCTGGAGCACGTGGCCACGACCCTGCGGGGCGCCACGGCCGGCCTGGAAATCCGTCAATTCCGGGATGAGTTGGACGTGTCCAAGGAATACGATCTTCGACTGCGTTTTGCTCCGGAAGAACGCACCAGCCCGCGCATGCTCGAGAAGGTCAAGATCCGTTCCGATTCGGGCGAGTTGGTGCCCCTCACCACCATCGCGACCTATTACCAGGGCGAAGGGCTGAACAGCATCCGCCATTCGGACCGGCGCCGCATCGTGCGCATTTCCGCCAACAACCGGGGGCGCTCCGCCGTGGAGATTACCCAGGAACTGGTGAAGTCCCTCGATCAGGTTCAATTGCCCGCCGGCTACAGTTTTGACTTCTCCGGTGAGTACGAGGAGACCGCCGAGTCCTTCGGATCCCTCCGGCTGGCCTATATTGTGGCGGCCCTGCTCATTTTCACCCTGCTGGTGTCCCAGTTCAATTCCATCGCCCAGCCCTTTGCCATCCTGACGGCGCTGCCGTTGTCCATTGTGGGCGCGATGGTGGGCCTCTACGTCACGGGCAACAATTTTTCGATCATGAGCTTCATCGGCCTGGTGGGGTTGAGCGGCATCGTGGTGAACGATTCCATCGTCCTGGTGGATTGCATCAACCGTATGCGGCTCGACGGCCTGAGCATGTTCGAGGCCATCATCGCCGGCGGTCAGCAGCGCCTGCGGCCGATCATTTCCACCACGGTTTCCACGGTGGGGGGCATTCTCACCCTGACCATCACCGACGAATTGTGGGAAGGCCTGGGGGTGGTGATCATCTTCGGCATCTGCTTCGCCACGGTGCTGACCCTGGTGGTGGTGCCGGTCATGTATGCCTTGTTCGAGGGGGTGCGCTACTATGTCATTTCGGCTTTTCGGGGGCCGCGCTGGAAAGAAGCCCCCCGCGGGAAGGCTTTTTTCTTTTCCCGGCGCCGCTATGCGCGCGTGGCCTTGCTTCTGATCGCCGTTGTTCAGTTCCTGGTGCTGGCGGCCGGTTTGCAGGCCCTGGCGCCGGCGTTTATGGCCCGTCTGACCGAAGCCACGCTGCAAGCGCCCACCGCGCTCAAGCTGGTCATCGAAGCGAGCGTCTTTTACATCGGCGCGGCGCTCGAGGCCATGGGGGTTCTGGCGCTGCTGCTGATCCCCACCTGGATCGGCCTGATTTTCTTCATGGCCAAACGCAGTCGCGAAGGCTACTGCGTCGACATCACCCCGGAAGGCGTCTTCGTGGGGACACCGGTGGAGCGCTACTTCCTGGCCAAAGAAGATATTACCCGGATCAAACCCGCGCGCTTGTTTCCCCTGGTCCCCTCCATCTGCATCTATACCGGACGCCGCCGAATCATCCTGCGCAAGCTGATCCCCTCCGAAACAGTCCCCGCGCAGAAGCCGCTCGGGGCCTGGCTGAAGCGAAAAGCGCCGACCCGTGCCACGATCCGCAGCGGCATGCTGACGCTCCAACAGTCCTTGGAACAACTCTTGGCCTAACGGTTCCCTGCGGCTCAATATTATGGAGCACCGCCAGTGGTAGATCCGTTCTATCGCGGCGCTGTGAGAGATGCTTCAGGCCTTCCCGGACATCTTCTTCAGCACTTTCAATCCATAGGGGCAGACGGCGGAACAGATGCCGCAGTTATGTCCATGGTGATACTGGAAGTAGTTTCTTTTTTTCCATTGATCACATACCCGTACATCCAATATGGCTTCGCGCGGCAATCCGGGACGCCATGCGCTGCCGGTCAGTGCCTGCGCCGGGCAGGCCTCCACACAGCGCCGGCATTTCCCGCAGAAGTTCTTCTCGACGGGGGGGCCGCACGGGAGCGCAAGGTCGGCGAACACGGTTCCCAGTCTAACCCACGACCCGAAGGGGCGCGTAATGAGTTGGCAGTGCCGCCCGATCCATCCCAATCCGGCGCGTGTGGCGGCTGTTTTGTGGGGAAAGTCCCCTTTGATGTTGACGACATCCGAGCGTACCGAGGCCGCCAGGGGTTTGGCGTGGCAGCCTCGTTTTTCAATTTCAGCCGACAGGTTTGCCGCTAGGACATTGATGTGGCGGTTCACCCGGTCATATTCGTCCGCATAGGCTTGGTTGGGCCCGTTCTGGATGCGGGCCATTACATGGGGGTTCATCGGGACGACCCATGCGACGGCGAAGGGAAAAGCTTTGCCAGTTGTTGCGTCCAGCGGTGTTGCAAAATCACGCAGGTCCGCCGCTCCCCAAAGGGCAATGCCCTGCGATTTCATCCAATTTATTAGCCAGACGGGAAAGGGTCTTGAGTTGATCGGTAGCATATCGCTCCCTAGACATTATTCCATGGATTGAAAGATGCCGTGCGGCTTGGCCGTTGTCTGCCTATACGGGGTGGCTTTCCTTGTGCGAAATTGAGGTACCGGTCTTTGACGATGGGGCGAACCGGTCACCCATGTTTTTATGCTATCGATAATAGGCCTTCCCTTGTTGGTTCCGTTTAGGCGATATCCGGAATGTCGCCAATTTGGGCGCGCTTCAGATCCTCTTCGGTATTGATATTGAAAAAGGAAACGAGCCGGTCGTCAACGGTGCGGAATTGTGCGTAGGGGACCTTCTTTACCGTCATTCTGTCGAACAGGCGGGCGATTTTAAAATCGCCGTCCCGTAGTTGCTTTTCAATCACCGGGGCGCAGCGTTTGGCATAGGCCGCACACAGGGGCTGGAAAAAGGTGCCGGAGGTCGGCACGACGATGTCCGCTTCGGTCTCGGCCGCTTCCATAAGCATGCGCAGGACGCCCCTTTTGATCAGGGGCGTATCACACCCCACACAGAGGCCATAGTCCGCCTGCATGTGAACGAGCCCGGCGTGTATGCCGGTCAGGGCGCTGCGCGCCGTCAGGATGTCCGTAACGACACGCAGACCACGGCCGGCATAGTACTGCGGCTCGCGGGTTACCAGCAGCATTTCATCGCAGCACGCGGACAGGGTTTCGACAATCCGATCCAAAAACGTCTGTCCGCCAATGGTGAGAAAGGCTTTGTTGCGGCCTTCCATGCGGGTGCTCAAGCCGCCGGATAAAATGATGCCGGCCCATCGGCCCATAGGGATTTCCTTCCTATTCTTCTCCTGCAAGCGCTAGCGGTTTATGCCGGCCCAATGCAATTCACACGGCCATGCGCTGTGGGGATAGGGACGTTCGCCGGTTTCAGCCGGTTAGATCCCTCACGCCAGCACCTCCACCTCTACGGAAGTGCCGGCCGCCATCTGATCGACTTCTTCGGGAATTGTCAACAGGGCCTGGGCATGGCCCATGGATTTTAGCCGGCTGGCCTGCCGGTCGGGTTGAAACCGGCCGCGACCCTCGCTATCCGTAAGGATATTTCCGAATATGGCCTGGGTCCAATCCCGCTGGCCGCGGACGTTCTGCTGCAGGCACACCCGCTGCTTGCACAGGCCGCCATCCCGGTGCCCGCCCATCTTGCGAAGGGCCGGCAGGGCCAGTTTCAAAAAACCAATCAGGTTCGCAGGCGGCCCTCCGGGCAGCATGAATACCGGGCGTCGGCCGACCAGGCCCATCCCGGTGCCCTTCCCGGGTCCCAGGCGAACCCGGTGGAAGACCATCTGCCAGTGCAATTCCTCAAGGACCTGTCGGACCAGGTCGCGCTCGCCGGACCACGCCCCGCCGCTGGTCAACACCGCATCGCAGGTTTGGACGGCCTTCCCTATCGCGGCAAGGATGGCATCGCGTTGGTCGGGAACGATCGCCAATACCGTTTCGCAACGCAAGCGCCGGCACCAGGCCTCCAGCGTGACGGCATTGCTCGCATAGAGCTGGCCTTGGGCGAGCGGGGTGCCCGGCAGACGGATTTCATCGCCCGTGGCGATAACGGCGACACGCGGGTTCCGGTGGACCCGGACGTGGGAAAGGCCGGCCGCCGCGATCAGGCCCAAACGTCCCGGTGTCAGTCGATCGCCGGCTCTCACCAGCTTTTCGCCGGCGGTCACATCGGTGCCCTGCGGCAATACATTGCGTCCGGCGGCAATGGCTTGATCCACCACAATGCCGTCGTCTTCAAGCGCCGCAAATTCTTCGGCCACCACGGCATTGGCCTGCCGCGGGATGCGGCCGCCGGTAAGGATCCGAACAGCCGCACCGGGAGGGACGCTTTCCTGTGCCGGCGCCCCGGCCGCCGCAACCCCGGTCACGACGAGCCGGACGGGGCGCTCCGGTGTAGCCCCGGCAATATCCGATGAACGGACGGCATAGCCGTCCTTAAGGGATGTGGAGACTGACGGCGAATCGACGGCGGCGTAAATGTCCTCGGCGGCGACGGCATCCAGGCCGTCGGCCAGGAGACACTTTTCGGGTGCCAGGGGGCTGACGCTGGCGAGGGTCAGCTTTAGTGCCTGCAGAAAACCGATATAGGATTGGGACATGGCAGGATCGCCTTTTTCTTCTTTTCACCACGGGTGCCGGAAGTCACTCCTCGGAACCAAAATCCAATTCCGGGTCGTGCTTGCTGACTAGATCCGTCGTGCTGCCGAGGATGGATTTGAAATAGCGGCAACGATGTTCGAGGTCTTGGAGACGCTGTTCCAATTCCCTGTAGGAAGGCTTTTCATGCATGGTGTTGGCCCCAGTCGCCGTATCGATCATCTCCTTGATAGGGCATTTCAACAGTCGTCTGTTTACCTTCTTTTCAGTACACAACTTTTTATATTCTATCAAACCCTTATGTGGGAATTATCCGTTTAAGGGACATGGCTCGCTTTACAGGCGTCATTGAACGAGAAAAGCCTTCCCCACGGCCGGCATCGGAAAGAAGTTAGGGCGACTTTGTCGAAGTGGGCCGGGTGGCCTCAATAGCAGCGCCTCCCGCTTCATAACTCCTATGGTGTCTGTTTGAATCGGTATTCGTCATTATCTGTTTTTAAAATTCCCGACTTGACAAGTCTCCTGTTAGAATTGACATTTAGTAACCAGTACGGTAATCGATCAACGCCATTAACGCTTCAGGCAACCCAACTCAACCAACCGATCTAACGACGAAAGGGGACAAAGGCATGTTCAGGATCAACGGTAAAACCAGCATCTCCCTGTTGGCATTCCTTTTAATTGTTTTTGTTGCGTTTTCAGCTCAGGCGGCGGACAAGGTCTTGACCATGGCCACCACCACCAGTACGGACAACACCGGCCTGCTGGACGAGCTGGCACCTAAATTCCAGGCCGCCACCGGCATCGAACTGCGCTGGACGGCCACCGGCACCGGCAAGGCCCTGAAACTGGGGGAGAACTGCGATGTGGACATCCTGATGGTCCATGCGCCGGCCGCCGAGATGAAGTTTGTTGAGGCCGGCTTCGGGGTGGACCGCCGGGAAATCATGTACAATGATTTCGTCATCATCGGCCCCCCGGATGATCCGGCCGGCATCAAGGGCAAGTCCATCAAGGACGCCCTGAGCGCCATCGAGGCCAGCAAGTCGGTTTTCGTCAGCCGGGGCGACAACTCCGGCACCCACAAGAAAGAGCTCTCCCTCTGGAAGGCCGCCGGTCTGCCGGTCCCTGAGAAGGAAAGCTGGTATGTCCAGACCGGGCAGGGCATGCTTAAAACCATCAATGTGGCCGCCGAGAAAAACGGATACACCATGACCGATCGGGGAACCTACATCAAGTATGAAAACAATATGGGCGGCAATCCGCCCCTGAAAATCGTCGTCGAGGGCGACAAGGTCCTTCTGAATCAG
This sequence comes from uncultured delta proteobacterium, assembly GCA_963730675.1. Lineage (GTDB taxonomy): Bacteria > Desulfobacterota > Desulfobacteria > Desulfobacterales > UBA5852 > JABZFP01. The sequence continues at coordinate 85,065 of CAVSSY010000002.1, read as the reverse complement.
TACAGCGTGATCGCCGTCAACCCGAAGCACTGCCCCGAGGTAAAGAATGATCTGGCTGAGGCGTTTATCCAATGGATCACCAGCCCCGAGGCGCAAAAGGATATCGGGGACTTCAAGCTTTTAGGCAAAACGCTCTTTACGCCCAATGCGGCCAAGTGACCGGCGGCCCCTTGTGGGAATCGACTTAACGGAGCTTGATCTGATAACACCTTAACGCTCTGACACCAATGCGACGATACGGGCGGGAATTCGGACGCCGTCCGGATCGTCGCATTTTTTAATTTCCTGCAGGAAACCCATGGATTTTCTACTGGAAGGCTTTTTCGAGGCCATACGCCTGCTTTTTACGGGCAACCCCGAGACCTACTCGGCTATCGGCGCCACCCTGCAGGCCTCCGGCTATTCCATGGCCTTCAGCCTGATGGTGGGCATCCCGGCCGGCTTCTGCCTGGGGTATTTCCAGTTCCCGGGCAAGCAGGGGGTCCGCACCGTCGTGGACACCCTCATGGCCCTGCCCACGGTCTTCATCGGACTGCTGGTCTACGCCTTCCTGACCCGCCGGGGTCCCCTGGGGGAACTGGGGCTGCTCTTCACCCTGCCGGGTATCGCCATCGGCCAGGCCATCCTGGCACTGCCCATCGTGATCGGGCTCTGCGCCACGGCCATCGAGGGCATGGACAAGAAACTGCGTATCGCCCTGCTGTCCCTGGGCGCCGACCGGCGGCAGTTGTTCCTGAGCAGCCTGTGGGAGGCCCGGCGCGGCATCCTGGCGGCCGGGGTGGCCGCCTACGGGCGCGTGATGACGGAGGTGGGCATCTCCATGATGGTGGGCGGCAACATCAAATGGCACACCCGCACCATCACCACGGCCATCGCACTGGAAACCAACAAGGGACTGTTCGGCATGGGGGTCGCCCTGGGCCTCGTGCTTCTGGTGATCGCTTTCGGGGTCAACCTCTCGGTATCCTTTCTCAGAAGGCGGTCATGACCATGGCCGCCCCCCTTTTTGAAATCCGCGCCCTGAAGCACATCTACGCTGAAAGGCCGGTGCTGGATATCGACCGGCTGGCCATCGCGGGAGGCGCCATCACGGGGCTGGTGGGCCCCAACGGCAGCGGCAAGAGCACCCTGCTGCGCATGCTGGGCAGCATCGAGCGTCCCACGGAAGGGGACATCCGCTATAACGGAAAACCCATCGCTCCCTTTTGCGAGGCGGCCCGCTTCCGGATTACGCTCCTGCCCCAGGAGCCTTTTCTGATGAAGCGCAGCGTTTTCAACAATGTGAGCTACGGCCTGAAGCTGCGCGGGGCAAAGAACGGTATTGCCGAGCGGGTGCATCAGGCCCTGGCCCTGGTGGGGCTGCCCGCGGACCGTTTTGCCCCACGCCCCTGGTATGCCCTTTCCGGCGGGGAGGCCCAGCGGGTGGCGCTGGCAGCCCGTCTGGTGCTGAAACCCAAAGTGCTTTTGCTGGACGAGCCCACTGCCAGCGTGGATGTCGCCAGCGCCCAGTTGATTCAGCATGCCGCCCTGCAGGCGCTGCAGGAATGGGGCACCGCCATCGTGGTGGCCAGCCACGACCTGCAATGGCTCCACGATGTCTGCGACGACGTGCTGCACCTGTTCCGGGGGAAAGTTCTCGGCACACGGCACGAGACCATTATCCTGGGCCCCTGGAAAACGATGGCCGATGGGCGCTATGGCAAACAGCTGACCGAGGGCGCACGCCTGACCGTATCCCCACCGCCCCATGCCGATGCCGCCGCCATTATCCGGTTTTCCCTTCTGGACGGCACAGGACCTGGTGCCGAAACGGGTTCGGCAGATCAGTCGGTCAGGGGCACCATCCGGCGTCTCAGCCAGGAACGCCGCACGGGCCGGATTATTGCCACCGTCATGGCCGGCGATCTGGCCTTCAACGTCCCTCTGACCGAACAGCAGCTTCATGAGGGTCGTTTCTTCCCCGGCCAACCTCTCGATGCCGGCTACCGCATCGATCACATCACCTGGATTTGAGCATATGAGAGTATTTGTTGGATTTGACGATACGGACGCGAACGATTCGGAATACGGCACCGGTAAAGTGGCCCGCTGGTTTCAACCCATGCTTCCGGAAGGCTGCCGCTGTCAAGGCGTTGTCCGGCAGCAGCTTCTGGTGTGCGACGACATTCCCTATACCTCCCACAACAGCGCCGCCTGCATGGTGCTGGAGGTTGCGGCGCCGGATCTGCTGGCGTCTTTGGTGGAGCAAGCGGTCCGGCACATCGAGGCCCATGCCGCCGACGGCAGCGACCCCGGTCTGTGTGTGGTGGCGGAGGATCATCCGGCCCTGGCGGACCTGATGGCCTTCGGCCGCCGCTGCACCCACGCGGTGGCTTCCCAGGCGGAGGCCCTGCATCAGGCGGACGGCGCCCACTTGTCCGGGCACGGCGGTACCCACGACGGCATCATCGGTGCGGCGGCCGCCGTCGGTCTTACCGCCTCGGGCTGGTCGGGACGCTATATCGAGTTCGGGAATCTGCGGGGCGCGCCGGAGGTCATGACGGTGGCGGATATCCAGCGGCAGAACATCGAAGTCGTTGCCGAAGATCGCGATGCGCAGATCCCCGCTCCCGGAGACCGGGTGTTGACCCACCGCTGGCTCAGGCCGCGTCTCATAGGGCACCGGCCGGTTCTGCTGGTGCAGCCCAAAGGCGATGGGGTGTGGGAGAATATCTACTGCAAACGCCGCAAGACCGGGTTTAACATAAAAAGTTCTGGCGCATCTTAACAGCCGCCCCCTGCCGCCGGAAATACCCCACGTTCTCTTTTTCAGCTACAGCGGGCGATCCGGCATGATGGACGAGAACAACGACGGCGCGGTCACGCTGGAGAGCCAGCTGGATTATCGCGTGCAGCGCCATGCCCAATCGCTTGACGGTTTCGATGAAGATCATGTACAGGTGCTTTACAGCGAGGATGTGGTCGCTGTCTTTAACGTTGCACTCAAGGAACGAGCCGATACAATTTTACAGGGACCCCTGCGACATTTATTTGGTTTTCCCGAGGGCGGATCGCAGGATGCCGACCGGTCTGCTGCTAAGGACCGCTGGCGCAAGGCTTCTCATTGACAAGGACAAAGGAGATCTGTGATGCAACGTTACAATACAGTATTGATTCTTCTCGCCGTGTTCACGCTGCTGTCCCTAAGCCCGGCCTATGCCATCGAACCCATCCCCGCGGAATCGGGATTCAGCGGCTTTTTGTCCGTCGGAGGCGGCTACAGCCGCGTGAAGAGCAACATGATCGCCGGCAACACCTTCGGGGACGTGGGCCACCGCAGCGTCGACTCCCTGACCGACAGCCCGGATGCCAGCAGCGCCGGATCGCCCCAGTTCAACTACGACCTGCGCTACACCTTCGCCAGCACCCGCACCCAGATCTTCCTGGGAACCGCGCTGGAAGACGCCCTGCGCTATGATTTCGCCACCCAGCTGGGTGTCGCCCAGGAGCTGCCGGGTAAAAATCTTGTGGCCGCCGGTTTTCTCTTCTCAACCATCCCCACCGAGGTCTGGAAAGACCCCTATGTCACCTATTACAGGCGATCCAAGACCGACCGCACTTCCACCGGGTTCCGTGTGGCCTGGGACCGCATCTTCGGCTCGGAGCTGGAACTGCAATACTCCTACCGCAACATCGACATCGACGATGAATACAGCGGCTTCTTTTTAGGGCTCAACCCCTACGAGCGCAGCCTGCTGGACCGCAATGGCGACGCCCAGAGAGCCGAGGTCCTCTACCGTTTCTTCTTCGACAATAAAAAGCATGCCATCATCCCGTCGGTCGCCTACTTCAACTACGATCTGGACGGGGACGCCATGAGCAACGACGGCGTCGACTTCCAGCTGTCCTACGGCTACAACGGCGATGTGATCTCCCTGGTGGTCAACGGCTTCATCGGCTATGCGGACTATGACAAGCGCAACCCAATCTACGGCAAGACCCAGGAAGATGATCGCTACGGTGCCGGTCTGAGAGTCTTCTACCACAAGCCGTTCGGCTGGCAGGCGCCTTTTTTCAAGAAAACCAGCCTCTACTTCAATACCGGCTATTTGGCGGCCGACAGCAACATCGACTTCTACGACACGGAGATTTTCTCGGCCGGGGCCGGGCTCTTTTTCCGCTTTTAAAACGCATTTGTTTTGTGAATATGGAAGGGCGACCCTCCCATATTGCTTCCACGAAGCCCGAGCTGAACAACAAGGTGATTTACGAACAACACGATATCGGCATCCTGGGGGGCAGAAGGCGCTTTACGTGGCCAAATCCACTACGGATGGGGGAAGGACGTGTCAAATACGGCTATGTGGAGCTTGCGATCGGCAAACGGCCATGATCCATCTTCAAGATCCAAGGCGTCTGGTCACAGCGTCGGACGGCACTTATCGCATCCGGCGATAGCCGCTCGCCGGTCTGCCGCCGGCATTCCAGGATGACGAGATCATGATCTCTTCAGGCCAGATGACACGCTCCCTTCGACACAGCAACACGGGGTGTTTTCTCCTTATCGGCGTTTTTCTTTTTGTCCGCATGACAGGCACGGCGGAGGTCATGACGGTGGCGGGGCTCTAGCGGCAGAACATCGAAGTGGTTGCCGAAGACCGCGATGCGCAAACCCCTGCTCCTGGAGATCGGATGTTGACCCACCGCTGGCTCAGGCCGCATCTCATAGGGCACCGGCCGGTCCTGCTGGTGCGTACCAAAAGCGAGGGGGTGTGGGAGAATATTTGCGGCAAGCGCCGACACGCAGACCATTGGACAGCGTGAAAAGAGCGTTATTCCTTAAGCCGAAAGGCCAACCTTCATATGTTTGGGGGTTGGCCTTCACGTTTTTAGGGTGGCGTTGGTCTGATGTGATAAATAGCAGCTAGTACAAGTTTGGTGGGTTTTCAGACTAGTTGAAGTAAACCAAAAGTTTAAAATGATCGTAAATTCCAACTATCCTTTTAATTTACATTGACCTTACGATGGATTTGTAGGGGGAGGCACGGCCAGGGCATAGGTCGACCTCCCGCTCACATGAGGAGCAGTGCGGCGCCGGGCCTATAATGGTATACAGTGGCCGTATGCGCGGTTTCTGCCGTCCAAGCGGCCTTTTTTCTGGCCATTTTGCTTTCTTCAAACCACTATGCTATAAAAAATACGTATTTCCAGCATCTTATCGCGGTTCAGGGTTGCTCCAAAGGCAAACGTTTAAACCGGTTGCGCCCAGGCCAATAAACGGGCCTGGAAACCAGAGAAGAGTTTCCTATGCGTTTAGACGAAATTCGGCCGATCACCGAGGAGAGCAGCCTCGAGTGGTCGCTGAATTCATTGGCCATAACAGACGGGGCATGGAAACCTTGACCGACACGATTATCGCCATGCTCAACCGTCGTTTGGTGCTGTCCATCAATAACATCGACGCGGGTTATGTCGCGGAAGCAGAAATGATAGGCGAAAAAAAGGAGCTCGATCCGGACTCATGTCATGCGCTCCAACAGACACTGCCGTTGCTTTGCTACAGAAACTATTACCAGAGACTCGATATGGTAATTGCTGCGGAACCGAATCGTTGCGCTATGTCGATCGGATCATGACCTATTATGATATCCTGAAGCGGGAGGCGATTCTTTGAGAATTCCACATGAGACTTATCATTCAGCTGTCTTATGATCCCTGCCGCGGCTTTCTGCAAACTAGTTCAGCTATCGTCGTTGACTTGTGGAAATCGGCGTACGACTTTTCGGGAACACCGTCGGTGCTGTCACTGAGCGGATCCGGACGCCGTGAGCGGGGTGCAGCCGAGGCCACACCCATCGAGTGAGGAAAGGAGGAAACAATGGCCTTACTTGCCAAAAAAGGTTATCTTGCCATCACCGCCTTGGGGCTTGTGGCCATTGTCGTGGCCGTCTATTTGGGCGGCCGGCTGCTGACACCGGCGAGGGAGAAGCTGTCGCCCGGATCGCTGCAGGAAGCATTGCAGGGGCCCAAAAAACGCATGGCCAATCTTAAACCGCAAGAAGAACTGGTGGCGCCGCCGTCGGCACCCAGCTATACGCCCGACGCACCGCTGCTCAGCCAGGTGCGCGATGCCTTCAAGAAGGGCATCGGCCCCGAGGAAGCGCTGAAAATGGCGGCTGATCTGCCGGAGGGCCCGGAGCGTGCCGATGCGGCCTTTCTGCTCCTCGAGTACGCCGCCGACGCCGGCAACGCCGAAGCCGCCGCCCAGGTAGCGCGCTACTACGATCCCCTCGCCCGCGAGCAAAGCGGCACCATCCGCAAGAACCCGGCATCCGCCATCAAGTGGTACCGAACGGCACGGGCCGGCGGCGTTGCGGAGGCCGAATCGAAGTTGGCCGAACTGCACCGCTGGCTTCGCGAAAAAGCGGAGCAAGGCTCACGGGAAGCACAAGTGCTGCTGAAGAACTGGGGAAAGGAATCATGAGAAATTCATCCGAATCCAAACGGAAGGCAGGGAAAATCGTTTTCATGTTCGCAGCCGCTGTTTTTTTCTGCGGGCTTGGGGCCGCCTCCGGCGCTTTGGCCCAACAGCAGTGCCGGCCCCTGTTGATCCAAGGGAAAAAGGCGCTGTATCAGCGGGTGGTCACCCACCCGGGGGCGATTCTCTACACGGAACCGCAGGCGACGGAGACCGTCCGCAAAGGGCGGATTACCCCCTTTTCCGTCCTTTACGTATACGAGCGCAACGCGGCGGGAGACGCCGATTGGTTGCAAGTGGGCTACGACAGCCAATGCGAAATCGCCGGGTGGATGCAGGCGTCGTACGCCTCCGAATGGGAACAGTCCCTGACCCTGGAATTCACCGAGCGCATGGGGCGCAGCCCGGTTCTTTTTTTCCAAGGGCTGGAAGACCTCGAGCAGGTGGCCGGTGCCCAGGATCCGGCCCAGCGTGTCTCGCAGCTGGCGGAAACGTTCGAAGCGGTCGATGAAGGCGGCGCTCCCCCCGGCGATTTCCCGGTGGTGGCCATGGAGCCGTCCGGGGAGGCGGTAGCGCGGGACCGATTTTACCTGATGCCGATTTTTAACTCCGTGGAACTCTACGAGGGGGTGCAGTTCCTTGAAGTGGCCTCCATCGATCCCGGGGCCGGGCTGCCTCCGGGGGACGCCGAGCTGAAAACGGCCATCGCCTTCGTGATCGACACCACCATATCGATGAAGCCTTATATCGATCGTACCCGGGAGGCGGTCCAAAACATCTACGACCGCATCGAAAGCGCCGGTCAAACCGACCGGGTCGCTTTCGGACTGGTGGCCTACCGTAACAGCACCAAAAAGACGCCCGGCCTTGGTTACGTGAGCAAAGTGCTGTCTCCGCTGCGCGACGGCCGCCAGCGGAGCGCATTTGAAAATGCCCTGAACCAGGCCACAGAGGCCGAGGTCTCCTCCCACACATTCAACGAGGACGCTTTTGCCGGCATCAAGAAGGCCATCGAGGCGCTGGACTGGTCCGACTACGGGTCCCGCATCCTGTTTCTGATCACCGATGCCGGCGCCATTGGAAACGACGACCCCTTTTCGAGCACCCAGATGAACGCGGCCCAGATCGCCGATCTGGCTGCCGCCCAAAATATCAAGATATTCGTCCTGCACCTGAAGACATCGGCCGCCAAGCGCCGCAACAACGACAGTTATGCGCAGACCCAATACATGGCCCTGACGGGCCAGAGCGATCCGACGATCGGGAATCTCTATGTTTCCATCGATGCCGACAATCCCTCCGGCGGGGTGGAAACCTTCGGATCGGTTGTGGAGGAGGTCTCCAAACAGATGGTGGAGCTGGTGCGCTCCACCGGCGCCGGCGAACGTCTGACGCTTGAAGCATCGGCCGATCCGGACATGCCTGAAAATACGGTGGCCACGGCGCGGCGCAAAGCCGCCGCCCTCGGCTATGCCATGCAGCTCGATTTCCTCGGCCGGCAGAAGAGCGCCCAGGCCCCGAAGGTGGTCAAAGCCTGGGTTTCGGACATGGACCTGGCGCGCCCGGACGCCCCTTCTTTCCAGGTTGCGGTGCTTTTGACCAAAAACCAGCTCAGCGACCTGTACCGGCGCCTCAGGATCGTTTTGGACCAGGCCCAGCGAACCAAGCGCACCGGCGCCCGGGACTTTTTCCAGAGCATTCTGTCGGCCTCGGCCCGCATTTCAAGGGACCCCGAGCAGTTTCGCCAACAACCGGATCAAAACCTCGGCGAGCTCGGGCTGCTGGGCGAGTTTCTGGACGACCTGCCTTACCGCAGCAGTATCATGCGGCTGAAAGAAGATGACTGGTACCGGATGAGCGTGGGGGAACAGCAGGCCATCGTGGACGACCTGAAGGCCAAAATTGCACGCTACCAGCTTTACCACGACGATGTGAACAACTGGATCAGCTTCGGGACCGATAATCCCGGGGAGATGGTCTATCGCGTTCCTTTGAGCATGATGCCCTAAACACCGAATTGGGGATCTCTCCATGGAAGAAACATCGTTCGATGCCGCCGCCGCTCCGACCGACGGCGCGGCGACCATGCCCGCCGACGGCGGTCGCCGGCCCGTTTTTGTTCTTCGGGATGTCACCAAGGCCTGGCCCGGGCAGAACGACTTCGTCTTGACGATTCCCGAGCTGGCGGTCGGCAGGGGCGAGAAAATCGCGATTGTCGGATACAGCGGGTGCGGTAAAAGCACCCTGCTCGATTTGCTGGCCCTGGTGCTTCGGCCGGAGGCGGCCGGCCGCTTTCTGTTTTTCTCCGATCCCGACCGGCCCCTCGATGTGGATCGCTGCTGGAAGGAAAACGACCAGAACCGCCTGGCGCGCAGCCGGATGCAGCAGATCGGCTATGTGCTGCAAACCGGCGGCCTGCTGCCGTTTTTGTCCGTAAGCGACAATATCGGATTGAGCCGCCAGGCACTCGGCCTGGCCGATGAAGGCCGGGTAGCGGATTGGGCCGAACGGCTGGGAATTGGGCGGCATCTGCGCAAATTCCCCGCCCAGTTATCGGTGGGGGAACGCCAGCGGGTGGCCATTGCCCGCGCCATGGCCCATGAGCCGGCCGTAGTGATGGCCGACGAACCGACCGCTTCGCTCGATCCGATCAACGCGGAAAAGATCATGCGGCTGTTCAGCACCCTGGCAGAGGAATACCATGTCACCCTGATCGTCGCCACCCATGAGTGGGATCGGGTCCGGGAGCTCGGCTTTCGGACCATCCGATTCGACCTCGATGACCAGCAAAAGGGGGCCTCCGTTCAGTCGCGGGTCATTGGATAGAGCGCGCAGCAGCATGACGCTTCGACGGCGCTCGGAAGATCGCCCGATCGAGACCGCACGCGTGGCCGTTCCCGCCATTCCACAACGGAATGGAGGACAATCCCCATGGAAGCCGGGTTTTGCTTGCATCGGTTCCCGCCCGGCCGTAGGATGAGATACGATACGGGGCCGATCGTTGAACGGCTTGTACCCTGGCGATAGAAGATGCACCGAATCAAAACGATCATTCGAATCTCCCTTCAGGATTACGTTCACGAACGGCTTTTGTCCGCCTGTGCCGTGCTGGGGCTCGCCGCGGTTCTGGCACCGCTGCTGGTGATCTTCGGTGTGAAAAACGGCATCATCACCACCTTGACCGAACGGCTCCTCCGCAATCCCCGCAATCTGGAAATTTCGCCGGTCGGAAGCGGGCACTATGACGCCGCGTTTTTCGCCCGGCTGGCCCGGATGCCGGAAGTCGCCTTCGCCATCCCCCAGACCCGGTCCATTGCCGCCAACATGGTGCTGGTCAACCCGGCCCCCGCCGTTCCGTCGACCCTGGCCGTCGATCTCATCCCCACCGGGGAGGGGGACCCCCTGCTGGGAAAATTCACCCGCGTGCCTGAAAGCCCCAAGGCCATTGTCCTTTCGGCCTCGGCGGCCCGGAAGTTGAACATCGAGGCGGGTCATTCATTGACCGGCGTGGTGGGAAGAACGGTGGAAGGGCGCAAAGAGCAGGTGACCGTCGCGTTGAACGTGGCCGGCCTCCTGCCGGCCGAGGCCGTTTCGCGGGATGCGGCCTTCGTCCGCCTGAGCCTCCTGCAAGCCACGGAAGACTACCGGGACGGTTTCGGCAACGACGCCTTCGGGTGGCCCGGCAAACCCCGCGCGCGGCCCTCGGAAGTGTATCCCAGCTTTCGTCTGTACGCCAAGGGCATCTACGATGTGGCCCCGCTTGCGCAAAAACTCCAGGAACAGCACGTCGAAGTCTACACCCGCGCGGCGGAAATTGCGGTCGTTCAAAATCTGGACCGGGCGTTTACCTTCATATTTCGACTGATTGCCCTGGTGGCGGTGTGCGGGTATTTCGCCTCGATGGCCAGCAATGTGATGGCCAACGTCAACCGCAAGCGCCGGCACCTGGGTGTGGTGCGCCTCATCGGTTTTTCCACCCGCAACATCGTCTGGTTCCCGGTGGTCCAGGCGGCGGCCACGGCGATTCTGGGCGCCCTGGTGGCGTTCCTTCTCTACGGAACGACCGAACTGACGATCAACAACGTATTTGCCAGCTATCTGGCCGAGGGCGAATACGTCTGCCGGATGGGCGTGTTCCACTATTTACTGGCGTTCGTTCTGACACTGGGTTTGGCCGTGCTGTCATCAACTTTTGCGGGCGCAAGGTCGGCGAAAATCGAACCCTCGAAGGTCATCCGCGATGTTTAGACCCTGTTGTACCGACCGCCGGCCGCATCCGACGACCCGGCCCGAACCGAGAAAGAGCCTTCCGGCCTGGGCCACCCCGGTATTGCTGACGGTTGTGGTCCTGATGGCAGCCGCCCCGGTGCAGGCCCAATACTGCCCTTCTGCAGAGCGCCACCGGCTTTCCAATCGCGTGCCGCTGATCCGCAACATGGTCGATCCCAACCCGATTGCCGGTGACTTCGAGTTGCCGATGCCCTGCGGCGGAAAGCTCCTCCTTCGTCTCGTCTGCGTTCCATCCAACGGGTTTCTGGACGATTTCCAGTTTACGGCCGGGTGCGCCGACTGCGGCCGCAAGACCTCCGGCTTCATGGAGGCCAGGCGGCCGGTTCATCTGGCCGGCGCCTTTACCCGCGCCGATCTGCCGGACGCCTGGCAACAAGCGCTGGACGACCTGCGCGAACAGGGGGACGGCGCATGCACCGGTCCAGGGGATTCAGTCGGGGCGTCGAAGTACTATTTTATCGGCAAATACGAAATCAGCACGTTTCAGTGGGACGCCGTGATGGCGGACGACTGCCCGGGCTGGGACCGTCTGGTGACCCCGGACGATCCCCGGCCGAAAACGGGCATTTCCTGGTTCGAGGCGGTGACCTTCACCCAGCGCTACACCGAGTGGCTCCTCGATGAGCACCCGGAGGCTCTCCCGCATTTTTCCGACGGGCGGTACGCCCATCTGCGGCTGCCCATGGAAGCCGAATGGGAATACGCCGCCCGGGGCGGCCACCGGGTTGACGTGGCGCAGCTGAACCGGGAGGCCTATTTCCCCCTAAACGGTCGGCCCCTCTCCGATTACGCCGTGTATACGGCGGTCAACGCCCCCAAACCCCCGGACAAGATCGCCTGGATCGGCTCCAAGTGCGCCAATCCCCTGGGGGTGTTCGACACGGCCGGCAACGCCGCGGAAATGATGCTGGAACCCTTTCGCTTCAGCGTCGACGGTCGCCTTCATGGAGCGACGGGCGGCGTCTTGATCAAGGGGGGCAGTTTTCGCAAGCGCCGACCGGAAATTTCACCGGGCCGGCGGGAAGAAATGCCGTATTTTCTCGAGAAAGGGGCCTCTCGCAGTGCCGACATCGGCTTCCGGGTGGTCCTGTCCGGCATCGCGGCGCCGCGCGAGCGCATCGAACAGCTGAAGTCTGAATGGGACCGGCGTGCGCCGCGGGATGAGCCCCCCGATACGGTGGATGCGCCCGCAGTGGATGGCGGTGCTTCCCGAGGTGCCGCGGGGGAGGTGACAACAGCCGCCTACGGCGTAAAGGCGTCTGTATGGCGGGCCTTGTTTTCAGCCGAGGCGATGTTGACGCATGCCAAGGAAGTCGAGCGTCTGCAGGCCGATCTGAGCAGGCTGGAATCGCCGGGCGCGGCCGCCATGCCCGAGGTGGAACTCAACTCGCTGCGCATGCGTCGCAAGCGGTTGACCGAGGTGCTTGCCCGGGAGCAGGCGGCGACGGATCGATTCCTGACGGCCTATCTATCCGCCGTGCAGGCACTGCAAAAAGAGCCGCCGGGGCTTCTGACCGACCAGATGGAGGACATTCTGAAGGCCGCCCCCGGAGACTCTTCGGAAAATGCATCGCTCAAACGCCGCCTTGCAATGCTGCAAGACCACATCCACAGCGTACCCGAGCGGATATCCCTCGGCGAGCAATACCGGATTCTCCAAGAGTCGATATCCATTTTGGACCCTGAGCGGCAATGAACACTGTTCCAAATCCCGTCAGCGGATAGATCAAAAGCTTTCTTGGCGCCAATCAGTGGTCGGTACCGACGACTGGATGACCTTGCCCATCTGTATTTGTTCACGAAGCTCTTCGAACTTCGCTAACGCTTCATTATTCTGTTCGGAAAGGATACGTTACAGCCGATTGAAGACTTACGGTTGGAGACGTGGTCTCAATTGGTGTCAGGAAAAATGGAAGGTCAACAGCGTTATCGACGGTGGCTAAGGCACCTGCGCCTTTGAACGGCACGGTTTCCCCAGCGCTTCATGAAAAACTTTAGCTTTCTAAATTAGCCTATATTTATAACATAAAGCGTACATATCAATAACGCATTAAATTACAGATTACGTGCCATAATATGGAAGAGAAGACAATTATTGAGGACATTAAAATGCAGGGTTCGAAAGGTAAACCGCAAAGGTTTCGGCTAGGGTTCAAGCTGGGCGGCTGTTTGGATCCTGCCATCCCCATTCATTTTCCATCTTGAGATGACCGATACATGGCGATGAAATTGGCAAGTTTCCGGGCCTGCCGGTCCATGTAGCCGATCCAGAAAGACAGGACCTCCTGCCCCTCGGCGGTCAGCTGGTAAATCCGCTTGGCCGGACCGGCCCCCTCGGTGTGCCACTCCGATGTTACCCAGCCGTTTTCCTCCATGTCCCGCAGATGGCGGTAGATCATGCCCGGCGGCGCCGATCCCTCCACGAAGCCGAAAGCGGCGATTTCCTGGATCAGTTCGTACCCATAGGAGGGCTTGCGCTTGAGCGCGAGCAGCAGGGAGGGCTGGATATAGCGCTGGGCCTTGCCCGACCCGGGCTGCCAATTTCCCTTGGGCTTTTTAGTAGACGATCTTGACATATATCCTCCAAGGATATATCTATTTTTACAACTTAAAGAATTCAGGGTACCTATACGCTTGATAGCGAAAGGAGGGCCTCATGGCCAGCAAAATTTTCGTGCGGGAACGCCGCAAGATCGAAAAGGGCGAGAAAAAGCCGCGTTTTCGTGTGGTGGGCGTGAGTAGCGCCGACATAAAACTTTACGTGAAGCACATCCGCAAGAAAGAACTTGACCATATCTGCCGCGAGAGCGGTGCGGAAGTGGTTTACCTGGATGCCGGCCAGGGACAGAAAGACGGGGGCGGGCAGGCGGCGTAGCCGTCTATAGCGTCCTGTCGTGTCATGGCAAGGAAAGCATGCAACCGGCCATGACGCAAGGTCTCGATCACAGGCGGTTCCGGATCGCTGTCGAAATCAAGAGCGTATCTTCAGGAGGGCGGCGGGCGGCCTTTATGGGCAGGGGGCACCTCAGCTCAAAAGGCGCTGTCGAGAAGTGCGCATTCAGCCGGTTGGCGGCCATCGCCAGGATATTTTGACAGTGATCCCGAATGACAGGTGATTTCGATTTAAACCCTCCACCTCTGGTGGAGGAGTCGGAGAGGTTCGACCGATTAGGGGAGCGTTTTTGTAAGGGGGTTCTTCATTTTCTTGCACGTGCAAGAAAACGAAAGCAAAAGAAGACGCCCGTGTCCCGCTTAACCCTGCGCGTCGTCGCGGCGGCCGGAGCACGCGGAAACTCGCCCCGCCGATGCTAAAGCTACGGCGGGACTCAGACAGTCCGCGCGCTTTAATCCGTCCGCCCCGCCGATGCTCGGCGCGGAACAAAGGGAAACCTGAAAACAAAAGACTAAAACACCATTTTTGAAGCCTCCTTCGAGGAGGCCACCTGATGCTCCCGCTATGCGGGATGAGACTCACTCCTTGTAGATGATCGTGCCCACATGCTCGCCCTTGAGGGCCGCCATGATGTGTTCGGGATGGCGGATCGCATCGATGATCTGGAATTCTTTGAGGCATTTGGCCCGCTGCAGCAAACTGATAATGGGCCGCTCGATGATGAGGTCGTCCAAATCCAGTTCGAGGAGCTCCCGGGCCGATATACGGCTGTAATAGGTCAGCTGGTCCCGCTCGTCCGCCGGTACTTTCTTGGGGTCTTTGGCAAAGAGGCCCTTTTCGTCCTTCAGGAAAATCAGGGAGCGGGCACCAATATTCTCCGCCAGGAGAAAAGCGCCGCAGTCCGTCCGGTGGGGCGGGATGGAGCCGTGCTCCGCCGGGTGTTCGAAAAACCCGTAGGGCGGGATGCCGTAGGTAATGGGGATGTAGCCCAGGCGGCAGAACATGGTCAGCTGCTCCAGATTGTCGCCGTGGCCGATCTTCACCCCGCCATGCTTGGCCAGCAGGACCGAGAGCATCTCGGCATTCTGCCAGGATACCTTGTCCCCCAGTTTGGAAAGGACGCCGGTGGGCATGCCCAGGTCCACACCGATATTGTAGACATGGCGCGCACGGGTGCCGCCGCCGGTCATAATGAGCATCTTGTATTCATCCTTGGCGCTGATGAGCGCCTCCAGGATCGGAAACAGGGCCGGGCCCCCCCGGTCCATGATGCTCTGGCCCCCGATCTTGAGCACATTGACATCCGGGTGCATCCGGAAGTACTCCTTGGCCTCGGTTTTTTTTAGCAGCTCCTTGCTCACCAGGGATTCTCCCATCAGAGGGGTGTCGATGTGAAGTCTTCCCGCTTCACCTTCTTCCTTGATCAATTTTCCCATAGGTCGCCTCGCCTTCGGTCGTAGGGTATGCGCGTTGCACTAAAAAGGAAGGGTTGCGGCCCTCCCCGGATTACAAACACCTTTTACACCGCTTAACATAACGATCGTCCCAACAGGTCGCAACCCCGCTAAAATCACGAATGGAGCATGTGGGTGTTTTGGAGCGAAGGCGTTTCCAGTCATGGTGACGGTCCCCCGGGAGACGGCCGTCGACACCATTCAAGCATCGCAAATGAATTCTCCAGCGTTGAACCTACCGTCTTGAGTTGCAAGAGGGGCTTCGCCGTAACAATGTCGTAGATCTTTTTATTCTGCTGACCATTGAATTTTTTGGTCTGCCGGTAAGTGTTTTGACTTGGAGTGCTTCGCTGCCATTTTCACGGTGTATGACACCCTTTGCTTTTACCGTCGGGCTACCTTTTAGATGGTACGCAACGACAGTAGAAAGCAAAATTGCCGACCTTTGGGAAGCGCTTGATGCCACAGACTTCCAAGATGATAGTCATCGCCAAAATGCTACGGATACAGGGTATTGTCAGCAATTGTTTGACCCCTTTATTGAGCTTGACGCTCTGTATGATCGCCTTCTCTAAATGCTTAATCTTATGCGCTATAATTAGATTGTGTTCAAACTGGATTGAGATGAAGATATCAGGCACGCTTCTTTTTACAGATTTTTATCTGAGAAAAGGGACGTGGTGGAGTTTCAATTTGCGGTGATGTTCTTCTTGGAACTGATCCCGTAACGTCTCATTCTGTTCCAGATCGTAACCCGGGTAACCCCCAGCCGTTTAGCGGCGGCAGACTGGTTCCCGCCGGTTTCTTCCAAGGTTTCGATGAGCTCCATTTTTTTCATTTCTTCCCGATTGATGGATATACGTTTAGCTGACCCAGAGGTCTTTTTTTCGGTGAGAATATTCGTCGGCAGGTGTCCGGGTTCAATTGGTCCCCCCTGGCAGGTGACGCAGGCGTACTCGAACGCGCTTTTCAACTCGCGCACGTTACCGGGCCAGCTGTAATTCATCAGGGCCGCCATGGTTTCCCTGGAGATGGCGGTGAATTCCTTGTTGACTTTCAGGCGGATCTTGCGAAAAAAGGCATCCGCCAACAGCGGGATGTCTTCGACCCTTTCGCGCAGCGGCGGGAGGTGGACCGGGATAACGTTAATACGGAAATATAAGTCTTTCCGGAAAATATCACTTCCAATAAGTTCCTTAAGGTCCCGGTTCGTGGCTGAAATGATCCGAACGTCAACCGGAATAGACGTATTGGCGCCTACCCGCTCAACGATTTTCTCTTCGAGAACCCGGAGTAGTTTTACCTGGGTAGCCAGCGGCAGATCCCCGATTTCATCCAGGAAAATACTTCCTCCATGGGCTGTTTCAAATCGCCCGGAACGGTCTTTGACGGCTCCTGTATAGGCTCCTTTAACATGCCCGAAAAGCTCGCTTTCCAGTAAAGACTCGGTCAGCGCGGCACAATTTATTTTGACATAAGGCCCACGGAATCTTTCACTAAGCCGGTGGATTGCTCTGGCCACCAGTTCTTTGCCGGTCCCGCTTTCGCCATAGATGATGACCGGAGCATCCGAACGGGAGGCATTGGTGATCAGATCGAAGATTTTCTGCATCTGCGCCGATGCGCCGATGATGCCTTGAAACTTGTCCGCAGACCGCAGCTCCCGCTGGTATTCGGCGATACGGTTGTCCTTTTCGATAAGGTCCGTGATGTCGGTAACCGTTTCAACGGCCCCAATGACATTGCCATGGTCATCGTGAAAAACGGAGGCGTTTTTAAGCGCGTGGATTGAATGACCGTCTTTATGGCTAAAGACACAGCGCCTGCGCCGCATATTGCCGTCCTGAAAAAGGGCACACCAATGGCAGCCCCGGTTTTCGCGAACTTCCTGGCAGATGTCGCAGTTCAAAACCGAGCAGTCCTTGCCGATCATTTCATCTTTTGAAAACCCGGTGATGCCTTCAAAAGCCTCGTTGACATAGATGATAATGCCCCGCTCATCAACGACCATGATGCCGTCGCTGATAGTGTTGGCCACCGTCCGCCAGTACCTGTCAAGTTCGTGCTCAAACATTTAGGTTGCCTATTAAATTTTAACACCTGTTAAATGTTATCAATTTAACACTTTAGCAGAGAAGGGGCAATGCATTTAGAAAATTATTTGCTGAGGCCAATTCAAGGGTTTGAATTCTTACGAAAATCATTCGCGCATAGAGATTTATCCGGTGGTTGGCACCTTAGTTGCCTATAAAGGTTGCTGGAAAAATAAAGGAACATACCGATTTTGGAAAAAGCAGCGGATTATATCGTGGATTTCAGAGGGGCCATTAAATCCCTGACCTTGCTAAAACTGACACATGTGTTCAGAGGGATGAAAAGTGACGAGGTAGTGAGAATCGTCGGGCTGGATCCGGACACGCGCAATGATCTTTTTAAAGTCCTGCCAGCGTTATCCTATGAACTTGTCTTCGAAGAAGAGCGTGCTGGTGAATTTTGCAGCATCCATCTCAAAAAGACAGATAGAAAATCGCATATGTATCTTTATGAAAAGGAGTAGCCCATGCCCGAAGCGGTAATTAAACTGAGTGCAAGAAAGAAAAGTCTGTTTATCGACAAGGTTAAAGAGATCCTTCCGGAAGGCGGAAATCTCGACCTGTGCCTGACCTGCGGTGCCTGTGCGTCGGGCTGCCCCGCCACGGGTCTGGAGGGAATGGACCCACGCAAATTTCTGCGCATGGCTGCCCTGGGATTGGACGAGGAAATATTGAGCAGCCCCTGGATATGGATGTGTTCCATGTGCCAGCGGTGCATCTACGTCTGCCCCATGAAAATCGACATCCCGCAGCTGGTCTATAACGCCCGGGCCCAGGTCCCGCGCGAAGAGCGGCCCAAGGGTATCCTGGGGTCCTGCGACATGGCCCTGCGCAATGAAAGCGGCAGTGCCATGGGGACCTCTCCCGAAGATTTTGCATTCGTGGTGGGGGATGTCCTCGAAGAGTACCAAGAGGCTCAGCCCGAATTCGCCGAAATGCAGGCGCCCATCGACAAAGAAGGGGCCGAATTTTTTCTCAACCAGAATTCGAGAGAACCGGTGACCGAGCCGGATGAATTGGTACCGCTTTGGAAGATTTTGCACCTGGCCGGTGTCGATTGGACCTACGGCAGCAAGGGGTGGGGCGGTGAAAACTACTGCATGTTCCTATCCGATGATGAGGCGTGGGAACACCTGGTGCGGCAGTCCGC
This sequence comes from uncultured delta proteobacterium, assembly GCA_963730675.1. Taxonomy (GTDB): domain Bacteria; phylum Desulfobacterota; class Desulfobacteria; order Desulfobacterales; family UBA5852; genus JABZFP01. The sequence goes on along the minus strand of CAVSSY010000002.1, from coordinate 66,728 downwards.
CGGCCAGGCGGATGCTTTGGGGTGCAAGACCTTTCTCAACACCGAGTGAGGGCACGTCACCTTCTCAGTCCTGGCAGGACTGAAAAAGTTCAACGTCGAACACAAGTTCCAAGTCAAAAACATTTACGAATACTATGCCAAGTGGATCAGGGAGGGCAAGCTCAAGCCCAGTTCCGACTGGAACAAGGACCTGAAGATAAAGTTCACCGTCCAGGATCCCTGCCAGATCGTGCGTAAGTCCTACGGCGATCCCATTGCGGAGGACCTGCGATTCGTAGTCAAGTCCGTAGTGGGTGAAGAAAACTTCGTCGACATGGAACCCAACAGGTCGAACAACTACTGCTGCGGCGGCGGGGGCGGTTTTCTCCAGTCCGGTTTCAAGGAACAGCGGCTGGCGTATGGGAAGCTGAAAGACGATCAGATCAAGGCGACCGGGGCAGACTACTGCATCGCGGCCTGCCACAACTGCCATGCCCAGATCCACGAACTCAGCGAGCACTACGGCAGCAATTACCCGGTGGTTCACCTGTGGTCACTGCTTGCGCTGTCGCTTGGCGTCCTGGGACCCAACGAACGCGAATACTTAGGGGACGACCTCAAGGAAGTCGCCGTGTTTCACCCCGAGACGGCAATGTAACCCGGAACAATTGCCAAAAGGAAGAGTGAATTTATGAGCTTTCAAAGACGACTGGCATCAGGCGAATTTGTAGTTCTGGCGGAAATGAACACCCCCAAGGGCGTCAATGTATCGGAGTTGGTCGCCAACGCCCGCAAAATCAAAGGGCGCGTTGACGGGGTCATCATACCGGATATGGATAACGGCGTGATGCGAATGAGCGCCCTCGCCGGCGGGGCCCTTATCCACCAGCAGGGCATGGAGGCGATTATCCACCTCTATTGTCGGGACCGCAACCGGATGGCCTTGCAGGGCGATGTCCTCGCTGCCCACCTTCTCGGTATCCGCAATCTCGTCGTCGTGCCCAGTGAAGAAATGGCCAATGGCGACCATCGCGACGCGGCCGTGGTGAATGACCTGGATGAGCTCGAACTTATCGGCGCTATCCGGTCCCTCCAAAACGGGGTGGACATGGCGGGTTTTTCTCTGAACGGCAATCCGGAGTTCATCACCGGCTGCACGTTGGGCGCTTTTGCGGACGAACAGGCCTTGGATATCGAATTGGCCGATCTTGAAAAGAAGGTGGCGGCCGGTGCCGGCTTCGTGGTCACCCCGTCCGTATTCGATGTGGAGCGTTTTGCCACCGACCTGGAGAAGATCGCGGCCTTGAAGGTTCCGGTAATCGCCTCGGTATTTTTGCTCAAATCGGTGGGCATTGCCCGCTATATGGCCCTGAATGAGCCAGGTGCGCATATTTCCGAGGAGATGATCAAAAGAATACGCAAGGCCCCGGACCGGGAAATGGAGTGCCTGCTTATCGCCGGTGAAACCATCGCCCAACTGAAGAACCTCGTACAGGGGGTCAAGATCGAAACTCAGGGCTGGGAGCATAAACTACCTACGATTCTGGAAATTGCGGGGCTCTGAACAAACCATCATTCAAGCAGACGGTTAGGATATCGATATGCCAAATCAAAACAATTCAGTTCTGGTAATCGGCAGCGGTGTCGGCGGGATGAAGGCGGCCATGGATTTGTCTGAAGGCGGCCGGGATGTTGTCCTGATCGACCAGGCGGCAGCCATCGGCGGCTTGATGACCCGTCTTGACCGCACCTTCCCCACCAACAACTGTGACTTATGTACCATTTCACCCAACCTGTCCGAAAATGCTCGTGAAAAACATATTGAAGTGCTGCCGTTGACCCAGGTGAGCGGGCTGAAGGGACAAGCCGGCGACTTTATCGTCACCCTGGCACGGGCGCCGCGGTACATCGACATGGAAAAATGTACCGCCTGCGGCGATTGCCACAAAGCTTTCCCGGAGTGTGTGCGCTTTGAACCCGGGCTGGACCACCGGGCACCGACCTGCATGCGATACCCCCAGGCAACCCCCCAGGCCTTTTCCATTGACATGGCAAAATGTGAAGATGTGGCGGCACTGGTCAACGTCTGCCCGGCCGGCGCCATCGATCCGGACGATGGCGAGCGGACCGAAGAACGACAGGTAGGGGCTGTGGTGCTGGCCATCGGGGCCGAACTCTTCGATCCCAGCCGGCTTGAGAACTTCGGTTACGGGACATACCCCGACGTGGTCACCGGGCTCGAATACGAGCGGATCATGTCGGCTTCCGGACCCACCGGCGGAGAATTGGTCCGCCCCAGCAACGGCAAGCCGCCGCAACGGGTGGCCTGGATTCAGTGCGTGGGCTCCCGCGGCATCAACCGGGAGGATGTCTCTTATTGTTCCAGTGTTTGCTGCATGTATGCCCTCAAGGAGGCCATCGTTACCAAGGAGCGCTTCCAAAATGATATTGAAACAACGATTTTCTTCATGGATATGCGCACCTTCGGCAAGGACTACGAACTTTACTACGACCGCGCCCGAAAATCATACGGCGTGCGTCTGGTGCGTTGCCGGCCCCATTCGGTGATATCGGATGCCGCCTCCGGGCAACTGGCTATTTCCTACGCCACGGACGCCTCCTCCGCCCTGTTGACCGAACAGTTCGACATGGTGGTTCTCTCCACGGGATTCCGTGTCCCGGAATCCGCCTGCCAACTGGCCAGGGTTCTGGGCATCGAACTCAACCAACACAACTTTGCCCGCTCGCAGAATTTCAGCCCGGTGGCCACTTCCCGGCCGGGGGTTTATGTGTGCGGTGTTTTTGAGAGCCCCAAGGACATTCCCGAAACCATGATGCAAGCCAGTGCGGCGGCCTGTCTCGCTTCTAAAAACCTGGTTCCCTTATCGACATCCGGCAACGGGGAAGCAGCGCTGCCGCCGGAGCGGGATGTCAGCGGCGAAGCGCCGCGCATCGGTGTGTTCGTCTGTGACTGCGGACAAAATATCGGCGGTGCCGTGGATGTGGATGCAATGGCCGCATACGCCGGAAAACTGCCCGGTGTGGCCCTGTCCCGGAACGTCGGCCACGGCTGCAGCCTGGAATCGCTTGAAAAGATCAAAGCCGCTATCGCCGAACAGAAGCTCAACCGGGTCGTCATCGGCGGCTGTTCTCCCCGGACCCATGAAAACCTTTTCCAGAACACCCTGCGCGAAGCCGGGCTCAACAAGTACCTGGTGGAGATGGCCAATATTCGTGACCAGGACACCTGGGTCCACAAGAACTATCCTGAAATGGCGGTGGCCAAAGCCAAGGACCTGATTCGCATGGCGGTTGCCGGTGTGGCCCAGGCCCAGGCCCTGTATGACCATACGCTGCCCATGAACAAGGATGTCCTGGTTCTTGGCGGGGGTGTATCCGGTATGAATGCGGCCCTCGAACTGGCCGACCAGGGGCACCGGGTCTACCTGGCCGAGCAGGCCGGACACCTGGGCGGAATGGCCATGGCGGTGCGCAAAACCCTGGAAGGTGACGATGTCCAGACCTATATGGCGGACCTGGTTGAAAAGGTATCCCAGCACGCGCTGATTGAAGTCATCACCCAGGCCATTGTGGTGGATCACTCCGGTATGCCCGGGATGTGTAAAACCGGATTCCAGATCGGCCCCCGGATGTACTACCGGCAGATTGAACACGGCGCGACCGTACTGGCAACCGGGGCAACCCACAACGTTCCCCGGGTATACAGCCTTGGGGAGCATGCCGCGGTCACGACCCAGATCGAGCTGGACAGCCTGATTGAGGACCAGCCGGAACGCGTCAAGGCCTGGGGACAACTGGTCATGATCCAGTGCGTCGGATCCCGCGTTCCTGAAAACCCCAATTGCTCACGCATTTGCTGTCAGAGTGCCATTAAAAATGCCCTGCGGGTGCTCGACCTCAACCCCGAAATGCAGGTGTTCGTTCTTTACCGGGATATGCGTACCTACGGCTTTTCCGAGGACGCCTATGCCGAAGCCCGTCGGCGTGGCGTAATATTTGTGCGCTATGAGGCGGATACACCGCCGGAAGTGACGCCGGATGGCGATCAGGTAGAGGTCGCGTTTACCGACCCGATCATCGGCCGCAAACTTGTGGTCAGCGCAGATTGCCTGGCGCTGAGCACCGGTATGGCGGTCAATGAAGAGGCGACGGAAGACCTGGCCAGGATTTTTCATCTAACCAGGGGCCTGGACGGCTCTTTTCTGGAGGAACATGTCAAACTGCGGCCCACGGATCTTGCCGTTCCCGGATTTTTCGTGGCCGGCAGTGTCCATGCGCCCAAGAATATCAAGGAGTGCATCGCCCAGGCCCAGGCGGCGGCCAGCCGGGTCCTGGCCATGCTGTCCAAGGATACAATCAACCTGGGCGCCATGGTGGCCCGGGTGGATCCCGAGAAGTGTGCCACCTGTCTGGCCTGTGTGCGGGCCTGCCCTTACGGGGTTCCGTTTATCAACGAAGATCGCTATTCGGAGATCGACCCGGCCAAGTGTCACGGCTGCGGTATTTGCGCGTCTGAATGTCCGGCCAAGGCGATCGAGCTTACCCGGTTTGAGGATGCGCCGATCATGGCGCGCCTTGAAGGCCTGATGGAAAGGAGTGCCTGATGGAACAGTTTGAACCGACGATTGTGGCCTTCTGCTGTCACTACTGTGCTTACACGGCCGCAGATATGGCGGGCAGTATGCGCCTGGAATACCCGCCGAACGTCAAGGTCATACGGGTGCCCTGCAGTGGACGAGTCGATGCCATCCACATCATGAAGGCCCTCGAAAAAGGAGCCGACGGTGTTCTTGTGGCCGGCTGCCTGGAAGGGGATTGTCACTTCAAAAACGGCAACGTCAAAGCGTTACAGCGGGTGACCGCTCTGCAGCCGTTCCTGGAAGAGATCGGGATTGAGGCGGAACGTGTGCAGATGGTGAACATGTCCGCGGGCATGGGCGTCCGGTTTGCCCAAATCGCTACCGAATTCACGGAAAAGATCAGGGAACTGGGACTCAATCCCGTAAAAGCGGCCGCATCCCGTCTGGCGGCGTCCTAGCCCACAACCGTAAGGAGATGAAACGACAATGATTACAGCTGAACGAAAACCGTTGGATGAAATCATGGAAAGTATCGACGGTTGCGGCCGGATTCTGCTGGTGGGCTGCAATGAGTGCGTGACGGTCTGTGCGGCCGGCGGGCGCAAGGAAGTCGCCCTGCTGGCCTCGGCGTTGCAGATGGCTTCCATGAAAAAAGGTCGGTCGCTGGATGTCCGCGAGATGACGCTGGAGCGGCAGTGCGATCCGGAATACGTCGAAGAGCTCACGCCCCTTATCGACCAGGTGGACGCCGTGGTGTCCATGGCCTGCGGCTGCGGGGTACAGGAGGTGGCCCGGCGGTTCAAAAAGACCCCCGTCTACCCGGCCGTGAACACCAAGTTCATGGGGGCTTCGGAAGGACCCGGAATCTGGGCCGAGCGCTGCCAGGGCTGCGGTGATTGCCTGCTGGGACTCACTGGTGGTATCTGCCCCATCGCCCGCTGTGCCAAGCGGTTGATGAACGGGCCCTGTGGCGGTTCGACCAATGGCAAATGTGAAATCAGTGACGACGTGGATTGTGCCTGGCATCTGATCTGGGAACGCATGAAAGAATTGGGAATCGAAGATCGTTACGAAGACGTCATTTCAGCCAAGGATTGGCGAACCGGCCGGGGCAGCGGCCCCCGCAAAATTGTCAGGGGGGATTTGCAATAATGAAAACAGAAAGTGTGCTGGAAAAAGTATTGGCATCGGGTGAACTGGCGGTAACCGGAGAATGCGGCCCGCCGCGGGGGGCCCTGCCTGACGTTGTCAAAGAGAAAGCCGCCCTGCTCAAGGGCTATGTGGATGCGGTCAATGTTACGGACAACCAGACGGCCATGGTCCGGATGTCCAGTTTTGCCGCCAGTGTCTTTCTGCGGCAGATGGATCTGCATCCGGTCTTCCAGATGGTTACCCGGGACCGCAACCGGCTGGCCATGCAAGGGGATATCATCGGGGCCTATTCGCATGGGATCAATACCATGCTCTGTCTTTCCGGGGACCATCCCAAGTTCGGCGACCACGCCATGGCCGCCAACGTGCATGACCTGGACTCCATGCAATTGATCCAGACCGTACGGGGTATGCGGGACGAGGGCTTGTTTCAGGGTGGGGCGGAGATCAAGAATCCGCCCAAAATGTTCATCGGTGCGGCGGCCAACCCCTTTGCGGATCCCTTTGAACTGAGGGTTGCCCGCCTGGCCAAAAAGGTGAAAGCCGGGGTCGATTTCGTGCAGACCCAGTGCATCTACAATATCGACAAGTTTGAGACGTGGATGGAGGGTGTCCGGGATCGGGGCCTGCATGAGCAAGTCTACATCATGGCCGGCGTTACCCCGATGAAATCCGCCGGCATGGCCCGGTATATGAAAAACAAGGTGCCGGGGATGGACGTGCCGGAGGAACTGGTCAAGCGGATGGCCGGCGTACCCAAAGACAAGCAGGCCCAGGAGGGGATTGATATCTGCGTTGAATCCATCGAACGCCTGCGTCAAATTGAAGGCGTTTCCGGGTTCCATATCATGGCCATCGAGTGGGAAGAGAAAGTGCCCGAGATCGTAAAGCGGGCCGGTCTCTATCCGCGACCGCAGGTATGATTGCCGGGAATGCCCGGTGCGCGGGACAGCTTTAAACGGCAATTACCGTGAATAAGGAGAAAGGCAATGAGCAACGATAAATTAATCCTGGTGGTAGACGACGATCCCGACCTGGTGGAATCGGTCTCCATGAGATTGGAAAGCGAGGGGTTTCAGGTCGCCAAAGCATATGACGGCGTGGAAGCATGGGACCGGATCAAAGATGCAAGACCGCAGATGCTGATCCTGGATGTCATGATGCCGCGCAAGAACGGCTATGAGCTTTGTAATGAGATCAAAAAGGATGACAACTTCAAGGATATCACGGTTCTTCTTTTAACGGCGGTGGCCGACGCCATACCGTACACAACCTATACGCATATGGATGGAAAGAGCACCCTGGCGGATGATTATATTCCCAAACCCATTGACCTGGACAATCTCATGGAAATTGTCAGGGATAATCTGTAAGTGCGGCTGATATGGCAAAGATCAGCATCAATGGGTTGAAAATCAGCGGGGAGCTTTGCCTGGTGCGTTTGCGCGCGGAATCCCGGGCCAGCGGTTTACTGCCGGCCTTTTGCAGTCTACTGGCCGGCAGTCAGATGAACATGCCGTTTTTATCAACCGAATCCCAAGCCGGCGGCATCCACACGACCTGCTGTGTGGATGCCGCGCAGCAGGCGTTGTTAAAAAGACTGCTGAGCGCTGAACCGGTGCTGCAGGCGCGTGCCGAATATACAGATGGGGTCGGGCTTCTGACGCTGTTTCCCCATCAGTCGCGCCTGAAATTATTTGGCCGGTCGCTGCGCGCACTGGCGCAGGCCGACCTGCGGGTTTTCGCAATGGCGTCCTCGATCGGCGCCCTGACGTATGTGCTCGACTATGCCCGGCTCGATAAAGCAGCCGCCGTCATGCAGGCCTGTTTTGAACTTGCCGGAAATCATGCCCCTTTTAAGGCTGAATATACGGTTGCGCAGGGAACCCAGCGCCGGCCCGGGCGCAAGGAATAAGGGAATGGAAACCGTTGTCATGTACTGGGAGTCGCAGATTAAGACATATGGTTTCCAGGTTGTAAAAGATCTGGCGCTCTATAAGTATAGGATACCCGCCGATCTGCCGGCTGAATGGGCGCGCGCGATCGAGCGCATTGAAGATGGGCCGAACCGTTTTCATCTATTGTGCGCCCAACTGAGTGAATCATCTGAGCTTGATTTAGAGCTGCTTTGCGAACCGGAGCAGGGCGTTTCCCTGGCGCGCCGGATAGCGACCGACATACCGGCGGCAGGTGACCGGCTCCAGGTCACTTTCCCGGTTGAGTTGATTTTCTTCCAGGGGCCCCATTTCGGTGACCGGTTTGGCATCGCTGATTTTACCTACAAAGCCCTCAAGGAAAAGTCGGACTTGTTACTATCGGCCGTTTTCTCATGTGCTTCTATTTACTTGATTTTACCCGAAGGGGCGGCGGACGAGACCCGAACTCGCCTGGCGGCCGCTTTCCGGATACCGGGTTGAACGAAAAATGAACGAGAAGCTTTTCAAGGAAATAGATTGGCGGATGAAAGTTTTTGATTCGCTGTCCTACCCTACGCTGATAATGACGCTCGATAAAATTATTGTATCCGGCAACCAGGTCTTCTTTGATAAATTCAAGACGACCCTCGAGGATATTGTGGGGAAAACCTGCTACGAGGTTTTCTACAATGCCAAGCAGTGCCCGAATGAAAAGTGCCCATGGTCCAGGGTGATCGCCGAGCGGAAAGGGCAGAGCATCCTCCACAGTGTCACCACCAAGACCCGTAGAAAACTCTGGGAAGACCGGGTTTTTTCGCCGATTCTCGGCGATGACGGCGAGGTGGCCTACATTCTCGAGAGCGTGCGGGATGTCACCCGGGTTAAGAACCTGGAGATTGCGCTCAAGGAGACGGAGGCCTTTTTAGAAAAGATTATCACCGGGTCGCCCATTGCCATTGTGGTCGCAGACCGCTACGGCAATATCCTGCTGATGAACCCCGCCGCCCAGGAACTCTTCGGGTATTCCAGCGTGGAAGCCGCTACAAATGTCAGCGCGGCCAACCTTTATCCCGAGGGGGTTGCCGCGGAAATCCAAGAGCGCCTCAAAGACGAAAAGATCGGAGGCAAAGGCAAACTGCCCAGTATGAACACCACCATTTTGAAATCAGATGGTGAAGAAATCCCCGTTGAGATAACCGCTTCCATTATCTATGAAGATGAAGAAGAGATTGCCGTCGTCGGCATCTACACCGACCTGCGGGAAAAGCAGGCTGTCGAAAAAAAACTAAAGGATACCCGGGCGAGATTGGCGCAGTCGGAAAAGATGGCGTCCATCGGCCAGCTGGCCGCCGGGGTTGCTCACGAAATCAACAATCCCCTGACCGGGATTCTGTTCTACGCGGAAATGAAACAGGCCGAATTGACGGCAGACGACCCGGAACGAGGAGAGGTCGCGGCGGTTATTGAAGACGTAAACCGTTGTCGGGCTATTGTCAAAAACCTGCTGGCATACAGCCGCCAGTCAAATCCAACGAAAGAGATCATCCAGCTCAACGAGGCCATAGACCAGAGCCTGGCCCTTATTCGCGATCCGAAAGCATTGATGAATATTGAAATTGTCAAAGAGATCTATGCGGATAAAATTTTGGTTCACGTGGATCGGAACCAGATCTGCCGGGTGATTATCAACCTGGTAATGAATGCCGTATCCGCCATGGAAGGCTCCGGCAAGCTGACGTTTCGGACCTATCGGGATGCAGCGCGACAGAAAGCTATGCTGGAGATTGAAGACAGCGGGTGCGGGATATCCAAAGAACATTTACCCCGGATATTTGACCCCTTTTTCACGACCAAGAAACTCGGCGAGGGCACCGGGCTGGGATTGAGCACGGTGTATGGACTTATCCAGGAGAATAAAGGGCTGATTGAAGTAAAGCAGACCAGTGAAAAAGGGACGACGTTTCGGGTGGAATTGCCCCTTCTCCAGTCAATAGAGAGTGCCGGGCAGGAACCTTAAGGGGGAGCGTCACTAAATTTCCACCTTTCAGGTGCCGATCCATCCTCCCGGCGATGGAAGCGCGGGCCAGGGTTGCTATGCACGCTTATTGGGGTTTTGTCATCCGGGCGCCGCAATAACTTAAATCGCAACCCTTACTTTGTGTGCAACCAAGGAGAGATACTGTGTCCAGATCGGACCCTGTGACGAAAACCCCGGGCGAAGACCGGTCAGCGCTTTTTTTCAAGCCCAGCGTCCTGGTCGTCGACGATGAAAAGCGCATTCGCGATGTATGCCTGAAGATGCTCACCGGCGAAGGTCATGAGGTCGCCGGAGCGGAAACCGCCGAAGCCGGCATACGAATGATCAAGAACAGGCACTTTGACATTATTTTGCTGGACCTGATGATGCCGGGAATTTCAGGGATGGATGCGCTGAGGCAGATTCGCGCCACGCATCCGGACACGGTGGTGATTGTCATTACCGGGTATGCCACTTTAGAGCACTCTATCGAGGCCATGAAAAATGGCGCCTTCGATTTTCTATCGAAACCATTTTCACCCGCTGACCTGCTCATCGTGATTAACAGGGCCGTCGACCATATCCGTACGCTTAAGGATATTGCCACCGAAAAATCCCGCATGCGAGTAATGATCAATCAACTGGCCGACGGGGTGATGACCACTGATAATCAGAAACGGATTGCCCAGGCCAACCCGGCTTTTTTAAAGATGATCGGATATCACGGGCCACGCCCGATCGGTCGGGCCGTTGAAGAGATCGTGGGCATTCAGTTGCTCAACGATATGATCGACCGGGTCCTGGACGCCCCGGAAGATGAATCCATCGAGGTGTCTGAGGAAGTGTGCCCGGAACCGGGCGCCAAAAGCGCGGAAATGATCATTGGCGCCCACTGCGTACCGTTCAGGGATCGCCTTGGGCGAAATCTGGGAACCATTACCGTCCTGCATGACATCACAGCGTTGAAAAGGATGGACCAGCTGAAATCCAATTTTGTCTCCATGGTCTCGCACGAAATCCGCAGCCCGATGAATTCGGTTCTGATGCAGTTGAAAGTGGTTCTGGACGGTCTGGCCGGTGATACCACCCTGAAGCAGAGAGACATTCTGGGGAGAGCCTCGGAAAAGATTACCGCCTTAATCACACTTGTCTCTGAATTGCTGGACTTGGCCAAAATTGAATCCGGGTTGCTTACCCGGGAGCGCGAAGAAATCCGGATTGCCCAATTGCTTGAAGATCAGGTGGCTTTTCACCAGGCGCCGGCCCAGGCCAAATCAATTCAATTGCGCCTCGGGCATCTGCCGGCTTTGCCTACCCTGATGGCCAACCGGCTCAACCTGGAAGAAGTTTTTTCAAACCTAATCGGCAATGCCATCAATTACACCCCCGAGAACGGCAAAATTTCAATCGACGCCGCCGTGGAGGGTGATTATGTGTGTGTCCGGGTAACGGACACCGGCGTTGGTATTGCGGAGGAAGACCTTGATCGGATTTTTGATCGTTTTTACAGGGTCAAAAATGACAAGACCCGGTTTGTGATCGGCACCGGACTGGGGTTGACGATTGTCAAAAGTATTGTGGACGCCCACCATGGCATGATCCGCGTTGAAAGCAAACCTGACCGCGGGACAACGTTTTCGGTATTTTTGCCGTGTACGGCTTTAGCCTTGAGGTAGCGCCCATCCATAAATGGCATTTTTCGGCCCCGGCCGGAACGGAAATCTACCATCTAATATGGGGTTTGCAGACTCCCTAAAAGGCGAGACCGGCGAAGAAAAATTGTGAGCATGTCCGGTTTGATTCGAGGGGAAGTGAATGATGCGATGTGGCGGTGCAGTATTAAAATTATGGCTGCCTGTATCTTAACCGATGGAAGGGGAGGGCGCCCATCGGCGTTTGCACCATAAAGCGTGAGCGTAAAGAGAACGCCCAATTCAGGGAAAAACAATAAACAAAAGGCTGTGCAATGAATCCAAAAACAAAGATTGGAATAGTGATTTGCGACCGCTACCGCCGGTGCGCCGGCGGGAAATGTTTCCGCGCGATGATGAACAAGGAGGGGGCTTTCAGCAAATACACGCACACAGAGATTGAACTGGTAGGGTTTACAACGTGTGATGGCTGTCCCGGTGGCAATATCGAGTACGCGGGTGAAGAGATGGTCAAAAATGGCGCGGAAATCATCCATTTGGCTACCGGCATGGTAGTGGGTTATCCCCCCTGTCCCCATATCGATACGTTTGAGGCCTTTCTGGAAAAGCGCTATGGGGTCAAGGTTGTTGTGGGCACCCATCCCATACCGAAAAAATATCTTGATATGCATAACCGTCTCGGAACATGGGAAAGCAACGCGTGGCAGTTGCGGATCGCGCCAACCATGTGTGATGCCGAAACCCGGGCCAGTTACGATTAACCCGCCTCACGGGCAGGGAAGGCCAAACGATATATATGCTGTTATGACGAACAGGACCACTTAATCGCTGGGTGCCTGGTTGCCTTGCGGCAGGCCCCAGGCCGCCAGCAAGGCCGCGATCAGGTAGAGCAGGGCAGCCGTTGCGAAAACCGCGCGCACACCGAACCAGGCGGAAATCCCGACGCCCAGCAGGGGGCCGATCATACGCGCCCCCGAGGTGATGGCCGTATCCAGGCCATAGACGGCCCCTTCGTCGCCCTGCCGGGAGAAGACCGCCAGCAGGGCGCTGATGCCCGGCACGATACCGCCCAGGGCAACGCCGTAGAGGACTTGCAATCCCAAAAGCTGCCAGCCGGCCGTGACCGCGGCCTGCAGGCAAAAGAGGAGGGCGGTGACCACCAATCCGATGATGACGATTCGCCGATAGCCGGAGCGGTCACCCAGGCGGCCCAGGTAGATGGAAAAAATGGCGGTGGCGGCGGAAGAGGCCCCGATGACGATGCCCGTGAAACTGTTGATTTTGTCCGGGCTATCGATCAGCGAGAGGACGAACAACGGCAGAATCGGCATGAAGACGATGCGGCCCATCTGGTTGATGAACCGCAGGGTGTAGGCCAGCAGCACGCCCTGGGAGGAAAAAACGCGCCGCCAGGCGCTAAAGAATTGCAGGGATTGACGGCCATCGGATTCCCGGGCCACGAAATGCTCGTCCACACCGGCCCAGACCACGACCCCGGCAACGGCCAGAAGACCGGCCGTGATGTAAAAAGCGGCCTGATAGCCATAGGCGTCGGCTACCATTCCCCCGATAACGGGTCCCAGACCGAGTCCCACGCCCATGGCCACCTGCATGAGTCCCATGGCATACCCGGCCCGGCCGCGGGGCACCGTGGCGGCCACCAGGGCGTTGGTGGCGCCCATAACGCCGGTGATCAGCCCCTGGACCATGCGCAGGGCCACCAGCTCTTCGGCCGAGTGCACAAAGGCCATCAACGCCATGATGACCGCCCCGCCGAACATGGCCCGTTCCACCATCAGCTTGCGGCCCCAGCGGTCCGCCAGAGCCCCCCAGACGGGCGAGGCGATCATCATGCTGAAGGCCTGCCCCGAGAAGACCAGGCCGATGCAAAGGTCGAGGCTGAGAGAGGTGGCGGTTCCCAGGGATTGGACATAGAGGGGGAGGAACGGAAAAATGCTGGAGAACCCGATCATGGAAACCATCTGGGCAAAACACATGATATAGAGCGTACCCTGCCAGGCATCCGGGGAAGATCGTTGGAATTTGAACGGGATGGGCATCAGACGTTGTCACCGCGATGGTGGCTCGGGACCCTCCAGGTGGGCAATATCCCCCCAAGTTTTGATGACCCAGCGGGGCGATCCGTAAAAGAGGCCATATTGGATGATGCTCAGGCTGGCATTGGCCGGCAGGACGCAGCGGGGTTGGTGCAGATCGAGGTGGGCCACATAGCGGAAAAAATTGTCCAGCACGCCGCCATGGGCCACCAGGGCGGCGCAGGTCCCGGGCGGCTGGCGCGACCCGTCTTCAAGAACGGCGATATTGCGTTGATAATGCTGCCGGTGGGATTCGCCCCGGGGAATTTCAAAATCCGGGTCTTCCGTAATCAACTGCCGATAAACGTCAGGATGCTGCGCAAGGATTTCATTGAGGTTGAGGCCTTCCAAAACACCATAGTGGCGCTCCCGCAAACGGGCGTCCAGTTGAACAGCGTGGCCGGTGGCCTGCGCAATGATGCCGGCCGTTTCCCGGGCACGGCCCAGGTCGCTGCTGATCAGGCGATCAATCGACATGGGCGCCAAACGTCTTCCAATGGCACGGGCCTGGGAACGGCCGCGGGCGGTCAGGGGGCTGTCGCCATGGCCTTGAAAACGCATGGCATGGTTCCATTCCGTTTCGCCGTGGCGGATGATTATGAGGGTAACCGGGAGTGCCGTGAACAAAAGAGGGTCTCGCTTTCGGGGGCCGGATTCCGGGGGCATTCCGCTGGTCGGCGATGCCGCCGGGCCGCCGGGCCCTCTCCAGGAAGAAAAAGCGGGGGACGGTTTAAGCCGTCTCCCCGCTCGGATTAACGCTCAGAAAAGCTGTTGCGACGTTCAGTGGCCGGTTTCTTCGACGGCTGCCGGTTCATTCTGGGAGGCCTCCTTGAGGGATTGGGCTTCCGCTTCCAGGGCTTTTTTTTCAGCGGCGGCCTTTTCCGCCTCGGCCTTGGCCGTTTCGCGGCCGGCCAGGATACCCTCGGCTTCTTCGATTTTGCGCCGGACCATTTCGGCTTCCGCGTCACTCAAATCATACCGGGCGGCCTCTTTCAGAAATCCGATGGCCTCCTGGGCACTTTCGACGGTGCCGCGGTTCATCGCGGCCTGGGCCTTTTGGATCAAGGTCTGCATGTGGATACTCACCAGCCGGTTGCGGGCGGCATCCCGCATTTCCCGATTGGGAGCATAGGAGATCGCTTTCTCAAGATCCTGGGTCAGCGCGGCGGTGTCGGGGACGCCCGGAACCGCGAGGGTCGCATCCGCCTTCTCGATATAGTACTGGTACATGAGGCGGTAGGCATCCTGCCACCCGTAAGCCTTCTTTTCTTCCGGCGGCATCTGAATACCGGGAAGAATCATCAGGCGGGTTTTGCCCATGGGGGCGAAGATGCCGCGCCAGATTTCAACGGCACCATCCTTTTCGGCGATATAGTAGTTTTTGGTGTTGGAGTAGCTGGAAAAGATGAGCAGGGCGATAATGGCACAAAAGCCGATGATTCCGATTTTCATAGGGTTGAAACCGTTCCCGGCGTCGGCACCGGTCTCTGCGGGAGGGGGTGTCATTTGCTCTTCAGCCTTTCGTTTGGCTTCTTCCTCGGCTTTGCGTTTGGCTTCTTCCTGGGCCTTGCGCTTGGCTTCTTCCTGGGCTTTGCGTTTGGCTTCTTCTTCGGCCTTGCGTTTGGCTTCTTCCTCGGCCTTGCGTTTGGCCTCTTCCTCGGCCTTGCGTTTGGCCTCTTCCTCGGCCTTGCGCTTGGCCTCTTCCTCGGCCTTGCGTTTGGCTTCTTCCTCGGCCTTGCGTTTGGCCTCTTCCTCGGCCTTGCGTTTGGCCTCTTCCTCGGCCTTGCGTTTAGCTTCTTCCTCGGCCTTGCGCTTGGCTTCCGCTTCCGCCTTGGCCGCCATTTCGACCGCGTATTTTTCTCCGGCCGCCTTGATTTCGGCCCAGTCGAATTTGCGCTTCAAGTATTCCCGGGCCTTCTTAGCCTCCCCGTCACTCATGCCGTTGAAAAAAGACGGGGCATCGGCCACGGTTGTGGATTTGGCTTTGGTCGGCGGCGCATAGCGCGCCGCCGCAGCCAGAGGCTCGAATTTTTTCCACAGCAGTTCTTTGCGGGTCAGCTTTTTAGCCGCCGGCTTCTTCGGGGCAGGGGCTTTCTTGGCCGGCTTCGTGGCCTTGGCAGCCGCCGCTTTGGGGGCCGCCACTTTCTTGGCGGCGGTTTTTTTTGCGGGGCTAGCCGATTTTTTATTCCCGGCCGCCTTTTTAGCCGCCGCTTTTTTTGCTTTGGCGGTTGTTTTGCTGCTAGTGGCCTTTTTGGCGGCGGCTTTCTTTTTAGCCGGCTTCTCTTTGTCCCCTTTGGCCGCCGCCTTTTTCTTGGAAGTGGATTCGAGTAAGCTGTCTTTTCCCATAGAAACCCCTTTAGATCTGAATGTTGATGCCGCCGATATAAGCCTGCCCAGCGTTGTTCCCGGTATCAAGCGCGTATCCGGCGGGGCGGTCCCTGGGATTTGGATTCTCCCACCTCCGCCACCCTTTCCGCGGTGACCGCAGCCCTACCGTAGTGTGCCGCCGCGGTTGATACGAGCCCCCTGAAATAGACGCATTGTAACGGACCATCAATAAATAGGAGGGTCATTAAACTATGTTTCATACAGGAATTGAGTCTTGATTGGCAATGATTAATTTGCCGCTGGAACCAAATTCCGATATGCTTCGGCGCATGCAATGAACCCATTTATGGCCCCTGGCGGGGAGAGGTCGTCGGATGACCCTAACGCCTGATATCGCGATGAAATATAACCAATTGCAGGATCTCCTGCGCCCTTTGCCCTCTCTGGCGGTGGCCTTTTCCGGCGGTGTGGACAGCACCCTTCTGCTGGCCGCGGCGGTGGCCGTTCTGGGGCGCCGCGCGGTGGCCCTGACCGCGGATTCGCCCGTGCATCCGGCCCGGGAAACCCGGGCCGCGGTGGACATCGGCAGCCGTCTCAAGGTCCGTCATATCCTGCTCCGCACCGAGGAGATGAAAGAAGCGGCCTTTCGCGCCAATACGCGCGAGCGCTGCTATATCTGCAAAAAATTGATCTTCCGGCGGCTCATGGCGCAAGCTTCCGCTCTGGGGATCACCCACATGGCCCATGGCGCCAATCAGGACGATCTGGGCGATTACCGGCCGGGGCTGCGGGCCGCTGAAGAGATGGCGGTTATCGCGCCCCTGGTGGACGCCCGCCTTGCCAAGGCCGAAGTGCGGCTGCTGGCCCGGGACCTGGGGCTGCCCAACTGGGACCGTCCGGCCATGGCCTGTCTGGCCTCCCGCATTCCTTATGACACCCCCCTGAGCCAGGCGCTTCTGGCCCGGGTGGAAGCCGCGGAAGACCTGCTGGAGGCGCTCGGCATCCAGGGGGGACGTGTCCGCTGCCATGGTGAGGTGGCGCGCCTCGAACTGGCCAGCGAAAGGGATATGGCCAGGGTTCTGATGCCCGAAATCCGGCAGCGCCTGGTTCAGGGGCTGAAAGCGGCCGGATTTGGCTACGTGGCCCTCGATCTGGAAGGCTATCGGCAGGGCAGCCTCAATGCGCCCCTCTTCAGTGTCGATCCATAAATGGCATCTTTTAGCCCCGGCCCGCCGCCGGTGAACAAAATCACCTTTGGCGGACAAGCCGGCGTTCTCGCTCTTTGGAAATCCTCGCCGTAGCTCAGCTACGCCTGTGGTTTCCACCCCCAGCGGGGTTGGATCAGACGGGAAGTCCCGTCTATCGGGATAATATCCCGCCGCGCGGGACAAATCGCTGCGGCCTTGGCCGGAACCAAAATCTACCATTTCTGGATGGACACGATTAAAGTCTCGGGAAGGGTGTGTTCCCGCTGGCGTTAAAAGGGCCAGAAGCGGGGGATCAGGACGGCCCCGGCCGCGATGACGATCAGATTGAGGGGCAGCCCCAGCTTGAGATAATCCACAAAACGATAGTTGCCCGGCCCGTAGACCATCAGGTTGGTCTGATAGCCGATGGGCGAAGCAAAGCAGGCACTGGCCCCCAGACAAACGGCGATGATGAAGGGACGCGGGTCGACCCCCAGGGTGAGGGCCGTGGAGATGGCCACCGGCAGGAGCAGCACCGCCGTGGCATTGTTGCTCAGAATCTGGGTGCCGATGCTGGTCAGCAGGAGAAAACCCGCCAGGACCACCGAAGGCCCGGCCCCGGCGAAAAGCTGCAGGAAGGCATTGGCGTACAGGTCCGTGGCCCCGGTTTTCTGCATGGCCTGCCCCAGGGCGATGGTGCCCACGATCAACAGCAGGACATCCGCCCGCAGCTCCCGATAGGCCGAGCGCAACTGGAGGCATCCGGTCAGGATCATCAGGAGCACACCGGCCAGGGCCGCCACCATGATGGGCAGCAGGCCGGTGGCCGCCGCGGTTACGACCCCCCCGAAGATCATCAGGGCCCTTCCGGCCAGGCGCTTGTGGACGATTTCGTGGTGGACGTCCTCGATGACGATGAAATCCCCATTGCTGCGCAGGCTTGCGATTTTATCCATCGGCGAGCGCACCAGCAGGATATCTCCCACCCGCAGCCGCCGGGTGCGGATTTTCAGGTCGGCATAGTGATGGCTGCGGCGTTTGATGGCCAGGATCTGGATGTCTTCATCCCTGAACAGCCGGGTATCCGGTACTCGGGCCCCCAGCAGACCGGACTGGGGGGGGATGACGAGTTCCACGATAAGGTGCTTCGGGTCGGACCCGGCCGTGGTGAGGTCAGCTTCTTCATGGGGCAGTTCGACCAGCCCTGCGGCCAGGACGGCCACCAGGTCCGTGGCCGAGCTTTTCACCAGGAGCAGATCCCCGGGGGCGAAGTGCAGGCCGTCCTCATCCGGGTAGTGGATGTCCGATCCCCGCACCACTTCGATGATGTCGATGGCCGGATGGGTGTCGGCCAGATCGGCCGGCGTGCGGCCGATAAAGGCGCTGGTGCCGGGCAGTTGGAGCTCGGCCAGATAGGTGCGGTTTTCCCCGTTGTCCACGTGGCAGGTGGCGGCGGCATGGCTGGGCAGGAAGCGCGTGGCGGTCAGGGTCAGAAAGACGATGCCGACGGCGGCCACCGGCAGGCCCACCCAGGCCAGTTCGAACATCTCGATCGGGGCGTAGCCGGCCTGGACACTGAGGTTGCTGACGATGATGTTGGTGGATGTGCCCACCAGGGTGCAGGTGCCCGCCAGGATGGAGGCGTAGGAAATCGGGATCAGGAATTTGGAGGGACTGATCCCGAACTCGCAACTGACGGCCATCATGATGGGGATGAAGAGGACCACCACCGGCGTGTTGTTGATAAAGGCCGAGGCCGCGGCCACGATCAGCAGGCTCATGAGGAGCGCCCGATGGGGCTTGCCCCGGGAGCCCTTGATGACGCGCTGACCGATGAAGCCCACCGCACCGGTGCGGATCATGCCCCGGCTCATGAGAAACATGGCGGCCACCGTGATGACCGCCGGGTTGGCGAACCCGGCCACCGCCTCGCCCGGTTCCAGGATGCCCGTCACGGTCAATATCACCATGATACCCACGGCCACCAGGTCCACCGGCGCCTTGTCGGTAATCAGAAAGATCAGCGTCACCAGCAGAATTGCCGTTACCAGCCAGATCGTCATGGGCTTGCATCTCCTTGGTTTTCAAGCCTCTTTCGGAGGCGCCACCAGAGGCCTCCCGCCCTGGGGGAGGAGAATCATGTGGGGCGGAATCGACAGCATATTCAAAGATGTTAAGACAGGACCGGCCGCCTGCCAACCGTTGGTTCCAATCCGCCCGCGCCGGAAAACTATTGTAGCGGACCGGACCGGCATCCTATAGGGAAGGATCGGGTGATATCCGTGGATCACCCCGGACATAGCGCAACAGGGGGCCGTCGCCATGAATGCCATTGAAATGACCCGCCGACTGATCCAATTCGACACCCGCAATCCACCGGGTGATGAAGACGCCTGCGCCCGCTTTCTGGCCGATCGGCTGCAGGCGGCCGGGTTTGACGTCAAGGCGTATGAATTTGCGGAAGGGCGCACCAATTTGATTGCCCGGGGCGCCGGCACGTCGGAACGGCTTCCCCTTTGCCTGTCCGGGCACCTGGATACGGTGCCGTTGGGGGAGGCGCCCTGGACCCGGGATCCCCTGGAGGGAATCGTTGAAGGCAATCGGCTTTACGGCCGTGGGGCCAGTGACATGAAAAGCGGGGTGGCGGCCATGGTGACGGCGGCCTGTGCGCTGGGGCCGCGTCCCGAGGTCTGCCTGGTGCTGACCGCCGGAGAGGAAAACGGCTGCGAAGGGGCCCGCTTTCTGGCCGAGCGCGGCCTGCTGCCGGAGCGCATCGGCGCTTTGGTGGTGGGGGAGCCCACGGCCAACGTTCCTCTGGTGGGCCATAAAGGCGTCCTGTGGCTGGAAATCGAAGTCTCCGGCCGTACGGCCCATGGATCCGCCCCGGAGTTGGGGGACAATGCCGTCTATAAGGCCGCCCGCCTGATCCGGTGCCTGGAAAAGTGGCGCTTTGCGGAAAAGCCCCATCCGGTTCTGGGACCGCCCACCCTCAACGTGGGCATGCTGCACGGCGGCCTCAACATCAATTCCGTGCCGGATCGGGCCGTCATCAGCCTGGATATCCGCACCGTTCCGGGTGTGAACCACGATGACCTGCGGGAGGCGCTGGCACACTGCAGCGACGCGCCGGTTCACATCCGTACCCTGGCTGACATGGCCAGCGTGGCCAGCGACCCCGCCGATGAATGGATCCAGCAGGTCTTCGCCGTGGTGGCGGAGAACACCGGTATCCAACCGGCGCCCCGGGGCGCCGCCTATTTCACCGATGCGGCGGCCCTGCGCACGGCCGGCAAGGCGCCACCCACGGTCATCCTCGGTCCGGGCGAGCCGTCCCAGGCCCACCAGACCGATGAATTCGTCCGGCTGCCGCGCATCGAAGCGGCTGTGGCCATCTACACGGATATCATCCGCGCCTGGTGTGGGGGTAAGTCTTGATGCTGGATGCTGGATTTGCGGGGCAGGGGTTGCCCCGCCCATGGGAAGGGTATATGGATAACCATCGATCCTGACGAGTGATTTGTCATTCGAACCAAGGAGGAGAATCCCAATGGGTAAAGGCGATCGACGCAGCAAGCGCGGCAAGATCTGGCGCGGGACCACCGGCAAGAAGCGCCCCAAGAAGAAGAAGCAAAAAAGCAAGGAATAGACCGGCTGAAAAAGCGCCCTCCCAGGTCTATAGACCGATCGGGGAAGCCGGGCAAGCGATCATGACTCCCCCACTGCCCCTGGAAACGCCGGCCGTTGTCATCGAGCGTCAGATCCTCGATGACAACATCGATGCCATGCAGGCCCTGGCCCGTGCCAACGGGCTTCGACTGCGGCCCCACATCAAGACCCACAAGAGCCTGGCCGTGGCCCGGCGGCAGATGGCGGCCGGCGCCTGCGGCATTACGGCCGCCAAGGTGGACGAAGCTTTGGTGTTCATCCGCGACGGCATCTCTTCCGTCACCCTGGCCCAGCCCCAGATGATCGCCGCCAAAGTGGACCGGTTGATGGCGGCTGCTAAATCCCATGCCTGCGAGGTGCGCTGGATTGTCGACAGCCGGCCCGGGCTCGAACTGCTGGCCGGCCGGGCGGAGGCCCATCGCCTTGTCACGGGCGTTTCCATAAAAATCGATGTGGGGCTGCACCGCTGCGGCTGCCGGCCCGGCGACCCTGCCATTCAAGCCCTGGCCGGAACGATCCAGGCCCACCCCTGGCTCCGGCTGATCGGTTTGCTCTCCCATGCCGGGCAGGCCTATGGCGCCGCGAATCGTCGCGAGGTGGCCACCATCGCCGAGGATGAGCGCCGGACCATGCTGGCTGCGGCCCGCCGCCTGGAGGCGGCCGGCGTGGCGGTTCCGGAGATATCGGTGGGCTCGACGCCCACGGTCCTGGCGGCCGAAAAGTTTGACGGCATTACCGAGATTCGCCCGGGCAACTACGTTTTCATGGATCGGACACCCCTGCGGTTGGGCCTGATCACGCGGAATCAAATTGCCCTGACAGTTCTGGCCACGGTGATCAGCCGCAATGCGGATTTCCTGATCGTGGACGCCGGCTCCAAGACCTTCAGCTCGGATGGCGGCGCCCACGGCGCCGCCGCGCACGACGGTTTTGCCGTGGGCTGGCCCCTGGAGCGCTTCGGCGAGGAGGGGCAGGCGCGGTCGCTGGTGCGCCTGTCGGAAGAACACGGCTTCATCCCCCGCAGCGGCCCGGATCTGCCCCTGGGGGCCTGCCTGCGGTTCATTCCGAACCATGCCTGTCCGGTGGTCAACCTGACCGACTCCCTGCTGGTGCGGGAAGGCGACGCCGTCCATGCGTGGCCGGTGGATGCCCGGGGCCGGACACGCTGATGCTTGCAAACAAGTAAGGACTCTATGAACCTGAATCTGAAACGAGATGCGGATATAGATGAAGCGGAGGTGCCGCCGGCGCGGCCAGCGGCCACGCTGGTGGTCCTGCGGGACGGCGCGGCCGGTCTGGAAGTTCTGCTGCTGCGGCGCAGCCGGGAGCTGTCGGCCTTTGCCGGGGCTTGGGTCTTTCCCGGCGGCGCGGCGGAACCGGCGGACGGCCCGGTCGAAGATTGGCCGGCCTGTCAGACCACCGCGCGCCACGCGGCCGTCCGGGAATTGGCCGAAGAGACCGGGCTGACCGTGACGCCGCAGGCCCTGGTGCCCCTGTCGCGCTGGATTGCGCCGGTGGAGATGCCCCGGCGGTTCGACACCTGGTTTTTCCTGGCGAGCTCGCCCGGGATGCCGGTGCGGATCGACCATGGTGAGATTCATGACCATTGCTGGATCGCCCCCCATGAGGCGCTGGCGCAGCATCGCGCCGGCCGCATGTCGTTTTTCCCGCCCACCTGGGTAACCCTGCATCACCTGGCAGCGTTTCCCAGCCGCGCCGCGGTCCTGTCCGACGCCGCCCAGACCCCGGCCTACCATTTCGCACCGAAGGTGGTCCCCCGCGGAAAGGACACCTGCTTTCTTTACAGCGGGGATCAGGCCTATGACCGGCTGGATATCGATGCGCCGGGGCCCCGGCATCGGCTGTGGGCGCGTCGGGAAGGGTGGCGTTACGAATGCACCCCGGATTCCGGCGGGCCCTATGGCCCGTCGGAAGCATGAGCGCATCGCATCTTGTCCGGGCGGGTGGTCTTGACACCCGAAGAGGATTGGGAGACAAGGGCGGGACGTCCGCTGGCGCATAGGCAAGGGACGGGGATCGAAATCCTTCCCCCTTGGTGGAGGCCCCGGAGAGGTTCTACCGATCCGGGGTGAGTTAACGCATTATTCCTTTTGTAGCGGCCGGAGCAGGCGGAAACTCACCCCACCTAAGGCAAGCCTTCGGCGGGGCTCAGACCGTCCGCGCGCTTTTATCCGACCGCAGCGCCGATGCTCGGCGCGGGACAAAGGGAAACATGAAAACCAAACACCAAAAACCTTTTTCAAACCCCCTTTGGGGGGGTTACCAGAGGCCTCTCTCTATGCGGGAGGTGGGTTCACTTAGGTGTGACAGGAAAATCAGAAGCGGGAAGGAGAGCATAAAGGCATGATTGTCGTCACCGGCGGAGCCGGATTTATCGGCAGCGCGCTGATCTGGGCCCTCAACGGGCGCGGCGAGGAGGATATCCTCGTCGTCGATCAGCTGCATCAGACCGAGAAGTGGAAAAACCTGGTGGGGCTGCGCTTCGCCGACTATCTGGACAAAACCGTGTTCATCGAGCGGCTGACCCGGGGCGATTTCGGCGATGGCCTGCGGGCCATCCTCCACATGGGCGCCTGCTCTGCCACGACGGAAAAGGACGCCGATTACCTGATGGAGAACAACACCCGCTATACGGCCCGTATTGCCGCCTGGCGGGAAGACCATCCCCGCTGCCGCCTGATCTACGCCTCCAGCGCCGCGACCTATGGCGACGGCGCCCAGGGCTATGCCGACGACGAAGCGAAGCTGGATGGATTGCGCCCGCTGAACATGTACGGCTATTCCAAACATCTCTTCGATCTGATGGCCCGGCGCAACGGCTGGCTGAAGAACATCGTGGGGCTGAAGTATTTCAACGTCTTCGGCCCCAACGAATACCACAAGGGCGATATGCGCAGCGTGATCAACAAGGCCTACCCCCAGGTGCGCGACGAGGGCCTGATGCGCCTTTTCAAATCCCACCGTCCGGACTACGGGGACGGCGAGCAGCTGCGGGATTTCATCTACGTCAAGGATGCGGTGGCGATGACCCTCTATTTTCTGGAGCGGCCCGAGATCGGCGGGCTCTTCAACATCGGTACGGGCCGGACCCAATCCTGGAACGATGTCGCGGCCGCGCTTTTCAAAGCGGCCGACCGCCCCCTGAACATCGACTACATCCCCATGCCGGAGGACCTGCGCGGCAAGTACCAGTATTACACCTGTGCCGATCTCACGAAGCTGCAGGCCGCCGGATGGTCGACGCCCTGCCGCTCCCTCGAGGAGGCGGTGGATGACTATGTGCGCCACTATCTGGCCCCCGATGCCACCCTGTCCCAGATGTGAAAGCCCCGGGCACCCGGGAGATGGTGTGCTGTGAATACGACGGCCGTCGCCCTGGTCCTGATTTCCGCCGCCATGCACGCGGTCAGGAACTTCCTGACCAAAACGGCGCATGACAAGCAGGTCTTCGTCTGGTGGTACGAATTGCTGGGGCTGGCGTTCTTTACGCCGGTGTTTGCCTATGGGATTTGGCGCCAGGCCTTCGACCTGGACGGCATCTGGCCCATCGCCCTGCTCTCCGGCCTGCTCCATTTTCTTTACTGGCTCTGGCTGGCGCGCTCCCTGGAAACCGGCGACCTGTCCCGGGTTTACCCTATTTCGCGCTCCGCCCCGGCCCTGGTTCTGGTGGTGGCCGTGTTGTTCATGGGGGAGCAGGTGAGCCTGCCGGGGGCGGCGGGTGTCCTTATGGCGGCTTTGGGGGTCTACACCATCAGCCTCGACCGCCTGACGCCGAAGGCCCTGGCCCGGCCCCTGCGCAATTTCCGCAACGATGACGGCACCCGCTATGCCTTCCTGACCCTGCTGGCCGTGGCCGCCTATTCCCTTGTGGACAAGCAGGCCGTGGACCGTTTTCATCCGGTGGCCTTCGCCTTCATCTATCCCTGGTTCAGCATGGCCCTGCTGTCGACCTACCTTGCCGCCGTCCGGCAAAGGGGCGCCCTGGGGCAGGAGTGGCGCGCCAATCGCCGCTCGATCCTGGTATGCGGCGTATTGGGCATTTTCGGCTATTTCCTGATCTTGGTGGCCTTCTCCCTCGAGCGGGTCAGCTACGTGGTGGGACTGCGGCAGATCAGCATTGTGTTTTCGGTCCTGCTGGGGGCCATGGTCCTCAAGGAGCGCCATGTCCGGCAGCGGATGATTTCGGCCGTCCTGATTTTTATCGGCGTCTTCCTGATCGCGGGCGCCGGATGAGGCGGTCTCCACGGGCGGGCTGCCGGCCGGGGGACCTTCCGCTTTAGCCAAGACGTGATTGCCGGGAGAAGGGGGCTTGCAAAGAATTCAAGGATGACGTGACGGGCAACGGTTAAACCGCGCGCGCTTCTTATAGATTGGTGAACCGGAAAAATCGAGAGGGCCATCGAAATCGAAACGGCAACAAATCCGATTCCGATAGCGATTTCGACGCCGATACAACGATGGCTGGAACGCTCAAATATGCTTTTCTGACGATGATACGGAAGACTTTCCCAAAACAGGACATAAAGGAGCAGCCATGCTGGAACACGTTATGGCGGCGCGCCGCCGCCTGGCAGGACAGGCCCACGTCACACCGGTGATGACCTCCTCCACCTTCGACGCGCGTGTGGGGGCGGAGGTGTTTTTCAAGTGTGAAAACCTGCAGCGCATTGGCGCTTTCAAGTTTCGGGGGGCCTACAATGCCATCGCCAGCCTGCCGGAAGACGTGCGCCGGAAAGGGGTGGTCACCTTTTCCTCCGGCAACCACGCCCAGGCAGTGGCCCTGGTGGGACGCCTCCTGAAGGTGCCGGTGACGGTGGTCATGCCGGAGGATGCGCCGGCCACGAAGCGTGCCGCCACCCAAGGGTACGGCGCCGAAGTCGTGCTCTACGATCCACGTCACGCCTCCCGGGACGACCTGGCGCGGTCGCTCCAGGAAGAGCGCGGCGGGGTTCTGGTGCCGCCCTACGATCACCCGGACATTATCGCCGGCCAGGGCACGGCGACCCTGGAGCTGTACGATCAGGCGGGGCCGCTGGATATGCTGCTGGTCCCCTGCGGCGGCGGCGGGCTGCTCAGCGGATCGGCCGTGGCCGCCTGCGGCGTGATGCCGGGCTGTCGTGTGATCGGCATCGAACCGGAACTGGCCGATGACGCCACCCGCTCCTTTCGGACCGGCGTGCTGCACCGGGTGGAGAACCCCCCGACCATTGCCGACGGCACCCGCACCCCCTCCCTTGGTCAGCACACCTTTCCCCTGATCCGCGAATTCGTCAGCGACATGCAGACCGTGACCGAGAGCGCCATCATGGCGGCCGTGAGGTTCTTTTTCTTCCGCATGAAGCTCGTCGTGGAACCCTCGGGCGTGTTGGGGGCGGCCGCCCTGCTGAGCGGGGCGGTGAAACCGGTCGGACGGGTAGGGGTCATCCTGAGCGGCGGCAACATTGACGCCCCCACCATGACCCGCATTCTGGCCGAAGGGCCGGAAGAGGCCGGATAAGGGGTGGGCCGGCCGACGGTTGCAAAGCGGGAAAATTGGCGTTAGGGTGCCTTTTCAACCGGTTTGCCCCATTTGGCGCAAAGGAAACTCTCATCTTCCACGGCCTGATAGGCGCTTCCGGAGAACTTAGGACGAATGGCCGGGTTTGCCATGCAGATCGAATGCCACAATATGACGTTCCGCTACCCCGCCGCCGAGACGCCGGTTTTCGAAGACCTCTCCTTCCGGATGGAGGGCCCCGGGTTCAACGCCCTTTTCGGTCCCTCGGGCGTGGGCAAGACATCGATTGCCCGCATGCTGATCGGTGATCTAACCGCGTTTGGGGGGCAGCTCCATGCGCGGGGAATCGACCGCATCCTGTATTCCTACAATTTGGAGCGCCTGCCGGGGTGGTCGGCGGTGGGCAAGCATCTCGATCGCATTTCGATGCCGTCCCAGCGGGCCAAAAAAGAAGAGCTGGTGGCGTTGTTCGGGATGACGCCCTTTCTGGGATCGCGTTTTTCGCAGCTCTCCCTGGGGCAGAAGAACCGCATCAACCTGATCCGCTACCTGCTGCAGGATTTCCAGATGCTGATCATGGACGAGAGCCTGGCCAATGTGGATGAGCTGACCCGGGAGAAGATCATTCTCAACATCAAGGCCCTCTTCCCCGACAAGTTCTTCATTTACATCTCCCACAATATCGTCGAGGTATCCAAATTCTGCCGGGACATCCTGGTGCTGGCGGGGATCGGCCGCCAACGGCCGGCGACGGTGGTGCGGGGGCAGGACCAGCAGGCCGGGCAGTCCCTGGAAAAACAGGACCTTGAAACCACCATGCTGGAGATCATGAATGCTGCATAGACGGGTCTACCAGTTCTTTATCATCTATGGTCTGGGAATGGCCCTGCTGCTGGGCATCAAGTACGCCCTGAATCTTTCCAACTACGTCATTCCCGGTCCGGCCGAAATCTGGGCGACCTTCCAGGAGGAACACCGCCGCTACTTCTCCGATGTCATGAACACCATGTCGGTGGCCATTGTCGGCCAGGTGCTCTCCATCTGCCTGGCCGGTTTTATCGGCATCGTCGGCCGTCAGACCACCTGGCTGGGGTCCTTTGTCAAGGTGGCGGCCTACAACATACAAGCCTATCCGATCGTGGCCCTGGCGCCCATTATTTTCATCCTGTTGGGGGACGGTTTCATCTCCCGCTTGCTGATCGCCGCCATGATCTGCTATTTTCCCCTGCTGCTCTCGGTGCTGGGCATCATGTCCGAGCCGGTGCAGGACATCGAGCATTTCTATCGCATCACGGGGCGTCTGCGCTGGCAGCTGGAAGTGAAGATCCGGGCTTTTGAAAACATCGGGAAACTGACCACGGTGGTGGCCGGCAGCGCCACATTGGCCATGGCCGGAACGATCGTGGCGGAGTTCATCGCGGCCAATGCCGGTATCGGCTACAGCATCCGAATCGCCCTTTACCAGAGCGATTTGGGCAAGATTCTGGTGGCCCTCTTTTTGATCGGCATATCCCTTTCGGTCTATCAGGGCCTGCTCGAATGGATGGGGGCGGCCATTCGCAAAGCCTGGGAAAGTCAATAATCCCGCAGAGCCTTCCATGGCAGCGACGCCGTCTGCCGGGAATGCAAAGGAGGAGGAGATGCAACATCATCGAAGTTCGGCATTGGCCTGGGCGGTGGTCCTTGTCGTGATGACCGTCGCGGTGATTTTGCCGCCGCCGGTCAGGGGGGCTGAAGAAATCAATTACCGCTTGAAGTGGCTTTTCAACACCAGCGTCGTTGGTGATTTATATGCCAATGCGCACGGTGATTTTGCCGCGGCCGGCCTGGACGTGACCATAAAAGCCGGCGGACCGGAGCGGGATGCCATCAAAGAGCTCGAACTGGGGCAGGCCCAGTTCGGCGTGGCGTCCGCCGATCAGGTGATCCGGGCCATAGCCAAGGGATCCCCCGTGGTGGTCATCGCGCAGCTGTTCCAGGAAAACCCCCTGCAGTGGATCTACCGCAAGTCCGATCCGCCGATTGTGCAGCTGGCGGACCTGCGGGGGCGGACCATCGGCATCACTTACGGCGGCAACGATGAAACCATCATGCGCACCCTGCTGGCCAAGGGCGGGTTGAAGGATCAGGATGTGAAGCTCTTCAGCGTGCGTTACGACTACACGCCGTTTTATCAGGGCGAGGTGGATCTTTGGCCGGTCTATCGCAACACCCAGGGCATCGTGATCGGCCGCAAAATGGCGGCCAACGGGGATCCGGTGCAGTTCTTCATCCCCTCCGAGTTCGGCGTCAGATTCGTGGCCAACTCGGTGGTCACCTCCCGCCAGATGGCCCAGGAGCGGCCGGATACGGTGCGCCGCTTCATCCAGGCCCTGCTCAAGGGCTGGGAGGCGGCCCTCGATCCGAACCAAAGCGATATGGTGCTCGTGATGCTGCAGGGCTACGACAAGGACACCCCGCGCGACGAGTTGGAAGCGCAGCTGGATGTCACCCGCGATCTGGTCAAGCCGCAAACCGGCGAGCCCATCGGCATCATCGATACCGACGCCTGGGTTCAGACCGAAAAGATGATGTACGACCAGAAGCAGATCATAAAACAGGTAAATGTCGTCCTCGCCTTGATGCCGGGATTCGCTTTTGGACAATAGGGGATGCCGGACCACCCTGGGGCCACGCTATTTTGACGGGATGAACACATGACGCACGCTTTTTGGGACTGGTGGCAGCATTTGCCCAGCCATATCGACCCCACGCTCTTCCAGATCGGGTCCTTTCAGCTGCGCTACTACGGATTGATGTATATCGTGGCCTTCACGTGCACGTATATCCTGCTGGTTTACCGTTCGCGCCGGGACGGCTTTTCCTGGTACACCCCGGAGCGCATCCAGGATCTCATGGTCTGGTTCATCGCCGGGACGATCATCGGGGGACGGCTGGGATATGTGATTTTTTACGATTTTCCCTATTTTGCCGCCCACCCCCTCAAAATCATACTGCCCTTCGAATTCAGCAACGGTTTCCGTTTCACCGGGATCTCCGGCATGTCCTATCATGGCGGGGTGATCGGTATCGTGACGGCCGGCTATCTTTTCAGCCGCCGCCACAAACTGCCCTTCGTCACCATGGTGGACTTCGTGGCACCCGCCGCCCCCCTGGGCTACACCTTCGGGCGGCTGGGCAATTTCATCAACGGGGAGCTCTACGGCCGGGTCACGGACGTGCCCTGGGGCATGTACTTCCCGCTGGATCCCACGCATCAGCTGCGCCATCCCTCCCAGCTCTACGAGGCCTTCTTCGAGGGCATCGTCCTCTTTTTGATCCTCTGGACGGTGCGCAACAACCCCCGCCTGCGGGGCGGCATGCTGGGGCTCTACCTGATGGGCTACGGCATCATGCGTTTCTGCCTGGAGTTCTTCCGCCAGCCGGACCCCCAGCTGATGTTCGTCCTGGGGCCCTTCACCATGGGGCAGGTGCTGTGCTTTTCGATGGTGGTGGTCGGCCTGGTGGCGTTTATCATCGGCCGCCGGGCGTCCCGGAAGGCTGAGATGTCCTGAATCGAGAGGGGTAAAGGCCCAACGGTCGCATTTAACTTTTTATCGTCCGCTCTCACTGCTGTTTACGGGGCAATCTGCTAAGCCCTTGTCTTCATATTGAAGTTCTGATAAGCGTTTTGAGCATAACCCTCTTGCCGGCTCCCACCAAATCTCCGCGCAAAGCGGCGTCAATATGGGCGACTTTAGCAGGTCGCCATATCACCATTGCGGTATAGATCCTCATTCCGGGATTGCACAGCAAATAAGGCATGTTGCCCAGGTAAAAGTGCTTATGACGGGTTCACAATGTCCTAAGCATGCAAAATTGATGGCCCCGTAAAAAATCAGGCGGCCAATTTGTAGCTTTCAGAATATCTTCCCGGCAGATTCGACCAATTGGCAGCAAAGTTTGCCACAACCGCCTGGAAGCGCTCTTTGACACGATAAAAAGCAACCGTAGTACCGTGATCGAAGCCCTGAGCGGCCCTCGCGGCCTTCATTCTGGTCCTGCGGACGCGTGCCGCCCGCAGCAGGTTGAGCCCGGTGGCCTTCATCTTGGCGCAGAAGCGCACGGCCTGCATGCCCCGAACCCGCAGCTTCTTGACCCCCGTGAGCCGATCGTACGCGCTCATGGTGGCCTCCACCCCGGCCCGCCAGCGATACGTGTCGATGAAGGCCTCGCTTTTCTCGGCCCTGCGGCGCACCCACAACCGATACTGTTTGCCGCCATAGCGCAGGAAGTTCTTCTTTTTACCGGGCTTCACCGGGCAATGTTCGGCATGCGGACATCCTTGACAAAGCGTGGGGTCGAACGCCGCACTGTAGCGGTCGGTCTTCTTCTTGTACTTGACCTGATCGGGAACATGACCTGCCGGACAGGATTCGACATAGCCCTTGTCATTAAAAACGAATTCGGTGAGCGGCTTGGATTCATTGCCCTTCTGGGTCGGGGCGATCAGCTCGACATCGGCCACCTTGGCCGTCTGGTGGTTGCTGTCGCTGCCATACAACGTGTCGGCCACCAATTGATCGGGGCCCAAGCCTCTGATCCGGGCATCGGCGATGGCCGGCACCAGCGCATTCGCATCGCTTTCGCACGCGGGCTGAACCTCGACATGGGTAATCAGGTTAAGTGCCTGCTCTTTTTCATTGTCGTCTTCGCTACGGCTGAAGGTCTCCATGATCTGGATCTCGTAGCCCTGGCCCTTATGACCGCTGTAGGTGGCGTCCGGATCCGAAGGGTTCTGTAATGAATCGGAGGGGATCTCGGCCGGCTTCTTGATCGTCACTTGGGTGCCGTCGGCCTCATCGGTCTCGACACGGCATTGATCGGAGAGCACCCGCTGCATCAGCTTGTAGCTGTGCATGGAAGTCACCCCCGCTTGCCCCTTGAACTGCTCGACCAGATCGAACAGATCATGGCTGACCTGCTTAAGCGTCTTTTCTGATTCCGTGGGTTTGACCAGGGAAAAGGCGGATAGAGCCTTCTCACCCCAGTAGCGGTCGATGACATCGGTCTTGATCGTATCGAAGAGCTCTCGGTGGTGGCGCTTTAGGTTGACCAGGAATTTGGCGATCGTGTGGCTGAAAATGGCAATGCGGCCCAGCCGGCGCATGTTGGAGCGAATGTGCACGGAGTCGATGCGCTGGTTGGAAGGATCCACTCCGAACACCTTGGCCAGCTTGTCGGTGAGCCTCTCGAACATGATCCCGTCGATGCCGTTTTCGGCCATGAGCTGGCGGGTCGACCATAAGGTCTTTTCACTGACGTATTTGGCTTCATCGCTTTCTTCGGTAATGTCCAAGGCGTAATGCCACTGGAGGTTGTAGGCCAGCTGCTCGACGGCCTCGGCATCGTTTAAGTCCATGGTCTGCTGGAAGAGCATAACCCCCAAGAGCGTATGTAGTTCCTTGGTGGGGCGACCAAAGGCTTCGGTGAAAAAGGGCTTCAATAAACCTACGGGCAGTTCCCCGAGCAGATGCTGACGGAACAACCCGGGCCAGCCCTCTTCGAGCATGCGGCGCCGCTTGGGGCTCAAATAGCTCCAAGGATCGAAGAGATGTTGCTGTTTGTGGTCTTTGATGCGAATCATGTCAACTCCAGGATAACCGGCTGTTATTGTTCGGTATCCTGTAACATAACGAGAAGAGAAAGACAAGAAGAAATTGGGCGTTTTGTTAAATAATACCGGTGGATAGACTTTTTACGATGCCATCTAAATTACAGTATGTACTTTTGGTATGGCTTTTGCTGAATCTTCAAGGCCATGCAGGATTTCAAAACCTACAAAATATGTAATTGTTAAATTAACGAATTGATATTGTGGCATATATGACAATCTGGCGGAACAATAACAAAATTCGTAAAAAGTGTCTCAAAAGTATATTTTTTGTTAAAAAGATGCCTTCCACATAATATTATAGTTATCCTTAATGTGAAAATTATGACACTTGCAAATAGTAACAGAGAACACGTTGTTGACCAAAGGTTCGATGCGGATGTTTCAAAGGCTCAATATAGCAACAAGCTGTTTCTAAGGGTAGTTGCAAAAGGTAAAAGATTTGAAAACGTCGATTTCAAATATACAATTTTTGATCTACCTACCTCAGAGATTGCGTTTTCGACTCTTGTGATTTTACAGGTTGCAGATTTGTAGGTGTAAATTTCTACGGGTCAAAATTTACAGGGTGTAAATTTGACTATGCCAATTTTGAAAGGACAATAATAGAAGGTGACGTATTAGATAATTGTTGTCCCGGTTGGGATAATCTAAAACTGAAGTTTGCCAGAACATTGAGAGTTAATTTTCAACAACTTGGGGATTCAGAATTAGCCAACAAAGCAATTAAAGTCGAACTTGACGCAACAGAAATTCATTTAAAAAAATCATGGCATTCCAATGAATCTTATTACAGAAAAAAATATTTTGGTTGGAAGCGCGTAAGGAAATTTTTCGAATGGTTAAAATTTCAAATTTTAGATTTTATCTGGGGCAATGGTGAAAATACATACAAGTTGATAAGGTCTGTGTTGTCGTTGCTGATCGGAATGGCCTTAGTTGATGCCTTAAACTTTCAAGACCCCACAAAAGTTAAAAGTTATATCGATGCCATCCTTAAAATGCCGGAGGTCTTTTTAGGGGTTACTTCTCCAGCATATTATCCAAGCTGGTACCTTGCGATTATTTCCTTTTCGAGATTGGTTGCCATGGGATTTTTTATGCAATTATTATCAAAAGGTTCAATAGGAGTATAAATTTGCACATTTATGCATTTGGGTCTGTTTGTAGAGGAGAAATCAATAACCAGTCTGATATTGATTTACTCGCAGTTGTTGAAGGTTATGATGATAGATTCGATTCATCTATTTATTCTATATATTCATACAAGCGACTCGCAGAATTGTGGACGGAAGGAAATCCGTTCCGCATGGCATCTTGCATCCGAAGCAAGGATTATATTTTCATCGAACGGAGAGGACTTTTTAAGTCAACTTGGGTTACCAGCTGTATATCAGAAGTGTAAAGAAGATTGCCGAAAATTTTATAACCTATATTGCAAAGCAATCGAGTCAATTTCTTGTGGGAGTAGCAGTTTAGTTTTCGAGCTGTCATCCATTTTTCTCGCAATTAGAAATTTTGCAACTTGCTTCCTTTTGGGAACACGACAAATACGAAATTTTTCAAGACGGTCAGCTTTACAGATGGATGGACAGTCTATTAAGATTCATCCCGATACATTTAAGTTGCTGGAACGTGCGAGGATACTTAGCATTCGAGGTACTGGAGATATTATTAATCAAGATGACCTTAAATCCTCTTTAGAGGATATTTGTTCGATAAAAACGTGGATGATTGTTTGCTTAACTAGGTTGAAAACAATGGATGAATTCAATAACATAATGGACGCACAGAGGAGATTCTCGAAGTTATAAACAAACAAGGAGGATACTCAGAAGAACTATGTGTTTATCAAAAAAAGCCATAGAAAGATGGATCTCATCAAATAAATTAGATTCTAAATCTGAAACTTGTGACATATTGTTCCGAATTGCGAAAAAGTTATTTTTCTTGGCTAATAAGAGCCCAGACAGATTACGGAAGAATATAAGACACTATCATCTGAAATCTTAGCCCTAAAAATTAATCTTGAAAATTCGTTAGGATAACAAGGCTAATCAGCCGACGCAAAAAGCCGCGCGGCTGATTAGCGGCGTTAAGTGTAAAGTATGAAAGATCAATTATGCTTTTAAGAGTCCTACCTAAGATTATATTGTTTATTCCCATGATTTTTAGCAGCTGTGTACATAGCTCCTCATCGGATGCGGATCGTTCTCCAATAAGAGAAGCTGTAATGCAAGATGGTATGAAAATAATAACCATGACAAAACATGGTAATTTATTGTCGAGGCCGGTAGTGGTACAGAACGAAGTTATACTTGGGATGGTGAAACCGTAAAGGTCAACCTTGTCCCACGTCAGGAAAGATGGCATGGAACTTTAGGCTTGCTTGATGGTAACGATGTTGATCCACCACATAAAAACGTGGTCCATGTAGTAATCAGGAGAGTAAGCCCAAATTCATTATAACTCATTAGACGATGCTACAAAAAGGTTGGGTGCATATGAAGGTATTGAGGATATTTATCGTGATGATGGGTTATTTATAAGGTTTACTAAACAAACAAATGATCATGGCGAAATATTTATCGATATTACAATATTCCAGATACTCATTAACGGTGAAAAACCTATAAAATTACCTGGAAGCCAAAACAATAAAATCAAAGTACAATAACACTTAACAAATCCTTGTGTGGGATTTGTGTGTACGCTGGCGCGTTCACCCAAGCCCCACAGTTCAAGCGTTATGTTTTTAGAATTGGAGGAAAAGAATGAACGCATGCCTGATCTTGATTGACCTTCAAAACGATTATTTCGTTGGTGGTAATATGGAGCTTGTCCATATGAAACAAGCTGCTGAAAATGCACAACAACTTTTGGAGAAATTTCGAAGCAAAAATTTGCCGATAATCCATATTCAACATATATCAGTTCGTCCAGGAGCTACCTTCTTTTTGCCAAATACAAAAGGCGTAGATATAAATGAAATGGTATCCCCTATAAAGGGTGAAGACGTAGTGAACAAAAATTATCCAAACAGCTTTCGCGAAACAGAGCTTCTTGAAAAATTGAAAAAAACTGAAAAAGATACTGTTGTTATTTGTGGAGCTATGAGCCACATGTGTGTCGATTCGACAACTCGTGCCGCATTTGATTATGGTTTTAACTGTGTCGTTGCTGAAGATGCATGTGCAACAAGGGATTTAGTATTCAAAGACAAAACAATAAGGGCATCAGAAGTCCATGCATCATTTATGGCCGCATTATCTGTACCTTATGCACAAGTGCTTACTACCAATGAAATATTAAAAAATATGGCATAACAAAAGCATTAATGGCGACCGCAAAAAGCTGCCGCGCCTTATGCCCGAGGTTGTGAGGTAAAATGAGTTACATCATTGTTGTAATTTTTTTTCGCTACGATCGTTGGCATAAGAAGGCCAATATACGGTTCCATAGCAGGACTGGTGGTATCAATAGGGTACTGCTATTTTGGAAAAAACGTTGGTCTTTCTTCATGGATTTTACTGCCGATGTTTGGAGCCCTATTTGGTTTGGCGTTCCCTCTTTCAGCAAGATGGCTGTTTTCAGGTTTAAGAGGTGGCAGAGGCAAGAATGAACCAGGCACGACATATATCGGTGGCTTTGGGGTTGGAAGAGAAGGTCAGTATTTTGGAAAATGGGCTGACGGTATTATACCTTCAGATAATGAAGAGACGGGATGGATTGAAAATAAGCAAGAGAGGCGTGAAAGAAATCTCGGAATTTTACTAAGGTATCTCTCCGCACCGATAATCCTTATACTGGCAATCATTGGTTTTATGCTTTTAAGGTAATGCGAAAATTATCAATATTTGAGACCGTTCGGATAACAAACCACTGGTGTGGACGCCATACGCCGGCTTGACGATCATCGTGCGGGCCCATCCTCGGAGAGGCGCGTTAGAAGCGCATCGGTTTGACGATCAGCAGCTCGTGGTAGCCGAAGACGGCGCTCAGGTGATGCAGGAAGGCATGCTGGCCTTCCTTGTACCAGATACTTGTTATACGTTCGTCCGCCGCCCGGTATTCCGCCAGAAGATCGTCATCCGTCAGTTGCTCCGGCGGCAGTTCCGCCACCGCCTCGTCAATCAGCCCCAGCCACAGCAGGCTGACGCCCATGATGTAGGACGGCCACTGGCGTTGCAGCATGGGCGACCAATGGGGATCGCTGGTATCCGCGATTCCCGGGCGTGTGGGATTCTGGGGGTCATCTTTAATAATTTGCGTCACCAGGCCCTGCGCGCGCACCTGGGCCAGCACCGGGCTGGCGTCCAGTGCGGCATAGAGCGCCCCGGCGGTGGCCGGATCGCTGTAGAACAGCAAACTGAACTGGTGGCCGGCCGCATCGCGCGCAGCCCGGCGATGAAACCGCCAGTAGGACAAGCGCGGCGCAAAGCGTTCCAGGCTCGGCTTGACTACGGCATGGGCCAGCAGGAGATCGACGGCCATATCCGCCGGTACCCCTTCGGGCCAGTCGATCCGAAACCGGTAGACCCACCAGGATTCGCCCCCTTCGACTGTCGGCGTGGGGAAACCCGGCGAAGGCGGCGGTGTTCCGGTCGGCCGCATGCCGGTGCAGCCCGTCGTCCCCAGCATCGCCAGACCCAACACAAACGCCAGCAAAGCCCCTGCCAACCGATTTGGCTGCCCCATGGAACGCTCCTTAACCTATGAAAAACGATTGAAAATCAAGGCGCCTCTTATTGGGCACTGGCGCTTTCCCCTCTCCTGACCCGATTCGGCCTGTATGCCTCCAGATGCGCTATTCGGGCGTCAGTTGTCAACCGATCGCCCAAAGATGGCGATTGGATGTGCGCCGCGAACGGAATGTCTTCTGGCGGGATTGGCGATTGCCATCGGCGCGGCAGGGGCTATATTCCCATAAGCGTGCAAAGCGCCTGTCAGACCCAAAACGCCAAATTAAAGCGATGAAGGAGGGACAACGGCCATGACCCCGATCGACACGCATACCCCCGTGATGATCACGGGCGCCACCGGCTATGTGGCCGGATGGATCGTCAAGAAGCTGCTGGAGGAAGGATTTACCGTACATGCCGCGGTGCGTGACCCCCAAAATGCCGGGAAACTCCAGTATCTCGATCAAATCGCCGCCAAGACTCCCGGAACGGTGGCCTACTTCAAAGCCGATCTCATGGATGAGGGCTCCTATGCCGAGGCCATGGCGGGCTGCCAGGTGGTTTTCCACACGGCATCTCCCTTCAAGCTCGATGTGGCCGATCCGCAAGAAGAACTGGTCGCGCCGGCCCAAGCGGGCACCCGCAACGTCCTGGAGGAGGTCAACCGCACGCCGTCCGTGAAACGCGTCGTCCTGACAAGCAGCTGCGCGGCCATCTATGGGGACAATGCCGATCTCGACGATACGCCTGAGGGGATTTTTACGGAAGACGTCTGGAACACGAGCTCGTCCCTGGCACATCAGCCGTACTCCTATTCCAAGACCCTGGCGGAAAAAGAGGCCTGGAAGATCAACGCGGCGCAGTCGCGCTGGGATCTGGTGACCATCAACCCCTCCTTTGTGATCGGGCCGGGGATCAACCCGCATGCCACCTCGGAGAGCTTCAAGATCGTCCGGCAGTTCGGCGACGGCTCCCTGAAGACCGGGGCGCCGCGCATGGGCATGGGCGTGGTGGATGTGCGCGATCTGGCCGAGGCCCACTTCAGGGCCGCCTTCACACCGGAGGCCAAGGGGCGCTACATCATCTCCGGGCACAATACGGATTTTCTGGCAATGGCCGCAACGCTCCTCGACCGGTTCGGGAAGGACTATCCCATCCCCCGCCGGGCCATGCCCAAGTGGCTGGCCTGGCTGGTGGCGCCCATGGTGAACAAGGCCATGACCCGCAAGATCGTCGCCCGCAACATTAACCGGCCCTTCAAAGCCGACAACCGTAAAAGCGTGCGCGATCTGGGCATGCAGTACCGCCCCATGAAGGAATCCATGCAGGACCTTTTCCAGCAGATGATCGACAATGGCCTGGTGCCGCCGGCCAGACATTGAGCTTGCACCGAAGGAAACGGCGCCTGCCGGCCGACAGGCTATGGATTCGCACCGAGCATTAAAAAGCTTGGATGGGGTTTCAAATATAGAAACCCGTTAACCGATTGATTGCCGAAAATTTTCAGCCCATCGAATATAGGCGCAATCCTTATCGCTTCAATTTGAGGGCCTGCGCTAGCAGACCGCGGATAATCGGCGTCTAAGACCGAAATGCGGCGTTGTCGACCTCGCGAAACGGCTCACAACCGTGATGGTTGCTGCGGTGCTGGGTTTTCAGATCCGTCTTCGGCCGTTTGCCTGGAGACGATACTTAGTTCCAGGCGGCGTCTCCACCCAACCTTCTGCCAGAATGCAAGACCCGCATGGTTGTTGCTGAAAACGAAAAGGTGACATTTCCGGATGCCGGAATCCCTTAGTTTCTCTACGCTGCGATCGACGAGACGACGCGCCAACCCCATTTTTCGAAAATCCGGATGTACCGCCAGGTGATGGATATAGCCACGTCTGCCATCATGGCCTGCCAATATGGCACCCACGATTTTTCCTGAAGATGACGCCACAAAGCTCATCCCGGGGTTTCGCTCCAAATAGGTTTGAATACCGTCCCGTGAGTCCGCATCGCTCAAGCCCATACCATCGCATCGCTGCCATAAGGCAAAAACGTCATCATAGAACGAAATATCAAATGGCGTGATCTCGATATCCGGCAAGGCTTTGATCCTGAACGCCATGAGCGGTACCGGGCTCTCCCACTGCGGCAGCCTGGGTGCCGGTCCTTCAATCTGCACCAGCGGCGGCACACGGTCCGCAAGCCCATTGATTTTGGCCCACAGGGTTGTGTCTCCCCAGAATTGGGGCGGGGTGTCTGCGGCGGCCGCGGCGGCAAAAATTTTGCCCGGTGTTTCGCAACCCTCACGAATCGCGGCGAGGGCCAGGCTTTCGAGCCGCCCTAACCCAGTGGCCGGATCGGGCTGCTCCTGCAGCCATCGTGTGGCTGCCGCCGGAATCCAGGGTAAAGGCGGTCCGGTCATTTCCGACAGTTCGGTAAGCAAAACAAGATCCTGGGATGCAAAGGCATTATCCACGACGGCTGCAAACCGGAACTGCGCGTCTGTGACGGAACGCCGGTTGGGATAGAGGGATGCCAGCTGCTCCGGCCGCAACTGCCCGAGTCCGTGGAAGGGTTGGATGCCGGGAAATGCGTCGATGCAAAGGAGTTCGACCTTCTGGATCCCTTTGAGGGACAGGCAGGTGAGGATATGGGCCAGCATGGACTGGTCGAAAAGACAGGCATCGAACCACAGCACGATCTGCTCATGGATTCCTGCTTCCGCCAGCCTTTGATACTGGGTATGGAAGGTTTGCAGAATGCGGTCCCTGTCCAAACCGCCGGCGGTGAACGCCTCCAGAAACAGCGCGCGGGCACGGAGCGTCTTTTCATCCGGCCAACCGGGCTGCCGGGGGCCGTCGTAGAGGATGTCATGCCAGACGAAGACTTCTCCCGGAAGGCCGGCCTTGGCCAAATTTCCGCCTGCGATGTCGCCGCTTGTGATGTGGAATACCGTGTTCATCTGGTTCCCCGCTAAACCGCTTATCCGATGATACGAATGCGCATTCGTAATGTGCTATAATCTATCGAACGGGCGTCGTTTTCCCGCTCTCTATGCCAAAATATTATTTTCGAGGAAGGCGCATTTCCCTGCCGCATGAGCAGTTGTATTCAGGCCGATCTCGTCGGTTTAATCCCTTAGAATATTGCTGTGACAGACATCCCAGCGCAAAACAACTTCCCGCCCTTGCTGCAGTGGAACGCGGCAATCCTGGCTACGGCTCAGATGAACCGTCACGCGACAGTCAGTTTCCGGTATCTGGATCGTTAATTCTGTGAAGTCCCCCTGGTAAAAGATATCCGTGATCCTCCCGCGTAGGAGATTTTCCGGTTTTTCAGCAGGCCTGGCCTGGTTCGGGGGAAGGATTTCGATCATTTCAGGATGGACGGAGATGCCCCGGACCTGCTCCGCATCCGCCAATTCGCAATCGGGTATGCCTAAGCTGTGTCCGTATTGATCTTCAAAATACAACTTGCTTCCATTTTTTGACAGCGCGCGTCCGCTGAAAATATTGCAGGAGCCTATAAACCCCGCCACGAATCGGGTTTGGGGGGCTTCATAAATTTCCAGAGGTGTGCCGATCTGCATGATTTTCCCGTCGCGCATGACGCCCATCCGGTCGGAGAGGCTCAGCGCCACTTTCTGATCGTGGGTGACATACAAAAAGGTAATCCCAACCTCCCGCTGAATGCGCCGAAGCTCACCCTGCATTTCTTTACGCAGTTTGCGGTCCAAAGCGGCAAGGGGCTCGTCTAAAAGCAGAACCTTCGGATTCATTGCCAGGGAACGGGCAAGGGCTACCCGCTGTTTCTGCCCGCCACTGAGCTGATGGGGGAACCTTTCTTCCATTCCCACCAAGTTGACAACACCGAGCATCTCCTGGACTTTCTGTTTAATCTCAGGACGGGAGCGCTTTTTTTCGACCAGCCCGAACGCCACATTTGCCGCAACGCTCATGTGAGGGAACAAGGCCATCTGCTGAAAAACCAGGTTGCACTCCCGCTTGTTGGGCGGGATGTGGTTGACGACCTCACCCTGAATCCGGATGTCCCCCGAATTCTGTCTTTCGAATCCTGCGATTATACGCAGGAGGGTCGTTTTCCCGCATCCGCTTGGTCCCAGCAGCGCAAAGATTTCCCCTTGTGGTATGGCGAAGCTGATGTCGTTGACGGCGGTAATCTTTCCGAACCGTTTGGTGATGTTCACGATTTCGACCGCATATGGGGCTTTGTTTTTGGAACGCGTCATATTGGCTGTCCTTGGAAATGGAATGGGAAACGGGTTGCTACGGATCGGCTGTGGATCAGAGGATAGCGGTTCGACTCCTTTTCTCCGCCACCTTGGTTGCCAGCAACCCTATCAACGTGATCACGGTAAAGAGAGTTCCGATCACATTGATAACGGGTGTCGATCCGTGGCGGAGCTGAGAAAAAACGTAAATGGGAAGCGTGGTGTTGCCGATACCGGAAACGAAGTAGGTAATCACGAAGTCATCGAAGGACCAGGGAAAGATAAGGGCGGCCGCGCCTGCGATGCCCGGCATTAGCAGCGGCCCGATCACCCGGCGGAAGGTTGAAAGCCGGGTGGCCCCCAGATCCATGGAGGCCTCTTCCCAAGACCAGTCGATACGTTGCATCCGGCCGAGGATCACGAACACCGCCAGGGGCGTGCTGAAAACGATATGCGCGATGATGATGGTCGTGTAGCCGAGCTGCAGGGGGGACAACTTGATGAAAAAAAGCAGCAGCGCGGCACCCGTGACCACCTCCGGCATGACAATAGGGAGCAGAATCGAAGTGCGCAGAAGCTGTTTGCCTTTAAATTTGAGCTTGTAGAGGCCGTAGGCGGTAATTGTTCCCAGAAAGGTGGACACGACGACGGTGATCAGGGCAATGACTAAACTCCGCAGGCAGGTCTCCCGGACCATGTCGTTTTCAAGAAGGGCAGCGTACCATTTCCAGGTGAAGCCGTCCCATTTTATGCCGTATTTGTTGGCGCTGAAGGAAAAAACAATGATCACGATCACCGGGGCCCACATAAAAATATAGGCCATCAGAGATATCAATCTCAAAAACCAGATTCGCAACTTCATAAGGCTTGCTCCAGGGACTCGCGGCCGCCAAACTTGATGACGAAGTAGATGAGCAGAAGCAGGACAAAGGCCAGAGCCGCCGCCAGGCATGAACCGCCCGGGATATCGCCTTCCGCGGTAAATTTGTGGGCCACCAGGGTTCCGGCCATCATGAATTTGGAGCCCCCAAGGAGATAGGGAACCAGCCAATCCCCCAGAGAGGGAATAAAGACCAGCAGCGTTCCGGCCAACAGCCCCCCGCGGGTCAACGGAAGGGTGACCCTGAAAAAGCGGCGAACGGGGGTGGCGCCCAGATCTGTCGCGGCTTCCCAAAGGGAGGGGTCTAGTCCCTCCAAAGCAGCATAAAGGGGCAGTACCATAAACGGAAGCCAAGTATACACAAGTCCCGCCGACACGGCATAGGAGGTGTAAAGGAACTGAATGGGCAGATGGATCACCCCCAAATCGATCAGAAAATTATTGATCAGTCCGTTGCTCCCCAGAATCGTCTTCAGCGCATACAGCCGGATGATGTAGGCCGTCCAGGAAGGAATGACGATCAAAAGGAGCAAGCCGGCCTTCCAACGCCCGCCGTAGCGGGCAATGTAATAGGCCAGGGGGTAGCCTAGCAGAATGCAGACAAAATTGGTCTGCAGGGCATAGTAGATGGACTTGAAGAAGACCGTGGCATAGCCCGTGTCCAAGAGGTTCCGGTAATTCTCCAGGGTCAGCTCGAAAACGACATTTCCGTAAGGGCCCGTTTTCAGGACACTGAACATCAAAATGAAGGAGAGGGGCGCCAGCACGAAAAGAACCTGGACGAACATGATTGGGCCCAGATAGGTCGCGACTTGAAATCGGTGCCTGCGCTTCATTTCCCTCTCGCCGGATGTTTCGGGAAAGGCGGTTTGCCCTCGGGATGATTCCGCGAGCCTGCTGTCGGCGGTTGTCGCCATCAAAACCTTCCTTGGTTGGCCGGAAGAAACGGCCTTCCGGCCAATGCTGTAATTGCGAAATGAGGAGCGCTCTCGGTTATCGCTTCAGCTCTTCCCATATCTTCGATCGCATTTCCAATCCTCTGCCGGTCAGGGCCTTTTCGTTGATCACTTCGCATTTTTGCAGATACGCT
This sequence comes from uncultured delta proteobacterium, assembly GCA_963730675.1. Lineage (GTDB taxonomy): Bacteria > Desulfobacterota > Desulfobacteria > Desulfobacterales > UBA5852 > JABZFP01. The sequence continues at coordinate 24,089 of CAVSSY010000002.1, read as the reverse complement.
TCATCAAGAATGGTTCCCGGCCAATCTTTGAAGGACTGCGGCACCATTTCACGGGTGGCCTTGTGATTGGGGGTATACCCGATGCCCAGGATAAGTTGGGTGTTCACTTCCGGACTCATGATATAATTGATGAAAAGGTGCGCCGCGGCAGGATGCGGCGCACCTTTAGGTATCACCAAAGGGTCGATTCCGAATTCGGTTCCTTCCTTGGGCAGGCAGCCTCGGATGGAATCCAATTCCTGGTGGTAGAAATACGAATCCCCAACCCAGCAGTTGGACAGCCAGGCTTCCTGTTCCAGCACAAGCCGTTTGGGCCAGGAGTCATAAGCCATCACCCGGGGTTTTTGTTTCATGAGCAGATCACGGACTTTCATCAACTCCTCCTCATTATCGGAGTTGTAGGAGTAGCCCAGATACTTCAAAGCATTGCCGATGACCACGTACATTTCATCCAGCATGGTGATGCGTCCCGCGTAGGGGTTTTCCTCGTAGAGAAACCCCCAGGAACCGACGCGTGGATCAGCGCTATCGACGTATTTCACATTGTAGGCGTAGCCGTAGAAAAAGCTGTCGGTAGGGATGCCGTATTCGCTTTGCGGATCGAACCAGATCATTTTTTGGTTTTCTTCAGGCAGGTACTGGACGGCATTGGGGATCCAAGTCTTGTTAAGCTTGGAGAGAACCCCCAGGGCTTTGAGCTGGATCATACCCCGGGCCGAAGGAAGGGTGACGTCGTATGGCGCGTTGGGATTCAGCTTGAATTTGGCGACATATTCATCGTCGCTCGCAAAGTTGTCCCGGACGATGGAAATACCGTATTTTTTTTCGAAATTGGTATAGATTTCTTCCGGCCACCAATCCGCCCAGTCATAGATGTGCAGCTTGCCTTCCTTTTGCGCTTGCTGCAAACACGCTTCGGGAACCGGGTAGTCGGGAAATTCAGCCGCGGTTGCCCTAATAGTGAGCACGTTCAGAGAGATATATCCCAGAGTCAGAAAGAGTGTTGTTAATACCCATTTTTTTTTCAATACGGCCTCCTCGGTAAGCGGTTAGCGTAATTGACAAAGGACAAAAGGGGGGATCGGGCCACAACGGGCAGGCCAATATCCCCTTGCAGAGAAATCCAGGGAAACACTATTTAGCGCATCCTGAACGATGGTGGTTTTGACCTCGACCCAAAGTAACCGTCCCGTTCCACGGGACGCACGAATAAGCACCTAAAGCAAAATACTTCTGATCAATTCTGCCAATAGCAGATTCGGGCGCAGAACCGTTGCGCTATCGACTGGGCATGATCACGCCATGCCATGATCTGAATATCTACTTAACGGAGTGGGCGGATAGCACTGCCTATTGCAGCGTGTCCTATATTATCCGAACCAGCCATTGACGACGTGAATAGGCTGTCGGTTGAAAGTTCCTGCACGTTGCCGCTTAAGCTGGACGAAATCCAGCAATACAGCGCAAAGGAGAGTAATAATGCGGCCGGTCAAGTAGATACTGTCAAAGTTAACCGACGCATAATGGCAGAGGTGATACACGTTCTCCTTGGCTACAATTGGACAATTACGAAAATTCCTTGGTGGGTTGACGCTGCCTATACGATTCCCATATCAACGGGATGTCGTGGGGAATCGGCGTCATTAGCCGGCTCTGTAGAAGCAATTTGCCAAATAAGCCGACCGATATTGGTAGAAGATATACGATAAAGCGAAAGCAAATGCAACAGGAAAAATAGCCGGGAGTGGACTGAAGACCCGCATGGCCGACCATTTTGTTGGGAAGTAAAAAAATTCAGCTAAAAGAAAGAAGCATTATAATGGTGAGGGCTTATCATAAACAAGCGCCGACAAAAAACATCCCAGGGCATGTGGAAGGACGGGCGCAACGCCCACATATCAACCGGATGGCGCGCCAAGGGATAAACCAAGCGCCACAGAGGAAGGCTAACCGCCTTGGGACCAGGACCCCACCGGGCAGGCCAATTCGCACTGCCGGCAATAGTGCACCATATTCCGGTTTTGGCCGTCGATATCATCCGGTACGGGATTGGTACGGTCACTCTCCATCTGAACCATGCAGCGGCCTCTGGCGTAAGACCCGTCTGCATATGCCTTTTGAGGGCAAGCTTGCCGGCAGGGCGCAGAACATTCCTCGCAGGGGTCGAACCAGTCGATGGGGCCGGTGGGGACTAAGCTCCACTCCAGAAACATGGCCCGTAAACGTACTCTGGGGCCGAACTCGGGCGTCACGAGGAGATTGTTTTTGCCTATGATACCCAAACCTGCCAGGACAGCGGCATCCTTGAGGAACACGCCCCCCTTTTCAACGTGGTAGGGCAGGGGATGGGCCGGTTGGGCAAGTTTTTCTCCGAACCATTGCTTAAGGTGCTTGGCAACTGAAATCAGTATCCGGTTGCCGGCCGTTCCTTTGCCGTCCCACCAGTCTAAATTTGGTTTTTGACGGGGGTGCCCCAAAGCCAGCACCAAAACGGACCGGGCTTGCGTTGGCCATTCCTCTTGCGTCACATTTTCATATTGGGGGCCGTCCTTCCAGCCGACATCGACATTCGCCAAGTGGCTGGGGCTTTCTCGAAGAATGTCCAGGCTGGCGATTCCAGCCAGTACATCCGGGAAGGACTGGGCCTTCTTGATAATACCTGCTGATACTCTGGGGTCCGCGCTGTACTTTTCAGGATGTTGCCCGGCAGTCATAGGTCACAATAAACTTTAAGGCCTCTTTTGGCTTTTTCGAAATAGACCACATCCACCTGTGCGTCCTGCTCCTCCGGCGGGCCCTTGAAATAACGGCTGACGGGATGGACACAGAAGGGGCGCTCATCAATAAAGCCGTCGATCCCCGCTGCGCTTTCCTGGTCATCGGCCTGCCGGAAGGGCTTGCCCTGGAGTTTGGCGATATACTTGAGTATGGTTTCCTGGATACGATAGGCGGCGTAGGTGCGTTTGAGTACAGCTTCCTCCACCCAATGCCGTACCAGTTCTTCGTCCACCAGCTCCAGAGCTTCGCGTAGTTTTTCAATGGCGCTGTATATTTCCCGGCTGGCCGTATCCAAGGCGCCGGGACGTTTTTGTTCGTAGAAACGCTCCCAGTCTTCAAAGGTCTTGCCTTTGAATTCTTCGATAACCGCTCCGGGGTTGCCCAGCTTTTTGCGGGTGGTGGCTTTAGATAGATGATTGGCTAAGCTTATCAGGTCACTGGTTAGTTCCGGAAAAGCGTTGACCGCTCCAACATCTTTGCCTCTCAGGTCTTGTGGCTTAAGGCGTATCAAAATGAATATCCCTACCTTGCTAAAGTTATGGCTGCATTCGATCGTACCGCCGGACCGGGTGCCCAAGCGTTTGCAGGAGAACGAGTACATTACGTACCCGAATTTCAGACAGGATATAGGAGTTTTTCCCTAGCGCTATTTATCTTTTGAGGCATCTTTTGCAGTGGAGCGTCTCGTTTAAATTTTCTTTTTCAAATCATGGAGGTGATCACGACCATATTTTACGCGATATGGTTCTTAACAAATTGTCAAACGTGTTTCATAAAAGCGCAGCTGGCCTCATTCACCGAAGTAAATATACAGCAAGGATTCTTCATCGTCACAATTCGTAAAATCTTCTTTGGCCGTTTTTTTGCGGCCAGAATGGCTTGTCTCAAGTGCTCGGGTGCCACGATATAGCCATCATAGATTAATCGGTGGAACTAATTGATAACCTCGGGACTGGCCCCTGTTAGTAACAACGAATTTTCTCTACTTGTGGTCTTTAATACGACCACGTTCATTTTTTCCTATACACCCATATAGCATTATGTCGTTGGTGGGATTGAGCTCATATAAGTAGGGTTGAGTATGATTTCTGCTGCGAATAAGATCAACGCATGTTTCTGGTCAATAGTAGTGTCATCATTCAAAATCAGGGTTTTGGTTCCACCTATGTCTATTGAATCCTTACCAAACATCAATCTCATGCAGAGGCACTTGACCCCAGCTATTTTTTATAACTATACGGTCAAATCAAGCGCAAAAAATTCAACCATTCTCTTCTACTGCATTCAACACCTCTTCCCGAAATTCAATACCGGATTCTTCCTGATCTCGATCTATACCGTCGTCTGCCCCATGGAGCAGCTTAAAGTCTTGCAGATGGTCAATGCATGGTAAGAATAGCTCTTTTTTCAAAAGAAAATATCGCTTCAAACCGATTATCCGCGACCGGTAGTTTTTGCTATTGTTTGAAATTTTATGGACGTTTTCTTTGTTTTTTTGGGGGTAGCTGATTTCACCAAAAGAATACGTTTGATAAATAGAGCCATTAATTGCACAAGAAAGGGGTGATACGTCTATGGGAGAAGCCATCTATGTTGAGCGAGTTACCAAAACCTTTGGCGTGGGCAAAGATAAGGTTTTCGCTCTTTATGACGTTTCTGTTTCCATTCAGGAAAACGAATTTTTTACCTTATTGGGACCTTCCGGGTGCGGTAAGACAACTCTTTTGCGGCTCATTGCCGGGTTTGACCACCCAACCGCCGGCGTGATTATGCTTCATGACCGGGACATTTCACAGCTACCGCCCTATCAACGTTCGATCAATACCGTCTTTCAGAATTATGCGCTGTTTCCACATATGACCGTTGCTCAAAACATTTCCTTCGGCTTGGAGATGTTAGGGAAACCAAAACGCCATGTTAGAGAAAATGTCCGCAAAATGTTGGCGCTGGTTAAAATGGAGGATCTCTCGTAACCGCCGCATTAAACAGATATCCGGCGGACAACAGCAGCGCGTGGCGTTAGCACGAGCCCTGGCCCCACAACCCCAGGTTTTGTTGCTTGATGAACCCCTCGCAGCTCTTGACTATAAGCTACGCAAAGAAATGCAATTCGAGTTAAAACATTTACAGCATGAAACGGGAATCACCTTTATTTTTGTCACCCATGATCAGGAAGAAGCGCTGACCATGTCTGACCGTATTGCCGTGATGGACGCTGGCCGGATTCTTCAGATCGGCACCCCACGTCAGATATACAATCATCCCATCGAACGCTTTGTGGCTGATTTTATCGGCAGCACCAATTTTCTTTCGATTGAAGTTCTATCGATTGAGGAGCGACACGCTCGGTTAAAGCTTTCTTCCCGGGTAGAAGTCCGTGTTAAGCTACCTGACGGCGTGGTGGCAAGTGACAGCGTAACCGCCGTGGTTCGTCCCGAATATTCGCTACTTTTTGCAGATCCGTCCGGTAAAGGTGATCTAAATGGCGTAATCGAAAACATTGTTTATTTCGGCACAGATACTCATTATCATATCCGTTTACCGGATGAAACGATGTTCGTGTCACGCATCCAGAACAAACTAGAAGATACCGAAGCGTTTAACGTCGGACAATCCGTCAGTATCGCTTTCAAGCCTAATTCTGTACAAGTATTGAGGGATTGAGTTGGTGAAAAAGACATCAGTGCCCAATCTGGTCGAAATCGCACAAAGGAAGAACACGTGAAAAAGTTGGCTGTTAAGTACGCCTGCCTTGCTGGTTCTGGTCTTTGCGGCATCCGGTCCTCTCTTGATCGTGCTGGTTTATTCGTTTCTCAGCTCCGGCGACATATGGCGGTGTGGTTTGGAAGTTTTCCACCGATGCCTGGTTCAACGTGGTTTTTCATCGTGACATTTTTGATGAGACGCTTGGATTGGCTGATGCCCATATGATTATCCTCTGGCGATCCATCAAGCTGTCGTTTTTCACAACGGTGACCACGCTGGCGATCGGCTTTCCAACCGCCTATTTCATCGCCACACGGCCACGCAAAACCCGCAATATCTGGTTGTTCTTGATCACTATTCCGTTTTGGACAAACCTGCTGATCCGCACATTTGCCATCCTTGAAGTGATCCGTAACGAGGGGCTTATCAACATCGGCCTGCAAATGTTTGGGGTCATAGATGGACCGATACAGATGCTTTATACCGATTTCGCAATCATGGTCGGCATGACATATGTTTATCTGCCGCTGATGGTATTGCCGTTGTACGCATCCATGGAACGGCTGGATTTTAATCTGATTGAGGCTGCCTATGATCTTTATGCCACACGAAATCAAGTTCTTCGCCGGGTGATTATTCCTCTGGTCAAACCGGGGATCATTGCCGGGTCTATTCTCGTTTTCATCCCGTCTCTTGGGGCCTTTGTAACCCCGCGGGTGCTGGGGGCGGCAAAAAAATGATGCTCGGCAACCTGATTGAGTTGCAGTTTGGTGCCGGGCGTAACTGGCCGCTTGGCGCAGCGCTTTCCATCACCCTGCTGAGCATTGTCATGATCGCCCTGTTGATGTATGTGCGCACAACGCAACGGAATTCGGATCGCCTGCAATGACGTTCACGTATGAATAGAGCAGAAATCTTTTTCCCTAAAAAGACAGCCGGGCTTCGGCTTTATCGCCATCCTATGTTTTGTGATGCTTTATGCGCCGATTCTTACCCTGGTTGTTTATTCGTTTAACGCCGGCAAATATATTTCCATTTGGGAGGGGTTCTCTCTGCAATGGTATGTTTCGGCCTGGAATAACGAAGCCGTGCAGGACGCGGCGGTTCGTTCACTTGTTCTGGCTGTGCAGGCTTCGATCTATTCGACCATACTGGCAACGATGGCCGCGCTGGGAACAACCCGTACCCGGCCTTTCCCTGGTTTGACGGCGATCTACGTGATGATCAACCAGCCGTTGATGGTGCCGGAAATCGTCACCGCCGTGGCCCTGCTGACCCTGTTTGCCATCATTAAGGCGGCGACGGGGTATTCAGGGAATGATTTATCTGGTTTTGGCCCATACTGCTTTTTGCATCCCGTTTGCCTACCTGCCCATCCGCGCAAGGTTGGAGGGGATGGACCTGATGCTGGAAACGGCGGCGGCCGATCTTTACGCCACCCCCTGGAAAACCTTCTGGCGCGTAACGTTGCCGCTGCTTTGGCCGGGCATCATCGCCGGTGCCATGCTGGCATTTGTTATCTCATTGGATGATGTCGTGATAACTGAATTCGTTAAATCATCCGGGCAGGAAACCTTGCCGACCTATATGCTGGGCCAGCTTCGTCGCGTGGTTTCACCGGAAATCAACGCCATCTCAACCGTGTTGGTCAGCCTTTCGATATTGGTGGTGAGTCTGTTCTTTTTGGTCGACTAGAAAATTTGGGAAAAAAATGGTTTAAGCATTGGTGTCTTATAAATCCAAAACGAAAGGAGGTATGTATTTCGTTTTTCATTTTCCACCACCTCAAATAATATTGTACCTTATATTACTTGAGATATCAAAGTTAAATCTTAATCATAAGAAAGGAGTTTTCAAATGAATAAGAAAATGGTTTTTGCTGTTGTCGCAGCAGCGGTAATGGCCTTTTCAGGCGTGGCACAGGCAGCCGGTATCTTGAATTTGTACAACTGGGGCAACTATACCAACCCTGAACTCATCAAGAAGTTTGAAGAAAAATATGATGTCAAGGTGACGATCACCGACTATGACTCGAACGCCACTGCACTGGCAAAGGTTAAAGCCGGCGGCCACGGCTTCGATATGGTTGTGCCTTCAGCCAACTATGTGAAAATTTTCATCGAAGAGGGTCTGGCTCTTGAGGTTCGCCCGGACCAGATGGAAAATTTCAAGAATGTCGCCCCTGAATGGCGCAATCCATCGTGGGACCCGGGTCGCCACTACAGTGTTCCGTGGCAGTGGGGAACGGTCGGTATCGCTGTTGACACAGATGTTTATAAAGGCGACATCAACACCGCCTCCATCGTCTTTGACCCGCCCAAGGAGCTTGCCGGTAAGATCAACATGTCGCCTGAAATGGGCGATGTCTTGGGGCTTGCGTTGATGTATGTCGGCAGCGAGCCTTGCACAACCGATAAAGAGGCGCTGAAAAAGGCGCGTGATGTATTGATGGCCGCCAAGCCGACATGGGTGTCCATGGATTATGGCCTAGCAGAGAAAATGCCGCGCGGCGATTTTGCTGCCGCTTTTTACTGGAATGGTGCTGTCTTTCCGGGCGCGTTTGGCAAAACCTTCAATCAAATTCGGTTACCCGCGTGAGGGCTTCCCGTTGTGGATGGATAGTGTCGTTGTGTTGAAAGATGCTAAAAATGTAGACAATGCCAAGCTGTTCATGAACTTTATCATGGAACCTGAAAATGCAGCCCTGATTTCCAGCTTTGCACGTTATGCCAACGGCATCACCGGCTCGGAAAAGTTCATGCCCGAAGATATGAAAACCGCTAATGGAAATTGTTATTCCAGACGAGTTCAAGGATGCGGGCGTTTTCCTTCCGGCGTGTTCCAAAGAGGCCAACGATTATTACACCGCCATCTGGACAGAACTGACTCAGTAATGTCCTATTCCGGATATTTCATATAAAAACAAGAGGGTTTGGTTGACGGATCCTCTTGTTTTTATTTCTCACGATGATCTACGCTTTCCTGGAGATGATATGGGCAATTCTGTTACTCTCGCAAACTGGCGAGCAGCACCGTACAGCTCACAATCGTTTCATGATGTGGACAAGCTTGTTCCTGTTTCCCGGATTGAAGCTTCCAACCGTACGTGGGCACTTTCAACTGAACCGCAATCACTTGATGCAATCGATTTCAAGGATCAACACGGGCAGGAGAGACAGTTGCCGGAAGTGCTCGAGGCGACCGCCACCCGGGGATTGGTGGTGCTCCAGGGTGGGCGGCTTGTCGCTGAACAATATGGGCAGGGTTATGATGGAAAGACCCCGCATATTCTGTTTTCGGTAAGCAAGTCCCTGACCGGGGCGATGGCCGGTATTTTGGTTGATCAGGGGGTGCTGGACCCTGAAAGCCTTGCCGTCAAATATGTCCCGGAGGTTGCCAATTCAGCCTATGGCGACTGCAAGCTTCGACATGTTCTCGATATGACGGTCAGCAGTTCATTTTCGGAAGAGTACATAGATCTGTCAGGCGATTACGGTCGTTATCGGCGCGCCACGTTGTGGGAACCGGCTCTGCCCGGAGAAGACCCCGGCACCTTGCATGGGATGCTGGCAACCCTCGCGCGGGCACAGGGACCCCATGGTGAGGTGTTTAACTACATTTCTCCGAATTCCGATTTTCTTGGCTGGGTTGTGGAGCGTGCGTCAGGCCAAGATTTCGGTCGTTTGTTTTCAACCCTGTCTGGAAGCCGATGAGGGCTGAGGCCCCTGCATATGTAACCGTCGATAGTGAAGGTTCACCGCGCACGGCAGGCGGAATCTGTGCACTGCCCCGTGATCTGGCGCGTTTTGGCGAGATGATGCGTCTGAATGGTAAAGGTATTCTCCCACATTGGTGGGTGAATGACATATGGTGCGGCGGCGACAGTGCCCCCTGGAAAAAGGGCAATATGCGCCATCTGTTTCCAAAGGGCCGCTACCGCGGTAATTGGTACCAGACAGGCCATGCTTCAGGGGCTTTTTGCGCTATCGGCATTTATGGACAATGGCTGTGGATTGACCCCCAAAGAGAGGTTGTCATTGCCAAGGTGTCGGCCCAGAAAGAACCGGTCAATGACGATACAGATCAGTTGCTTATTCTTGCTTTTGAGGCGATCGCACAAGCAGTTGTTTCTTGAAAGACAAAGCCTTCTGGGGCTGTTCAAACAGATCATCCTCAAGCAGAAAATTAGCGATGTTGAGTAATAAAAAAAGCGGATGTGCCATGAAGGAAGATTTGGAAATTTATGCGCAGATGGCTAAAGAGGGTAAGAAAAAAGCCCTCGAAAATCTTATATTTCATATCCAGGATAGGATTTTTTCACTTGCCATTCGTATGCTGTATTCTCCCTGTGATGCTGAGGACGCTACCCAGGAAATTTTAATTAAAATCATCACGCATCTTTCTGATTTTCGGGGAGCCTGCTCGTTTAAAACATGGATGTTCCGTATTGCAACAAATCACCTGCTAAATTGCAAGCGCTCATTTATGAGACACAGAGGCATTAGTTTTGAGAAATGGGAATCGGAAATTGTCACCCTGGATGCGGGTTATTGGCAGGAGTCACTATCTGAGGCCCAACAGGCAATTGTTGTAGAGGAAATCAGGATAAGCTGTCTGCAAGGACTGTTGCTTTGTTTGGATGCAGGGCACCGTGTTGCTTACATTCTGACCGAAATATTCGATATGAATAGCCGGCAAGGTGCGGAGGTGTTGGGGCTAACTCGGGATGCGTTTCGCAAGCGGACTTCCCGCGCACGTATGAAAATTAGAAATTTTATGCAAAACAATTGCTCGCTCATCAATGAGGAAAATCCGTGCTATTGCAAGAAGGAAGCGGTTCATCAGACCAATACAGGTGAAGTTGATCCCGGTAATGTCATGTTCGCGACCCATCCATGCCGTATTAAAAATAGAAAAGATACCTTCCTGAGATTGAAAGAGCTTAATGAAATTGAACGTATTGCAATGCTGTTCAAAGAAAACCCTGGTATAGCGTCACCGGATTTTGCACGGCCGTTAATGGATATTCTTTCATCCAAAAAGTTTACAATACTGGAAACATGAAAATGTCTATCGGCCCGGTATAATGTGGACAATATCGCTCAAAGCGAATCTTAAAAAAAAATGGTCACAATTGGTACCCATTATCTGTCATATATTACAAGAAGGGTAAAAGAATTAGGCGTGAGGCAATGCCGGCAATTGGAGGGTTTTATACATCTGCCGACGAAATAACAATAGGGTTAAGTGCTGACGAACCTTTAGCGGCCTTGAGTCGTAAATTGTGTGAGAAGGTGCAGATCAATCTGCAATGTGTTCAGCAGAAAGTCACTACCACTGGTTAAATACCAGAACGTCTATATCCTTTTGGATTCCAGTTACAGCAATCTATTGATTGGGTAGAATTCCCCCAAAACCAACTGACGGACTGAATAAATTAATCTATTTCAAGGAAAAAGAGGTTTTCTTATGCAAAGTGGTCCAAAATCAAGAGCAATGTATAAGCGTGCGCTGCAATCCATTCCGCTGGGGGTTAATTCTAATTTCAGACATTGGGGCGATGATGAGACCTTGGTTGTCAAGCGGGGTGAAGGCGCCTATATCTGGGATATGGATGACAACCGCTATATAGACTACCGCAATGCCTGGGGTCCGGTTATTTTGGGTCATGCCTATCCATCGGTCATCGCCAATGTGGAAAACGTGCTGAAAATGGGAAACATTTTTGCCATGACCCATGAATTGGAGATTCGGGTTGCCGAGCAGGTCAGGGAGTTGACCAAAGTGGATTTGGTGCGACTGACAAATACGGGCACAGAAGCAACCATGCATGCCATTCGATTTGCCCGGGCCTACACCGGCCGGGATAAAGTTCTTAAATTTGAGGGGCATTACCACGGTTTTCAGGATTATACCCTGTTTAATTGCCAGCCGCCCATTCCCGGTGTTGGGTACCGTAATTCACCGGTCATGATACCGCATGGCTCAGGCATCCCAAAAGTTCTCAGCCAGTTGATTTACTCCGTTCCCTTTAATGATTTTGAGTTGGTTGAAAAAAAGATCAGAGAAAGCTGGCACGAGCTGGCCTGCATTATTATTGAACCTATTATGGGCAATAGCCCTGGTATCATGCCCAAGCCGGGATACTTAGAACTGATAAGAAAACTTTGTGACGAATACGGCATCGTCTTGATCTTCGATGAAGTCAAAACAGGTTTTCGTGTGGCTAAAGGTGGAGCCCAGGAACTCTTTGACGTCCGCGGTGACCTGGTTACTTATGCCAAGGCTATGGGAAATGGCTTTCCCATAGCGGCAATTGGCGGCCGCAAAGAGATTATGGGAGAAATAGGGTATCAAAAAATACCACACGGCGGTACTTATTCGGGAAATGCTGTGTCTTCTGCTGCCGCAACTGCCACACTCGATGAGATTGCATCAGGTGCCCTGGAAAAAGTCGAAAACCATGGCAAAAAACTGATGGCCGGGATTAAAGAAATTGTAGAGCGAAGAGGGGTTCCTGCCGTGGTTCAGGGTCCACCGGCCATGTTTGGCATTGTCTTCACCGATAAAACGGAAATCCATGAATACCGGGAGTGGGCCGTCAGCAATCACCATATTTACAATGAAATCCTGAGCAAAATGATGGAAAAGGGTGTTATGCCTGATAAAGACTCAAGAGAGCCTTGGTTCAGCTCCGCATCCCACACAGATGAGCATCTTGGGGTTGCCTTGGGTGCTTTTGAAGAAGCACTTATGGAAGTAATCTAAGAGATTTAAAAACTTAAACGGCCCGGTGATAACCTTTGTTGTCTCGGGCCATAATTTTAGCCCTTGCGCGTATTGAAGAACCGGGCCTGATATTGCTTTGCATATGAGATAGCCTGTCAGGTTGGTCGATGAGATAAGAGGCTATCCGGCGGCGTCACAATCGGCAAGCCGTTTTTACGAATCGATGGGATTTTGTTGCGGTTAATTTCGTGAATAATCAAGCCTGAAGATATCCACTTGTTCAGATATAGTCTGTCAAAGGTTGAGACCTGCCCCTGGCGGTGTTATTTCGTGAAAGACAAACTCAAGGGCATCGCTTCTATCTCCCCCACCTGCCGGCCGCGTCTCGCAAGTTCAGTTTCATATAAACGACCCCCGATAGCGGATTGTCATAATAGGGTTCCACGCCCACGAAACCCAATGTTTGGTAAAGCTTTATGGCAGGCTCCAGCCGATCAAGTGTGTCAAGAACCATGGCGGTGTAACCCAGACGAACCGCTTCCTGAATCAGCCGTTTGGCAATCCGTTTGCCTTGGCCCCGGCCCCGGGTTTCGGGGCGGACGTACAAGCGCTTCATTTCGCAAGTGCTGTCCTCTACCGGACCGATGCGGCGCAATGCGCCACAGCCGATCGCTTTCCGGCCATCCATGGCAAGGAGGAGGGTGCCTGAGGGCGGTACGTACTGGCCTGGAAGACTTGCCAGCTCTGATACAAAATCCTGAAAACAGAGATCGATATCAAGGTGGGTTTCGTATTCCCGAAAAAGTCTTCGGATTTCATCGATCTCATGCGGAGCTTTGGCTTGGATAATGTCCATGATTGAAACCGGCGTTGACAGAAAATTTTTCTGATTCAGAATTTCTTCGCGGTGGTAAACAAGTGGAAACTAGGAGTAGGGCGTTTTACCTTAATGCCGGTAAATCCGGTTCAGATTTTCATTGAAAGTCTTTAGACAATATTCTGCCGTAGGTTCCATCTTCTTTGATTTATATTTTGCCGATATGGGCTTCCCTAAGATCATCTTTGGTTCATCGCGCCATGGAGCATACCTAAAAGTTCATCAGGTGTGCATTTGCATGCAGGGCTCAAAAGGAATAAGCATAGAACGCTTTGGTGGCCGTGATAATGTCCGTTGCACGCTAACTTCAATTGCAAAATTGCTACATTGAATCAATAGGATAGATGCCTCTCACGTACCACTGCGCACCGGTCGTGGCAACCCAAGGCCGGTGAAAGGAATATTGGATGGCGAAGGAAACCAAACCCGTCGTCGCATTCGAGGACTCGTTCGGCAAGCTGGATATCCGCGTGAGTCGGGTAACGGATGTTGCGCTTGAGATGTTCGGGAATTTTTCGTTAGGTGCAGGGCTATGCCGGCTGTCTTGCCTGGGCTACCAGAAACAGTTTATGCTATCGCAAGTTGCTTTCAGGCAAGCTGAAGGTCGCGCAGCTTAAAGAAACTTGCCGGCGTCCCAAAACCGATTGGCACACCGGCCCAATATGAGCGGAGGACATTATGCTCTATCGCAAAATACCGAAAACCGGGGACGAGCTTTCCATATTGGGGTTCGGGCTGATGCGCCTGCCCGTGACCAAGGAAGGCCGAATCGATGAACCGCGGACGATCGGCCAGATTCGCAGCGCCATTGACCGGGGAGTCAACTACCTGGACACGGCCTGGCCCTATCATGCCGGGGAGAGCGAAACCGTCATGGGACGCGCCCTGGCGGACGGCTACCGTGACAAGGTCCGGATCGCCACCAAGCTGCCCTCCTGGATGATCAAGAGCCGGGCGGACATGGACACCTACCTCGACGCCCAGCTGGAAAAGATTCAGACGGACCGCATCGACTACTACCTGCTGCATGCCATGGCAGGGGAACCCTGGGACAAGCTCGACGGCCTAAATGTGATCGATTTCCTGGACAAAGCCAAGGCTGACGGGCGCATCGTCAACACCGGTTTCTCCTTCCACGGCCGGCTGGCGGATTTCAAACGGATCGTGGACGCCTACCCCTGGGAATTCTGCCAGATCCAGTACAATTATCTCGACGAGGAAAACCAGGCCGGCACCGAGGGGCTGCGCTACGCCGCATCCAAGGGTCTGGGGGTGGTGGTCATGGAGCCGCTCAGGGGCGGCAACCTGGCCTTGCCCACCCCGCCGTCGGAGGTAACGGCTATCTGGGAAAAGGCCGCGACCACCCGGACGCCGGTGGAATGGGCCCTGCGCTGGGTGTGGGACCATCCCGAGGTCACGGTGGTGCTCTCCGGCATGAACGACGAGACCCAGATCGAAGAAAACCTGGCCATCGCCGCCGAAGCGCTTCCCAATTCATTGACGGCGGAAGAACGCACGCTGGTGGAAGAAGCCGGCCGCAAGTACAAGGCGCTGATGAAGGTGGGCTGCACCGGGTGCGGCTACTGCATGCCTTGCCCATCGGAAGTGCATATCCCCGGCTGCTTCGAGGTCTACAACAAGATGCACATGTTCGGCAATACCCAGGAGGGCAAGGTCCTCTACGCCATCCGCATGAGCGGCATCATCTCCGGCACCGCCGGCTATGCCTCCCAATGCGTGCAGTGCGGCGAATGCCTGGAGAAATGCCCCCAGGAGATTCAAATTCCCGACGTTCTCGAACAGGTGGCCGAAGAATTGGAAGACCCGGACCTGGAGAAGCGGGTGGCCATGGGGAAGAAGATGCTCAACATCGAATAGCAGGTCTGGTCGGCCAGTGGTTGTGATGCGGCTGGGATGGCAATGAGAGAAGGCCTTGGTTCAAACAGGGGGGATGGATAGGAATTGATCGAGGGCCTGCTTCGGAGACGCTGAAATCAGGAAGCCGATGGCCACCGGATAGGGGGGCCATTCCTTTTCAGCGTCTCTTTGGTTAACACCCGAATGTACCCTATCGGAATATCCTTGGATCCTACCTATTGTGGCCAAGCCAGGTTCGACTTTGATCAGGGCGGGGAGGGGGGGCGGGTTTAATGAAAACTATATGGCGAAAGGCCCCTGTGCTTGCTGGTTTCCCGAGAATTATAGGATCAGGGATTAAAAAAGACGCGCCGTCATGGGGAAGAAGGCGTTTGCTATCGATGCTGAAAACCCCCGGGGCGTTTTCCCAAGCGTTGCTTTGCGGGGCAAAATGTCGCCGTTTCGCGAACGCCCCGCCCTCTCAACGCGGCAGCCACCCGATCGCTTTGGCGTGGAGGCTTTGCACGTAAAGCCGGTCGCGGGTTTCGGTGACGGCCGTGGTTTCGGGGTAGGCGCCTGTAGGATCTTGGAGGTCGGTCACGATCCGTCCGTCTTCGGTGAACGCATCCACATGGCCGTAGGGCCGGGGCACGGGCCACAGGGCGCGCGGCAGGCGCAGGATGACTTTGCGCAGGAAGGGTTTGTCCGCCAGT
The DNA here is from genome assembly GCA_963730675.1 of uncultured delta proteobacterium. Taxonomy (GTDB): domain Bacteria; phylum Desulfobacterota; class Desulfobacteria; order Desulfobacterales; family UBA5852; genus JABZFP01. The sequence goes on along the minus strand of CAVSSY010000002.1, from coordinate 8,429 downwards.
TTGTCGACGGTCGGGTTGCGGGGTTTGGCATAGCCCAGCCAGATCTTCCCGTCCAGGCCGCGCATGAGATTGTCCGGGTAGCCCGGCAGGTTGTCCAGCAGGACCGTTGCCAGGGGGGATCCCTGCCGCAGGTCGAGGTTTTCGGCGGACACGGCGATCTTCCACACCCGGTATCGGCCGGTCTCGTTGACGAAGAGGAATCGCTCGTCCCGGGACAGGGCTACGCCGTTGGCGAAGCTTAAGCCTTTGGCCACAATACGTGTTTTCTTGGTGGCGGGGTCGTACGCCAGGATGCGCCCGGTGCTGGACTGCTCGATGATGTCCAGGATACTGGCCTCGAAGGTGCCGCCCCAGGCGGCCGGTGCAAAGCGCGTGGAGGCGTCGCTGAAGTAGATGGTCCCGTCAGTGGCTACCACTACGGCGTCGGCGTAGCGGATCGGCGCGCCGCCCACCTGATCGGCCAGGACCGTGATCTTCCCCTCGGGACTGATGGACAGCAGGCCTTTGATGGCGTCGGCCGCAATGAGGTTGCCGGCCGCGTCGAAATCGAAGCCCAGCACCCGCCCCCCGGTGTTCACGAACACCTCTTGGCCCGCGCCGTCCGGAGCCATCCGCAGAATGTCCCCGCTGGCCACCGCCGCGTAGAGCTTGCCGTCCCGGGCCAGAACGATGTGTTCCGGGCCTTCCTCATGGTTTAAGGGGATGGTTTCCAAATCCGCTAAACGATTGTTCGGTGCGTGCACACCAACGTAGCCCGGAGGGGTCGGGGCCTGCCAGCTCACCGGATCGATCGGCACCGGCCAGAAGCACAGGTAGGCGGCCAAGGCGGCCAAAAGCCCTGCCAACGTCCAAATAATCCTTTTCATGATGATCTCCACCAATACGTTCGGGGAAAATAGGCAAACGCGACATCATCGTCTTGCAGGCAAAGCCCTGCCACTCGGTCATCTATGCCACCTGGAAAACGTCAACCGGGGTTAAAATGACAACAGAAGCTGTCTCAAAATCAGGGTGTTCGTACGAGATCAAGGCGAGGCCGAGCATCAATCCGCAGGCATACTCATGTATGTCGAGGACCTGAGGCGAGGTTTCAACGCCGAGATTTATCCGCCTCGGGCAGATCGGGCGAAAAAACTTTTTTGAGATGGCTTCTAATCCCTCTGGCGGCTTGGCAGAGCCTCCTCGCCGGTCACGAATGGTTTGATGTCGAGGATGGGGGTGCCGTCGCGCATGTCCATGCCCCGCACCCGCAATACATTGTCCTCCCGCGCCACGACGTCCAGAACCGACATCCCGATGGGGTTCGGCCGCCGGGGCGAACAGATGCTGAAGACCCCCATCGTGCGGTCGCGATGGGGTGGGGTCTGCTTCAAAAGGTCCTTCGAGAAGGGGGGGCTTTGGTGAAAATGAAACAGCACGACGATGCGCTGCCCGGCGGCGATATCCGCGAGCCCTTCGGTATAGGCGGGATCAATAACTAGCGTGCCTTCCACATCCGACACCGTCCAGTGGCGGGGGATGTCCACGGCATCGGTGTGCGCAACTCCAATCGCGTGCAGGGTGATGGGCATGGTCATCTCTTTCGAATCAAGTTCAGGCGATAGGGCGTTTTTGCAGCCCATGTCAAGGCATGCCGCGTCCCGGTTTGTCTTGCGCCGGAAATCGATCGGCCCGGAGGACAGCGTCAACGCGGCCGGATTTCGCCTTTGAAACCGGCCTGCTTGAGGGCTGCCAATACCTGCGTGGCGTCTTCAGCGTCGCGGAAGCCGCCCACCAGGACGGGGGACAGCCCGTCGGGGGTGTCCGCGGGCAGGCGATAGGGAAGAAAACCGGATGCCATGAGCCGGTTCTCCAGCGTTGCACCGACAGGGTCGCCGTCGTCCGGGCGGATCGCAATCGCGAAGGCGATGGGGGTCAGAAAGGCTTCCGGAAACCCTTCCCGGCGGAGGTCGGCACGCTTTTTTTCCGCTTCCTCCGGCGTCTGGTAGCAGCCGATATAGACCCGGTACCACACACCGGTGGACCCCATGACGCCGCGGCCGATATAGGCCCGATGGCCCTGGGTGGTCAGCTCCACGCCCAGCTGGAAGGCGTCTTCCTTCTGCTGGTAGGACTTGACCTGATAGGCGTAAAGGAAGCGGGGTGCGGCCACGGCAATGGCCGGCGGCCCGGAGCCGCCGCCCTCTTCGCGTTCGCTTAGCGGAGCCGCGGCGGGGGCTTGGGGAGCCGCATCGGGTGCAGCCGGCATCACCGGCGCGGGTGCTTTGGTCGGCATAGGCGGCTCGGATGCGGGGGTGTTCGCCGGTACGCCCGGTGCGGGATTCGGAGCCGCTGTGGGGCGCGTCGGTGCCGGGGCTTCCGCCGGCAGGGCCGGCTTGGGATCAGGAGCCATGGCCGGCACGGTGGCGCCGCTCGGCACGCGCCGGACAAAAGCGCCCTTGAAGCGTTTCTTATCAAGTCCATCCAGGGCGGCTTTGGCGGCTTCCGGGGTGGGGTAGGTGTTGATGAAGATCCTGTGCCATACCCCCTTCTCCGGCACTTCCATGGCGTAGCTGAAGGCGGCATAGCCCGCGGCGCGAAGCTTGGCCACGGCGGCCTCTGCGCCGGCGGCCTCTTTCACGGAGCGCACCTGGATGGTGTAAAGGTCCTGGGGCACAGGTGTCGCGGTCGGCATAGGCTCCGGGGCAGGTTCGGCTGCAGCTTCCGGCGCGAGTGTCGGCGCGAGTGTCGGCGTGGGTGTCGGCGTGGGTGTCGGTGCGGGTTCCGTGGCCGGTGCTGACGGCGGTGCCGCGGCAACGCCCTGATCGCTCTGGGGGGATGACGCCGCCGGCGCAGCCGCTGCGGGGGCTTCTTCTTTCGTCACCGGAGCGGCAACAGGCGCTTCCGTCTCCGGTGCGTTCAGGGGGGTCTCTTCGATCGGCGCGGGTTCGGGCGGCGGCGGAACGTCCTCCGGGGGGGACGCGTCAGCAGGTGTCTCGGGTGCGATGGCCTCTTCCGCCGGCGGGGTCGGCTCGGCCACCGTGATGGTCACGGTAGCCAGGTTCGAAGACCCTACCGCGTTGCGGGCCCGGAAGGTGAAGCGGTCCCGCCCTGTAAAACCGGGACGGGGCGTATACAGCAGATGCGGCAGGGTACCCTGGAGGCTGCCCTGATACGGCACGGTTTCGATCTCGAAGGTGAGCGGTATCCCGGCCGTCTCCGCGTTGAGGGTGATTTCCACCGGCAGGCCGGGCGCGGTTTGGACGGATTGGCTTTCCGCTTCGGGAACCGTCACCGGAGGTTCCGCTTTCGCCTGGGCCAGCAGCATGGGGCGGGGCTCTTCTCCTCCATCGGCAGACGCGGCGGCGGGCAACCCGTCCGCTTCCTCTGCGGTGTAGACGGCCGGCGTTGCAGCGGTTTCCAAAACCAGTGCGTCCAGCGCTGCCAGTTCGTCCTGAAGATCGGTAATCGCGCTTACGGGCTGGATTTGGATGGGTTCCCGATAGGGGCGCTTTTCTTCGTAGATGCTCAACCGCTGGACATGCAGGGCCATGGCGTCGGTCTGGCGGGCCGAAGCCAGCAGCGATAGGATCCGGTTTTCGATGGCGACCGCCTCATCGAAACGTCCATTTTCCGCATAGGCCGCCGCCAGGGTATCCAGAAAATTGATGTCGGGGGTATTGCCGACGGTCTTTTCGGCATAGGCCACGGCGCGGCGCCCATCCCGCAGGCGGGCGTCGGGGGAGGTGGCCATGATCCAGGCCAAGTTGTTGTACACCTCGGTGTAGTCCGGATTGATCTTCAGGGCCTGGATATAATCCCGCATGGCACCGCCCGGATTTCCCTGGCGATCCAGGGCGTAGCCCCGGTTGTAAAGCGCCTTGGCCGAGCGGGGGTTGAGGTGCAGGGCCTCGGTGCAGTCGGCAATCGCTTCGGTATAGACCGCTTTGCGGGTCCAGGCCAGACAGCGGTTGCTGTAGGCATCCACGTAGCGGGGATTGATGGCCAGGGCCTGGTTGAAATCGGCGATGGCGGCATCGAATTCACCGGTGAACAGGCGGGCAAATCCCCGATTGTTGTACGCTTTGGCCGAACCGGGGGTGATGGCGAGGGACCGGGTGCAGTCATCGATGGCCCCTTCATAGTCTCCCGTGTAAATGCGGGCGAAACCGCGGTTGTTGAAGGCTTCGAAATCATCGGGGACGGCCTCGATCGCTTTGGTGAACTTGTCCACGGCGGCCTGGTAATGCTGTTCCTTGAGGTCCGCCAGTCCCATTTCAAACCAGTTTTCGACGGCCAGCGCGGTGACGCTTGTGAGCATGAGGGTGCTGAGCATCATCATCAGCCCCACCACGCGCCAGACCCCCTGACCTCGAATCATTCTCAGATTTTGCGTTTGCATGGCATTCACCCGTTTTTGCGGTTGGATTGGCACAATGCGCACCGCGATACCGCTGCCGGCGCGGTACCGGATCTGATAGAGCATGCCCATGATAATACTATAAATATCAAGGCAACACAATGCTGTCGCCCGTGCCGCGCCGCTGCTGCCGCGGAATTTTCTCTCACCCGACCGGCGTCATCCCCTGGGCGAGGTATTTGGCCGCCAGGTCCACATACACCTGTTTGCCGAAGGCCCAGAGCTCCATGTCCTTTTCGGTGACATCCCGTACGATCCGGGCCGGGTTGCCGGCGGCCACCTTGGCGGCCGGTACGCTTTGGTTGGCTTTCACCACGCTGCCTTCGGCCACGATGGCGCGTTCGCCGACCTCGGACCAGATGCTGAGAATGGCCCCCATGCCGATGACCGCCAGGTCGCCGATGATTCGTCCGTGCAAGATGGCCCCATGGCCGAGGGTGACCCGTTCGCCGATGCGCTGCACGTCGCCCGGCGGGCAGTGGACGATCACGCCCTCTTCCACAGCCGTGCCGCTGCCGATTTCGATCCGCCCGTAGTCGCCGCGGATGATCGTCCCGTGGCCGATGTAGCAGTTCGATCCGATGACGATGTCGCCGATCAGGGTTGCGGTTTCGCTCACGTAACTGTCCTGGCCGATCACGGGCTGTCGGCCGTCAAAACGGTAGATCATGGAACCTCCTATGCGAGATGTGGACAGGGATGAAGCATCTCAAAACAAGTTTTTGCGGGCATATTTTTCGGCCAGGTCCCCGGCCCAGGGTAATTTGGTGCGCTGATGCTGAAAGGCCCTGATCATGAGGATGATCCAGAGGGCGAAGGCCAGCAGGGAGAGCAGCGGCGCCAGCAGGACCCCGATGAAGGGGACGGCCCCGGAGGCAATGCTGGCCAGGGTCAGGATCCCGAAGACAATGATGGATTGGGTGGCATGATACTTCACGAAATCGCTTTGCTTCTCGATGAGGTAGAAGACCAGGCCGCTGATCCAGCCCAGCAGGTAGCAAAGCAGTCCGGCAATGTTCTCCGGCAGTCCGGTGGAAGATGATGGCATAGTGAGTCGCGCTCCTTTTCATTTTAAGAGGTTCATACCGTGTGCGGTTCCAATTATCGGCACGTGTCACATGTGCTTTGGGGACCGGTGCTTCCGCCTTTTGTCCACGCGGGTTCCTTGCGCATTCGATCCCGGAAGGGGCGTGTTCCGGGCCGTTCAGCGAAGACGCACCAGGAAGTCGCCCAGGCGCTGAAGGACCGCCGGCAGGTTGTCCCGCCCGAAACCGATGCGCACATGCCGGTCCCCGTATTGGAACGGGGCGGCCGGCAGAAGCATGATGCCCGCTTCGCGCACCAGCCGCTGACAAAAGGCCGTCGCGCCTTCGGGCCGCAGGAAAGCCGGGAAGCAGATGGAGCCCCCGGAGGGCTTGCGCCACCCGAAGATTTCGGCATGGTCGGTCATGAAGGCTTCCAGGATTTCGAGGTTGGTGCGGAGGCGTTCGCGCTGACGGTTTAAAATGGTCTCCCGGCGGGCCAAGGCCATGATGGCCAGAATCTCACTGGGCGCGCTGGCGCAGATGGTGGTGTAGTCCTTCAGACGGGCGGCCTGTGCCAGAACGTCCCGGTTGCGGGACGCCAGCCATCCGATGCGCAGGCCCGGCAGACCGTAGGCCTTGGACAGCCCGGAGAGGCTCACGGCCCGGTCGTAGATCTCACAGGCCGCCGGTAAGGTGGCGCCGGCGGCGAATTCGAGATGGCGATACATCTCATCGCTGAACAGCGGAATTCCCCGCCGCCCCAGAAGATCGATCAGGTCGCGGAATGTTTCCGGCGGCAGCAGGGCGCCGGTGGGATTGTGGGGGAAGTTGACTACCACCAGACGGGTGTCGGGCCGGAGCAGATCGATCAGCCGATCCAGGTCGAAGCGCCAGGTGTCGGTTTCCTCGGGTTCCCAGAGGGCGACCCGGCAGCCCATGGCCCGGGGAATCGCGTAGAGGGACTGGTAGCCCGGGAAGGTGCAGATCACGTGGTCTCCCGGTTTTAGCAGGGTCTGCAGGGCGAGAAAGATCCCCTCCTCGGGGGTCACCACAAGGATATTTTCTGGACCTATGGCATTGTATTCTTCCACGATAACCTCCCGCAGCCGTGGATGGCCGGTACTCTCGGTGTAGCCGAGCTTAAGGCCTTCCCACAGGCTGCGGCTCGCGTCGTCCGCCATGGCGAGGAGATCTTTCAGGGATAGCGCCTCGCAGTCCGAGCTGGACAGGAGATGGCGGGCGGAGAATTCGTGGCGGGCGAAGTAGCGCTCCAGTTCGAAGGGGGGCAGTTGCATTTGTTTTCTCCAGAAGAGGTGCTTTTCTTCCGGGCGGAAGAAAAGTAACCAAAAGAAGGCGCCCTGACAAAGGGAATCGAAACAAAGTCAAAAAGGCGTTCTTTCCCCTCGGCATTCTCGGATCTGATCAGGCGGCTTTTTCAAAAGGATTATAGCCGGGTTTGCGCACGAGAGTCTCCTCCTTCCGGATAATGTCCGGCCGGTAGACGGTTTCCGCCCAGTCGTTTTCCGGAATGTCTTCGATGGCCACCGATACCGAGCGTTCGGCGCAGCCTGCAATGGCCACGACCTCGCGGGTGATGGCCGCGGCCAGAGCCTCCTTCTGGGCCCGGGTCCGCCCGGGGTACCACTTGACAATGATGTGGGGCATGGTTTTCTCTCCTTATGGCCACATAGATGGTTTCGTGAATCGCTCAAGATCAAGGCGTGCAAGTTCCGAGGAAGGAGGCCTACACCAGGTACGCCGCATTGACGAGGAAGGCAGCACAATGCCGATACTCGTTCGCCTTCGCTGGATTGAGCGATTCACGAAACCGTCACAGGATGGCAGGCAGGATTTCATAGTGATCGAACGGCGGCATGATGCAGGCGCCGGCAAACCGCTCCCGTGCCAGGGTCAGGTTCTCCCGGGCGATGGCAATGCCTTCGGCGATGGGGTCTTGCGCCCGGTGCATGCGCTCCCGCAGGGGCCGGGGCACCGTAATACCGGCCACCTTGCTGTGCAGGAAATCGGCATGGCGCGGGGTGCGCAGGGGCAGGATGCCCATGATGAGCGGGATGTCGATGCGGCGGGTTGCTTCGACCAGGGCGTCGGCCAGGGGGGCATCGTAGACCGGCTGGGTGACCACGAAGTGGGCGCCGGCATCGGCCTTGCGGGCCAGCCGCTTCGCGGCGCGGGCCAGACCGTCTGATTCGGGGCAGGGGTCGAGCACCACCCCAATCCGCAAGCCGCTCTCCCGCGCCATGGTCAGCAGGCCGAAAAGGTCGATATCCCGCACATCAGAGGTGCTGGCGCGGTCCTGCAGGGCCACGAAATCCCCGGTGGTCACCAGCACTGTCTCGATGCCCAGGGCCCGGGCGCCCCACAGGAGGCCCTGCAGGCTCAGGCGGTTGTGGTCCCGGGTGGTGCAGTGCAGGATGGCGGCCCGTCCGGTGCGCTGCTGGATCAGATGGCACAATGCCATGGCGCTCATGCGGGGTTGGGCCACGGGGTTGGTGGCCACGCTGAAGGCGTTCAGTGGGAGGTCGGCCAGGGAAGACAGGGACTCCAGCAGAGGGGCGGGGTCTGCTCCGGCCGGCGGCACGACTTCGATGGAAATGAAAAATTCCTTGCCGGGTACGCCTGCCGTGGCCGCCATGGCGGGTCTCCTCATTATCCGGCCAGGCCCATAAGGCTTTTGAACCGGTCGATATCATGCAAATCGGGCAGTAGATAATCGGGCTGCAGCGGACGCAGGGCATCCAGGCCGGTCAGGCCGGTGCCCACGGCTACGGTCCGGGCCTGGTTGTCGCGACCGGCCAGGATATCGCCGGGCGCATCCCCCACCACAAATATTGCCGCTGCGTCGATGCCCGCAAGCGCGCGCCCACGTTCGATAGCCATCCGTACGAGGACGGAGCGGTCAGGACTGTCGGAGCCAAAACCGCCAAAGGAAAAATAATCAGCCAGGTTGCCCCGCTGGAGCTTGGCCCAGGCGGCCGGTTCCAGGT
>CAVSSY010000001.1:0-21561 GCA_963730675.1 uncultured delta proteobacterium | reverse complement strand
GGGTTTGAGTCCGCCGTAGCCCTGGCGAAGGCGGGGCGCGTTTCGGCGCGTTCGACTGCAGACGGGACGCGCAGGAAGAAGCGGGACACGGGCGTTTGAAGCCTGTCACGCCGAGGCGTGATTGCTTCCGTTTTCTTTCACGAGAAAAAAATGAAGAAACCAATTGATACAAAGGCACCCAGGATCGGTAGAACTTCTCCGGGTCCTCCACCAGAAATGGAAGGTTTAGACCAAAAATAGGCTAAAGGTGCGGCCGCATGCTGGAAACCTTCAATTTCCGCGTCATCTGGGCCACCATGCCCCAGTTTCTCCACGGGCTGGGCGCCACGGCCTGGATTTCCCTGGTGGCCCTGGTGGGGGCTATGCTGGTGGGCGTTCTGGCCTGTGTGATGCGCCTTTCGGGCCGGCGCCTGCTCGCCCTGCCGGCGGTGGCCTTCATCGAAGTCATCCGTTCGACCCCGCTCCTGGCGCAACTCTATTTCTTCTATTTCGGCCTGCCGGGGCTGGGGCTGCGGTTTACCGAGACCCAGACCGGGATCGTAGCCCTCTCGCTCAACAGCGGGGCTTATGTGGCCGAAATCATCCGCGCCGGGGTGATGTCGATTCCCAGGGGGCAAACCGAGGCCGCGGCCGCCACCGGGCTGAACCTCTACCAGCGCCTGCGCTATATCATCCTGCCCCAGGCCATCGGCGTCACCATCCCGGCCCTGCTGGGCCAGATGATCGTCCTGGTCAAGGACAGCGCCCTGCTGGCCCTCATCTCGGTGTTCGAACTGACCCGGGCCGGACAATTGATGGCTTCGGAGCGCTTCATGCCGGCCGAGGGTTTTTTCACCACGGCCGTCTTCTATCTCCTGATCTACTTCGTGCTGAAATACGCTTCCGGTCAATGGCAGAAGCGGCTGATTTTCCGTCCGGCGGGAGGGGTGTGAGCCATGTGGGGCTTTTATTTCCAAAATCTACTCGATTCACTGCCCTTTTTCTTCAAGGGCCTCTGGGTGACGGTCCAGGTGGCGGGCCTGAGCCTGGCCATCGGCACGGTCTGCGGCTTCGTGCTCGGCATCGCCCGTGCGGGCCGGGTTCGCGCCCTGAACTTTGTCCTGGCCGGCTATGTGGACCTGATCCGCGGCACCCCGTTCCTGGTGCAGATATTCATCGTGTTCTTCATCCTGCCCGAGTGGGGCATCCAGTTGGAAGCCTTCAGTTCGGCGGTGCTGAGCCTTTCGATCTACGGCACGGCCTACATCTGCGAAATCGTCTGCGGCGCCGTCCAGGGCGTGCCCAATGGACAGCGCGAGGCCGCGGCGGCCAGCGGGCTGAACTGGGTCCAGCAGATGCGCTATGTGGTGGTGCCCCAGGCCCTGCGGCCGATCCTGCCGCCCCTGGTGGGGCAGTACGTGCTGCTGATCAAGGACACGGCCGTGGTCTCGGTGATCGGGCTGACCGACGTCACCCGCGTGGGCTGGCTTACCGTGCAGCGTATTCCCAACGGTATCCTGGTATTCGGCCTGGTGGGCCTGCTGTACTTTTCGATCTGCTACCCCCTGGTCTGGTTTTCCAACCGGCTGGAAGGCCGGCTGACGGTGGAGGACAACACGCTCTAACAGGCCATGGATAAACGGCGCCAAAGGCCGAAATGCAGCGTGACAATAAGCGGAGAACGAGCGCGCATGATTCGCTTCAACAAGGTGAACAAGTACTTCGGCGACCTGCACGTGCTGCAGGATATCGACCTCAACATCGCCCCCAGCGAGGTGGCCGTGGTCTGCGGCCCCAGTGGCTCGGGCAAGAGCACTCTGATTCGCTGCATCAACCGCCTGGAGACGATCCAGTCCGGCGAAATTTTCGTGGACGACCTCGCGGTGCACGATCGCGCCACGGATCTTATCCGCCTAAGGACCGAGGTGGGTTTCGTCTTCCAGCAGTTCAACCTCTACCCGCACATGACGGCCCTGGAAAACGTGACCCTGGCGCCCATGAAGGTGCGTAAGACCCCATCGACCCAGGCCCGGGAACTCGGTCTGGACCTGTTGGCCAAGGTGGGTATCCACGAGAAGGCCGATGCCTACCCGGCCCAGCTTTCGGGCGGCCAGCAGCAGCGGGTGGCCATTGCCCGGGGCCTGGCCATGCAGCCCCAAATCATGCTCTTCGACGAGCCCACCTCCGCCCTGGACCCGGAGATGATCAACGAGGTTTTGGAGGTCATGATCCAGCTGGCCAAGGACGGCATGACCATGGTCGTGGTGACCCACGAGATGGGCTTTGCCCGGGAAGTAGGTCACAAGGTGATCTTCATGGACATGGGCCAGATCGTCGAAACGGCCCCGCCCGACGCATTTTTCACCAACGCCCAAAACGAGCGCACCCTGTTGTTCCTGAGCAAGATCCTCAGCCACTGAAATGCCCTTTGCGGCGGTTCTTCGCGGGAGACGCATGCCCCGATCCGAGGACAATTCGAAAGCACTTTTGGCCGCGGCCGAAGACGTGTCCGGTCCCTGGATCGAAGTGGATCTGGCCGCCATCGCGCGCAATGCCGAACGGATTCACCGTTGGTGCGGCCGGCCCCTGATGCCGGTGATCAAGGCCAATGCCTACGGACATGGAATCGTAGCGGTGGCGCGCCGGCTGGCGTGCACGGAAGGCGTTTACGGACTGTGCGTCGGCAATGTGCGCGAGGCCCGATCCCTGCGGGAGGCCGGGCTCACCCTTCCGGTTCTGAACCTGGGACCCTTTACCCTGTCCGAAGCCGAAGACATTGTTTCCAAGGACATCGTCCAATCGGTCTATTCGGAGGCCGTCACCCTGCTGGACCGGGCCGCGGCCGTCCAGGGCCGTACGGCCTCCGTGCACATCGAGATCGACACCGGTCTGGGCCGCACCGGTGTGTCCTATGACCGAGCCGCCGCATTCATCGCCACCGTTTCCCGCTTGAAGAACGTTCGCATCGCAGGCGTTTTCACCGCCCTTAGCGAAGATCCGGAATTCGATGAGGTCCAACTGCAGCGCTTTACGGCCGCCCTGGACACAGCGGCCGCGGACGGCATCGATGTTGGCCTGCGCCATGCCGCTTCCAGCGCCGCCGTTCTGGACGCGTCGGATCTATCGTTGGACCTGGTACGGCCCGGCATCATGATCCTGGGACACTACCCGTCAGCGGACGAACACCAGCGCCGTCGCATCGCCCTGGAGCCGGCCCTGACCCTCAAGGCCCGGGTGGCCCTGGTCAAGCACCTCAAGGCCGGCGATCCGGTGGGGTACCACCGGGCCTACCACGCGCCGGCCGACGAGACCTTTATCACCGGTGCCATCGGCTACAGCGACGGCTATCCGGTGCAGCTCGCCGACCGGGCCCCATGCCTCATCGGCGGCCGTCGCCACCCGCTGGTGGCCGCGGTCAGCGCCAATCACATCTTCGTGCGCAGTACGGGCGGAGAAGTCCGGCCCGGCGACGAGATCGTGCTCTACGGCCGCCAGGGCGAAGCCTTTATCGACCTGCAGGAGATCGCCGGCCTGGCCGGGCGCTCGGTCTACAACCTGCTGGCCCGGCTTAACCCGGACCTGCCGCGTTTTTACAGGGATTGAAGCATGCGGTCGGCCACCGCACCAGAGTGATCAAAGGCGTAAGCTATCACCACGAAGGTCACGAAGAACACGAAGGGGTTTGCGTTTTGATCTAAACCCGCCACCTCTGGTGGAGGATGTGGAGAGGCCTTACTGATCAGGTTTTATCCGGATGTTACTTTTCTTCCACGTGGCAGAAAAGTAACCAAAAGAAGACAGCCCGTGTTCCGCTTAATCCTGCGCGTCGTCGCGGCGGCCGGCGCACGCGGAAACGCGCCCCGCCTTCGCTAAAGCTACGGCGGGACTCAGGCAGTCCGCGCGCTTTAATCCGTCCGCCCCGCCGATGCTCGGTGCGGAACAATGGGAAAGCTGAAAACCAAAAATCGAAAAACCATTTCGGAAAATGTTTTAAAGGAGACGAACGACGATGACCGCCCAACCGACCACTTCCTATATCGAACGTATCGATGCCCTGGCCCCGCCGCGTCTGGCGCTGGCCCATCTGCCCACCCCGCTGCAGCCCATGGAACGGATCGGGCGGGAGCTGGGGGTGGGGCTGTGGGTCAAGCGCGACGACTACACCGGCGCGGAACTCAGCGGCAACAAGATCCGCAAGCTGGAATACGTGCTGGCCGAAGCCCGTGCCCAGGGGGCCGACACGGTGCTGACCTGCGGCGGCGTCCAGTCCAACCACTGCCGGGCCACGGCCCTGGCGGCCGCCCGCCTGGGGCTGGACTGCACCCTCCTGCTGCGTACGGCCGACCCCGGGGCCCCGCCGCCCCTGGCGGCCAACAGCCTTCTCGACCGGATGGCCGGGGCCCGCATCGTATGGGTGTCGCCGGAGGAATACCGCAACCGGGAAGACGTCTTTGCCCGGGAAGCCGAAGACTTGAAGAAGGCCGGCCGCCGGCCTTTCATCATCCCCGAGGGGGCCTCGGATGCGCTGGGCGCCTGGGGCTACATGCGCGCCATGGCGGAGTTGGCCGCCGACATCGCCCGTCTGGACGAAGCCGAACCGCAACCCACCACCGTGGTCCACGCCACCGGTTCGGGGGGCACCGGCGCCGGTCTCGTACTGGGCAAGCTTGTTCTCGGCCTGGACGTGCGGGTGGTGAGCGTCAATGTCTGCGACGACCGGGACTATTTTATCCGGGTCTCCGGCGCCATCTGCCGGGAGGCCATTGCCCGCTACGGCCTTGGAGTGGCGTTCGATGCCGCCCGGGATCTGGAGATCGTGGACGGCTACGTGGGCGCCGGCTACGCCCTGTCGCGCCCCGAAGAGCTGAAGCTGATCACCCACGTCTGCCGCCGGGAAGGCCTCGTGCTGGATCCGGTCTACACCGGCAAGGCCTTCTTCGGCCTGGTGGATCAACTGAAAAAGAATCCGCAGGTCTTTGGCGAACGCATTGTCTTCCTGCACACCGGGGGGCTCTTCGGCCTTTTTCCCAAGGCGGAAGAACTGGCGCCGCTGCTCTGAGAGGACGAATTGCCGGCCGTCAACGCATGGGACGGCGCATGATCGCATTGGCTGCGATGCGGATGCTGGCCGCCTGTATGGCGGGCGGCCCCAAAGTTTCCCACGACATCACCTATTCGGCCCAGGAGGCCCGCTCCGAGGCCCGGCACGGGCACCTGTTCGTGGACGGCCGGGAAGACCTCTATATCAAAACACTGCGGCAGCCCGTTTCCGGCCGCGGCGGGACTTCAGATTCCCACAACACTCCACATCAGAAGCAGGCCAACAATAGCGCGGACCGGGCCGTGGCGTATTGCCATGGGCGACGCCTTTCAAAATGGTTGTCCGTTAGGGCGGAGCTCTTTTTAGCCAAGGGATCCGGGGTCGTCACGGCAGTGCGGTGCCGCCCATATCTCAAGCCCTATTCTGCGAATAGGCGCTGCCGGCTATCGGCGGTCAATCCAATATACACGGTTAAAAGGGGCAAAAGTAATTCAAGACCCCATTATCAAGATTCCGTCCATTTTGGATATAACAGGGGCACGCAGACAGGGACCCACCCGCTACGGCCGGCCTGTCATGATCAACGACCCCTCGCAACGGAGAAATTAGGTGAAGAATAAGTTGCAGCGCATCCGGAACGGACTCGGGGCCCTTTGTGCGACCGCCTTTATGGCCGGCTGCCGCCACATGCCCCTGCTCGATCCGAAGGGGCCCATCGGCGATGCCCAGCGCCAGCTCATCATCATCACCTTCGGGCTTATGCTGATCGTCGTTGTGCCCGTTTTCATCTTGGTATTTTGGTTTACACGGAAATACCGGGCCTCCAACACCAGGGCCGCCTACGCGCCGAAATGGAGTTATTCCGCCGGAATCGATGGGGCCATCTGGCTGGTCCCCGTCGCTATCGTCATCGTCCTCGCCTATTTCACCTGGACCGGCACATTCCGTCTGGACCCCTACAAGCCGATCGCATCGGCGCGCGAGCCCCTCACCATCGAAGTGGTGTCCCTGGACTGGAAGTGGCTCTTCATCTATCCCGAACAGGGCATCGCCGTCGTCAACCAACTCGTTTTTCCCGCCAACGTGCCGCTGAGCTTCAGGCTCACCTCGGACTCGGTGATGACGTCTTTTTTCATTCCCCGGCTGGGCAGCCAGATGTACGCCATGGCGGGGATGCAAACCCGCCTGAATCTCATGGCCGGCGAACCGGGGGTTTATACCGGGCACAATCAGGAATTCAGCGGCCGCGGCTACGCGGACATGCATTTCAAGGCCATCGCCACCACATCCGGGGAGTTCCAGGCCTGGATGAAAAAGGTCCGGCAGTCGCCCGACATTCTGGATGCAGGACCGTTTCGCGCAACTCAGGAAACCCACCACCGGCAGCCCGGTCACCTTTTTCTCCTCGGTCGAGCCGGATCTGTTCAAGCGGGTGGTGAGCACCTACAGAGGGTGGATGGGACCGCAGGCCGACCCGGGCCGGCCGGGGGCGATGGGCAACCCGCCCGGCCCGATGCGCCAGGCGGCCGAGACCGATCCCCCGTCCCCTGCGAATCGGAAGGAAGGCTGAGATGTTCGGAAAGTTAACCCTTGCGGCCATCCCCTATGACCAGCCGATCATTATGGGCGCGGTGGGCGGTGCGTTGCTGCTGGCCCTGGTGATTCTGGGCCTGATTACCTACTACCGGCAATGGCCCTATCTCTGGCGCGAGTGGCTGACCAGTCTCGACCACAAGAAAATCGGGATCATGTACATCATCCTGGCGATGATCATGCTCCTCAGGGGCTTTTCCGATGCCATCCTGATGCGGTCCCAGCAGGCTCTGGCGGTGGGTGCGTCGCAGGGTTACCTGCCGCCCCACCATTTTGATCAGATCTTCGGGGCCCACGGCACGATCATGATCGTTTTCATGGCCATGCCCTTTCTGACCGGCCTGATGAACATCATCGTGCCGCAGCAAATCGGGGCCCGCGACGTGGCCTTTCCGTTCTTGAACGCCGTCAGCCTCTGGCTTAGCGTGGCCGGTGCACTGCTGGTGATGGTGTCCCTGGGGGTGGGTGAATTTTCAAGGACCGGCTGGTCCGGCATCGCCCCCCTTTTCGAAACCCAATACAATCCGGGCACCGGGGTTGACTACTGGATGTGGGCCTTCCAGGTCGCCGGCATCGGTTCCACCCTGACCGGCATCAATTTCCTCGTCACGATTCTGAAGCTGCGCGCGCCCGGAATGACCCTGATGCGCATGCCGCTGTTCGTCTGGACCGCCCTGACCACCAATGTGCTCATGATCCTGGCTTTCCCCCCTTGACCGTGGCCTTTTCTCTCCTGGCCATGGACCGCTACCTCGGGATGCATTTTTTCACCAACGCCCTGGGGGGCAACATGATGATGTGGAACAACCTCTTCTGGATCTGGGGCCACCCCGAGGTCTACATCGTGATCCTGCCCGCCTTCGGGATTTTCTCGGAGGTGGTGGCCACCTTCTCGGGCAAGCGGCTCTTCGGTTACCAGTCCCTGGTCTATGCCACGGCGGCGATCACGATTCTCTCTTTTACCGTTTGGCTGCATCATTTTTTCACCATGGGCAACAGTCCCGGCGTGAACACCTTTTTCGGCATCACGACCATGATGATCGCCATCCCCACCGGGGTGAAGGTCTACGACTGGCTCTTTACGATGTACCGCGGCCGCATCCGCTTCACCACCCCCATGTACTGGACTCTGGGGTTCCTCACGACGTTTGTCATCGGCGGCATGACCGGTGTGCTGATGGCGGTGCCGCCGGCCGACTATGTGGTCCACAACAGCCTCTTCCTCATCGCCCATTTTCACAACATGCTGATTCCGGGGTCCGTGTTCGGCTATTTTGCGGGCTATGCCTACTGGTTTCCCAAAGCCATCGGGTTTCGACTGGACGAAGCATGGGGCAAGCGCGCCTTCTGGTGCTGGTTCATCGGGTTCTACCTGGCCTTTGCGCCCCTGTACATTCTGGGGTTCATGGGAATGCCGCGGCGCATGGAACACTATTGGAACCCGGCCTGGCAACCGTATCTGATCATCGCGGCGGCCGGTACCGCCCTGATCCTGGTGGGCATCGCCATGCAGGGCATCCAGTTGGTGGTGAGCATCCGCAACCGGCACGCCAATCGGGACCTGACCGGCGACCCCTGGGACGGCCGCACCCTGGAGTGGACCACCGCCTCGCCCCCCGCCGTCTACAATTTCGCCGTGCTTCCCCAGGGTAGAGGACATCGATGCCCTGACGCACATGAAGGAAAGCGGCCGGTCCAACACGCTGCCGGATCGCTTTGAAGACATTCCGATGCCGAAAAACAGCCCCTACGGCTTTATCATCGGCATCCTGGGCTTTCTATTCGGATTCGCCATGGTCTGGCATATCTGGTGGCTGACCATGGCCAGTGCTATAGGCATCCTTCTACTCATCATCATCCGTTCGGCCGACGACGATACCGAAATCGTCATCCCCGCCAGCGAGGTGCAACACATGGAAGAAGTGCGTCATCGGCAGGCGCGACCGGCGCTCCGGCCGCTGCCAGCCGGCGGAGCGACGCCTTAACCCGCACCGGAGACGACCCTTATGACTGATCACGCCCTCCGCTACGGCGTTCCGGCTGAAGCCCCGGAAAACCACCATGCCGTAGAACTCCAGACCTTCGGTTTCTGGATCTACCTCATGAGCGACCTGGTGCTCTTTGCGACGCTTTTCGCGACCTTCGGCGTCATCGGACAGAACTATGCCGGCGGTCCTACGGGGAAGGACCTGTTCGATCTGCCTTATCTGTTCGGCGAAACCCTGTTTCTGCTGTTCAGCAGCGGCACCTATGGCATGGCCGTCCTGGCCCTGCACGATGACAAGCGGGGCCTGGTGCTCCTGTGGCTCGGCGTCACTTTCCTGCTGGGTCTGGGTTTCGTCTCCATGGAGATCAATGAGTTCCACGGCATGATCGCGGCGGGCAACGGACCCCAGCGCAGCGGTTTCCTGTCGGCCTTCTTCACCCTGGTGGGGACCCATGGTGCCCATGTGACCAGCGGGCTGATCTGGATGGCGGTCATGATGGGCCAGGTGCTCGCCAAGGGCCTGACGACACCGGTCCGCTCGCGGCTGATGCGTCTCAGCATGTTCTGGCACTTTTTGGATATCGTCTGGATCGGGGTCTTCTCCCTGGTTTACCTGATGGGGGTCTTGTAAATGAAGCAGGCACATAGCGACAGCGTCACCGGCGCCGGCCGGGGCAGCCTCAAGAGTTACGGCACCGGGTTCATCCTCTCCATCGTTTTGACGGTGATCCCCTTTGCCCTGGTCATGAGCGGCGCCGTATCCCGGAGCGTTGCCATCTTGGGAATCTGCGGTGCAGGCCTCGTGCAGATCCTGGTCCACCTCCACTACTTCCTGCATCTGGACGGCTCCTCGGAGGAGCGCTGGAACCTAATGGCCCTGCTGTTCACCTTGCTGATCATGACCATTTTTGTCGGCGGCACGCTTTGGGTCATGTTTACCCTGAACAGCCGCATGATGTGACCATGTCCGAAACGCTGAGAAACTACGGGCGCGTTGCCAAACCGGGAATCGTTCTGGGAAATCTGATTACCGCCGCGGGCGGTTTCTTCCTGGGCTCCCGGGGGCGTATCGACGCCGCGCTTTTGTCGGCCACCCTGACCGGCATCGCCCTCACGGTGGCGGCCGGTTGCGTCCTGAACAACTGCATCGACCGCAAAATCGATCGGAAGATGACCCGCACCTGCGGTCGTGCCCTCGCCCGGGGGACGCTGTCGCTGCCGAGCGCCGTCGGCTATGCCCTGTTTCTGGGCGTCGCCGGAATCGCCCTGCTGGAGGCCGCCACGAACCCGTTGTGCGTCAGCCTGGTGCTCGCCGGGTTGGTGGTCTATGTGCTCGTGTACAGCCTTTACCTGAAGCGGCGCTCCCTCTACGCGGCCTTGATCGGCAGTCTGGCCGGGGCGGCTCCTCCTCTGGCAGGTTATTGCGCGGTCACCAACCGCTTTGATCTGGGTGCCGGCATCCTGCTGCTTATTTTTGTCTTGTGGCAGATGCCCCATTGTTACGCCTTTGCGATTTTGCGCCTCGAGGATTATGCCGCCGCCCAAATCCCGGTGGCGCCGGTGCGGCTTGGGGGTCCCGGCCGCCAAACGGCATATTGTCGGTTATATCGCCGCTTTTGTGGCGGCCACATGGCTGCTGACCTTCAGCGGCTACACCGGCTACGGCTATCTGGGGGTCGCCGTGGTTTTGGGAACAGGCTGGCTGGGTATGGCCTGGTGGGGCTTCAAGGCGGTTGATGTCGGTCGCTGGGCAAGACGGTTGTTTGTTTTTTCGTTTGTCTGCATCGCGGTCTTGAGCGTCATGATGGCGATCGATCCTGTCGTGCCGGTTTAGGATCGGAGGTGGCGGAGGGACCGGGATGCTGGCACACGCTTATCGGACGATAGGGGATGAAGCGGTGTTGAAACGGAAACGCTATAAGGCGGGCTTCATCATGCTGTTAGGCCGCCCCCACGGGCGGGGATACGAATTGCGAATGAATATGGAGAACACGCGATAAAAGGAGAATGACAATGGCGATGTCACAAACGGTCGATTCGCCGTCCGGCGCGGACGCACCGGATTGGGCCAGCGTCAGCCTGGAAGAGGCCCTGGCCAAGCTGGCGAGCTCGATGGAGGGGCTTGACGCGGCGGAAGCCCGCCAGCGCCTGCAGCAGTATGGCCCCAATGCTCTGGCGGAAAAGAAAGTAAGCCCCATCGGGCAGTTTCTCTCCTATTTCTGGGGGCCGATCCCGTGGATGATCGAGATCGCCGCCATCCTCTCGGCCCTGGTCAGGCACTGGCCCGATCTGGTGATTATCCTGGTGTTGCTGCTGTTCAACGCGGCGGTGGGGTTCTGGCAGGAGCACCAGGCGGCCAATGCGGTGGAAGCCCTTAAAAAACAACTCGCCCTGAAAGCCCGGGTCCGGCGCGGGGGGCAATGGGGTGAAGCCGACGCCGTCGATCTGGTGCCGGGGGATATCATTCGTCTGCGCCTGGGGGACATCATCCCGGCCGACGTCAAGCTGGCTGAAGGCGATTACCTGAGCGTGGACCAGTCGGCCCTGACCGGCGAGTCCCTGCCGGTCAACAAGAAGAACGGCGATGTGGCCTATTCCGGTTCGGTGGCCAAGCAGGGCGAGATGGTCGCCGTGGTAACGGCCACCGGGACCGAGACATTTTTCGGCAAGACCGCCGAGCTGGTCTCCGAGGCTCAATCCGTTTCGCATTTCCAGAAAGCGGTGCTGCATATCGGCGACTACCTGATCTATTTGAGCCTGGGGCTGGCCGCGATCCTGCTCCTGGTGCAGCTTTTCCGCGGGGCCCCGATCCTCACGCTGGTCCAGTTTACCCTGATTCTGGTGGTGGCCGCCATACCGGTGGCCATGCCGGCGGTGCTCTCGGTGACCATGGCGATCGGTGCCCGGTCCCTGGCCCGGTTGAAGGCCATCGTGACCCGTCTGGAGTCCATCGAAGAGATGGCCGGTATGGACATTTTATGCTCGGACAAGACCGGCACCCTGACCCAGAACAAATTGCGGCTGGGTGAGGTGGTTCTCTTCAACGCCCCGGAACCCCAGGCGGTCATTCTGGCCGCCGCGCTGGCCTCCAAAGCCGAGGACCGGGATGCCATCGACCTGGCGGTGCTGGGCGGCCTTGCCGACCGACAGGACCTGGCCGATTTCCACCAGCAGAAGTTTGTCCCCTTCGATCCCATCGGCAAGCGCACCGAGGCATGGATCGCAGACGGGCAGGGCGGCTCCTTCCGTGTGACCAAGGGCGCACCCCAGGTGGTGATGGAAATGAGCCGCCTCACGCCCGAAGACAAGGCGCGGGCTGAAAAAGCGGTCAACGACCTGGCGGCCAAGGGCTACCGTACCCTGGGGGTCGCCCGCTCCGAGGACGGCGACACCTGGCAATTCCTGGGGATTCTGCCGCTTTTCGATCCCCCCCGGGAAGATTCGGCCGAGACCATCAAGCAGGCCGGCGAGCATGGCGTCAGCGTCAAAATGGTCACCGGCGACAACACGGCCATTGCAGCGGAAATTGCAGGTCAGCTCGGCCTGGGCAAGGATATCCAGCCGGCCGAGGTCTTTTTCGGGGACACGGCAGGCCGGGGGACGGCCTTGGCCCAGGCCGCGGCCATCGAGACGGCGGACGGCTTCGCCCAGGTCTTCCCGGAGCACAAGTATAAGATTGTCAAGGCCTTGCAGTCCGAGGGACACATCGTCGGCATGACCGGGGACGGGGTCAACGATGCCCCGGCCCTCAAGCAGGCCAATACCGGCATCGCGGTCAGCGGGGCCACGGACGCCGCCCGGGCCGCCGCGGACCTCGTTCTCACCGAGCCGGGTCTGTCGGTCATTGTACGGGCGGTGGAAGAAGCGCGCAGGATTTTCGAGCGGATGAACAGCTACGCCATCTACCGCATCACCGAAACGATTCGGATCATGTTTTTCGTGGTGCTGGCGATGATCGTGTTCGATTTCTACCCCATCACCGCCATCATGATCATTTTGCTGGCCTTCTTCAACGATGTACCGATTATGGCCATCGCCTACGACAACACCTGGCTGGACCCCGAACCGGTGCGCTGGGATATGCATCGCGTCTTCACCGTCTCCACCGTACTCGGCCTGATCGGGGTCTTCGAGACCTTCGGCCTTTTGCTGATCGCCCGGATGTGGCTCAAACTGGATGACAGCCAGATTCAGACCTTCATCTTCCTCAAGCTGGCGGTCGCCGGGCACCTGACCCTGTTCGTCGCCCGCACCCGGCGGTTCTTCCTGACCCGACCCTTCCCGGCCGGGGTGTTGTTGTGGTCCGCGATCATCACCAAGCTGCTGGCCACCCTGCTGGTGGCTTTCGGACTGGGGTTGATGGCGCCCATTTCCTGGGCCAACATCGGCCTGATCTGGGCCTACTGCCTGATCTGGGTCTTCATCGAGGACTGGGCCAAGCTGAGTGTTTATTGTCACCTGAACTTAAGCCATCCGCGGCATCAGACCTTTTTGCAGCGCATCAAGACGTCCGCGATGCCCCACGGATGCGACCGCCGCCGTTAGCACCGGCGAATTGCTCAACGCCCTGCCGGTCCGGCGATTTTTGGCAGGCCGCCGCTTGACAAAAACACAAATCATAAAGGGAGCGTGACAATGACGAACGAACCGAGCGTGCCGACGCCATTGGGCCATGATGAACTGTGCCGAATGAACGCCTACTGGCGCGCCAGCCTCTACCTATGCGTCGGGATGCTTTACCTGAAGGACAACCCGCTGCTCCGGGAGCCGCTGAAACTGGAACACGTCAAGAAGCGCTTGCTGGGGCACTGGGGATCCGACGGAGGGCAGACCTTTACCTGGGTCCATCTGAACCGGCTGATCAAGAAGTATGATTTGAACATGCTTTTTATCTCCGGCCCGGGGCATGGCGCACCTGCGGTACTCTCCCAGGCCTACCTGGAAGGAACGTATGGTGAGGTCTATCCCGACAAGAGCGCCGATGAGGAAGGCCTGCGCAGCTTTTTTAAACAATTCTCTTTTCCGGGCGGCATCGGCAGCCACTGCACGCCCGAGACTCCGGGATCGCTCCACGAAGGTGGTGAACTGGGCTACAGTCTGTCCCATGCCTTTGGGGCCGCTTTCGACCATCCGGACCTGATGGTGGCCGTCATGGTGGGCGACGGTGAGTCGGAGACGGGACCGCTGGCGGCGGCCTGGCATTCCAACAAGTTCCTCAATCCGGCGCGCGATGGCGTGGTGCTGCCCATCCTGCACCTGAACGGCTACAAGATCGCCAATCCAACCATTCTGGCGCGTATCGACCCCAAACAGCTGGAAAGTCTTTTCGTGGGGTACGGCTACAAGCCCTATTTTGTGGAAGGTTCCGATCCGGAGGCCATGCACCAGCAGATGGCCCAAACCCTGGAGTCGGTCCTGGCCGATATCCGGGCGATCCAGCAGGAAGCCCGCGCCAATGGGGTTCGTCGACTACCGAAGTGGCCGATGATCGTGCTGCGGTCTCCCAAGGGCTGGACCGGTCCCAAGGAAGTCGACGGACATAAGGTGGAAGACTTCTGGCGGGCCCACCAGATTCCCTTTGACGTTCACACGAATCCCGCCCACCTGGAGTTGTTGGATAATTGGCTGCGCAGCTACAAACCGGAACACCTGTTTGACGACCGCGGCCGGCTTGTCCCCGACCTGAGAGACCTGCCCCCCACCGGCAAGCGGCGCATGAGCGCCAACCCCATCACCAACGGCGGATTGGTGCGCAAAGACCTGCGTTTGCCCGATTTCCGCGACTATGCGGTGGAAGTTACCCAGCCCGGCCAGACGAGGGTCGAAAACACACGCCCGCTGGGCCTGTTTCTGCGGGATGTGATGACCGGCAACCCGACCGCCTTCCGCTTCTTCTGTCCGGACGAAACCGCCTCCAACCGCCTCAATACCGTTTATGAAGCCAGCAAGAAGGCCTGGATGGCGGAAATCAAACCGGAGGATGCCGACGGCAGCGAACTCTCTCCCGACGGACGGGTGATGGAAATTCTCAGCGAGCACACGCTCGAGGGCTGGCTGGAAGGGTATCTCTTGAGCGGTCGACATGGCTTTCTGGCCTCATACGAGGCCTTCATCCATGTGATCGATTCGATGTTCAACCAGCATGCCAAATGGCTGGAAAAATGCCTGGACGTTCCCTGGCGCGCTCCCATTTCCTCCCTGAATATCCTGGTGACCTCCACCGTGTGGCGGCAGGATCACAACGGCTTCAGCCACCAGGACCCCGGCTTTCTGGATGTCGTCACCAACAAGAGTCCGCGGGTAACCCGCATCTACCTGCCCCCCGACGCCAACTGCCTGCTCTCAACGGCCGATCACTGCCTGCGCAGCACCAACTACATCAATGTCATCGTCGCCGACAAGCAGCGGCACCTGCAATATCTTTCCATGGAAGAAGCCGTCCAACACTGCACCAAGGGCATCGGCATCTGGGAGTGGGCCAGCAACGACCAGGGCCATGAGCCCGACGTCGTCATGGCCGCGGCGGGGGACGTGCCCACCATGGAGGCCCTGGCCGCCACGGCCCTGTTGCGGGAGCATTTCCCGGACCTTAAGGTGCGTTTCATCAATGTGGTCGACCTGTTCCGGCTGGTGCCCCAGAGCGAGCACGTCCACGGGCTGTCGGATGAGGACTTCAACAGTTTGTTCACCCTTGACAAGCCGATCATCTTCAACTTCCATGGTTATCCCTTCCTGATCCACAAGCTGGCCTACCGCCGGGCCAATGCGCGCCATCTGCACGTCCGCGGCTACAAGGAACACGGCAATATCAACACCCCCATGGAACTGGCCATCCAGAACCAGATCGACCGTTTCAACCTGGTCATCGACGTCATCGACCGGGTGCCGAAGCTCCGGGTGGCCGGGGCCCATGTCAAGGAAATGATGAAAAACGCCATTATCGAAAATGTGGCCTATGCCTACCGGGAAGGCTACGATCGACCTCAATTCACCGAATGGAAATGGCCATGTCGGGGAAAATAAACCCCATCGAAAAGAGACTTTTACATCGGAGGGGCAAATAGGGATGCAAGCGATAACCCTGCCTTGGGCAGGTTGATCGCATAACGGAAATGAAGGGAAATGCCAATGCATGCACCGGACGAACAACAACCAGAATCCGTGGATCGCCTTTGTGTGGATACGCTCCGCTTTTTGGCCGTCGATATGGTTCAGCAGGCCAACTCGGGGCACCCCGGTCTGCCGATGGGGGCGGCGGCAATGGCCTACACCCTGTGGGACCGTTTCCTGCAGTTCAACCCCCGGGACCCGGCCTGGCCGGACCGGGATCGTTTCGTATTGTCGGCGGGGCACGGGTCCGCCCTGCTGTATGCCCTGCTGCATTTGACCGGCTTCGACCTGCCGCTGGAGGAACTGCAACGCTTCCGCCAATGGGACAGCCGCACCCCGGGGCACCCGGAGCACGGTTTGACGCCCGGCGTCGAGGCCACCACCGGTCCCCTGGGACAGGGCCTGTCCAATGCCGTGGGTATGGCGATTGCCGAAGCGGCCCTGGCCGCGCGCTTCAATCGCCCCGGTCACGCGATCGTCGACCACCATACCTATGCCCTGGCCAGCGACGGCGACCTGATGGAAGGGGTCTCCTCCGAGGCGGCTTCCCTGGCCGGTCATCTGGGCCTGGGCAAGCTGATCGTTCTCTACGATGACAATCATATCTCCATCGAGGGCGGGACGGCGCTGGCCTTTACCGAGGATCGCAGGGCCCGTTTCGCAGCCTACGGATGGCACGTCCAGCAGGTCGACGACGGCAATGACATGGCTGCCGTGGCGGCGGCCATCCGGACGGCCCGGGAGGAGACCGCCCGTCCCTCCTTCATCGCGGTGCGGACACATATCGGTTACGGCAGTCCCCACAAACAGGACACGGCCGCGGCCCATGGCGAGCCCCTGGGGGAGGAAGAGGTGCGTCTGGCCAAAGAGAACCTGGGCTGGCCCCCGGAACCGCCGTTTCTCATCCCCCCGGATGCCCGGGACCATTTTCGCCGGGCGGTGGACCGCGGAAAAGAGCGGCAGGCGGAATGGAACGCCCGCTTTCAGGCCTATGCCGAAGCCCATCCTCCTCTGGCCGCCGAGTTCAGCCGGGTCATCCAGGGGGCGCTGCCCGAGGGCTGGGATGCCAACCTGCCCGTATTCACCGCCGACCAGGGTGACGTGGCCACGCGGGTGGCCTCCGGCAAGGCCATCAATGCCATTGCCGCGCATCTTCCCGAACTGATGGGCGGCGCGGCCGACCTGGCGCCCAGCACCCACACCCTGATGACGGCCGTCGACGATTTCGAGCCGGAGCACCACGCCGGCCGGAACATGCATTTCGGCATCCGCGAACACGCCATGGGTGCCATTCTCAACGGCATGGCCCTGCACGGCGGGCTGCGGCCCTACGGCGCCACCTTTTTGATCTTCAGCGATTATATGCGGCCGCCGATGCGTCTGGCCGCCATGAACGGCCTGCCGGTGATCTACGTCTTTACCCACGACAGCATTGCCCTGGGCGAGGATGGCCCCACGCACCAGCCGGTGGAACAGCTCTTGGGGCTGCGCTCCATCCCGGGGATGACCGTCCTCCGGCCGGCGGATGCCAACGAAACCGTAGCCGCCTGGCGGTGGGCCGCGGCGCACCGGACAGGACCGGTGGCCATGGTCCTGACGCGCCAGAAACTGCCGGTCCTGGCCCCGGTCGGAGAGCATGACGTCGCGGCCGGTGTGCGCGCCGGCGGCTACATCCTGACGCCCGCCGCCAACGGCGCCAAACCCGATATGATCATGGTCGCGACGGGCTCGGAGGTCCATCTGGCCCTGGCGGCGCAGCAGAAGCTGGCGGACGAAGGGGTGCAGGCGCGGGTCGTCAGCATGCCCAGCATCGAATTGTTTCAGCAGCAACCGGCCAGCTACCGCAATCGGGTGCTGCCGCCGGGGGTGCCCCTGTTGGCCGTGGAAGCCGGCCTGCCCTTGGGCTGGCAGCCCTATCTGGGGCCCCGTATCCGTGCGATCGGCGTCAAGCGTTACGGCGCCTCGGCCCCGGGTGGGGTGGTGATGCAGGCCTATGGCCTTACGGTGGATCATGTCTACCGGCAGGCCCAGGCCTTGCTGCAAAGTCCGGCCGATCTGGGCAACCATTTGCTGGTGGCGATGAACGACGATCAGGACAGTCTTGACCTGGTGCGCCATGTGGCCGAATGTCTGCCGGATCCGGTCGAAACGGAAGTTACCTTGATCCATTACCTGGCGCCCATGGTTTGGGTCACCGGCATCGGTGATGGCGATGGCGCGTGGTTGGCGTACGATTGGGATCAGGTCGCCAAGCTGGAAAAGATGGAAGCCGACATCACCCAAGAGGTCTTTGACCAGGCCCGCGATATTCTCCAGAAGGCGGGGGTCGCCACGGTTCACATCCACGCCAAAATGAAGCCGGTTCCCTTTCCCAGCGTGACAAGGGCGGTATTGGACGCGTTGGAGGAGGGCCTCTATTCGGCAGTGGTGGTGGGGCGCCACCACCATCATGCCCTGACCCGGTTGTTGAGTCGCGATCCGGGCGCCGCTATAAGCAAGCGGGCCCGGGGGGTGACCGTTTGGGTTGTCGAACAATAGCCTCACCTGTGCCTTATTGGGCGCGGGAAGAAGACCGTTGTGAATTCCTGGAACGACCGGCCGGCATCCTTCGCGGCCCGAGGACGTTCCGTCAACGCTTAAGGGGAGGAACCATCGATGGAGACCACACGACCCGTGCTTACGCGTACCAAGGCCTGGCAGGCGCTGCAGGCGCACTGCCGGGAAATCCAGGCGCGTCACCTGCGGGATTTGTTCCGGGACGATCCCCGGCGAGCGGCGCGCTTTACGGTGGAGGCGGCGGGGTTTTATCTGGATTATGCCAAGCAGCGCGTCACGGAAGAGACCCTGAGGCTGCTTGTGGATCTGGCCGTAGAATGCAGCCTGCCGGAACGGCGGGCGGCCATGTTCGAGGGGGAGAAGATCAATGCCACCGAAAAGCGGGCGGTGCTGCACACCGCCCTGCGGGCCCGGCGGGATGCCCGCATTGTCGTGGACGGCCGGGATGTCGTTCCCGACGTGCATGCCGTTCTGGACAAGATGGCGGGTTTCGCCGGCCGTGTTCGCAGCGGCGCCTGGCAGGGCTACACCGGCCGGCCCATCAGGAATGTCATCAATATCGGTATCGGCGGTTCGGACCTGGGACCGGTCATGGCTTACGAAGCCTTGCGGTTCTATGCCCGCCGCGATATGACCTTCCGTTTCGTCTCCAATGTGGACGGGACCGACTTCGCCGAGGCCACCGCTGGCTTGGAGGCCGCCGAGACCTTGTTCATCGTCTCCTCCAAGACCTTCACC
Source organism: uncultured delta proteobacterium (assembly GCA_963730675.1). Taxonomy (GTDB): domain Bacteria; phylum Desulfobacterota; class Desulfobacteria; order Desulfobacterales; family UBA5852; genus JABZFP01. The sequence continues at coordinate 2,557 of CAVSSY010000001.1, read as the reverse complement.
ACCCTGGAGACGATGACCAATGCGCACACCGCCCGCGCCTGGCTGCTGGAACACCTGGGGGACGAGGCGGCCGTTGCCCGCCATTTCGTCGCGGTGTCCACCAACCGGGAGGCGGTGGCGCAATTCGGCATCGACACCGCCAATATGTTCGGATTCTGGGATTGGGTCGGCGGACGCTACTCCATGGATTCGGCCATTGGCCTGTCCACCATGATCGCCGTGGGCCCGGAGGCGTTCGAGGACATGCTGTCCGGCTTTCGTGGCATGGACGCGCATTTCCGCACCGCCCCGCTGGATCAAAACCTGCCGGTCCTGATGGGGCTTTTGGCGGTGTGGAACACCAATTTTCTCGGCGCCCGGACCATCGCCGTGCTGCCCTACGACCAATACCTGCATCGCTTCCCGGCTTACCTGCAGCAATTGACCATGGAGAGCAACGGCAAGCACGTCACGCTGGACGGCCACCGGGTCGACTACAGCACCGGCCCTGTCTACTGGGGCGAGCCGGGCACCAACGGGCAGCATTCCTTCTACCAGCTCATTCACCAGGGGACCGACCTCATCCCCTGTGATTTTATCGCCTTCCGCCAATCGCTCAATCCGCTGGGCAATCACCACGATCTGCTGATTGCCAATGTCATCGCCCAGGGCGAGGCCCTGGCCTTTGGCAAAACAACTGAAGAAGTCCGTGCCGAAGGCATCCCGGACGGGTTGGCAGCCCACCGCACCTTCGAAGGCAACCGGCCCTCCACAACCCTTTTCGCCGAGAAGCTCACCCCGGAAATCCTTGGTGCGCTGGTGGCGCTCTATGAGCACAGCGTTTTTACCCAGGGCGTTGTCTGGGGGATCGATTCCTTCGACCAGTGGGGGGTGGAACTGGGCAAAGTGCTGGCCACGCGGATTGTGAAGGAGATCGGCGGATTGGAAACCGCTTCAAGCCACGACAGTTCGACGGAAGCCCTCATCCGCTACTACCGGACCGGTGCCCCGGCCGACGCCGGTCAATGAACACGGCGTGGCTGCCGGTCGCCGGTCCGCCCCCGACCGTGGTCCACCGGGGGCTGAGCAGCGGTTTGGATGGAAAGACGCGCAACACCGGCGGATCGGCTTTCAAGGAAATATTTTCATCTGTTCTCCCTTTCTTCTGTTCTGGTTGGGCAATGCGGTAACCCCTCACTTAGGGATAAAGTCGATCAGATCGGGCGCGATACCCGTCGTGCAAGGTGGGGTCCGGAACGCCGGCCAAGCGGTTTGGCGTGGGCATTCCGACCATCAAACACCTGCGGGCGCCTGGTCAAGATTGGTCGGCCAGCAGAGATCCAGGTCAACAATAAAGCGGCCCCCCTTGAGGTAGGCGGCTTTATTGTTACCCTTGGTTGGGGCGGGGCGAACGGATTCCGCCTGTTGGGGGTTCGTTTGAATAGGGAGATCTTCCATGAATGCTGCCTCATCAATAGTAACTGAAACCAAGATCGATGCCTTTCAGAAGATTCACGCCGCGTTTAAAGATATTTTAAAGCATGAGAAATGCCGTACATGTTCATGTTTGCATGCCGACGTGCTGAAAATCATCCTCGAAAAGATCAAGACATTTCGAAACGGCGTATCCGATCATCGCTTGGTTGCGATCGAAAATGATTTTGAGCACTGGGCAAAAGATGCCGATCTTTTGAAGATGCATGGCTGACTGGGGTGTAAACCCTGTCTGCCGGTTCCGGCATACAACACGTTCAACGCGATATGGGATGGCCTTGATGCGCAAGCGCATGCATCCGTTGCGCCTTTGCGGACCGAGCGAATCAAACCGAATGAATTTGCTGCCGACAACTGGCCGGTGCAACCGGGGCATTATATTGTCTTAAACCCTAAAAAAGCGGTTGCCGTGGCCGTATTGGGGGGCGTGGATATCGATGGGCTGACATCGGGTTTGATGGGATCCGGGGTTGCCATCATGGGCAGCATCACCACGGAAAACCTGGGTGTGGAGCATCTCGTCAAGAACCTCATCGCGAATCCCTTCATCCGCCGTTTGGCCATTTGGGGCGAGGATGTGAAGGTCATCTGCCCGGCAATGCGCTGCTTAACCTGTTGCGCAACGGCATCGATAAGCCCAGGCGAATCATTGGTGCCCGGGGGGCCAGGCCGGTCTTGAAGAACATCACCGACGGAGAGGTCCCCCAGTTCAGGCGGCAGATTACGGTTGTTGATTTGATCGGCAGGAAAGAAGTGGACGACCTGACCAGACAGCTTGCCGCGTTCCGGCGCCGGCCAGTCCGACCTTACGAGGCCGGCCTCAAGGTTGACTCGGTCGAGATCCGGACCGCCGCGCCTGCCCGGCGCCTGAAACTCGATCCGAAGGGCTATTTTGTCGTCATGGTGATGAAGGGCCAGGAAAAGCCCCTGCTGGTGGAACATTACCAGCAACGACGGTATTATCCGGAACATGATCGAGGGCAAGGATTCAGCCAGCATCTGTGCCACATTGATCGAGAAGAAACTTGTCTCCCAAGCTGGATCATGCGGCCTACCTGGGGCGAGAACTTGTGAAAGCGGAATT